>PBYI01000025.1 GCA_002729525.1 Nocardioides sp.
GGCGGTGCCGGCATCCAGGCCGATATCCAGGCGGTGACCGCCCTGGGCTGTCACCCACTGCCAGTGTTGTCCTGCCTGACCGTGCAAGACACCCGTAACGTATACAACGCCACCGCAACGGATCCGGACATCGTCCGCCAACAACTGGAATGCCTGGCCGGAGACACCCCCATTCATGCCATTAAAACCGGTGCCCTCGGCAACGCCGATGTGGTGGATGTGCTGGTGGACTTTCTCGCCAACCACCCTGACATCCCGCTGATTACCGATCCGGTGATCAAGGCCGCCGGCGGCGGCGACCTCGCCGACGAAACACTGATTGCACGTATGAAGGCGCGTCTGTTCCGACACGCCGAGATGATTACGCCAAACAGCATCGAATTGGCTCTGCTGGGCGAGGACGAAGACCCGACGCAAGCCGCCCGCAACCTGCTAGACGCTGGTTGCCAGTCAGTACTGGCCACGGGGGGGCATGGCGAAGGCGAGGACATCATCAACACCCTCTACCACCAGACCGAAGAACCTTCCCGTTTTTACATTGAGCGGGTTGGTGGTGAATATCACGGCACCGGGTGCACCCTGGCGGCTTCGATCGCCGCTGGCAGGGCATCAGGCCTCTCTGCCGGGGCAGCGATTGACCAGGCTCAGAACTACGTCCTCCGTGCGATCCGGCATGCACTGCGAGTCGGCAAAGGGCAACCAGTACCCGACCGGGGCATTCCATGGCAGAGCTAACGCCTTCCGGCACCTTCAGTGCCCAGGCCATCGCCAAGGGCCTGAAGCCAGGCCTCTACGCCATTACCGACAGCCAGCTATTACCGGAAGACCGGCTGTTGGTCGCGGTTGAAGCGGCCCTTCGAGGCGGGGCTGTGTTGGTACAATACCGTGAAAAAAAAGCGCCAGAGCCGGAACGACTGAAACAGGCGCAGGACCTGGCAGCCCTCTGTCACAACGCCCGGGTGCCCCTGATCATCAACGATGACCCAGAGCTGGCCCGACGCTGCGGAGCCGCCGGCGTGCACTTGGGCCAGTCCGATGGCTCCCTGGCCCAGGCCAGACGGCAGCTTGGTGACCATGCCATTATCGGTGCGACCTGCCATGCCGACCTGGCACTGGCGTCCCGTGCGGATGCGGACGGCGCCGACTACCTGGCCTTCGGCCGCTTCTTTAACTCAACCACGAAGCCTGACGCGCCCGTTGCCGATCCCTCAGTTCTGGCCAAGTCACGGCAGTTTGGCAAACCCCTAACCGCCATTGGGGGCATTACCACAGACAACGGCGAAGGCCTGATCCGCGCCGGGGCCGACCTGCTGGCCGTAGTCGGTGGCCTGTTTGATGGTGACGCTGCCGCCATTGAAGAGCGCGCACGCCGATTTAGCCGGCTGTTTGCGCAACATCACCCACTTTTTTCATCGTCCGTACCTGAGGAGTCCTGAACCATGACCCAGTCCGAAACCCTGTTCGAACAGGCTCAGAAATACATCCCGGGAGGCGTCAACTCTCCGGTCCGGGCCTTTCGGGGAGTCGGCGGTACCCCGCTGTTTTTCAAGCACGCCGAAGGCGCCTACCTGTACGACGAAGACGATCGCCGCTACATCGATTACATCGGCTCCTGGGGGCCTATGATCCTTGGCCACGGCAACCAGATCATCAAGGATGCGCTCCATGCTCAGGTCGATCAGGGCATCGGTTACGGGGCACCGACGGCAATCGAAACCGAAATGGCCAAGAAGGTCTGCGAACTGGTCCCTTCCATTGATCTGGTGCGCATGGTTAATTCCGGCACCGAGGCCACTATGAGCACGGTTCGGCTCGCCCGCGGCTATACCGGCCGAGACAAGATCGTGAAATTCGAAGGCTGCTATCACGGCCACGTGGATTCCCTACTGGTGAAAGCCGGCTCCGGCGCACTGACCCTGGGCGTCCCCAACTCACCGGGCATTCCCGCCAGCCTCGCGGAACATACGTTGACCCTGGCGTTCAACGATATTGAAAGCGTTCGGGAAACCTTCGCGAAAATGGGCGATGAGATCGCGGCCATCATCGTTGAGCCAGTGGCGGGCAACATGAACTGCATACCGCCTGTACCCGGTTTCCTTGAAGCCTTGCGGGAGGTATGCGACGAGCACGGCACGGTATTGATTTTCGATGAGGTCATGACCGGCTTCCGCGTCTCTCTCGGTGGCGCTCAGGGCCTCTACGGTGTCACACCGGACCTGACTGCTCTGGGCAAAGTGATTGGCGGCGGCCTGCCCGTTGGCGCGTTCGGCGGCAAACGGGAAATCATGGAACACATTTCGCCACTGGGGCCGGTTTACCAGGCCGGTACTCTGAGTGGCAACCCGCTGGCCATGTGTGCCGGGCTGGCTACATTGAACGCCATTTCAGAGCCGGGATTCCATGACCGGTTGACGGAAAAAACCAACGCCGTTCGCGATGGGTTGAAGGAGGCTGCGGACAGCACCGGCGTCCCATTGGCAGTGCAAAGTGCTGGCGCCATGTTCGGATTCTTCTTTACCGACTCCCCCAGAATCACCCGCTTCGACCAGGTCATGGCCTGCGACGTCGAGCGGTTCAAGAAGTTCTTCCAGGGGATGCTCAAGGAAGGTGTGTACCTGGCACCTTCAGCCTTTGAGGCCGGCTTTACCAGTGCCGCCCTGAGCGATGACGACATCCGACAGACAACGGAAGCGGCACGCCGTGTCATGAAAACGCTCTGAACACTGCCGATTGACCCCTGCCCCCGAAACCCTGCCAGTCACAAGGGCATGTCTTTCGGGGCCACAGGGGTGACCCGTATCACACTTCTGACCGCCCAAACCGCCCCGGCCCCTCCTGCCGTTGACATCGCTCACCCCATAATCAAATTATGGTCAGATCTCAGACAAGAGATGCACTGACTGCGACCATCTAACAATCACAAGACAGAAGTCAGCGCACGGACGCCACGCATTACTGCCTTGGACTGCCCGAACATGCAGTAGTCGGCACAACCTGTTAGGTCGAGCCGCAGTTTGACAACAAATACAACAGCAAACTGTAGGTGCAACAATGAAACAATGGATCAAGGTATTCGCCATGCTGGTGGCACTGGCATGGTCGGCGCCATCAATGGCCTGGTGGTGGAATTCCACGCCCTCCAACTACACCGACACCCGCTATCCGGTGGTGTTGGTTCACGGTATGTTCGGATTCGATTCAATTGTAGGCGTGGACTACTGGTATGGCATTGCCGAAGACCTGCGCAAGTACGGCGCCGATGTCTACACCACCCAGGTACCCGCTCTGGACAGCACCATCGCCAGGGGTGAGGCACTGCTGCCACAGATCGCCTCAATCGCAGCGGTGCATGGCAAGGTAAACCTGATTGGCCACAGCCATGGCGGGCCCACCGCTCGATACGTAGCACGGGTAAGACCGGACCTGGTAGCCTCGGTAACCTCTGTGGGCTCCCCCCATAAAGGCTCACCGGTTGCAGACCTGATCCACGGATCTCCGGCGGACGGTCTTGCGGCATCACTCGGCAACGCACTGGGCAGCCTGATCGACCTGCTCTCCGGCGGCGGCTACAACCAGGACCTTCAGTCCAGCCTCTACTCACTGACCACCGAAGGCAGTGCTGAGTTCAACAACTTCGCCCCCGCCGGCGTTCCTGCCAGTGCCTGTGGTGAAGGTGCCTATTCCAGCAACGGTGTGCGCTTTTATTCATGGGGTGGCACTGGCGTACTGACCAACGTGCTGGACCCATCCGACGCGCTTTTGGGCACCACCAGCCTGGCGTTTACCTTCAGCCCCAACGATGGTTTGGTGGGTCGCTGCAGCAGCCACTTCGGCAAAGTGATTCGTGACAATTATTTCATGAACCACCTGGATGAGGTAAATCAGGCCCTTGGTCTGCATAGCCTGTTCGATACGGATCCAAAGACCGTCTTCCGGCAGCAGGCCAACCGCCTGAGAAACGCCGGGCTTTAAATAGCTCCATACGTCATGGCAGGAAACGGATGTCCCGCCATGGTTTCAGAATACCGTCTCAAACCCGAGCATCACTTCCCGACGGCTGTAGTCATAACGTTCAATGCTACTGCGGTTGTCCAGCATGCTCCATTCCGCCAGCATCATCCATTCACCGGCCAGTCGGTATTCCGCCAGCAGAGAACCGCGCAACCGGTTATCCGTGCGCCGCTCTGAGACCAGCGCCCCGTTCGATACGAACCTCTGGTCATCCTTGTAGCGGGAGTAGCGAACATCCGCCTTGCCGCCTAACGAAAATCGGCGCGACACATAGTGACGGACTTCCGCCGACACGAGGTTGCGTATGGGAGATACACTGAAGAACTCCTGCTGTGTGGAGAGATCCTTTCGATGGTTATCTTCCAGTTGATAATGACCGCTCAGAACCCAGCTTCCCAACGCTTTATCAGCGCTGGCACGGAACTGCAGCATCTCACCATCGTAGGCGCTGTAATCGCTACCACCTTCAATCTTGGAAACCGAACCACTTACGCTGCATTCAACACCAGACACCACCGGAGCCAAAACGCACCGATCGGGACGATAGAGCATCTCGACTCGAGCCTCGCGTTCAAGGGGATCACCTCCAAACCAGGAAGCCGACAGGCTCAGGGTTGACGTGAGCTCTCCGCCTGCCAGTTCTTTCGGCAACGACGCACCGGTGCTGAGATAAGTGTTGTCGAAGGCTGAGTTCCCGGGGTACCGGCGAGTAAAGGCAACCCCGTGCACACTAAGTTCCTTCATTCCAAGCTGAACACTTCCTGCCGCAAGAGCATCCGCAAAGCCACCTTCCTTATCACTGGAAACGTCATCCGGGGTTCCGGCAATATTATCGTCGTATCCGCCAGCGACGGCGAGATAGCCACTACCATGTTGCTGATCCGATGGAGATTCCGCGGTGACATCAGCCAGCTGGTGACGAGCCAACGTTTGGACTTCTTCAGGTGAATCCTTGCTGGCAGCGCGCTCAAACCACTGGCGGGCGTCGCCCACCTTACCCATCTTCTGCTTTACCAGCCCGAGATTGTAGTAAGCCAGAGGCGCATGAGGCGTTTCCAACAACGTCAGGAATACCATTTCGGCCGACTCGAGATCGCCGAGACGGAAATAAACAACGCCGAGATTGTAGAGTAGGGATGGAGAGTTGGAGCCAGACGCCCTTGCTCGCTCGAAAAAAATCCGGGCCTCTTCCAGGTTTCCTTGCCGAAAGGCCTCCACCCCGGCATCGAAATCCGGCTTATTGATGACCTCCATGGCTATCGCCGCAGGCGTCGAGGTCATCAGGGCAATAAACAGAATGGCTGATCGTGGGAACCCCAAGCTTTACTCCGGAAATACGCTGTGGTGGCGCCCCTCAAAACAGACGCGTTAAATGAGGGCACGACAAAAACCGGAGTATAGCAACTGACGAAGTGCTTCGTCGCAGAAGGAAAATTACGATGCGGTATAGTTAACAAGTAGTTAGTGAGGGAAGCTAGGGCCGGTCGGGGCGATTGGAGACATCTGGCAGACCAGGCAGCTCAGGGCGCCCCTTTCGCCCATTGTCATTACGGACCTCCCGAGCCCGCTCTGACGCTGCGTTGGCGGCTTCCCGCCCTCTTTCGCGTGCATCCCGGGCATCACGAGCCTTATCCGCGGAATTAACGGACTTATCAACGCCACGATCTTTCGACGGTCGACCAAGTGATACCGGTTCACGCAGGTTAATCTCACGCACGACAGACTCTGTAAGGTCTTCGTCGTCCGTAACCATTCTCATGGTCACATCAAGATCATCACTCGCAAAAACCGTTGACGGTCCCACCAAAAACAGACTGAGACCGACGAGAAAAACAGTTCTCTGCCAGATTCCCGACATCATGACGAGGGCTCCGGATGTCCATTTATTGATGGGCCATTGAGACTAGCCCGGAACGTTTTGGTTCTTTGGCCATCGTCAAGATGAGCGACCAGTTCACCCTCACCAGAGAACAGTATGTTTAATGGCAGGTTTACCACGTTTTCGCCTTTATCCAGATCAACTCTCCAGCTCAACTTTTGGTGCCCGGGATAATCCGAAACCTCTACATGAGGCGGTAACTCCACTGTCAAAGTAACACCCTGCAGCGCTTCCCTGGAGCGAAACGCAAGCCGAACATTCCGGGCAACAGGCTCCACGCCCGAGTGTTCATCCGTGTTTTCATCAACAACGGTTGCTCGATGATCGGTTACTGAATCGGTTTCAATCTGTACCAACTCATCCGCCGGCTCCTGGCCTGAACGCCAGCCAAAACCAAGTGCAATTCCCAGGACCAGGGCCGCCGCAATGGCACCACCCGCCCATGGGGCACTCCAACCGTAGTCCGCGAGGCGTTTGCGGGACCGGTGCTCTCTTCCGATGGCGACATCCAGAACCTGTTTCTCAAAACCCGGCGACGGGGGAGGTATCTCCTGGCTTTCACACATCGCGGTGACGATTGCCAATTCGTTGTGTGCGGCAACAGAGCAGCCCTCACACTCGGCAAGGTGCTGCTCAAGGCGGTTAGCCTGAGCAGCCGACAACTCGGCCTTGGCCCAGGACCCCAGATTGTTTTTGCACTCGTCACATATCATTGCCATCACCTCATTCTTTCACACGCTCGGCCTGCGGAAAAAGTTCCGGACGCTCAAGTAACTTTTCCCGCAGGGCGGCCCGACAACGATGGACTCTCGACTTCACCGTACCAACTGGTATCTCAAGCACCTGAGCGATATCTTCCTGGCTCCAGCCATCTACATCGTGCAGCAGCATCAAAGTGCGCTGATCCGGCGACAGAGCCTGAATAATCTCATCCATAACGGGCTTCAAGCGTTCGGAACTGATCTGTTCACTGAGATCGGGAATATCCGCGGCGTATGAGTCTAAAAAGGAGGACTGCTGTTCCGGCTCTGCTACATCGCTAACAGGCCTGTCGGCGCGACGTCCTTTGCGCCGAACCTGATCGATAAAGTGCCGGTACAACACGCGATTCAACCATGGCCTCAACTGCTCCACTGACTCCAGCTCCGAGAGACGGGGATACAGCTTCACGACCACATCCTGCACCAAATCCTCTGCGTCATGTTGCTGCCCGGCCAAACGATACGCAAACCGGTACATAGCCTCCAAATGCGGCTGCACCAGTTTCTCAAATCGCTTGGCCCGTGAAGGGTTAAAGGAAAGTAAAGCCAAAACCGGTACTCGTCTGATTAATCGCGCAAAAAAAGAGGGCGCAGTTTACAACACAATCTGCACCTAAGTATTGGCCCAAAACCAAACCATCGATCAAAGTCGAATCAGCCGTCTCACAGGCAAAGGTTAACAGCCCCCATGGAACGGCTGACGACAATTCAGCGTTATGCACCTGCGGCCACCCAACATTTCTTCAGCCGGCCAGCGTCTTTCCTTAAGGAGGTTTGCAATGAATCAGTCTCTCAAATACCTGACAATACTTGGCGTTACCGGGGCACTGACTGCCTGCGGCGGTGACAGCGGCAGCAGCAGTCTTAGCAGAGGGGAGACCGGCAGCGTAAGCGTCGGGCTGACCGATGCACCTGTAGACAGTGCCCAGGAGGTACACATTGAGGTTGCCGCGCTGGTACTTCAACCTCCAGACGGCGAACGTCGCAGGTTTGAGCTGGAATTCCCCGAACCCATCAATCTTCTTGATTTACAGGGAGGCTCATTTGAAAGCCTCATTACTGATGAAGAAGTTCCGGCTGGCAACTACAACTGGATGCGAATCGAACTCGGCGACGACAACACCGTCCTTCTTGATGACGGAAGCGCTCACATCCTTACCACTCCATCGGCAAGAGGCGTGCAGACATCAGGGTTTACCGTTCCTGCCGGAGGTGAAGTTAGCTTTACCATCGACTTCGATGTTCGCAAGTCACTGGTTAACCCTGTCGGGCAGGACAGCTATCGCCTCAAGCCGGTACTCAGGCTTGTCGACAACTCTGAGGTCGGCACTATCGAGGGAACGATAGCTGGCGAACTGATCACTCAGGAATGTGGTGACGCAATGACTCCTGAATTTGCAGGCAACGTCTACGTTCATGAAGGTGCAGATGCCGTGCCTGACGACATTGGCAGCGAAAACGAACCACTGGTTGTTGCGCCGGTCGACGAAAACGGAACCTATACCTACACCGCCGCTTTCATTCCAGCTGGCGAGTACACCGTGAGCTATACCTGCGGGGATGACCTGATCGAGAATGATCAGGGAGAACCATCAGACGACGACATCAACTTCAACGGCGCTCAAAATGTCATCGTTGTTGCTAGCGAGACGTCTACCGCTGATTTTGAACTCCAGACACAGCCGTAGTTCTCGATAGATCGCCGGGCAGTTCAAAGACCGCCCGGCTCCAGCTACCTCAAATCACAAGGCCGACGCACGTGCCTCTGCCTGATCCGCCCCAGCCACATTACCCCTGGCACGCCGGATATCCGCCAGCAACAGCCACCCCGCACGCTGCAGCGATGCGTCACTGCCCGCCAAAGACAACCCTTTCAGAGTGAACTGCTCCGCCGAACCCAGCTGATCCAGTGCCACGTAGGCTTGCGAGAGTTTGAAGTACACCTGCGCCGAGCGTGGAGCAATCCGTTGCGCCCGCTCCAGTTGCGCCACGGCGGCCTGGGTCTCGCCGGACGCCATCAGGCTGTCCGCCCGCTGAATAAGGCTTCGTGCTGCCGGTGACAGAGCGTCCCCCTCATCCTGGTAGCTGGGGGCCGTGCGCTCTGGCTGCCGCACCGGTTGATCAGGCTGCTCGCTTTTACGTTCAACCCGCGGTTCGTCACGCGGCTCACTCGTTTGTGGCGGCTGGGGCGCCTCGTCAGGGGATGACTGACCACCGGCTGGCACATAAATGGATCCACCACCCGGGCCAGAGGCACAACCGGCCACCGCCAGCGACAGGGCCAATAAACCAGCGCATTTAAACGTGTTCGATGTCATTGGAAGAGTCCTTCAAACCAGCCCCGTATCCGCCGCTCGATATTACCTCCGCAGGAAACCTCCACATCAGGCTCACTGCCGGTGATGAACGGTACGAGGCGTGCATTATCACAATGTTCTTCTGTCAGGGCGACTTCGTCGGGATTGACCCAGAGGTACTCTACGCCATCCGGTACCACCGGCGAGAAGCCATGCTGCGGTACCTGGCTCATAAACCGGGACCATACCGGTAGCGCGCCGGTGGCGCCCGTCAGAGACGTTGGGCCGTTGTCGTCCCGGCCAACCCAGGTCACCGCCAGCAGGTCGCCGCTGAACCCGGCAAACCAGGAATCGCGGCCATCATCGGTGGTTCCGGTCTTCCCTGCAAGCGAGAGTTCCCTCGGCACGGTGCGATACGCGGAACGCCCGGTGCCTTCCTGCATGGTTTCCTGCATAACGTACTGGACAAGATGTACCGCAGCGGGATCAGCGACCTGGTCCACTTTCAGGCTATAGCGCGACAGGGCCTCGCCTTGCGCATCGGTAACCTGCCGGATGGTTCTCAGGGGCGTATTGAAACCGGAGGTAGCCAGGCCCTGATAGATCTGGGCGACCGTCACCGGCGTCATGGAGACTGAGCCCAGTAACATTGAGGGATACTCCGAAATACCGCCGGGAACGCCAAACCCCTGCAAGGTAGACTTCACAGCACCGATACCCACATCCAGCCCTACACGCACAGTAGGCAGGTTATACGAATGGGAGAGTGCCTTGTGCAAGGGCACCTCGCCGCGCTGTTCCTTATCGTAGTTTTCCGGCTCCCAGCGGAGGCCGTCGTCGAACACCAGGGAGAAGCCCTTGTCCTCGACCGGCGTGATCAGGGTATACCGATCCGGGTTCTGTAACGCCGTCAGGTAAACGAATGGCTTGACCAGAGAGCCGATAGGACGGCTAGCATCCACGGCACGATTGAAACCGGCATATTTCGGGTCACGTCCACCAACCAGGGCCAATACCTCTCCACTGTCCCGCGAAGTCACCACCATGGCAGATTCCAGCGTGGTATCGGAGCTCCCTTCCATTCGCCCGAGCATATCCTTGACGGCAAATTCGGCCGCATACTGGATCGCGGGGTTCAGGGTGGTGAAGATGCGAAGCCCCTCACTCTGCAGATCTTCCTGCTTGTAGTCCCGGGCCAGGTGACGACGAACCAGATCGATGTAGGCCGGGTACCGGTTTTCAGAGTACGAAGCCTGGTTCGTAACACCCAGCGGCTGGGCACGAGCCCTGGCGGCGTCCTGTTCGCTGATGAGATCAGTTTCGGCCATCACATCGATGACCAGATTGCGACGGGACAGGGCACGCTCCGGATGGCGCCGGGGATTATAGTAGCTCGGCCCTTTCACCAGTCCGACCAACAAGGCAATCTGATGGGTTTGAAGATCACGAATCGACTCGCCGAAATAGAACTGGCTGGCCAGCCCGAACCCGTGGATGGCTCGTGTGCCTGCCTGCCCCACGTAAACCTCGTTGACGTAGGTTTCCAGTATGTCGTTCTTTTCGTAATGGAGTTCCAGCAACAGCGACATCAAGGCTTCGTTGCCCTTGCGCAACAAGGTCTGATCCCGGGTCAGAAAGAAGTTCTTCACCAACTGCTGGGTCAGCGTGCTGCCCCCCTGCACGATCTGCCCGGCCCGGATATTGGCCAGCATTGCCCTGCCAATCGATAGCGGGGCGACCCCGACATGGTCATGGAAATTGCGGTCCTCAACGGCCAACAACGTGTCGGTGAAAAGGTCAGGCACATCCGCCAGCTGCACCAACACCCGATCTTCCTTGTGGGCGGGATAGATACCGCCAATCTGGGCCGGTTCCAGGCGCACAATCGGCGAAGGGTCGCCCGACAGTACCCGGAAATCCTGCACCTGGTCGCTGTATATGTTGAGCGACAGGCGTCTACGAGGTTCCAGCCCATCAGTAAACAGAAAGCCCCGCGTGCTGATAATGAAGTGACCGCCATTGCGGCGATAGGTACCTGCCTGGCTGCCATCCCCGGCACGGTAGCCGGACAGCTCAAGCTCCCGCTGTAGCGCGCCTGAGCTGACGCTCGCGCCGTCATACAGCTCCAGTGGTCTCGCATAGACTCGTGAAGGCACTTCAAATCGACGGCCTTCAAAGCGGGAGGTGACCACCGCATCCAGGTAGACCATCCAACCGGCGAGCAGCACCACGCCGATAAAAAAGACGCGCAAAAACAGGCGCCAGAACCAGGGCCGGCGGGCAGACTTTCCCTTGCGGGTGTTTTTCTTGGGCGATTTCCGGGGGGAAGCAGATTTTTTCATGGCGGGATTATAACGAATCCGGACCTCGGTACGGCAGGTCATCCGTGTGTTATTTCTGTAATCTGTCCGCTTTGCTCGTTATGATGGGGGCGATAAAAATCAACGAGTTCAAGGAACCCAAGGAGAGAGCCGTGAGCGATGCACCTTCCGACAACCTGATTCTGACACTGCAGAATCCGGCACTGTATGACCACCCGGTGAAAGACTTTCAGGTTATCGAAACGCACATCTCATGGGTCATCCTGACCGGCGACTATGCCTACAAAATCAAGAAGCCGATGGACTTCGGCTTTCTCAACTTCTCGACCCTGGAGCGACGCAAGCACTTTTGCGAAGAGGAATTGCGATTGAATCGGCGCCTCGCCGACAATCTATACCTCGACGTATTACCCATAACCGGCTCGGCCGAGGCCCCGGCGCTCGGTGGCGAGGGGGACGCGTTCGAGTACGCCATTCGCATGCGTCAGTTCGACCAGAACGAACTGTTCGACGTGCGACAGGAAAACAGCAAACTCACGCCTGAACTGCTCACCAGCCTCGCCCGGCAGGCCGCGGACTTCCACGACAGCCAACCACCGGTTGAATCCGGCAAACCACTGGGAACGCCGGAAGCGGTCTTCGCTGCGATGCAGGAAAACTTCGACCAGATCCGCCCGATGGTTGACGATGACGCGCTCCTGCTTCAACTCGACAATCTGGAGCAATGGACCCGCAGCACCTTTGAGCGTCAATCGGCCCTGATTTCCGAGCGCTACGAGAGCGGGTTTGTACGGGAATGCCATGGCGACCTGCATCTGGCAAATATCACAATCTATGACGGCGACGTGACGGTATTCGACTGCATCGAGTTCAATGAGCCTTTCCGCTGGATTGATGTGATCAATGACCTGGCGTTCCTGTTGATGGACCTGGAGTCCCGCCGTGAGCCCGAGCTGGCGAACCTGGTATTGAATACCTACCTGGAATACCGGGGTGACTTCGAGGCCCTCCCGCTGCTGCCCCTCTACAAGGCTTACCGGGCCATGGTCCGCGCCAAAATCGCCCTGTTTACCCTGGGCAATCCATCACTGACCGATGCAGAGCGCCAGGGCCTGATGCAGCGTTATCGCGATTACGCCCAGCTGGCGGAAGACTACAGCGCCATACCAAACCCTTACCTGCTGGCCACCACCGGCCTCTCCGCCAGTGGCAAATCCTGCGTCAGCGGCTCCATGGCGGCGGAATTGGGGCTGATCCGGCTACGTTCGGACGTAGAGCGCAAGCGACTCTTTGGCCTTGGCCCGCTGGACCAGAGCAAATCCCCGACCGGTGAGAAGCTGTATACAGAAGAGGGCAACCAGCGCACCTATGAGCGCCTGGCCAAACTGGCCGGCGCTTTACTGACCAGCGGTCTGCCCGTGATCGTAGACTCTGCCTGCCTGAAACAGTCCGAGCGGGAGATGATGGCGGACGTGGCGGAGAGCCGGGGTATGCCGTTCGCTCTACTGCACTGCGAAGCGCCCCTGGAAAGCCGCAAGGAATGGGCCCGTAACCGTACAGGTGATGCCTCCGAAGCCACCGAAGAATTCCTGGAAGAGCAAGAAGCCTGGCTTGAGCCCCTTACCACCGACGAAAAAACCCACACCATTCATCTGTATACCGACCAGGAACATGTGGGGGAGGCAGTCGCAGACCGAATCCGTCAGCACTTTGGCCTTCCCGGTATGTAAAACGCCTGCTCTGGACGGTGTCCGGATGCGTTGCAACATCCCGAAGTTACCGCCTCAGGCCTCCAGGATAACCGGCACGGCTTCCCCCAATGAGATATTCCCATCCGGCCCCTGTGGGCCGGACAGCCCGGCCCTGTACGCCAGCAGCTCAACGCCGGCCGCCTTTGCCTCACGAAGCAGCACGCCGTAGGCGCTGTCGATATGGTCGGCAGGCCGCACACTGTCGATGCCGGTGTGATTGACCACAAAAAACAGCACCGCACGCTCGCCTGCCCTGGCCTGCGCCATCAGTTCCCGCAGGTGTTTCTGGCCACGGGTGGTTACGGCATCGGGGAAAAAGCCCTGCCCATCCTCGCAAAGGGTCACGTTTTTTACCTCCACCCAGGCATCCGGGAGATTGGCGTGGCCGCTCAGGTGAAGGTCGATACGGCTTTTTTCAGCACCGTAGCGCACCTCTGCCCTACAGGTTTCGTAGCCAGCCAACTCCGGAATCGCCCCGTATTCAATGGCTTCACGCGCCTGCGTATTCGGCCTCGCCGTGTTGATGCAGGCCACCTCGCCCGGAGCGGTTTCAACCAACTCCCAGGTATACTTCAGCTTGCGCTTGGGATTGTCACTGGTACTCAGCCATACCCGGGCATCCTGGGGCTGACACCCCAACATGGAGCCCGTATTGGGGCAATGGGCAATAACTTCATTGCCATCCGGTAACCGGATATCGGCCAGGAACCGCTTGTAACGCCTTAACAGACGGCCTTCGATCAGTGGTGCGGGCAACTTCATTTTGGACTCCGAGCAAAAGTAGGCATCACAAGGCTGGCACCCCTGTGACTAATCTGCTATTTTCCGCAAATTCCCGTTTCAGGACGAATGCTTTTTCCAGGGCAATGACCGGCCAGTATTCGCTGGCCGCCGGAAATAAAGCGCTCTTGCGAAGTACAAATATGAGGCCGGGTTCAATGGCAAAGACTGCAGAACAAGCACGCGAACGTTTCACCAACTTCACCCCCTATGAAATGAAGAAGGGTGAAGAGTACATGAGTGCGGAAATGCTGGAGCACTTCAAGAATCTGCTGCTGCAATGGAAGCAGGAGCTGATGGAAGAAGTGGACCGCACGATGCACCACATGCAGGAAGATGCGGCAAATTACGCGGATCCCAGCGACCGCGCAACCCAGGAAGAGGAATTCAGCCTGGAACTGCGCACCCGCGACCGCGAGCGCAAGCTGATCAAGAAAATTGACCAGACCATCGACCGCATCGACAAGGATGACTACGGATTCTGCGACCAGTGCGGCGTTGAAATCGGTACCCGTCGCCTCGAGGCGCGGCCAACCGCGACATTGTGCATCGACTGCAAGACCCTCGCTGAAATTCGCGAGCGCCAGACTGGCATCTGATCCCACGCCTCTGAGTATGCCGGCTCCCGAACCCGGGGCCGGTATTCGCCAGCCATGACGGATTCCCATTATCGCGGCCGATTTGCGCCGTCTCCAACCGGGCCTCTGCATTTTGGCTCCCTGGTCACCGCCGTTGCCAGCTACCTGGAGGCTCGCAGTCACAAAGGCACCTGGCTGGTGCGCATCGAAGACCTTGACCCCCTTCGTGAATCCCCCGAAGCCACCCAGAGGATACTGGATAGCCTGGACGCCCACGGCCTGCATTCCGATGAGCCGGTGCGGTTCCAGTCAGAACGCCATGCCCACTACCATGCATTGATTGATCATTTACTCAGCCAGGGACTGGCCTATCGCTGTGCCTGTTCACGAAAACAACTGCGTGAAAACAAAGGGCACCACCCGGAGCACTGCCGTGAGGGGAAGGCCGAACCGGGAGAACGTCCGTTCGCTGTCCGCTTTGCCCTTCACGACGAGCGCAGCGAGTGGCACGACCAATTACTGGGGCCGCAAGTGCAGAGGGTACACGCTGAACTGGACGACCCGGTCATCCTCCGCAAGGAAGGCTTCTACGCCTACCAACTGGCGGTCGTTGCCGACGACATCGACCAGGGCATAAGCCACGTCGTCAGGGGCTCAGATCTGTTGGACATGACCGCACAGCAACAACAGATCTATCGTTCACTGGGCGCCCCGTCACCTCAGTGGATGCACATTCCCGTTATTCTCAATGCTGATGGTCAGAAGCTTAGCAAGCAAAATCAAGCCCCAGCCCTGGATGACCGGAAAGCGAAAGACAACCTGAAACAGGCCCTCGCGGCATTGGGACAAGATCAACGTTTGTTGGCAGGGGCATCAGACATCGGTACCCTGCTTGCCCGAGCCGCAGCCAACTGGGCACCGGAGCGGATTCACCTGACAGCCCGGTGAACGACGTGTTATAAACCTTTTCACAAGCGACAGTGCGGATATCATGCCTGATGTATATCTACCGTCTGGTCTTCCTTCTGGTTCTGGCCATCTACATATTCTCTCCCAACATTCTTGACTGGTGGACGTCACCCGGGAATGCCTGGTACAGCCCCTACGTAATCTGGGCCGGCCTGATTGCCATCGGCTTCTGGCTGGAATGGCGACGGGATCCCAATGAGTTTTAGCGCGCCCAGCCTATTACTGGCTAGCCTGTTATACCTGGTCCTGCTCTTCGGCATTGCGTGGGTGACCGAAAAAGGCGCGTTGCCCCGCAGCTGGATCAGGCACCCCCTGGTCTACACGCTTAGCCTTGGCGTCTACGCGGGCATCTGGGCCGTGTACGCCGCGGTGGGGATGGCCGCTGAATCGGGGTTTGGCTTCCTGGCCTACTACCTGGGCATCAGCGGCGCCTTTCTGCTGGCACCGGTTTTGCTCAACCCGGTGATGCGAATTGGTCGCGCCTACCAGCTCACCTCTCTTGCCGATCTGTTCGCCTACCGGTATCGAAGTCAGTGGGCGGGCACGCTGGTAACCATCTGTTCCGGCACCGCCATACTGGCCTTGCTGAGCATGCAGATCCAGGCGGTATCCACGTCTGCCAGCCTGCTGGCGCCGGACACATCCCCCCAACTCATCAGTGTACTTTTCAGCATTATCGTGGTTTTGTTTGCCATGCTGTTCGGCACTCGTCGCAGCCAGGGTTCCGAGAACCACCAGGGCCTGGTGCTGGCCATTGCCTTCGACTCCCTGGTGAAACTCTTTTCCCTGCTGACCCTTGGTGGCGTCATCCTGTTTGGCGTATTCGATGGCATGTCGGGGCTGGAAACCTGGCTGGCGGACCAGAGCACCCCGGTGAGTACCATGACCATGAGCATTGACGACGGCAGTTGGCGTGCCTTGATGCTGATGTCTTTCGCCGGTGCCCTGGTGCTGCCCCACATGTACCACATGACGTTCAGTGAGAATCCGTCGCCCAAGGCACTTGCAAAGGCCAGTTGGGGGCTGCCCCTTTACCTGTTGCTGCTCGGCCTGCCGATTCCGCTGATTCTCTGGGGGGGGCAGGCACTGGCCGCCACCACCGGACCGAACTTCTACGCCATCGGCACCGCCCAGGCCCTCGGCAGTCCGGCGCTGACGTTGATGATGTACATTGCCGGCCTTTCCGCCGCCAGCGGCCTGATGATCGTCAGTACCCTGGCACTGGCGGGCATGGTGCTGAACCATGCAGTACTTCCGCTAAGGACCCCCAAGGATCACGGAGACATCTACCACTGGCTGAAATGGGTCAAGCGCGTGCTCATCGCGGCCATTATCTTCGCCGCGCTGCTGTTCCATGAAACCCTGGGCAAAAACCTGGACCTGTCGATCCTCGGCGCCATTTCACTATCAGGCATGCTCCAGCTACTTCCCGGCGCCCTTGGTGTGATCTATTGGCCTGAAGGCAATCGCCGTGGCCTGATCGCCGGACTGGTCTCAGGTCTGGTTATCTGGGTGGTTACCCTGGTGTTGCCGTTCTCCCATACCGCCAACCTGCTGGATTTCATCGGTGCGCCGCTGGTACCGGACTACAGCAACTGGCACATCTTCACCTTCGTTAGCCTGACGGTGAATGTCACCATATTCACCCTGATTTCAGTACTGAGCACCAGTTCCGCCGAAGAAGCCGGGGCTGCCCAGGCTTGTTCCCTGGGCGCACTTTCGCGCCCCCAGCGCAGGGAATTGCTGGCAACCTCGTCCGCAGACTTCACCCGCCAGCTTGCGGTTCCGTTAGGACTGGGGGTTGCAAGGCGGGAAGTGGAAAAAGCCCTTACCCAGCTCAAACTGCCCAACGTGGAATACCGGCCTTACCAACTTCGGCGCTTACGCGACCGCGTGGAGGTGAATCTTTCAGGCCTGCTGGGCCCGGCTGTCGCCCGTGATCTGGTCAAACGGCATCTGGGCTATAAACCCATGGCCAGTGGTGGTACCGCACAGGATATACGCTATGTCGAACGAGCCCTCGGGGATTACCAGAATCGCCTGACCGGGCTTGCCGGGGAACTGGACAACCTGCGCCGCCACTATCGCCAGACCCTTCAGAACCTTCCGATTCCCGCCTGCTCTGTCGGTGAAGACGGCGAAATACTCATGTGGAACAACGCCATGGAAGCCCTCACCGGCATNACNGCAGACGANGTNGTNGGTGCCCGACTGATGGCCCTCCCCGAGCACTGGCACCTGCTGCTGGACGACTTCAACAGCGGTGAGGATCTGCACCGGNACAAACACCGGCTGGACCTGAAAGGTCGNCCNCACTGGCTTAACCTGCACAAAGCAGCCTTGAGCGGCCCCGATCACACCGAGGGCGGCAGCATCATCCTGGTGGAAGACCAGACGGAAACCCGCCTGCTGGAAGACGAACTGATGCACAGCGAGCGGCTGGCCTCCGTAGGCCGGCTGGCAGCCGGTGTCGCCCACGAAATCGGCAACCCGGTCACTGGCATCTCCTCCCTGGCCCAGAACCTGAAGCTGGAAACCGACGACCCGGACATTCTGTCCACGGCAGATCAGATACAGCAACAAACCCGGAGAATTTCCACCATCCTGCAGTCGCTGATGAACTTTGCCCGTACCGGAAACCATGCTCACGCCAACCGCTACGAGCCGGTGGATATGCAGCGCTGCGTAAACGAATCCATCAACCTGCTCTCCCTCAGTGACAAGGGCATGGGTATTCATTACCGCAACGAATGCCCGGCTGAGCTGACCATCCTGGGGGATGAACAGCGGCTGGGGCAGGGGTTTATCAACCTGCTGGCCAACGCCCGGGACGCCTCCCCCATTGGTGGAGAAGTGCGTATCAGTGGAAACCGCGACGGCTACTCCGCTATTATCGAGGTCACCGATGACGGCTCCGGCATACCGAAAGACCAGCTGGACCACATCTTCGAGCCTTTTTACACCACCAAGGCCCCCAACAAAGGCACAGGCCTGGGCCTGTCGCTGGTGTACAGCATCATTGAAGAACATTACGGCAACATTCAAGTGGACAGCCCGGCTGATTCTGATACTGGCCGGGGCACCTGTGTGCGCATGAGGTTGCCGGCCTACGAGCCGGACACCGGTACCACCATCAGCCAGAACGAAGGGTCGTAAACGCATTATGCCTCGCATTCTGATTGTAGAAGACGAAGAGATCATCCGTTCAGCGGTTCGCAAGCTGCTCCAGCATGCCGGTTATGAGGTTGCCGACGCCGGCTCCGTGGAAGAAGCCGAAGACAACCACGACCCCAGCGATTTTGACCTGATCATCTCCGACCTTCGGCTGCCCGGAGCAGCCGGGACGGAACTGATACGGCGCGCACCGGACACCCCGGTATTGATCATGACCAGTTACGCCAGTCTCCGCTCTGCCGTGGATTCAATGAAGATGGGTGCCGTGGAGTACATTGCCAAACCCTTCGACCACGATGAAATGCTGGAAGCCGTAGAGGGCATTCTCGCCAGAAAACCCCAGGCCTCACCCTCTGCTCAGCCATTATCGGAGCGGGCAGATGCGGGTGCACCGGACAGCGACCCGGCCAGCATTATGTTCGGTCACTGCGATGCCATGCAGAAGGTGTTCACCCTGATACGCAAGGTGGCACCGACGGAAACCACGGTGCTGATTCAGGGCGAATCCGGGACTGGCAAGGAACTGGCTGCTCGTGCGCTTCACCTGATGAGCCCCCGGGCCGCCAGACCACTTATTTCCGTAAACTGCGCCGCCATCCCGGAAAGCCTGATCGAGTCAGAGCTGTTCGGTCATGAAAAGGGGTCGTTTACCGGGGCGGTATCGGCCCGGACCGGCCTGATCGAAGCGGCCGACGGCGGCAGCCTGTTCCTGGACGAGATCGGCGAATTGCCCGCCGAGGCCCAGGCGCGTTTGCTACGAGTGTTGCAGGAAGGCGAGATTCGCAAGGTAGGCTCCACCCAAAGCCGCCAGGTGGATGTCCGAATGATTGCCGCCACCCACCGTAACCTGAAGGCTATGACACGAACCGGTGGGTTCCGCGAAGACCTGTTTTACCGACTGAACGTCATGCAGGTTCGCATACCGCCGCTGCGGGAGAGACAGTCGGATATCCTTGGCCTGGCCCAGCGATTCCTGCAACGCCAGGGCGAGAAAATGAGCAAAACCGGCCTGAACCTGACACCAGAGGCCATGCGTGCACTGGAACGACACCGCTGGCCCGGCAACGTCAGGGAGCTGGAAAATGCCATCGAGCGCGCCACCATCCTCTGCGACAACGACCTGATCACCCCGTCACTGCTGGATCTGGACGGTGAAGGCGGCGATGTCAGCATTCCCGAAACACTGGTGGACGGGAACAACGAGCAGCCCCCTTCCCGGGAAGCCGAGGCCACCAGTGATCTCTCCCTTGAGGATTATTTCCAGCACTTTGTGCTGGAAAACCAGGATCGCATGAGTGAAACCGAACTGGCCCAAAAGCTGGGGATCAGCCGTAAGTCGCTATGGGAACGGCGGCAACGCCTGGGTATCCCACGAAAGAAAAGTTCGGGGAACTGATACTTCTCCGGTAGCTCTCCAGCAAGCGTTGTTACCGAAAAAGGTTGAACCTGCGCTCAGTTGTTACCCTGTGTTCCTGACGGTAACACCCCAGATCTAAAAACCGCGACCTCAGTAACACTTAAGTCTTACGACTTACCTTTCCAGAGGGCCTTAAAATACTAACTCATTGTTAACAAACAACTTTAAAAAACTGGCACACGGACTGCACTCTATAGGGCGCACAACAACAAAAACAACAGTGACAACGCAGCGCCAACAACAAGAACAAAAAGCTGTAGAAGACGTTCGGTAACAAAAACAAAAACAGAACGTGAGCGAACTGAGTGTTTTGGGTACTTTGCTTTTTAGTGGTCCCACGGCACGTGTGAGTTGTAGATGTAGAGAAGAATCGTCTTCCAGGCGGCACTGCATTTACCCGATGACTCGCCCGATGTCTCTGACTGCTCTGTGTATTCAAAGCTTTCCGTTTGCACTCCTGAAATCCCTGAGTTTGGGGATTAACAGTGGGGTAGAAAAACGAAGAAAAATCC
>PBYI01000026.1 GCA_002729525.1 Nocardioides sp.
CCCGTCGAGTTCGAGGACGACCACTACCGGCACAACCCCGGCGCCGACTACCGTCGGCGCGTCAGTTCAGAGCCTCCACTGAACCCGGCACGCGACAGTGTCTGGTGCTGGCATGGTCTACGTACGGCCTGCCAGCCACGCCTCGTACCGGTCTGACCCCGGATGCGCCGGGCCACGGCGGGCGTTGCACGGGGCGCACACCACCTCGACCATGCGCAGCGTCACCGACCTCCCGCTGGCGCGGGCGTGGTGCGCCTCCGGCAGGTGGTCCGTCGTCAGGCGCGACGTCGCCCCACAGTCCGTGCAGAACGGCTGGCGCTGCCGTGCCCTGCGGGACAGCCGACGCCAGGCCGCGTCGTAGAGGGTTGACCGCTCCGCCTCCCGTCGTGTATCACGCGCGGTAGCGCGTAAGTGCTTCGGGCAGCGGGGCAGCTCGGACGGCTCGCCGCACGTCGCGCAGGGCACCAGCACTCCCGGGATCATCGGATGCCCCTCAGGGCGCCCTCGATCACCGTCTCGATCGCCTCATTGTAGGCCGGGGCGTCCCTCAGCCAGTCCGACTCCCCACCGTTGCTCATGGCGTAGATCGCGTACTCCACGTCCTTCGGGACGCTCGCCCCGCCCCATGCCATGTAACCGATCCAGGTCTCGCCTCCGTCGCGGACGTCCGTGCCCGACCGGCCCGAGTTCGCCAGGGCTCCCGTCTGCCGGGGCACCTTCGACTGCGCGTCCACGAACGCCGCCGCGATCACGCCGTCCAGGGCCGTGAGCGTCCGTGCGTTCAGCACGTCGAGGCCCCTCGCCCGCTGCGATCCGCGGTCCAGCGCCCTGCCCCGCTGCCTGACCGTCATCCCTGCGGCTCCTGCGCGAGGGCCAGGCGCATGAGCCGGTCTACCGACCTCACGCCCTGCTCCGGACCCAGCAGCTCGACCGCCACCACTCCGACGAACGCGGCGAGGTGCCTCACCAGCTCGGGGCTCACGCCGTCTGCGAGGATCGCGGCCGTCAGGTCGCCGTCCTCCGTGATCGCCGCCCGTACGAGGGCCAGTGCCCTGATCTTCTCGTCCATGCGCTCTGGATCGGCGTGAGCCGCGAGTGAGGGTGCGTGGCGGTGGTGTACCTCAACCGACGGACGATTGAATCTATCGGCACTTCTGCGGAGTCTTGTTAGTCGCGCCTCGACGGCGGGAACACGCCTCGCTCGTCTGCGATCTGCCTGGCCAGTGCCTTCACGTCCTGACCCGGCTGCGCGATGCTCCGGGCCTCCCGCATGATCGCCCACAGCTCCTGCTTGTAGTTGATCAGGTACGCCGCGTCCGACATCGACGCGAAGTACGCCGGGTCCGTCATGAACCCCTGCAGCGCCTCCCAGAACAGGGCGCCGTAGCGGTGCAGGATCTCGTCCTCCGACAGCGGCCGTGCTGGCGCGTCCTCAGACGTAGGACTCAGGTCGGTCGTGGGCTCCTGAACTGCGGTCACCTGCGCTACCCCTCGGCTCGCTGTGCGGGCGGCTCACACCGCCTCGGGCTGCTCCTCGACGTACGGGTCAGCCTCACTGTTAAGGGTCGTCGCGACCAGGTGTGTCACCCGCACTCGCCCTGCGCCCCGACCCTTCTCAATGGTGATGTCGAGGAGGGAGCGGACCAGCGTTCGCCGCTGCTCCAAGGGGAGGCCGTCGAACCGGGCTCGGATCGCCGCTCGCTTGTCGGCCATGGTCGTCAGTGAGCTGTCGGCCCACAGATCGGCGGACGTCTCTGCGAGGATCGCTGCCCGTGCGCTTCTCTGGGTGATGTCGGCGATACGTGCGTCGATGTCGTCTGCCTCGGTGGACAGCTTGCGCTTCTTCGCGGCGATCTCGGCCAAGGTGAACACCTCCTCCTCGACCAACTCGACCAGCCGAGCGAGCGCGCGAGCCACCTCACCGCGACGGACGTTGAGCGTTGCTACCTCGGCGGTGTCGCGGTCACTCAGCGCGTCGGAGGGCGCGAACATCACTGCCGCGACCATCGCGTCGCGGATCGTTGGCTCGATGTCCTCCACGCGGATGCTGACGTGGCGCACGCCCTTCTCCTTGTGACCCTGTCCGTCGTGCACCGTGCACCGGTAGCGCTCGACCCTCTGACCGTCCTTGAAGGACCGCACGACCAGTCCGCAGGCGCCACACTTGGCGATGCCGGACAGCAGGTACTTGGGAGCGTGCAGGCGTCCGCCGTGACGAGGAACGCTGTCGAGTCGTGCGACTGCGGCAAGGTAAGTCGTCTCGTCCACCAGCGGGTCCCACTCGCCCCGGATCGCCTCGCCTCGCTCGTCGCGGAGGATGGCACCCCGGTGCCGCACCAGCCCGGCGTTGCGCTCTCGGCGCAGGATCTTGCCGACCTTGTTGATGTCCCACCGAGAGCCGCGGGTCGTCAGCACGTTGTCCGCGTTCCACCTCGTGGCGATGCCAGACACCGTGCCGCCTGCGATGAAGCTCGCGTAGGCCTCGCGGACTAACTTGGCCTCGCTCTCGCGGACCGTGACCTTGTCGTCCTCGTAGCCGAACGGGCGTACGCCGCCCCGCTGCGCGCCACCCCGCTCGGCGTGATGGTCGTTGGACTGGCGCTGCCGCTCGCTCTTGCGCTGCGACTCCATGCGCGCCAATCCGGCGCGAAGGGTCGAGAAGAACGCGCCGTCTGCCGTGGCTGGGTCGAGCGCCCCATCGTTCACCGTGAGCCACGTGACGCCCGATCCGGCGCAGAGCGCGGCCAGGGTCTCCTTCTCCATGGGCTGCCGCGTGAACCTGTCCTCGGCCTGAGCGATCAGGACGTCGAGCCGGCCAGCCTGGACGTCGGCCATCATCTGCGCCCACCCAGGACGGTCCGCGAACACGTAGGCGCTCACGCCGTCGTCAACGTAGATCTCGGTGACCTCGATGTCATGCGCGGAAGCGAGGGCGCGGCCCTGGGCCTCCTGCTGCTCGATCTTGACCTCGCCCTTGCTCTTGCTCATCCGCAGGTAGAGCGCGCCCCGTCGGTGTGTCTCGTTCACCTATGTAAATTACCACCCCCGGGCCACGGTGACGACACGACGATCGCCGCCGAGCTCGAGGGACTCGGCACCGCCGACTAGCGGTTCCCGCCACGGAAGTGGACGTTTCCGGTGTCCCAGGAGCCCCTGGACACCGGAAACGTCCACCTGGCGGGTTGTTCCGCCTCGAGCGGGCCCACGGAAACGACCTCCCTCCCGCGGCTGCGGGTGCCAGCATCAGCGCGCTCGGCACCGGTGCCGATCTCGTCACCCTGGGGAGGGTCCTTGTCCGTCGTACGTCGTCTCACCTCCGGCGCAGCCGCCACCGCCGCTGCCGCCGCCCTGCTCCTCGGCGCGCCCGTGCCGACCCCGTCGGCCTCCGCCGCCTCGCCCGCCGTCGCGGCGTCCGCCACCTCCACCGCGCCGGTCGCCGAGCGCGCCGGCCTGATCTGCCGGGCCCGGATGTCCAACGCCCGGCCGAAGCAGTACTCCTACGTGACCGTGCTCGTGCGCACCGGCAAGCCGCGCGCGAAGGTCAGCAGCGTCGCGCACTACAAGACGACCGACACTCGCAAGTCGGGCAAGGCCACCAAGAAGGGCCGCGCCTCGCTGACCTACTACATCTCCAGCGCGTCGGCCGGCTACCGGGTCAACGTCGACGTGACGGTCACCAGCGGCTCGCAGCGCCGCACCTGCCGTACGTCGTTCGTGCCGCACTCCTGACGTACCGGAAGTGGACGTTTCCGGTGTCCCAGAAGCCTCTGGACACCGGAAACGTCCACTTCCACGCGCGTCGAGGTGAGTCAGAACGGCTCGACCAGCAGCGCGGTGCCCTTGCCCGCCACCCGGGTCAGCACCAGCGTCGCCTCGGCGTCGCCGCGCAGCGCGAGTCGCTGGCGCAGCTGCTCGGGCACCACGTCGACGCCGCGCTTCTTGATGGTCAGCCGACCGACGCCGCGTTCGCGCAGGGCCGCCTTGAGCTGCTTCTCGCGGTAGGGGAGCGTCTCGTGGACCCGGTAGCCGCGAGCGAACGGCGTACGGAACGACGCGTCGGAGGTGACGTAGGCGAGGTGCCGGTCGAGCAGACCGCCGGAGACGCCGTCGGCGACGGCGGTGACCAGGCCGGCGCGGATGACGGCGCCGTCGGGCTCGTAGAGGTACGCCCCCACCTCCCGTACGCCGACCGCGTCCGCGCCCGGGTCGTCCTCGTCGGTGAGCGTGGCCAGGCCGCCGGCGCCGATGACCGTGGCCCGCCGGGCGACGGCCGCCAGCCCGCCGGACCAGAGCGCGGCCTCCTTCACCTCGCCGCCGTCGCTGACCCACTCGGCCTCGACGCCGGCCGGCACCCGCTCGTGCGGGAGGCCCGGGGCGGCCTTGACCACGGCGTCGCCGGCGAGCAGGCCCTCGACGAACGACCACGACGGCGTCCAGTCGTCGACCTTGAACGACCGTCCGCGCGCACCGCGGCGGGCCGGGTCGGCGAAGGCGACGTCGAACGGCGAGACGTCGACGGTGGTGGCGTCGGCGACCGTCACCGCGCCGGGCAGGCCGAGCGCGGCGAGGTTGGCGCGGGCGACCTCGACCCGCAGCGGGTCCAGGTCGACGCCGGCGGCGACCAGGCCGGCCTCCGCGGCGGCGACGAGGTCGCCGCCGATGCCGCAGCCGAGGTCGACGACCGTGGCTCCGAAGGCCCGCACCCGCGCGGCGCGGTGCCGGCCGACGGTGAGTCGGGTCGCCTGCTCGAGTCCGTCGGGGGTGAAGAACATCCGCGCGGCGCTCGGCCCGAGCTTGGGGACCGCGCGCCGGCGCAGCTCGACCTGGGTGAGCGTCGCGGCGACCCGGTCGGGGGCGGCCTCCTCGCGCAGCCGCGCACCCACCCCGAGGGCGTCGGGGACCGTGCCGTCGGCGGCCGGCTCGGTGAGGCCGGTCGCCCGCTCCAGCAGCGCGCGGCCCTCGTCGGTGAGCAGCCAGCGGAACACGTCGAGGTCCACGGGCCCATCCTCGCAGCCGCTGGTCCGCCGACCGCGCCCCCTCCTGGCACTCCTCAGGGGCGAGTGCTAGTTTCGGACCTGGCACTCTCATGCCGAGTGTGCCAGCAGCCCGGACCAGGTGCGACCCCCGCGACGGCGTACCAGGCCCGGCCACCCAGCGTCATCAAGCCAGCAACTCGCCAGAAAGTGGAGGTCGACATCGTGTCGGTCAACATCAAGCCGCTCGAGGACCGCATCGTCGTCAAGCCCCTCGACGCCGAGCAGACCACGGCTTCGGGCCTGGTCATCCCGGACACGGCCAAGGAGAAGCCCCAGGAGGGCGAGGTCGTCGCCGTGGGCCCCGGCCGCTTCAACGACGACGGTGACGAGCGCGTCCCCATGGACATCTCCGTGGGCGACAAGGTCATCTACAGCAAGTACGGCGGCACCGAGGTCAAGTACGCCGGAGAGGAGTTCCTGATCCTCTCCTCGCGCGACGTCCTCGCGATCGTCGGCTGACCTCACCAGGTCACCCGGCCCCCGAGGCCACGAGGCCGCCGTCGTACGCGCGGCGGCGGCCTCTCCCGTTCGGCCCGGCCCGTCCAGGGCGCTGACCGGACCCCACCGCTGCACCTCCTGCCGCACCTGCGGCAGCCGCATCGAACCGCATCCGACGAAGGAGCCTCATCCCGATGCCCAAGATCCTGGAGTTCGACGAGGACGCCCGCCGCGCGCTCGAGCGCGGCGTCGACGCCCTCGCCAACGCCGTCAAGGTCACCCTCGGCCCCAAGGGCCGCTACGTCGTCCTCGACAAGAAGTGGGGCGCCCCCACGATCACCAACGACGGCGTGACCGTCGCGCGTGAGGTCGAGCTCGACGACCCGTTCGAGAACCTCGGTGCCCAGCTCACCAAGGAGGTCGCCACCAAGACGAACGACGTCGCGGGTGACGGCACCACCACCGCCACCGTGCTGGCTCAGGCGATGGTCCACGAGGGCCTGCGCGCCGTGGCCGCCGGTGCCAACCCGATGGGTCTCAAGCGGGGCATGGACCTCGCCACCCAGGCGGTCTCCGACGCGCTGCTCGAGGCCGCCCGCGAGGTCGAGTCGGTCGAGGACATGGCCTCGGTCGCCACCATCTCCAGCCGCGACGCCCACATCGGCGACCTGCTCTCGCAGGCCTTCGACAAGGTCGGCAAGGACGGTGTGATCACCGTCGAGGAGGCCCAGACGATGGGCACCGACCTCGAGTTCACCGAGGGCATGCAGTTCGACAAGGGCTACCTGTCGCAGTACTTCGTGACCGACCAGGAGCGCATGGAGGCCGTCCTCGACGACCCCTACATCCTCCTGCACCAGGGCAAGATCAGCTCGATCCAGGAGCTGCTCCCGGTCCTCGAGAAGGTCATGCAGGCCGGCAAGCCGCTCTTCATCCTCGCCGAGGACNTCGAGGGCGAGGCCCTNNCNACNCTNGTCGTCAACAAGATCCGNGGCACNNTCANNGNNGNCGCGGTGAAGNCGCCGGNCTTCGGTGANCGCCGCAAGGCGATGNTNCAGGACATNGCNANCCTNACCGGNGGTCAGGTCNTCNCNNNNGAGGTCGGNCTCAAGNTCGACNNNGTCNNNCTNGANNTGCTNGGCCAGGCNCGCNNNNTCGTGGTNANNAAGGACNANACCACNATCGTCGANGGNGCNGGCGANGNNNCCGANNTCGNNGGCCGCNTCNNCCAGATCAAGGNCGAGATCGAGAACACCGANTCNGACTNNGACCGNGAGAAGCTCCAGGAGCGNCTNGCCAAGCTNNCCGGCGGNGTCNNCGTNNTNNAGGTCGGNGCNGCCACCGAGGTGGAGCTGAAGGAGAAGAAGCACCGCATCGAGGACGCCGTCTCCGCGACGCGCGCCGCGATCGAGGAGGGCATCGTCGCCGGCGGCGGCTCGGCTCTCATCCACGCGGTCTCCGTGCTCGACAAGGAGCTCGGTCTCGAGGGCGACGAGGCGCTGGGCGTCCGGATCGTCCGCAAGGCCGCCGACGAGCCGCTGCGCTGGATCGCCGAGAACGGTGGCGAGAACGGCTACGTCATCACCTCGAAGGTGCGCGAGCTCGGCCTCGGCCAGGGCTACAACGCCGCCACCGGCGAGTACGGCGACCTGGTCGCCCAGGGCGTGCTCGACCCGGTCAAGGTGACCCGCTCCGCGCTGGTCAACGCGACCTCGATCGCCGCGATGCTGCTGACGACCGAGACCCTGGTCGTCGACAAGCCCGAGGACGAGGACGAGGGCGCCGCGGCCGGTCACGGCCACGGTCACGGCCACTGAGCCGACCCGCCTCACCGCACCGGCCCGCCGCCCTCCGGGGTGGCGGGCCGGTGTGCGTCCGTGGCCGGGTCGGTGACCAGGCCGGTCACGACCAGGCAGGGTCGGTCGAGTCCGTGACGCGGGCCACGTCGGCGTGGCACGCTGCCGCCCGTGGACGACCTGGGTGCGCTGCTGGACCCGATGAAGAACCCCATCACCTACGCGGTGCCGTTCTTCCTGCTCTCGATCCTCGTCGAGGTCGTCGCGCTGACCGTGCTCGACGGCCACGACGACGGCGAGGCGACACCCGGCCCGGTCCGCGCGCGGGGCTACGAGCGCCGTGACGCCTCCACCAGCCTGCTGATGGGCGTCGGGTCGCTGGTCAGCACCACGGTGTTCAAGATCGGCTCGTTCTTCGTCTTCACCGCGATCTACGCCTGGGCCGCGCCGGTCCACCTGCCCACCGACACCTGGTGGTACTGGGTGGCGCTGGTGCTCGCGCTCGACCTGCTCTTCTACGCCAACCACCGGTTCGTCCACCGGGTCAACGTCGGCTGGGCCGCGCACCAGGCGCACCACTCCAGCGAGTACATGAACTTCACGACCGCGCTGCGGCAGAAGTGGAACCCGTGGTTCGAGCTGCTGTTCTGGGCGCCGCTCCCGCTGCTCGGCTTCGCCCCGTGGACGATCTACCTCGCGTTCGCGTTCAACCTGATCTACCAGTTCGGCATCCACACCGAGCTCGTCGACAGGCTGTGGCGCCCGGTCGAGTGGGTGTTCAACACCCCGTCGCACCACCGCGTCCACCACGGCTCCGACCCGCACTACCTCGACGCCAACTACGGCGGCATCCTCATCGTCTGGGACCGGGTGTTCGGCACGTTCGTGCCGGAGCGGGAGCGGCCGACGTACGGGCTGACCAAGCCGGTGGAGACGTTCAACCCGTTCGTGCTCCAGTACGGCCACTACGGCGAGCTGTTCGGCGCCGTACGTCGGGCCAGGTCGTGGCGGGTGCGGATGCGGCTGCTGTTCGGTCCTCCGGGGTGGGAGCCTCCGGTCGAGACGGTGCGTCCTCGCGAAACTGCCGTCTGAACCCACCCCGCGTCCCCTACGGTGAGGGGCGGGAGGGACGCAGGTGACGCCCGTGACGGGAGCGGCGCCCTGCGACGAGGGAGGACTTCATGGCCCAGGGGGCGCGCGCCGGCCTGCTCGTGCGCGTCGTGCTGCCCACGGTGCTCGCGCTGCTGCTCGTCGGCGTGGTGACGACCTCGGTCGTGCTGTGGCGCGACCGCGGCACCCAGGAGACGGTGACGCTGCTGCGGCCGGCCGACCTCGGCAACCCGCAGTCGCCCGGTGACGGCCGGGCCCGGGGCGCCGTCGCCAGCGCGCGGCGCGCCGCGACGACGTACTTCACCCTCGACCACCGCCACGTCGACCGCGACATGGCGGCGTTCAAGAGGCTGACGACCGACGAGTTCGGCGAGGCCTACGACCGCGACGCCGCCGCGCTCGCCGAGCGGATCGAGAAGCAGCAGCTGGTGCTCACCGCCTCCCTGCCCGACGACGGCAGCGCGACGGAGTACCTCACGACCGCCGACGCCCAGGTGCTCGTCGTCGTCCAGGTGACGACCGCGCGCCCGACCGGCTCGACCACGACGCGGTTCCGCACCCGGGTCACCCTCGAGCGCGAGCCGTCGTCGGCCGACGACTTCGAGACGCCCTGGCGGGTCAGCGACCTGGAGGAGGTGCCCTGATGGCCGTGCGCCTCCTGCGACGGGTGCCCGACGGCACCCGCCTCCTGGTCGTGCTCACCGTGCTGGTGCTGGTCGCCTCCGCGGTGCTGCTCGCGCTGAGCCTCACCCGCGACGAGGACGACCTGCCGATGGCGCCGCGGGCGTCCGCGTCGCCGTACGAGCCGGCCGTGCTGGAGGGCCCCGGCGGCGAGGCGCTGGCCGTCGCCGTGGTGGCGCTGCCGGCGACGCTGACCTACGACCACGAGCGGCTCCCGGCCGGGCTGGAGACCGCGACGTCGATGATGACGGCGTCGTTCGCGAGGTCGTTCACCCGCACCTTCCGCACCCGCGCGGTGCCGTTCGCCCGGCGTCAGGAGGCCGTCACCGACGCGGTCGTGCGCGGGGCGGGCCTGGTGCGCGTCGAGGGCGGCAACCGGGCGGTGACGCTGGTGTACGCCGACCAGCGGATGGTCGAGGGCCGGCGGGTGCCGGCGGGGGGACAGCCGGTGGTCCTGGCGCGCAACGCCGTGCTGGTGTCGCTGGTGCGCCGCGGCGGTCTGTGGCTGGTCGACGGGATCACGCCCGTCGAGTGACCCGTCCCGAGTGACCGACACGACCCCGGGTCACGCGGCCGTAGTGCCGGCGAAACGAGGGGGACTTGTCCGGGCAACGTGGACGGGGCACTCTGCGACCATGCTCTGGCGTGTCCGCACGACCCTCCCCGACCGCCCCGGCACCCTCGCCGCGGTCGCGCGCGAGTGTGGCGAGGCGCAGGTCAACATCGCCCGGTTCCAGGTGTTCCCCGGGCACGACTCGGTGACCGACGAGATGGTCCTGTCCACGCCCGACGACTGGACCGAGGACGACCTCGCCGAGCTGCTGGCCCGCGCCGGCGGCACCGACGTGCTGGCCCGCCCTTGCACCGAGGAGGCCCTGGAGGACCAGCCGACCCGCTACGTCGAGGCCGCCCGTTCGGTGCTGTCGCAGCCGGCGTCGTTCCCGGACGTGGTGGCCCACCTCTTCGACGCCGACGTGCACCCGACCGCGCCGGAGCAGGACGTCATGGAGATGGCCGTCGGCGACGTGCAGGTGCAGATCCGGCGGGAGGCGCCGTTCACCGACATCGAGATCGCCCGCGGCGCCGCGATGGCGCAGCTGGTCTCCGACGTGCTCGCCCGGGAGCGCCCCGGCTTCGCCCCGTCGGGCAACCGGCGGATGGGCGCCGGCGCCACCCCGGAGTACGTCGTCCGCGGCAGCACCGTGACCGCGGTCGCCGACGGCGTCGCCATCGGTGAGGCGATCGTGCACGACCCCAAGGCGGAGGACCCCGGCGTCCGCTCGATCGACCTCGTCGTCGACGTCGCCTGGCAGCGTCGTGGCATCGGCACCCGGCTGCTCTCCGACGCGGCCCGCCTGGCCCGCCAGCTCGGCGCGGAGGAGATCCTGCTCAGCACCGCCCACGACAACCGGGCGGTCCTGCCGATGGTGCTCGCCGCCGGCATGCGCGGCCGGATCCGGATGGCCGGGGAGACCCTCACCGTCCGGATCGCGGTGCAGGAGCTGCGCCCGCGGTAGGGGGCGGGTGCGCGAGGTCAGGCGTCCAGCGCCCGGTCGAGGTTCATCGCCGCCGAGATCAGCGACAGGTGGGTGAACGCCTGCGGGAAGTTGCCCAGCTGCTCCCCGGTCAGGCCGACCTGCTCGGCGTACAGGCCGAGGTGGTTGGCGTAGGTGAACATCTTCTCCAGCGCCAGGCGCGCGTCGTCGAGCCGACCTGCGCGGGTGAGCGCCTCGACGTACCAGAACGAGCAGAGCGAGAAGGTGCCCTCCGGGCCGTCGAGCCCGTCGGTCGTGGCGCCGAGGTCGTAGCGGAAGACGAGGGAGTCCGAGACCAGCCGGTCCTCGAGCACCTCCAGCGTCGACAGGAACCGCGGGTCGGTCGGCGCCACGAACTTCACCAGCGGCATCAGCAGCACACCGGCGTCGACCGTGTCGGAGCCCTCGGCCGACATGAAGGCGCCGGTCTCGTCGTCCCAGCAGTGCTCCATGATCCGCGCGTAGACGGCGTCGCGTGCCTTCTCCCACCGCGGGATGTCGCCGGGCAGGCCCCGCTGGCGCGCGGTGCGGATCATCCGCTCGATCGCGACCCAGCACATGAGGCGGGAGGTGGTGTGCGCCCGCGGGTGGTCGCGGATCTCCCACATCCCGGCGTCCTTGCGGTCCCAGTTGTCGATCAGCCAGTCGACGATGCGCACCAGGTCGGTCCAGGCGTCGTGGGTGAGGCCCGGGCCGTACTTGTTGTAGAGGTAGACCGAGTCGATCAGCTCGCCGTAGATGTCGAGCTGGAGCTGCTCGACGGCGGCGTTGCCGACCCGCACGGGCTGGGAGTCGCGGTGGCCGCGGAGGTGGTCGAGGGTGTGCTCCTCCTTCGGCACGTTGCCGTCGATGTCGTAGAGCCCCCGCAGCGGGCCGAGGTCCTCGCCGTCGGGGGAGCGGTGGTCCTCCCCGAGCCGCTCCGACAGCCAGCGCACGAACGCCGCGGCCTCGTCGGTGAAGCCGAGGCGCAGCAGCGCGTAGAGCGTGAAGGCGGCGTCGCGGATCCACACGAACCGGTAGTCCCAGTTGCGCTCGCCGCCGATCTCCTCCGGCAGCGACGTCGTGGGCGCCGCGACGACCGCACCGGTCGGCTCGTGGGTGAGCAGCTTGAGGGTGATCGCGGAGCGGTGCACCATCTCGCGCCACCGGCCGCGGTAGGTCGACTGCGCCAGCCAGGTGCGCCAGTACGCCGCGGTGCGCTCGAAGAGGTCGTCGACGGTGCCGTCGTCGGGCACCGTCTCGTCCTCGTCGAGCACGTGCAGCGTGAACCGCGCCTGCTCACCGGAGCGGAGCACGAAGTCGGCGGTGGCCGACCCGTCGTCGAGGTCGAGCTCGTGCGTGGCGGTCAGTGCGAGCCGCAGCCCGTCGCCGCCGGTCATCAGCACGGCACCGTCGACCTCCTCGAACGCCGGCTCGTCGCGGCCGTAGTCGGCCCGCGGTGCGAGGTCGGTGCGCAGCCGCACCTCACCGCGCACGCAGGTCACCCGACGCACGATCCGCTGGTGGTGGTGCGGCTCGTGGGCGCCGACGAGCGGCATGAAGTCGTGCACCTCGGCGACGCCGTCCTCGCTGAGGTAGCGGGTCACCAGGATCGCTGAGTCCGGGAAGTAGAACTGGCTGGTGCGGGTGGCGCCGTCGATGAGGGTCATCTGCCAGGACCCGGCGTCCGGGTCGAGGATGCTGGCGAAGACGCTCGGGCGGTCGAAGCGGCCCGGGCAGAACCACCCGATCGTGCCGTCATCGTCGACGAGCGCGCAGGTGCGCAGGTCGCCGATGATCCCGTGGTCGGCGATGGGCTGGAAGTCCGCCCCCGGGTCCTTGAGGTGGCTGCCGTGGTCGCGGCCCTGGTCGGTGCCGGTCGTCGTCACGTCGGCCTCAGCCGTGGTCGTGCTCGGAGCCGAGGCGCCAGCCGCCCTTGGGCAGGGCGAGGGCCTCCTCGGGTCCCCAGGAACCCGGTGCGTACGGCTTCACCTCGGGGGCATCGTCCAGCAGCGGCTGGCAGACCTCCCAGAGCCGGTCGACCTCGTCGGCGCGGGTGAAGAGCGTCCGGTCGCCGCGCAGCACCTCCAGCAGCAGGCGCTCGTAGGCCTCCAGGGGCTCCGACTCGTAGTCGTGGTCGGCCATGTCGAGCCGCAGCAGCGCCTCGGCGAGCTCCATGTCGGGGCCGGGCTTCTTGGCGCGGACGTCGACGGTGACCTTCGGGTCGTCGGTCAGCTCGATGGCCAGCTCGTTGGAGCCCGGGTCGCCGTTGAAGATCCCGCCCGCAGGCGTCTTGAACCGCAGCGTGATGACCCGGCGGCCCTCGGCGAGCGACTTGCCGGTGCGCAGGTAGAACGGCACGCCCTCCCACCGGTCGTTGTCGATGTAGGCCTCGATGGCCACGAACGTCTCGACCGTGGAGTCGTCGGCGACGTCCTCCTCGTCGCGGTAGCCGTCGTACTGGCCGAACACGACCCGGGTCGGGTCGAGCGGCCGCATCGCCTGGAAGACCGCGGACTTGGCGTCGCGCACGGACTTCTCGTCGAAGCACTGGGGGTCCTCGAGCGCCACGAAGCCGAGGAGCTGGCACAGGTGGGTGGAGATCATGTCGCGCAGGCAGCCGGTGCCCTCGTAGAACGAGCCGCGGCCCTCGATCGACAGCGTCTCGGGCACGTCGATCTGCACCGACTCGATGAACGCGTTGCACCAGGCGGGCTCGAACAGGCCGTTGGCGAAGCGCAGCGCGAGGATGTTCTGCACCGCCTCCTTGCCGAGGAAGTGGTCGATGCGGAAGACCTGGTCCTCCTCGAACGCCTTCTTCAAGGTGGCGTCCAGCGCACGCGAGGAGTCGAGGTCGGTGCCGAACGGCTTCTCCACGACCACCCGGGCCCGCTCGTTGAGGCCGGTGTCGTGCAGCATCCCCACCATGCCGTCCATCGCCTTCGGCGGGATGGACATGTAGATGAGGCGACGTACGCCGTCGGTGCCCTCGTCGCCCGCGGCCTGCGCGAGCCGGTCCTCGGCGTCGGCCACCGCCTGGGCGAGGTCGGAGCCGTCGTCGGCGTCGGAGGTGCAGAAGGAGATGCGCTCGAGGAACGGGTCGAGGACGTCGTCGACGAGGTCGTCGCCGAACTCCTCCAGCGCCTCGCGGACCTGCTGGCGGAACTCCTCGTCGGTGCCGGGGGAGTGCCGGCCGCTGCCGATGATCGCGTAGTCCTCGGGGAGCCAGCCCTGGCCGGCGAGGTGGTAGAGGCCGGGGAAGAGCTTGCGGGCGGCCAGGTCGCCGGTCGCGCCGAACAGCACGAGGACGTGCGGACGCAGGTCGGAGCCGGCGGGTGCGGACGTGGTGGTGGAGGTGCTCACCCGTTCCACTGTTCTACGCGCGCGGCGAGACCAGCCCACCCCTGGAGAGAGGACCTGTGGTGACCCCGGTCTCCGCCCGCGCCCGGCGTACGTCGTGGCGTGCGTCCGGACGCCGGCGGGTGAGTAGCATCGTGAGGGTGGAGCTGCCTGAGAAGTTCGCCGCACTGGGACTCACCTACGACGACGTGCTCCTGCTGCCGGGGCACTCCGACCTCGCGCCGGCCGACATCGACACCACGTCGCGCCTGACCCGTGGGATCAGCCTCAAGGTGCCGCTGCTCAGCGCGGCGATGGACACCGTCACCGAGTCGCGGATGGCGATCGCGATGGCCCGCCAGGGCGGCATCGGCGTGCTGCACCGCAACCTCTCGATCGAGGACCAGGCCTACCAGGTCGACCTGGTCAAGCGCACCCAGACCGGGATCATCTCCAACCCGGTCACGATCGGCCCCGACGCGACGCTGGAGCAGCTCGACCGGATCTGCGGCGAGTACCGCGTCTCCGGCCTTCCCGTCGTCGACACCGACCGCCGCCTCATCGGCATCATCACCAACCGCGACCTCCGGTTCACCCCGGTCGCGGAGTGGGCGACCACCAAGGTCGACGAGATGATGACGCCGATGCCGCTGATCACCGGTCACGCCGGCATCTCCCGCGAGGAGGCCACGCTGCTCCTGCGCAAGCACAAGCGCGAGCGGCTGCCGCTGGTCGACGACGAGGGCCGGCTCGCGGGCCTCATCACGGTCAAGGACTTCGTCAAGGGCGAGCAGTTCCCGAAGGCCTCGTACGACGCCGACGGACGCCTGCTCGTCGGTGCGGCGATCGGCTACTTCGGCGACGCGTGGGAGCGGGCCACCACGCTGGTCGACGCCGGCGTCGACGTGCTCGTCGCCGACACCGCCCACGGCAACGTGCGGATGCTGCTGGAGATGGTCCAGCGGCTCAAGACCGACCCGGCTACCAAGCACGTGCAGGTGATCGGCGGCAACGTCGCCACCCGCGAGGGCGCGCAGGCGTTCGTGGACGCCGGGGCCGACGCGGTCAAGGTCGGCGTCGGCCCGGGCTCGATCTGCACGACGCGGGTCGTCACCGGCGTCGGCGTACCGCAGGTGACCGCGGTCTACGAGGCCTCGCTGGCGACCAAGCCCGCCGGCGTACCCCTCATCGCCGACGGCGGCATGAAGCACTCCGGTGAGATCGCGAAGGCGATCGTCGCCGGCGCCGACTGCGTCATGCTCGGGTCGCTGCTCGCCGGGTGCGAGGAGTCGCCGGGCGAGCTGGTCTTCGTCAACGGCAAGCAGTTCAAGTCCTACCGGGGCATGGGCTCGATGGGCGCGATGAGCAGCCGCGGCAAGAAGTCCTACTCCAAGGACCGCTACTTCCAGGCCGAGGTCACCTCCGACGACCAGATCGTGCCCGAGGGCATCGAGGGCCGGGTCGCCTACCGCGGCACCCTGGCCGCCATGGCGCACCAGCTGATCGGCGGGCTCAACCAGTCGATGTTCTACGTCGGCGCGCGCACCGTGCCCGAGTTGCAGGACAAGGGCCGGTTCGTCCGGATCACCTCGGCGTCGCTGCAGGAGAGCCACCCGCACGGCGTGCAGATGACCGTCGAGGCGCCCAACTACTCCGGACGCTGACGTGACCGACCCGGCGGTGGAGGCCTACCTCGCCGGGCTGGACGACCTCGACCCGCGGGTGCGCCCGCGCGTCGAGGAGGTACGCCGGATCGTCGCCGAGGTCGCGCCCGACGCCGTCGAGGGCCTGTCGTACGGCCTCGTCGGCTGGAAGCTGCACGGGAAGCCGTTGGTCTACGTCGGCGGGTTCGCCGGCACGTCGGCCTGTACGCCACGCCCACCGGTCACGCGGCCTTCGCGGACGAGCTGGCGTCGTACCAGCAGGGCAAGGGATCGGTGCAGCTGCCGCTCACCCGCGACCTGCCGGTCGACCTGGTACGCCGGATCGTGGCGTTCCGGGCCGCCGAGGTCGGCGGGGGCTGAACCGGCTCGTCCACACGTCCCCACGCTGCAGGGAGGTGGCACCCGGACCGATACCGTGTGCGGGTGACGGAGATCCAGATCGGCCAGGCCAAGCGTGCCCGCCGCGCCTACTCCTTCGACGACATCGCGATCGTGCCCTCGCGGCGCCCCCGCGACCCGGAGGAGGTCAGCACCCACTGGCAGATCGACGCCTACCGGTTCGACCTGCCCGTGCTCGCCGCGCCGATGGACTCGGTCATGTCGCCGGCCACCGCGATCAACCTCGGTCGCCTCGGCGGCCTGGGCGTGCTCAACCTCGAGGGCCTCTGGACCCGCTACGAGGACCCCGAGCCGCTGCTCGCCGAGGTCGCCGGGCTCCAGGGTCTCGAGGCGACGGCCCGGCTCCAGGAGATCTACACCGAGCCGGTGAAGGCCGAGCTGATCACCGAGCGGCTGCGCGAGGTGCGCGACGCCGGCGTGACCGTCGCCGGCTCGCTGAGCCCGCAGCGCACCCAGCAGTTCGCCAAGACCGTCGTCGACGCCGGCGTCGACATGTTCGTCATCCGCGGCACGACCGTCTCGGCGGAGCACGTCTCCAGCCAGGCCGAGCCGCTCAACCTCAAGCAGTTCATCTACGAGCTCGACGTGCCCGTCGTCGTCGGCGGCTGCGCCACCCACCAGGCCGCGCTGCACCTGATGCGCACCGGCGCCGCCGGCGTCCTCGTCGGCTTCGGCGGTGGCGCGGCGCACACCACCCGCACCGTCCTCGGCGTCGCCGTCCCGATGGCCTCGGCCGTCGCCGACGTCGCTGCCGCTCGCCGCGACTACCTCGACGAGTCCGGCGGACGCTACGTGCACGTCATCGCCGACGGCTCCATCGGCAAGTCCGGTGACATCGCCAAGGCCGTCGCCTGCGGTGCCGACGCCGTCATGGTCGGCTCGCCCTTCGCCCGCGCCACCGACGCCCCCGGCCACGGCTTCCACTGGGGCACCGAGGCCCACCACGGCGAGCTCCCTCGTGGTCAGCGCGTTCAGTTCGAGACGATCGGCACGATGGAGGAGATCCTGTTCGGCCCCTCCCGCGTCGCCGACGGCACCATGAACCTCATCGGCGCCCTCAAGCGCTCCATGGCGACCACGGGCTACACCGAGCTCAAGGAGTTCCAGCGCGTCGAGGTCGTCGTCGAGTAGCGCCAGCGGGCTCCGGTGGTTGAGCCCGACCGAGCGCCAGCGAGGGAGGAAGTCGAAACCCCCGCCGCCCGACCGCAGACCGCATCCACAGCCAGCCTCCGAGCCAGGGTCGGCTGTCGGTGGTCACACCTACAATCAGGACATGCGAAAAGCGCTCCTGACCTGCGACAACGAGCCGACTCCGGTCGGTCTCGTCGCTGCCGTCAGGGATGCCGCTGAGGTCAAGAAGCAGGCCGCACTGACCGAGGCGTACGCCGTTCTGGAGTGGGTCGC
>PBYI01000027.1 GCA_002729525.1 Nocardioides sp.
CGCTCGAGGTCGAGGCGGCGTACTACGCTGCCCAAGAATCACCCCAGCCAGCACTCGCTGGCCAAGGGAACGCATAGGAACGAAACCCAGCGCGATTCACCCAGCCAGAAACTCGACTTTCAGATTTCCAAGACTCACCAGAAACCACGCACCCCATGCACTGTCGGAAATTGGTGCCGGGCAGGTGTCCGAAACCGGGTCGCCGCGGTTGCTTCTCCAGGCGTGATGGGTGTGCACAAGCTGACTGCGGGAGACGGGTACACGTACCTGACCCGTCAGGTCGCCGTGCACGATGCGACCGACCGCGGCCACCAGGGGCTGGCGGACTACTACGCCGAGAAGGGCGAGTCACCGGGCCGTTGGTTCGGTGCGGGGCTCAGTGCGCTTGACCTCGAGGTGGGCTCGCAGGTCACCGAGTCCCACATGCGGAACCTGTTCGGCGAGGGTCGCCACCCGGACGCAGAGCGGCTGGAGAACGCCGCCCTGGACGCAGGCAAGAGCATCGAGAATGCCAAGAAGGCCTCCCAGCTCGGCCGTGTGTTCGCCCGGTACCTGGGCAACCAACCGGAGTTCATCCAGGAGAGCGCCAAACGCTACGTCGCCTACAACCTGGCCCGCGGTGAGCACTGGAAGACTCCGGTGCCGGCCGATGTGCGGGCGAAGATCCGCACCGAGCTGGGCAACGAGCACTTCCTCCGCGAGCACGGGCGGGCACCGATCGACGACCGTGAGCGCGGCTCCTTCATGGCCAAGGCCACCCGCCAGCAGACCACCGCGGTGGCCGGATACGACCTCACCTTCGCCCCGGTGAAGTCCGCCTCGACGCTGTGGGCGCTGGCCGATCACGACATCGCCAAAGAGATCGAGGCCGCTCATCACTCGGCTGTCGAGGCCACGCTGTCGTGGCTGGAGAAGGAGGTGCTGTTCACGCGCCGCGGACGCGGCGGCCTCCAGCAGGTCAAGGCGAACGGGCTGATCGCGGGCATGTTCACCCACCGCGACGCCCGCTCTTCCGACCCGCACCTGCACACACACGTCGCGGTCAGCAACAAGGTCCAGGACGAGACCGGCCGCTGGCTCGCCGTCGATGGACGGGTGCTCTACAAGGCCAACGTCACCCTCGCGGAGATGTACAACACCCTCATCGAGTCCGAGCTCATCGCCCGGTTGGGAGTGCGGTTCGAGAACCGCAGGAGTGGTTTGGACAAAGGTGTCGACAAGCGGCCCGTGCGCGAGATCGTCGGCGTCGACGAGCGGCTGGCCAAGACCTGGTCCAAGCGGCACAGCGCCATTGAGGCACGCCGCCGCGAACTGGCGGCCGCCTTCCAGACCGAGCACGGCCGCCCGCCGACCGAAGGTGAGGCCGTCACCCTCGCCGAGAAGGCATGGGACCAGACCCGGCAGGCCAAGCACGCACCGCGCGCTGAGGCCGACCAGCGGGCCGTCTGGCTGGCCGAGGCCGCCGCCATCATCGGCAGCAAGCAGGCCGTCCGTGACATGGTCGAGGACTGCCTTGGGCACCGCCCGGACGCCCAGGACGTCACCGACGAATGGGTCGCCGAGACCGCGCACCGGGTCGTGGAGCGGGTCGCCGAGGACCGTGCGACCTGGCAGGTCTGGCACCTGCGCGCCGAGGCACAGCGCCAGGCACGCGCCCACGGCGTCCGGCTGCCCGACCTCGATACCGCCGTCGACCGCGTGGTGGCCACCGCGATCGGCGAGCACTCCGTCGCCTTCAACGACCCCGACCCGCTCACCCATGCGACCACTGCGGCCGAGCAGGACGTGACGATCCCCGATCCCCTGCAGCGCGTCGAACACGGCGGGAGCGGCGAGGAGATCGTCAGCGTCTACAGCCTCGCCAGCGCCCGCCAGTACACCTCCCAGGCCGTGATCGACGCCGAACGACGCATCGTCGAGTCCGCCCGCCGCACCGGCGGCCGCACCATCAGCGCAGTACGCGTCGGCATCGCGATCGCCGAAGCCGCCGCCAACGAGCTCCAGCTCAACGCCGCCCAGCAGTCCCTTGTCCGCGAGATGGCCACCAGCGGCCGAGCCGTCCAGCTCGCCCTCGCGCCCGCCGGCACCGGCAAGACCACCGCCATGCAGGTCCTCACCCGCGCATGGCAGGACTCCGGCGGAACCGTCATCGGCCTCGCCCCCTCCGCGGTCGCCGCCCAGGAACTCGGCGCCTCCATCAACCCCGAAGCCGGCGACGCCGGCGCCACGAAGGCCAACGGACTCCTGAGCGGGCCATGGCGCCCGGGCCGGAAGAAGGTTCGCGCCGACACTCTGGCCAAGCTCGTGTGGCACGCCAACAACGGCAGAGCACCCACGTGGATGGAGAAGATCAACCCCACGACCCTCGTCCTGATCGACGAGGCGGGCATGGCCGCGACCACAGATCTGGCCGCCGCGATCGACTACATCACCGCCCGCGGCGCCCAGGTGCGGCTCGTGGGCGACGACCGGCAGCTCGCCTCGGTCGCCGCCGGCGGCGTCCTGCGCGACATCGCCCACCAGATCGGCGCCGTCACCCTCAGCGAAGTGCACCGCTTCCGCAACCCCGACGGCAGCCTCAACCACGCCGAATCAGCCGCCACCCTCGCGCTGCGCGAAGGCGATCCGTCGGCGATCGCGTTCTACGCCGACCGCGGCCGCATCCATGTCGGCGACCTCGGGGCCTGCGCCGACCAGGCCTACGCCGCGTGGGCCGCCGACCGTACCGACGGCACCGACTCAGTCCTGATCGCACCCACCCGCGACCTCGTCGCCGAGCTCAACACCCGCGCCCGAAACGACCGCCTCGCCGCCCTCGACGAGAAGGAGATCGGGCCCGTCTTGACGCTGGCCGACGGCACCAAGGTGTCCGCAGGTGACCGGATCATCACCCGCGAGAACGACCGCCGCCTACGCATCAGCCGCACCAACTGGGTCAAGAACGGCGACCGCTGGGTCGTCAGATGCGTCAACGCCGACGGCTCCCTGCGCGTGGTCCACGACCAACTCGGCAAGACCATCACCCTGCCCGCCGACTACGTCTCCAAGACCGTCCAGCTCGGGTACGCCACCACCATTCACGGAGCGCAGGGCATCACCGCCGGCACCTGTCACGTCGTCCTCACCGGTGACGAAGACCGCAACCTGCTCTACGTCGCGCTGTCGCGGGGCAAGTTCGCCAACCACCTCTACCTCAACGTCGCCAGCGACGGCGACCCGCACAACCTGATCAGGCCTGAGGCCCTGATCCCGCCGACCGCACTCGACCGGATCGCCGAGATGCTGCGCCGCGACGGCTCGCCGGTCTCCGCGACCACCACGCTGCGCGAGCAGACCAACCCGCACCAGCTACTCGGAGACATGGCCGCCCGCTACCACGACGCCGTCACTGCCGGCGCCGAGAACCTCATCGGTCCCGTCGGCGTGGACAAGATCGACGCGCACGCCGAAACACTCCTCACGGGACTCACCGAGGCCCCCGCCTGGCCGACATTGCGGTCCCATCTCGCCCTCATCGCGCTCGACGAGCACAGCCCCTTGAAGCTGCTGACCGCCGCCGTGGGTGCCGGTTCCCTGGCCGATGCACGCGACCCCGCCGCCGTGCTCGACGCCCGCATCGACGACCTAGTCGCCGAACTCACCGCGGCCCGGCCACACAACTCGGACACTCCCCCGCCCACCGACGGGCCCCTACCGTGGCTGCCCGGCATCCCCGCCCGCCTGGCCGAGGCCCACGACTGGGGGCCGTTCGCGGCCGCCTACCACCAGCTCGTGCGCGAGCAGATCGACGCCGTACGCGAGGAGGCTCGGGGATGGACCGGCGCCACCGCGCCCGTGTGGGCACAGCCCTTCCTCGAGGACGAGGACGCCGACCTGCGGGCCGACCTCGCCGTGTGGCGGGCAGTGGCCAGGACTGACGAGAACGACCTGCGCCCTACCGGCGACCGCACCATCGGCGCCCCGGGCGCCTACCAGGCCAAGCTCAACCGTGCCGTCCGCTCGGCACGTCCCAGCTACCCCTTCTCCCAGCGCACCTGGTATCAGGTGCTGCCGGAGATCGTCCGCGCCGACCCCTGGATCACGCCGCTGTGCCAGCGACTCGCCCGGCTAGAACGCGCAGGGTTGCCCGTCACCGACTACATCCAGCAGGCGCTCGCCACCGATCCCTCGCTCTCGGGCGGCCAGTCCGCCACCGACGCGGACACGTCCTCAGCCGCGCGGCCGCTGCCCGACGAGCAGCAGGCTGCCGCGCTGTGGTGGCGCCTCGTTCCGCACCTCGGGCCGGCTGCACTCGGCGCCGACGAGCACTCAGCGAACCTGCTGCAGCCCACCTGGCGCACCGCGCTGACCGAACTCGTCGGCACCACCAAGGCCGAGTACCTGCAGAAAGCGCCCGCGTGGCCCGCGCTCGTGGCGGCGGTTGACGAAGCCTGCGAACACCACGCCTGGACCCCGACCGAGATCCTCTCCAGCGCGCTCGCCGGCGTCCCGCAAGACGGGTCCCTGACCGGTGTCGAGGTCGCCGACGCGCTCGTGCTGCGCATCGCCATGCTCACCGACCAGCCGACAGAACCGCCCGTCAATGGTGACGAACCAGCGCCATACAGCGACGCCGACGTTCCCCCGGACCCGGACCTGCTGCCGCCCGAGGACGCCGACGAGTTCATGGCCGCCTTCTACCGAGACCAGGCCGACGACACGAACGTCCCCCTCGCCCACTCCCCCACTCCGGACGACTACGACACCCTCGCGGCCGAGCCGGTCGCCTGGGAGCCAGGCCTCGCGCACGAGCCAGCGCCGTACGACGATGGCGCGGCCGCTCACTACCCCTACGTCGAGGACCCTTACGCGACCCCCCTGCCGTGGGAACAGACCGCCGAGGTCACCGCCGAGAACGCCTTCCCCGACCTGAATCAGATCCCTGCCGAGCGGATCCACGAACTCAATGAGCAGGCACTGGCCTACTTCGAGTCCTGCTACCCGCGCTCGTGGGCACCGGCCTATGTCCGCGAGCGGCTGGGGACCGACCTCGCCGACCACCCCACCCACGCCGTCGGGTACGCACCCGGGGGTGGCCGCAGTTTGATGCGGCACCTCACCGAGCAGGGCGCCGCGGTCGACGAGCTCGAGCAGGCCGGCCTCATCTCCCAGCGTGAACGCAACGACGGCACGACGTACTACCGCGACTTCTTTCGCGACCGACTCATCATGCCCATCCGCGACCCCCACGACCCGGGCGGGCAGGCGATCCTCGGCTTCGTCGGCCGCCGCAACCCCACCAAGACCGACGACGACTACGCCGGACCGAAGTACCTCAACACCCGCACCACCCCGGTCTTCACCAAGGGCGAGGCACTCTTCGGGTACGCCGAAGCCCGCGAACCTCTCACCGACGGCGCGCTCCCGGTCATCGTCGAGGGCCCCATGGACGCGCTGGCCATCACCCTGGGCAGCAACGGCGCCGCCGTCGGCATCGCCCCGATGGGCACCGCGCTCACCGTCAACCAGATCAGGCTGCTGCGCGCCAACATCGACATGATCGAGGGCCGCGAGCGCATCGCCGTGGCCACCGACTCCGACCCGGCCGGCTGGAAGTCGGCGCAGAAGGACTTCTGGCACCTGACCGCAGCGGACCTCGACCCCACCCATCTCGACCTGCCCGATGGCCTGGACCCGGCCAAGCTGTTCGAGACCCAGGGTGCCGACGCGATCACCGCCGCCATTGAGAATCGGTCCCCGCTCGGAGACGCGATGATCGACCACCTGCTGCGCACCGCAGGGCACTGGTCCGAGACCGATGTCCGCCAGAAGCTCATCCACCAGGCCGCGCGCATCCTCGGATCCCGCGGCTCCGAACACTGGCTCGACGGCTTCGAGCGTCTCCGCCAGAAGCTGCACCTCGCGCCCGGCATCCTCGAGCACCAGACCGTCACCGAGAGCATGGAGCGCGACCACAACCGCCCGGCGTACGCCCAGGCTCGCATCGATGAGATCAACGCCGAAGAGCGCAAGAAGACAGCCAAGGCCGATCCTCAGTCCCGGCGTCGGGCAGCCGAGCAGCGACTCGCAGCGGCAACCACCTCGCCCCGGGCCGGTCACGACGTGCCGCCAACAGGCCCCGATCACGCGGGTCCCGCCCGGTGAGAGCGCTCGCTCAAAATCGCTCTGAACGAACTTGGGGCAACGAATGGTCGCTCAGGGCCTGAAGCTGCCCTCGAACCTTCGCCAGGAAGCGCTCTGGGGGAACTGCGAGCGCATCTCGGCCCCCGACTCGCCAGCGACTGGCTGACGGCTGGTCGAGGGGCAGCTGTCGAGACGCAGCTAAAACGAGGCGATCGAACTGTCGCCTCAAGAACACTGGATCTGTGGACCGCGGCCCGTCTCTATCCGCCGCACCATCCGCCGCTCGATGCCCGATCGGGGCAACCATGCCCCCTGTACGTCATCACCTGGCGGCTCAGTGTCTGCCGAACATGCGAGCCACGGCTTGGTGGACCGGGATCCCCGCGACAGTGCCGACGGAGGCGATGGTGGAGACGCCGCTCTCGGTGGCCAACTGCCGGGCTCGAGTCGGCTCCGGGTCGGCCGCGTACAGCCGTGCGTACTCGGCGAGCACCGCCTCCGGAGGGATCGGGCAGAGCCCCTCGTCGCCAGCCAGACACCAGTGCGGACGGACCACCACCGTCGCGGGGACGTGTATCTGGGTGTTGCGGGCGGAGTTCTTCCCGTTGAACAACTCGGCGACGAACATGTCGCCGCAGGTGGCGTTGCAGTGCGGGCAGGTGAACGCCATGTAGTGCCTGCCAGCGGTCTGGGTGTAGCGGCGGAAGATCCGGCCAGGGGCCACGCCCAGCTCCTGCGCCATCTGCTCGCCCGCCGCGCGTACCTCGGGCAGCGCTTCGGCCCGGTGCTGGGCGAACACTCGGGGCCGCTGGTCCCGGATCTCCCTGCGGCCACACCGCCCTTCGACGATGGTCTGGCGTGCGGTCCAGACGCCGAACTCCTTGTGGCAGCGGTAGCAGCCCATGATCCCGGCACCGACGACTATCAGGGCCGGCTGCCCGTTCGCGACGTACTCGCGGTGCTGCAGCCGACGGGTCAGCAGACGGTCGACCGCCTCGGCGAGCGGGATGCTCGCGACGCCGACCATGACCGTGGCCTCTCCCGCGTCGTCGATGTCGAGGCCGAACACCGGCAGCTGCTTGTCGGCTCGAGGCAGGCCGTCGGCGTGACGGGCGAACCATGCGATTCCGGCGATGCCGGAGTCGAGGTAGCGATGCTGACGGTGTCGGTACTCGGCGAGGTCCTGCGGGGACCACTGGACCTCGAACACGACGCGCACGTCCCCACGGGTCGCCATCACGTCCGCGACCCACCCGTCCCCTGGGACCTCGGTTTGGGCGGTCCAACCGGCTCGAGCGATGGCCTCGACGATGACTGCCTTCGCGCGCAGGTGCTGAGCGCTCTCGCCGGCGCTGCAGCTGTCGCCGCCGGGGGCGTGTGCGAAGTACTGGGTGCCGAGCTTGCTGGTCTTGGCCAGCCCCTTCCACCCGCAGCGCATCGTGGCCGTACGGCGCTTCGCCCGGACGTCGTCCTTGAGTTGCGCCCATTCCTCCTCGGTGAGCAGGCAACTCACCACCGGTTCCCCGTCGACGAGACCTGACAGCGGCATCGACCCCACCTCCCGGGAAAGGTGTAGCAGTTCCCGCCGACACACCCGGTCGCTTAAGCGGCCGCCAGCCACGCCAAGAGCGACGACACGCGGCGTGCCTACCGAGAAACCGCCCAGTCGTCAGCCAGACTGGAGGGTGCGGAACATGCCGCACACACCAGGCGTCCTTCCCCTGCGCCTCAGCAGAAGGGATCGACCATGCCCGGAGCCTCATGGGCCAGCCCGTGCCACCGGACGCTAGCTGCCGACCGGCTGCCCGTCGGCGCGACACGCCGTTCGCCCCACAGCTCGATCGACGGCTCAGCATTCCCGCATGGCCCAGCCGTTAGCCCGGACAGCCGCACGAGACAGAGGTCCGGCAGCAGTCGAGTCCGGTCGGACGTCCGGGCCCACGCGACCACGAAGAGTGTCGGCGGCCGCCGCTACCGTCCGACCACAGCACCACCACGGGGAGGGATCCAGTGAACGTGACCGACGCCTTCGAGGCCTACCAGGAGATCGTCAACGCCGACGAGAAGCAGGTGAAGACGGCCCGAGGGCGCCGCGACCTGTTCAAGAACGCCTTCTCCGACGACCCCGACGTCATCGAGGTCAAGCCGTCCGGCTCGCTGGCCCGCGGCACGCAGAAGGACCCGATCAACGACGTCGACACCATCATCGTCTTCGACGCGGCCGCGCACACCGACTGGGGGCAGCCTGGCGACTCCGCCGAGGAGGCCCTCAACCACACCCAGACCAGGGTCCGCGAGCTCCTCGGTAGCGACGGCACCCACTCCCCGGGGCAGGTCCGGCTTACCCGGTGGCGCAACCACGCGGTGAAGTGTTTTCTCGACGACCCCGACGACCCTGACGCCTTCACCGTCGATGCGATGCCAGCCCTCCTGTCCGAGGGCCAGTACCTGGTGCCCGAGTTCGCGACCAAGACCTGGATCCTCACCGACCCCCAGCACCTCATCGACGAGGTCGCCGACCGGCACGCCGCCTGGAGCAAGTACGCCGGCACCATCCGGATGCTCAAGGCTTGGGCCGCTGCCCACGGCACCGACACCGCCCCCATCAAGTCCCTGGTCATGGAGGTCCTCGCGCTGGACTACCTGCCCACCAACCACACCCGGCCGATCGCCCTGCGGGAGTTCTTCACCGCCGCCACGTTCCAGATCGAGAACCACACCGACGTCTCCGACCCCGCAGACCTGTGCGGCCCGATCCAGCCCGACCTGGACTACACCGCCCTCGCCGACCACCTCCGTGCCGCCCGGGACGAGGCGATCCTGGCCTGCTCCGCACAAGCCCGCGGTGACGACGCGGCCTCCATCACCCACTGGGGCAACGTCTTCGGCAACGCCTTCCCCAAGCCGCCCAAGACCAGCCCCGGCCCGGCGGTCGTCCCGCCACTCGTCCCCCGCCCGGTCAAGGACACCCCGCAGGGGTGAGCGGCACCGGCCAGCCGAACCCAGACGACCTTCGGCCCATCGACTGGACCGAGGCAGAGCCCACGCGCCTCCAACGCGACCTTCGCGACGTCGCCGACTTCAACACCGCCTTCGGCGCCACACTGCAGTACGCGCCGCCCGGGACCACCATCGTCGGCTCTTCAGGAACGCCCCCCGGGATGGCCGCCGGGCGGAGCGACGCGCCCGACCAGACGACCTTCGACCATGGCGGCTGGCACGGCGCTCTCCCGCTGTGGCCCTTCGACCGACACGCCCCCGACGGCCTGGACGCCCTGACCGACGGCACCGGGCTCGAGTTCACACTCACCTACCCGGCCGCCTATCCCATGGTCCCGCCCACAATCTGGCCGCTCGCCCCCGAGCCAGAGATGGTGGAGCGGACGCAGGCCACGTGGCACGTCCTGCCCAGCGGTGGGCTCTGCCTCCTCCAGTCCGACGGCGCTTGGCAGCCCGAGGCCAGCCTCGTCGATCTGCTGCTCAAGGCGGCCGGCTGGCGGGTCGAGTACGCCCTGATGAAGGCCCACGTCATCGAGGCCATGGCGGTCTCGGGCATCGTCTCCGACAGTTCGTTCGACCACCTCGTGACCCAGGCTGCGACCGCCCCAACGACCCCGGGACCAGCCTCAGGCGCCGGCGACACGCCATCCGGGGAGCCGACGACCGACCCCGAGAACCCCTCGCACGTAGAGGACCCGCAGGCGTGAGCAAGGACCCGTTTGTCATGCTCCCGCGGGACGTCGTCGACCGGATGCTCTCCGCGGCAGGCGACAGCGGCGACCTCACCATGACCCACCTGTCGTCCGAGGATCTGTACGTCGTCACTCGACTTGCACTCGGATCCGGCGCCCGCGTCCAGGTCGATATCCCGACTGAGTACCAGACCCTGCGCTGGAACGGGACCGACTACGCCGGCCAGTGGTTCAAGCAGCCCAGCGAGCACATCAACCTCGCCCACCTCGAGCTCATCCGGCGCCCCGGCTCGGCCGTCACCTTCGAGACCTTCAAGACCTGGGTGCCCGGCGTCCACGACCCCGGTAACCGGATCGGGCTCGTGATCACCATCGACCCCAAGCTCACCGACGAGCAGCGCCGCGCCCGGGCCCGGGAGTACGCCGGGTGGATCGTGACCCGGCAGGCCGTTCACGCGATCGACGTCGCCGTAGAACCGACACACTTGGGGCTGCCGCAGCTGGCCGACCAGTGGCCGGTCGACCGGCTCGCCCAGGACACAGTGATGGTCGTTGGGCTGGGCAGCATCGGCGGAGCAGCAGCCGCTCAGCTGGCCGCCATGGGCATTGGGCAGACGATCGTGGTCGACCCGGACCGGTTCCTGTGGCACAACGAGGTCCGCCACGTCCTCGACAAGCGCCACGTGGGCCGGCTCAAGGTTGACGCCATGAAGACCCACCTCGGCGACCGTTGGCCGGAGCATCGGGTCCTGCCGGTGGCGGCCGACGTCGTCGAGGCTGCCGACCTGATCCGGCCTCTCGTCCCGGCTGCCGACCTGATCCTCTGTGCGGCGGACGGCATCGCGCCCCGCCGCGTGATGAGCCATCTGGCCAAGCGAGCTGCGCTGCCCTCGGTGCAGGCCTGCGTCCTCAACGACGGCGGCATCGGCGAGGTTCTCCGGCTGCGACCCGGCCCGCGGTTCGGGTGTCTGCTCTGCCAGCGCGCGAACCTGGCCGCCGGCGGCGGCATCGACCCCGAGGCCGACCAGGAACTCCCATACGGAACCGGCCTGGTGCACAAGCCGATGACAGCGATCCCCACCGACCTCCACCTCGTCGGCAACCTCGCCGCCAAGGTCGCCGCCGCGACACTGCTGGAGGGCAAGCACGGTCAGCTGTTCAGCCTGCCCGGCGAGCACGCGGTGATCGGGCTACGGGCGGCCCAGGGCCTCGCGGCACCCTTCGACGTCGCCGCGGTCGGCGAGGTCACCTGGCACGGTGTGGCGCCCCCCCGACCGGACTGCGTCACTTGCAACCCGGCGTGAGCCGCCGTGCGACGCCGCGCGAGCGAGTCGTCACCGTCCAGGCGTCCGCACTCGAGACGATCACTACCGAAGTCTTCGGCAGCGCCCCCGACCTCGAGACCGGTGGCATCCTCCTCGGCTACGCCGCCAGCGACAGCGCCGACCTCCACGTCACCGTCGCCGGAGACCCCGGACCAAACGCCCTACATGAGCCACGCCGGTTCCTCCGCGACCCCGCCCACGCTCAGACCCTCGCCGACAGAGAATGGGCAGACCATCAGGCGGTGTGGATCGGCGAGTGGCACACCCACCCCGCCGCCGGCCCGAAGCCGAGCGACATCGACCTACGGTCCTACCTGCAGCACCTGGAGGATCCCGACCTGCAATTCACCGAGTTCCTCAGCCTGATCGTCGCCAACACCGACGCTGGACCGACCGTGGCCGCCTGGATCGTCACCAGCACCTACCTTATCGAGGCGTCCCTGAGCGTGAGTGAATGTCAGCCTGACCGGTGACCAACCAGACCAGCCACCACCAGATGAGCCATCAGATGGCCGAGGGCACGAGAAGGAGACCCCGTGACCGCATCCAAGTTCGATATCGCCGCCGCCTTCCGCAACAAGGAAACCGCGATGAGGGCGAGCTTCATGGCCATCCGCCACGTCACCGACCACGGCCCAACCCGTGGAGACGAGAGTGAAGCGGACTGGATCGGGCTCCTGCGCGACTTCCTGCCCACCCGCTACCTGGTCGGCCCCATCTTCGCCGTGGACTACACGGGCGCCATGAGCGAACAGATCGACGTCGCCGTCTACGACACACACTTCTCGCCCCAGTGGTTCGGTGCGGCCAACGGCACCCGCTTCGTGCCGGTCGAGTCCGTTTACGCGGTCTTCGAGGTCAAGCCCGCTTTCAACAGCGAGTACATCCGTGCCGCCCGGCAGAAGATCGCCAGCGTCCGGCGCCTCGAACGCACCTGCGAGTCAGTCAGCCACAAGGGCGGGACTTACCAGAAGACCGCCATCACGCCCGCCCCCATCGTCGGCGGGATCCTCACCACCCGCAGCGAGTTGAAGACCAACCCCGTCGGCACGATGGCCGAGACCCAGCCCGCGGACCCCGGGGCCGACGACTTCCTCAACATCGGAATCTGCCTCGACGGCTTCACATTCGACTACACGCCTCAGGTCGGAGCAGAAGGCGAGGTTACGGTCCCCTTGACGGTCAGCCAACCCGACCTGCAGCTCATCCACTTCGCGATCCGCCTCTTCCGCCAACTCCAATTGGTCGGCTCGGTGCCGGCAGTCGAAATGGACAAGTACGAGGCAAGCCTTACGTAGACGTTGTGTCGCTTGACCTCATCGACGCGTTGAAGTTTCCGGATCTGGCCGCGATTCGCGTTATGCGAGCGCGATCCGGGACGCCGCTGCCGGCAAGGTAGCCCGCGTGAAGGGCGTCGATATTGGCTGCATCTCGACAGCAGCGCAAGCGCCATGGCTGGTCCCCCGGGCAACAGGTGCCTCAGAACAGTGCCATCTGCGCCTCGTCGACCGACGCCAGCGCGCGGGCAATCCGCTCGTCATCCCAGCCGTCCGCAACCGCGGCTCGCAGCGCGAGCGACCTGCGGTACATCGCCTCTCGGCCGAACATTCGACTGCGGTAGCCGCGCGCACCGCCGCGGCCATGCTGCGCGACCCGGGAAAGGTTCGCTGCTTGTGTCGAACCTTCGAGGTGATCCAGCAGGGTGCCCTCGGCGCGTACGCAGATCGAGTTGTCACACACGACGTGCTCGACCACCGGGGAAAGGTCGATCGACACTCCCTCGGCCAGCGCCCAGGCAACTCGATGAGGTCTCAGCACCCTCTGGCGACCTTCCCGCGATATCAAAAGCGCCCGTACCCGTCGTCAGGCATCGCGGCTGTGCCGTCCCCGGCCCACAACCAACAATCGGTCTCCCGAGGGCCCCTCACGACGCGCGACCAGAACCGGTCGACCTCGTCCGCCGTGAGCTGCATGCGGCCAACTTAGACGCTGTCACCGACATTTTGGGTGCGGTCCTTGCCGTGGTGCTCAGCGGCCAACGGCGGGGCTGGAGCCCGGGAGGGTGAAGAGTCCTTCGTCCGGTGCAAGCGTCGGCGAAGGAGCGGTGGTCGGGGCCAGTAGCGCGCCGGCCTGCCGGGCGGCGGATTGGGTCGGCGCGGCCGGTGTGGCTGGTTGCTGGTCGAGGAGCTCGAGGAGGTCGACGGGTTCGTCATCGACGGTGAGCGGGAGCGCGCGCGAGATCGCCGCCTTCTGGCGGTCCCGCACGTCACGCAGTGCGACGAGGTGCTTGCCGTAGACGTCGTCCCACTCCGCCTGAGCCTCCTGGTGCTCGTCGTCGGAGTCGAAGCGTCCGGGCCATGGCCAGCCGCCGCGTGCATCGCTGAACTCACTCCATCGGCGGTTCTCGTCGCGCTCGTTGCGGCGCAGCGTGTCCAGCTCGTTCCGCAGCTCCTGCGGCAGGGCCGCGCCGTACGCTGCGGCCTCGGCCCAGGTCACCTTCAACACGACCCTCGGCCTGATCCTGCGCTAGGCCTCCGTGTCGGTGCCGGCTGCCTTCATCGCCTCGGAGAACCTCGAGTGGTATTCGAGCCAGACCGCCCTGCGGTTGTAGTTGATCCAGCAGCCTTCCTGCTGTGCGGAACGGCCGCCTTCCAGGGTCCCGCGTTCGCGGAGGCGATCGAGGAGAGCGTCGGTCGCCATTCCGGCGCCCAGCGCGCCCAACAGTTGCTGCTGGTCCCGGGTCAGCATCCCGCTCGTGCGCCTGCCCTACCTGGCGGGCACGGCCGAGACCGCGAGCCGCTGACCGTCTTCGTCCTGGTGCCGACGAGCGGTCTCGTGGTGGGCCTGGTCGAGGGCGGCCAGCTGCAGCGTTGTGCTGCGCCCGCTCTCGGGGGCGGCGAGGTCTTCGGCGGGGATGCTGATCGGCTCCGCGTAGTGCTCATCGAGTTGGTCGACGATGCGGGAGCACACTGCGTTGAGCCGAGGGTTGTTCGCGACCTTGTTCTGGGCGTACATGACGCTGGTGTGATCCTTGCCGAAGTAGGCCGCGATCGCCGGCAGGGTCAGGCCTCCGCGCCGGGCTGCCGTCATGGCCACGGCGTGGGCGTCGGTCACCGCGCGGTGGCGGTCGGCGCTGAGCACCGCGTCGCGGGTGGTGCCGAAGGACTGCGCGGCGGTGGCGATCGCGATCGCGCAGATGCCGTCGGGTCCGACGTCGGCCACCTCGCCAGTCGCGGTCTCGGCGGCGTTGACCTGGGTGGCCAGTGCGATCGCGAGCGACCGCAGCTGCTCAGCGTTCATCTGGCCGAGCGTCCGCTCAACGGCGGACTGATTCACGTTGGCGACCAGCGCAGCGAATGCCGCCGCCTGCTTGGCGGTGAATTCGCCATCTGGTGCAGCCGCCTCGGCGGGCTGGTCCTGCTGGTCGTCGACGAGCCGAAGCCGCCGAGTGCTGTTGTCTGGAGTGGCCATCGCGGCTACCACCTTTCGTGAAGGTCGTCGTGGTCAGGCGTAGCGTCATCGGGTTGGGTGGCGGCCGCGGCCAGTTCACCGGCGCGGTCGACGTCGTCTCGATAGCGCTGCTTGCGGCCGCGGCGCAGCGGCGTGGAAGCGTGGCTCTCGTCGCGTTCGCGCCGGGGCCGGGGCTGGTGCTTGCTTGGTTGGCAGCCGTCGCCGAGCCGGTCCCGCAGCCGCTCGAGGAACCCCGGCAGCCCGTAACGGTGCCAGTCCTCCAACGCGGCCGGGGTGACGGCGAAACTCGTGAAATAGCGGCTACAGGCCAGCACCGCCAGGTCGTGCACCAGGTGCGGGTGCGCGGGCCAACACTCAGGGATCCCGGGGCGGGTCACGTTCCACAGATGCTGCTCGTTGACCCACATCGCGACCAGGTCCAGCCACGCCCACAGCTCGGAGCGCATCAGCCCTGTGCATGTGGCCGGGTCCCACGGCCGCGGCATCTGCGCGAGCTCACGCAGCTCGTCCTCATCGGCCGGCGGTTCGACGGTGGCCTGCTGGAGCTGCTCCATCGCCGTGCGGATCGTGGGACCGGGCTCGGGAAACGGGCGCACCATCAACCCGACCAGCGGCATCATCCCGTTGCCGTTTGGCGCGGCGGCCCCACCCGCTGCGCGGGAGGCGACCTGAGAGGGATGCCCAGTGAACCCTGGTGTCGTCATCGGCTACTCCTCGCCTACTTGGGCATCCCGAGCCGCTGCCGGGTCCTGGCCACCGGCTCGGTCGGCGTCGGGGGCTCGACCGTCACCGGGTGAATGGCCTGTGCGACGGTCTCGTGGCCGCGCGCTGCGAGCCGGGCACGCTCCTGCGCGGCCAACAGCTCCTTGCCGCGCTTGCCGTCGATGCAGCGGTGCAGGTTCGCGATGATCGGGTCGTACATCTCCGCCAGCACCAGGGCCTTGCGCTGCTCGATGCGGCGCAGCTCGGCGGGCTCGAGGATCGGCACCCGCCGCTGGTCAAAGGACCGGTCCATCACGCCGAACAACTCGTGGCCGCGCGCCGAGTACCGGGTCTCGGTGTGGCTGGTCGACCCGATCAGGTCGGAGAGCTCCTGGTAGAAGCGGATGTCCTTACCGCCACCGAAGACCACCAGGTTGTTCGACAACCCGTAGATGGTGCGGGCCTCGTCCTCGCCGTAACAGACCACGAACTGCCGCCAGGTCTGGGCAGCGAGGATGAAGGAGAGCCCGAGGGCACGTTCGTTGGCCATCCGGGTCGACAGCGTCGGGATCGGCGCGGTCGAGGGGAGCTCGTCCAGACAGGCCAGGAACGGTGGGCACAGCCGCCCGTGCGGGGAGGTCTCCCCAAGCCGCTTGGCGGTGTCCAGGATCTGCTCGGTGACTGCCGTCATCAGCGGCGACGCACTCGCGTACGGGTCGTCGCGGCCGAGCAGATAGAGCGTGCCGCCCGCCCGGATCAGGGCCTCGAGGTCGGTCGCCGGTCGCGTCGCGGAGGGCACGCAGCGTTCCCGGATCGAGCGCTGGAAGAACAGCGCCATGGACTGCTGGACGGTGGTGATCGTGTTGCCGGCGGTCCGCTCGTCGCCGTACAGGGCTCCGCGCAGTAGACCGTCCCACAGCGGCTCCGCGGCCGGGTGGGTACGCAGGATCTCCTCGGCCTGCGGATACTCGCGCGGGCTGGAGACCCACATCAGCACCTCGTCCAACCCGATGCCGGCGATCGCCGCGGCGTGGAAGTAGGCCTGCAGGACCTTCGCGCACTCGCCGGCGTAGAACCGGGCGGCCTGATCGGAGGACTGAGAGGTGGCGCCCTTGATGGTTCCGTTCGCGAACGCCTTCGCTCGCCGTTCAGCGAGCATCGCATCCTCACAGCCTCTGATCGGGTCCCACACCAACTCCGGGGTGCCGGGGGCGGCGTTGAACGGGTCGAGGACCGCGACCGGCCGACCGCCTCCCCCATCACGGCACTGTCGGGCCTCCAGGGTGAGGAACAGATCCTCGGGCTTGGTGAGGGTCACCAGCGCGCCACCGGGCGCATCGAGCAGGGCGGGCACCAGTAGGTCTAGGGTCTTGCCGGAACCCTGGGGGCCGATCACGCACGTGGTCCGGTCGAATGGCACCCAGAGTTCGGGTCCGCTGCGCCCGGCCTGGCCGAGCCGCCAGCCCACCTCGTGGGGGTTCACGTGCTTGAGGGCTGTGGTCACGTTAGCTTCCTTTCCGCTGTGCATTTGGGGTCGGCTACTCGTTGCCGACGGGGGTTCGGCGCCCGGAGCGGGCGTAGAGGTCTGGTCGGATCACCGCTGCGCTCTTGCGCAGTCGCGGCACTCCGAGTGCCTCCGCGGCCTGCGTGGGGGTTGCCAGGCCGTGCCGGGAGCCGGTGCCGGTCAGGTCGCGCATCCACATGCCGACAACGACGGCGGCTCCGAGCACCAGGACCTCGCCGAGGAGCGTGAGCATCCACATCACGGGATCCGACGGCAGCGTGTCGGCGACGCCGCGGTGCAGGCCCGCGCCGAAGTGGCCGTGCAGTAGCCCGGCGTAGGCGTCCAGAAGGTGCCCGTTCGGCAGCGCGAAGCCCCCTGAGGTGGCCCACGCGACAGCGCCCTGGACGACCAGCGGCGTGATCAGGAAGAAGAAGAGCCCGGTCAGGAGGACGGCCACCGTGAACTCGCCCGCCGTAGGGGCGACGTTGGTGAACCGGGCGCGTCGGGAACGCTCCATGCTCATCGCGCCACCGCCCACGCTCCGGCCGGTGCTTGCCAGCGGTGACACGGGAAGTCCATCGGCCCCCGCTGATCCGGGATGACCGCGACCGTGCCGATCGGCCAGTCCAGGCGCCCCTGCCCGTCCAGTAGGGCGGCCTCGGCAGGGTCGGCGTAGTCGGGTCGGACCAGGCCCAGGCAGTCGATTTCGTTGTCGAGCAGCGCGCGGCCGGCCAGGCTGTTGCCGCCGTGAGAGGTCAGGATCGTCCGCGCACTTCCCAGCGCCCTCCCCAGGGGCAGGAGGGAGATGCGGCTGTCGTCGAGCAGGTCCATGTCGTCGACTACGGCCAGACAGGCTCCCGGACGGCAGTCGCGGCCGATCGGGTTCTCCAGCTGGTCGGGGTGCTCGGGCTCGCAGCGTAGGTCTGCCCATTCGCTGGGTGCTTGGGCGTACACGTGGGCATGCCGCCGGGTGTTTGCCAGCCACCACCGGGTGAGGTAGCGCGCGGTGGTGGTCTTGCCTCGGCCGACGTTGCCGACCAGCAGCAGCGGCCGGGCGCTACTGGTGTCGAACCGGGCGGCATGGCCGTCGACTGTGGTGCCGATCCGTACGTCCATGCTTGGAATGGCAACCCAGAACGGCGCCGATCGGACACACCAGCGCGACCGACTTTCAGAACGCTGTTGCTGGGCCGCTCTCACCTGCTGCGGTTACGCGGCCGCTGCCGGCATCCCGCCGAGGTCAAACGCCTGCTTGGGCAGGGCCCAGGTGACCGAGCCACCGGGGGTGTGGACGTCGGCGAACCCGACGCAGCCATAGACGCCGTTCGCGCTACAGCCGTAGTCGTTGCCGAAGATCTTGCCGCCACCCACGTAGATCGCCACGTGGCCGACGCCGTTGCCGGTGTTGTAGGAGACCACGGCGCCCACGGGCGGGAGCGGGTCGAGGCCTGTCCCGTGGGCCTGGGCCAGTCCGGCGTTGATGATGCCTTGGGCGACGTCCTGCCCGTTTCCGTAGCCCCGGCCGACGCCAGGGCCGCCGTAGAGCGCGTCGACGACCTTGGGGCACTGGTTGTCGTACGTGCAGGGAGCACCCCTGGTCCACGACAGCCCGCACAGGCCGTTGGAGGTGTTCATCATGGCGTCGAGGCGGGCCTTGAGTGCGGCCGAGAGCTCACCGGCGACCCGGATTGGCGAGGCGGTGCAGCCGGTCGTGCCGACGTTCCCAGCAACGTTGTTGGTGCCTGCGCCGGTTGCGGCGACCGCCTGGCGCGCGACGTCGAGGAACTGGTGGTAGTCGGTCTTCTCGAAGGGGATCCAGTCGGCGAACTTGGCCTCACCCGACCCGGGTCGAGCGGAGTAGAGCGCGAAGGCGTAGCGGGCGTTGAGGAGCGGGTCGAAGATGTCGGCTCGCGTGTTCCAGCCGGGCACCTTGCCCTTGTGCTGCGCGGAGATCTGCCACAACCCGAAGTGGCTCCCGTTGGTGGCCTTCGGATCCCAGGTCGACTCCACACGGGCGATGGCCACCGCGGTGACCAGGTCCTCCCCGCGGAAGCCGGCCTGGTAGGCGGCCGAGGCCGCAACCGTGGCGGCCTCGAGGTTGCCGGTCGCAGCGACCGGCTGGAGCAGTGTGCCCAGGTTCCCGGAGGTCGGGCACGGCGGGCAGCCGGCCGGCCGGGTGCCGATGGCTGAGTTCGTGCCGGGACCGGCACCCTTCATTTCCATGCGTGTGAACAACGCGGGGTGATCGGAGTGGACGGCGGCCTTGCTGATCTCCCAGGTCTCGGTGACTTCCACGGGGGCGGCGTAGAAGTTGTAGATGACGCCGGAGTCCTTGGTGTACCGGTAGCCGGCCGCCGCCATTCGTGGCGCGGCCGCGTTCGGTCCGTCGTTGGGGTGGGAGTTCATGTCGCCACCCACCAGCACCGGACCGTACGGGGCCAGGCCGCCGACCAGGTCGATCAGGTAGTCCATGCCGAGGCCGTACTGTTCGGCGCGGCTCTCCGGCGGGTTCCCCCACTGGCGGGGGAATCGGTAGGCGTTGGTCATGTGGTGGACCGCGATGACCGAGACGACCGCACCGTCAGAGCGCTGGAAGATGCCCCAGACGGCGAACCGGTCCCACAGCTTGTTCGTGCCCTTGAACACGGTGTGGTCGTCGTCGACGATCTTGACGCGGCCACCGTCGAGCATCGTCCAGGTATCCGAGCGCCACATGATCGCGCTCCCCATGGCCTGCCCCGCATCATTTGTGTCCGCCGGCTGCCCCTCGCGGTAGGCGTCGTAGCCGGGCGCCGCGGAACGCATCTGCGACAGCGGCACGTCCTCGACCTCGTTGAGCGTGATGAAGTCCGGCGACGGGCCGGCGAGGGCGCGGACACCGGGGTTGAAGCCGCCGCGGGTCTTGATGTTGGCGTTCGCGACCAGGACCTGACCGCGGACCGGCCCACCGGGCGTGGCCGTGATGCTGGCGGGCATCACACCCAGACCAGCGCTAGCTCCTGGTCGACCGGACTCTGAGCCGGCCAGCTGGGCGGTGGTGTAGACGAACGGGTGGTCGGTGTACTTGTGCGCCCTGTCGTTGGTGCTCCGGTCGACCACGGTGCCGGAGAAGGTGACGGCAGGGCTGCCCATGATCCAGTCGATCTGCTGGTCGCTGGGGTTGGCGGCCGACCAGCCCGGACCAGCCACCGACAGGAACAGGCGCTGGAACCGGGCCTTGTCGTTCATGTCGCCGGTCAGGAACAGCGGCGTGCTCGGCTCGGCGGCTTGCAGCTTCCCCAACGCCACGGCCTCGGCGCGGACGGCGGCATCGCGCATCGCGTCCGAGCCGCCGACCGCGTCGGCGGGGTTGTGGGTGTTGAGCACCCAGATCGACCCGAGTCCTGAAGTGGAGGTGAACCGCACCAGCGGGACCTGGATCATCGGGCCGCCGTACCTGATCGAGACGTAGCGGACCTCGTCGACCTTCCAAGCCGAGGGCTGATAGGCGATCGCGTCCACGGTGGATGAGCGCCCGCGGCGCTTGCCCGCCACGATCTCCCACGCCCCGTCAGTGGCCTCGAGGAATGCCGCAGCCTGTGGCGGCTCGAACTCCTGGAACCCGATGACCGAGGCCCCTGAGGCGCCGATCTTGGTCACCATGTTCGGCACACGCTCGCCGTAGGGCCGCTCGCCGGGGTGAGGGTTCTTCTCGTAGTGCGAAGCGCCACGCCAGTTCAGCGTGCCGATCCCGAAGGACCCGCCCGCGGTTGAGTTGGTCGTGGTGGCGCATGCCGCGCGGACCGCCTCGATGTTCGCGCTCCCCATACCCAGCATGAGCAGCATCAGCGGAGCGATCAGCACCAGCGGCAGGCCGAGGAGGATCCCCTTCTTCACGACTACCGCCTCCTCACACAGACGCCGAGCGGGTGCAAGTTCGACGCGAAACCGTCAGAACTCCGGCGAACATTCAGGTCACCGGGTCGATCGCGTCGTTGGTGTACGTGAGCCGCCTTTCGAGAGGCGTAAGCAGCGTCTGCACCTTGTAGCGTTGGTCGCCGACCATCCACAGGGCGCGGCCCTTCTCCTGCATCGCCCAGTTCGTGATCACGGACTGCTGCATCTCCGAGAGCCCCATCAGCCGGCCGAGCTCGTCGGCGACCGACTCGTCCTGACCCATCAGGATCCGCACGTCGGAGAGGTTGAGCAGGTCCTTGGCGATCTGAGCGGCCTGGCTGCCCTCGTCGCCGGCCGAGAGCGGGTCGGAGGGCTTGTGGTAGGTCACCAGTTGGATGTCGCCCTCGGTGCGAGAAAGCCGCAGGTTGGCGTCCAATGCCATGACCGCGTCCAGCGACAGCCGGGTCTGCAGCCACGCCTCGTCTCGGAGCACGATCCGCCGATCACCTGCCGATGCGGTCTCCCGCATGCCCTGACCCCAGGAGTTGAGGCACATCAGCGCGATGCCCACGGCGACCTTGTTGCCGGTCTCATGAAGCGAGCGCAGCGACAGCGTCTGGATCGGTGCACGCCAGTCGGGGTTGAAGGTCGACTCGGTGTCGAACATGCCCTGCAGCGATCCCTCGCACAGCGCACCCAGCGCGTCGCGCAGCGGCCGGGTGCCGTCGTAGAAGTCCTGCTCGGAGGAGTAGCGGCAGTCCGCGACCAGGTCTTTCGTGGGCGAGTCCAGTGCTGCCCACACCTGCGGGATGGTGACCGGCATGAGCCGGGAGGCGCCAACAGACCAGCCGGTCAGGTGCCGCAGCACCTTGTTGATCACCCGCTCCTCGGTCGGGGTGAACGTCACGCCCTGGGAGCCGATCAGCCCCCGGATCAGGAACAGCCAGCGGTTGAAGATCACGGTGGCGCGCCGGTGCTGCTCCTCGCCGGTCTGCTTCTCCCAGTCCACGCCGAGCGGGCCGAGGGCGAGCGGGTTGATCCGGCCCGCGAGCCCGGGGCCGATCCGGAACGGGTCGACGCCGAGGAACCGGGCGAGGTCCTCGTACTCGTCCTTGACGTCGCCGAGCACCAGGGACCGGTAGCCGTAGCGGATCATCCGGAGCATGAACGCCTTGACCGTGGCCGACTTGCCGCGGCCCGGTTTGCCGAAGATGAAGATGTTGGGGTTGGTGACCGGGATCGAGTCGTCGAGCACCCAGCCCATCGGGTCGCAGTAGAACTTGCCGCCCGAGAGCACGTCGTAGCCCATCTCGGCACCCCACGGCGGGAGCCCGTCACCGGAGATCAGCGGCCACAGGACCGGGGTCTCCTCCGAGGTCATCTGATAGCCGGCCAGCCGGGGCATCGTGGCCGCCCACCCATGCCCCAGCCGGCGCACGCCGTTGGGCTTGACCGAACCGGGGAACAGCTTCTCAGCCGGGGGATCCGCAACCAGAGCCGCCTTGCGCGGCATCGAGGTCCCGAAGTCCGACAGCAGGTCGTCGATCGTCCGCGACGACGGCCGCGAGGTCTTCGAACCACCACGACCGCGGGTCTTGGTCGCCGCCACGCTCACCACTCCCCCGTCGTCACGCGCGGCGAGGGGTGCGTGGTCGCCATCGCGTGTAGGCGACCAACCAGCGGCGGTCGCGCCGCGCCCAGGTCCGAGCGGTTCCTCGATCGCGTCGACATCACAGATGTCTCCTTCGGCAGGGCGGATTGGTGCTCCATGCCTGGAGAAGCAACAGCCCGGCCGCCAAGTCGGACATCTGACGACCGGGCTGTTTCAGGCCGGGCCGGGTCTGCGCACTTCCTGGGTTAGCGGCGCTTCTTCGGCAGGCCTGCCCCCAGCGGGATCGCGGACACGGCGAAGGCCGCGTCGTGTGCCCCGTCCAGAGGGAGTGGGGTGAAGCCGCTGATACGGATCGAGGCGTCGAGACGGCGGCCGAAGTCCTGCATGTTCCACCCCGCCGGAACCGTGACCGAGACCGCCGAGGACACCTTGACCAGCGAGCGACCCATCTCGAGCTTCTCGTCGCGCTCGTGCAGCTTGCCGACCGACTGTCGGTCCTTGGCCCGCTCGACCTTGCCGGCCTTCTCGCGCAGCGTTCCCGCCATCACCGCCGACATCTGCGCCCGGCCGGTGGCCCGGTCGGCCGCCTGCTGCGAGACCGGCCGGTAGAACACCGTCAGCGCCCGCCGCTCGCCCGGCTGAGACGGCACCAGCACCCGCGCCAACGCACCCATCCGGGCACCCTTGCGGGGCAGCAGGATGGTGGCGGAGATCGACTCCCACTCCCCGTGCCGGTAGGACCGCAGCGCGGTCGACGCGTTCGTCGGACCGGCGGCGCCAAGCGGGACACCGGCCGTGATCGCCGGGTCCTCGCGGTGGTGGATCGCCGCGTCCGCGAGCGCGGGCGCATCACCGGGCTCGAACCCGGTGCGGATCGCCACGGCGAGCTCGGAGCTGTCGAGCCAGTTCACCCGCGTGCAGCCGATCGACCCGGTCAGTCGGGCCTCCACCTCGGCCAGCACCGAGTACAGGATGCGGGCGCGACCCATCACGCCTCGCCCAGCGCGCTTCGCGTCCTTGTTGATGACGTCCTCGCGAACCACCACGGTCACGAACGCCTCGCGGCGCACGGCCGCGCCGGCGGTCATCGACTCCAACTGAGCGTTGACCCGGGCTGAAACCTCGGGCTCGTCGGGGCGCGCGTTGTGACGCACCCACTCGTCGCGCTCGGTGCCGTCGTCGGGGATGGTGCGGACCTGCACCACGACCAGGTCGATCTGGTTGCCGGCGGTCGCGGCCTCCATCATCTCGGTGAGGCCGGCTCCCATGCGGAACCGATCTGCGTCGTCGCTCATCCCGATACCGGGGTGGACGACCCGCGCGGTGGCCGCCCACGTGCGGGTTGCGTGGTTCTGGATGATCGCCGGGCGTGCGGTCTGCCCGGTCATCGGCGGGCCGTCGTGGATCTGGATTCTGGACAGGATGCCGGGCAGGTCCGCCTCGCCCGCGTCGCCGTCGTCCTGATCGTTCTCCCCGTTACCGAGGTCGAGGTCGCCGGCGGCGGCCGTGGACTGGAACCGGGACCAGCCGAACGCTGCCCCGGCCAAGTGACGGACCAGGACGCCGATCCACTGGAAGGCCGAGTGGCCTCGGATCGGTAGGCAGGTCAGTAGCGCAACCACGCCCCACATCGGGACGAGGCCGAGCAGTGCGAGCCACTGCCCGAGGGCGATCGCCATCCAGGTCGGGAACCCGGCGGCCAGCACCATGAAGAACTGGGGGCCGGTGAGTCCGAAGAGCCAGGCCCGCCGGTCACGGATCGCGGATGCTCCGTAGACACTCATGCGATGAACGCTCCGTCCTCAACTGCGGCCTGGGCCTCGGGTGGAATGTCGTTGGCGACGCCGTCGCCGTTGGTGTCGTTGAACGGCCGGCGCTTCTGTCCCTGCTGTCCCTGACGCTTCTGCTTGGGGGTGTGGTCGGTCGGGTAGTAGCCCTGGTTGCCGATGCCGGACTGGCCGAGCACGTCGACGCTCATCGAGGCGCCGGCCTGGGCGACCTTCCCGGTCTTCTCCATCGCGCCGCCGACGACCCCGCCGACCTTGCCGCCGAGCTTCTTGAATCCCGAGGACTGGAACCGGTTCGCGGTCTCAGCGTCAGCACCGTTCTCTGAAGTCGTGCGGCCGTCCGTGGCGGTCTCGCTGGCAGCACCAGAGCCGGACGCCTGGGCGCCGGCGCCCTTGCCCTTCAAGAGCCCGGCAACGCCGCCGTTGGCGTCCATCGTCGACCGAAACGAGGCACCCGAAGCGGTGCCGGGGTCGACGAAGGCCAGCAGCCGGAACAACACCAGCGGCATGAAACAGGCCACCAGCATGATGACCGCCCCGACTACGGACATGCCGATGTTCTCCGACGTCGAGGAGAAGTGCAGCACCCCCTCAGCGGGGCTCTGCTCCTCACCGTCGGGCATGCCGGCCCACGCGAACTGCGTGCCCATTCCCACCACCAGCGCCAGCAGCGGCTCCATCAGCACGCAGGCCAAGAACCAACGGATCGACTTCCACATCCACGACTTCGTGCCCTCCGACAGCGCTCCCGCCGCCGCCATGGGCATGGTGGCCACCAGGATCAGCAGCGCCGCCGAGCGCACCATCATGATCACCATGTGACCGAACGACGCCGGGATCAGAATGAACAGCGCACAGATCCCGAGCGTGGCTGCCTGGGTCGTGCCCGAGACGCGGTCCACGAACCCGTCGCCAGCCGCGTAGCCGGAGAAGCTGTCGACACCGAGCAGCGTGTCCAAGATGCCCTTGGTCAGACCGGAAGCGGCGGCGATGAACCCAGCGCTCACGGTGACCCAGCAGGACAAGACGACGCCGTACTGGACCACCCCGGCCGCCAGGGTGCCGAACCCACGGCCATCCTGCCGGAGAACCGCGAGGCCGATCTGGCCGAACGCCATCACCAGGGCGATCACCAGCGCGATCCACAAGGTGACCGAGTACAACCTGGCAAGGTCGGGGTCGGCGACGTTCGGGGTGAAGTTGTCGATCAGTCCGAACGCGGTCTTGAGCAGCCACACTGCGCCCGACCAGATCGACATCATCATCGACGTGAAACCGTCGGCCAGGCCCTCCTTGGCCTTGTCCCCAAGCCAGTGCAAGGGGTTGAGATCGATCATGGGGACGATGCCCGCAACGGTCTGCGTGCTCACGACTTTGCTCATGACTGGGGCACCTCCAGCCACTGGTAGCCGGCGTCGAAGGATGCCTGGGAGCCGGGCCACAGCGACGGCGCCGGTGCCGGCTCCTCGCCCTCGCCGATCACCCACCGACCGTCCTGCCACACCATGCGCTGGCAGTCGGCGGCCGCGACCTGCTGCGGCTGGCCCGACGCGGTGGTGGCGGTGATGATGAAGTCGATGCACGGAATGACGAAGTCGTCACGGACCGTGCCCTTGATGAACCCCATCTTCGGCTCTGCGCCGATCGTGATCGTGTTCTGAGCATCCGAGGACATTCCGGCGGACTCCAGGAGTGCGGCCAAGCCCTGCACACCCGACCAGCTCTCGGCCGTCGGACCACCAGGGGCGGCCCACGCAGTGATGACCTCCTGGGCCACTCGAACCGACGCCGAGGTCAACGCGGTCGTGTCGATCGCGGCCAGCTGCGCCAGGGCGCCCTCCGGCGTGCGCGGGAACCCGGTCGCCACACCGACCTCCCCCACCTCCATCGGTGCCGGGATCTCGAGTGTGCCGGTCTCGCCCGACGACAGGTTGCCGGGCTGAGCGGCCTCCAGGGGCGCGTCGGGCAGCTGCTTGTCGGCGAGCTGGTCCTGCGCGGACTGTGCCGCATCGGACCCGGCACCGTCGCCGGACGAGGAGCCAGTCAGCATGCTGACCACCGACCACACGCCGCCCGCTGCCATGGCGAGTACGACGACAGCCACGGCCCCCAGCAGGATCTGGAGCCTGCGGCAGGTCCATTCGGTGTCGGGGTCAACCAGCTTTGACTGGTAGACGTGGCGGGTCCGGGTGATCATGTCAGCAGCCGTTCCCGACGATGCCGTTGAGGATGGCGTAGATGCAGACGAACGCGATCGCGCCGATCACGGTCCAGAACAGCCCCGAGGCGCCGATCTGAGCGGCCCGGCCCATCTGGCCGAACTTCCCCACGATCAGCGCCCCTGACGAGGCGAAGCCGGCGCCGATGATGATGGCGATCACGCCGTACTTGACCCAGCCGAGGATGTCGTTGACGTACGGCTTGACTCCGGTCGGGGCCTGAGCGCACACGTCGCCGACGCCTTCGGCCTTGATGTTTCCCGCGGCCGCGATCTGGATGGCGACCTCCGAGATTGTCTCGATGATCATTTCTTCTCCTTCTCTCCTTTCAGGTCCGGTTCGCCGTCAGCGGGCCGGTGATGGTGGTGATCCGCTCCAGCAGCCGCTGGGAGGGGCTGGTGAGCTGCTTGGGCAGCGCGTCGGGGCCCAGACCCGGCAGGGCCTTGGCGGGCAGCAGCGGCGCGAACACAACTGCCTCCTGCCGTCGAGCTACACGCAGCAGCCGGCCTGCGGAGGCGAACTCGCGGTCGCTCCAGCGGGCCGCGCCCACCACGACGACCACGACCCCGTCCCAGGCGAGCTGGTCCTCGAGATCCACGAGCGCCGCCTCGGTCTGGCTCAGCGCCAGTCCATGCGGCCGGGTCACCAGGACCTCCGCGCGCGCCGGCGTCGTGGCAACCCAGGAACCCGCCCCGGTGGCGGCGAGCTCACGCATCGACCAGCCGGCGTCCAGAACCGTCAGGTCGACGCCGTCCACCGACCGCGGGCTGGGCACCTCCCCGGGCACCCGTACCGGCTCCCCGACGCGGTCGATCAGCACGCCGTCGCCACGGCGGCCGCGGCGCCATCCCTCAGCGGCGCCGAGCTCGGTGACCGTGGCGCCCAGCAGTCCGGACCACGCCGGAGCGGCCGCATCAAGCACACGGGTGCGGATACCGGCGGCGTCTGCGACATCGGCCAGGGCGAGGGCGATCGTCGAGGCACCGGCGCCAGCGTTGGCGGCACGCACCCGCACCAGCGGCCCGGCCCCCGTCGACACCGTCGACGTGGCGCCCGGGCTCGGCGTGTAGCCGGTGCCACGGGGGGCACGGTCACGCTCCCCCTCGGTCGCGGCGGTCGCCTCGCGGGTCGCCCGCCGGTCCTGGTCCTCGGCCATCTCCAGTGTCGATGGTCGCGAGGCCGGGGTGGCGAACTTGCCGGCCGCTAGCGCGGCGGCCGCGGCCCGCAGCTCACGGGTGGAATACCGGGTCGCGGTGCCGGTGCTCATCGGGTCGCCTCGATCCGGGCTGCCCGCAGCCTCAGCGCTTTACGGAGAACGGCGGCGGGGGTGTTGCGGAGTACCTCGCGTGCCTCCGCAGCCTCGACGGCGTCGGCGCGCAGACGCGCAATCATCCGCTCGATGTCGGACAGCGCGTGGTCGACGCTGTGGTCGGCCACCACGTCCAGCAGCTGCGCGGCGACCTCGGGGGTCGGCTCGGGGACGGTGACTGCGGTGTGTGCCTGCTCGCTCATGTTTGGAGAAGCAACCGCGCCCTGTCCGGATCGGACAGGGCGCGGCGAGGTTCTTCGAGAATGCTGAGCGAGGTGCTCAGGCGATGGCGGCCAGGTACCTCGGGGCGGCGTCCCGCAGCCGCGCGGCGGTGCGGTCGCGGCGACGCCGGATCGTCCGCATCGCGACGCCGTGGCGCTCGCCGACGACCCGCTGCGCCTCCTCGCGAGCGAGGCCGTCGTTCTCCGCGGCGAGGAGCTCGACGAGCAGGTCGATCTGCTCGGTGTCGATCACGCCGACCTCGCGCGCCCAGATGAGCAGGTCGGCCAGGTCCCCGACCGGGTCCTCGACCTCGGGGACCGCGAGGATCAGGTCGCGGTCCTGGCTGGCGCGGCTGGAGCGGCCCGCGCCGTCGGTATGGCTGCCGAGCACCAACGAGTTGTTCGTCTCGGTCCGTGCGTCCAGGGACGTCGTGTCGATCCGGGAGACCATACCGGCGGCCGGGCGGCTCAGTCGCTGCCGGGCGCGGCGCAGCAGGTAGGTGGCGGCGTGACAGCCCACCTGCGGTTCGGCTCCCTTGACCTCCTCCCACACCGTGGCGTTGACGTCGTCGATCTCGCACACGTCGGCCAGGGTCATGGCTACCCGGTTCACACCGTCCTCGAGCAGCACCGCCACTGCCAGCGCGGCGTCGTCGTCGTCGCCCCCGCGCCGGGACCCGAGGGCGGTTAGGCCGGCCACCACCTGATAGCAGCGCTTGTCGCGTCGACGCCATCCTTCGCGTGCTTCCTCGAGGCTGGCGAACCCGGCCAGCCGGGGCTCGACCTGCTGCCACTCGGTCCACTTCCCGGACCCCTCCAAGCTGCTGATGACCGAGGTCGCCAGGGCACTCTGGGCCTTGCGCCGCCGGTGCTGGCCGTCGCTCCACGACAGGCGTGGGTTCGGGATTTGGGATGCGGCGCCGATGGTGACTTCGTGGACGGGGTGACTGGCCGACATGGCGGTCCTCCGAGAGAGGCGATCAGGACGCGCCTACTGCAGAACCGACCCCTCACCACCTCGCTCACCACGGCGATCACCACACCCCCGCACGCGCCCGGTGACCGCTCACCAACCCGCTCACCAAACGCAAAACCCGCAGGTCAGAGCCGGTGAGGCCGCTCACCAGACCATCGGCGAAAAAGCCGGAAAAAGATCGGCCGAACGGGTTGCCGTGCCCACCGGGCCACCCCATGTCGAGATGCAGCGAAGGTTGAACCTGCCTACGGGTCGTAGTTATCCGGGTTATGTCAACTGCGAGGTTGGCGTTCGAGAGTCTGGGAGGCCGTTCACTGTCCGGCCCGGCCGGTCCGGGCTGGTCCGGGTTGGTCCGGGTCCGAGCTGCGGCGAGCGGAAGGTGTCCGATCTGGGTCGGTCGAGGTTGCTTCTTGCTTGTGAAGGGGTCGCGGTGGATTCCGCGCCGTTCCGAACCAAGGAAGAGGTGATCCCCGATGGGGAAGGCGACGCAGGCTCAGGCAGCGAGGGATCGGGCTCGGGATGCCCGGTTGAAGGCGGCGCGGGAGCGGCGGCTGAAGCTGGACCCGGATCAGTTGGCCCGGGAGCGGCGCATCGATGAGGCGTCGGTCGACGTGGAGGTCGCCTGGGAGAACAGGGCGCAGGCCGAGCAGGCGGTCACGGATGCGGAGATCGCGGCCGCGGCCGCGATCGAGCGGCTCCTCGCGGAGCGGCTCGCGGTCAAGGACGTCATGCAGTTGACCGGACTCGACCAGGCGACGGTACGTCGACTGCGTCAGCTCGAGACCGACTCCAATGACTCCAATGACGACGCCGGCGCCACTGGTGAGGGTGCCGACGTCGGGGTGGCGTGATGGCGAGCCAGCCGACCATCGTGACCGGCCGCAGGCGGCAGCACGAGCTGCTGCGGTCGTGGTCGGGCTGGCCGCTGACCTCGATCCTGATCGACCCTGCCGAGGTCGCCCACGCCCGGGAGGCCGGTTGGTCGGGCACCCATCACCTCGACCCGGGGACGGGGGAGCGGATCGTCGGCACGGCTGGCGGGCTCGGGTTNGGCGTCGACGGCGGCTGGCACAACCNGGTCGAGGTGATCCCGTGGACAGAAGTCGAAGCGATCGCNCGGGCGGTGCCTGATGNGGTNCGTCCAGCANTTGGTGGAGNTCNGGGNGNGGTGGCGCGACCACCAGNTCGCCTACCCGCGGTTCGTCGCGAGNGCGGANGCGATCGGGTGTGGCCCGATCGTTCCCGNNCAGCCACNTACGCCACGCCAGNAGGCCTACGTGNGCGAGCACGAGGCCTTCNAGGCCAGCGGCGTGCTGCCGGCCTGGGAGCAGAAGCGGGCCNTCCTCGACGCGGAGCGGCTGGGCCTGCACGCCCGNGCNCTCTCNGTGGANGCCGATTCGGAGGCCGGCGACCTCCTCGAGCTGCTNGACGACCAGAAGNNCGACNGGAGCGCGGAGAAGCNGGGAACCGCGNCCGCGGCCGGGCCGCCATCGTCGACGGATCGNCCGGCGCTGCGACCNCCCNCACCCGGCACNACCNCTGCGGCGCGGGCAGCNGGATCGTCGAGCCCGATCGCGNCAACCACGGGAGGAGNGGGCCGATGANCGCGAGCAAGCCGGNCCGGCTCCTGTCGCTGGCGATCGTGGCACTGGTGGTCCTCGTCGGCGTACGGGGCATCGTCGNCGGCANCGGGTCCAGCGGCGACCTGTTCGATGGCGCCGGCGCCGACTCCATGGCCGCCGGCAAGCGGACACCCGGCATCGTCGCCTACGTCGTGGACGGTGACACGGTCGAGGTCACCACTCCCCATGACCGGGACGTCCGAGTGCGGTTGCTCGGCATCAGCGCACCCGAGATCCCGCATCCGGGCAAGCCAGCGGAGTGCTACGGCTCTGCGTCCACGCGATACCTCAGGCAGCTCCTGCCGGTCGGCACGCAGGTCACCCTCGTGAGCGACCCGACGCAGGACGACGTCGACAGCTACGCGCGCTGGCTGCGCTACGTCGAGGAAGGTGGGCGCGACATCGGACGGGCGCAGATCCGGTCCGGTGCCGCCGCGGCCCGGGACAGCTCAGACCCCGTCTCGCGCCACGCAGCGTACTTGCAGGTCGAAGACCAGGCCCGGGTACGCGGGGCGGGGATGTGGACGGCATGTCGCTGACCAACACGCCTGGACTGATGGCCGCGTAGGGGTTGCAAGCGGTATAGCGGGACTGTCCGGCCGGCGCACAGGATTGACGTCTGAGCGTCGTGGTGCTCTCGGAGGAGATCGACGGCGCCTGAGTGCAGGTCGACGGGACCTGCGAGGGGATCGACCGCCGGTATAAGGAGGGTTCACCTCAGCGGCGCGGGTAGCAGGAACAAGACGACGAGGATGACCAACAGGAAGTAGAAGAGCGGCACAAACACGATGAGGAACGCGCGGGCGGCTCGGTCGTCCGTCGCGGGCGCGCGCTCGGTGCGTCAGCGGAGCCATCCCATTACCAAAGGTGGCGGAACAAACTGTTTACAGGTATGGTTATCTGTGCACGGAATGATTCAAGGGGGAAGCGATGGAGACCCTGCACGCCAAGCATGCCGGAAGCCTCGGCATGTCCCGCAGTGCGCTGTACCGCGCCATCCGGGCGGGCGAGTTCGACCGCATCGCCCGCGGGATCTACCGACCGGCCGACGCCCCGCCCGCCGACTTCGACTGGATCGAGGCCGCCACTCGACGACCGGAGGCAACGATCTGTCTGACCTCCGCGCTGGCCCACTACGACCTCACGGACGCCATCCCCGCCGCCTTGGACATCGCGATCCCGAGAGGGACACGGGCGCCCGCCACCACGTCGGCCATCGCCTGGCACCATTTCGCAGCCGAGACCTTCGAGCTCGGGCGCACCGAGACCACGATCCCCGGCTCCGAGCTCACCATCGGCATCTACTCGCCGGCGCGCTGCATCGCGGATGCCTTCCGGCTGCGCGGGGACTTGGGCTACGAGATCGGCCGCGACGCTCTTCGCGAGTGGCTGCGCCAAGGCGGAAAGCCCGCCGAGCTCATGGCGATCGCTTCGAAGCTCCCGCGGTCCAAGAGTCCGATCCTGCACGCATTGGAGCTGCTGTCGTGAGAGACGGCGATGAGGTCTTCCGCAAGATCCAACGGCAGGCCCGCTCCATCGCCGACACCGAAGGGCGGCCCGCCCCCACCTCCGAGCTTCTGACGCGGCATGCACTCGAATCCTTCCTGGACCGGCTCACACAAACTGACCATGCCGACGACTTCGTGCTGAAGGGCGGCATCCTGCTCGGCGCCTACGACGTTCGGCGACCCACCAAGGACGTCGACGCCGAGGCGGTTAGCGCCGAGGTGTCCGCCGAGCACGTCGCCCAGGTCGTGCGCGACCTGTCGGAGGTCGACGCCGACGACGGCCTGCTCTTCGACCTCGGCTCGCTGAGCGTGCAGGAGATCCGTGAGCACGACGAATATCCGGGCCTGCGCGTCCGGGTGAAGGCCTGGCTCGGCACCCAGACCTGTCAGATCTCCTGGGACATCTCCACCGGTGACCCTATTGTCCCGTCGCCGCGGCGCGTGCGTGTCCCGCGCGTGATGGGAGCAGACGTGGAGATGTGGGGGTACGCCCCCGAGACGATCATCGCCGAGAAGGGCGTCACGATCCTCGAACGAGGCATCACCAGTACCCGCTGGCGCGACTATGTCGACATCGTGCGACTGGCCGACACCCAGGAGCTGGACCCCGACGAACTACGCCGCTCCGCCGAAGCCGTTGCCCGCCATCGAGGCGTGGATCTACAACCCATCGGGGACGCCGTCGACGGGTACGGGGCCGTCGGTCAGGCGAAGTGGGCGGCCTGGAGACGCAAGGAGAGGGTGGAAGGCATCAGCGAAGCGGACCTCGACGAGCAGATGGCCCACGTCGCGGCCGCGCTCGATCCGATCTTCGACAACGACCCCGCCCCGGCGTCCCAGGACCCGGCGCTCGCGCCGATGGTACGGGTACTGCCACCACCGACCGCGACCTGAGGCGCAGCCGACGAACGACGGCCGATGAGGCCACGGACTGGCACAGCGAAGCCAGCACCCCAGATCTCGTCCTTGAGCGCCTGCGTGTCGCAGGCTGAGCCATCACCCGCCGTGGGCACATCAGGGTTCCTGCACGTCGAGGACCACAGGTACTTGGGCAAGAGCTGACCATGCGGATCTTGCGACCTATCTGCGGGTGTTGCAGCTGAGCGTAAACCTCGCCGGAGGCACGTGGGCGCGCGGCTTGCTGACCGGCCTGCCTACGACTGCACCGTCACGAGTCAACGGCGCTTCGCGTCGCTGCGCGACGGCCTCCGGCCGCCCTGGATTCGCGAGCCTCCGCGCCCTCGTGCTCGCAGGCCGAAGCCATCCCTGAGAGTCCGTCGGTCAGCAGCCAGCGCTCAGTTACCCGGTGGCACCCCACTCGCGCTGTTCCACGACGGCCTCCGAGCGCGGCGGCAGGTCCTCGTCGTACCGGTCGAGGACCTGCTCGCGGATGAGCTCGCCGGCGGCGTCACGACCGCTCTCGGCTTCGGTGGCCGCGGCCTCGTCGAGCCACGCGATGTCACTATGAGGGCTGGCCTTCCGGGCTGCGTCGCAGGCCACCCGGACCAGGTCGGTCCGGCCAGCGGTGACCGCCCGCGTCGCCAGGATGTGGGCCGCGTCATGGATGGCTCCCACCAGGATCTCGTCCCACCGCTGCTGCCCCGGCTTGAACAGCCACTTGAACCGGTGCTCGGTGGCCGCCTCGAACGGGGCACCAGTCACCAACGACAGCGCGGTCACCAGGTCCTCCTCGCAGCCGCCGTCACCACGGCGCTCGGCGCGGTGCTTGAGCCGAACGAACAAGTCCGCACTGTTGAGGACCCCGCCGGTCCCCCGCACCAGCTCGTAGGTGGGGCTGCTGCCCCGCTGAGCGCCAGCGCTCATGCTTGCGTCCGGCAGCCAGTCGCTCCCGTCGGGCCGGGTGCCTAGCAGGAAGCGGGCGTTGGTGGCACGGTTCTGAACCGTCTTCTGCGTCTTCCATCCGCACGCTACGGCGGCACGCTCCCCGGTGACCCCTTGGTCTTGAACGGCCAGGTAGGCGATGAAGGAGACCGTGCCTCCCGCGTTGTCGATCGACGCGGGGTCGCCACCGTTGAGGGCGGTCACCGCGACCGGCCCGAGCAGGTGCACCTTGGGCCGCGGCGAAGACTCGTCGAACCAGTCAGCGACGTCTTGGTCCAGCGTCGGATCGAGTGCCGCGATTTCAGCGCGGACCTCCTCGGGAACACTCGGCGCGGCCGCGGCGAGGTCCTCGGCGGTCGTAGCCGCGGTGGCCAGGTAGACCTCGTCGGCATCGGGGAGCATCGAGGATGGGTCGTTGCCCGCTGTGCGGCGCGGCTCGGTGTACTCCTCCCGCAGCGACCCGTCGGCCCGGGCGTACTTGCCCAACGGCCCTTCGTCGGACTGGGCGGCCGGGACCGGCTGGTCCTCGAGGTTGCGGGTCGAGGCCATTAGCGCCGCCATGGCCTCCGCGTCGGATCTCGGCAGCGTGAAGGCCTTGACGCTGATGCCCCACATCGGCAGGAACGCCATCCCATCGCCGGTCAGCTCGACGGCCGGCGACTCCTCATCACCGTGCACGACCACGACCCGGGAGCGGTCCCGATCCTGGATGTCGGCGACGAACTCGCCCTCAGGGCGGGAGGACACCACGACCACCACCGGGTTGGTGCTGTCCAGCAGCAGCCCGTCTCGGCGACGAGTCAACACGTCAGCATCCAGGTTCTGCTCGACCTCGCCCATCTCACCGGTCAGCACCGCGGCCCGGGCCAGGGCGTCGCTGCGCTGGACCTGCCGCAGACGGGCGGGGTTGAGACCGATCGTCTCGGCGCCGAAGTGGTCGGCCACCAGCACCTCACTGCCCTCCGACCATGCGTTGACCGCCAGCTCGGCCACCATGAACCGCGCCAGGTCAGCCACCTGCTCGGGATCGCCGCCGATCCCGCACATGCCCAGCGTCTCCAGGTCAAGCAGCCAGGTACGACCGCCCTCGTCCTGCCCGATGCTCACCAGCGCCGGGTACGGGGCCGGCTGGCTCTCGAGGTCCTCCTCGAGGAAGGTCCAGCGCGGCAGCATCCAGGCGCGGGCGTCATCGGTCGCCGTCCAGCCCTCCGGCACCTCCCCGGGCGCGGGGTGGGTTAAGAGCAGCGTCAGGTCCTCATCGCCCAACACGGCGGCGCCCAGCTGGGGAAGCCGGCTGCCGGCCACCTTGCAGGCCCCGGCCACGTGCCGAAGCGCCCGGTCGAGGAACGCGACATCTTCCTGCGCCTCGGAGCCGTGCTCGATGATCGCCTGCTCCACCTCCACGAGCTCGTCGGGCGTCGAGGCAATCGTGCGACCGATCCTGCGGCGACGGAACTGGCGCCGCCGGTTGGCCGCCACCAGCCCCAGGGCTCCGACCGACAGACACGCGGCGGTGGCCAGCAGCGCCCGCAGGCCCGTGATCCCGCCCTCGTCGCTGGCCTCCTCCGCACCGTCGGCTGCGGCCGGCATCTGCTCCGTACTGCCCGGGGCCTCCTGAGCCGATTCCTGCGGCGGTGCGATCGGGATAGTCGGCTCCGCGGGCGTCTGCTGTTCGTCCTGCCCAGCCGCGTCGTCGGCTCCCGAGGATCCGTCGGCCCCCGTGTCGTCCCCCTGCTCGTCCTGGCCGCTGGTGGACTTGCCGGGCACGTGCTCGCGCTCTCGCTGCGGCGCCCGGTCCGTGCCCGGGTCGACGTCACCAGTGCCCGGCAGAACGAGGACCTGCCCGGGGTGGATCAGGTCAGGGTCGCTGCCGATCACGTCCTTGTTGGCCTCGTACAGCGCCTGCCAGTTGTCGGAGGAACCAGTGGCCTCCTCGGTAATCCCGGTCAGCGTTTCACCAGGCGCGACGACGTGCTCGGACTCGGGGGCCTGGTCGCCGGGCAGGTTGGTCGCATCGGCGGGCAGCAGCAGCTCCCAGCCAGGCTCAATGCTGCGCGGGTTGTTGAAGGTGCGTCCCTCGGCCATGCCCCGCCCCTGGTTCAGGTCCGCGATCTCCTGCCAGCGGAACCCGTCGCCCAAGTGCTTCTCGGCCAGGCCCCACAAGGTGTCGCCCTTGTCGGTAACGATCCTCGGAGGGTCGGCCCGGTGGCCCTGGGTGGTGTCCGGGGCGGACGTGACCGGCGAGGCCGCGGGACTGGTCTGCGGGTTCACGGCCGGAGCCTCGTGCGCCACATGGGTGACAGGCAGCCGTGTGGCCGGGGCAGCCTCAGAGGTGGCTGTGTGCGAACCGAGCAGCGTCGTCGAGGTGACTCCGACCGCGAGCACGGTGTGGACCAGCACCCGGATGAACCTCTGCTGGCCACCGACCGCGATCGGCAGCATCGAGGCCCCCTCGGTCTCGTGGCGCAATGCGGGCGGGATCTCCCACAGGGTGCACAGCAGCAGCTGTGCCCACACGAACCAGCCCACCAGCGAGACGATCCCGAGCACGGCCGAGTTGCTCATGAGCGACAGCTCGTTCAACCCCCCGTCGGGCCACGGGTTGCCCACAGCCGCGAGCAGCAGGGCAGGAAACCCGACGAGGAGGCCCAGCAGCAGTGCGAGGGCTCCGAGTCGCTTGACCAATCCCAGCATGATGTTTCTTCTCTCTCCCGGGAACCTAGTTCGGGCCCGTGATGGACGTTGCGGTGCCGGTCTCGTCGACCGGGAAGCTTGTGAAGCCGAGGACGTTGAGGAACGCGTTGTCCGATTTACCGGTCACCCTCACCGTGACGTCGAGGCCGTCGATGTTCACGGTGCCGCTCCAGCCGGCCTGCTGCAGGATCTGGTTGGCGCGGGCCGTCGCGGTCGCCTGGTTGATTCCTTCGGTGCCGTCACGGACGCCGCGCATCTCGTCGGCGGCCGCACGAGCGGCCTGCTCCGCGGCGCGGTGGGCCGCGATCCGCTGATTCATGGCGTTGCCGCCGTCATAGACCAGGCCAAGCAGCACCAGGAACACCCCCGAGGCCATGAGGATCGTCCACGTAGAGACCACACCCCGCTCATCGCGCCGACGCCGCAGCCGTCGGATCAGCCGCGAAATCATGGGAGCCGCCGGTACTGCTCGATGGGGACCACGGCCGTGCTGGTGAAGTCCTTGGCGCCAGGCAGGCCGAACCCGACGACGTCGCTCAGGTTCGCGTGGCAGGTGACCTCGACCCTCACGTGGCCCGAGGTGCGGAAGTCGGTTCCCGCGAACGACACGGTCAAGCGGGTGCAGGCCTTGCCCCGATCTGCCAGCGCATCCTCCGCAGCGTCGCGGCCGGCGATCTGTCCGGCATCGAAGTTCGATTCCAGGGATGCTGCCCGCGCGGCCGCGTAGGCAGCGTCATCAACCTGGCTGTTCGAGTCGACGATCCGGCCGCCGCCGACGACGACGGTGATGAAGCCGACCAGCACGGTCGTCATCGCCAGCAGCTCGACGGCAGCGTAGCCGCGCTCGTCCCGGGGTGCGCGAAGACGCCCTCGCCAGGAACGGCCGTGGCGCGGGTAGCGGTGGCGGGAGGAACGGAGCGACTGGACCACGACCCACGGCGAGGCAAGGTTCCTGTCACGTCCGACGCGCCAAGACCCATCTGTCTGGCGGGTGACGCTCTCCCCGCCGATCTTCAGCGGCTCGTCGTCGGGCGTCAGCTCCTGGAGGGCCGCCATCAGGTCCGGATGCTGGGCTGCGAGCACTTCATCGCCGCCGGGGCCGTCGTGGCTGAAGGAATCGATGGCGTCTCGCCAGTCTGCTGTCGCGCTCGTCGGCCGGGTCATTCTGCGAACCTCTCCCTTGGCACGGTGGCAGTGGCGGAGACCCGCTTGGTGAAGCCGGGCAAGAGAGTCATCACCTCGCCGGAGACGGTGACGGTGACCTCGGTCGCCCCCACCTTGATCTTGACGCTGGTGTTGGACAGGTCGCTGCCGGAGTCGGCCAGGTATTCGTTGGCGGTCTGCCTGCTTGCGTCTTCGGTGCCTTCCCAGGAGGCGGCGTCGACCGCTGCCTCACGGGCCGCGGCGTGCACGATCCGGTCGTTGTACAGCTGCACCGACCACTGCACCAGCATCAGGAAGATCAGCATCACCAGCGGCATGACGACCACGAACTCCGGGGCCGCGATGCCGCGCTCGTCGCGGCGGCGCGGCAGCAGGCCCCACAGGGGCCGGAGGCGCTTCGGGATGGTCATGGCTGGTCTTCTCGTTCGGCGGTGTCCAGTAGCAGGGTGGCTTTGCGGCCCTACTTGCCGTTGAGCTCGTTGCCCTTGTTGGTGACGAAGGTGCGCACCGCGATGATCGCCAGCGCCGCGATCGCCAGGATGCCGAGCAGCAGCACCAGGTACTCCGGTGCCGAGGCTCCGCGCTCGTCTCGCTGGGCGACCTTCCAGCGGGAGCGCCAGTACTCGAGCACCATCTGCAGTTGGGTGAACTCGTTCATGAGGTGGTTCCCTTCTTCAAGGTGTGAACGTTTGGGTTAGGCGGTGAACAGGAACAGGACGCGGGCGAGGATCACGTAGGCGGCGGCCACCAGCGCCATGACCATCAGGTTGTTGCGCATCGCGTCGGTGGACTTGTTCGCGCGGGCGTGGGCATCGGCGAGGCGGGCATCGCGCATCGACTGGGCGCGGGCGATGAGGGTGTTGCGGATGCTGGAGCCCTCGTCCTGAGCCAGGTTCAGCGATGCCCGCAGATCGAGGAGCTCGACGACGCCGAATCGCTCACCGACCTCGCCCAGTGCCTCCCACGGGGTCATGCCGTTGGGTCGGGCGTTGTCGATCGCGTCGTAGAGGGCGTGGAAGGCCCAGCCGGTGCCGATCTGCGCGACGGTGGGCAGCGCGTCGGCGTGGCTGCGGCCGCCCTCCATCGACATCACGACCAGGTCGAGGAAGTCTGACAGCGCGTCGCACAGTTCGGCGCGTCGCTTCGCAGCGTTCTCCCGTAGTTCCCTGACCTCGCCGATCACCGCGACAACGGCACCCACGAGACCCAGTGCGGGAGCAGCAAGCATCGGAATCCCGAGGCCGGCGGCGTTGCCCAGCAGGACCAGGGCGATAGGGCCGAGCAGTCCGATCAGGAACCACACCAGCAACTTGGCCAGCCACTCCTCCATCGGCTGACCCGTGACCGCGAGGTCACGCTCGTAGGTCTGCATGTCGTCGGGTCGGCGCGTTCGCAGATTCTCGGCGAACCACTCCGCGGCCCGCTTCGACCAGGTCTGGTCCTCGGGGGCGATGTCCAACCGGGCGCGGCGGCCGGCCCGGGCGCGTGCCCGCTCCCACCGTGCCGCCTGGTCGGCCAGCGGCGGCGCGGCGGGGGACGCCAGCCGGTACAGCCGCAGCAGCCCCACGCCCGCCACCGCCGAAACGACCAGCATCGGAATCACCAGGCCACCTCGCGTCCCGTGGCCTGCGCCAGAGCCTCCGCCCCGGACAGGAATCTGGGGTGCGGCTCGGGTTCGGCCAGACGCTGGAGCCGGACGAGCAGGCCCACGTAGACCGCGGCCAGCACAGCGAGGACCATCTGCCCGTACACCGTGCTGTAGGGCTCGACCCAGCCGCGCAGGAAGACTGCCTGCAGGCCTGCCACGGCGAGCAGGCCGAGAGCGACCTGGTTGGACTGACGTCGTACCCCGTTGCGCTCGGTGAGCACCTTGCGGCGCATCTCCAACTCGGCGCGAGTGTTGGCGGCCAGGGTCGTGAGGACCCGCTTGAGGCTTCCGGCGCGCTGCTGGGCGGTCAGCGAGAGGGCGATCACGACCTTGTCGGCGCCGCGGTCGTCGACCCCGTCGGCGAAGTGCGCCAATGCGACCGGCAGCGGCGTACGCAGGTCCAGGGCGTTGACTAGGTTCCGCAGCGGTCGGCGCAGCAGCGCCGGCGCACCGTCCAGGGTTGCCGGCAGCGCCTGCTCCAACCCCGACTCGGATGCTGCGGCATCGCGTAGCGACTCGGTCCAGTTCGCGATCGCCTCGATCTTGGCGACGCTGTGCTTCTCGACCGCACCCGACCGCGCCAACTTCGGCCACAAGATCACCACGGCGACCGCCATCAGGCCGGCCACCGGCCAGCGGGTCAAGATCCCGACTGCGACGCCGACGATCAGCGCGATCGTGCCCTGCCGGGCGGTCTGCTGGGGGTCGGCCACCTTACGTCGGGCGGTGGTAACCCGGGCCGGGAGCAGGTTCTTGCCGTGGGAGGCGCGGATCACCCCGATGATGCCGAGGCATACCGCCAGGATGCAGGCGACGAAGGAGGTCATCAGATTTGCCACCCCTCATCGCCGTTGGTGCCGGTCGGCTCGGCGAACCTGTTCAGGTCCGTCGCGCCGTCGGGGTCCCATCCGACATCGAGGAGCGCCTCCTCGCGGATGATCGCCTTACGGGTGAACTCGGTACGGCCGGTGGCCTTGTTGTACTTCCACAGCTCGGTCGTCTTCACGCCGTCCTCATCACGCCCGGCGACCTCACGGATCGACTCGATGATTCGGCGCTGACTGCCGTCCTCGGTGCGGATCCGGCGAAGGAACACGATGAAGTTCAGTGCGTTCGCGATCAGGCCGTTGGTGGCCTCGAACGGCAGCCGCTCTTGTGCCTGCAGCGCGTAGGTCTGGATCTTGGCAATGACGTCGCGCGATGAGTTGGCGTGGATCGTACTTAGCGAACCGTCGTTGCCCTGCTGCATGGCGTTGAGCATCGTGATGACCTCATCACCCAAGACCTCGCCCACGATCACCCGAGAGGCGCTCATCCGCAGGGAGTCGCGCACCAGGTCGGCCAGGGAGACTGCGCCCTCCCCCTCGACGTTCGCCAGCCGCTCCTCGAGCGGCACGATGTCAGGGTGTCGCTCGGGGTCCTCGTGCAGGCCGAGCTCGATGGACCGCTCCACGGTGACCAGACGCTCGATCGGGTCGATCTCGGAGGCCAGCGCCCGCAGGAGCGTGGTCTTCCCCGCACCCACCGCCCCGGCGATCATGAGGTTCTGACGCGACTTCACCAGCGCCGACAAGAACGCGGCGAGGTCATGGTCAACGGTCCCCTCACTCAGCAGGTTCTTCGTGCACAGCGACGCCGGGACGCCGGCGGCTCGCTCCCGCTCGGCCAGCCCGGGAACCGGAAGCAAGGTGGCCCTCAGGTGGCGGTGCTTGCGGATCGAGATCGACAACCCGTTCGCGCTCCCCCCCTGGACTGCGTGCAGACGTGACCCGTCGGGCAGCCTGAGGGTGACGTGATAGTTGATCAGGTCGAAGGGCCGGGTCGACAGGCCGTCGTGAGCCGAGATGGTCTTGACGATCTCCTCGAGCTCCTTGTCCGAGGACGCCACCGGAGGAAGCTGCGCCTTGCTGCCGTCGGCGTAGGTGACGAACACGCTCTGCCAGCTGTTGATCACGATGTCCTCGACCTCGGGATCCTCCAGCAGCTGGTCGAGGTTGCCCGCGCCGAACAGCTGCGCCTTCAGCGCAGCCTCGAGCCGGTCCCGGGCGTCTTCCTCCAGCGGCGGGCGGCCGTCCTCGACCAGGTCGGACTCGTACTCAGCCAACACCGACGCCAGCAGTGCCTCGGTGTGCTGCCGAGCGTCCTCCCCCTTCGGGATCGGCTGGCCTTTGCGGCGGAACTCCTCCAACGCCTTCCCGCGACGAGCACCCACCCGGGACTGGAGACGCTTGACCAGCACCTGGTCAACCGGCACGAGCTGCTTCAGCTGCATCCCGTTCACGGGCGCACCGCGCCCGTTCGAGCTGAGGCCGTTGGTCTCCATCACGCCTCTTCCCCGTGGCCGGCATACGCGTCGACCTGTGCGGCCTCAGGCGTGCCGTACGGCCCGACACCCGCGGCTTGGTTGATCTGGTCGTTGAGGACGCCGGCAGACTTCAGCAACGGCGTACGCGCGTTCTTCTTGCCGCCGACCTGGCCGGTGTGCATCGCCTCGACCCCGGTCGGGTCCAGCGCGATCCAGCCGATCCCGGCGATCACGCCGGCGGCGTTACTCGGCGCCAGCATCCGACCGACGTGCTCGAGCACCGCCCCGGCGATCCGCTTCGGCGTCACCACCACCGGCACCACCACCGGCGGTGCGTTGCGGATGTTCGCCAGCACCGGAGCAAGCCGCTCCAGCCGGTCCTTGAGGTGCATCACCGCACCCACCTCCGGGCGGGTCATCATCACGACCACATCAGCGGCCGCCGCGACCGGGATGGTCGGCGAACTGGAGTGGATCCGCCCCAGATCGGCCACTACCCGCGACGCGGAGGCGCGCAGCGCCTCCGCCAACGGAGCCCAGTTCTTCACGCCTGCGGCCTGCTCGGCCGAGAAGTGCCCCGGCACGACCCGTGTCGACCCAGTGAACTCGTGCGCCTTGCCGGCCGCCAGGCCGGGGGTCACCGTCGTACGGGCCTCGGTCGCCAAGGTCAGCACCGTCGGAGTCGGCGGGAACGCCTCACCATGGCCACCGGGTGCGACACACCGCAGCGCGAGGTCACCGCCATACGGGTCAGCCTCGACCACGATCGTCGGCTCCGGCATCGAGACGCCCAGCGCCAACGACGTCGTCGTCGACCCCGGGGCGCCGCGGTCGCAGCACACAGCGATCAGCATCAGCCCTGCCCCCCGGTGGTTGTCCCATCGTCCTGCGGGGCGGAGTCAGCCGGGTCGCCCTCGGTGATCGGGGCCTGCAGCAGGGTCAGCTGCCCCACCGCGCCGTACGCCGCCACCGTCTTCGCATCGGTCTCCGAGATCAGGATCGTCACCACCACCGTGCCGTCTTGCGACGTTTTCGAGGAGTACACCGTGGCGCCGGCCGAGATCACCACCGGGTCATCGAGAGCCTTCGGGTCGCCCGCCTGGCCCTCCTGCGGCACCGCGATCGCGTCGACCACCGAACCAGGAGCCAGGGTCTCCGGAACGCGACCTGCCGGGAGGTTCACCGCGATCAGTCGCTTGCCCTCCTGCGGCAGCAGGTCGCTGGTGAGCGACTCCTCGGTCAGCACCTGTCCCGGCAACAGTGCGACCGTGGTGCGCTGCCCGAACACCGAGTCGACATCGGAGACCAAGATCGCCCCGTCGACACCGGAAACGCTCCGTGAGACCAATAGCGGATCCCTGGACGTGCGGACGTCGTCTTCTGTGATCGGATGCCCGACCGGGATCGGCTGGGCCACCACCAGCACCTCCTCCACGCCGCCCTTGTTGACGTAGAGCCAGCCACCCGCGATCACTGCCGCGATCACGACCAGGAAGCTGATCAGCATCTGCCCGTACCTGCGCGGAGCCTTCGACACTGCCTTCGAGAGTGAAGCCGCACCGGGCAGGCCACCCGCCGGCGGCGCCGAGCGCCGGTCGCGGGCCCGTCCTGAGGTTCGAGAATCCAGGCTCGTCACTTCTTCTTCACCACCGTCTGTCGCTGGTACACCGTGATCGCGGTCGAGTCACCGGCCGCGGCAAGCTGCGAGCCGAGGTCTCCACTGGTCGCGCCGCCACAGTTGCCCGTGCACGTCCACGCCAGCGTGTAACTGATCTGCGCCGACACGGTCCACGTGTCGCCCTCGGGGTCTTCCATCTCGTCATAGGCGTATGAGCAGTTCGTCGGAGCGTTCTCCGGCATCCCCTTCAGCCACTCACGCCCCGGACCGACACAGGAGACCGCGTCGCCGTTGCCCATCGTCCACTCGACGTAGGACGGGGTCGCGATCAAGGTGACCGTGGCTCCGCGCAGCGACTCGGTTGCCGAGACCGTGTGCCACTGCCCGGACTCGACCCACAGCCAGTTCTTGTAAGAGATGTAGGTGTGATAGGTCGGCGGCGGCGCGATCTTCGCGTCCGCGAGCTCATACGGGATGGTCACCATCAGCTGGCGGGCGACCGCAGCCCCATCTACCGGCGCCACACCTCCGCTAACCCACCAGACCGCAAAACTCACCGAGGTCCCGCTTGCGCCGGTTTGGCAGGTCCACCACATGCCGTTCTCGTCCTCATGGCCTCGAGGCGGTGGGCCCTGTGGATCGTCGGGCTCGGCGTAGCACCAGTGCGGGCTACCCCACCACGTCAATCCGTCCTTCGTGCACGACACCTCACTGCCGTCCTTGTCGCGGCACACTGTCTCGCCCCCGCCGGGGTTAGGCGCCTCGCCGGGACCAGGCGTTTCCTCGCCAGGGATCTCGATCTGGATGCAAGCCCCGAGGGTTGCGTTCCATCCCGTGCCAGGAGGGCAGTCTTCCGGACCATCTGCCCAGGCGCTTTGGCTGGACGACGTGGCGAGTAGGAGCGCGGCCGCAGCGAGGGCGAGGCAACTGGTCGCCGTGGTCGCGGCCTTCGTCAGGGTGCTGTTGGCGTGCATGCCTTCACTCCGCTGTTCACGTATCCCCGCTTCTTCCAGCCCTCAGACGTCTTCTCCATCTGCACCTCGATGAGGCGACGGCTCGGATCGCTGATCTGGGTCACCTGCCCGTTGGTGGTGATTCGAGCGTCCGTGTAGTCGAGGCAGTAGTTGAAGATGACCGTCGTCCGTCCGATCTTCGATGCGCTGGTCCAGAGCACTTTCGGCGGTACTTCCATCCGGGCGCCCCCGCGGACGTAGGTGTCAAGGAACTCTGAGCGCTCACCTAGCGGGCTCAAGGAGTACTTCTCGAACATCGCCTTCAGGCCAGGGGTGTCTGCACCCGTGCGGGCGGCCGCGGTGTAGGCCTCCCAGAACTCCAGCCAGCGGTCGCGTGCGGCGCGGTAGCGCTTGAGTTGTGCGGGGCTGTACTTGTCATCCCACGTCGGCTCGGGCGTAGAGGTCTCGGAAGCCGAAGACGAGGCCGATTGTGTTGGTCTCGGGTCTACCTTCGGCTCGTCGTCACCCCCGCATCCGGAGAGAGTTCCCGCCAGAGCGAGAGCGGTTACAGCAATGAGAATGCGTTTCATGAGCGTCCTTCCTGAGCCCGAGTCGCCCGACGCGTTGGCCTCGGGCACCAGTCCTGACGAGATGGCCGACAGCCTGCCGACCTCGCCGTATTGCGATTCTGGTTCAAGGTGACGTCCTTACATCCGGGTTGCGCTCTACCTAGTGAAGGCAACCGCCAGCGGAGCGGATCGGACATCGGCGGGCACTTCTCGTCGGGACGAGCGCTAAAGCGCGTCAGTCGAAAGGGGCGACGCAGTGACGGTTGGATCGTCGAGTCGCCAGGCTTGAGCGGCAGCGGGGGGCTGTCTCTGTCAGCTCTCCGTCGATCTGCAAACGGGGAGATCGACGCGCCGCGATCCGCCGTGGGCGTCTGCGCCCCCGGTGGCTTCTGCTGACGCATGCCCATGACGGCGTTCTCTTCTCTCCCGGCCCGAACCGGAACATCCATTCTGCGTTGCGTCGTCAAGCCCGACGCCCCTGGCATGACTTTGCCGGCTTCTGCCGCCAGGCCGAGTTCCGCACTACCAAGCATGCCATATGAACGGCGCTAACGGCAGTTCTGGCCGCAATCTCGCGCTCTTCGCGGTCCGGCACAATGCGGCTTGTGCCACGACTGTCGAAGCCGCCGAACATGCCTGGGGAGGTGCTGGGGATCATCGGCGCGATCGGTAACAGCGCGCGCACCGAGATCCTGCGGTGTCTCTCGGTGCGGCCGATGAGTACGACAGAGTTGGCCGAAATGATCGGGATTGACCACAGCCGGGTGCTTCGACACTTGGCCGTTCTCGAGGACCTCGCCCTCGTCGCTGCCGACCACCCCCGCGGCTCACGTCGTGGCGTCGGGCGCGTGGTGAGGTGGCACACGAATCAAGAGCGCGTCAACGAGGTCGCTCAGATGTGGAGGGCGTACTCAACCAGCCATGCAGACCCGCCCAGGGACGAGTAGGAGTCATCGGGGCACGCTCAGCCCTTGCGCGAGTCCGGCGACATCGGCCGGTCGTCACGGCCGGTGACCCACCCCCGTGAGAAACCCATCTGCGATTGCGTTGCGCTGGGCCATGCGCAGCAAAGACGTCTTCCCCGGGCCGCAAGGGGCATGGAAGCCGAGCAGCGGTCCGCCGGGGGGACCGAGCATGCTCAGCCGCGAGACCTTGTCGCGGATCCGATCGCGCTCGCGGCCGCGAGGTACCCCGGAAGAGAACCGGGTGCGTGCGGACTCGGCTCCATGGGCCGCACCTCTCGCATAGGTCCGTATAGCTCACCCGAGGTATACCCACCTATACGGGGCCGGATGCAGATCCAGCACCCAAGCCGCGCCGCGACCCAGATTGTCGTGACGCTGTCGCGAGAATGAACGGTCCGCCCCCCGGCCTGGATCGGCCTGTTGGGGCCTTTGCTCGTCGTGAAGGGCGGCTTCGGCGAATGCCGGACGTGTGTCGGTGGGTCGTGCGATGCCCCCGCATGAGAGCCCGCTGGCGACCCGAGACGCCGCGGGCTCTCAGCCCATCCAAGTACCAGCCGAGGAAGACAGTGCGGTCCGGGTGCTCGCACTCCCCAACGATGTGCTTCCAGCGTGGGACGCGGCAGCGGCATCGGCGGGCGCCGCCTTTCGGATCTGGGCAGTGACGTGGGCGACGACCTCGTCCAGCGTGAGCGGTGCCGAGTTATCTGCCAGCTGGTCGAGCAGTTCTTCGGCGGGTTCTTCGAGTTGCGGGCCGGCGTAGGCATCATCCCACTCGTCAGTGGCAGCGACGAAGCGGCCGTAGGCCTCGGTTTCGGCCTTCGCGTGGCGCCAGGCGGATGCCGCCATGGCCACGTGCCGCTCGAGTAGGACCGCCTCGTCATCCATGGCCAGCAAGTGTCGACCACCCGTCGCCGCTGCGGAAGACCCCTTGCTCCCCGCCGGCCCGCCTGCTGCCGTGGGCGATGTTGTTCCGCTGTGGTTGTCCGATCCAGGGCGCGACCGGTTGCTTCTCCACGCCAGAGCACACATCTCACGAGGAGAACGACCGATGAACCAGTTCCCGAACAACTCGTCCGGCGCCGCCGGTAGTCCACAGGCTCATCCGGTGGTCGCGCTGCGCGACCAGCTGACGCAGACCATGACGGCGGCGAACCAGCTCAAGTCCACCCTCGCCACGGTCGATGACCCCGGGCGCAGGTCCGGCGAGATCCGATGAAAGAGCGCGAAGTGCTCGCGGCCGCCGACGCCGTCTTCGACGCGGAGCGGGCGCTACGGCGCGCGGCTGAGACCGTCGATGAGCTCAGCGACGTCGCAGCTTCGTCGCTACGGGTCCTGCACGACGCCGCCTCCGACGCCTTCTACGCCCACCAGGAGGAGCGGAGGGACTTCCATCTGGAGTCCGCCGGCGAACACTTGGGGCGGCTTCGCAACAGGTCCGGCGTGATGAACGAGCTCGGCGACGACCTCACCCGCCATCTCACCGCGGCCAGCGGCGCGATCGAGCGCGCCGGCCACGAGCTCGGCCGCGGCACCGACGTCGACGACCGTGACGTCGAGATCCGGGCCTTGCGGACTCAGATCGACGTCCTCGCCGAGGTCGTGGCGCTCGCGCGCCCCGTGGCAGATCAGATCACCCGCCATGCACAGCATGCGGCCGAGTCGGCGACGGCGACCGATGCGCTGATGCTCTTGGATTCGCGTGTCCACCACGTCAGCCAGGAGGTAACCCGGGCCGACGAGAGCGTGTCGATGATGCGCTCGGTGATCGAGAGCGCGCAGTCGAGGGCGCGGACCTCAGCCGCACTGGCCGGGGTCACTGAGCTGCGCGGCCGCCCATGCGCCTGCCTGCACGTCGGGGGGCCGGGACACAACCAGTCAGTGGTCCAGCAGCGGTCCCCCGCAGCAGACCCACCAGCCAGACAAGCCGGGCCACTCCGGCATCACCATCTGAACCCCGGAGAGAGGTCCACGTGTCGTGGGGGATCGCACACCGATTGAAGCCATCGTCTACTCCTGCCCGCCGGAGCGAGTGAGCCCTCCTCGAGGTCTTCGAGGAGTTCGGACTGGGACACGAGTTCGTGCTCCCCTGGCGACCCAGCGCCGGGGCCCGCCAACGCCAGCGGACAGCGCAGGCTCGAGTTGGGCCGCGGGTACATCCACAGCGAGATCTCGGTCGGCTCCAGCGCGGAGATCGCCGAGGCACTGCCCTCCGACGCAGTATGGAAGGTCTGGGGAGGACCCGAAGTAGGAGCACCTCGGCGAGGTGCACCTCAATCACCCCGACCTGGGCCTGTTCGTCGCGGACTGCGACGCGCAGGGTCGCCGCGAGTTCACCAGTGGCGCGATCGACCGCCTCGTCGAGCGCATCGACGCCGACCGCGTGCAGCCGGGGCACCTGACAGGCCGCACCTGGGGGATGGCGCTCGAGCAACTCGGTGCGGCGAACAAGGGGATCGTGATCCCAAGCGATGCCCCTCCCGGATCGGCGCCGCGGCAAGCTGTCGCGCTCAACCAGCTCGCGTCCGGACCATCGCGGTGGATGCCCGCCGACGCCCCCGGACAGGCCCGGTCGGCAACGGCCCCAGATCGGTAGCGGGCCGCTGTCCGATTCGGTGCGTGACCGGTTGCTTCTCCGTAGGAACGTGCCCTCCAACCCGAGCAGGTGATCGTCGATGACCAACGTTCTCAAGATCAGCTCGCACGACGAGCTGATCTCGTCCATCCCCCACACGCTGGGATTCACTCCACAGGGCATGGTCTGCCTCGCCTTCGGGGACGGTCCCACCGCCCGCCTCGACATTCCCGAATCCCCCGAGGAGATGGGTGAGTTCCTCCAGGCGCTCACCGACGTCTACCTCCACCGACACCACCCTGACCGCGTCGCCCTTGTGGCGTACGGCGAGGACGGCCGCGCCTGCGTCCAGGCGCTGGCTGCCTTGGGTGAGGCTCTGGTCAACAGCGAGGTCCGCGGCCCCGACGTAGGGCCGATGCTGTGGGTCAACGGCGAGGAGTGGACTGACCTTCTCGAAGGTTCGCGCGGAACCGTCGACCCCGGCGCCCGCGCCCGGATCGACGCGGAGTTCGCACTGATGGGCCGGGTCATGCCGGTCGGCCGGCGCGAGGACCTCGCTGCCGCGATGCAGGGCGACCCCACCGCGGTTGCCGAGCACCTTCCTGCCGCCGAGGCGCGCGCGCTCGACATGGATGTGGCTGCCCGCCGGTCCGAAGTCGAGTGGCTGGGCGCACGGCTCGACCAGTTCCGCCGTGATCGGGAGTACCTCTCCGACGGCGACGCGGCCCGGGTCCTGGCCGTGCTCCACGACAGCGCCGCCCGGGACGCGGCGGTGTTCAGCATGAGCCGCGAGGACGCGCCCGTCTTCTCGGAGTTCTGGCAGGACCTCGTGCGGCGGGCGCCGAGTGAGGTGTGTGACAGCCCGGCGACGATGCTGGCGCTGAGCTCGTTCCTGGAGGGCAAGGGCGCGCAGGCGTGGACCGCCCTCGACCTGCTCTCGGAGAGCGACCCGTTGGCGGACCTGGTGGCCGCTGCCCTCGAGCAGGCCGTGCACCCGCGTGAGTGGGACCGTGCCGTGCCCGCGGCCGCCGGCGCGTTGATGCAGCAGGCGGCATTGAGCGACACGTTCGCGCAGGAGCGCCGTGCCCACGACCAGGACGCCGGCAACGCCCCGGGCGTCAACGGTGCCGGCCCGGAGTCGTCGGCCCCGGGCCGCTGAGAGGGACGGAGACAGACCCGTGCAGAACACTCGCTCGCGACTGGAGAAGCGCCTCGCGAAGCTCCTCACCGCCACTCCCCCGCTCGCCGCGCGGCACACGGCGGGACACACCAAGGTCGACTTGGTCTACCTCGACGAGGAGACCCAGGACCGCCTGAACCGCAGCCTGCGCAAGTAGGCGCTGCCGCAATTGTCAAGGTTCTGGCCCGCGGCCTGTGGATAGAGATTCGCTATCCACAGGCCGTCGGCGGTGCGGTTGCGCTGTCGGTGGTTCGGTGCACACTCAGAGTGAAGTGTCGGCACGATCGGGTCGTGCCGGCTGGTGGGGATTCATGATGGGTCCCGCCACGAGGGGACGTGAGGAACATGCGGACGTCGACCAAGCTGATCCGCCTCTGCGCCGTCGTGCCGGCCGGTGTCGCCGGCAGCTTCGTCGCGGTCATCGGCTTCGGCTTCCTCCCCGACGCTGGCCTGGTGTTCGCGTTCCTGGGCACGCTGCTGATTTCGCTCGTCTTGGCGTGCGGCTGGCTGGAGGCTCCCGCTGCCCGGATCTTCGGGTTCGCCCGCGGCCTTCGCCCCGGGCAGCGCGCCGTGCTCGAGCCGACGCTGGCCCTGCTCGAGAAGCTCGACCTCGCCCCAGGCCGGGTGCTGGTGCGGCTGGACGACGACGCGCGCCTGCCCGCAACGCCGATCGGGCGTCGTACGGTGATCGTGGAACCGTGGCTGGTGCAGGGCCTCTACGAGCGGCGGCTGACGACCGAGGATGCCGCGACGGCGATCGGGCACGCGGTCGAAAGTCAGCGGGTCGGCCCGTCCCGGTTCGACCTCGCGGCGCGGCTGTGGGCGCTGCCTTGGACGCTGGTGTTCGTGGTTGTGCGGCAGATCGCGCGCATCTTCTCGTGGGTGCCCGCCGGCGGGTTCGCGTGGCATCTGCGGATAGTGGTGGGCGTCATCGCGGTCTTCCAGGGCTTCCAGCCGGGCGGCGATCCTGGGATCGGGGTCGCGGTCGGCGTGCTGGTGGCGATCAGCTACGTCGCACCGGCGGCCGACCGGGCCTGGCGCTCGGTGGTACAGCGCGACGCCGACCGCATCGTCACCCAGCGCGGGCTGGCTGGCTCGTTGATCCAGCTTGCGCAGTGGCAACACGGCTCCGCCTCGCTGGAGCGGGTGCAGCGGATCCGTGCAGCTGCGGCCGAGCGCGTCTCGTCCACGCCGCCGGAGCCCGCCGAGGCACCGGCGGTCGAGGCGGCGTCCTGCGCTCGGGTGCTGACCCTCCCCACCGCAGGACGGTGAAACAGGGAGGAGACGACGACCGTGGATGACTTGCACCTGGAGGCCGACCGGATCTTCGGGCCCTGCAACGACCCGACGTGCCCAGGTTCCAGGCCGGCAACGGGCCGCGAGGCGCGCCTCGACCTCGAATGGGCCGGGCGGGGGCATCTTCGCCTGGTCCGGGACGGCGAGGATCGCGCCGTGGGAAGCGACGGCGACGAGTAGCAGGCCACCACAGGACCCCTACTGCTGGTCGCGGATGTCCAGTGGCGGCAGGGAGTCGACGATCGTCATGGTTTCCAGCGAGACGGTAACGACGCGGGCCAGTAGGTCGAGGATGTAGCGCGGGTCGCCGACTTCGCGGGACCAGGCGTTCGGGTCGTTGACGATGCCGGAGTTCTTGTCGGTCTTCACGTGGTAGCGGTCGATGATCCAGTCCACTGCGGATCTGCTGCCGAGCCGGTAGCGGTGCGCCTCCTCGGGGATGCCGGCGAGGGTGATTCGGTCGTTGAACCGGATCGAGCTGAGGTCCTTGTCGGCGCCGCTACCGACGTACCGCATCTTCTTCTCGCCGACTGCATAGAACTCGTAGGGGTTCCCGACCGGGCTGGTGTTGAGGCCGTCGAGCGGGTAGGGCTGCGCGGTCTCGTAGCCCCGGTGCAGCTGGTACAGGTCGCGGCCGGCGGCCGCGAAGCCGGCGAAGTCCGCGACCAGCGGGATCCGGGGCAGTGACTTCTTCAGATCCGCGGCGTACGCCTCCCGGTAGGTCGGGGAATGCAGCACCCCGTAGACGTAGTGGAAGACGTCGTCTTGGTGATGTCCAGGCTCGGGTACGTCCGCTGGAAGCGCTGGCGCGCGGCGTCGGTGATGTTGTCGATGCGGCGGTACCCGTCGACCGTCTCGCCGGTCTCCTCGGTGGTGCCGAAGTCGAGAGTCCCGTCGTCGGGTTCCGCGATCGGCTCGTAGCGCCAGCGAGCGAAGAACTGGCCGGTGTCGAGGAGGTGGAGGTCGGGGATCGCGTCGGTGGCGATCGCGCAGAACTCGTAGTGCGAGGAGACGCCGGTGAGGAGCACCCCGTGGTTGGCGTGTGCGGGGGTGGGGAACGCCTCGGGCAGCCGGCGCCGGTCCTCGTTGAGGTCCGAGGAGAAGTAGACGTGCTGGCGGAGGAAGGGCCGGTAGAGAGCGACCCTGTGGGCGTCGGCGGCGACGCTGAGGGCTTGGCGCTGGGTGTACTTGCTCAGGAGTCGCCGGGACCAGCTGATCGCGTGGGGATCGCGTGGGGATCGCGTGGAACCTCGCTCTGGGGAACATAGGCTTGGAGCGACCGGGTGTAGGTTTCGACGCTGGCGGAGACCGCTTCCTTGCTGGCGTTGTAGACCCACACGTCACGGTTGGTCGTCAGTCCCTTGGAGGTGCTGCCGAAGATGGAGGGCCCGCCGCGTTCGTAGAGGGGCATGAAGGTGCCGAAGTCGCTGCGGCGCTGGTTCAGCCAGTCGCCGTGCTCGTCGGGGACGATGGTGTGCGGGTTGGTGCCGAGGATCGAGCCTGCCTGGACGATCTCGGCGACCTTCTCGTGGGCGGTGGTGAAGTCGCTGACCTGGGCATAGCGGAGCGTGCATCCGCCGGATCGTGTGTCGTCTTTGACCATGACGATGATGGCGATTCCTGCGATCGAGCCGCCGGACCCCTTGGCGTAGGCCTCGAAGATGGGGCGGCCCTCGGCGCCGGCGTTGCGTCGGTTGCCGCGCAGGTTGAAGACGTGGATGGCGGTGAACTCGTCGTACAGCGACTTCCTCATGCCGTCGGCGGAGTTGGAGGTGAGGAAGCCGCCGTTGGTCACGTAGGCGATGACGCCGCGGGACCCGATCCTCAGCGAGGCCCACTTGATGGCGCGGACGTAGGAGTCGTACAGGCCGCGGATCGAGGTGGTTGCCGACTGGGCGGCATAGGTCGCGCGGATGGCGGCGTCGATGGTGGGGTAGGCGGTGTTGGCGTTGTCGTCGTTGGCTGAGGTCTGACCGACGGAGTACGGCGGGTTGCCGACGATGACGGTGATGGGCAGCTGGCGCTGTCGGGTTATCCGTTCGTTGTTCTCGGGGAAGATGTCGAGGTCGTCGCGGTCGCTGTCCTCGTAGGACTGGAAGGTGTCAGTGAGGACCAGCCCGGGGAAGGGGGCGGCTTCGCCGGCGCCGGCGTTCTCGGCGTAGGTGGTCTCGATGTTGACGGCGGCGATGTAGTACGCGAGGAGCAGGATCTCGTTGGCGTGGAGCTCGTTGGCGTACTTGCGGGCCAGGTCGTGCTGCGTGACGAGTCCGCTTTGCAGGAGTCGGACGATGAAGGTGCCGGTGCCGGTGAAGCCGTCGAGGATGTGTACGCCCTCGCTGGTCAGTCCTTGCCCGAACTCCTCGCGCAGGACCTCGTCGACGGAGCGGAGGATGAAGTCGACGATCTCGATGGGGGTGTAGACGATGCCGAGCCTGTCGACGGTCTTCTTGAACGCGGTGGCGAAGAACTTGTCGTAGAGCTCGACGATGACACGCTGCTTGCCTGTCGCGTCGGTCACGCCCTCCACTCGGCGGCGCACGGAGCTGTAGAACTTCTCGAGCTGCTGGTTCTCGGCCTCGAGCGCGTGTTCGTCGAGGCTGGCCAGCATCAACTCCATGGTCTTGGCGACCGGGTTGTGTGCGGTGAAGTCGTAGTTGGCGAAGAGGGCCTCGAATACCGGGCGCGTGACAAGGTGCTGGGCGAGCATCTCGATCGCCTCGTGGGCGGTGATGGACTCGTTGAGGTTGCCGCGCAGGCCCTTGAGGAACTCGTCGAACTCCTTCGCTGCGGGTGAGCCTGGGTCGGTCAGCAGCCCGTGGATGCGGGTGATGTGGGCCTGGGCGATGTCGGCGACGTCCTTGGCCCAGGTCTCCCAGTAGCGGCGCTCGCCGACCTTGCGCACGATCCGGGCGTACATCGCGTCGCGGAAGCCCTCGAAGCCGTAGTCGAGCGTCAGCTGCTGCTCGGCCCCCGGTTCCCGGTCCGCGCCTTCGCCGTTGACGTCGTCCTCTGTCGATGGACGCGGGGTGACGTCGACGATGTCGAGCCTTGGGGACTTGCCCTTGTTGAGCTCGATGCTGTTGATCATCGCGTGGAAACGGTCGTCGTGGGACCGCAGCGCCTGCAGTACCTGCCACACGACCTGGTAGCGCTTGTTGTCGTTGAGCGCCTCTGACGGCGCCACCCCGGACGGTACGACGACGGGCAGGATGATGTAGCCGAGCTTCTTCCGACCGGATGGGTCCTTGCGCATCACTCGGCCCACCGACTGGACGACGTCGACCTGGCTGCCGCGCGGGGTGAGGAACATGACCGTATCCAGCGCGGGCACGTCGACGCCCTCGGACAGGCAGCGGGCGTTGGTGAGCACCCGGCAGCTGTCCTCGGTGGGCTCGGCCTTGAGCCAGTCCAGGTGGGTGTTGCGTTCGTGGACACCCATGGTGCCGTCGACGTGGACCGCCTGCACGCGGACGTGGTTTCTGTCCTCCGTCGCGTCCTCCAGCGCCCGTTCGACCAACGCGGGGAACGCCGCGGCCGCTGCCTTGGAGGAGCGGATGTCCTTGGCGAAAGCGACCGCCCGGCGCATCGGGCTGCGGTCTTCGCCTTGGCTGTGTTCGGGGCCGTAGTTTTTGGCCAGGCCGTTCCAGCATCCGATCAGCTTCGCGGCGTCGCCGAGCTGGATCTCGCCGCCTTGTGCCATGGCGGTCTGGAAGTTGCCCGCCACGTACGCCTCGTCGACGGCGAGTACGAGCACCTTGTAGTCGGTGAGCAGGTCCTGCTCGACGGCTTCGCCGAATCCGAGGCGGTGGAACTCGGGGCCGAACATTGTCGCGTCGCCCATGTCCGCGAGGACGGCCTCGGCCTCGGTGGCCTTGCGCTTCACGTCCTCGCCGAACACCCGTGGGGTGGCGGTCATGTAGAGCCGCCGGTCGGCTTTGAGGTAGTCGCCGTCGTGGACCTTCACGAAGTGCGATTCGTCGGCGCCCGCCAGGGTGACGCCCGTGGTCCGGTGGGCCTCGTCGCACACGATCATGTCGAACCCGCCGAGACCCAGCTGTTGGGCCTGCGCGACGACGTCGATCGACTGGTAGGTGGCGAACACGACGGTCATGCGTTCTTTGGCGTGCTTCCCGGCCTGGGATCGCTGGTAGAGCGTCTGGGCGTCGGTGGTGGCCGGCTCGGTGAGGTCGATGGTCGAGAGGTCCCCGTCGTCGGCCTTCGTCGTACGGCGGCCGACGCGCACATCGGAGCAGACCGCGAACGGCCGGATGTCGACCGCGGCCTGGGCCATCCACTCCCGCAGCGACTGGGAGAGCAGCTGAATGGAGGGCACGAGGAACAACACACTGCCGCCCTCGCCGACCAACTGTTCGGCGATCTTCATGGACGTGAACGTCTTGCCGGTACCGCAAGCCATGACGAGCTTTCCCCGATCATGCTCGGCGAACCTGTCCCGCACCGCCTCGATCGCCGCCTCCTGGTGGGGCCGCAGCCGGTTGGCGGCCCTAACCACCACCCGGTCGGGCGTGCTCCAGGAGTACTGGGACCAGTCGATCCGGGCGTCGTCGAGGTAGTTGATGTCGACGCGCTGAACGACACCCTCGAGCGTCTCCTCAGCGTTGCCGGTCCAGCCAGCGGCCGTGTCGAACACGTACCGGGCAGTGAACTCGGTCCGGGCGGACGCGGAGACGAACGAGTCGATGTCGGACTTCGCGACCTTATGGCCGGCCTCGTAGAACTTGCACTGGATGGCAGCGAGTCCGTCACGGTCGCGGTGCTCGGCCACCAGGTCGATCCCGGTGTCGGTGCGCCCCTGACGGCCCGGCCACTCGGTCCACAGCCACACGTTGGAGAACCTGGTCGTCCACTCGGGGTCGGTGGTCAGGTACGCCTTGATGAGTCGTTCGAACTTGTCGCCCTTGTCCCGCTCGTCGAGCGAGGTGGCGCGCAGTTCGCCCAGAACGTCGTGGATGGTGGGCATAGTCGGCAGTTTCTCAGGAAGGTCGCGGTGGGCGCAGCAGCATCCCCGCATCCGGGAGTGTCCACGGGTCGTCGGTGTGGCATGGACGCTGCTCAGTGGTGGTCAGTACTGGGCCCGGTACGCCGATGGTCGGCGGCAGGAGGGAGGGAGGGAGGGAGGGAGGGAGGGAGGGAATGTCCTCCGTGATGACCCACGTCCAGACCTCGGTTCCAGTGGCGGTGGCGATCTCCGCGACCGCTTCGCGATCGTCGTCACCGGTGAGCAAGAACGCCGCGGTAGGGGTCTCGGTGTCGGTGAACACCAGGGAGGCCATGGGCTTGTCGGGGGCAAGGTTGTAGCGCAACGACTTGGTGAACCTGCGGCGAGCCTCCAGCGCGGCGTCGAGGAGCAGCTTGTCGAACACGGACTCGTAGGGCAGCCAGTGGCGGTCGGTCATGACCAGGGAGATCTCTTCGGCGGTGGCCAGGCCGGCGCGGCCCACGGAGAAGGTCGCGATCACCATCAGGTGGCCATCGTCGTCGGTCTGGGACAGTTCGAGCTCGTCACCGAACCGCTTGTTGAGGCGGGCCAGGAGCTCGTCGTCGACCATGAGCGGCGCGTCGGGCAGGTGCTTGATGACCAGCTTGTGCCCAAACCGGGCCGGGTCGATGGACTTGAGTTCGCCGATGAGCATCATGAACTGCTGGGCGGAGCCGTGCTGCTGCATCGGCGCCCACGCGGAGAGTCGGCGGACGGCGATCTCGGTCTTCTTCTCGACGTTGAACGGTTCAGGGACGTACAGCCTGGCGGCGAGCGGCTTGCCCTTGGTGAACTTGCCGCGGGCGGCCTGGCGCAGGTACCACGACACGATGCGCCAGTTGCGTTTGCCGTCCATGCCGGGCGTCCAGGTCGCGAGGTCGGCTTCTTGCCACAGGTAGTGCAGGACGGCGCGGAGGGTGAGGCGGTTGGGGTCGGCGGCGACGGAGTCGGCCACTCCCCCGCCACCGGCTCCGGTCGGGGCTGCTCGCTCTGCCTTGGACATGCGGAACCCGAGCTTGATGGCGGTCAGGCCGCTGTCGGCTTCCTCGGTGATCGCGCTGCCGAGGACCTGCCCGAGCCCGGAGAGCTCTTCGGGCGGCAGGTAGGAGACGCAGCGGTGCGCGTGCTCGAGGCCGGAGTCGGGCATGCGTTTGATGACGTACTTGTCGGGGCCGATCTTGGCGACGTACATGGCGACGCCGTCGGGGCGGCACATGCACACGGGCCGGACCCGGTCGGTGTGCGCGGCAGCGAGGAGCTGCTGCACGTCGCTGTTGTTGGTGTGGGCGATCCGGCGACCGTAGAGCTCGAAGGTCTGCCGGTCACCGGCGTGTTCGCTGGTGTGGTCTGCCCGGCCTGGCGCCGGGGCACTCTGTGTAGTGGTCATGCCCGGAAAGGCAACGAGCCGCCGTACGGATCGGACGCCTTCGTGCACGGTGACTGGCGATTTTCCACAAGTTCTCGCCGAGTGTCCGATCTGCGCTCTGGGTGGGTGCCTTTCGTGGTGAGGGCGATGGTGAGCCGTGGCGTGGGTGCTGCGGCCGGCGTCCTCACCAACGGGTTGGAGGTGCCGGGGCGTGGCGCGACGTCGTGCGAGTGTTGCTGACTCTGATCAGCTGGCGCTGTGGGATCTTGGTGAGGAGCCAGGTGACCCGGCCGATGAGGTTCCTGTCGGCGCCGGTGAGGTCACCAGCGAGCGTGACGACCCGGCTGGCAGCTCACTGACGGAGGAAGGGGCTCGGGATGAACCCGTACGGGACGCGGATGCGGGAGCACTACGCGAAGCATCGGGCCACGGAGTTGGCGGCAATCGCCGATCCGGAGGACTTCTTCGAGCAGCTGGGGCTGCAGATCTCGGAGGAGGTCAGGAGGCTGGCGGACCAGATCGCGGGGCCCTCGAGCCCGTCGGAGGGCTACGTGGAGCGGCTGGGCCGGTTGACGGAAGCGAAGGCGACAGCGGAGTCGGAGGTCCTGCGGGAGTACATGAAGCCGGGACTGTCCCAGGGCTGACCACCCTCCCGCCGGCGGCCGCCGCCACTGCAAGCGCACCGGATGGGCTGATTCCGGCCGGCGAGCTGCTGCGGTTCCAACCCGGCTCGCAGCAGGACCTGGCTCCGACGACGACGCGGGAGCGGTTGAAGGCGAACGTGTCCGTGCTTGAGCTGCTGGCCGAGCTGGACGCGGAGAACAGGCTCCCGTCTGCTGAGGAGCAGGGGGTGCTGGCGCGCTGGTCGGGCTGGGGGTCGCTGCCGGAGGTCTTCGACGACACCGCTGATCACGCAGAGCCGGCGCTGCGGGCGCGCGAACTGCTGGGGGGTCGTGTCCGCTCGGCCGCGGCACGCACCACGCTGAATGCGCACTACACCGACGCCGCGCTGGTGAAGGCAGTGTGGTCGGCCCTCGGCGAGGCTGGGTTCGACGAGGCCGCCGGCGGCCGAGTCCTGGAGCCCGGCTGCGGCTCGGGCACCTTCATCGGGGTTACGCCCGCCGATGTGCGTGACGTGGTCGGAGTCGAGCTGGACCCGACCACCGCACGGGTGGCGTCTCTGCTCTATCCCGCCGCGGACATTCGCGCGGAGTCGTTCGCTGAGACCCGGCTGCCCGAGGGGAAGCGGGATCTGGTGATCGGCAACGTCCCCTTCGCCGACGTCGTCCCGCACGACTCGACCTACAACCGGCTCGGGCTGAGCCTGCACAACTACTTCATCTACAAGAGCCTGCACCTGGTCCGGCCCGGAGGGGTGGTGGCAGTGCTGACGTCGCGGTGGACGATGGACGCGGCCAACCCTGCGGCCCGGGAGGCGTTCGCCGACATGGCGGACCTGGTCACGGCGCTACGGCTGCCGAACCAGACCCACCACCAGGCCGCCGGCACCGACGTCATCACCGACCTGCTGGTGTTCCGGCGCCGGGTCGAGGGCGAGGGACCGCTGGAGTTGATGCCCAGTTGGCGCGGTCTGGAGCCGCTGCCATCGTTCCGTGCGGGGACGGGGCTCGAGGACAAGGAGGTCAACCTCAATGCGCTGTTCGTGCAGCAGCCGGCCAGGGTGCTGGGTCGCCTGACCTCCCGCTCGGGCCGGTTCGGGCCCGAGGTCGCGGTCAGCCCGCCGCTGACGGCCGAGAGCCAAACCCTCGCCGAGCGGGTCGCAACCGACCTGCAGCGCAAGCTCGCCTTCGACCTGACCAACTACGCCGACGTACGGCCTCTGTTCACCCCTCCCCCGGTCGCGACACGGCCCAGCGCCAACCCACCGACGCGAACGCCGGTCGCACGGCCTAGCCGGTCGCCGCAGCAACGGGGCGAGGAGGAGCCGCTGGTGCTGCCCGATCGGGTGGTGCGCGCCGAGGGGCACATCAGCGTGGACGAGGACGGAGGTTGGCAGCACGTGTTCGACGGCGTCCCAGAGCCGTTGAAGGTGCCGAAGTCCCAGGCGAACGAGCTGCGGATGCTCACCGGGCTCCGCGACACGGTCGTCACGCTGCTGGAGGCCGAGGCGACAACTCCCCTGCCCGGTGACCTGCCGACGGCCGCCAATCTGCCTAAGGGGCCGAGCGCCGCGGGTGAGGAGCGGATGACGGCGCTGCGGGAGCGGCTGAACCGGCAGTACGACGCCTACGTCAAGCGGTACGGGCCGATCAACCGGGTCACCAGCCGCAACACCGGCCGGATCGACCCGAAGACCGGCGAGCCCGTGCTCGCGCAGGTGCGGCCGCGGCAGGGCGGATTCGGGGACGATCCCCACTCCCCTGCCGTGCTCGCGCTGGAGCACTACGACTCCGCGACCGGCACGGCCCGCAAGGCCGACATCTTCACCGAGCGGGTCGTCGCGCCACGGGTGTTGCGCACTCACGCGGACTCCCCGGCCGATGCGGTGTCGCTGTGTCTGGACACCTACGGCGAGCTGCGCACCAGCGAGGTCGCCCGCCTTCTCGGTATTGATGAGACGCAGGCCGCGGCCGAGCTGGAGGCGTTCGCGTTCGTCGACCCGGACACCGTCAAGCGCACCGAGGACGGCTGGACGGCCGCCTGGGTGCCGCGGGCGGAGTTCCTTTCCGGGAACGTGCGCGCCCGTCTGAGCAGGGTCGGGGAGGTCCTCGAGCAACTGGTCGAGGGCGCTGCCGCGACGGGCGATGAGTCGGCACAGCCGATGGCGCGCCGACTCAAGGCGGCCGAGACCGCCCTGGGTGAGGTGCTGCCCGAGGACTTGGGGCCGACCGAGATCGTCGCCCAGCTCGGCGTGCCGTGGGTGCCGGCCACGACGGTGGAGCAGTTCCTGCGCGAGACGCTCGATGACCGCACCGTGGAGGTGGAGCATCCGGGCGGGTCGGTGTGGTCGGTGCGCGGAAACCGGCACTCGGTGGCCGCCCGGAACACCTGGGGCACCGAACGGGCCAGCGCGATCGACATCGTCCAGGCGTGTCTGGAGCAGCGGCAGATCCGGGTCACCGACGAGACCCCGGACGGGCGGCGGATCCCGAACGTGACCGCCACGTTCGCCGCTCAGGAGAAGGCCGAGGAGCTGCAGGAGCGGTTCGCGACCTGGCTGTGGGAGGACCCCGACCGGTGTCAGCAGCTGGTCCGCGCCTACAACGACAAGTTGAACGCGATCGTGCTGCGTTCCTACGACGTCGACGAGGACAGGCACTACCCGGGCATGGCCCGTGTCCAGGACGGCCGCCCGTTGCGGCTGCGGCCGCACCAGCATGCCGCGGTGGCCCGGATGGTGGCCCAGCCCTCGGTGCTGCTGGCCCACGAGGTCGGCGCGGGGAAGACTCTCGCCGCGGTGACAGGTGTCTCGGAGTTGCGTCGGCTGGGCCTGGTCCGCAAGCCGGCGGTGGTGGTGCCCAACCACATGCTCGAGCAGTTCAGCCGGGAGTGGCTGCAGGCCTACCCGCAGGCCCGGATCCTCACCTGTGGCACCGAGGACCTGGTCAAGGACAAGCGACAGCTGTTCGTCGCCCGAGCCGCGACCGGCGAGTGGGACGCGGCCATCCTGTCCCGCTCGGCGTTCGAGAAGATCCCGGTCTCCAAGGACACCGAGGAGGCCTACCTCGACGATCAGTTGACGCAGCTGCGGATGTGGCTGGCCGCCTCGAAGTCTGAGCGCGGCCTGTCGGTGAAGCGGCTGGAGGGCACACTGGCGCGGGCCGAGGAGCGGTTGAAGAAGCTGCGCGATGTCGAGCGTGATCCCGCGATCACCTTCGAGGCCACCGGGATCGACTACCTGTGCGTGGATGAGGCGCACGGCTACAAGAACCTCCGGCTGGCCTCCAACATCCCCGGTGTCGCCGTGGACGGGTCGAACCGGGCCACCGACCTGGACTTGAAGATGTCCTACCTGCGCGGCCGTCACGGCCGGCGGGTGGCCACGTTCATGACCGCGACCCCGATCGCCAACAGCGTGGCCGAGGCGTACACGATGCTGCGCTACCTCGCCCCCGCTGACCTGGAGGCGGCTGGGATCAGCGACTTCGACACCTGGGCCGCCACCTTCGGCCAGGTCGTCACCGACCTCGAGCTCTCCCCGTCCGGGACAGGGTTCCGGATGAAGGCCCGGTTCGCGAAGTTCAACAACGTCCCCGAGCTGCTGCGGTTGTGGCACCAGGTCGCCGACGTCAAGACCGCCGACGACCTCAACCTGCCCACACCGGACCTGACGGGCGGAACGCCGGAGACGGTCGTGGTGCCGCCGAGCCAGGAGCTGGTCGACTTCATGGCCCTGCTCGCGCAGCGCGCCGACGCCGTTTCGTCGCGGGCGGTCGACCCGAGCGAGGACAACATGCTCAAGATCAGCGGCCACGGCCGCGCGGCCGCGCTCGACCTGCGGCTCGTCGACCACCAGCTCGACGGTCTGGGTGCGTTCTTGGACCGGGAGCCCTCGAAGGTCGACGCGGGCGCCGAACGTGTCGCCGGCATCTACCACGACCACGCCGACGTCGCCTTCGGCAACGACCCGGAGCCAGGCGCCCTGCAGCTGGTGTTCTGCGACCTGGGTACGCCGACCGGGGCGGGCTGGAACGCGTATGAGGAGCTCAAGGCCCAGCTCGTCGCCCGTGGCGTACCGGCGCCGAAGGTTAGGTTCATGCACGAGGCCAACAGCGACCGCGCGAAGGCGCGGCTGTTCGAGCAGGCCCGCACCGGCCACGTCGCGGTGCTCATCGGTTCGACGGAGAAGATGGGCGTGGGCACCAACGTGCAGCGCCGCGCGGTCGCGTTGCATCACGTCGACTGCCCGTGGCGGCCCGCCGACCTGGCGCAGCGCGACGGCCGCATCATGCGGCAGGGCAACCTGAACGAGTCCGTCCGGGTGTGCCGGTATGTCACCGAGTCGAGCTTCGACACCTACCTGTGGCAGACGGTGGAGCGGAAGGCGAAGTTCATCAACCAGCTGATGCGGGGCCGGTTGGACGTGCGCGAGATCGAGGACATCGGCGACTCCGCGCTCTCCTATGCCGAGGTCAAAGCCCTCGCATCGGGTGACCCGCGGATCATGGAACTGGCCAAGGCCGAGACCGACACGACCAAGCTGGAGCGACTGGAGCGGGCCTGGGCGGCAGCCCAGCGCAGCCTCGCGGCGACGATCCGGGAGGCCGAGCCGCGTCTGGAGCGACTCGCGACCGACCGCGAGCAACTGCTAGCGGCGATGCCGCTGCGCCGCGACACCGACGGCGACGCGTTCTCAATGAGGATCAACGGTGCGCCCTACGACAAGCGGGCCGATGCCGCCCCCGCGCTGCAACGGGCCCTGCAAACGGTGCAGCCGTACCAACGCGACCCACAGCCGCTCGGCGACGTGGGCGGCCTGCACCTGCAGGCGACTGCGGACTCGTGGCTGGGCCAGCCCCGGTACGTCGTCTCGCTCGTCGAGGTCCCGCGTGTACACCTGCTGGTCGAGACCGGCGACGTGCGCAAACCGAACACCGGCCTGGTGACCCGGGTCGAGAACCTCCCCCGACGCCTGGAGCGGGTGCTCGACGACGTCGAGATGGACACAGGCAAGATCACCCGGGAGGCAGAGCGTGCCCAGGCTGGGCTGGTCGACGTTTTCCCGCGAGCCGGCGAACTCGCCGAGGTCCGCGCGACGCGGGACCGGCTCTCGGCCGAGCTGGCAGCCGGCAGCGCCGAGAAGGCCGCCGGCGAACACGCGACCGAGCACGACCCCGCACCCGCACCCGCACCCGCACCCGCAGCCAACGGATCCCAGCCCAACACCCCAACCAACCCGCCAGGTCAGCCGGGCCAGGCGGGTCGCCCCGCGATCGCGCCTCCGCCTCCTCCCCCGCCGCGGCCTGACGAGGGTCCGCGGCCGCCGGGCACACCGGGGTGGTCGAGATGAGACCGCTCCGGGAGGGGTCCAGTTCCTGTCCACTGGCGGGGCCCTGCGGCGCCGTTCTCCACCGGTTCGGGCGTGCCGGGCGTGCTGTGCTCGCCTGTTCTGTTCCACTGGGTAGCGGGGTCGGGTCCGCTGCCGGCCTCTCTCGAAAGGACAACACCTGATGCCTGTTCCCACCACTGATCGCGCCGGTGACGTGTACGACGCGACCCCGGACTTCGTCTATGCGGTCTCTCTGCTTGCCTCGCTCGAGGGCGCGACCGGGCAGGACGGGCACGCCATGGTGTTGCCGTTCCTGGGCATGGCCCGCGCCGAGCTCACCGACTTCGGGCAGCGGCGCCCGGCCCGCTACGTACCGGTGCAGATCGGCGACCTTCGGTCCGGGCTGGCCGACCTCGAGCAGCGCCTCACCGCGCTTCTGGCGGACTCGCAGGTGCTCCAGCACACCCTCCGCCTCGACTCAGCTCGCCGGCTGCTGCGCCGCGGCGTGGCCGCTGTCGCCTAGGAAGCCCGCGATGACCGCGGCATCGGTCGGATCGTGCGCCTGCAGCGCCGTCCAGCGGGCCAGCGAGCTGGGCGTCTCATCGATCGCGATGCCGCTGATCTGCACCGGGCACGGCCACCTCTCCCCTACTACCTCGCTCACGGCGATCCGCCGCGGCCTCGACTCTGTTTGCCTCGACCAGCAGCTCGCCCGCGGTCGACCGCGACGTCCTCGTCTGCACACCTGACATAGCCGCACCGGCGGCCTGACCCTGTCTGAGACTGCATGTAGTCACGTCAGGGTCAAGGTGTCCGATCCTGCACGTCGGCGGTTGCTTCTCCGGACATGACCAACGCGCTGCCGAACGATTCGGCCTGGACCGACTACCTCCACGCGCACGGCGGCCCCGAGGCGTCGGGATGGTGGGTGACCCTGCGCTGGTTCGCCGACTCGGTGCACCCGCGGCCGGAGGTCGTGGGCCCGTACTCGTCGTACGAGCAGGCGGTGGCCACCATGCAGGCCTCGCCCCTCATCGACGGCTTCGCCGAGGACACCAACCGCAACGAGTGGCTCGATGACGTGTACGTGGCCACGGATCCGGCCTCGATCGCCAAGATGTGCGCCGGCTACGGGCACCGGGTCACGCTGATCGACCCGGGTGACCCGAGCCATTTCGGGGACCCCGACCCCACCCCGCCGCGCAACGCCGCCTCAGTGACGGCCCGTCGCGGGCTGCTGCAGGCCGGCGCACTGCACCCACCCGGCTCGGATGAGAGCGGACCGGACGCCGAGGGCGTCGCGGAGCCGGGAGACCGCTCCCCCAGCCCGCCGGGCGAGTAGTCGCCCGTCTCCACAAGCATTTCCCTCCGCGGTGTCCGATCCGACACCGCGGCGGTTGCTTCTCCGGGCATGGCAACGACTTGGCCCGTACGGCGCCCGGCTGGTGGCCCGCGATGACGGTCTCCACCTATGGCGAGCACGCCGAGAACGCGGCCCAGGCGCTGAACAACCTGATCCGCGATGACGTGATCCCGGCCGACGAGGCCGCGGTCGACCAGCTGCTGCATTGCCGCGAGGCCGTGGTCGACGCGCTGCGGCAGCGGCTTTACGACGTCGGCCAGGACAGCTGGTACCCGCCGCCGGACCACCTGCCAGCTCGTACGCCGAAGCCGACACTGGCTGGGCTGGACGAGAAGCTGGCGACGCTGGTGGACAACATCGCCTTCGCACTCCCCACGCTCCCCCTCGACGAACGCCGCTCCCCCGCCGCCCACCTCACTCCCGCCTCGTCAGATCCGACAGTCGAGTCGTGGCGAGCGGCGGCCATCGAGCTGATGGCGGCCTCGCATGCACTCTCGGCATCCGCGGAACAGCCGTGGGGAACCGACCCGGCAGCCGGCTGGTGGGTGATGCGCGACGTGTCGGTGGCCCTAGAAGCGGTCGTCGTGCTCGACTCCCGCCTTGAGGAGGTCGGCCTGCTGGCTGAGCATCAGCGACCGGATGACGCGATGAGGCTGGACGAGAAGCGCATGGTGCTCTCCCAGACAGCCCGGGTCGCGACGTGGCATGCCACGAGCGCGAGCCCCGAAGCGGCCACCCCTCGCCTGCGGCAGGCGGCGCCGTCGACGGTGGTGGAGCCGGTGTCGCTGGTCTCGACGCCCGACGACCTGGCGGCCGCACAGCAACGCCTTGCCCGGTTCCTGCGCCCACTCCATGCCTCCGACGCGTTCTACGCCGCTGAGCCTGAGATCACCGCCGACTCCGCGCGGCAGGTTACGGCCAGCCAGCTCTACCTGTGTCGTGCGTTCGCGAAGGCCGCCGGCCAGTCGGTCAAGACCGGCAAGTTCGCGGCGCTCTTCGAAGAACGCGCCGAGGTGCTGGAGTCGTTGCAGCCCCAGATCAGCCACTTGCTCGACGTCTCCGAGGTACGGGACCCGAACATGCGCCGCTTCTGGCAGCAAAGCGAGCTCACGACCGCGGTGGCCCGGATGGAAGACCAAGGCGTGCCGATCCGGCTGCAGCCCACGCAGTTGGTCGAGCTGGCCAAGGCAACCCACGAGGTCACCCACGCCCTGGGCAAGGCACTGCGCCGCGAACTGCTACGTACCAACAGCAACCTGCGTGACGGCAACCCTCGTCACGCGGACGGGCCTGTCCGGGTCGGACGACGCTCGCGGCTGGAGGCCACCCTCACCGATCTGATCAACATGCCAGCACCCAAGTTGCTGGTCGCACAGTTCAACAACCCGCTGCAACGGGCCGCTCTGCGTCGGACCCTCGACATGACGCCGACCGCGTCGCAGCCACCGTCCCCATTCCCCGCCGCGCGCAGCCTCGGCACGAGCGGCTACGTCCAGTGAGAGAGGGGACCTGCCGTGTGTCGTCCGTCCAAGGCCGAACTCCAGGCCCGCCGCCGAACAGTCGGCCAGCAGCCTCCATCGAGCTCGACTGGCAACACCACGACGGCTGCCAAGCCAGGGAAGACCACGACTCAGCGCAGCCATCCCCCTCCGGAACAGCGCCCCGCGCATCCGGTCGCCATGCCGGTCGATTCCGACGGAGTTGCCCAGTTCGACCCGTTGCTGGCAGCGGAACAAGTTGCCCCGTGGCTTGCGCCAGCCGAAGGCCAACCGGGAACACGTAACGACAGCCCGGCTGGCCCTGGGATGAGGGACTGAACCACCATGGCACGACCAACTGCGGCACAGAGGCAGGCACGAGCGGTACTCGATGCGCGAGAGAAGTCAGCCACGGAGAGGGCGGAGCAGGCCCACTCGGCAGAACTCTCGGCACCGACCGGCGCGCCCGGCCGGTCAGCGTCCCCGTCGACGCACGGTCCCGCCTACGACCCGCTCCTGACCGTCGACCAGGTGTCGGACTGGCTAGGCGTCCCCAAGGGCACGCTGTACCAGTGGCGGAGCCGAAGCCGAGGACCGCGCGCGATCAAGGTCGGCAACGGCATCCGTTACCGGCGCAGTGAGATCGAGAACTACCTCGACCTCCACACCGACGCGCGCCCGCCTGATCTGGGTACGATTTCCGATCCACCACCGCCACGGAGAAGTCACCATGTCTCGTAACTCAAATGCCCTGGGAGTCAGCTCGTTGCGTTCGCGTGAGGCCGGCCGGTGAGCGGTCGGCCGCCGATGCCCCCTGGGACCTGGGGGAAGATCAGCGTCACGCGGACCAAGACCGGGACCTACCAGGCCGAGGCTCGCTATGCCCTCTTCAGTGGCCGTGTAGCCAAGCGGCGCGCTCGCGCTCACAGCGAGTCGGCCGCCCGAACCGCCCTCATCCAGAAACTGCAGGCCCTGAAGGGTTCAGATGTGGGGGACGGCGAACTGACCCCACAGAGGTCGATCGCCGAGTTGGCCGCCTTCTGGCTGAAGGAGAAGGAGGTCGACAACAAAGTCAGCGCCAATTCGCTGCGCGCCTATCGGAGCGTGGTGAACAACCAGGTGCTTCCGGCAATCGGGCGGCGGAGAATCGCCGACTGCCGCACAAGTGTCATCGACCGAGTCATCAAGGACCGCGCCGCGACTGGAGCGGACGTGACGAAGCTGCGGAACGCGCTGCACCAGATGTTCGGCGTCGCAGTCCGGCATGACGCCGTCCCGGCTAACCCGGTCAAGGAGGTCGCTCGGATCTCACGGCCGCGGAAGGAGATCACCTACCTCGACCTCGAGCAGGTCAACCAGGTCCGTGCGCTCATCGACACCGAGATGAAGCGCAAGCGACCCGGGCCGCGGATGTCGGCCGACCTCCGCGACATCGTCGACCTGATGCTCGCCACTGGATGTCGCATCGGCGAAGCAGCCGGCTTCATCTACCCCGAGATTGACCTCTCCTCCGAGACCCCGACCCTGACAGTGTCGGGCACGATCGTCACCGAGACCGGTAAGGGGACGTTCCGCCAGCCGTGGACGAAATCGGACGCCGGCTACCGGACCCTGTTTCTCCCACCATTCGCCGTCGACATCCTGATGCGCCGGATGATCGAGAGTCCCGCGAATAGGAACGGCGCGGTCTTTACGACCCGCAACGGAACGTGGCGTCAGGTCTCCAACTGGGAACGGTTGTGGAACCGGGTAGTCGATGGCACCGCCTACGACTGGGTCACGTTCCATACCTTCCGCAAGTCGGTCGCGACGCTGATCGACCAGACGGTCGACTCGAAGGCGGCGCAAGCCCAACTGGGTCACGCCAACGAGGACATCACGCTGGAGCACTACATCCACAAGGCCAAGGTCGCGCCTGACCTGACCGACTACCTCGAACGGTTCCGGCCGCCCATTACGCCAAAGACGTGACGAGGCCCCACTCGGCGCCCGCCCCACTCGAGAGTGCCCTCGCTGTGTTCACGGCGAGGGCACTTGCATGTTCGCGCCCGGGGGGACGCGCGCTAAGTGCCCACACAAAGAGCCCAATTTCCGCCCACTTATCGCTTTTGGTCAGAAACCTGAAAGGCCCTCTGACCAGCGTTTCCGCTGGTCAGAGGGCCTTTCTTCGTAGCGGGGGCAGGATTTGAACCTGCGACCTCTGGACATCCAGCGCGAGCGGACGCGAGTTGGCCAGCGTTTGCTGGCCTATGAGCATTCGTGCGCTGACCTGCGCGAACGCTGGTGAGGACAGTCGTGTTGGGCTGGTACTTCTTGTTCGGATGTGACCTCGAAGGGCCATTCTTGCTGTGGTTTTCGGGGCCTAAACGCGGCACGGTTCGAATCTCAGTTCCTTTGCGTGCCGCCCTACCCCTTTCTTCGAACCCGACGGGCGCCAGATGCCGGGCGAGGCAAGCCGGTTCGCGGCCTCGCCCAGGTTCATTATGGAGCGAGTCACTGCCTCCTGAGGCGGAGCGTCGGCGAGACGTCTGGTCCTTCAGTGAGCGGCGCGGCGGTCAGGCAAGAGCGAGAAACAGCTTCTCCATCTTCTTGACGTCAATGCCGTCGAGCCCTTCGTCGCTGTCGACCAAGCACTGCTGCAGTCCGGTGGCCACGATGGCGTAGCCGGCGCGGGCGAGGGCCTTATTGACGGCGGTGAGCTGGGTGAGGACGGACTCGCAGTCCGTCCTCCTCCATCATCCGGATGACGCTGGCGAGGTGGCCATTGGCGCGCTTCATGCGGGTGATGATCGCTTTGATCTCGGTGGGTTCGAGGTCCATCAGTTTTCCTCCAATGCGGCCAGGGCCGCGGTCAGCCGCTGTCGTGCGTCGGTCGCGACGATGCGCAGTGTGTCGCCGGCCTGGCCTTGGCCGGCGAGGGACATCATGGCGTCGGGGTCGAAGGCCTCGACGACGGTGGTGGTGTCGTCCACGGCTCGGACGACGACGTTGCAGGGCAGCAGCGCGGCGATCGACGGGTCGGCCTCGAGCGCCTGGTGGGCCAGCTGCGGTCGGCAGGCCCCCAGGATGACCTGGGGTGCGACGTCGACGTCGAGCTTCGCCTTCAGCGTCGCCTTGAGGTCGATCTCGGCGAGGATGCCGAATCCGGCGGCCGAGAGCTCGGCACGCACTGCCTCGACGGTTTCGTCGTAGGGGCGGCGCACCGTGGTCTTGAGCGTGTACTGCGTCATGGGTCACTTCCTCCCGGGTACCGATCACGAGGCCCGTGGCTGGCGTGCATCCACAATTATACAACCCCCCTGGGGGATGTGTTGTGCAGTTCGACGAGCCAGCAAAAGGAGTCCGTCTATGCGTGAAACCAATGTCAATCAGCTCGCTGCGGCGCTCGATCAGGGCGCGGCCGTGGTCGACGTCCGTGAGCCTGGGGAGTTCCGCGATGACAGCACTGGCCGGCAGTCCGGTCGACCAGCCGAGCCATCCCGGCTCACAACCTTTGGAAAGGAACCGTCCTCCATGAGCGACATCAACCACACACCGTCCAGGGCATGACCTGCGCCAGCTGCGCCACCGAGGTCAGCACCGCCGTCAACCAGGTCCCCGGAGTCATCGCCATCCGACGTGGACCTGGCCACCGGCACACTTGAGGTCACCGGCCCGGACGCCGAGGACGGCGCGCTCCGCGCGGCCATCACCGAGGCCGGCTACCAAGTCAGCTGACCTGGTAGCCCCATCGCACAGCGTCGCCGCCGACAACCGGTGGCGACGCTGTCGCACCCCCGAGAAGGATCTTCCACCTGTTTGGCGCCGGCGCGTTCCTCGACCGCAGCCAGGTCACCGCCGAGGACGCCGGTTTCATGCAGTTGCTGATTCCGCTCCATTGCCGGCGGTCACTCGTTCGGAGGGCCCCGAACTACGCGACGTTCGGGACTTGACCGGGGGTCGAGGTCAGAAGGGCGCAGCCCGAGAGTTCCCAGATGCCGTCACTCGCGGTTCCCCGCGAGGTGCGACGCGGCATGGGGTCCGTACTGGGATCGCATGATTTCGCGGAGCACCTTCAGGCTGCGCTGAAGCTGCCTGTTCTCTTCAATGTCGGGATTGGCGGCAACCACGTCGTCCAATCGGCGTAGGGCAGGACCCAGCGACAGGCGAGGATCGTTCTCGCGGAACCAGAAGGTCTCGGTGTTCTGCACGAGGTCGACGCTGACGGCAGCCAAGCGCGTAGCCCACGACCGAACGACGGAGGACGGTTGCACGGGGGGACTCGCTCCGTAGTCCTCAAGCGTGGTCCACACATCCAAGGACAGGCTGCGACGTCGGCTCAAGGCTGGGTAGATCTGGGTGAGCCACGTGATGGCAGCTGTGATGACGCCGAAGCCCAGCAAGCCCTCGAGGGGAGCCAACCACCTCCAGGATGGGTCTTGGATGACGACGTCACCCAAGCCGAGGGTCGATGCCGAGACGGCCGACAGGTACAGCGCGTCAACGAATGGAATGCCCTGGGGGGAGCCACTTCCGTAGCTCGCACCTTCCGGAACCAGCGGTACCAGGATCAGAGCGAAGCCTGCAATGAGCAGCAGTAGCCACGCTACGACGGTGAGCAGCACCCCGGAAGGCCCAGCCAGCAGACGGGCACGTTGGCCAAGGTGGATGCACACGACCCAGGCTGCGCGACAGATGAACGACGCGAGTCCGCCGTGTCCGCCGGGGTGGAAAAGGGTGTGGAAGACGTCTCGAAGGGTCAACCCGACAAGCGCGACACCCAAGATGGCTACCACCACGGTGTCACCGACCCTCGGGGGGTGTCATGGCGGAGGTCACGGCTACGAGAGTAGTCACCCGTCGCGGTTCGGGGCCACGGCCACACCTGCTCGGCTGAGCGCCACGTCGGTGGCGGTTGCGTCTCCCACGGGCAGCAGTGCGTTGCGTGTTCAGGTGACCAGCTGCCAGATCACCCCTGAGCCGACTCCGAGGAGCACGGTGAGCACGGCGGTGGTAGCGGCCGTCGACGCCGAGACGGGCTTCGCAGGCCAGGTCACACGTTCAGCAGCGTCTGTGTCCTCACTGGCAGATCCGAAGCGGTAGACCGGTGCTATCCATCGCAGGTAGTAGAAGAGGCTCAGGAGGGTGTTGAGGAACACCGCGATCGCCAGCCAAGCGTCGCCCGCCTCCCACGCGGCCGCGGCGATCGTAACCTTGCCGACGAAGATGATGGTCGGTGGCGTTCCGATCAGACCTAGGAGCGAGACGGCGAGCGAGACGCCCAGTGCGGGACGCCCACGACCCATGCCTCGATAGGCGTTCAGGTTCCGACACTCCGGCAGGGAAGTGGTGACCGCGAAGGCGGACATGTTGGTGATGGTGTAGCCCGTGAGGTAGAGCAGCAACGACGGGAGCGCGAGGTCGCTGCGGCCGGCGACTGCCACGGGGACGAGCAGGTAGCCGACCTGGCTGACGGTGGACCAGCCGAGCAACCGTCGGGGGTCGCTCTGCCAGTAGGCAGCGAGGTTGCCCAGCGTCATGCTGGCCAACGCCAGCAGCCCGACCAGGAGCGGCCAGGCGAAGGTCTCCGGCAGTATCGCGACGAGCCGGTACGCCGCGATCACGGCGCCGATCTTCGGGATCGTGGTCAGGTAGGCGGCGACCGCCCCGCCGGCGCCTTGGGCTGCGTCCGGCACCCAGAAGTGCCCAGGGACGCCGCCGGCCTTGAACATCAGCCCGGCCAGGACCGCGACCACCCCTGCACCCACCGCTCTTGCCGGTGCGTCAGCGAGACGATCTGTGAGGTCGGGGTATGAGGTGGTGGCGGTGACGCCGTAGAGGATGGTGACGCCGCTCAGGAGCAGGATGCCGAAGAGCGCACCCATGAGGTAGGTCTTCATGGCCGCCTCGGCGGCCTGCGGGGTGCGCGCGATCCCGATCAGCCCGTAGAGCGGAATGCTGGCGAGCAGGAACCCGACGGCCACCACGAGCAGGTCGTCAGCGCCGGCGACGATGAGCGTGCCGGTGGTGGCGAACAGCATCAGGGCATAGGTCTCGCTCTCTCGGGGCGAGCCATCGATCTCGTCGGAGGCCAATGCGAGGACGATGATGGTGCCGAGAGCGGCCACGATCCGGGCGACGCCCGTGGTCACATCGACGGTGAAGGTGCCTTCCATCGCCATCTCCGCCGGACCCGCGAAACTGACTGCGGCGACGGTCGCTGCCGCGAGCAGCGCCATGGCGGCAACGACGCGGGTGACCCACTGACGGTCGGGCGCGAGGAATGACCCACCGATCAGCACGATGAGCCCGCCGAGGAACAGGATGATCTCGGGCAGGAGTAGCAGTGGTCGCATCTCCATCGCACCCACAGTCGGTTACCTCCCTACGAGGTCGATGAGCACCTCGGAGGCCGGTTCGATGACGTCGAGCAGTGGGCGGGGGAACACGCCGATCAGCACCGACAGCAACAGCAGCGATCCCACCGACCAGAGTTCGGCGGGGTGCAGGTCCCCGAACCCGGTGGACTTCCCGCGGGTGTGCCCGGTGAAGATCCGCTGTAGGGACCGCAGGAACAGGGCGGCGGTGATGAGGATGCCGACGACCGCGATGGCGGTCGCCGGGGCGGCGGCGATGCTGCCGGTGAAGATCTGGAACTCGGCGATGAATCCGGAGAAGCCGGGAAGGCCCAGCGAGGCGAAGGCGCCGAGCGCGAACAGTGCGGCGAACCGGGGGGCGGGCGCCGCCAGCCCCCCGTAGGCGTCCATGTCGTAGCTGTTGGCACGGTCGTGCAGGACGCCGGCCAGGAGGAAGAGCGCGCCGGTGATCAGTCCGTGGCTGACCATCTGCGTGACGGCGCCGGTAACGGCGATCGAGCGTGCTTCGGCGGTGTCCCCGGCGACCAGGCCCGCCGCACCGACCGCGAGCGCGATGTAGCCCATGTGGTTCACCGAGGTGTAGGCGATCATGCGTTTGAGGTCGGTCTGCGCCAGAGCCACCAGGGCGCCGTAGATCACCGAGACGATGCCGACGACGATGACCACCCAGGCCCACGCCCGCCACGCGTCGGGGAGCATCGGCATCGCGATCCGAACGAACCCGTAGGTGCCCATCTTCAGCAGCACCCCGGCCAGCACCGCTGAGCCGACCGCGGGGGCGTCGGTGTGGGCAGGCGGCAGCCAGGTGTGGAACGGCACCGTCGGCGTCTTCACGGCCAAGCCGATCAGGATCGCGGCGAGCACCAGTCCACCGGCCAACGATGAGCCAGCTAGGGGTGTCTGCTCGGACAGCTCGACCATGTCGAACGTGTGGGGGTCGGCGGCGATGTAGAGCCCGATGAAGCCGACCAGCAGCGCCAGGGAGCCGAGGAAGGTGTAAAGGAAGAACTTCAACGCCGAGCGGGCGGCGTCGCCGTGACCCCAACCGGCGATCACGAAGTACATCGCGACGATGGACAGGTCGAAGAAGACGAAGAACAGGATCAGGTCGGCGGAGACGAACAGGCCCATGCTGACCGACTGCAGGAAGAGGAAGAGCGCCGACTGCAGGCGTGGGCGGTTGGTATCGCGCAACGCGTACACCGCGCAGGCCAGGAAGATCACCGCCGTCATCGCGATCAGCGGCAAGGACAGGCCGTCGACCCCGATGTGGTAGCTGCTGTTGACGCCCGGGATCCACTCGGCCCGCTGCTCGAACGCCAGCTGTTCCTCTGCGGGGGTCTCGTACTGCCACCACACCGCGACCACCAGGGCCAGGTCGACGCCGGCCACGGCCACCCACGACCACCGTGCGGCGGTGTCACCGAGCCGGGGCGCCAGGACGAGTGCCAGGGCCGCGGCCAGGGGCAGGAAGACGATCAGACTGAGCACGTTCACCTCACTGTGAGGAGGAGCAGGACGCCGATCGCGAGCACCGCGACGGCTTGGATGTAGTACTGGTGCAGCTGTCCGGTCTGCGGGCGTCGGGCGAGTCGGCCCAGGCCGCGTGTCCAGGAAGCGACGCGCTCGACCGTCCCGTCGAGCCACCGGTTGTCACCGCGGGCGCTGCGCTCGGCAGCGCTCAGGGAACTCCGCGAGACCGCCTCGACACTTCCGTCGACGACCGTGTCGTCGAAGGCGGCCATGCCGCGGGCCGCCGTGAGGGCGCCTGTCGCCGACCGGGTGACGGCCCGGTCGAGCACTTGGTCGTCGAAGCGCGCCAGCCGCTCGGCGATCCGTACGGTCGGGCGTACGACGACCACGTGCGTGATGTGCTCGAGTCCGAGCCACCCCAGCGCCCAGCGCGGCTCTGGGACACGACGACGCCACCAAACCGACCCGACCACGGCCAGGGCGATCAGGGCCGAGACGGCGAGTTCCAGCGGTGCCGGGTGCAGCGGCTCCTCCGCCATCGTCCGGGCGACCGTGTCTCCGACGGGCGGGAGGGCGAGCGCTCCCAGGACGAGGGCGCCGAGCGCGAGCACGACGAGCGGCGCCTGTTCCAGCGGACCGATGTGGCGGGTGCCCTGCTGCTCCTCATCGTGGTGCCCCTCGACCTCGGCCTGCTCGTCCAGCGGCACGGGCCGCCACACGACCATCAGGATCTTGCCGGCGTAGGCGGCCGAGAGCGCCGCGGCTGCGAGCCCGACGGCGTAGAGCAACGGCGACTCTTCGAGCGCCGCAGCGAGCACGGCGTCCTTGGTGGCCCACAGTGCCAGCGGGGCGATTCCTGCCAGCGACAGTGCGCCGGCCGTGGCAGTGACTCCGAGCAGCCGCCAGCGGCGGGCGACGCCGCGGAGCCCGGCGAGGCGTTTGGGGCCGAGCGCGGTGAGCCAGGCCCCGGCGGCCAGGAACAGCAGCGCTTTGGTCGAGGCGTGCGCGAGCAGGTGCGCCGCTCCCCCGCTCACCGTCCCCAGGCCCGCGGCCATCACCACGAAGCCCAGCTGGGCTGAGGTCGATGCCGCGAGCAGCTGCTTGAGGTCGCGCTGCGCCACCGCCACCGTGCCGAGCAGCAGCGCCGTCGCGGCGCCGACCCATGCGGCGGCGCCGGCGGCCCACCCGGTCGCCGCCAGGAGCGGCTCGACGCGGAGCAGGAGGTAGCCACCCATGGCGACCATCGCCGCCGAGTGCAGCAGGGCCGACACCGGGCTGGGACCCTCCATCGCCCGCGACAGCCAGAACGAGAACGGCAGCTGCGCCGCCTTGCCGAGCGCCGCGACCAGCAGCCCCGCTGCGATCACGTGTCGCCAACTCGCGCTACTCCCCGCCAGGTCCGCCAGCGCCAGTCCGGATCCGCCCGCCACCGCCGCTCCCGCAGCGACGTACATCCCGACGTCGGCCGTGCGGGTGGTCACGAAGGCGGTCACACCGGCCGAGACCCGTTGGTCGTCTCGCCACCAGAAGCCGATCAGCGCGAACGACGTCGCGCCCATCACCTCCCACGAGAAGAGCAACGCGGGCAGGCTCTGCGCCGTGGCCGTCACGAGCGCGGCGGCGGCGAACAGCAGCATCAGCCCGTGGAATCGCCCCTGCGACTCGCGGATCTCGCCAGCGGCGAACACCACGACCAGCAGCGTGACCACGGCGACCATCGGCACCACCAGCGCGGAGAGTGCGTCGACCCCGAGCGCGAAGTCGCTGCCGGCCATGAACGGCACCGACATCTCCGGGCGGCCGAACGCCACGATGAGTGCTAGCACCGCGGTGAGGGTGGCGGTGACCAGCGAGACGACCGCGGCGGCGCGTTCGAGCCGTGACAGCGCCAGCGCGGCACCCACGACGGCGGGAAGCAGGACGAGCAGCCACAGCGCGGCCTCGGTCAAGGTGTGCGTCACCGGCGGCTCACCCCGAAAGATCCGTGGCCATGTCGGTCATGTCCGACTGCCGTTCGCGGTGCAGAAGAGTGGCGACGGCGAACCCCATCGCCATCTCTAGCGTCATCGCGGCAATGATCACCAGCAGCAGAACCTGACCGGTGGGGTGCGGTGCGAGGAACCACCAGAAACCGCCCGCGGCGAGGATGAGCGCGTTGATCATCAGCTCCAGGCCCATCATCACCATCACCACGACCTGCTGGGAGATCGCGCCGTAGAGGCCGACGGCAAAGAGCGCCGCGGCGATGAGCAAGGTCGCCTCCAGCGTCATCGGCCCACACCGCCCGGCTGCGGGTCGTCGGCCGGACGCCGCTTCAGGTCGTCCCCGAAGCGGTCGTAGCGCGTGCGGTGCGCAGCCAGCACCACGCCCGCGACGATGGTGGCGACCATGACCGGACTGATGACCGCCATCACCAGCATCTTCGGCCCCATCAGCTCCTCACCGAGAGCCATCGTGACGTCCGCCGCCGGGCTGCCACGACGATCCGGCCAGTCGACGAGCAGGATGCCGGCGGCGAGCCCGACGAAGGTCGTGAGGGCGACGGCAAGTGCGGTCTTGTTGCCGTGCACCATGCTCATCGGCATCAGCGCGGGGTTCATCCCCATGAACATGACCATGTAGACGGCCATGATGGCCATCTCCATGACCATCATCAGGATCGTCACCACGCCGACGTAGTTCTGCTGCAGGAACATCACCAGCACACCCACCGCTACGAAGGAGATCGCGAGGGCGTAGGTCGCGCGCGCCATCGAATCGACGTAGAAGACGGCAGCGCCTGCGAGGACGGCCGCGATGCCCAACCCCCAGAACGCGATGTCGACGACCATGCTCATCCCCTTCCCGCCGCGATCACGGCAACGACCAGGTCCTGCACGAGCACCGCGGGCAGAAGCACCAGCCAGCCGACTTCCATGAACTTGTCGGGCCGCAACGCCGGTACACGGCGGCGAGCCCACACCAGGACCGCCAACAGGAGCACAGTCTTGAGCAGCACCCAGGCCCAGCCCGGCAGCAACGGACCGGCACCACCACCGAGAAACATCGGCACCGCGAACGCGGCACCCGCCGCGAGCAACGCGTAGCGTCCCGCCTCGAACACCAGCCGGTCGACGCCGGACAGCTCGCCGCGCACACCGCCCGCGACATCGGTGCCGACCGCCGGCGCGAACGGCCCACTCACGGAGAACGCGACGACACCGAGCAGGTACACCAGGAACGCCACCGGCATCCACACCGCGAACCAGAGCTCGTCTTGTGCCCCCGCGACCTGACCCACGTTGAGGCTCCCCGCCGCGATCGCCGGAGCAACCAGCGCGAACATCAGCGGCAGCTCGTAACCGAGACCGTGTGCCAGGAAGCGATAGCCGCCCACCAACGGGTACGCCGAGTTGGCCCCCCAGCCGGTCAACCACACCACCGCCCAGACCAGCACATCTATGGCGTTGAACCACATCACCCCGACGTCGAGGTCGAAGATCGTCCACTCCCCCAGCGGCACCACCGTCACCATCAGCGCGGCAGTCACCAGCAGGCCCGCTCCGCCGATCCGCCACAGCAGGTGATCAGCCTGCACGGTTGTCCGGCGCCGCTGACGCAGCAGCCGTGCGGTCTCACCGAACGGCCTCCCCAGACCGTTCGCCACGCCAGCGGCTCGCGCGGACAGCGCACCGTCGAGCGCCGCCGCGAAGAGCGTCAAGGAACCCAGGATCAGCAGCGCCAGGATCGCCCAGCCACCGGGAACCACCGTCACCTCGGGGGTGATAGCCCCGGCCGCGAGCATCAACTCAGACATGCGAGGCCTCGTGCTCCGCGGGGCCGGACTGCAGTTCATGGAGGTCCAGGCTGGCGAGGACCAGTCGTGCGGTGGCCAGGTCGAGACCGGTCACCAGTGGACCCAGCTGGTCAGTGGAGGCGCGCTCGCCGACCACGTCGGTCTCCGCCTCCTCCAACATGCGCAGCAGGCGGTCATAGGTGTCTCCAGCCAGCGCGGTCGGGAGCCCGTGCTCGCGAAGGTCCTCCCCGCTCAGCGGCCGGACCCCGCGCAACGACCAGCGCAGCACCCGCGACCGGCCGACCCGACGGACCAGGCGAGCGGTTCTTGCGGACACCTCGGTGTCGTGTCCACCGTCGAGCAGGGCGTCGCGGATCCCACGGGCCTCCGCAGCAGCGTCCCCCCAGCCGGCTAGTGCGAGAAGCGCGGCGATGTTGTCCATCCGGCGCGCCACAGCATCGGACAGCGGAACCCTCTCCCTCGTCCCGTAGTCGAGAAGCTCCGCCTGCGCCTCGGTAATGACCTCACCCTGCAAGGCGCAGCGCAGTACGAGCCCGGCCGGCCAGTGTGGCAGGACCGGACCAAGGGGGACGTTCAGCACGTCCATCTCCAGCCCGTCACGGTCCTCACCACCCCCCGCGAGTGGGATACCGCCGGGTGACATCTCCATGTCGCCGTGGTCCATCTCGCCGTGGTCCATGTCGCCGTGGTCCATGTCGCCGTGGTCCATGTCGCCGTGGTCCATGTCGCCGTGGTCCATGTCGCCGTGGTCCATGTCGC
>PBYI01000001.1 GCA_002729525.1 Nocardioides sp.
GCAGGTCGGCGACGAGGTCGCCGTCGACGAGCCGCTGCTGGAGGTGTCCACCGACAAGGTCGACACCGAGGTCCCCTCGCCGGTCGCCGGCACCCTGCTGGAGATCAAGGTCTCCGAGGACGAGACCGTCGAGGTCGGCGCCGTCCTCGCGATCGTCGGTGACGGCTCCGCCGCCCCGGCCGCCTCGGAGCCCGAGCCGGAGCCGGAGCCCGAGCCGGAGCCGGAGCCCGAGCCCGAGCCGGAGCCCGAGCCGGAGCCCGAGCCGGAGCCGGAGCCGGAGCCGGAGCCCGCCCCGAAGGCGGAGAGCAAGCCCGAGCCGAAGTCCGAGCCGAAGTCCGAGCCGGCCCCGGCCGCCTCCTCGTCCCCGACCTCCGTGCCGGGCACCTCCGACGACGGCCCTAACTACGTCACCCCGCTGGTGCGCAAGCTCGCCTCGCAGCACGGTGTCGACCTCGCCGACGTCACCGGTTCCGGTGTCGGCGGCCGCATCCGCAAGCAGGACGTCCTGGACGCCGCCAAGGCCAAGGAGAAGGCGGCGTCCGCGCCGGCCGCTCCCGCCGCCCCGGCCGCGAGCGAGGCCCCGTCGGCGGCGAGCGTCACCCCGTCGCCGCTGCGCGGTCGCACCGAGAAGCTCAGCCGCCTGCGCAAGATCATCGCCGAGCGGATGACCGAGTCGCTGCGGATCAGCGCCCAGCTGACCGCCGTCGTCGAGGTCGACGTCACCGCGGTGGCCCGTCTGCGTGCGGCCAAGAAGGAGGACTTCTACGCCCGCGAGGGGGTCAAGCTCTCCTTCATGCCGTTCTTCGTGAAGGCCACGATCGACGCGCTCAAGCAGCACCCGTCGCTCAACAGCGCCGTCGACCTGGAGAAGGGCGAGGTCACCTACTTCGACCGGGAGAACATCGGCATCGCCGTCGACACCGAGCAGGGTCTGATCGTGCCGGTCGTCAAGGACGCCGGCGACCTGTCGATCGCGGGTCTGGCGCGGCACATCGCCGACGTCGCCGACCGCACCCGCAACAAGAAGATCGGCCCCGACGAGCTGTCGGGCGGCACCTTCACCATCACCAATATCGGCAGCCGCGGCGCCCTGATGGACACCCCGATCATCAACCAGCCGCAGGTCGCGATCCTCGGCACCGGTGCGGTGGTCAAGCGTCCGATCGTGATCGACGACCCCAACCTGGGCGAGACGATCGCGGTGCGCCACATGGCCTACCTCAACCTCACCTACGACCACCGGATCGTGGACGGCGCCGACGCCGCCCGCTTCCTCACCGAGGTGAAGCAGCGCATGGAGGCCGCGCAGTTCGAGGTGTGACCCTCGCGTGACCACGGTGCGGTGACGAGCCGCACCACCACAGACCCTCCCCGGGGGCGATCCGCTCCCCGGGGAGGGTCTGTCACGTTGGACCCATGAGCACTGCCGACGCCCGCATGTCCGTCCTGCTCGCCGGCGGCTCCGGCTTCCTCGGCACCCGACTGCAGCGGGCGCTGCGCGACCGGGGGCACACCGTCACCACGCTGACCCGCCGGGCGCCCGAGAAGGACTCCGAGGCGTCCTGGGACCCGTACGCCGGCGAGCTCGACGCCGCGCTCGTCGAGGGCGCCGACGTGGTCGTCAACCTCGCCGGGTCGCCGCTCATCGGCAACCCGCACTCGAAGCGGTGGGCCCGCGACCTGCGCGACAGCCGGGTCGTGACCACGGCCGTGCTGGCCAAGGCGATCGCCGCCTCCGAGCGACGCCCGGCGTTCCTCGCCGGCAACGGCATCGCCTGGTACGGCGACCACGGCAGCGCGGTGCTGACCGAGGCGTCCGACACCCGTGGCCACGCCCTGCTCACGACCGTCACGCGCGACTGGCAGGAGGCGGCTCTGCCGGCGTCCGAGGCCGGCGCCCGGGTGTGCGTGCTGCGCACGTCGCCGGTGATGGACGCCTCCGGTCCCCCGCTGCAGTGGCTCAAGCTGCTCTTCCGCACCGGCACCGGTGGCCGGCTGGGCTCGGGCGAGCAGTACATGCCGATGTCGTCGTTGCGCGACTGGCTCGGCGCCGTCGTGCACCTCGCCGAACACCCGGACGCGTCCGGCCCGTTCAACATCTGCCTGCCGGAGGCCCCGACCAACCGGGAGTTCACCCGCGCCCTGGCCGAGCGGGTGGCGCCGAAGGGTCTCGCACCCTTCCCGGTGCCCGCCCTGCTCCTGCGGGCTGCCGCGGGCGACTTGGCGCCCGAGCTCCTCGGCTCGGTCAACGTCCGCCCGGCTGCCCTGGAGGCGTCCGGCTACACCTTCCTCGACCCCGACGTGGGATCACTGCTCGACACCGGTCTCTGACCCGGTGCCCGCCAGCGCCACCGGCAGCACGGACGCCACGACCCAGCCGGTGGGCGACCGCTCCCGCCGCACCAGCACGACCCGGCGCGACCGCACCGGCCCGCGGCGTACGACGGGTGCGTCCGCGCCACTCGACGCGGTCGTGACCACGACCGACTCCCGGACCACCAGCCGGACCCGGTGCCGGTCCGAGCGGAGCACCCGCACGGCCAGCACCCGGTTCTCCAGGCGGGAGACGCCCGCCCCGGCCGAGGTCCACCTCCGCAGCAGCGCGACGTCGTCGCGGCCCGCTCGGCTCCCGGGGCGGTAGAGCAGGGCGAGAGCACGCGGGTCCGCCCGCTGCCAGGCCGCCGCGCGGGCGCGGTCCCACGTCCGGAGCACCTCCCTGGGCGAGCCGTGCGGGGCGATGGTCGGCGCGACCGTCGCGGTCCCGGCTCCGACCTCGGCCGCCGCCGGCCGCAGCGCCGGGCCATCCGGTGCCGGGCCGGCCGCGACGAGCGCTGCCAGGCCGGCCGCCAGGGCCACGAGCGCGACCGCCAGCGCGGCCGCGAGCCGACCCCCGGGAGGGCGGGGCGGCGTACGTCGCGCGCGGTGGGAGGGAGCGGGGCCGGCCATGCCTCCAGCCTGCGCCGGTCGCCGACCGACCGCATCCCGCTCTCCACAGGCTCCGCCGACGGGCGGGCGTAGGGTCGGGTCCGTGGACGCCACGCAGCAGACCTCCGGCACCCCCGCGGCACCGCTCGACGTCCAGGTCGCCGGCCTGGGCGCGGACGCGGTCGACTACCTCGCCGCGTGGGACCTCCAGCGCGAGGTGCACGCCGGCGTCGTCGCGGGCGAGCGCCCCGGCACGGTGCTGGTGCTCGAGCACCCGCCGGTCTACACCGCCGGCAAGCGCACCGACGACCACGAGCGTCCCGCCGACCCCGGCGGCGCCCAGGTCATCGACGTCGACCGCGGCGGCAAGATCACCTTCCACGGCCCCGGCCAGCTCGTCGGCTACCCGATCGTCCGGCTGCCCGACCACGTCAAGGTCGTCGACTACGTGCGTCGCGTCGAGGAGGCGCTGATCCACACCTGCACCGACCTCGGTGTCACCACCGCACGCGTGCCCGGGCGTAGCGGCGTCTGGCTCCAGGCCGACGACCGCGGTCCCGAGCGCAAGATCGCCGCGATCGGCATCCGGGTCAGCCGCGGCGTGACGATGCACGGCTTCGCGATCAACTGCGACGTCGACATGAGCTGGTACGACCGGTTCGTGCCCTGCGGCATCGCCGACGCCGGCGTCACCTCGCTGAGCCGCGAGCTCGACCGCGACGTCACGGTGCACGACGTGCTCCCGCTGGTCGAGCGGCACCTGCGCACCTACCTCGCCTGGACACCGTACGACGCCACGCCCGACTACGAGCCGCGCCCCGAGCCCGGCCGTGCGCCGCGCATCGAGATCCTCACGCCCGCGTCCAGCGCCTGAGGCGCGCCCGCCCGCCCACGGCGCGGCGTGCGTCGCGATACTCCCCGGGCGTGCTCTCATGTGCGCCTGCTGTGCGCCGACCCGGCGCCGGTCCAAGCAGGCGTCGAAGGAGGCAGTCGTGTCCGCTCCCCCGGTCATCGAGACCACCGGCCTGCGCAAGGTCTACCGCGGCAGGCGTGGCACCCGCGTCGCCGTCCAGGACCTCAACCTGAGCGTCACCGCCGGTGGCGTGCACGGCTTCCTCGGCCCCAACGGCTCCGGTAAGACCACCACGATCCGGATGCTGCTCGGCCTGGCCCGTCCGACCGCCGGCACGATGCGGCTGTTCGGCGAGGAGGTGCCGCGGCGACTGCCCGCGGTGCTGCCGCGCGTGGGCGCGGTCGTGGAGTCGCCGAAGTTCTCCCCGACCTTCACCGGGCGGCACAACCTGCTGCTCCTCGCCCGCGCCGCCGGCCTCCCGGAGGCGCGCGTCGACGCCGCCGTCGAGACCGTCGGTCTGACCGGGCGCGACGACGACCGGTGCGCCGGCTACTCGCTCGGCATGAAGCAGCGCCTCGCGATCGCCGCGACGCTGCTCAAGGAGCCCGAGCTGCTGATCCTCGACGAGCCGACGAACGGCCTCGACCCGGCCGGCATCCGCGAGATCCGGGAGACCATCACCGGCCTCGGGCAGCGGGGCGTGACCGTCCTGCTGAGCTCGCACATCCTGGCCGAGGTCCAACAGGTCTGCGACTCGGTCACGATCATCGGCCACGGCCGGATGCTGGCCGGAGGGAGCGTCGACGAGCTGCTCGCCGGCACGTCGGACGAGCACCGGGTGAGCGTGCCCGACCCTGCCGCGGCGCTGGCCGCCCTCGGCACCGCCGGCATCGACGCGCGTGTCGACGGCGCCGACCTGCTCGCCCGCACTCCCGAGCCCGCCCGGATCACCCGCGCCCTCGGCGAGGCCGGCGTCTGGCTCACCGCGCTCGAACCCGTACGCCGCGACCTCGAGTCGGTCTTCCTCGAGCTCACCGCCGGCCAGGAGCTCGGCAGCGACACCCGGCCCCCGAGCGACCCGGGCAGCACCGGCCACGGGCACCACGACGGGGTCGAGCGATGACCGGGCTGCTGCGGGTCGAGCTGTCCCGCCTGCGCTCGCGTCGCGCCGTCGCGGTGCTGGTGCTCATGGCCACCCTCGTGCTCGGCGTCATCGCGTTCGGCGTCACCGTCAACACCGACCGGGTGAGCGACGCCGACATCGCCCGCGCGGAGAAGCAGGCCGCCCGCGACGGGGAGCGCCGCGACTACCGACGCTCCCTCGCGCAGTGCGTCCGCGAGCCCGAGAGCTGGGGCGTTGCAGCCGACACCGAACCGGCCCAGGTCCGCGCCGACTGCGAGGACGCCGTGCTTCCGCGCGTCGAGTGGTACCTCGACGCGAACGTGCTCGACCTCGACGAGGAGCGCGAGTTCGGCAGCGGCATCGCGGTCGCGGCGTTCACGACCGTCCTGCTCTTCCTGCTCGGCGCCACCTTCGCCGGCCACGACTGGTCGACGGGGTCGATGAGCAACCAGCTGCTCTTCGAGAGCAGGCGCGTGCGGGTCTGGTCGGTCAAGGCGCTCGCGGTCGTGATCGGCGCCGCCGTGGTCGGCGTGGTGCTGCTGTCGGCGTACTGGCTTTACCTCGCCGGCGTGGTCGCCTCCCGCGGACAGCCCCTCGACGGCGCCGTGCTGCTCGACTGCCTCCAGATGGGCTGGCGGTCGGCGGCGTTCGCGGCCGCCGCGGCGCTCGGCGGCTACGTGCTCACGATGCTGTCGCGCAGCACCGTCTTCAGCCTCGGCGTGGTGATCGCGTCGTTCGTCGGCGGCGGGCTCCTGGTGGTGCTGTTCGGCGTCGAGGTCGGCGAGAGCCTCAACCCCGTCACCAACGCCGCCGCGGTGCTCTACGACGGCGCCACCTACTACGTCGAACCGCCCCGGCAGTGCGGCTTCCCAGGTGCTCCGGGCGACCTCGACTGCACCACCGAACGGCTGCGGACCTTCACCCAGGGCTTCCTCTACTACCTGAGCGTCGTCGGCGTCGTGGGCGCGGCCTCGCTGCTGTCGTTCCGGCGGCGCGACGTGCCCTGACGGCGCCTGGTTCCGGCGTACGTCCGCCCCACCCCGCCGAGGCGGGGTGAGCACCACAGGCGCCGTACAGTGGCGGGTGTGAGTACTCCCGCACCCGACGGCCGCAAGATGCTCCGACTCGAGGTCCGCAACGCCGAGACCCCGATCGAGAAGAAGCCCTCGTGGATCAAGACGCGGGCCAAGATGGGCCCGGAGTACAAGGAGCTCCAGGGCCTGGTGAAGTCCGAGGGCCTGCACACGGTGTGCCAGGAGGCCGGCTGCCCCAACATCTTCGAGTGCTGGGAGGACCGCGAGGCCACCTTCCTCATCGGCGGCGAGCAGTGCACGCGCCGCTGCGACTTCTGCCAGATCGACACCGGCAAGCCCTCCCCGCTCGACCGCGACGAGCCGCGCCGCGTCGCTGAGTCCGTGCGCACGATGGGCCTGCGCTACTCCACGATCACCGGCGTCGCCCGCGACGACCTGCCCGACGGCGGCGCCTGGCTGTACGCCGAGACGGTGCGCCAGATCCACGAGCTCAACCCCGACACCGGCGTCGAGAACCTCATCCCCGACTTCAACGGCAAGCCCGACCTGCTGGCCGAGGTGTTCGAGTCGCGGCCCGAGGTGCTCGCCCACAACGTCGAGACCGTGCCGCGCATCTTCAAGCGCATCCGCCCGGCGTTCCGCTACGACCGCTCGCTCGGCGTGATCACCGCCGCCCGCGACGTCGGCCTGGTTACCAAGTCCAACCTGATCCTCGGCATGGGCGAGACCCGCGAGGAGGTGTCCCAGGCGCTGCGCGACCTGCACGACGCCGGCTGCGAGCCCGTCACCATCACCCAGTACCTCCGCCCGACCAAGCGCCACCACCCCGTCGAGCGCTGGGTGAAGCCCGAGGAGTTCGTCGAGCTGAAGGACGAGGCCGACGAGATCGGCTTCTCCGGCGTGATGTCCGGGCCCCTGGTGCGTTCGTCGTACCGGGCCGGGCGGCTGTACCGTCAGGCGATGGACGCCCGCGAGGGCGCCGTCACCGCCTAGGCTTCTCACCAGGCGCGACCCGCCCGCGCGGCGGGCACCCGTCCACGTCCACACCCCGTCGATAAGGCTGACACCACCGCCATGGCCAAGGAGCGCTCGCAGGCACCGCTGGACCCCACCCAGATGAGCCGCCGCCGGCAGATCATCGAGACCTACAAGATGTCGCGGGAGACCGACCCGCGCATCGGCTGGTGGATGCTCGGCACCTTCCTGCTCGCCGGCGCCGTGGGCTACGGCCTGTTCTGGCTGCTGCCTCCCAACGGTGGCGTCTTCAGCATCATCATCTCCGTCGTCGGCGCGGTCCTGCTCGGCCTGCTCGGAATGACGATCGTGTTCGGCCGCCGCGCGCAGTCCGCGGCGTACAAGCGCCTCGACGGCCAGCTCGGCGCCGGCGCGCGGGCGCTGACCATGCTGCGCAAGGGCTGGACCCTGCACGAGATGATCGCCTTCACCAAGCAGCAGGACATGCTGCACCGGGTCGTGGGCCCTCCGGGCATCGTGCTGGTGGCCGAGGGCAACCCGCACCGCCTCAAGCAGCTGATGACCAGCGAGCACAAGAAGCACGAGCGCGTCGCGTCCGAGGTGCCGATCCACGAGGTGTACGTCGGCAGCGGCGAGGGCGAGGTGCCCGTCAGCAAGCTCGTCCGCCACGTGCAGAAGCTCGGCCGTCAGGTGAAGCCCGCCGAGATCACCGACGTGCTCAACCGGCTCAAGGCGCTCGACGCGTCGCGCCCGCGGATCCCGATGCCGCGCGGCCCGGTGCCGACGTCGATGAAGGGCATGCGCGGCCAGATGCGCGGCCGCTGAGCCTCGCGCTCCTCCCGGCGCTCACGCCGGCCCTCCCCCGCTTCGCGGGGCCTCAGCCGCGCGCCCGCGCCAGCATCGCCCGGTACGTCGGCAGCGTCACCGTCGCGGTGCCGGCGGCAAGGTCGTGCAGCCCCCGGCCGTCGGGCTTGAACACCAGCGGCGGGATCACCAGCAGCACCAGCAGGTGCCGCACGAGCAGTTTCAGCGGGTTGAGCGGGCGCAGCCGGCCGTCTGCCGGGACCGTGCGCAGCCCGGTCGCGATCTTGCCGAACGACCCGCCCAGCACCCACCCGAACGCCGCGGCCTCCACGACGTACACGACGTACACGAGGACCTGGCCGGTGGTGACGCCCTGGTCCAAGGCGTCGGTGCCGGTAAAGGTCACCACGACCAGCCAGCACACGACCCAGTCGACCAGGAGCGCTGCGAACCGGCGTACCCATCCGGCGGTCTCGACGACGTCGCTCACGCACCCCAGCCTAGGTGTCGGCCGGAGACACACCGACAGCGCTCTCCGGCACTCCTCGTCGCGACACCTGTTACGCGGGTGAAACAAACCCGATACGTTCATGTCACTGCCCGTGCATACGTTCGAGCAGCATGAGGCGCAGTGTGGCGCCCCGTTCACCACCCCGCACCGAGGGCCGCGCACGAGGGTGCGAACGGCCAAGGAGGACGAATGTTCCAAACCAGCGACGAGCTGCTCGCCTACATCAAGGACGAGGGCGTCGAGATGGTCGACGTCCGATTCTGCGACCTGCCGGGCATCATGCAGCACTTCACGGTGCCGGTCTCGTCGTTCGACCAGTCCGTCTTCGACGACGGTCTCGGCTTCGACGGCTCCTCCATCCGTGGCTTCCAGGCCATCAACGAGTCCGACATGTCGCTGTTCCCGGACCCGACCACGGCGTACATCGACCCGTTCCGCAAGGCGAAGACGCTCAACGTCAACTTCTTCATCCACGACCCGATCACGGGTGAGCCCTACTCGCGCGACCCGCGCAACATCGCCAAGAAGGCGCTGGCCTACCTCGAGACCACCGGCGTCGCGGACACCGCGTTCTTCGCTCCGGAGGCGGAGTTCTACATCTTCGACTCGGTCAACTACTCGACCGACGTCAACGCCGGCTTCTACCACATCGACTCCGTCGAGGGCTGGTGGAACTCCGGCAAGGAGGGCGAGGACAACCTCGGCTACAAGACCCGCCTCAAGGGCGGCTACTTCCCCGTCGAGCCGTACGACCACTACAGCGACCTGCGCGCCGAGATGGTCAAGAACCTCGAGGCGTGCGGCCTCCAGGTCGAGCGCGCCCACCACGAGGTCGGTACCGCCGGTCAGGCCGAGATCAACTACAAGTTCGACACGCTCCTGCGTGCGGCCGACGACGTGATGAAGTTCAAGTACCTCATCAAGAACACCGCGTGGGCCAACCAGAAGTCGGTCACCTTCATGCCGAAGCCCATCTTCGGCGACAACGGCTCGGGCATGCACGTGCACCAGTCGCTGTGGAAGGACGGCTCGCCGCTCTTCTACGACGAGACCGGCTACGGCGGCCTGTCCGACATGGCGCGCCACTACATCGGCGGCATCCTCAAGCACGCGCCGTCGCTGCTGGCGTTCACCAACCCGACGGTGAACTCCTACCACCGCCTGGTGCCGGGCTTCGAGGCCCCGATCTCGCTGGTGTACTCCAGCCGGAACCGCTCCGCCTCCGTCCGCATCCCGATCACCGGCTCCAACCCGAAGGCGAAGCGCATCGAGACCCGGTTCCCCGACCCGTCGGCGAACCCCTACCTCGCGTTCTCGGCCCTCATGCTCGCCGGTCTGGACGGCATCAAGAACAAGATCGAGCCGGCCGCCCCGATCGACAAGGACATCTACGAGCTCCCGCCGGACGAGATGGCCGAGATCGACCAGGTGCCGACCTCGCTCGGTGCCGTGCTCGACGCGCTCGAGGCCGACCACGAGTTCCTGACCCAGGGCAACGTGTTCACCCCGGACCTGATCGAGACCTGGATCGACTACAAGCGCACCAACGAGATCGCGCCCGTGCAGCTGCGCCCGCACCCGCACGAGTTCGAGCTGTACTACGACATCTAACCAGGCCTCCGGCTGCGGTCGTTCAGCAACGCCGAACGACCGCAAGGAACAGCCGCTGACCTGCACAAACGCCGCCGAGCGACCTTTTGGTCGTTCGGCGGCGTTTGCTGTTGGTAGCCGCTCGTCTGTTACAAATCCGGTACAAATTTGGGTAGCGCCATCCCCTGCCACACGGTCCTCAGGGGCCTCCCCGGGTAGATCGCGGGCCGGGTCGGTTGCCCGAGCCTCCAGCCTGGCATCGCACGGTCCGGCGACCACCGCCGCGATGCCCGAGCCATCGTCCTGCCGCATCATTTCCACCGACGTGATCGCTCCCACGCCGCCGTCGGACATAGGTGCCCGTAGACCAACTGTCCGTCAACGCCGCGAGGAGGGGCTTGATGATGGCAACGAACTCGAACGTGCCCGCTATGGAACCGGGAATCTTTGGGCCGCGGCGGCGCGGAGGCCGCGGCAGCCGGCCACCCAGGCTGGTCGACGCCCAAGAGCTGTGGGACATCGACGATGTCGCGTCCTACCTTGGCGTGACCAAGCAGACCATCTACTCCTGGCGGACGACGGGCTACGGCCCGGCCGGCTTCCGTGTTGGAAAGCACCTGCGCTGGCGGGCAGCAACCGTGATCAATTGGACGGTGCAACTCGAGGAGAATCAGTGATACCGAGGGGCCATCAGCCTCAGGCGGAATCGGTTCCAGCGCCACCAGGCCGCAGATGCTCGTCAGCCCTGCTAGTCACCCGGTCGGACTCTGCCAAGGACAGCCATGGCCAGCGTTAGTCCCGGTAGGCCAGCGGACGACGGGAGCCCTCGTTACGTTGTGAACTATCGAGATCCCGAGGGGCGGCAGCGCCGCAAGACCTTCAGACGCAAAGCTGAGGCGGTCGCGTTCCGCAATACCGTTGAGGCGGACAAACTCCGTGGAACCTACCTTGATGTCGACGCCGGCAGAATCTCGTTTCGGACCTATGCCGAGGAGTGGCTCGGCAACCGGACCTTCAGCCCACTGACCTATGAGGCGACGGAGTTGCGACTCAGGCTCCACGTGTTCCCGACGCTGGGACACCTCGAACTGCGACAGATCAAGCCGTCGACGATTCAGAAGCTCCTGCGATCGATGGAGATGGCCGAGACCTACCGGCGCGTCATCTTCTCCAATGTGTCTGCCATCTTCTCGGCCGCGGTCGACGACGACATGATTGCCAAGAATCCGTGCAAGGCCAGTTCAGTGACAAGGCCCGCAACGTCGCGCCGCAAGGTGGTGCCTTGGCCGTCCGAATGGGTCTCCGCCATGCACGACGCGCTTCCGCCCCAATACAGGATCGCAGTCACGTTAGGTTCCGGGCTGGGACTACGCCAAGGCGAGGTATTCGGGCTCGCGGTCGAGGACATCGACTTCCTCCGCGGGGTCGTCGAGGTCAGGCGACAAGTCAAGGTGTTCGGAGGCAACCGCCTCGTCTTTGGCCTGCCGAAGGGCGATAAGACCCGCACCGTCCCCCTGCCCGAGAGCGTCGCAACGGAGCTCAGCAGCCACCTCGCCACCTACCCGCGACGTAGCGTCACGCTCCCGTGGGGAACGCCCCAGGCGAACACGAAATCGAGCGCAGGACTCATACTCACCACACGCGAGCGTTCTGCCCTCAACCGCAACTACTTCAACACACGGCTCTGGAAGCCCGGCCAAGCCCATGTGGGTATCGAGCAATCGCGTGACAACGGCATGCACGCCCTCCGCCACTGGTACGCCTCTGTGCTCCTAGACGCCGGCGAATCGATTCGCGCTGTGTCCGAGTACCTTGGCCACAGCGACCCCGGCTTCACCCTGCGCACCTATACCCATCTCATGCCCAGCAGCACGGAGCGAACCCGGGCAGCAGTGGATGCGGCCTTTGCAGCCGGGCGCCACGTGGGAGAAAGGGTCGACAGAGAACTCGAACAACCCTCTCGCGGCTAGCGGGCGCCAGCCCGAACAACGGCGTGTCTTGGAGCCGCCGGCCCACTGTCCGTCACCGTCGCTCCCGCCCTACGGTCCGACAACGTTCCCAGCTCCCACGCCCGTCGCGATCGGCGCTGACGCCCGTTCGCACCTGGATGGCAGAATCCCGGTGATGACTACGCCAGACCCCTACTCCACTGCGGCCGGCTGATCGCGTGGCTGCACGATCATGGCGCGACAAGCGCATCGACGATCTCCTGGTGGCCGTCTCCGACCTCGGCATGACGATGTCCCGCTCGGCTGCCGGCGAGTTGCTCGACGAACGGGTTCAGTTCGTCGCTGAGCGGATGCGCGTCACAGACACGACCGCCCGCCGGTACCTCACCGAGGACGCCCTCGTCGGCATGGCTAGGGAGATCGTCTTCGGCTTCGTCGAGGAGACACCGGGTGCGGACCTAATGAGCTCACCGCTGACCGCCGCGGTTCCCGTTAGATTCGCCGGCAGGATCTTGGCGGGGTTGGGCGAGGTTGTCCGCATCCTCCTCGTCGAGCGCGACGATCTCGAGCACACCCGCGATCGGGTGGCTCAGATCGCACACGCGCAGAGCCAACTCGGACTGCTGGTCCACGATCAGGTGGCCACCACCGGCTTCTACGACGAGCCGTCGGTCCAGATGCCCCCGGCGCTTCTCCTGCGCGTGGCGCGCATCCTGGAGACCGCCGCAGACCTGGTGGAGGATGGCCTGATTGGCTACCAGGTTGATCCGGAGGAGAGCGCTGGGCTCCCATCAGCATTCCGCCGCGACGTTCTCCTGATGCGCACTATGGCCGGGCAGGAGTCGAGCGCGTGACCGAGGCCGAAGCACGAGTCCTCACCCTGTGCGCCACGGTGCAGGAGATCCCGCCCGACCACCGCGGCGGCGGCGGCTAAACCCTCGGCCGAGACGAGTTGACCGTCCAGGAGTCCGGCTACGACCAGGCGCTCGCGGCCGCCCGACGCCGCGTTCGTGACGGGTGGCGAATCATCGCTCTGCGAGTCGAGCGCAACTAGCAGCGGATGCGAACCCGCCCGTGCCCCTCCGCCGGTGCGCTCAGCGTTCTGCGTCATGACGGTGGCGAACCTGTCGGCTCGCCTGCCACGCCGCCGATCTGGCGTAAGCCCTCGCACATCTGATCGCTCCCAAGGTCTGGGATCACTAGGGGACCAAACAGAGGAGGACCCAATGAGCACTTCACCCGCGGAGCAGCCGGGCACCGGCATCGTCACCTTCACCCAGCAGGGCGACCGCGCCCTCGATCGCCTCGCCGCCGATCTGGTCGACCACTGCGACGGCTCCACCGCCAGCGTCGCCGACATCCTCGAGCAGGTGCTGTCGGCCGACATCGCCGAGCTTGCCAACAAGGTCGGCGAATCCCTTGTCGCCGGCGAGGCCGTTCCAGCCCCCGAGAGTCCCGACGATGCAGCCCGTCGACGCCTCGTGGCCGACCGGTCCACCGCCGGCGGCGCTCCTCCCCTGTCACCCCGGATCGGCCGTTGACACGCCCATCACATGCGCGAGCGCTCCTCCGGCCGAGTGAGCCGACTGCCACCTAGACTGACCTAGAAAACCCTCTAAATCTAGGTGAGTCTAGGAAGGTGGCGCTGGTGGATCAGAGCCCGTACACGCCCGGTGCTGGCCACAACCCGCCCGTCCTGGCGGGACGCGACGGCCTTCTCCGTGACTGGCACCTGGTGCTCAACGACATTGTCTCTGGCGGCCGCGTCCGTGCCCAGGACATGATCCTCGCCGGCCCACGCGGCGTGGGGAAGACCGTCACGGTGAGCGCGTTCGCGGACCTGGCCAAGGAGCAAGGCTTCGAGGTGGTCAACCTCCAGGCTGTGTCGGGCCACGCTGGTCTGGTAGAGGCGCTGCTCCAGCGCGCTCGCACCCGCATGGCCGAGGAGGCCGGCCCGTGGCAGCGCGCCCGCAAAGCCTTCGAGCGGGTCGGCGGAGTCAACCTCAGCATCGCGGGCATAGGTGCCGGGATCTCCACTCGCCAATCCGACGCTCCCGCACCGGGCATGGATGCGGGAACGCTCGCTGACGCCCTGGCCACGCTGGCGGCCGAGGTCCGCAAGGACGCCCACAGCGGCGGCCTGCTGATCACCGTCGACGAACTCCAGGTCGCCTCTGGCCCTGACCTCGCCCTGCTCGCGGCGACGCTGCACCGACTCAACGTCGACCACCCCTCCGCGCCGGTCCTCTTCGCCGGCACCGGACTGCCCTTCACCCCCGATGCGCTCCGCAAGGCTGGCGTAACCCACCCTGACCGCCTCTTCGTGCTGGAGCCCATCCCCCTCACCCTCGAACCCGATGACGCCCGATACGCCGTGGTGGAGCCAGCACGCCAGGCCGGTATCGCGTGGACCCCCGAGGCGGCGGCAGCCGTGGTCGAGGCCAGCAACGGCTACCCGGCCCACCTGCAGCTGTTCGCCCACGCCATCTGGACATCCGCGCCCGGGCCCGACCAGATCACCCTCGGCGACGTCGAAGCCGCACTCCCCCAGATCGCCGACATGCTCGAGCGCCGCACCCTTGGCCCCCGCTGGGACCGAATCAGCGATCGACAGATGGAGTTCCTTGCCGCCCTCGCTCTGCACGGCGGGCGCGCCTCGACAGCAGCGATCGCCAAGACTCTCGGTCGCTCGCAGCAAGAGCTGTCTTGGCTCCGTGAGGAGCTCATCGAGGAGGGCGACGTCTACGCACCCAAGCGCGGCCAGCTGGCGATGGCGGTCCCGCTATTCAACCGATTCGTTCTGAGCCACTACGAACGCACAAGGCCCGAGGCAGCGACCGAACTGCTGAGCCTGCAGCAGATGATCGCGAACGCCGGGCTGGACCCCTCAGCAGCGCACGCGGGCCCGGACATGCTGCGCCGAAGCGAGCAGAACGAAACCCGCCAGTTGCAACCGCCCAGCGGCGGATCTGGACGGCCGCGTTCCTGAGTGGCGGCGCGCACCGCTAACGAGCGGTGGTGGCATAACAGTCTTGGAGCGGCCGAACACGGACCGCGACAGCTCGCGCGGCGCTAGAGCTGGGAGCGGACACTCGCAGCATGGGCCCTGTCACGTCGGACAGCAGCGCGAAGGGGCTGCAGCGGCGCTACGTCGGCCATCTCGTCGAGCAACTCGGAGTGTCGTCTACCGTCAGTGTCTCCATCGTCGGGGCGCAGTAGGCGCTCCACTCGCTTGACCGCCGCGGCGAGCCGGCGATAGGCCTCGACATCGTCGACGACGGCCAAGAGTCGACGCCCCGGTACCAGCCCTGACGCGGCCGCGCTGAGCATCAGTGAGATTTCTTCGCGTCCGGTGATCGCCCCGGAGGGTCGACCTTCCTTTGGTGACTGAGAGATGACCCCGGTCCGCCAAGGAGCTGCACGTGAGCACGCCCACCGACTCCCCGTCCGCCGCGGCCGACCGTGACCCGGTTCAGGAGGCCCGCGCCCACCTCGAGCAGGCCCTGGCTGCGCTCGATCGACTCCGCGAAGTTCTACCACCTCCCAGCACTCCCCCGCCCGAAACCGCAGGCGGTGAGTCGGCATGACTACCGACACCACCCTGAGCGCCGCCGACGCCGTGTTCGAGGCCGAGCAAGCCGTGAGCAGGGCCCGCTGGGTGGTGGAGGAGATCCAGGAGACGATCACCTCCGCGCTCCGCGTGCTCGACGACGCCGAGCTCGACTCAGCCAAGGCCAAGCTGTCCGAGCGCGGCTCCTTCTACCTCGAGGCCGCCGGCGAGCACCTAGGACGTTTGCGCACGCGGTGCAACGACATGCCTGACCTCACTCACGGCCTGTTCGTGCACCTGAACCGCGCCTCGCAGTCCGTCACCGACGCCCGCACCATCCTCGACCTGGCCGACACCTCCGATCCCGTCATCGCCAGCGAGGTCGCGCAGCTCAAGCCGCGCATCGCGGTCGTCGGCGAGATGGTCGCCCTGGCCAAGCCGGTCGCCCAGCTGGCTGCCCAGCACGTCGAGACCGCGCACCAGGCCAGCCGGGACGTCACTGCACTGGGTCTGCTGGAGCCGGTCAGCCTGGAGCGAAGCATCGCGACCGCCGGCAAGGAGCTCGGCCGCGCCGACGAGGACGTGCGCCTGCTCGGCAATGTCGTCGACCACGCCGCGGCCAGCGCCCGAGAGTCGGCCGGCATAGCCAGCGAGATCACCGACAACGCCCGCCGGCGGATGTCCGAGCAGAGCCGGGACCCGATCACAAGCACCTCGCAACCGGCGCCCAGGCCCCCGGGACGATAGGGGAGCCATGGACCTCGACCAGGGCGGCCGCCAGCTGGCCGGCCTCATCCTCGACGCGGCCGGCCGCGGCCAACACGACCAAGTGGCCGACCTGATCGCACCGCTCGATGCCGAGCAGCTGCGATCCCTGGTGACGGTGCTGGTAGTCCAGGTCGACCAGAGCGCACCGGCCTCCTCGGCCGCCGGCCCCGCCGCGGTGTGCGAGCTGGCCGTCAACGCCGCGGCGCCGATGTTCGGCACCACCCCGGAGGCGATCCTCAGCGCCGAGCGCAGCCGACCGGTCAGCGACGCCCGCGCGGTGGCTATGACCGCCGCCCGCGAGACCGGCCTGTCCCTGCCGGCGATCGCCGAGCACTTCAACAAGGATCACGGCTCGGTGATCCATGCGGTCCGCCGCACCGCTGAACGGCCCCGGCTGGCCGACGCCGCTGCCCGGGTGAGCGAGCACGTCAACAGCCGCTACACCGCCCGCCTCCCCCGAGGCGAGGAGAACGTGGTCAACCTCCACCAGCAGCCGCCATCCTCGACGTTCCAGCCCGATGGCCTGGTCGAGCACGCCGTGGTGGCGGCCGCCGCGGCCTTCAACACCACACCCGAGGTCCTCCTGGGTGCCGACCGGAGCCGGGTGGCCGCGGATGCCCGCGCGGTGGCCATGACCGCCGCCCGCCAGCACGGCCACAGTCTGCCCACGATCGCCCGCCACTTCGACCGCGACCACACCACGGTGCTGCAGGCGACCCGGCGCATAGAGAAGACCCCGCCGCTGCGGGACCTGGCCGCGAAGATCGCCGCAGATCTCCCCGAGCAGCCCGCCAGCACTCACGCCGGCCTGGTCGGTGTCGACGAGCAGGTCCCCGAGAGCGGCTACCGCTCCCCCGGGGTGCGCGAGCAGCAGCGTGCGATCCCTGGCGCCGGCGAGCGGGCGCAGCTGAGAGTCGCCAGGTGAAGGCCCTGATCGGTCTGGCCGCGGCCGCGATCCTCGCGCTGACCGCCGGCGGCATCAAGGCCGCCTTGCCCGGAGCCCAGACAGGCCACGACTCAGCGGAGGGCAAGACCACCCAGGTGCGTGTCACTGCGGTCGTCGACGGCGACACGATCCGGGTCGAGACCCGCGGCGGACGCCAGCTCGGCCGAGTACGCCTGCTCGGCATCGACGCCCCCGAAGTCGCCCACCCACCGGAGCCGGCCGAGTGCTACTCCGACCAGGCAACCAACCTGCTCGAGGAGCTCGCGCCGGTCGGCAGCACCGTTGAGCTCGTCACCGACACCGCCCAGCCCAACCGCGACCGCTACGACCGGCTGCTGCGCTACGTCGACCACGACGGCCACGACGTAGCCCGCGAGCTCCTGGCCCGCGGTGCCGCCCGCCGCTTCGAAGCCGATCAGGCGCTCGCCCGCGAGGAGTCGTACTCCGCGGCCGCCGACGATGCCCAGGGCGCTGAGCGCGGCCTATGGGGCACCTGCTGAGAGCAAGGGAGACTGGGTCATGGACGAGCAGCTGACGATGGCCGCGAAGACGCTGGCCCGGTGGTGCTACGTCCGTGGCGTCGACGAACGAGTCCTCGGCTGCGGTGAACAGCTGCTCAAGGCGGCGGCCGACGAGGCGCTCGGTCGTACGGCGCCGGCGCACCTCGAGCAAGCGCTGTGGCAACAGACCGCCGCGCTGCTGCGTCAGCGACGCGACTGGGACCGTGACCACCAGGTGAGCCCACCGACGCCCGCGGAATGCCTGCCCTGCGCCGCGGCGGTCGACCACTGCCCCACCCACGCCGGCCAGCGATGTCGCGCCTGCGGTGGCCAGCTGCACCGCATCGTCGTCGACGAGGGCTTCGACACCCACCCGTGCTGCGACAGGCCGGGCGCCAACGGATCCCGGGCCTTCCTCGAGCACACCGCGCAGCTGCTCGGCGCCACGCTGCTCGCGCAGCCGGCCTGAGCGGCCCGGGGCGCCAACACGGATCAGCCGAAATGATCGCTCCCCCCCCTGGCCCGCACTTAGGAGACCAAGGACTGGCGCAGCCGATGCCGGTCCACGGGATCCATGGGAGTGCACATGAGTGATGCCGCTCGCGAGGAAGCCGCGCTCGAGGAAGAGGCCCGGCAGCGCGCCGAGGTGATCAGGGCCACCGACGAGGCCGCCGCCCTGGCCGCGGCCGCCGACACCGGCCCCTCCCCCGACGCCGAGATCGCGCAGGTCCACCGATCCGGCCGCCAGCACGACCACACCGACACGGCCGCCTACCAGCGACCCCAGCTCGGTCGCCGCCGCTAGGAGGTCCGCGATGGCTACCGCACTCGCATCAGCAGACTCAAGCCGCAGCCCCGGCCGCACGACGGTCCGCTGGGTCGACTGCTCCCACAAGCTGGGGTCGCTGCCGTGCATGAACCACAAGCCGCACCAAGGCAACGGCCGCGGCTGCGTGCACCACTCCACGTCCGGCTTCCAGGACGACGAGTAGCCCCGCGGACCCTGCAGCGGCACGAGAGAGCCCGTCAGCCGTGCACCAGGTGCAGCCGCGGCCGCTGAGACTGCTCAACGACCGTCTCCAGGCGTTGCAGCCGCTCGAGCGTCATCGGATGCCCATGACGCCGAAGCAGACCAGCCAGCACGGAGCCCAGGCCGAGGGAGACCACCAGCTGGTCGGCCGCGGCCTCCGAGCGTGCCTCGATCCGCCGGCCGGCCGCCGGCACCAGGTAGGTCAGGGCGATCACCGCGCCACCCAGGATCCCCGGAGCTGCCCGGCCCTCGGCGACCGACTGCACGATGCAGATCACCCCGACGACGCCCCGCAGCGTCCACGCCAGCCGCATGAACGGGAGCCAGGCGAAGGCCCTGCCCACGCCGCGGAACGTTGCGACCACCAGCCGCCACGGCGTCGTCGCCGCCAGCACAGCGAGCTCCAGCCGCGGCCGGATCGCTCGCCGCCGGCCGACGGCATGAGCGATCGCGGCGGCCGCCTCCGCAGCGGTCACTCCCCCGCGGTACGCGGCATCGACCAGTCCGGGGGTGACCACGACGGCGCGATCCGGGATCGCCATAGCCACCGGGATGCTCGGAACCTGACGCCGGCGTACGAACAGCGCGTCGACGTCGACGCCGCGGCCGCCAAGCTCGGCGAGCACGGGCGCCATCACCTGGAGCTCAGCTGCGGTCGCGGGACGCGACCTGGTCAGTGCCGCGATCGCCGGCACCTCGAGCTGGCCGATCGCCAGAGCAATGAGGACGCCGGCTGCGGCCAGGAACGCCAGCAGGCCAAGGGCCGGCGGGAGCAGGGCGCACACCACCACGGTGAGGACGAAGCTCACCAGCAGCGCCGGCTCCAGCGTCACCACCCTCAGCACGGTCATCGGGAACCTCATCATCACGACCCTCCTCCATCTGTCAGCACTAGTGCGAATCTCTTGACTTTGCTCGCGGTGATCGTCCGGCGACCGCCGAACGACATAGGCGAACGAGACCAGTTTGTGCCCAGCCGCCGACACGACCCCGAGTTATCCACAGCCCCCCGCTCAGCGGAGCGAGGACTGACCCGGACGTGGGTTCATGGACCAGACCGACCTCCGACCGAAAGGAACACCCGTGGACACCCTCAACGCTGACGGCACTTGGGGCCGCCTCGGCTCGATCGCCCTCTTGCTGCACCAGGCCGCTAACCAGGTATGGAGCGACGCCGACCGGGCCACAGCCGACTCGCCGCTGCACGACCTCGGCCTCGGCGTCTATCTCGCGCACTCCCAGGCCAGTGCCCTGCTGCCCGACGACTACGTGCTGCCCGACCTCGACGCGGACGAGGAGCTCGAGGAGCGCACGCCGCTGCAGCTGCTCACCGAGGCCGAGGAGCTGACCCGTCCCCTGCCGCTGCACCGGCCCGACCTGGTGCACGGCTCCCAGCTGGTCCTCGACCTGTGCGACCTCATCCGGGAAGCCCGCGGCCTTGGCTACTGACCTGCGCCTGGCGTTCGCCGACATCGATGAGGCGCTCTTCGACGTCAACCAGATCCCGATGACCTCGCGCGACGTGCGCAGCGTCGGCGAGATGCTCTTCGACGTCGACTACCTCGCACGTCAGCTCCTCATGGACGTCGACGGCGACGCTGCAGGCACGCTGCTGCGCAGCTGGCCGACGATGGTCGCGGCCGCCGAGGATCTATGGGCGTCGCTGCCAGGTCAACGTCCTGGCGTCGACGAGCGCGACCGGCCCATCACCAGCCTCTCCGCCCAGGCCGCCACCATCGAGACGAGCCTCTCCGGCCGGACAGCCTGGCCTGGCCAGGGCCCGACCAGCCCCCGCATCGACCAGATGACCCAGACCTTCCTCAACGCCGCGGCCCTGGTCCGCCGCTACGGCGCCGAGATCCCCCTCGAGCAGCCCGACGCCCACCGCGACCTCGAGGCAGCACGCACCCGGATCATGCACGGCCTCTACCTCACCGCCCACGCGGTCAACGTCGCGCTCCACGAGCACGGCCGCGACCGCGTCAACGACGCCCGTAGCGCCGGGCGCCGGATCCACCTGGCACAGCACCACTCCCCCTACGCGATCGCGCCCACCGGTGTCTGGGTCGACCGGATGTCCGCCTGCGAGAACACCGCCCGCAGCTACCTGACCGACCGGTTCCCCCAAGCCCTTGCCGGCGAGGCGATGCGACCCATCGACGACCCCGGACGGCTGGCGCAAGCTCTGGCCAACTGGGACATCCAGACCCACCGCGCGCTGGCCCGGAATCTCGACCCCTCCGACATCCTGCTGATCACCCGCACCCAAGGGCTGATCGCTGCCGCGAGCCTGGTCCTCGTCGACGCGGCCGCGGACGCAGGCGTGCTCGAGCGGTCCGACCGCCTGGTCCCCGCGATCGCCGACGCAGGGCGGTCCTGGAGCAACCTGGCCAGCCGCTGGGGCGACCTTGCTCCCCCAGGAGCCCGCCTCGAGGAGCCCCTGGCGCGCGCGGCCGCGGAAGTCCGAGCCGCCTACCGCCAGATCACCCACGACACCACCACGCTGGCGACACCAGAGGCCATCGCCACCCGGCCCGGGCTCCCCCAGGCCACCATGGCTACCCTCCGCGCGATCGAGGCCGGCTCCGAGCTCGCGCACGTCGTCGCCGAGAAGGCCGACACCCCCAACCTGACCGGCCCAGCGCGTGCTCTCTCCCGCCGAGCACACAACGACGTGGAGTCCGGACTGGCCAGCCCGCCGGCCGAGGGCGACGTCGTGTGGGTCTCCCCGGCCGACATCCTCGCCCGACGTGCCGTCAGAGTGCCGCAGCCGGTACGGGAGACCCTGCGCTCGGCAAGTACCGCCACCGCGACCGCGGCCTGCACCGCGGCAGCCTCTGCCATGCTCGCGCACTCCAACTGCCCTAGACGGTATGACGTGACCGCCTCGGGCTGAGGTGGTTGCGGGCCGGGGCCTCACTCACAAGATTCGTGGGTTACCGAGCAGGGGCCGCCTGCTCGGCCTATCCGACATTGTGGGAGGCCCCGGTGTTTACCGAGCGTACGAGCGTTGGGCTCGACGTGCACGCACGATCGGTCGCGGCAGCAGCGATCGATGGCGTCACGGGCGAGCTCGTCCAAGCGAAGCTGACCCCGTCACACGACCACATCAGGTCTTGGCTCCAGGACCTCCCGGGCCCGGTCGCGGTGGCCTATGAGGCCGGCCCAACCGGGTTCGGCCTGTCCCGAGCATTGGCCACTGCGGGGATCCGCTGCGAGGTCGTCGCTCCCAGCAAGTTGCAGCGACCGTCGGGTGATCGGGTCAAGACCGACGCCAGGGACGCGGTCCACCTGGCCCGGCTGCTGCGACTCGACGAGTACACGGCCGTGTCGGTCCCGACCCTCGCCCAGGAGAACGCTCGCGACCTCGTCCGCGCCCGGGAGGACGCCCGCGGTGACCTGATGCGGGCCCGGCACCGGCTGTCGAAGCTCCTGCTGCGCCAAGGGATCGTCTACTCCGGCGGCCAGGCCTGGACCACCACCCACGACACCTGGCTACGCCGTCAACGCTTCGACGCGACCGCGCTGCAGTTGACGTTCGAGTCCGACTACGAGGCCGTCCTGGCGGTGAAAGCACGCCGTGACCGACTCGATGAGGCGATCGCCGTCATGGCTGCGAACTCGGAGTTCACCCCGATCGTGCGCCGACTCGGTTGCCTACGCGGAGTCAGCACCCTGACCGGGTTCGCGTTGGCGGTCGAGGTCGGCGACTGGCACCGGTTCACCGGCAACACCATCGGCTCGTTCATCGGACTCGTGCCATCGGAGTACTCCTCCGGGACGAGCCGGGTCCAGGGCTCGATCACCAAGACCGGCAACACCCACCTGCGTCGGCTGCTGGTCGAGGCTGCCTGGCACCATCGGGCCCGCTACGCCCCAGGGAAGACCATGCGGGACCGGTGGGAGCTCGCATCGCCGGCTGCCCGGGCCCGCGGTGACGCCGGCAACCGGCGGCTGAACGCCCGCTGGGATGCCTTCCGAGCCCGTCGCAAGCGGCACGTAGTCGCCAACGTCGCGATCGCCCGTGAGCTGGCCGGCTGGTGCTGGTCCCTGGCCGTACTCGAGGACTGACCAGCCGGCCAACCCGATCTGCTTCGTCGACCGACGTGGTGGAAGCAGCGCGTGGAGCGACCCGCGCAACAGCTATGAGCAGCCCGGCCCTCCTGGGCGACGCTCGACCCTAGACAAGCGGCCCGCTCCTGCCGAACACCCCGTCCTGCGGTAACCAACCCGCGCATATCAGCCTGACCGCGCGTCGCCAACGACACGCTCACCACCGACGACATCGACGAAGCACGAGGCGCCCGCCCCGAGCAATCGGGACGGGCGCCTCAACCTGCTCTTGACAGGAAACCGCTACATATCAGCTGTGATGCCCAGCCAGGTTGTTCAACCTGGTGATGGGTGCGGCCTTCCCGATTGCTGAGTGGGGCCGGTGGTGGTTGTACTTGTGGAGCCATGCTGGCAGAGCGGCCAGCCGGGCTGACTCGGAGTTGTAGAACTTCTTGAATGCCCAGCCCTCGGCCAGGGTGCGGTGGAAGCGCTCGATCTTGCCGTTGGTCTGGGGCCGGTAGGGCCGCGTCCTCTTCGGGGTGATGCCCAACTCGATACAGGTCTGTTTCCAGTCGTTCGACCGGTAGCAACTGCCGTTGTCGCTGAGAACGCGCTTGACGGTGACGCCGCGGGCGGCGAACCAGGCGACGGCGTTGCGTAGGACCTCGGTCGCGGTCTCCTTCGTTTCGTCGTCGCGGGCTTCGACGTAGGCGACGCGGGAGTGGTCGTCGATGACGGTGTGCAGGAAGCAGGTCCCGATCTGGGGGTTGCCGTGCTTGTTCCGCGGCCCGTTAGTCCGCACGGCCGTCGCAGACCGGTTCTTCTCTCCTTGCTGACGACCGACGTAGCGCCATCCGCCGCCATCGGGCACGCGGCCGAGCTTCTTGACGTCGACGTGGATCAAGTCGCCGGGTTTCTCGTGTTCGTAGCGGCGGATCGGTTCGCCGGTGGCGCGGTCGATGTGGGAGAGCCGGTTGATCCGGCAGCGCACCAGGACCGCGTGCACAGTCGAGGCAGGCATGCCGAGCCGATCACCGATCTCGACCGGCCCCAGGCGTTGCTTCCAGCGCAGGTGCACGATCTTGCGGACCACCGGGGCCGGCGTCCGATTCGGTTGATGACGGGGCGCCGAGGACCGGTCAAGCATCCCGTCGGGACCCTCCTCTCGATACCGGTCGGCCCACTTCTTCGCCGTCCGCCAAGAGACGTCGTAGCGCTCAGCAGCACGGGCCGGCGGCCAACCCTGA
>PBYI01000002.1 GCA_002729525.1 Nocardioides sp.
CGGCGGCGGGTGGTTGAATGCAGAGCCACGACCGTACGTGACCACTCCCGCAGCCTCGAGGAGCACGACGAGATAAAAGAGCTTCATGGGGAGGGGAGGCTGATGTTCGTGGCGTTGTCGCGGCGCCGTGCCTCTTCAATGTTGAGCATCTTGGGGTCCGCCCGGTGGTATCTTTTTGCTTTTCGCTTCCTTTTCGTAACTTTTAGGACCGGAAATGGAATCTCAAGTAACTTCCTAAGCGCTAAAGCTCATACTTTAGGTTAAATTGAACACTTTTTTTCCGATCATTTCGGTTCCACCGGTGAGACGACCGATTGATAACCGGCAATGAAGCCCTAAAAGCACGGCCCCGCATTTACTCCGTGGTTGCAGCCAAAGCACCTTTTTTGTTGTTCAGTCGTCGCAATGTATCCCAAGAGACAGGGTGACGACAGCTCAGAGATGCAGAGCCCCCACGGGTCTCCCAAGAGAGCAAATACCAGGACTACTCCACCTTCTGGCAAGTCACCTTCTGCGACGTAAGTTTAAGTGACCAGCACAAAAAATTCCCTCGGTGGTTGGATGCGCCGGTGTACCAAAACAATGGTCAAATCTTGGGGACTGTTTTGATACACCGGCGCACTAGACGGTCCATACACTCACCTCTATGAACTGCTTTCATGTTCTTCTACAGAGAACTCATGGAGAACGACGAGGCGTGGGTTCGCGGACCCCCTGGTCGCCACTATATCCCAGATCACGTAGTCAGATTGCTCCTGGCAATTGATAGCACACTTGGAGCGGCCTTCAGGTTATCGTTTGGCTCTGACTGGCAGTCAGACCTCGGTATAGTCCAGCACGGCCACGAGAGGACGCTCTTCCTGCCTACGAAAGCGGTACGAGTGCAGAACGAACTTCCGGTTGACGACGCAGCTGGAGACAGCCCACGGAGACTACGGCAGCGGAAGGAAGGCACTCGCAGCAGCAGCAGCAGCAGCAGCAGTTTGAGTCACATGTACGATATCCGGGACATGTTCTGCGTGATTGAGAAGCTCGAGTCGAACGAGGGTCTCCTAGCTGCCGCTCTGGGACAAGAGCAAACTGACGAGGCTTTGTACGACAAGGCCTTCTTGGATTTTGTTGACGGCCTTGACACGGCCGTGACGGGCCCCGGCGCGGGGAGGGTAGTGAACTGCGCTGCCATCTGTAGCGAGACCCTGGATGCATGGGAGGAGAACAAGTACGCGTGTGTGCTCGACACGGCCCGGGACTTCGTTGCGTTGGGCTACTTGAGCGGTGATTCGTGGCCAGAGTGCGACCTATCATCGCGGGGCTACACGCGCCCCGAGAGGAGAGGCCGCAGCGCGTCCTCTTCCAAGTCTCCGGCATCCTCTTCCTTGCCCTGGTCCTCGCCGCGGCAGCGACGCAGCAGCGACAGCAGCGACGACAAAAAATGGATGTCTTCCCCTGTCGCCCACGATCCCACGGCAGCTCACTGGCGCTCTCTGCCACATGAATTCAAGCCAGACTTCATCCTAAACCAAACGGATGGGCTGCGGGTGGCCATGCTCGTGGAGATTCTTCTGGCCGAAGACGCAAGGGGGCAGCGTGACGATGAAACCGACAAGAAGTACGAAACGTACCTACTGGAGCGGATATTTGGCGCATACCACGGCACCGGGCAGGTAAGGCCTGTAAATCTTGCCCGCGGAAAACGAGGTCGCAACGGAGCACTTCTGTCCCTGGAAGACGTACGAAGGTTCATGGACGCGGTGTACGAAGGCAGCAGTGGGGCAGAAGTCACGTGCGTATGCCGAGCTGCAGCCACCAAGCGCCGTGCGGCATCTCTCGCTGAAGATGGATTTCCATTTCCATCGATCCCTCCGACGGCAACGATGCTCCAAGGACTCCGGGCGATGACACAGGCTTTGGAATCGCTCAAGCCAGTGGATGAGGGCAATTCTGGGGCGGAAGATACCGGAGCCTCCTTCTCTGGGCGCGGCGAAGTGTTCAGCGCCGAACGCATGGCGTACGCGAACTACCTCAAGATTGAATGCGGCGTCTCGATGGAGAAACTTCCTATGGTCCTGGCCCTCACCCACCTCTTCTGGTTAGGCGAGGAGCCCAGAGCAGACCAGCTGCCGTCTGTCCGCACCTGCGACGCGGCATTCCAGCAGCTCGAGGGCATGGAGGACTATATATGCGCACAACTCGTCCACTACACGTTGAAGCACCGCCCTGACACCATGGTGTCGTATTCTTTCGACGCCACGAAGAACAAGAAAGGGGAGCAAATCAATAACCTCATCATGACGGTAGCACTTCTAAACCCTGATGAGTACGTGCGAGGTGAACATGCACTGCCAATGTCCGAACTAACTAGACTAACCCGTCTTTGCCCAAGTTCGACGAAGACGCAGAGGGAGATGGGCACCCTTTGGAGATGGAGACAAAGCGCCACGTTTTGACAATCAACACCGTCGTGGACAAATCGGCTTATGGCATGGCGGAAGCGTCGCTGGATGCCATCGAGGAGTTCGCATCACCAATAGGCGGGCTCTTCGAGCGGCTACTCGCAGCAGGGATCGGAGCTGTTGTCGATCATGCCGCTCTGGCAGAGGGGAGGGAATTATTCGAACAAGCCAGGGCAAAACTCGAGGCAGGCAACGCCGCCGACGACGACATGACCCGTGCCCGTGCTTGCCTCTTATTCGTAATTCTCGGCGATCGCTTTCACAAGGTGAGGCACCAGCAGCCTGCCTGCCTGCCTGCTTGTCTGCCTGCCTGCCTGCCTGCTTGCCTGCCTGCCTGCATGGCGGGCTGGCGGGCTGGCTGGGTGGCTTGTTGGCGGGCTTGTATCTTTGTTTTTTATATTGCCGTAAGGAAAGGTACCGCTATTCTCGGTATTCTGACTTTTTGTCAACACGCCCCCACTCGCAGACCCAACTTGTTGTAGATGCTGCCACGTCCACGCTAGGCCTGGGCCGCGGCAACGACGACATGAACGCCGTTCAGGTGAAGCCCATGACCCGATACGAAATTCGAAACGACACAAACAGGCATGCCAAAATCTGACGGCCCTCTGCGTTATCAGGTCCTCTACGATTACGCGTACTATTTTAGAGCGAACCCAACCATAACAGAAGCCCACTCGAGCGGCTGGTTCGGCCGGCGCGTGACACTTCCACCTGCCCTATGCAAGCAACGGTGGGAGACTAACGCGGCGGCCGCTGTGGATGCGCAGAAGAAGGCAAACCTCCGGTTGTCGACCAACGCGCTCCTCTGCTACTACCCTCATTTCCAACTCCTCGACCAGGCGCCGAGGCACCGGAAGAGTGACTGGCAGTTCAGCAACCTGGGGAGGTCCTGCAGGTTCATTCTTGACCCACGTGCTCACGTGCACCTCGAGCTCATCACGTCTCTTCATAAGAACTACCAGAAGAAGGTAAATATGATGGACCGCGTGCCAACAGACAATGGCCCAACGGGGCACGACCTTCCAATGTGCCTGCAGTCGACGTTCGAGACATACGCCCCACTATGGGCGCGGCTTGCGGGCGATGGCTGGCTGGACGAGCCAGAGATGAGGTCCGTGAAGAAAACGATCGCGGACCTGGAGAAGTATAATGCCTACCATGTCGAGATTGACGACGCCTGGGTCAAGCTTAGCGTCGCGGACTGTGTTGCGCTCGAGGCTGCCCGCCTGGCTGGCAAGGCGAGTCTGGATCTGCACGGCCACTGCTTCGACTTTGTTACCCGAACAGCAGCTGGCGATGCCTACATCAGCTCTGCCACTTCTTCTGATGGCACTGACGTCCGTGTTCGTTGGAGTCCGTATCGTGTGCAGCGCGAAGGAGGTGAGAAGGGCGACTTCTACAGCCGCGTTGAGCTGCTAGAGAACACCAAAGATCAGCTTTTTGCAGGACTGAAGAAGGGCAACTCTAAGTTTCTCGAGTTACACGCCGCCTACCACGAGGCGCCAGTTTCCTTTAATTTCATCTTCACGACGTGGTCCAAGGACTTCGCTGCTCACGTTTGCGACGTCTACAAACGCAGCGCCACCAGCGAGGAAGGTTCGCTTGGAGTTGAGGCACCAGCACCACCCGGGAATCTGTTTCAAGCGCGGTGTGCAGCAATGACTCCCGCTGATCTCCGATTGTACGAAACACGGCTCGTTGACTGGACAGATCACCTCGGCTTGAGCGACGGCGAGTGGAGGGCATCATGGGCAGCAGCAGTTCAGAGCAGTAGCAGCGACCTGCAGGCGCAACACCCGGAGTTCTGCGCCAAAGTGAAGCGAACAGCGGGCGCGCTTGGCCACACTTCGTACATCGCCGAGACGCTCTGGGCGATCCACAGGGAGGTGGCTGGTTATCACGATTCGAACATGACGAGCAGCTCGTACGTCAAGTTCAAGTTTAACATAATCGCACCGCTAAATCAGAAAACGAAGTACATTCGAGAGTCGAAAGAATCCGTCCAGGAACGGCGTCTCTCCAGCGATAAATCGATTCGTGTGCGGTCCTCCCACACGAACTACCAGCGAGTCGCACTCTGCAAGGAGATCCGGCTCTTCTTCCGCAACCGGTACCAAACTACGCCGAGGTTATCGAGATATTCCTACCGCAACAAGAAGAAGAGCATCCCAGACCAGAAGCGTTTGGCCGATATTGAACGAGTCGGGAAGAAGAAGCACAAGAAACTGACTGAAGAGATGCTAGAGCTGATAAGTGGACAGTTGTCGCTGATGGAAAACGAACGGGCTTATCAAGACGCGAAGGAAACCAACATCAGTGATGCTGTCTCAGCAAGGCTGCTGAAGCCTAGTTTCTGGGGGACATCCAACGTCGGGAACGCAGACATCTCCATCGATGCCCGTGCTGCCTTTCCGCAGTTGCAACACATGCTCGTGCTTCGCCGGATGTCTCAGCCTGGGCCAGCTCTCGGCTCGGCGCTTGAGTGGTCATCACGGCGAATCCAGTTGCAAGAGCGATGGGTGGATGAATCCAGTGATGTGCCCATTAATTCTGCCGAATTCGTGAGTATTTAATTACAAAGAAACCGATTNGTGAGAACTGTGCGGGATCAAGGGTGCTCTCACAATCATCGTTTCTCTCCAGACCTTGCCAAGCTGCTCCGGGGGGCACGGGCTCAAGCAATTCAACAGCCCTCAATCGGGCTACAGCTGCGATTTGTGCGGGTCCATTATAGTCACGGGTGCGGTGGCCCATGGATGCCGCATTTGCGACCACGACGTGTGCGATACGTGCTACAGAACGGTGAATAAGAGAGGGAATTATTAATTTATTATTTTTATGAATTAACCTCGAGCGCTACTTCCACGAAGGGACCACCACTGGATGAATCCAAGGGGCAGCAGCCAATGGCCGGAGGAGGCCAACAAGCAGCAGCGTCTTCGTTGCCTTCAGCACAGCAGCTCGTCAAGAAGAAGAAAATCGAGGTGTTCTTCAGCCCGACTGAGACGTGGTACACAGGAGACGTGGCGAAGTATCACACCCGCAACGACCACAATTTCCATTGTCACACTGTGCACTACGACGACCCGCTGTTGCCGGCCGAGTGGAGGGAGGAGATTTTGAACCTTGACGGAGATGGTAGAGGTGCTAGCAAGAGTCAATGGCGCCTCGCCACGCACCATGCACCGTCGCAGCCGCCGCTGGCACCACCGCNACAGCCGGCACCGCGGCGGCGGCGGCGCTTCATCCTCAAATGTGACGCAGCCGCAAGAGTGGCGGCGCAGAGTGGCGACGGAAGTGCGGTCAACAGAGCGAACGAAGCGCTTGCATCCTTCAAGTCAACGCCAGCAAGATACCACGCGTTATGGTTGTCAGAAAAGAAACACGAGGCACGTGCAAAGGAGCTTGCAGGAGTTGGTGGGCTGGCGACTGCAGAAGCAATAGAGAAGCACGATTCGATGGTGGCGGCGGCAGAGGCAGAGGAAGCTGCTCTGCAAGGCGACGCCAAGGCTGCAGCGACAGCGGTGGTCGCCCGGCTTCGGTCCGAATCCGCGGAGCTGCGTGGCCTCGCGGAGGAAGTGCAGAATCGTCGGGGCGAATGGGAGGCTGAAGTGGGCGCAGCCTGCCCGACACCAGCAGATGAGCTCTTTTCAACGACGTGGAGCCTGACGCACGACTTGAACGACCCGAGGCCGGGCAAGCAGCAAACATACACACCTCACTACAGCCGGACGCGTTCTTCGCCACCTCAAGTCCGGAACTTCCTGGTGAAGTACACGGCGGTAATTTTTGGCGGGAGGTGCAAGAAGCCTCTCGGCGTGCTTCCTGCGGGAAGCGACCCAGCGACTTACCCGAAGTCCGAATGCCCCGTCTGCAGTCACACGGTCCGCGACGCAAAAGGCGCATGGTCCGATGTTGTCGTGCGGCATTCTGGGTTCATCCGCTGCTTCCTCAACCGCGACGAAGATCAGAGGTTCCTTGACGCCTTCGTTCGTCCTTGGAGCAAGACACTGAGCGACCGGTGCTTGCAGAGGGAGAAGGACATCGAAGTGCTCATGACAAGCGCGCTGGGTGGAGCCACAGCGGCTGTTGGTGACGCAGGCAGCGGCGGTGGTGGCGGTGGTGGCGGTGGTGGTGGTGGCGCGAGCGTGGTGGCAGCAGCGCTGATGGATGTAGAGCATGGCGGTGGTGGCGAAGAAGAATCGCAGCATGGAAGTTAGCCATGGCCGCGAAGAAGAGAAAAAAAAAAACAGGGGCANGAGCTTCAGGTCTGAGGTGTTTCGTGCGTGCAGCTAATTTTGGCTGTTATTTTGTTCATCCAAATGCCTGTTAAATGTGTTAAAGTTAGAGTGAACTGGGGGGGTGGCTGCAGGAAGAAACAAACAGCGGACATAGCCTAGTCATAGCCGGGCGCTAGGGCTCACGAGCGCGAGCGCACTATAGCTCCCTCCAGGGGGGCTGATGGCAGTGCTGCGGCGGGTGGCGTGCTGGCTGCTCTCCAGCTCTGTGAGAGAAAGCTTCAATGTGGCTCATGTTGCAGCTGCGGCCTAGTAGATGGACACAACAGTGCTTATAGTCCGCGTGTGGCTGATCTGAGCACCAGATACCACCCAATGAGCACAACCAGAGCAGGTGGAGCAACACTGATTTTTCGATCAAAAATTAGTATTTTTACACTTTCAACCCCTCCACTGGCGCGTCTCAAAAAGCAGGTGAGGTACCTGACTCTGCACATGCAGGGGCTGTAAGATGTTCCCACAGCCCCACCACTGATGCCGCTAAACTTTTTTTGTAATGGATCATGCACAAAGCGGCTCGCGAAAACTTTCCTGGAGGCTAACTTTGATATATGGGGAGATTCTTGATGGAGATGGATTAACTCTGAGAAAAGGTGTCCCAGCTGATCAACAGACCTCAATATCCAGCGTCCAACTACCCATCCATGGCCTTGGGGTGTGGTACGATTCACATACCGGAGCATAGTCGCTAGTTCACCCGCCTTATGGTCGAGTCGATGGTCTAAAATATCGAGTCACTCGTCTTTTTTTTGAGTGTGTGATCAAATAAATTTCGACGAACAATTTTTAGGAATCTTTTTCGGGCACTTCCTAGGCCTCCCACAAAATTATGAGGCACGTTCGGAGCTCAGGAAAAGGTGCACAATCGGCCACGCAGGCTTTCCTACTCTTTTGAAGAGTTGAGAAAAAGGTACTTTTCTCACCGGCTTTGCAGACCCCAAACAGCTCGTACCAACCTTGTGCCGGCAAAGAAAGATACTGTAGGTTTTTCGTGAGTTTTCTCTTTCAGGATATCGTGTTTTTTAGGTTGGCAGCCGCTCTCAGTGAGAGTGCATTATATGGTCATTCGTGTTCCTGCGCGACGCGGCGGTGTGGATGCCTGGCTTGTGGGAAGGGTTGCACTGCCGTAGGAGCTACTTATGGAACCGTGTGAGGCGGAGGCGGCGTGGTCACGAAGGTGGAGGTGTTGGTTGCTACGTGCAGCACCGCCAAGGTAGGTGCCTGACCCTACTGCTTAATTTTCATGCTGCACGTGGTAATTAGCACGACAGGCGCTTCCCGCCGTGACACGCACGCATGCTCACCACGACGAGCTCACTGCGTAGGTGTTTCTACATATTCCCTTTGTCCCATTCTGCTCAGATCGTCGCACAGGTGCACCCGAGGCTCTTTGAGCTAAAACAGCCCAGAGCGTGTGCTTCGACGGCCCGGTTCATCACTAGCTTTGTCCCGGGGGCTACCCTGGCTGCAGGTATGTTGAAGAGTCTCACGATGATGTTTCGAATGGAGCGGACGCAAATTGGGGGGGCATCGGTGCGCCTCACGGGGCCCGTCGGCGGATCTCCACGTTGGCTCAATTTGGTTCACTTTTGAGTCGAAGTGGGGGGGAGCAGGGGGGGGGCTCCTGCTGTGGCATCGACGGCACCACCACGTGTTTTAGAGTCCATGGGTACATGGAGCGGCGTTGTGGCGTGCTCTTCTTGGCCACGGTCTGCTGGCAGCGGCTCCAAAGCCCCACTGGGGGTTGGATGCTATGACGGACCAACGTATTCGCCGTCTTGGGGGCCCTGCACGAGCCGCCGACAACCCCGATGCCCCCCCAATTCATCGCCAACAAGCGCGTCCACTACCTGTACGAGCACCCGTGGCTGGGGGACATCGTGGTCAGCGGACAATGGCATCTGGAGGCAGCCAACTGAAGTCATAAGTTTTACTCTGCTGACGTGAATGCACCGCCCCCCCCGCAGCTCCGGTCAAGAGCTAGTTTCTGGCTCAATTGGCTTTGAGGTGCCCCAAACCATTGCCTCGTGACACCACCGGATGCCCGGCAACGTGGCTTCTGTCGCAGCCACCATTTGAATCGTTTTTGGGATTTTGATTTGCCGCACTTCGAGGGGCGGGGGCATGGCGGTGGCGCTGAACCTATTTAGGAACCTATTTTGCCGTGCTGTCGCTGGCACTAGCGGCGCGTGGTGACCCCAAGGGGTGCTGCTGCGGGCGGGGGGGGCGGATCGGGGTTTTCTTGGCTTTGGTCAATGGCGGCTGCCACAATCACTACAGCCGCCTCAGTGGCTGCTGTTTCGGGACTTTCGGCGTTCTGCGGTGCTGGTGGTGGTGCTATTGCCCTCCTTTTCCAAGCGAACTTTGGCGCGTCTCCTTCGTCTGTGAGCCGCACAACTTTGCTCCCGCCGCCGTTGGCCGCCCTGAGAAGGGCTATCAGGTCGCTCACAGTCACGGACGCGGCAGGTTGGCCAGCATTCGGGCCTGACTGCACTTTAAGATACGTGTCCTTCTTGCGTGCTTTGAGTTCCGCAGTAAGAATGGACTTGGACGCCGTCTTTTGCGTTGGGTTGTCCAAATCGATGACCTGCTGCCCGTTATTAGATTGGAGGTCGCTTGCGGCTACGGGGATGATCGCCGCACCACCCGCGTGGAGCGCCGCGGGAGTGAGAGAACGGCCAGCGTCCGCCGTCTTTTCCCCGCGCTTCCTCCGGCTCTTCT
>PBYI01000003.1 GCA_002729525.1 Nocardioides sp.
TCAACCAATGCCTTTTTACAGTCCATCATACCAGCACCGGTCATTTGTCTAAGTTTGTTTACGTCTTTTGCAGTAATAGCCATTATTTTATTCTTTTAATTTTTAGCATTGCTTATAACAAAAATTGAACATCATCAGAGACAATGTTCAATTTTCACTTTATTATTTCATTAAGTAAAACTGGTATTAAGCGTTTTGCTCGTCAGCTTTTCTCTTTTCTTCTTCTTCCTCCTGAAGTTTAGCGTCTTCTTTGTCTTTCTTACGCTCTGCAAGACCTTCTTCGATTGCTTTCGCAATGTAGCTAGTGATCAAGTTGATAGATTTCCAAGCATCATCGTTACCAGGGATTGGATAATCAACCTGAGTAGGGTCAGAGTTAGTATCTACCAATGCAAATACAGGAATATTCAATTTCTGAGCTTCAGCAATAGCAATGTGCTCTCTTTTGATGTCAATCACGAAAAGTGCTGCTGGAAGTCTGTTTAGGTCAGCGATACCGCCCAATACTCTTTCTAGCTTTTCTTTTTCACGACTGATCATCAAACGCTCTCTTTTCGCAAGGTTCGTGTAAGATTCATCTTTCATCATCTTATCGATACCCGCCATTTTCTTCAATGACTTGCGAATAGTAGTGAAGTTAGTCAACATACCACCTAACCATCTTTCAGTTACGTAAGGCATGTTTAACTTCTGAGCAGCAGTTTCTACTACTTCTTTAGCTTGTTTCTTGGTAGCAACGAACATTACTTTTCTGCCTGATCTTACGACAGACTGAATAGCGTTTGCTGCATCATCCAAAGAAGTAAGCGTCTTATTTAGATCTATGATGTGGATGCCATTCTTCTCCATGAAGATGTATGGTGCCATCTGTGGATTCCACTTACGAGTAAGGTGACCAAAGTGTACACCAGCATCCAATAAGTCTTTGTATTCTAGTTTTTCCATTATGATATTAACGTTTACTGAATTGGAATCTTCTTCTCGCTTTTCTACGTCCGTATTTCTTACGCTCTACCATTCTTGGGTCTCTAGTAAGAAATCCTTCTTGCTTCAAAGGAGGTTTGTTTTCCTCGTCAAGTTCAACAAGGGCACGGGAAATAGCTAGTCTAACTGCTTCCGCTTGACCTTTTGGTCCGCCGCCATCAACATTTACGTTGATATCATAATTGCCATCCAATTCCAGCTTCACTAGAGGCTGCTTTACGATGGTCTGTAAAATCTCAGAAGGAAAGTATTTGGCCAACTCTTTGTCATTGACAGTGATTGCGCCTTTACCGCTCTGTAGGTAAATTCTAGCTACAGAAGTTTTCCTTCTTCCAATGGTGTTGATAATTTCCATTTAGGTTTTAAAGTTTTACTTCTTTTGGTTTTTGTGCTTCATGAGGATGCTCCGCACCTTCATATACGTAAAGATTTTTGATCAACTTGTTTCCTAATTTAGTCTTAGGTAACATGCCTCTCACTGCTCTTTCTACTAATAATCTAGAGGTTTTTGCTTTCGCTTCCGCTGGAGTTTCGAAACGCTGTCCACCAGGATATCCTGTGTGACGAACATATTGCTTCTCTGTCCATTTTTTACCGGTCAGGCGAATTTTATCTGCGTTGATTACGATAACATTGTCACCACAATCCACATTTGGAGTGTAACCCGCCTTGTGCTTTCCTCTGATAATCTTTGCTACTTCGCTGGACACTCTCCCCAACACTTGAGACTCTGCGTCTACTATGACCCAGTTCTTTTCTACTGTAGCACTGTTTAACGATACTGTTTTATAGCTTAAAGTATCCAATTTTTTAATTGTTTATAATGAACTTATTGGTTCCCCCTCAGAAAAGGGACACAAAAATAGAAGTTTAATTTGGTAAAAACAAGCTATATTTTGAATTATGTTTCAGGCCTAATTCATTGATTCTGAGTAGGCTCACAGATACTTACGAAGTTGTTTCACCAGCACCGCAAAATCCTTTGGATACTCACCTACCACTTCAATTACATCGTTCTCTCCACCTTCAAAATCATGGAAGGCAATATTGTGTGCATGTAGCGCTACTCGCTCTATAATCGGTTTTTCCTCATCTTTGGATTTACCAAGATGAAAATTCTTCTTCAGTTGTGATAAATAAATATAGTCTCCGCCGTATACTGGGTCACAGCCAATATTTGCACCGTGATACGCTAAATGAACTCGGATCTGATGCAAACGACCTGAAACTGGAAAGCACTTTACAAGAGTGTGAAGCTTGAATGATTCCAAAGTACTAACCAATGTCAAAGAAGGTTTCCCTTCTCTGAAGTCCACTCTGGATTTACTATTGGTAGAATAAATTGGTTGATCACACTCCAGATTGTCAAACTCGTGTATACCATTTACCACGGCATGATAAACTTTTTTGACCTGACGTTTTTCAAGAAGAATGGCAAAATGACGATAAGCTTCCTGATGCTTGGCAATAACGATTACACCTGAAGTTTCTTTATCTAAGCGATGACAAACCTGAGCATCTGAGTGGTATTCCTTGGCAAGCTTTAATAAATCTATGGGATCGTTGCGGTCTTCGAGCGTGGAAATATAAGGTGGTTTATTTACCACTATATAGTGTTCATTCTCAAATAATATGATGTCTTCAAATTTTAGCCCCTTTACATATTTATGCATAGTCATCTTCTTCGTCTTCTTCCTCCACAAATCTATGCGCTACGGGCTTACCTTTTTTCAATTTGAAACTAAAAGTGGATCCGACCTTCACTTCACTCTCTACTTCCACCGTAGAGTCGTGGCCTTCCATGATGTGTTTGACGATGGAGAGCCCAAGTCCGGTTCCACCTTTTTCTTTTGATCTGCTCTTTTCAACTCTGTAGAAACGTTCGAATATTCTACTCAGATCTTCGGCTGGAATTCCTCGTCCATTATCAATAATGTATGTGACTACCTTATCGCCTTCTTCTTCAAACCGGATTCTAACGGCTCCACCTTTTTTGGTGTATTTGATGGCATTGGAAACCAAATTCATCATCACCTGGTAAATCCTATGATAGTCTCCTCTTACGAAAAATTGCTGATCTTCATTTTCTATCTGGACATCAATTTCACGTTTCTCTGCTTTGCCGTCCAGCTGATCCATGACCTCTTTGGTGAGGCGCATGATGTCAAAACTTTCGAAGTGCATCTTGATTTCTCCAGTCTCCATTTGAGAGATGGTGAGAAGATCCTGAACCAGGATATCTAATCCATCAAGACTCTTGGCCGCTTTTTTGAGAAACTTAATTCGAACCTTTTTGTCTTCCACAGCTCCATCAAGCAGTGTGTGAACAAATCCTTGGGCTGCGAATATTGGTGTTTTCAACTCATGCGATACATCTGCAATAAACTCTCTACGGAATGTTTCCATTCGCTTAAGTTCCAGAATCTCCTGCTGCTTGCGCTCCGCATAGTTATAGATGTCCCGATTGATTTTCTTCAATGGGTTCAGAGAAACTTTATTGGTCGGTTTGGTCAAATCAGAAAGTTCCTGATCACGCATGTGATTCAAAACCTCATGGATTGAGTTGATATGTCTGAAGAATAAAAATTCCAGAACCAATCTAATTAAGATATAAGAAGAACAAAACGCTATCCCGAAACCGATGGCTAATGCAGCCGGCAATACCGATGGGACAAGGGTAAGGAATGCCGTCGTTATGGCAGCAATAACTGATGCCAGTAGCAATGACAGTCCTCGGGAATTTATTATCATGGGTTACTATTAATTGGTGTCGAACTTATATCCTACACCTTTTACTGTAGAGATATATCCTTCACCTATTTTTTCTCTTACTTTTCTAATGTGCACATCGACAGTTCTTGCCAATACATATACATCTGTACCCCAGATGTTTTGCAATAACTCATCGCGACTAAATACTTTGCCAGGGTTTTGTGCCAGGAAGTAAAGTAATTCAAATTCTTTTTTCGGTAGGTTGATTTTATCTTCACCTACAAATACCGTGTAGCTTGTTCTGTCTACAATAAGGTCACCAACAGATATTTTGTTTGATTCCTTTTTCTTTTTAGACTCTCTTCTGAACAAAGCGTTGATTCGGCTAACCAAAGCTCTTGGTTTGATCGGTTTGGTGATGTAATCATCTGCACCCATGTCAAACGCTGCTACCTCAGAATATTCCTCTGAACGGGCAGTCAGGAAGATCACAAAGGCATTGGCTAATTCAGGGATCTCACGGATCTGACGACAAGTCTCCACGCCATCTTGCTTTGGCATCATGATATCCAAAATGATCAAATCAGGAATGAATGTCCTGGCAGTATCTACACCTTTGATACCATCTAGTGCCGTTTTTACATCATAGCCTTCTTTAGCCAGGTTGTATTTCAATAATTCAAGAATGTCCGCTTCGTCATCAACAACCAGTATTTTTTGGTTATGCTTCGCCATGTGGTTTTTGGTTTGAGATAATATTTGGTTAACCGATTTTTTATTAAAAATTAATCCATCTAAGCCTGTTCACCACAATAGTGCTCAAAGCAAGCAAAGACATTCGATATTATTCAAAATTAAATAGAAATCAATTTTCTTTATAAAAGGTAACAATTTGTTAACTAATCCCTACTTCCCATACTTCGATTTCAAGTCAAGAAGCATGGTTTTAAAATCAGAATTGTAAGACTCATAAATCGTCTTGATTGAGTCTTCCTGATCGTGATATCTCCTAAAAGCCATAAAGTAGGCATTGTTAGGCTGGGTCTTTTCAAATATCTGATGATATCGTGGATTATAGAAATTTGCTGAGTCTAACTGCTGAGTGATCTGAAAAATAGTTTCCTTCTTTAGAGAGTCTTTGAAAGCGATTGAATCATCATCTGTAAATGTCTGGTAAAGGCTGTCCAATGATTGTGCACCACTTAGAATGATCTGGGTAAGCCGGCGAGAATCTGATTCTGTTTGTCGATACTCAGTTAGTTGATCTGAGCTATCTCCATAATAACTAGCCAGGAATAGTTCTGTACCACGCTCTCCTATAAAACTGGCCAGGTTTTCATTGAAATCNATTTCTCCTTTAATAAAAATGGTGGCATGTGTTAGTTCATGGATAATTACCTCAGCCAGTTCTCCATCTCCTCGCTCCAGCATATTGGATAGGAGAGGATCTTCCAGGATGCCCAGGGTGGACCAGCCACCTACAGTTCTGATGCGAACATCATATCCTTCTTCCTGTAATTTCCTGGCTTCTCTTTTAGCTTCTTCCAGATCGAAAAAACCTTTGTAAGGCATGCTTCCAAGAAAAGGATAGGTCCATTGGTAAGCTTTCAGCTCATAGGGTTCTGAAGCGGATACATTCCAAAGCAATGTCTTTCCGCCCTGGTCAAAAAGTTTGGTGTAGTTGTCAGATTGATATAGTCCCAGGCTATCAATGGCGTATTTTCTAACTTCTTTGGTAAGTAGCAGTTTTTGCTTCAGTGAATCGGGATAATTGGGATCTTGTAAAAAATCTTCAATAGGCTTTGCTTCCACAATAACCATAATTTGGCCTTTTGCTTGCATGTAGCCGTATTTTACCCAATTCCATTGCCAGACGATTAATGCTAATAAAATAAGCAAACACCCTAAAATAATTTTTTTCAACATATATTTGCTAATATATTTAGCTTTTCAAGGTTATATTGTATTAATCGAGATAACTTTGTTACTTGTTTAAAATTCGGAAATTCACATTACAATACAGATAAAGCATGGCTGATAATAGTGAAAAATTAAAGGCACTCCAGATTACCCTAGATAAACTGGAAAAAACGTATGGCAAAGGTACCGTCATGAAACTTTCTGACAACAAAGTTTTGGATGTGCCTACCATTTCAACAGGCTCTTTGAGTCTGGATATGGCCTTGGGAGTAGGNGGGATACCAAGAGGAAGGATCATCGAAGTTTACGGTCCGGAATCTTCGGGTAAAACGACTCTAGCGATGCATTGTATTGCTGAAGCTCAGAAGAAGGGTGGTTTGGCAGCGATAATTGATGCAGAACATGCTTTTGATAAGAGCTATGCAGAGAAGTTGGGAATTGATACCGAGAACCTATTGATCTCTCAACCAGATAATGGTGAGCAGGCTTTAGAGATTGCAGAGCATTTGATTCGTTCTGGAGCTCTAGATATCGTGGTAATTGACTCAGTTGCTGCTTTGGTTCCTAGAGGTGAACTCGAAGGGGAGATGGGAGATAGCAAAATGGGGCTTCAGGCTCGCTTGATGTCTCAGGCACTAAGAAAGTTGACTGGTGCGATTAATAAAACTGGCTGTGCTTGTATATTCATTAACCAGCTCCGTGAGAAAATTGGTGTGATGTTCGGTAATCCAGAGACTACCACGGGTGGTAACGCCTTGAAATTCTATGCTTCTGTGCGATTAGATATCAGACGAATTGGTCAGATCAAAGAAAGTGCTGATAACGTATTAGGTAACCGTACTCGTGTGAAGGTGGTGAAAAACAAAGTAGCACCTCCATTCAAGGTAGTTGAGTTTGATATCATGTATGGTCGAGGTATCAGTAAGTCTGGTGAGGTGCTAGATATCGGAGTAGAATTGGATGTGATCAAGAAATCTGGATCATGGTTCTCTTACAATGACAACAAACTCGGCCAGGGACGTGATGCTGTAAAGCAGCTGATTGAAGACAATCCAGAATTGATGGAAGAGCTAGAGGCAAAAATCAAAGCGAAAATCGCGGGAACTGAAGAAGTGCCTGACGAATTGGGAGTTGAGAAATAAGATTTGGATCTATTAGAAACAGCAAAGGTCTTCGGAATATCCCGAAGACCTTTTTTATGAATATTTTCTAATGCTATTGTGTTCTAATGGCGATCACTGGATCAAGTCTAGCAGCCATAGCAGCAGGGATGATTCCAGAAGCCATACCTATTGCTGCAGATACTCCTAGTCCTAATGCGACATTGGAGAATGTCAGAACCAGATCTAGTGAACCCAAGCTTATAAAGGAGAGCAGCCAGACCANNATAATCCCAAAACCACCTCCAATCACACTCAGGAATACNGATTCGAATAGGAACTGGAAGAGAATAAAGTAGTTTTTGGCTCCAAGCGATTTCTGAATACCAATAATGTTGGTACGTTCCCTCACGGATACGAACATGATATTAGCAATTCCAAAACCTCCTACCAGGATGGAGAAACCACCAATGATCCCACCGGCAAATCCAATGACATCAAATGTGGAGCCAATGAAGTTGGCAATGGCTTCTGGTCTGTTGAGTGCAAAGTTGTCTTCCTCCTTAGGTTTTAAAGATCTTTTCTTCCGCATCAATCCGCGAAGTTCGGATTCGAGCTCTACCAGACCTATATCAGATTCCAGGCCCTTTACTGTGATGCTTGGTTCCACACCACCTCGGGCTCCGCTGTAAAATATTTTAGTGAATGATTTAAAAGGCATGTAAATGTTGTCATCATTACTTGGAGTGCCCATGAAGCTTTCTCCCTCTTCTTTGATTACACCGATGACATGGTACTTTAATCCCTTAATTTTAATGTCTTTTCCTATTGGTTCTCCGGAAGGGAACAGGTCCTTCGCTGGTCTGCTACCAATTACCACTACATTTCTACCTGCTTCGGCTTCTTGTGGTGTAAAGTATCTGCCTTGACTAATAGGAATCTCATAGACATTTTGATGTTCGTAAACCGTGCCAACAAGCGCTAGATCTACAGAGCTTGAACTTCCACGTTTAGCAATAATCCCACCTCTACTTGCTGCGATGGTCATAGCTTGAGCATGTTTGACATTCTCTGACAAGAACTCAAATTCGTCGTAAGTAGGGTAAGGTCTTTGGAGATATTTCCACCAAGGATATGGTCCACCACCAAAGCCATATGGCCATTTCTCAACGTTGATATTATTGGTTCCAAGAAAGCTTAGGCTGTCTTTGATGCTCTTTTCTAGAGAGTCTACTAAGGTGAAAACTGCTATGATCGCAAATATTCCAATGGTAACACCCAGTAAGGAGAGGGTGGTACGTAGGAGGTTCATTCGCAGTGCGTTCCATGCGAACCTGAAACTTTCAATGATTAATCTTATAACTAGCACTATATTTTCTTCGTTAGGTTAGGTGTCTGCTAAGGTAAATATGGTTTTTATGCGATAAAAACAAAAGTATTTGCTAATTTTGCCGACTTGTTTAAATAACATACCATCGGTTAATCCAAGCATA
>PBYI01000004.1 GCA_002729525.1 Nocardioides sp.
CACGCTGGGCGGTCTGGCGGTCCGCAACACGTTCGGGGAGTCCCTGGCCTCTCAGCGCCGCGACGAGGCCAACGCCAAGCGCCGCGAGCAGACCTTGACCCGCGCCGTCGCCTCTACCGAGAAGTCGCTCAAGGTGTTGGAGCGCACCGAGGCGCGGACGGAGAAGACGCTGGACCGGCTCGACAAGCGGATCAACACCCTCAACACCGAGCTGCGCAAGGTCCGTGGCGAGGTCCGCCAAGGCGCCAAGGAAGGCACCGGCCAGCGCGACCGTGGTGGGTCCACCTCAGGCAGCTCCCGACGGAGGCAGGGGCGATGACGATGAAGGTGTGCGCCGAGCCCGGCTGTCCCACCCTGACGACCACGGCCACCCGATGCCCCGACCATGCCAGGGCTCGGATGCGTGCCTATGACCAGACGCGCCCGAGTCGCCAGGCTCGTGGCTACGACGCAGCGCATGAAGCGAAGCGCAAGCAGCTCGCACCGATCGTGGCGACGGGCTGCGTGAAGTGCTGGCGGTGCGGGCGCTACATCGCCGCCACCGAGCCGTGGGACCTCGGGCACGACGACCGCGACCGCAGCATCACGCGGGGACCCGAGCACCGAGGGTGCAACCGGGCGACCTCGGGGCGGCGCTGACCCCCAGGGGTGTACCGATGAGACACCACGTCTTCCGACATCCAGGAGACGTCAGGCTCGTCGAGCGCCCCGGCGGCCGAGTCGTCGAGCGAGCCGGCGACACAAGAACTCGCCGAGCCCCCTGAGGAGCCGTCGGCAGAGGATGATCTGGCGGCTGCGGCTCAGACTTAAGTTTGACCGAGTTCGCCACGAGCGGGTCAACCGTGGCGCTAGAGTCCCCGGGCAGTTGCGAACGACCATCTGACCTGGGGGGGGGCAGTGCACGAGATTCGCCAACGTCTGTCTGCCTGGATTGCACCCAGTGATGCGGAGGACGATCAAACGGTAGGGCTGACCGGCCGCTCGAACTGGCTCGGAACTCTGGGTGATCTAATCGCTGTAGGCACCGTCCTATACGTCGCAGTTAACGCCGCATTTGGGGGTAAGGCCAACGCTGCGATCCTCGCGAGCGCGCTCGCTCTGATCGCGATTGTCTTCATGGTCTGGAACATCCTGCTTCAGCGAAGCTTCCAGAGAGAGACTGCTCGAACTCGAGCCGCGACCCACTTGGTCCAGACCCACACGAAGTTGCGAGACGCGAGTGCGGCTCTCCTTAATGAGGAACTCGACGACTACACGGTGCATGTGGCGGAAGCGGCCAGAGAGCTGAGCCGCTACTTCACGGCAGCAACCTTCAACACATGCAGGGTTGCGATCCAACTCGTGTCGAACCCGACTGGGGGCGCGATCGACGGCGCCTACGTGCGGCCACTCTGCCGGAGTGACCAGCCGGAGCATGATCAGCGATCACAGGCACGGCTCCGGGAGCCCGCTTTGGTCGGCCGCAACACCGACTTCTTCGACATCCTCACTGGCAAGCGGAGGGTGTTCTTCTCCAACGACATCTACCGGGTGCGCAACTACGAGAATAGCCACTTCGACGTGACCGTTGACCCGAAGAAGTACCCCTACAGATCGACCATCGTCTGGCCGATACAAGGACCAGCGGTTCGTCGGTCGCCTGTGTCCGGTGTCGATGAATCGCAAGGGTCAGAGGGGGCCGCAGGCGATGACAAGTCCGAGGACGAGGGGGTCGACATCGTGGGCTTCCTGAGCGTGGATGCACGCGCCGCTGGCGCCTTCACCAGGGCCTTGGATGTCCCGACCGGTAAGTTCGTATCGGCGGCGCTGCACTCGTCGCTGAGTGGGTACATAGAGGCTAGGCTCGCGAGCGTCGCGAGCCGCGAAGGCGGCGGTCCGAAGCCGTCAGGGAGTGAGGAGTCATGACCTCAAGCCGCCCTGAGCGCGGCGCGCCAGATGCTGTTGCCGCCGACTCCGAACGCGCCTTCTACGAGGTCAAGCGTGCCAACGGCGACAAGTTCGTGTACGCCATCCGCAAGTCGCCGATCGACGTCTTCTTTACAGAAGATGGCCCCATCGAGTACTACGTGCACCCTCGGAAGGCGAAGCTCTCTCGTCCGACATCCGAGCTCGGGCGGGTCCAGTACACGAAGCCTGCGATCCCGAAACTTGAACCCCCATCGAAGATGAAGCAGCGGATCCAGGGCATCAAGGGCATCTTCGACCCACATCCCGAGCACCGTCCCCGTCCAGGTGAAGACATCGCGGCCGCCACGGAAGACGAGTCGCCCGCCACGGTCAGCGAGGACGTTGACCCGGACCGCGACCCGCGCTGATCCGCCTGCTACTTCGGTACGGGGAAGTTCTCGTTGGTGAGACCGCCCTTGGGCATCTGGAGTTTGGTGCGGGTGGCGCCGTCTCGGTGGGCGTTCCAGGCGCGGATGGTGAGTGCGAGGCCTTCGGTTTCGTTGATGCGTCCGCCGGTCAGTCGGAGCCTGGTGACGCGGTTGCGGAGGACGGCGATGGGGTCTTCGGCTCGGAGGCCGTCGCCGTCTGCGACGCGGAGGAAGAACCAGGTGGCGTCGTCGGGGTCGATCTTGCTGAACAGGTAGTGGCACAGCCCGATGACNNNNGCNGGNAGNCGNTCNCNNGAGGCGAGGCGGGCTGCGAGGTCGGCTGAGGTGCGGATCTCGGGGTGNCGNNCGAGGAAGTCGTCCATCTCGAGCGGGGTNGGTCTGATGGCTCCGGTGTTGGTGCGCATGCCGCGTTCCCACATGACTGCNCGNCGGCAGATCGCGGCCAGGGTGGAGGTGTTCTCCTCGCCGGANAGNTTGAGGGCNTCGGAGTAGGACCGNTTGGCNCCTGCGTCGACGGTNGCCATGACGTCGGTGCCGAGGNNGNNNACGACGACCATNGGGACGGTGGTGTCGGCGAGGATGACGGCGTTGAGGCGGTGCTGGCCGTCGTAGAGCTGGCCGGTGGTGGAGAACTTCACGGTCTCGCCGTTGAGGCGCCAGCGGCCGGCGGTCATGTCNCGGGCGTAGGCCTCGACCAGNGGCCGNCGNAGGTTNCGGTTGTTGGGNTTCCGNGANAGCCANGTCTCGGCGAGCGCGGGTGTCACATCGACGATCTCGACGGTCGGCTGGTCGAGGCGTCCNGATTGGACACCTTCGTGGGGGGTCCCCGGATCGTGGGGACCCTTCTCGGGGTTGGTCATCGGGCTCCTGGTTGGTGTGGGCAGGGGCGTGGCCCGCCCGTCGTGGGCGGGTGGCTCGGTGGGGAGCGTCCGGGCGGGTAGATGACGGTCATCGGACCGCTCGCAGGTGAGAGCCGCGGTTCTGCTTGTGCCCGAGGCGCCCGACCGCCTCGCGCAGCTCCTCATCGGCGACGGCGGTGTAGGTGGCCGTCGTGACCAGGGAGGAGTGCCGCATGAGTTCCTGGACCTGGCGGACGTTGGCGCCGCCGCGCAGGAGGTCGGTGGCGTAGGTGTGTCGGCAGCGGTGGATGGACCCGCTCGGGATGTTGACGTCGGGCCGCGCGAAGAGCTTCTTGGTGGCCGCGCCGACAGTGGCACCAGTGATCGGGCGGGCGGGGTCGTAGACGCTGGGGAACCAGTAGCCCTCGCGCGGGTACTCGTCGGCGAGGTCCCAGAGTTCGGGGTGGGTGGGGATCACCGCTTCCTTGGCGCCCTTGCCGACCAGCCTGATGTGCTGCCGGGTGACGTGCTCGCCGGTCAGGGTTGCGATCTCTGTGGCCCTGAGTCCGGCGCGGAGGGCGAGGAGCAGGTATGCGCGGACGTCGCCACGGGCGGCGGCGAGAGCGCGAGCTTCCTCGTCGGGTGACAGTGGCTTCGGCAGTCCCGGCGTGACCCGGGGGCGCAGGATGAGGTCGGACTCCATCGGGTCGGTCGGGATGTGATCGGCAGCGGTGAGCCAGCGGAAGAACGCCTTGGTGTCGTTGAAGTAGGTGGCTCTCGACCAGGCCTTCAAGTGGGTCTTGGTGCCCAGCCACTCGGCAATCTCGGTCGGCGTGGCTGTCGACGGGTCGCTCCAGACGTCCAAGATCATCGCCGCCCGTCGGAGTCGCTGGTGCTGGGTGCGGGGCGACCAGCCCGTCGACAGCATCCACCGCTCGTACCGCAGCAGCAGGTCGTCGGTGCTCACGCCTGGCTCGCCCTCTGCGCGGTGATCAGCGCGAGGGTGAGGGTCTCAATGCCCTCACGCAGCGTCTCGAGCACGACCACGCCGGCCGCGGTCTCGTAGTGCACCGCGTTGAAGTCCCCGTCGACGTCGAAGGCGATCGCGATGCATCCGCGCTGTGCGTTGTGCAGGGCGCCGCCCGCAATGTCGTCGCGCGTGCTGAGGTCCCTGTCCTCGTTGAGCAGGAGCCTCGAGCTGGTGCCCGTGGTGTAGGTCTGCGTGACCTCCAGGGAGCGCGGTACGACGTCGATGCGGGCGACGTTGGGAGCATCATGCTGGCGAGGCTGTCGGTCATCGCTGGCCCTCCATCCGCATCCGGCGCAGGCGGTCGGCAGCGCGGACCAGCGCGAGTCCGAGGTCGTGTGCCTGGTCCTCGGTCAGCTCGTGCATGCCCTCGGTGTCGCCGGCGACGACGACGCGGGGGGTGAGCATTCCGTCGGGGACCTCGGTCTGGAGCAGGCTGACCGAGACGCCGCCGATGACGGTCCCACGGTCGGCGTGGTCACGCTCGGGGGTGCGGGAGTCGAGACGCTCCTCCCACGCCTGGTACTCGTCGCGGTGCCCGGCGCACCAGCTTGGACAGATCGCCTCGGTCGGGCGGGGGGTGGTCTGGTGGGCCACTGCGGATTCCTCTCGATTGAGAGCCCCGCATCTGTAGGCCGTTCTGGCACATACATGGCACGAGGCCGGTTCCCAATCTGGAAACCGGCCTCTGACCTGCGTAAACGCTGGTGGGCGATACTGGGTTTGAACTTTTGAGAACCGGGGTCGCCGCGATCTCGCTGGCGACACTGGCTGTGGCGTAAAATCGCAGGTCAGAGGGCACTTTCGGGATCTTCTGACGCCTGACAGATCGAGACATCTCCGGCCATGTTCTGACGTCTACGTTCCCCGTATGTTCCCCGAAAGGCGACACTGGGAGGACAAAAGATGGCTCGGCACACCGCTCCCGCTCGCCGCGGCTTCGGCCGGATCGAGCGGCGCGAGTCCGGCCGCTATCGCGCCGCCTACACCGGACCCGACGGCCGGCTATACCGGGCACCCACGACCTTCGACGCCAGGGACGATGCCGTCGCCTGGCTCTCCGCGCGTAGGGCCGAGATCCAGATGGAGGTCTGGGCTCCGGATGCGGCGACTCGCGGTGCCTCGCGGCGCGCGGTGCCGACGATGAAGGCGTACGGCGACCAGTGGCTCGAGGGGCGCAAGACCCGCGGTCGCGAGTTGCGACCGACGACCCGGCAGCAGTACCGGATGCTGCTCGACATCTACATCTACCCGACCTTCGGCGACGAGCGGCTCGACAGGATCACGGCCGATGACGTCACGAAGTGGTACGACGCGCTCGCGCCCGGCAAGGAGACGATCCGCGCGCAGGCCTACAGCCTGCTGCGGACGATCCTCGGGTCCGCGGCCTCTGCGCGGCCGAAGCCGCTGATCCCCTACAACCCGGCGCATATCCGGGGCGCCGGCAACGTGAAGCGCGCCCACAAGGTCCGGCCCGCCTCCCTCGACGAGCTCGAGAAGATCGTCGAGGCACTCCCCGAGCGGTACAAGCTGATGGCGCTGCTTGCCGCGTGGTGCGCGATGCGGTTCGGCGAGCTGGCCGAGCTCCGGCGGGGCGACATCGACCTGCGCACCAACCGAGTGTCGATCACTCGCGGCGTCGTCCGCGTTGGTGGCAAGTTCGTCGTCGGCTCGCCGAAGTCCGATGCCGGAGTCCGCGACGTCGCGATCCCGCCGCATCTCGTGCCCGCCGTGAAGGCGCACCTGGAGAATCACACCGGCAAGGGCAAGGACGCGCTGCTCTTCCCGGCCGCTGCCGACAGCAACGCACACATGGCGCCGTCGACGCTGTACAAGGTCTACTACCCGGCCCGGAAGGCCGCCGGTCGCGAAGACCTCCGCTGGCACGACCTCCGCCACACCGGCGCCGTCCTCGCCGCCCAGACCGGCGCCACCCTCGCCGAGCTCATGGGCAGGCTCGGCCACTCGACTCCCGGGGCGGCGATGCGCTACCAGCACGCCGCGGCCGATCGCGACGCCGAGATCGCTCGGCGACTCTCCGCGTTGGTGTCGGAGCCGAGTGAAACGGTGGGCCAGTGACCGAACCGATCGCCAAGCTTCGTCTCGAGGATGTCCTCCGCGGGACCGAGTCGCCCGACGATCTGGTCTTTCTGCTCCGAGCCGGTGATCAGGACGACAACCTTGATCGACTGCAGCACCAAGCCGCTCGCCTGAGCCGTCGATACACACTCGGAAATGTCGATTGCTACGGCGTCTCTGCGTTCGCTGCCACCGAGGAGAGCGAAGCCTGGGTGCTGGCCACCAAGATGGACGTCCGGCGCCGCTATTACCGGATCACGTCCGCCGACGTGGCGGGGCTCAGGCTCCTGCCCACGTTCACGGCACCGCACTGGACCGTGCTGTTCTCCGGACCCGACGGCCCCGAGTACAAGGCATTTCTGGACGCTCTCGGCGACTTGCGGGAGAATCCATACTGGAAACGGACGGCCGGAAGGAGGCCACGATGACAACTCAGAAGCTCGACGACATGGCCGACTACCAGGTCGACCTTGAGGTGGACTTCGCCAACGAAGACGAGACCGGCTACATCTGGGTGTTCCTCGACGAAGCCCGCGAACCGGAGCGAATCGTCCCCGGCGCTGTACTCACGCTGCGCGAGGGCGAGGACCTAGCCATGGGGCAGGTGATCGACCTCGTTCCTGCGGCCGACGGGACCGTCGTGCACATCGAGCTGCTCCCCGGAGCCATCGAGGAGTACCAGGCCGCGATCGAGCGACTGACCGCTCGGCACGCCTGAGCGAGCAACCCAAGGCTAAGACGGTCGCCGAGTACGCCCGGGAGCGGAGGGCTCGCATGGGCTCGGAAGGCCGCGAGGCCGAGCGTGTGTTCAAGGCCAACTACGCGTCACTCACTGACGAGGAGCTCCTGGCTGTCTCGATCGAGGACGACGAAGCTCAAGACTGAGTCCGGTCGCCCGTCGGGCCCGAGGCTGCTTCAGCATTGATCGCTGCGTCCATAGCGGTGATGCGCGCAGCCTCGGAGACGTAAGCGCGCCGGAACTCAGGGTCGCCGAGGTCCGTGGCGAGGTCGTCCCAGAACGCGTTCGTGCTCACCCGTTGATTGTGCCGGGCACGCCGCGGCGCCGCCATCGCATTGCGCTCAGCCGTTCGGCTCATCAGGAGCGTCTTCGTCCGTCAACTGCAGATGCTTTGCCCGCTCGCTGGGGCGGAGTCGGATGAGTGCGCCATGTGGGCCGTTGCCCTTCCAATCGGACGCGCGTCGCCGGCGGCGCGTCGGCAAGGCCTTGCGGATGAGCGGCTGCCACGCACGGCGGATCGGGTCTGGCAGGTGGAGTTCCTTCCAGATGTCGACGAGCAGTGCGCCATCGATGTAGTCGAGCAGATCGCTCGGGTTGCCCTCGCGGAGAATCAGTTCGTAGGCCCGCGCCCGGTCGGTTCGATCGTGCAGGTAGTAGTTCCGCCGCGGCCCCGCCCACTCGTGCTGAGGCCCAGGCAGCAGGACCGTCTGGAACGCGCGCTCCGGATCGAGCCGCCAGAGTTCCTTGGCCAGCCAGAACGGGTGCAGGCCGTGCTGGCCAGGCACCTCCACGAACTCGAGGTTCGGCACCACCTCAAGCCGATGTCCGGTCGCTTCGATGATCCGCTCGGCGACCGCGATCGACGGCGACTTCGTGCCACGCTCATACGCCGACAGTGTCGCGTGCCGGGTTCAGTGGAGGCTCTGAACTGACGCGCCGACGGTAGTCGGCGCCGGGGTTGTGCCGGTAGTGGTCGTCCTCGAACTCGACGGGCG
>PBYI01000005.1 GCA_002729525.1 Nocardioides sp.
GTAACAGTAGCAGCAGCCCCAACCACGGCGCCGGCAGGAGCAGGAGCTCTCAGCCAGAGCCCAGGCTGCACCGGCGCTCCCGCAGGAGCCAGTACGGGGAGACTGACTATATCCCACATCTACTGCCCGCTCATGTTCCAAGCCCTCCAGGAGGCAGAGGGCAGCGTGCCGGACCAGTTTGCAGCCATCCCCCTGATCGCTGACACCTGGAGCACGATGGTCGTACTGATGCGCGATGCCATTGATGCTGCGCGTATGCGGGTAGCGCTGCATACAGCGTTCGCGACCTCAAGTGATGGTCACATCAGCGCCGATACCCAGGACGCCGTCATGCGCCACTCAGACTGCCCGACTGACCTCCTCCACGCAACCGCTGCAGCCCAGGTGGCGCTGATGGGCACCGAGCGGTTCGAGGCAGCGATGTTCGCCTCGGCAGGACGCCCGGTCCCCCAGCCTTGAGGGCCGGCGCAACACCCCCCCCGCCTACCTGCGATCGTCGATTGCCTGCCTGGCGCCTTATTTCCCACTTTGTTTCATTGTTGCTTCAGTAAACACACACACACACACACGTTCAAACCTAATGAGGGAATCGGAATTTGCGAGCAACGATGCTCGTCGCGATGTCGCCGCCAGCACTCATGTGGGGGCTGGTAAGGAGGGGGCCCAGCCTGGGCCGCCTGGTACTCCCACCAGGGCCGGTGGGGGGGGGGCGGGACGGTGCCGCATGGGGAGCAGCAGAGCTCTCCGCCCCTGGAGCGCACAGATACCGCGGTGCGCTCGCCCGCCGCGCAGCAGCAGCAGCACGACGCGAGTGCGCTGCGCGGCGGCGCGTCGGCGCGCAAGGCGAAGCGGCGTGTGACGCCGGCGCCGAGGTCTCCTCCGGTCACACGCAGTATGGGTGCGGCGGCGGCCGAGCCTGAGCAGCAGCAGCAGCAGGAAGAGGACGCGCTGAGCGGCAGCGAGCAGCAGCAGGCGCAGGCGACGCAGGAGGAGCCCGCGTCCCAGCAGCAGGCACCGGCGGACGGCGTGAAGGAAGTGTTGGAGCAGGTGCTGGACGACGCGTGGACGCAGGTGGCGCGGCGGGCTGCCAGCGGCGTGCATGGCGTGCTGCAGGCTGTTATGCAGCGCGTGATGCACCACGTCTCGGTGACCACCGCGGTGGCGGCGGTGCACAAAGCGCAGCAGGAGCTGCAGGCGGCCAAGGACGCCGTGGGCGACTCGGCGATGCTGGAGCAGATCGTCGAGTCTGAGACAGCCACATACGGTCGGCTGTGCACGCAGGTGAACGAGAGCGTGAGCCGCCTGGCTGAGAATCTCGCGAACGCGCGCGACGCGGAGTCGGCGCAGCTGAAGGCCGCCAAAGAGAAGCGCGAGGAGGCCAGGCGGGCAGCCGCCGAAGAGTATGAGGCTTCTGTGGCGGCGGCGGCTGAGCAGTGCGCAGCACAGGACAAGCGGCTCAGGGAGGAGTCCGAGGTGGAACTGCAGGAGGCGCGCGCGGCGCTGCAGGTGTCGGCCGAGCGACTGAAGGTGCTGTGCCCGACCATGAAGCTGGAGGAGCCTGAGGCGGAGCCAACCAGCGCCGAGGAGCGGGTAACGCAGGAGCAGCGCAAGTCGCGCCACAAGAAGCTGTACTCAGTCGCGACGAAGGGGAGTGCGCAGCCCCCTGTAGCCCGGCAGCGGGTGCTGGTGCGGGATGATGGCTGGACTCTGGTTGTCTCCGCTCGGGAGAGGCGCCAGGGAGCCGCGACAAAGGAGTGGGAAGCGCAGGAAACTGTCCGTTGGATGCTGAACAGCAGGCTGAAAGAGAAGCGCAAAGAGTATGCGGCGGTGGTAGCGCCAATTACGAACGGGCGGAACGTGTTTCTGGAGTTATCCGACAGCGCAGCGCTCCAGCGCGACCTTCGGGCGGTGGGGCTGCAGAGGGACCTGTTGCGGCGGACGCGGGATGGTCAGTTGGGCAAGATGGGTCTGTCGCTGGCGAAAGCGGACTTTGCTGCACTCACCGCGCTGCAGCAGCGCGGGCACACGCTGCAGAGGGGTCAAAAGGTGCGCGTGAAGGTCCAGCTGACAGCGCAGGGGGTGCGAGCGATGAACATCTGCACCAAACAGCGCCTGGGGGGGGCCGACCCCCAGTAAGGCATGCCGAGCGAGGGGGGAGCTCTCCCACTCGATGCAGCAGGGAGTGGGGGAGTGTCACACGCGGCGGATGCACGAGGGAGAGGGGGAGGGGGGGGGGCAACAGTCAGCAGGCGGGACGTTTGGGGGGTTTCTGACCAGCCCAATACGGCCGTCCCCGGTGAGCGAGGATCGATTACCGGATCTCAGACCAGCAGCAACAGCAGCACGACAGAACATTGCAGCTTACACTCGGTCGCTTGCGTCGCGGGCGGTACATCCACTGCCGAGTGACGTCGGTCAGGGAAGACCGCTCCAGGAGGCGGTCAACCAGCGAATCCAGCAGCTGCAGTCGCTGGAGGGAGAGCAACAACAGATTGGACCGGATGAAGTCAGGCGCGTCAGCCGGTCACTGGACGACAGGAGGAGGGCAATGATGCGATCCCTAACTGCGGATATGAGGCAGGCTCTGGAAGGTACAAGGCAGGAGCTACGAACAGCGGCTCAGGTCCGGCAGCCGTGGCAGACCTGTGCAATAGGGGGAGTCTGGTTCAGCGACAGAGTAGCAGAGGATGGCCGCTATCCAGTCCTTCACCTGCGAGGCGTCGATGACTCGGCTGGTGATGGGCAGTGGGGTTATTCCATGGCGACATTCACGATGGCACCTACTCCACCGAATGACCCACCAACGACGGCGGTGAGCGCACGCTTCGACGCGGTGTACGGCAGCATAGTGCGGGAACTGGTAGAGTGGGGCAAACGTCTCGTAGCGCTGTCCGACAACGAGGAGGTAGACCCGCAGGAATGGGATGATGTGTACAACCGCGCCTTGATTGAGGTACACTGGATAGCGGCAGCTCCAAGATTGATCTTGGGACCAGGGCTTGATGTGAATGGCAAACCTAAGCGTCTAAAGGCGTCAGCGGTGAAGGAACGTCTCAGACTCTTCGAGTCAGGCAACTATGAGAGCCTGGTGGCCAAATATTGCAGCCCAGCGTGCAGCAGTGACAACAACTTTAGCGCCAGCAGGGTTGATGAGCAACAAGCTGCGGAAGAAGGCAGCCGAGCGGCGCGCGAACGGCGAGCGGTGTTGGCGGCGTCATGTGGCCGTCCGGGCAAAGGCTACCAGTACGCCACAAGCCGGCCACCGGCGTATCTTACTGATGAGAGGGAACAACACCTCGCGGCGAAGCAGCCGCAGAGGAGCCAACACGAGCGAGAACTTCTCACTGGATCCCTTAAGCGAGTCATTACGAAATGCAGGGCGGACGCGGCAGCGCGAGAGACCTCGTCGGGAGGGGCACGGCAGACGAGGGGCAACGTCAGTGATAGTCCAGATCCAATGACGACGGAGGTGCCAGAGATCGAAATCACAGAGGAGGCATTGTTCCGCACACTTTACCAGATGGATCCGACGGCGTCCAACCCGGTTGACGGTCTGTCCACCTGGATGCTGCGAGCAATGTTTCCACGCAGCGAGAAAGTCAGACCGCGAGGGCCGGATAGCACCGCAGCGCGCATAACCGAGCTGGCAAACCTCTACGCGACGGGCGAGCTGCCCCAGGAATTTTATGCGCTGCTAAACGGGGCATCGCTGATTGCGCTCTTTAAGAACCAACACAAACGGGACGGCCGCGAAGACCTCAGGCCTATCGCTATGACATCACGGCTGCGAGTGCTGTTCGTGCGCACAGCGCAAGCTGGCTTCGTCGCAGACCTCAGGACGGCAGTGGAACCCGAGCAGCTGGCGGCGCACACCAGAAACGGCACAGAAAAACTCATCGATTCCCTTAAGTTTCAGCTGGACTTACCTGGCCATGAGGATTGGGTTGTCATCTCACTCGATATGGTAAATGCGTTCAACACGTGTTCACGACCGGATATCATCAACGCGCTGTGGTCAAACCCGGACTTGCGTCCACTGGTCCGGCTTGCGTACGCAGGCCTCGCCCCAGAAGCAGAGCTGGCAGTGACAGTCAATGGCGAGCGCCAAATTGCTCAGTTCCTGAGCTCATGCGGAGTCCAGCAAGGAGCACCAGACGCGTCAGCCCAATACAACATCTTGGCCGACCGGCTGTACAAACACATCACACAAGCGCTGGATGGCGAGGGGGTGTGCCATGCAATCTGCGACGACGGATACGTCGCGGGTCCAGCATCCAAGGTGTTCCCACTCATGACGAAGGTGTTCGGCAGCCATGGGCAGCCGGGACTTGCTGAACTGTACACGGGGTGCAAGCCGCACTTGGGTAAACTGTGGTACTATTCGCGCCACGGCAACCTGGAGTCGTGGAGTGATGTTGAGGGCACATACCCGTGGCGTGAAGCGGTAGATCAGGGGGTGGTGATACAAGAATACGTCCCTAAGATTGATGATGTAGCTCACGAAGAATGGCGCGGAGCCGGCTTCATAGCGGGCGGGGTCCCGATGTCGGCCGACTGCGAACGTGGCCATCAATTTGTCCAATGGATAATGGAGCGAAAGCTAGACAAATTGGAGCGCGAGTTCCAGAGGGCAGAGGACACATTCAAGGATTCTACCAACAAACAAACACTGTGGTCACTCACGTTTTTCTCAATGCGCTCCCAACTTAACCACTGGCGCAACAACGTGGACAAGTCAGACATGCGTGAGGCGTCTAAGCGCTTCGATCGCTTGGTAGACAGGATTCAGGAGAGGTTGTGCGGTTTAGAGGAGGGCACCTTGAACCGCCCGCACAATGAGCGAGGCCGACCTGAGTGGCTGCCAGAGCCCAGACGCGCCGAGGAGAATGAAGATGAGGCCGACGCGCGCCAACTGTGCGACTTTGAGCACCACGTTCTCCGCATGCGAATGTGCCTCCCCCCGCGGCTCGGAGGCTTGGGCTGCAGGTCGAGCCGGGATAATCTGCCGGTGGCATGGCTGAGCAGCCGCCTTCAGTCGCTTCCATCCCTCGTCAACGCACGCGTCCGGGGAGGAGGCACTAGGCTGGGCTTGTGCCCGGGAAACCAGGTGGAGGATGCGTTGGGTGCACACTCCTTTGACCACAACAAAGTATGGGAAGATGGCCAAGGGCCATGGTCAGCGCTGTTGGCAAGCAACACGAGGTTCAGCAGAATGTTCCGAGAGGCATGGTCAGAGATGCAGGAGATGGCAGGGTTCCCTCAGACGGGGCCTCTGGCAGAACCAGTCTACCGCGCGGGCATGTCCATCTCACACAAGGCACAGAAGCTGTTTTCCACGCAGATCGAGGATACGTGGCATGCGAGTCTCCTGGCGCAAGTCAGAGCTCAGTCGGAGATCTGGCCCAAGAGCCCGATACTCACAACTTTCCTGAGGCACCCGGTGGGCATAGGAGGGAGCTCTTGGGTCACAGCCCTGCCCTCTAAACGCTTCCGCCTGAGCAACCTCGAGCTGGAGGAAGCCATAGCGCGCACGCTGGGGACACCGAGCCCAGCTCTGCGTAACTTGAAGCGAAAGCTACGCCATCAAGAGCTCTTTATCCCCACGACAGATGGTGGCCTGACAACCACAACCATAACAGACCACCTTGATAACCTAATCAACAATCCGTCGGCGGCGGGAGCGTGGAAGAGTGCGCACAACCTTGCTAGAGATGAATTTGCTAGACTGATGAGCTCAGTAATAGGGGCAACGGTAACAAAGGAAGTCTTGCATTGGTTGGTAGGTGATGTACGGCCCAAGTACTGCATTGACATGGCTGTCGGCCCAATCCCGCAACTCGACGAAGAAGGCGACCCAGTTCTAATGCACTCAGAACCGATGGCGGTGGAGTTCAAGCGTATCCAGACTGTGACATTCGCTGATGACGACGTCCACCAGGGGGACGGGGTGGATAGATGGTATAACCCGGTTCAGAACAGACGCAACGACTATGGCCCTAACACTGCAGGCGCACCAGCAGACCGCTACGCTCAGGCGCGGCTTGGTGAACTCATCAACAGATATGTAAAGGCAGATGAGGACAGGAACGACGGCTTATCAACTCACCGAGACGCGTTCAAAGACCTGGGGCTGGTGATGATGGTGTTCGGAGCGTTTGGCGAGCTGTCCAGTGACGCGCGACTGCTGGTCAAGCGCCTGGCAGCGGTGGCGGCACAGGACCACCCGATGAAGTATAACCAGTCAACTGTTGCTCGCGCGCGGGCCCTGTATGAGAATTTTATCAAACGATGCCTATCGACAATCTCATCTAGGGCCTACGGACGTGTAGTAGAGGACAGGTTACGGGCGGTGGAGCGTGCTTACTACAACCAGGCTGAGCCCATTGGCTCCAGCTCCCGCAGCAGGGGCGCGATGGCCCGACAGCTGTTCAACGGTCAAGGAGGGCTGGAAGCGGCGCAGGATGAGGAACTGCTGCTGGGAGCATCTGGGTTCGGCAGGCTCGCCAGCGCACAGGAAGTGCAGAACGAGCGCCAGCAAGCAGTGTGTGCAGTTGCCGAGAGCATTGTGCAGGACGACACGATGTACCCGGAGCACCAGACCGGCCAACCCGATCACGTGAGCGACAGTAGCGTATCGCCGGAACCAGAGCCATGGCAGGCAGCGCCGGCGGCCATGTGGGAACAGCCGGAGTCGATAACCAGCTCCCCAGCTCCCTCAGACGAGTCGTACGGTCCGGTGGCCATCAGGTCTGAGCCGCGTACGACCGGAGTGGGCGCGCACCCGCTCGCGCTCACACTCAATCAGTGGGGGATCGCACCGGGCAGCGAGAGACACCAGAAGGTTCGACCAACACTATCGGTGCGTGTCGACGACGGCAGCGACCGCACAACATTGTTGTTGTGGTTCTCAGAGACAGCCTCCTCCAATGTCAGATGGGCNAGNTCCCAGCTGGCGTCCCGCAGCGAATGCCGCCCTGCCCAGGTCTCGGTGTGGCTTGCGCAGGGGGTCCATGGCCCGGATTCGTGGAGCGCAGCAGCGTGGTCGCACTTACCAAGACACCCCAGCAAGTACATGCTGGTAGCACCATCTGGAGCAGCCATCATCATCCCGTCAGCAACAGAAGCCACCCGTCAGTCTGTGAGCGAGCTACTCACACCGGTCGCATGGACGGCCCACGGCTTCGGGCACTCAGCGCCATGGGGATTCGACTACGGTAGCGCCAACCCGCAGGCAGCCACCACCTATGAGCAACATGAAGATGGCCAATGGCACTGGGAGCACCGCTGGTGGGGGGTGGACCTCGCGACAGCCCAGTTATCGGAGGATCGCGGCGACGGCAGCGCGCGAGTGGACAGTGCCCAAGAATCCAACAGCCATGACGACGTGCGGGTCGCCGGCAGCCGGTCGGCAGGCCTTCAGCGCTTCAACTTCCCGACAAGTGGCGAAGGACATGGCAACGCCGGCCGGCAACGGGCGCCCAACATGGCGTCGTGCCGATGCGCGCCAACGTCTCGCGCCAACACTGGCGCTGCGGAGCGAGCAATCAATGCGGGAGCCACCCGTCGGCACAACCACGCGCGTCAACTGCCGGCACGGGTAACAGTAGCAGCAGCNCCAACCACGGCGCCGGCAGGAGCAGGAGCTCTCAGCCAGAGCCCAGGCTGCACCGGCGCTCCCGCAGGAGCCAGTACGGGGAGACTGACTATATCCCACATCTACTGCCCGCTCATGTTCCAAGCCCTCCAGGAGGCAGAGGGCAGCGTGCCGGACCAGTTTGCAGCCATCCCCCTGATCGCTGACACCTGGAGCACGATGGTTGTACTGATGCGCGATGCCATTGATGCTGCGCGTATGCGGGTAGCGCTGCATACAGCGTTCGCGACCTCAAGTGATGGTCACATCAGCGCCGATACCCAGGACGCCGTCATGCGCCACTCAGACTGCCCGACTGACCTCCTCCACGCAACCGCTGCAGCCCAGGTGGCGCTGATGGG
>PBYI01000006.1 GCA_002729525.1 Nocardioides sp.
CTCGGCCATGATAACCGCGTTGTATGGATCCCAGTTACAGATCTCATCTCCTTTAGAGATCTTGTCACCATCGCTAAATTTCAATATTGCACCGTAAGGNATATGGTTNGTAATTAAAACTCTTTCCTTTTTAGNNTCAAGAATTCTAAGTTCNCCAGATCTACCCATTACTTTCTTGATNTTGTTGCCTTCTTCGTCAACAGTATCNAGNGTTCTNAGCTCATCAAATTCAACNANNCCNTCGAATTTCGCTTTGATGTTNGCATCAACAGCAATGTTTGAAGCAGTACCCCNTACGTGGAATGTTCTCAACGTAAGCTGNGTACCTGGCTCTCCAATNGACTGTGCNGCNATNACACCAACTGATTCNCCCATNTGAGNCATGTTACCTGANGCAAGNTTNCGTCCGTAACACTTAGAACAAGCNCCTTGCTTNGCTTCACANGTNAATACTGATCTGATCTCNACTTCTTCGATGCTTGTCTCTTCAATGATCTCAGCNATCTCTTCAGTAATNTCAANACCAGCTTCTANGATNAGCTCATCNGTTAANGGATCTACNATATCATGNACCGAAACTCTACCNAGAATTCTCTCNGATAAAGANTCNACGATTTCTTCGTTNTCCTTNAGNGCCTGAACNCTNAAACCTCTCAANGTACCACAGTCANCTTCATTGATNACCATGTCCTGNGCNACGTCNACAAGNCGTCTNGTNAAGTAACCAGCATCCGCAGTTTTCAANGCAGTATCNGCAAGACCCTTACGNGCACCGTGTGTAGANATAAAGTACTCNATTACATCAAGTCCTTCTTTAAAGTTTGAAAGAATNGGGTTTTCAATGATTTCNCCAACAGAACCTTGAAGGTTTTTCTGTGGTTTTGCCATCANACCTCTCATTCCACCAAGCTGACGAATCTGCTCTCTTGAACCCCTTGCTCCAGAGTGCATCATCATGTAGATAGAGTTGAATCCTTGGTTGTCNTCTTCCAACTGTTTCATCAACGTGTTGGTCANCAATGTNTTCGTTCTTGTCCAGATATCGATTACCTGNTTGTAACGCTCATTGTCAGTGATAAGACCCATCAAGTAGTTGTTCCAAACTGCATCTACTTCTTCTTTAGCTTGTGCTACNAGNCCTTCTTTCTCNTCTGGAATCTGAATGTTATCNAGNCCCATTGANAGACCGCCTTTGTAAGCCATTTGNAAACCAAGNTCCTTAATATCATCNAGGAAGTGAGCAGTTCTAGCCATTCCNGTGATTTTGAACACNTGTGAAATGATCTGCTGAAGCTTTTTCTTNGTCAACAACTCATCTACNTATCCAACTTCTTCAGGAACATGCTGGTTGAACAATACTCTNCCNGCAACNGTCTCAACGATCTTCGTTTCNAGAGNNCCGTCTTCGTTACGTACTTTAGTTCTTACTTTAATGTGTGCGTGATTAGAGATCTTCTCTTCATTCAAAGCAATAATNACNTCTTCTGCACTATAGAAAGTCAAGCCTTCACCAGGAACTGGTACTTCNTCAGTACTCTTTCTTCCTTTAGAAATATAGTATAAACCAAGTACCATNTCCTGAGATGGTACAGCAATAGGNGCACCNTTCGCAGGGTTCAAGATGTTGTGTGATGAAAGCATNAATAAAGANGCNTCCAAAATAGCNTCATGACCAAGTGGTACGTGTACCGCCATCTGGTCACCATCGAAATCGGCGTTGAATGCCGTACATACCAATGGGTGAAGNTGAATCGCCTTACCTTCAATAAGNTTNGGCTGGAATGCCTGAATACCTAANCGGTGAAGTGTAGGAGCACGGTTNAGNAGTACAGGGTGTCCTTTCAATACATTNTCAAGAATATCCCAAACTACCGGATCCTTACGATCAACAATCTTTTTNGCTGATTTNACAGTTTTTACAATACCTCTTTCNATCAGCTTTCTAATNATAAANGGNTTGAATANCTCNGCAGCCATATCCTTAGGAAGACCACATTCGTGCATCTTCAACTCAGGACCTACNACGATCACCGAACGACCNGAGTAGTCAACCCTTTTACCCAATAGGTTTTGACGGAATCGACCTTGTTTACCTTTAAGCATATCACTCAAAGATTTCAAAGCTCTGTTTCCATCGGATCTTACAGCGTTTACTTTTCTTGAGTTATCAAATAGTGAATCAACTGCCTCTTGAAGCATACGTTTCTCATTTCTAAGAATTACTTCAGGAGCTTTAATATCAATCAATCTCTTAAGACGGTTGTTTCTGATAATAACACGTCTATATAGATCATTCAAATCAGATGTAGCGAATCGACCTCCATCCAAAGGAACCAATGGTCTAAGTTCTGGTGGAATAACCGGAACCATTTTAATAACCATCCACTCTGGCTTGTTCTCGATTCTAGTCTTAGCATCTCTAAATGCCTCAACTACTCTCAATCTCTTAAGAGCTTCTGCTTTTCTTTGCTGAGATGTATCAGTTGCTGCCTGGTGTCTCAATTGGTAAGACAACTCGTCCAATTGAATTCTAGAAAGCAACATTTCAAGAGCCTCAGCACCCATCTTNGCGATGAATTTCTGTGGATCATCATCATCAAGCATTTGGTTTTCTCTNGGAAGNTTNTCAAGNATATCNANATANTCNTCTTCTGTNAAGAAATCCATTTCNTTGATACCATCTTCTTCCTTGATACCAGACTGGATAACTACATATCTTTCATAGTAGATAATCTGATCTAGTTTCTTAGTAGGAAGTCCAAGAAGGTATCCAATTTTGTTAGGTAATGAACGGAAATACCAGATGTGAGCTACTGGCACCACCAATTCAATGTGACCCATGCGCTCTCTTCTAACCTTTTTCTCGGTTACTTCAACACCGCATCGATCACAGATGATTCCTTTGTATCGGATTCTCTTATATTTTCCACAATGACATTCCCAGTCTTTAACCGGACCGAAGATCCTCTCACAGAACAATCCACCCATCTCAGGCTTGTAAGTTCTGTAATTGATAGTTTCAGGCTGAGTAACCTCTCCATGTGAACTCTCTAAGATGGATTCCGGAGAAGCCAAGCTTATAGTCACTTTAGAGAAGTCGTTAGTCAGTTTTTTGTTTTTTCTGAATGCCATAATTAAATGATCTATGTATTAGTCCCTCTTGCGAGGGACTTATTATTCAATTATTAGTCTAAGGTAATTTCAAGTGCCAATCCACGTAATTCGTGAACAAGAACGTTGAACGATTCAGGAATGTTCGGCTTCTGCATGTTTTCACCTTTCACAATCGCTTCGTAAGCTTTTGCTCTTCCTATCACGTCATCCGACTTAATTGTCAAGATTTCCTGAAGGACATTAGCAGCACCGAATGCCTCAAGTGCCCAAACCTCCATCTCACCAAAACGCTGACCACCAAACTGAGCTTTACCTCCAAGTGGCTGTTGTGTAATCAATGAGTAAGGTCCGATACTTCTTGCGTGCATCTTATCATCAACCAAGTGACCTAGTTTCAGCATGTAAGCTATACCTACTGTTACTGGTTGATCGAATCGCTTACCTGTAAGACCATCGTATAGGTAAGATCTACCGAATGATGGAAGTCCAGCCTCTTTTAATTCAGCTTGTACTTCATCCTCTGTTGCACCATCAAAGATTGGAGTAGCGTATCTTCTACCTAGCTTTAATCCAGCCCAACCAAGTACAGTTTCGTAAATCTGACCGATGTTCATACGAGAAGGTACACCAAGTGGGTTCAATACGATATCCACTGGAGTTCCATCTGCCTGGAATGGCATATCCTCTTCACGCACGATTCTAGCAACAACACCTTTGTTACCATGACGACCTGCCATCTTATCACCTACTTTTAGCTTACGTTTCTTAGCAACATAAACCTTAGCAAGTTGAACAATACCTGCAGGAAGTTCATCTCCAACTTCCAGAGTGAATCTTTCTCTCTTGAAGATACCTGAAACCTCATTTCTCTTGTTGATATAGTTCTTCACCATTTGGAAGATTAAGCTATCAACATGAGCATCTGTGGTCCAGTCTTCGATGATCAAGTCAGAAATCAAGTTCGCCTCTTCAGGAACATTGTAGTTACTTTCGTCTCTGTAGATGTTCTTAGCAGGGAACAAGTTTGCTTCGATGTTCTTTCTAGAGAACTTAGTTCCCTTAGACATTACTTCGTCACCAAACTTGTGCTTGATGCCTTGGCAAGTTTGTCCTTCTAGAAGCTCAGCTAACTTGTCGATCATTTCATTTCTGATCGCAGTAAGATCCTGGCTGTATCTGCTCTTAAGAAGCTCAACTTCTTTCTTAGTTCGCGCTCTTAGATCTTTATCTTTCTTAGGTCTAGAGAACAATTTGGTATCAATAACGACACCTCTCAATGATGGAGATGCTTTCAATGATGCATCCTTTACATCACCAGCTTTGTCACCGAAGATTGCTCTAAGAAGTTTCTCTTCTGGAGTTGGATCAGTTTCTCCCTTAGGAGTGATCTTACCAATAAGAATATCACCTTCTTTTATCTCAGCACCTACTCTAATGATACCGTTTTCATCAAGGTTTTTAACAGCTTCCTCACTTACGTTTGGAATCTCAGAAGTCAATTCTTCTTCACCTCTCTTGGTATCTCTAACTTCCAACTCATACTCATCAATATGGATGGAAGTGAATATATCCTCTCTAACAACTCTTTCAGAAATAACAATCGCATCCTCAAAGTTGTAACCTTGCCATGGCATGTATGCCACTAACAAGTTTCTTCCAAGAGCTAACTCACCTTTTTCAGTTGCGAAACCTTCACAAAGCGGTTGACCTTTTTCAACTTTATCACCTTTCTTAACGATTGGCTTCAAGTTGATACAAGTGTCCTGGTTTGTTCTTCTGAACTTGGTCAATTCATATGTCACAGACTGACTATTGAATGAAATCAATAAGTCTTCTTTAGACTTGTCGTATTTCACAACAATTTTCTTAGCGTCTACATATTCAATCTCACCAGGACCAGAAGCAACTACCAATGCTCTAGAGTCAATAGCAACTCTTTTCTCTAGACCAGTACCAACGATTGGTGCTTGTGGTCTTAACAAAGGAACTGCCTGACGTTGCATGTTCGATCCCATCAACGCACGGTTCGCATCATCATGCTCCAAGAATGGAATCATTGATGCCGCAACCGATACAATCTGGTTAGGAGCAACGTCCATGTACTTCAACTCAGTAGGCTCAACTACTGGGAAGTCACCTTCGAAACGAGCTTTAACTCTTTCGTTCAAGAAATTACCTTCATCATCAAGAGGCGCATTTGCCTGGGCGATGTTGAACGTATCTTCCTCTTCAGCAGTCAAATAATTTACATTACTTGACATGTTTACTTTACCATTCTCCACATCACGATAAGGAGTCTCAATGAATCCCATTGGGTTCACTTTAGCGTGAACACATAGTGATGAAATCAAACCAATGTTTGGACCTTCTGGAGTCTCAATGGTACAAAGTCTTCCGTAGTGCGTGTAGTGAACGTCACGAACCTCGAAACCAGCTCTTTCTCTTGAAAGACCACCTGGTCCTAGTGCAGACATTCTTCTCTTGTGAGTGATCTCAGCCAATGGGTTCGTTTGATCCATGAACTGAGAAAGCTGGTTGGTACCAAAGAATGAATTGATAACAGAAGAAAGTGTTCTAGCGTTGATCAAATCAACCGGCTTGAAGTCTTCATTATCTCTTACATTCATTCTCTCACGAATAGTTCTTGCCATTCTAGCAAGACCTACACCGAACTGAGCATATAATTGTTCACCTACAGTTCTTACACGTCTGTTACTTAAGTGGTCAATATCATCGACAACAGCCTTACTGTTGATCAAACCAATCAAGTACTTAACGATAAGAATAATATCTTCAGTTGTTAGTGTTCTCTTGTCATAGCCAAGCTCCAACCCTAACTTCTTATTGATTCTATATCTACCTACTTCTCCAAGATCATATCTTTTATCAGAGAAGAATAGGTTTTGAATAATATCACGAGCTGTTTGCTCATCTGGAGCGTCAGTGTTTCTTAATTGACGATAAATCTGCTCCACTGCTTCTTTCTCAGAGTTTGAGTTATCTTTTTGAAGCGTGTTATAGATGATACTATAATCTGTGATATTCACATCCTTTCTGTGAAGGATGATAGATTTAGACCCTGAATCAAGGATTGTCTCAATATCATCTTCAGAAATGATGCTATCTCTTTCAAGAATCACTTCATTTCTATCAATGGATACAACCTCTCCAGTATCTTCATCCACGAAATCTTCTGTCCAAGTTCTAAGAACTCTTGCAGCAAGTCTTCTACCTACTACTGGCTTAAGATCTTTAGCAGTAGCTTCCACTTCTTCAGACAATCCAAACAAATCAAGAATTTGTTTATCAGATCCATATCCAATAGATCTAAGAAGAGTGGTGATAGGGAATTTCTTTTTACGGTCGATGTAAGCATACATTACGTTGTTTACATCAGTTGCGAACTCTATCCAAGAACCTTTGAAAGGAATGATTCTCGCAGAATAAAGTAGCGTTCCGTTTGTGTGTTTACTTTGAGCAAAGAATACACCAGGTGATCTGTGTAGCTGCGAAACGATCACTCGCTCTGCACCATTAATCACAAATGAACCTTTTTCGGTCATGTAAGGGATGTTACCCAAGAACACCTCTTGCTCTATTGTTTCAAAGTCTTCGTTTTCTGCATCATTACAAAGAAGACGAAGTTTAGCTTTGAGGGGAACTGAATAAGTCAATCCACGCTCAATACTCTCATCTACGGAGTATTTTGGAGGATCAACTGTGTAATCAACAAATTCTAGTACGAAATTCTCTCTCGAGTCGGAAATCGGAAAGTTTTCCATGAATACCTTGTAAAGACCTTCTGAGTTTCTTTTTTCAGATGGCGTATCCAATTGGAAAAAGTCCACAAATGACTTAAGCTGTACGTCCAGAAAATCAGGATAATCGATTACAGATTTGATGGATGAGAAGTTAATTCTCTCTGGTGTATTATTAGCCAAAGCTTTGTTTATTTTAGTTCAAAATAAGTATCAAGAACGGATGTGTAGTAGATACAAACAGCAAAAGACCTGACCCTGACGTTGCTGTCAGGGGCCAGGCCCAATAGCTTAGTATGATGAAGGAATTATTATTTTAATTCTACTTCAGCACCAGCTTCTTCAAGCTGCTTTTTAAGTGCTTCAGCCTCATCTTTAGCTACTCCTTCTTTCAAGTTGCTAGGAGCGCCATCTACCATTTCTTTAGCTTCTTTCAAGCCAAGTCCTGTAAGTTCTTTAACAAGTTTAACTACAGCAAGCTTAGCTGATCCAGCTGACTTAAGAACAACGTCGAATGAAGATTTCTCCTCAGCAGCATCACCACCTTCAGCACCACCGCCAGCTACCATTACTGGAGCTGCTGCAGCTGCAGGCTCGATACCATACTCATCCTTAAGGATTGTAGCTAGTTCGTTTACCTCTTTTACTGAAAGGTTTACTAGTTGTTCAGCGAATTCTTTTAAATCTGCCATTTTTAATCGTCAATTAATTTTGTTAATAATCTTATTCTCTCTCTTGAAGTGTTTTTACTAGACCGGCTAATGTATCGCCTCCGCTCTTAAGAGCAGAAATAACGTTCTTAGCAGGTGACTGAAGTAATCCGATAACCTCACCGACAAGTTCTTGCTTAGACTTAAGCTTACTTAGCGCGTCTAATTGATCCTCACCAATGAATATATCTGTATCTATGGAAGCAGCCTTAAACTTAGGTCTTTGATTTTTGTCTGCTTTTTTATAGTCTTTTATAACCTTAGCAGGTATGTTCGCATTTTCTTCCACGAACATAATTCCAGAAAATCCTTTAAGAGCGTCATCTAGTGCAGAAAAATCTGCTTCTAGGTTCTCAAGAGCTTTCTTAATCAAAGTATTTTTTACCACTCTATATTCGATGCCCTGGTTATAGCACATCTCTCTGAACTTATTGATCTCAGCTACTGAGAGACCAGAAGTATCCGTGATGTAGAAGTGGTTGTGTTGCTGGAACTTTTCAGTTAAGCCAGCAATTACTTGTGCTTTTTCTTCTCTAGTCATAACGTCTTATATTCCAGCTATGCTACTTTTATCGATTGCAATCCCCTTACTCAT
>PBYI01000007.1 GCA_002729525.1 Nocardioides sp.
CGTCGACTGCGAACCTCGCGCCGCTGTGCAGGACGCACCACCGCATGAAGACCCACGCCCGATGGCGATACCGACGTAGACCCGACGGAGTCTTCGAGTGGACCGGCCCGATGGGCCAGGTCTACGAGGTCGACGACCGCCCCACACGAGGCGGCGACCCCCCGTACGTCGAGTAGCCCGGTCCCGAGGCACGAGCGACCGGGCGTACCGAGACGCCCACACCCGACCGCCGCGCGCCGACCACCGGGGTCCCCAGGTGGTTGAGCCCTGCGAGACGCCTCGTCCCTCGGCTCCTCAGGAACCACCGGGCGAGCGCAGCGAGCCCGCGTCGAAAGCCGGTGAGCCAACCAGCGACCGAGCCCCCACCGTAATCGCGTGCCCTGAGCAGAGGCGCGGTGATTTCGACTCCGCCCTCGCCGGGGGCTCGGGCGGGCTCAACCACCTCAGGACCTGCTCGCCGTCTCCGGCCGTCTCACTGTGTCTCGATACGGCGCTCCGCTCGTGGCTCGCTCCGCACCTACTCGACGACCGGAGGGGCACTCGCGGTGGTTGCGACACCGAGGACGTGTGACCCCCACCTGTACGGGTGACCAGGGCGGATACTGGGCCCGGCCATCCGCAGGGGTGACGACACAGGACGAAGGGACGGGTCACATGGACGGTGTGAGTGACTTCGTCCCCCACCCGAGCCGCCCCCCGGAGCTGCTCGACGGCCGCTACCGCCTCGGCGCGGTCATCGGCCGCGGCGGGATGGCCGACGTCCACCGTGCACGGGACGAGGAGCGCGGCGTCGACGTCGCGATCAAGGTGCTGCGCAACGTCACCGCGATCGACAAGCGGCGCTTCGGCGCGGAGGCTCGGCTGCTCGGCGAGCTCGCGCATCCCGCGATCGTGACCCTGCTCGACGCCGGCGTCGACGACGGCGTGCCGTGGCTGGCGCTGGAGCTCGTGGAGGGCCCCACGCTCTCCGACGTCGTCGACGACGGCGCTCTCTCGCCCGCGACCGTCGCCCGGGTCGGACTCCACTTGGCCGGCGCGCTCGACCACGCGCACCAGCAGGAGATCGTCCACCGCGACGTGAAGCCCGCCAACGTCATGGTCACCGTCGACGGCCGCACCAAGCTCACCGACTTCGGCATCGCCCGCCTCGGCGACGCCGGCAGCATCACGATGGGTAGCCACACCATCGGCACGGCGGCGTACCTCTCCCCCGAGCAGGCGCGCGGCGAGCGCGTCGGCCCGGCCAGCGACGTCTACTCGCTCGGTCTGGTGCTCCTTGAGGCCGCGACCGCCCGCCGCGCCTACCCCGGTCCGCCGATCGAGGCGGCCCTCGCGCGGCTCCGCCACGCACCCCTGATCCCGACGTCGCTCCCCGGCGGCTGGAGCGGACTCCTCATGGGCATGCTCGCCATGCGCCCCGAGGAGCGGCTGAGCGCCCGCGCAGTCTTCCGCCGCCTGCAGTCGCTGATGTCCGACGGCCGGCGCCAGGACGAGGAGCCCCCCACCGAGGAGCTCGGGCAGCGCACCAGCCCGAACCCCGTCGTGCCAGCATGACCGGGTGACCCTGCCGCAGCCCGTCCCCGCGGACGTCGTCGACGACGGCCGCACCATGCACGAGCGCATGCTCGCCGGAGAGTCGTACGTCGGCGACGACGGCGTCGCAGCCGAGTACCACGCGGGGCAGGAGCTCTCCCGCGCCTACAACGCCACCTCCGCCCGCGAGACCGACCTCCGCGCCAGCCTGCTGCGCCAGATGCTCGGGTCGGTGGGCGAGTCCTGCGAGGTCCGCCCACCGTTCCACGTCGACTTCGGCGTCCGCATCCACCTCGGGCACCACGTCTTCGCCAACTTCGGCCTGACGGTGCTCGACGTCGCCGAGGTCCGGATCGGCGACCACGTGCAGATCGGTCCGCACGTCCAGCTGCTCACCCCGACCCACCCGGTCGACCCGGACGAGCGCCGCGCGGCCTGGGAGTCGGCGAAGCCGATCACCATCGACGACAACGTGTGGCTCGGCGGCGGGGTCATCGTGTGCCCCGGCGTCACCATCGGCGCCGACACGGTCGTGGGCGCTGGCTCGGTGGTCACCCGCGACCTCCCGTCCGGCGTGGTCGCGGTGGGCAATCCTGCCCGCGTGGTCCGCTCCGTGCGCGACTGACCGACCGCCCCACGTCCCGACGGCGCCGACCACCCCGCCGAGCACCCCGCCGCCGCGACGCCGTACGCCGCCGCCTACGGTCTCAGGCGTGCTGATGCTGCTGCCGCCCAGCGAGGGCAAGACGGCGCCGCGCCGCGGCAAGCCCCTGGCCCTGGACTCCCTGTCCTTCCCCGGTCTCACCAGCACCCGGGCGCGCCTCCTGGAGGCCGTCCAGGACCTGTGCCGCAGCGACCCCGAGCACGCCGCCGACGTGCTCGGCCTGCCCGGCACCCGCCGAGACCTCGTCGACCAGGACGCCGTCCTCGACAGCGCCCCCACCGCTCGCGCCGACGCCGTCTACACCGGGGTCCTGTACGACGCCTGGGCGCCCGCCGACGCCTCCACCGCGGCCCGCCGCCGCTCGGCGATCCGCGTGGCCGTCACCAGCGGACTCTTCGGCCTGCTGCGTCCCGGGGACCGGGTGCCGGCGTACCGGCTCTCCGGCGACGTGCGTCTCCCCGACCTCGGACCCGTCGCCGGCCTGTGGCGCGAGGTGCTCGGCGAGGCCGCGCTCGACGCCGTCGGCCGCGGGCTGCTCGTCGACCTCCGCTCGGGCACCTACACCGCCTTCTGGCGACCCACCGGGCTCGGCGACCGCCTCGCCACCGTCCGCGTGCTCCAGGAGCGCGACGGCAAGCGCTCGGTCGTCAGCCACTTCAACAAGGCGACCAAGGGACGCCTCGTCCGGGCCCTGCTCGAGGACGGCCGCGACCCGCGCACGGCGTACGCGCTCGCCGACCTGCTCACCGAGCTCGGCTGGCACGTCGAGACCGTCGAGGAGCGCGAGGGCGTGCGCCTCGACGTGGTCGTCACCGAGGTCTGATCACCGAGGTCTGATCACCAGGCGGACGAGGCGAAGCCGTCCCGCTCGGGCGGCAGGGCGTTGTACATCCGCATCGAGGCCTTCGGGCCACGCTCGCGGCCGGGGAACCACGAGAGCACCGTCACCGACGCCGGGCTGAGCTCCATGGCGAAGACCGAGGTCAGCGGTGCCTGGAGCACGTCGGCGACCAGCACCTTGATCGGCGTCACGTGGCTGACGAGCACGACGGTGCGTCCGCGGTGCTTCTCCAGCAGCCGGTCGCGGGCGGCCAGCACCCGCTCCTGCACGGTCGCGAACGACTCCCCGCCCTGCGGGGCCACGTCGACCGACCCGGCCCACCCCTCCAGCTCGGGACCGTGCTTCTCCGCGACCTCGGCGAAGGTCAGGCCGTCCCAGTGCCCGAACTCCATCTCGGCGATCCCGGGCTCCTCCTCCAGCGGTACGCCGAGGGCTTCCGCGAGGATCTCGGCGCTCTCGCGGGTGCGGCGCACCGGCGAGGCCACGACGACGTCGACGCGCTCGGCCAGCGGACCGAGCCACTCGCCGACGAGGCGCACCTGGTGCCGTCCGTCGTCGCTGAGCGGCGGGTTGTCGCCACCGAGCCCCCCGGAGAAGCGCTTGGCGGCGGTGTGCTTGGTGACGCCGTGGCGGACGACCACGAAGGTCGTGGCCTCTCCCCCGCCGGACCACCCGCGCGCGGGGGCGGTCGGGGCCGTCGTCTGCGGCTCCTGCGCCTCCTCGACCGCGGAGTCGGGCTCCTCGGGGTCGACGCCGAGGACGGTGACGCCGTCGCGCTTCCCGTCGAGCGCCTCGTTGGCGAGGCGGTCGGCGTGCTTGTTCCGCTCCCGCGGCACCCAGGTGTACGTCGTCCCGAACGGCGCCAGCCCGTGCGCCTCCGCGGCGAGCGGCTTCATGTCGGGGTGCTTGATCTTCCAGCGGCCCGACATCTGCTCGACGACGAGCTTGGAGTCCATCCGCACCTCGACGTCGGCGTCGGGCGCCACCTCGGCGACCAGCCGCAGGCCGGCGATCAGCCCGCGGTACTCCGCGACGTTGTTGGTCGCCGTCCCGATCGTGGTGCCGTCCTCGGCGAGGACCTCGCCGGTGTCGGCGTCCTTGACGAGAGCGCCGTACGCCGCCGGGCCGGGGTTGCCGCGCGACCCGCCGTCGGCCTCGACGACGACCGACCTCGGCGTGCTGCGCCCCGCCACGACCGGGCTCAGAGCCCCGACTCGGGGGTGCGCACCAGGATCCGCTGGCACTCCTCGCAGCGCACGACCTGGTCGGTCGGCGCGTTGCGGATCTGGGCGAGCTCGGCGTTGTCGAGGGTGAGCCGGCACCCGCCGCACGCCCGAGCCCGCAGCTCGGCCGCGCCGACGCCGCCCTTGGATGCCCGCAGCTTCTCGTAGAGGGCGAGCAGGTCGTCGGGGACGCCCGAGGGGTCACGCTCGGCGAGCACACCGGTGAGCTCGGCGTCGAGCTCGGCGTACTTCTCGTCGCGGGTGGCGCGCAGCTCGACGAGCTTCTCGTCGGCGGCGGCGACCTCCTCGGTGACGCTGGTGAGGGTCGTCTGCGCCTCCTCGAGGCGCTCCATGACCTCGAGCTCCTCGTCCTCGAGCACCGAGATGCGACGCTCGAGGGAGGCGAGCTCGTCCTGCATCCGCTGGAGGTCCTTGGGGTTGCTGACCGCGCCGGAGTCCATGCGCTGCTGGTCGCGCTCGCGGCGGATGCGCACCTGCTCGACGTCCTTGTCGGCCTTGGCCTGCTCGACGGACAGGTCGTCGACGACGACCTGCGCGTCACGGCGCCGGTCGTCGGCGGACCGGCGCTGCTCCTCGAGCACGGCGATCTCGTGCAGCTCGGGCAGGTGGTCGCGACGGTGCCGCAGCTGGTCGGCGCGGGCATCGGTGCCCTGCAGGTCGAGCAGGCGGAGCTGGGCGGCGGGATCGGCCTTCACAGGCGCATTGTCCACGGGTCGGTGACGGTCTCGCTGACGCGGGTCTCCACACCGCCGTCGAGGGCCCCGGAGAGCCGCTCGGCGACCACCGGCAGCCACGTCGACTCGGCGGCCCAGTGGGCGACGTCGACCAGCGCGGGACCCTCGTGCTCGAGGAACTCCGACGCCGGGTGGTGGCGCAGGTCGCTGGTCACGTAGACGTCGGCGTCGGTGGCCCGGACGGTGTCGAGCAGGAAGTCGCCGGCACCGCCGCACACCGCGATCCGGCGCACGCTGCGCTCGGGGTCGCCGGCGACGCGGACGCCGTGCGAGGTCGCGGGCAGCGCCGCGGCCACCGACTCGGCGAACTCCCCCAGCGACGTGCGCACGACGTTGCCGATCCGGCCGGTGCCGCTGGCGCCGATGCCGCCGTCGGCCATCTCCAGCACCTGGTACGCCGGCTCCTCGTACGGGTGGGCGTCGCGCATCGCCCGCACCACCGCCGCGCGCAGCGCGCGCGGGAGCACCACCTCGATACGCACCTCGTCGACCGTCTGCACCTCCCCGACGGTGCCGATCATCGGCTCGGCGCCGTCGAGCGGGCGGAAGCGCCCCTCGCCGGTCGAGGAGAACGACGCGAAGTCGTAGTGACCGATGCGCCCGGCCCCGGCCTCGCCGATCGCCGCGCGCATCACCGCGTCGGCCTCCTGCGGCACGTAGACCGTGAGCTTGTCCATCGGGTCCGACGCCGCGGGCACGAGCGGCTCGACGTCCTCCAGGCCCAGCGCACGCGCCATCGCGTCGGACACCCCGTCGACGGCGAGGTCGGCGTTGGTGTGCGCGGTGAGCAGCGCGCAGCCGGCGGCCACGAGCGTCGTCGCCGTGCGCCCCTTGGGCGTGGTCGCGGCGAAGCCGTGGACGCCCTTGAGGAACAGCGGGTGGTGCACCAGCAGCAGGTCGGCACCCCAGGCGACCGCCTCGGCCGCCACCGCCGGGGTGGGGTCGACGGCGAGCATCACCTTCGCGACGTCCTGGGACGGGTCGCCGAGCACGAGCCCGACGGCGTCCCAGGACTCCGCGGTGCCGGGTGGGTACCAGGTGTGGATCAGGTCGACGACGTCGCGGAGAGCAGGCACGCTCCCCACCCTAGTGACGCTCGCCGACGCCGCCCGACGAGGTCAGTTGACCTGCCGGGTGAACCCCTCCCAGTACGGCGCGCGCAGCTTGAACTTCTGCAGCTTGCCGGTCGCGGTGCGGGCGAGCTCGTCGCGGAACTCGATGGACGTCGGCGCCTTGTAGCCAGCCGCCTTGTCCTTGCACCAGGCGATCAGCTCCGCCTCGGTGACCTGCGCGTCCTCGGCGAGCACGACGAGGGCCTTGATGGTCTCGCCCCACTTCTCGCTGGGCACGCCGATCACCGCGACCTCGGAGACCGCCGGGTGGGAGAACAGCACGTCCTCGACCTCGATCGAGGAGACGTTCTCCCCGCCGGTGATGATGACGTCCTTCTTGCGGTCCGAGATGGTCAGGTAGCCGTCGTCGCCGATCACGCCGCCGTCACCGGTGTGGAACCAGCCGCCGTGCAGCGCCTTCGCGCTCTCCTCCGGCTGCTCCCAGTAGCCCTCGAGCACCACGTTGGAGCGCGCGAGCACCTCGCCTCCCTCCTCGCTACCCTCCTCGCCGACCTCCGACGTACGGATGCGTACGCCGAGCGCCGGCACGCCGGCGCGGGTCAGCAGGCGGGCCCGCTCCTCGGCCTCGAGGTCGTCCCACTCCGCACGGGTGCGGTTGACCGTCAGCAGCGGCGAGGTCTCGGTGAGGCCGTAGATCTGGATGAACTCCCAGCCGAGCTCCTCCTGCACGCGCACGACGGTCTTCGTCGGCGGCGGGGCGCCGGCCATGATGATGCGCACCTTGTCGCGCCCGGGGATCTCGCCCTCCCAGTCCTGGGCGGCCTCGAGCACCGCAGCGGCGACCGCGGGCGCGGCGCACATGACGGTGACGCCGTGGTCACGTACCCGGCGCAGGATCTCGGCGCCGTCGACCTTGCGCAGCACGATCTGCGGCACGCCGAGACCGGTCATCGCGAACGGCATGCCCCAGCCGTTGGCGTGGAACATCGGCAACGTGTGGAGGTAGACGTCGCGGTCGGTGACCCCGGCGTGCAGCGCGAACGTGGTGGCGTTGACCCAGATGTTGCGGTGGGTGATCTGCACGCCCTTGGGCCGCGCGGTCGTGCCGGAGGTGTAGTTGATGCACGCGGTGGCGTTCTCGTCGGGCTCCCACGGGCGCGGCTCGACGCCCGGCGGGGCGTAGAGGTCCTCGTCGTTGCCCAGCACGAAGGTGTGCTCGGCCCTCACGTCGGCGAGCGTGTCGACCAGCTCGGGGTCGATGTAGAGCACCCGGGCGCCGGAGTGCTCGACGATGTAGCGGACCTCGTCGGGCCGCAGGCGGAAGTTGACCGGCACCAGCACGCGGCCGGAGCCGGCGACGCCGAAGAACGCCGCGAGCAGTCGCGCGCTGTTGTGGCTGACCACCGCGACCCGGTCGCCGACCTCCAGGCCGAGCTCGTCGAGCTTGGCGGCCTGGCGCTTGGCGAGCTCGCCCAGCTCGGCGTACCCGATCTCCTTCAGCGACGGCGCCGGCTGCACCGGCTCGTCGACGACCCCGGTGCGCTCGCCGTACACCTGCACGGCGCGATCGATGAAGTCGAGCACCGACAGCGGGACGATCATGGACCCCTCCTGACCAACGAGTGTGTGACCGCGGCCACTCTAGACACCGGTCGGTCCGCCGGACCGCCCGTCGCAGACGCGCTGCGCCGAGCGTCGCCCCGGGGACGACGAGCGGGCGACGAGCGGCCCGACCCGTCCAGTCGTCGTCCGGGTGACCCCCGAGGACCGCCCGGCATGATGGCGGCATGGCCGACCACGACCCGACCCGTTCGACGAACATCAGCATCACCGTGCCGCCGGAGCACCTCGAGGGCCACTACGCCGACTTCGCCAGCGTCTGGCACAACAACGAGACCTTCATCCTCGACTTCGTCTCGATGACCCAGCCGCCCAAGCCGTCGACGGACGACCCGCAGAGCTCCACCGTCGCCGCCCAGGTCGTCACCCGGGTGCGGATCCCCGCGGGTCAGGTCTGGGAGGTCATGAAGGCGCTGGAGAACCAGCTCGGCCGCTGGGAGGCCGAGCACCCCGACCGGCGGACCAAGTAGCGCGAGACCGCGCCACGGGGCGTCTCAGGCCGACGCGACCACGCTGAGCGCGGGCGGCCCCACCGGCACGACCCGGTCCAGGCCGAGCGCGGCGCGGGTGGTGGTGCGCGGACCGCGCGACCAGCGTCCCAGGAGCAGCCCGGCGAGCCCGCCGACCCGCCCGGCCAGCGACTCCGTACGTCGGGCGACCAGCGGCACCTCGGTGCGCACCGACGCCGGCCCGACGGCCGGCTGCACGACCGGCTGGACGACCGGCTGGACGACCGGTTGAGCAACGGCCCGACCGACGGGCGTCGCGCCCGCTGCCGGCACCAGCCTGAGGTGCGTCATGGTCCCCTCCCCCTCGGCGACCGCGCGGCCGCCGTACGGAAGGGACAACGAGCCGGCGCGACCGTGGTCACGCCGACCTCGTGGTGGGCGCGGAGGGGATCGAACCCCCGACCACCTCGTTGTAAGCGAGGGGCTCTACCGCTGAGCTACACGCCCGTGAGCGGCGCACAGTCTACGAAGCCGGCCCGGCGCCCGTGCGCGGTGTCCACCCGGTGCGGCGCGACCGGGGCGCAGCAGGGGAGAAAAAGAGTTGGACCGCTGGCGTCTCGGGTCACCAGCGGTCCAACAGGTACGACTGTAGCCCGGACCGCGGACGCGCCCAACCGACTCGCCAGATCCGGGACCTTTGACCCTGGACCGGTCTGGACCAGTGGCACTCGAGCACCGTCAGGGTGTGGCGTCGACCGCCGCTCGGAGCTCGTGCAGGTGCTGGTCGAGGTCGCGCCCGTCGGCCATCGCGTGGTGCACCGACCAGGTCACCCGCCCGTCTATGCCGATGACGTACGACGACCGCCGCGGGCAGCCGCGGACCTCGTCGAGCACGTCGTACGCCGTCGTCACGGCGCCGTGCGGCCAGAAGTCGCTCAGCAGCGGGAAGTTGAGGCCGTCGGCGTCGGCGAAGGCGCGCAGCGCGAACATCGGGTCGCAGGAGACGCCCAGCACCTCGGTGTCGAAGGTGAGGAAGTCCTCCAGCCGGTCGCGGACCCCGGTCATCTCGCCGGTGCACACGCCCGAGAACGCGAACGGGTAGAACATCAGCAGCACGGCCTTGCGGTCGCGGTACGACGACAGCGTGACGTCCTGCCCGAACTGGTCGCGCAGGGTGAAGTCGGGCGCCTCGTGCCCGAGGGCCAGGCCGGTGGGGGCGGCGACGGCGGGGTCGGGCGTCACGCGTCCAGCTTCCGCTTGAGGACCTTGCCGGTGGCGTTGCGGGGCAGCTCGTCGAGGAACACGATCTCGCGCGGCACCTTATAGCGCGCGAGCTTCTCCTTGACCCAGCCCTTGAGGTCGTCCTCGGACGCCTGCTGGCCGTCCTCCAGGACGACGTAGGCCCGCAGGCGCTTGCCGAACTCGTCGTCGTCGACGCCGATGGCGGCGACCTCGTGCACGGCGTCGTGGCGGGCGAGGCAGTCCTCGACCTCCTGCGGGAATACGTTCTCGCCGCCGCTGACGATCATGTCGTCGTCCCGGCCCTCGACGTAGAGCAGGCCGTCCTCGCCGATCCGACCGACGTCGCCGGACGACATCATCCCGTCGACGACCTCCTTGTGGCCGCCGCCGGTGTAGCCCTCGAACAGCAGGCCGTTGCCGACGAAGATCCGGCCGGTCGTGCCGGCCGGCGCCTCCTTGCCGTGCTCGTCGAGGATGCGTACGTCGGTCGCCCACGGCGGGCGTCCGGCCGTCGACGGCGAGGTGCGCAGGTCGGCGGGGCCGGCGATCGCGGCGTAGGCGACCTCGGTGGAGCCGTAGGTGGAGTAGAGGTTGTCGCCGAAGGCGTCCATCCAACGGGTGGCGAGGTCGCCGGGAAGCGCCGACCCGGAGCTGGCGACCACCTGGAGCCGACTGAGGTCGGCGGCCTCGATCTTCTCGGCGGGCAGCGCGAGGACGCGCTGGAGCATCACCGGGATCACGACGGCGGAGTCGCAGCCCTTGGACTCCAGGGTGTCCAGGAAGGTCTCGGGGTCGAACTTGCGGCGCAGCACCATCGTGGAGCCGAGCAGCATGCCGAGCATCAGGTGGGCGATGCCCCAGGTGTGGAAGAGCGGCGCGGCGATGTGGGTGCGCCAGCCCCACTTCAGCGGGATGCCCGACAGCAGGCTCACCGCGGCACCGAGGCCAGCCTCGCTGCGCGGGGCGCCCTTCGGCGTGCCGGTGGTGCCGCTGGTGAGGATGATCGTGCGGCCGTGCCGGTCCGGCGGCGTCAGCTCGCCGTCGTCGGCGCCGGCGATGAGGTCCTCGAGGGTCTCGGTGCCGTCGAGCGCGTCGGCGTCGTCGACCCAGGCGACGACCCGGTGCGCGACGTCGGCGTCGGCGACCATGCCGGTGAACTCCTGGTCGTGCACCAGCACCCGGGAGCGGTCGCGGTCGAGGACCTCGACCAGCTGCGGGCCGCTGAAGGCGGTGTTGAGGTAGACCGCGTCGGCGCCGAGCTTGGCGATCGCGATGGTGGCGTCGACGAACCCGCGGTGGTTGCGGCACATGACCGCGACCGCGTCGCCCTCCCCCACGCCGCGGGCCCGCAGGGCTCGGGCGAGCGCGTTGGAGCGGGCGTGCATCTCACCGAAGGTCAGCTCGCCGAGCTCGTCGACGAGGCCGACGTGGTCGGGCACGCGCACGGCGAGCGACACGAACCCGCCGGCGGGACCGGTGCCCCAGCGACGCAGCTCGAGCCCCAGCCGCGCGATGGTGCGCGGCGAGTAGGGGCGGACGATCCCGGAGCGGGCGAGCACGGTGGCCGGGGTCGCGACCGTTGCGGCCCGGCTGGAGAACGACTGGAGCACGGGCAGGAGCCTAGTCATGCGGGTCCGGGAGCGCGTCCCCCCAGGTGGGAGGACGGGTGTACGCCGACCGCGTGCGGTCAGGCGACCGTCTTCGGCGCGACCAGCTTGGTCGCCGCCCAGTCCTTGCTGACGGTGGCCGTGGTGGTCTGCGAGAGGCCCGCCACGGGGGCGGCCTCGGCGACGTCGGTGGCGTCGACGGAGTTGGGGCGGCCGATCTTCGGCGTCAGCAACCAGATGAAGCCGCCGCCCACGAGGTCGGTGAGGGCGTCAACGAGCCCGTCGACGAGGTCGCCGTCGTCGGAGCGCCACCAGAGCACCACCGCGTCGACGACGTTGCCGTACTCACCGTCGACCATGTCCGCGTCGATGCCGTCCATGACGGCGACGCGGAGCTCCTCGTCGGTGTCGTTGTCCCAGCCGAGCTCCTGCACGACCATGCCGCTGCGCAGCCCCAGACGTTCCGACGTTCCGGACTGGCCGGACTGGGTGGTCCCGCCACCCGCGGTCGCGCTCACTGGACAAGCCTCCATCGTCGACGAGAGCGGTGGCCGGTCGTGGTCCACCACCCGTGTGCCGCTAGTCCACCGGACCTCGCGCCCGTACGCAACCTCCCCGCACCGTGTCGGTGGACTTCCGTGCCCCGTCCGCTCCCGGACGACCGCTCCCGCGGACGCCCCGCGGACGCCCCCGCGGACGCCCCGGTGGACGCCCCGGTGGACGCCCCTCGACGTGCGTCGACGTACCTCCCGAGCGGGCGCGCGAGGCTACTGTCCGGTAGCGCGACGTGCCGCCGCCGGGGTGGTCGGCGCGTGCCAGGATGGGCGTCGTGAGCGGAGACAACCACCCCTCGACCTCCTCCACCGGCTCGGACGCCACCACCACCCGCGGTGGCCGCCCTCCGGTCATCCACGAAGGTCTGCCGACCCAGCTGCCCGACATCGCCCCCGACGAGACCCGCGACTGGATCGACTCCTTCGACGCGATGCTCGACGAGCGGGGCCGCGACCGCGCCCGCTACGTCATGCTGCGGCTGCTGGAGCGTGCCCGCGAGACCCAGGTCGGCGTCCCGGCGCTGCGCAGCACCGACTACATCAACACCATCCCGCCCGAGCGCGAGCCGTGGTTCCCCGGCGACTACGAGACCGAGCAGCGCATCCGCGCGTTCATCCGGTGGAACGCCGCGATGATGGTCTCCAGCGCCAACCGCAAGGGCCTGGAGGTCGGCGGCCACATCGCCACCTACCAGTCATCCGCCAGCCTCTACGAGGTCGGCTTCAACCACTTCTTCCAGGGCAAGGACGCCGAGGGAGGGGGCGACCAGGTCTTCATCCAGGGCCACGCCTCGCCGGGGATGTACGCCCGTGCGTTCCTCGAGGGCCGGCTCACCGAGGAGCAGCTGTACCGCTTCCGCCAGGAGGTGCAGCACGGCCCCGGCAACGGGCTGCCGTCCTACCCCCACCCGCGGCTGATGTCGGACTTCTGGGAGTTCCCGACGGTGTCGATGGGCCTCACCGCCCTCAACTCCATCTACCAGGCCCGCTTCAACCGCTACCTGCACAACCGCGGCGTCAAGGACACCTCCAACCAGCACGTCTGGGCCTTCCTCGGCGACGGTGAGATGGCCGAGCCCGAGTCGCTCGGCGCCATCCGGATCGCCGCCCGCGAGGAGCTCGACAACCTCACCTGGGTCGTCAACTGCAACCTCCAGCAGCTCGACGGGCCGGTCACCGGCAACGGCAAGATCATCCAGGAGCTGGAGGCCAACTTCCGTGGCGCCGGCTGGAACGTCATCAAGGTGATCTGGGGCCAGGGCTGGGACGACCTGCTCGCCCGCGACGTCGACGGCGTGCTGGTCAACAAGATGAACTCCACCCCCGACGGCGCCTTCCAGACCTACTCGGTCGAGGACGGCGGCTACGTCCGGGAGAACTTCTTCGGCTCCGACCCGCGCCTGCGCAAGATGGTCGAGCACATGACCGACGGGCAGATCCAGAAGCTGCCGCGCGGCGGTCACGACTACCGCAAGGTGTACGCCGCGTTCGACGCCGCCAAGAAGCACTCGGGGCAGCCGACGGTCATCCTGGCGAAGACCATCAAGGGCTGGACGATCGACGCCCTCGAGGGCAAGAACGCCACGCACCAGATGAAGAAGCTGACGGCCGACGACGTCAAGAAGTTCCGCGACCGTCTCTACCTGCCGATCTCCGACCGCGACCTCGAGCGCTCCTACGAGGAGACCGGCGCCGCGCCGTTCTTCCACCCCGGCGCCGACTCCCCCGAGATCGAGTACATGATGGAGCGCCGCAAGGCACTGGGCGGCTCGCTGCCCAAGCGCGTGGTGCGCTCCAAGGCCCTCAAGCTGCCCGGCGACGAGGTCTACGCCGCGCTGAAGAAGGGCTCGGGCAAGAACAAGATCGCCACCACCATGGCGGTCGTGCGCCAGCTGCGCGACTGGATGAAGGACCCCGAGATCGGCCAGCGCATCGTGCCGATCGCGCCCGACGAGTACCGCACCTTCGGCATGGACTCCATGTTCAGCTCGAACATGGTCTACAACCCCGCCGGCATGCGCTACGAGTCGGTCGACCGCAAGCTGCTGCTGAAGTACACCGAGTCGGAGAAGGGCCAGCTGCTCCACGAGGGCATCTCCGAGGCCGGCGCGATGGGCTCGGCGATCGCGGCAGGGTCGTCGTACTCCACGCACGGCGAGCCGATGATCCCGTTCTACATCTTCTACTCGATGTTCGGCTTCCAGCGCACCGGCGACTCGATCTGGGCGATGACCGACCAGCTCGCGCGGGGCTTCCTCATCGGCGCCACCGCCGGACGCACCACGCTCACCGGCGAGGGCCTCCAGCACGCCGACGGCCACTCCCCGCTGCTGGCGTCGACCAACCCGGGGATCGTGCACTACGACCCGGCGTACGCCTACGAGATCACCCACATCATGAAGTCGGGCCTCGAGCGGATGTACGGCACCAGCGAGGAGCACCCGCACGGCGAGGACGTCGTCTTCTACCTCACCGTCTACAACGAGCCCGTCGGCCAGCCGGCCGAGCCCGAGGCTGTGGACGTCGACGGCATCCTGCGCGGCATCCACCGCGTCGGCACCTCCTCCGGCGAGGGGCTGAAGGTCCAGCTCATGTCGTCGGGCGTGGGCATGCCGTGGGTCGAGGAGGCCGCGCGCATCCTCGCCGAGGACTGGGGCGTCCAGGCCGACCTGTGGTCGGTGACGTCGTGGAACGAGCTCGCCCGCGACGCCGTCTCCACCGAGGACTGGAACCTCGTCCCCCCCGACGAGCCGCGCCGGACGCCGTACGTCACCGACAAGCTGGCCGACGCGGTCGGCCCGTTCGTGGCGGTGTCCGACTACATGGCCGCGGTGCCGCTGCAGATCGCGCGCTGGGTGCCCGGCGACTACTGCGTCCTCGGCGCCGACGGCTACGGCTTCGCCGACACCCGTCCGGCCGCGCGGCGCTACTTCCGCATCGACGCCGAATCGGTCGTCGTGCGGGCGCTCCAGGCACTCGTCGACGCCGGCGACCTGGACCCCTCGGTGGCCCAGAAGGCGTTCGCGCAGTACCGCATCGACGACCCGACCGCGGTCGCCGGGCGCGCCCAGGAGGGCGGCGACGCCTGACCCTCCGGTCACGCGCACGACGTACGACGCCCCGTCCACCGGCTGGTGGGCGGGGCGTCGTCGCACTCCTACAAGACCGGGCACCGCCGCACCGGCCAGGCTGGTCGGCATGAGCACCCCGACCGCGACGATCGCGATGACCACCCTCGACTGCGCCGAGGTGGCGCCCGAGGCCGACTTCTGGGCAGCGATGCTGGGCTGGGAGGTGGTGGCGAGCACCGACGACTACGCGATGCTCGTCGGCGCCGGGCAGCGCCTCGGGTTCGGGCGGGTCGAGGGCTACCGGCCGCCGTCGTGGCCGGACGAGGGCGGCGGCAAGCAGTTCCACCTCGACCTGGCCGTCGACGACCTGGACGCCGCCGCCGAGCACGCGACGACGCTGGGCGCGCGCCTGGTCGACCCGCAGCCGGGCGACACGTGGCGGGTGCTGCTCGACCCGGCGGGGCACCCGTTCTGCCTCACGTCGGCCGCCGCCTGGGGCTGACGCGCCGACCGTCCGCCCGGCCTGCCGGGCTCAGGCGCCGGCGGCCTCGCGCGCCGGCGCGAGGGGGCCGCCGTACGGCTGGGTCGCGGCGGCGGCTCCGGCGCGCAGCAGCGCACGCCACTTGGCGCGGGAGTAGACGGCCGGCTGGGTGGTGCGCGCCCAGTCGAGCACGATGTCGACGAAGGCCTCGGGGTGGTCCTTGTGCGGGAAGTGCCCGCACCGCTCCATGACCTCCACGCGCGCCTTGGGCGCCAGCTGGGAGGCGCGGGCGGCGTGCGAGACCGGGATGACCATGTCGTCGCGGCCCCAGACCACGGCCATCGGCATGGCCTCGGTGAGGTAGGCGCGGTCGGCCATGGTGACGATCTGGCCGCGCCAGTCGACGACGGCGCGGACGACGTGGCGGATCGCGGCCCGCGCCTGCGGGTCGCGGAAGCTGTCGTAGATGTCGGCGACCTCGTCGAGGTCGCGCAGGTGGCTCAGCCCGCTGTGGGAGAGCGCGCGCAGTGCCGTGCCGTTGACGTGGCGCACGCCCGGCAGCGTCAGCACCCCCATCGCCTGGTGGAAGCCGGGGGTGGTGATCGCCCGGATCGCCGGCGTGACCTCGGGGCCGAGCCCGCCCGTGGCCACGAGCATCAGCCGCTCGGTGCGCTCGGGGAACTGGTAGGCGAACTGCATCGCCACTCCACCGCCGAAGCTGTGCCCGACCACGGTGGCCTTGTCGACGTTGAGCACGGTCAGCAGATCCCGCATGCCGTTGGCGTAGCCGCCCACGCTGTAGTCGGCGCGCGGCTTCTCCGACTGCCCGTGCCCGAGCAGGTCGGGCGCGATGACCGTGAAGTGCTCGGCGAGGCTGTCGATGACCGGGTCCCAGGTGCGGTGGTCGCAGCCGAGCCCGTGCAGCAGCAGGAGCACCGGCCCGCGGCCACGCTTGACGAAGGCGCGACGGTGGCCGTGGATCGTCACGAAGGTGACGTCGTCGACCGGCGACTGGTCCTCGCGGGCGCGGCTGGACACGGACGCGCTCCTTCCGGTGCCTGGGGAGTCCGGGCACCAGGGCCCGGGAGCAGTTGTGGTCGGATTCAACCACGTCGAGGGCGCCCGGCGTGAGGGCCGTGACCGGCTCGACATCCGATCGAGGTCCAAGGTCCCGGCTGCGGCGGGCACCGCCCAGCAGGCTCGGGATTAGCCTTCGGGGCGTGCAGGACCACACCAGCCACACCCGCCCCGCACCGGACCGGTCGCGCGCCGCCCGGACGCTGGTGCGCGCGACCGGCTCGCTGAGCACGGCGGCCATGACGCGCATCGAGGCGGCCACCCCGTGGTTCCGCCAGCTGGGCGCCGAGGAGCGGGCCTGGGTCGGCCAGGTCCTGCAGGCCGGTGTCCGCGCCTTCGTCGACTGGTACGGCGACGACGACGGGGCGGGCGGCGCGGACTCCGACGGCGCCACCGCCTCGTTCGCCGTCGCCGCGTCGGTGTTCGGCGCCGCCCCGCGCGCGCTGGCGGGCACCATCAGCCTGCAGCAGACCGTGGAGCTCGTCCGCCTCTCGATCGACGTCGTCGAGCGCGAGATCGGCGGACTCCTCCACCCCGACGACGTCGAGGAGGTCCACGGCGCGGTGCTGCGCTACGGCCGGGAGATCGCCTTCGCGACCGCCGAGGTCTACGCCCGCGCCGCGGAGGTGCGGGGCGCGTGGGACGCCCGGCTCGAGGCACTCGTCGTCGACGGTGTCCTGCGCGGCGAGGCCGACGACGTCGTCCTCTCCCGTGCCAACGCCCTGGGCTGGGGCGTACGCCGCGACGTCGCGGTCGTGGTCTGCTCGCTGCCGGCGCCACCTGCCGGCCAGGACGGCGCCACCGCACAGTCCGGCACCTTCGACGCCGTACGTCGGGCGGTGCAGGCGGCGGGCGCGGAGGCGCTGTGCGCGGCCCAGGCCGACCGGCTCGTCGTCCTGCTCGGCGGCGTCGACGACCTCACCCGCACTGCAGCGACTGTCGTGACGCACGCCGGACCGGGCGCCGTGGTGGCCGGCCCGGTCGTGCCCGACCTCACCAGTGCCCATCTGTCGGCCCAGGCGGCGCTCGCCGGGCACCGGGCCGCACCCGGCTGGCCGGAGGCACCATGCCCCGTGCTCAGCGACGACCTCCTGCCCGAGCGCGCGCTCGCCGGCGACCCGCTCGCCCAGCGCCACCTCGTCGAGGAGGTGCACGCCGCGCTCCTGAGCGCCAAGGGCTCGCTGGAGGAGACCCTGGCGTCGTACCTCGCGCACGGCGGATCGGTGGAGGGCACCGCCCGGGCGCTGTACGTCCACCCCAACACCGTGCGCTACCGCCTGCGGCAGATCGCCGAGGCGACGGGCCACGCCCCGGGCACCGCCCGCGGGGCACTCACGCTGCAGGTCGCGCTGGTCCTGGGCCGGCAGGCCGCCGCGGGCAGCGGCGTGAACGGCGGGTGACGGTCGCGTTCCCGCTGCGGTGCCACCGACGCCGCACGACAGGGTCGTTGTAGGGACCCCACAAAGCCGTCGGCGGACTTTCGTGGACGGCGACCCCGGATCCGAGCGCCGGCCCCGGCACGCTTGCACCGTGCTCGTGATCGTCGCGCCGGGACAGGGCGCTCAGACCCCAGGATTCCTCGGCCCCTGGCTGGAGAGCGACGTCTACGCCTCCCGGCTGGAGTGGCTCTCGACCGTCGCCGGCCTCGACCTGGCCGCGCACGGGACCACCTCGGACGCCGACACCATCCGCGACACCGCGGTGGCGCAGCCGCTGCTCGTCGCGAGTGCGCTGCTGGCCAGCCTCGAGGTGTTCCCGCACCCGGCCGACGCCTTCGGCAAGATCGGCGCCGTCGCCGGCCACAGCGTGGGCGAGCTCGCCGCGCTCGCGGGCTCGCGGGCGATCACCGCCGAGCAGGCGATGGTGCTGGTCCGCGAGCGGGGCCGCGCGATGGCCTCGGCCGCTGCGGCGACGCCGACCGGGATGACCGCCGTCCTGGGCGGCGTCCGCGAGGAGGTGCTCGACGCGATCGAGCGCCACGGCCTCACCGCCGCCAACGACAACGGCCCCGGCCAGATCGTGGCCGCCGGCACCATGGAGCAGCTCGCGGCGTTCGCCGAGGACCCGCCCGCCAAGGCCCGGCTGCGGCCGCTCTCGGTGGCCGGCGCGTTCCACACCGACCACATGGCCCCGGCTGTCGACCGGGTCGGTTCCCTGGCGACCGCGGTCTCGGTGCACGACCCGCGCATCCCGGTCATCTCCAACGCCGACGGCCTGATGGTCCACGACGGCCGCGACCTGCTGAAGCGCGTCGTCCACCAGATCTCCCGCCCGGTCCGCTGGGACCTCTGCCTGGAGACCATGGCCGACCTCGGCGTCACCGGCATCCTCGAGATGCCGCCGGCCGGCACGCTCACCGGCATCGCCAAGCGCGCGCTCAAGGGCGTCGCGACCTTCGCGCTCAACACCCCCGACCAGCTCGACGACGCCCGCGCGTTCTGCTCCGAGCACGGCGAGGGCTCGCTGATCAACACCACGCCGACCTGGCGGATGGTCGTCTCCCCCGCCAAGGGCATCTTCACGATGGCCGAGCCCGCCGGCGCCGAGGGAGACATGCTGGCCGAGGGCACCACCATCGGCCAGGTCAGCAGCCTGCGCGACGAGTTCCCGGTGTGGGCCGTGCACGGCGGCACCGTCGTGGAGTGGCTGGTCACCGACGGCGACCCGGTCGCCCCCGGGCAGCCGCTGCTGCGCCTGCACCCCCGGCACGAGGACGCCGAGTGACCCGGCCCGTGCTGGCGACCGCCACCGGTGCCCCGCACGCCGCGGTCCTCGGCCTCGGCGCCTACCGCCCGCGCCGGGTGGTGCCCAACGCCGACCTCGTCGAGGCCATCGAGAGCAGCGACGAGTGGATCCAGCAGCGCACCGGGATCCGCACCCGCCGGTTCGCCGAACCCGACGAGACCGTCGAGATGATGAGCGTCAACGCCGCGCAGCGCGCGCTCGACGCCGCCGGCCTCGACCCGCGCCAGATCGACGCCGTCGTGGTCGCCACGGTCAGCCACCTCATGCAGACCCCGGCCCTCGCGCCGCTCGTGGCGACCCGCTTGGGCTGCGAGCAGCCGGCCGCGTTCGACGTCTCCGCGGCCTGCGCGGGCTTCTGCCACGGCCTGGCCACCGCGTCGGACATGGTCCGCGGCGGCAGCGCCCGTCACGTGCTGGTGATCGGCGTCGAGCGCCTCACCGACATCCTCGACCTCGAGGACCGCGGCACCGCCTTCATCTTCGCCGACGGCGCGGGCGCCGCGGTCGTGGGTCCGAGCGAGACCCCGGGCATCAGCCCGGTCGTGTGGGGCTCCGACGGCGAGCAGTTCGACCTGATCCGGCAGCGCGAGGACTGGCGCGACGTCATGGCCTCCGACTCCCCCGTCACCCCGCACCTGACGATGCAGGGCCGCGAGGTCTTCCGGTGGGCGTCGTTCACGATGGCCAAGGTCGCCCAGCAGGCGCTCGACCGGGCCGGCATCACCGCCGACGACCTCGACGTCTTCGTGCCCCACCAGGCCAACATGCGCATCATCGACGCGATGGCACGCGCCATGAAGCTCCCGCCCTCGGTGAAGGTCGCCCGCGACATCGCCGACCAGGGCAACACCTCGGCCGCCTCGATCCCGCTCGCGCTCGAGCGGATGGTGGCCGACGGCGAGGCGCGCTCCGGCGACCTCGCCCTCCTGATCGCCTTCGGCGCCGGCCTGGCGTACGCCGCCCAGGTCGTCGTCGTGCCGTAGGCCGGGGGCGGCTCGGCGCACGCCGTCCGGACCGCCCCCGGCGCACCACCCGGGCCCTGCTCCGGCAGGGCCCAGCACCACCCGCAAGAAGATGCAGCACCACCCATCACCCCGCCACCTGGAGGAGAACCACATGGCCACGCTGACCACCGAGCAGATCCGCGCCGACCTGGCCGAGATCGTCAACGAGGTCGCCGGTGTCGACGCCGACGACGTGCAGCTCGACAAGTCGTTCGTCGAGGACCTCGACGTCGACTCGCTCTCCATGGTCGAGGTCGTCGTCGCCGCCGAGGAGAAGTTCGGGGTGACGATCCCCGACGAGGAGGTCAAGAACCTCAAGACCGTCGGTGACGCCGTCTCCTACATCGAGGGTGCCGCCGCCTGATGACGTCCGCACGCACCCGCGTCGTCGTCACCGGGCTCGGCACCACCAACCCGTGTGGTGGCGACGTCGCCAGCTTCTGGGAGTCCCTGCTCGCCGGACGCTCGGGCGTCCGCCGGCTCGAGGACGACTGGGCGGAGCAGCTCCCCGTCCAGATCGCCGGACGCGCCGCCGTCGACCCGACCGACGTCCTCGAGCGGGTGCGCGCGCGCCGTCTCGACCGCAGCTCGCAGCTCGCGCTGGTGGCTGCCACCGAGGCCTGGACCGACGCCGGTCTCGACGACGTCGAGGTCGACGGTGACCGTCTCGCGGTCGCCATGGCGTCCGGCATCGGTGGCGTCACCACGCTGCTGTCGAACTACGACGTGCTCAAGGAGAAGGGTCCGCGGCGGGTCTCCCCGCTGTCGGTGCCCATGCTCATGGGCAACGCCCCCGCGGCCACGCTCAGCCTCACCTTCGGCGCCCGCGCCGGAGCGCACACGCCGGTCTCGGCCTGCGCCTCGGGCAACGAGGCGATCGCGCTGGCGGTCGACCAGATCCGTCTGGGTCGCGCCGACGTGGTCGTCGCGGGCGGCACGGAGGCCGCGATCCACCCGTTGCCGATGGCGGCCTTCGCCAACATGATGGCGCTGTCGAAGAACACCGGTGACCCGACGACGGTGAGCCGTCCGTGGGATACCGGCCGCGACGGCTTCGTGCTCGGCGAGGGCGCCGGCGTGCTGGTCCTCGAGACCGAGGAGCACGCCCGGGCCCGCGGCGCACGGATCTACGCCGAGGTGCTCGGCGCCGGTGTCAGCGCCGACGCGCACGACATCGCCCAGCCGCACCCCGAGGGTGCCGGCGGCGCCCGGGCCATTCGCCGGGCGCTGGTGGAGTCCGACGTCGACCCGTCGTCCATCGCCCACGTCAACGCGCACGCGACCTCGACGCCCCAGGGCGACATCGCCGAGGGCCTGATGCTGCACGCCACGCTCGGCTCGCACGTCGAGCAGGTCGTGGTGACCAGCACCAAGTCCATGACCGGGCACCTGCTCGGCGGGGCGGGTGCCATCGAGGCGGTCGCGACCGTGCTCGCGGTGCAGCAGCGCGTGTCCCCGCCCACCATCAACCTCGACGACCAGGACCCTGCCGTGGACCTCGACATCGCGACTAAGCCTCGGGATCTGCCCGCCGGCGACATCGCGGCCCTCAACAACTCCTTCGGATTCGGCGGCGCCAACGTCGCCGTCATCTTCGGGAGCCACCCGTGACGGCCGTGAAGCCGGAGCGGGTCCCAGCCAAGCCCGCGAAGCTGCCGCGCCGGGAGGACCCGCGTCACGCGATGGTCCGCCTGGACGCGCTGCTGGACGACGGCAGCATGGAGGTGCTGCCCACCGGTGACGCCGACCCGTGGGAGGGCACGTCCGGGATGGTCGCCGCGATCGGCACCGTCCAGGGCAACCGCGTGGTGGCGTTCTGCTCCGACGCGACCGTCATGGGCGGCGCGATGGGCGTGGACGGCTGCCAGGTGGTCGTCGACGCCTACCACCGCGCGATGACCGACCGGATCCCGATCATCGGGCTGTGGCACTCCGGCGGTGCCCGGCTCGCCGAGGGCGTGGCCTCCCTGCACGCCGTCGGTCGGATCTTCCAGATCATGACCCAGGCCTCGGGCACGGTCCCGCAGATCTCCGTCGTCCTCGGCCCCGCGGCCGGCGGCGCGGCGTACGGCCCGGCCCTCACCGACCTGGTGATCCTCGGCCCCGAGGGGCGTGTCTTCGTCACCGGTCCGGACGTCGTCCGCTCGGTGACCGGTGAGAGCGTCGACATGCAGCGCCTGGGCGGCCCGGAGCCGCACGGACGCCGCTCCGGCGTCGTGCACGTGCTGGCGGACACCGAGGAGGACGCCCTCCAGCGAGCCCGTGACGCGGCCTCGCTGCTCGGCGACCAGGGTGGTCTCGCGGCCGACGACGTCGTCGACATCGACCTCGAGGCGATCCTCCCCGACTCGCCGAAGCGGGCGTACGACGTGCACCCGCTCGTCGAGGCGGTCCTCGACGAGGGCACGATGCTCGAGCTCCACGAGCGCTGGGCGCCGAACATCGTGACGGCCCTCGGCCGCCTCGGAGGACGGACCGTCGGCGTCGTGGCGAACAACCCGCTGCGCCTCGGCGGCTGCCTGGACAGCTTCTCGGCGGAGAAGGCCTCTCGCTTCGTGCGCATGTGCGACGCGTTCGGCGTGCCGCTCGTCGTCCTGGTGGACGTGCCCGGCTACCTCCCGGGAGTGGGCCAGGAGTGGGACGGCGTCGTACGCCGGGGCGCGAAGCTCCTGCACGCGTTCGGTGAGTGCGTGGTCCCCCGGGTCACCCTGGTGACGCGCAAGACCTACGGCGGCGCCTACATCGCGATGAACGCGCGCTCGATGGGCGCGACCAAGGTCTTCGCCTGGCCCGGAGCCGAGGTGGCCGTCATGGGCGCCGTCGCGGCCGTCCGGATCCTGCACCGCCGCAAGCTCGCCGAGGTGCCAGAGGACATCCGGATGCAGGTCGAGGCAGAGCTCGCCGAGGAGCACGAGAAGATCGCCGGCGGCGTCGACAAGGCGGTCGAGATCGGCGTCGTCGACGAGGTCGTCAGCCCGCAGCGCACCCGGTCCGCGATCGCGCACGCGCTCGCGGAGGCCGTGCAGCGCGACGGCGTACGCCGCGGAGCGCACGGCAACATCCCGCTCTGACCCGAGCGGTCCACGAGGCCCGCGGCAGCGCCCCACCGGCGTCGCCGCGGGCTTCGTCGTGTGACGCCCGTAACGTGACGTACGTCGCTTCGTTGTCTACGGTGGACGGCCGTACACCGACGGAGGGACCGACATGATCCGCAGGGCCTTTCTCGCCCTCATGACCGTGCTGGTCACGGCAGGGCTGATGACCGCCGTGCCCGACGCTGCTGACGCACACCCGCGCTACTACGCGTGGGGGACCACCGCGGCCCGCGACCAGAAGCTGAAGAAGGGCTGCCACGACTACACCTACCGCTACCGCATCGCGGCGCCCACCGACGAGTGGGCGGCGGAGATCTTCATCAAGAACAAGAACGGCCGGTTCATCGCGTCCAACGCGATCGACACCGCCTCCGACCCCGACCGCGGCGCGCTGACGTTCCACCTGTGCCGGCGCTCGACCGCACCGGGTCGGCACACCATCAAGATGAAGATCACCTGGCAGGACGGCCGCGACCAGTACGACGGCTGGGTCCCGCCCACCCGCTTCAAGCTCTACAAGCGCCGCTGAGACCGCTACCGCTGCACGCACGAAGGCCGGGCACCCCGTACGGGGTGCCCGGCCTTCGTGCGTAGGTCGTCGTGCTCGCTCAGACGACCTGGTGCAACCACCGCACCGGGGCGCCGTCACCCGCGTGCCGGAACGTCTCGAGCTCGTCGTCCCAGGGCTTGCCGAGGAGCTTGTCGACCTCGTTCTCGAGCGTGGTCTCACCCAGGGCCGCTCGGACGACGGCGGCCTTCAGCCGATCCTCCGGGATCATGATGTCGCCGTGCAGCCCGGTGACCGCGTGAAAGATCCCGAGCGTGGGCGTGCAGGCGTACCGGGCCCCCTCGGTGCCCGACGTGGGCTCCTCGGTGACCTCGAACCGCAGCTTGTCCCAGCCACGCAGCGACGAGGCGATGGCAGCAGCGGAGCCGGGCTCCCCCGTCCAGGAGAGCTCGGTGCGGTAGCTGCCCGCTTGGGCAGCCTGCGGGGCCCACTCGGGGTGCACCTCCACGCCGAGCACGCCCCCGACCGCCCACTCGATGTGGCGGCACAGTGCGGAGGCGGCGGAGTGGACGTACAGGACGCCCCGGGTGGTGCTCCGGTGGTGTGGTGCGGTCACGACGGTCTCCTTCTCGTTCGGCGCGAGCGACGCCTTCCCCAGCGATCTCGCGCGTCGAGCAGGTCGACAGACATGACACGTATGTAGTTCTGGGTCCATTGTGACCCATGGGGCGCGCCCGCGCCAGTGGAGCCGATCACCCGTCGGTGCCGAGCTCCTTCTCCAGCGTCGCAGCCCGCGCGGCCGCGTCGGTGAGGTCGTCACCGTCGATCGCGTGCGTGCGGTGGAACCACGCCAGTGCGTCCTGCGGCCGACCCGCCTCGACCAGTGCGTCGGCGTAGGCGTACCGCAGCCGCACCACCCAGGGCTCGCGACTCTGGCTGTTCAGCGGTGCGAGCTCCAGGATCCGCAGCGCGGCGTCGACCTGACCGAGGTCGCGACGGGCGCCCGCCTCGACGAGCGTCATCTCCGCCTTGGCCGGCGCCGGGAAGCCTGCCACGGACGGCGACTTCGCCAGCCGTAGCGCCTCCTCCGGCTTGCCGATCGCACGCTGGCAGTCCGCCATGATCGGCAGGTACGCCGTCGCGCCGTTCATCCGCTTGGCCGCCCGGAGGTCCGACAGGGCTTCGGCGTAGTGACCGGCCGCGTAGGCGGCCTCCCCGGCAGCCTCACGCACGACCGCCAGTCGCGGAGCGCGGGCACGCGCGGCGAGGGTGTGCCGGTAGGCGGTCTCCGGGTCGCTCTCGATGAGCACCCCCGCAGCAACCATGTGCCGCGCGACGCGGTTGGCGAGCTTCTCCGGGAGGCCCTTGAGCTGGGCCGCGATCGAGCGGTCGAGCTCGCGGCCGGTAATCTCCTCGGGCAGCTCGGGCCCGTCGTAGATCGCCTGCTCAGCCGCCGACCGCCCGCCGCGCTGGGCGCGGGTCTCGGTGGTGTCGCTGGCACGGGAGAAGCGCTTGCCCTGGGGACCGCCGCTGCGCCGCGNGCCGCCCTGACCGCGCGGAGCACCGCCCTTGCCGCCGTCGCGACGGGGTCCGCCGGCGCCGCGGCCCCCACGACCGCTCGGGGCGCCAGACGTACGACGACCGCCCTGGCCGCCGCGCTTGGCAGGCTTGTCTGCGTCGCTCACGATGCTCTCTTCTCCTCTGTGCTGATGTGCTCGGGCCGCGCGCGACACCTCGTCGCTGCAGGCAGACCCTGAAATAGCGTAGAGGCCACCCGGGGGTGGCCTCTACGTGAAGTGTTGTCCGGCGGCGTCCTACTCTCCCACGACCTACCGGTCGCAGTACCATCGGCGCTGGCAGGCTTAACTTCCGGGTTCGGGATGGGACCGGGTGTTTCCCTGCCGCTATGGCCGCCGTAACTCTATGACCCAACCCCCGACAAAGACGGGGTGGGTGGTCTGTGGTGTGGACGCGAACGACGCAGCAAACTCTCTGAATAACTCAGGACGTTTGTGTGGAGTGTTGAGGGTTCATGTAGCAAGCCCTCGGCCTATTAGTACCGGTCGGCTGGGCATTACTGCTGTACACCTCCGGCCTATCAACCCCATCATCTGTGGGAGGCCTTACCCCGCAAAGCGGGTGGGAAACCTCATCTTGAAACGTGCTTCCCGCTTAGATGCATTCAGCGGTTATCACTTCCGAACGTAGCCAACCAGCCATGCCCCTGGCGGGACAACTGGCACACCAGAGGTTCGTCCATCCCGGTCCTCTCGTACTAGGGACAGCCTTTCTCAAGTTTCCAACGCGCGCGGCGGATAGGGACCGAACTGTCTCACGACGTTCTAAACCCAGCTCGCGTGCCGCTTTAATGGGCGAACAGCCCAACCCTTGGGACCTACTCCAGCCCCAGGATGCGACGAGCCGACATCGAGGTGCCAAACCATCCCGTCGATATGGACTCTTGGGGAAGATCAGCCTGTTATCCCCGGGGTACCTTTTATCCGTTGAGCGACCACGCTTCCACATGCCGTGGCCGGATCACTAGTTCCGACTTTCGTCCCTGCTCGACATGTCCGTCTCACAGTCAAGCTCCCTTGTGCACTTACACTCGCCACCTGATTGCCAACCAGGCTGAGGGAACCTTTGAGCGCCTCCGTTACATTTTAGGAGGCAACCGCCCCAGTTAAACTACCCATCAGGCACTGTCCCTGAACCGGATCACGGTCCGAGGTTAGACATCTAGTACGACCAGAGTGGTATTTCAACGTCGACTCCACACCCACTGGCGTGAATGCTTCACAGTCTCCCACCTATCCTACACAAGCCGAACCAAACACCAATACCAAACTATAGTAAAGGTCCCGGGGTCTTTCCGTCCTGCCGCGCGTAACGAGCATCTTTACTCGTAGTGCAATTTCGCCGAGTCCATGGTTGAGACAGCGCCCAAGTCGTTACTCCATTCGTGCAGGTCGGAACTTACCCGACAAGGAATTTCGCTACCTTAGGATGGTTATAGTTACCACCGCCGTTTACTGGGGCTTAAATTCTCCGCTTCAACCACCGAAGTGGTCTAACAGGTCCTCTTAACCTTCCAGCACCGGGCAGGAGTCAGTCCGTATACATCGTCTTACGACTTCGCACGGACCTGTGTTTTTAGTAAACAGTCGCTTGGGCCTGGTCTCTGCGACCATCACCGCTTCCCCACGCAAGGTGGTTCACGGATCAGGTCCCCCTTCTCCCGAAGTTACGGGGGCATTTTGCCGAGTTCCTTAACCATGGTTCTCTCGATCGCCTCGGTATTCTCTACCTGATCACCTGAGTCGGTTTCGGGTACGGGCGGCGCATAGCTCGCTAGAGGTTTTTCTCGACAGCATAGGATCACCCACTTCCCCCATCAGGGGTCGGCATCACGTCTCAGACTCAGCATCAAAGCAAGGGGCACGGATTTGCCTACACCCCGTCCTACACGCTTACCCACGCACAACCATCGGCGTGGTTGGGCTACCTTCCTGCGTCACCCCATCGCTTGACTACTACCGGATCGGGTCCCACGCTCCACCCACACGTCTCACCCCGAAGGGATCAATCACGTGGGCTTCGGATGGTTAGCATCACCGGGCTCATCATGGGCGCTACGTTGCCGGTACGGGAATATCAACCCGTTGTCCATCGACTACGCCTGTCGGCCTCGCCTTAGGTCCCGACTTACCCAGGGCAGATTAGCTTGACCCTGGAACCCTTGATCAATCGGCGCACGGGTTTCTCACCCGTGATTCGCTACTCATGCCTGCATTCTCACTCGTGTCGTATCCACCACTCGATCACTCGGTGACTTCACCCACGACACGCCGCTCCCCTACCCAGCCACACCCCCGTTAGGAGTTGATGTGCGACTGCCATAGCTTCGGCGGATGACTTGAGCCCCGCTACATTGTCGGCGCGGAATCACTTGACCAGTGAGCTATTACGCACTCTTTCAAGGGTGGCTGCTTCCAAGCCAACCTCCTGGTTGTCCGAGCAACTCCACATCCTTTTCCACTTAGTCACCACTTAGGGGCCTTAGCTGATGGTCTGGGCTGTTTCCCTCTCGACTACGGAGCTTATCCCCCGCAGTCTCACTGCTGCGCTCTCACTTACCGGCATTCGGAGTTTGGCTAACGTCAGTAACCTGGTCGGGCCCATCGGCTATCCAGTGCTCTACCTCCGGCAAGAAACACACAACGCTGCACCTAAATGCATTTCGGGGAGAACCAGCTATCACGAAGTTTGATTGGCCTTTCACCCCTATCCACAGGTCATCCCCTCAGTTTTCAACCTAAGTGGGTTCGGTCCTCCACGCGGTCTTACCCGCGCTTCAACCTGCCCATGGATAGATCACTTCGCTTCGGGTCTTGATCACGCGACTCAAACGCCCTCTTCGGACTCGCTTTCGCTACGGCTTCCCCACACGGGTTAACCTCGCCACGTAACGCAAACTCGCAGGCTCATTCTTCAAAAGGCACGCCATCACCCCAACACTCAAAGAGCAGCCGGGCTCTGACGGATTGAAGGCACACGGTTTCAGGTACTATTTCACTCCCCGCCAGGGGTACTTTTCACCTTTCCCTCACGGTACTGGTCCGCTATCGGTCATCGAGAAGTATTTAGGCTTAACGGGTGGTCCCGCCAGATTCGCACACCATTTCAGGGGTGGCGTGCTACTTGGGAAAACGCTCCACACTATGCGCACTTACAGCTACCGGGCTATCACCGTCTACGGCACCGCTTTCACGGACTTCACCTTCACACACACACGCGTGCAGTCCACCGGCAGATGAACCACGAACGCTCCCACAACCCCATGACCGCAACCCCTGCCGGGTATCACACGACCATGGTTTAGCCTGATCCGATTTCGCTCGCCACTACTCTCGGAATCACTGTTGTTTTCTCTTCCTACGGGTACTGAGATGTTTCACTTCCCCGCGTTCCCTCCCAACACCCTATTTTATTCAGGTGAGGGTAACCGCACATGACTGCGGCTGGGTTTCCCCATTCGGACACCCCCGGATCACAGCTCGGTTGCCAGCTCCCCAGGGCTTATCGCAGGCTCCAACGTCCTTCATCGGCTCTCGATGCCAAGGCATCCACCATGTGCCCATGAATGCTTGCCACACAAACACTCAACACACAACACAAACAACCAGCCAGAACCTCAATCACGATCCCAGCCGGCCCATCAATCAAAGATGTCTTCAGCAGACACCACCCACAACACTGAACCAGCCACCACAACGGCAACCACCAGCAAGGGCGGTGTCACACAGAAACACTACATTCCACCCACACCCACACCCCCAACCCAAACGGGCCGAGCGTGTGCATCGTGCGGGCAGATGCTCGCGTCCACTATCCACTTACCAAGAAACCAACCACCCCCACACCCGAAGATGCTGATGAGGGTGAGGTCCAAGAGACCGATCAGCCACCAGACCCCATCACGGGACCAGGCGGGCCTGATGCCTCAGGACCCAACAGTGCGCCATCCCCCCCCACACCACTGCAGCAAGCCAGCCCCTTGATGGACCAACCACCACAGCCGAGCTGTGAGAGAACGTGTCGACGACTCCACTATCCGAGCACCCCCATCTCAACGAGGCCACCACACAGTTGGGCGACCCCCACGGGGTACATGTGCTCCTTAGAAAGGAGGTGATCCAGCCGCACCTTCCGGTACGGCTACCTTGTTACGACTTCGTCCCAATCGCCAGCCCCACCTTCGACGGCTCCCCCCTACAAGAGGTTAGGCCACCGGCTTCGGGTGTTGCCGACTTTCGTGACGTGACGGGCGGTGTGTACAAGGCCCGGGAACGTATTCACCGCAGCGTTGCTGATCTGCGATTACTAGCGACTCCGACTTCATGGGGTCGAGTTGCAGACCCCAATCCGAACTGAGACCGGCTTTTTGGGATTCGCTCCCCCTCACGGGATCGCAGCCCTTTGTACTGGCCATTGTAGCATGCGTGAAGCCCTGGACATAAGGGGCATGAAGACTTGACGTCATCCCCACCTTCCTCCGAGTTGACCCCGGCAGTCTCCTATGAGTCCCCACCATTACGTGCTGGCAACATAGGACGAGGGTTGCGCTCGTTGCGGGACTTAACCCAACATCTCACGACACGAGCTGACGACAGCCATGCACCACCTGTACACCCCCAAAAGAAGCCCCATCTCTGAGGCGGCAGGGTGTATGTCAAACCCAGGTAAGGTTCTTCGCGTTGCATCGAATTAATCCGCATGCTCCGCCGCTTGTGCGGGCCCCCGTCAATTCCTTTGAGTTTTAGCCTTGCGGCCGTACTCC
>PBYI01000008.1 GCA_002729525.1 Nocardioides sp.
GTCAGCTACATCAGCCGCATCGCAGGCACCCTCGACAACCACGGCACCCTCAACATCACCACCACCCCCAACAGCAACACCCCCCTCGCCTACGTCGGCCGACTAACGTCCGCAACGTCGGCACGGCTGGTGCTGAGCTTGACAGCAGAAGGCATCTCTGCCGTCCAGGCCGCCGCCGCGTCACTGCAGGGCACGCTTGCCCTTCGCGGCGAAGACGTGTTGCCACCAGTGCTTGACGAGATGGTGCTCAGCGCCGATGAGGTGAGCGGCGAGTTTTCGCGGTTCCAGCCGCCCGCCGACCAGGCCGAGGGCTGGCTGGTGTCATACACCGACGACGGCGTCCGATTAATGCGGCAACCCACTACGACCCCGCCAGACGCCCCGTCCACACCCACTGCCACAGCCGGTGACCGTTCCGCGCTTGTGTCCTGGCAGCCGCCGGCTGACGGCGGTGCGCCGATCACCACCTACGTCGTTGTCGCATCGCCTGGTGGCTCGAGCACGACAGTCGAGGGCGACACCACAGAAGCGACAGTCGCCGATCTCGCCAACGGTGTCTCCTACCGATTCAGCGTGGTCGCGACCAACGCGAATGGCGCCAGCGCGCCCAGCGCCCTGAGCAGGTCTGTCGTTCCAGCAGGTCGTCCGATGCCACCGGACTCAGTGTCCGCAATACCGGGCGACGGCTCGGCGACGGTCGTCTGGTCGGGTGCGAACCCCAACGGATCGGCGATCACCGGCTACTCCATCCTCACGACGCCCGGCGGTGCCGAGACGAGTACTGGGCCCGGCAGCTCCGAAGCCAGCGTCACGGGTCTAACCAACGGCGTGTCGTACAGCTTCACAGTGACCGCAATCAACGCCGTCGCGACCGGCACCGCCTCTAAGCCGTCAGACCCGGTGACGCCGACCGCAGCCGAGCCGCCTCCTGTCGAGCCGCAAGCGCCGGACGCGCCCGGCCGCGTTGACGCACGTCCAGCAGATAGCCGCGCCGTGGTGTCCTGGGCGGAGAGCACCGCGAACGGCACGCCCGTGACCGGGTACCTCGTCGTGTCTCGACCCGCCGGTGCCCGAGTGCGCGTCGATGCCACCGCAACACGCGCCACGCTGCGCGGCCTCGACAACGGCACCGGCTACGTCTTCGTCGTCCAGGCCCTCAGCGACGCCGGCACCAGCGAGCCCGCGACCTCGTCCCGAGTTGTGCCGGCGGGCAGGCCGGGCAAGGTGGCCGGGGTCAAGGTGAAGGGCGGGAAGCGCAAGGCCGTCATCAGGTGGCGACGAGCCGACGAGAACGGTGCACCGATCACGCGGTACGTCGTGCGCATCGGCACGAAGAAGCTTCTCGTCGCCGGGCGCACGACCCGAGCTGTCGTCAAACGACTTCGCCCGGGCCGGTACGCCGTTCGCGTCCAGGCGGTCAGCAGCGTCGGCCAGGGGCGGCCCAGTGGAAAGGTCATGGTGCGCATCAAGCGATAACGCCCCACTACCGTCGCCCCATGAGCGAGCCCGTGACCACGACGTACGACGGCCCGGTCGCCGTCGTGACGATCGACCGCCCCCCCCGCCGCAACGCCGTCGACGCAGCCACCGCCGCCCTGCTCGACGACGCGGTCGCCGCCGCGGACGCCGACGACACGGTCTCGGTCGTCGTGCTGACCGGCGCGGGCGGCACGTTCTGCGCCGGTGCCGACCTGCAGGCGCTCGCCGCGGGCGACGAGCGCGACCTCTCCCCCGACGCCCGCGGACCAATGGGCCCGACCCGCCGTCGTACGACGAAGCCGGTGGTCGCCGCGATCGAGGGGTACGCCGTCGCCGGCGGGCTCGAGCTGGCGCTGTGGGCCGACCTGCGGGTGGCCGCCCGGGACGCCGCGCTCGGGGTGTTCTGCCGCCGGTTCGGGGTACCGCTGATCGACCTCGGCACGGTGCGGCTGCCCCGCCTGATCGGGCACTCGCGCGCGATGGACCTCATCCTCACCGGCCGCGAGGTGGGCGCCGAGGAGGCCGAGCGGATGGGGCTGGTCAACCGGCTCTGCGAGCCCGGCGAGGCGCTGGCCACCGCCGTCGCGCTCGCCCACGACCTCGCGGCGCTCCCCCAGACCTGCCTGCGCGGCGACCGGCTCTCGGCGATCGAGCAGTGGGACCTCGACGAGGACACCGCGATGCGCAACGAGCTCGCGATCGGGCTGGCGACCATCGGCTCGGGCGAGACGCTGGCGGGGGCGACCCGGTTCAGCGGTGGGGCCGGGCGCGGGGGTGCGCCTGTCTAGGGCGTGACGGTCGCGCGGTCGACGGCGTCCAGGTGGGCGGTCACCACGTCACCCCACGGCTCGAGCACCGCCGATGGCAGCGCGTGCCCCATCCCGGGCACGGCGACCACACGCACCGTCCCCTGCCCGAGGGCGTGGGCGAGGAGGTCCGCGCTCGGCGGCGGGTAGGCGGGATCCTCGGGCGCCTCCACGACGAGGGTCGGCGTCCGGACGCCGGCGAGCTCGGCGCCGCGGGCGAGCCCGTCGGTACCGGCACGGGCATGGGCGGTGGCCGACGACGCGTCCTGGGGCCCACCGTGCCCGACGACGGCCCGCTCGAGGGCGAGCACCTCCTCGGCGGGGAACGGCACGACGTCCCCGGCGAGCAGCTGCCAGTGCGCCACCCGGAACGCCATCTCCTCGTCAGCGGTGCGCTCGTCGCCGAGGCGGGCCCACATCGCGAGCAGCTCGGCCGACGGCCCGGGTGGCTCGGCGCCCGCGGGCAGCACCTCCTCCGGCACCGGTGCGCCCGGCAGGGGCCCGGTGCAGAAGAGGGTGGCCGAGCGGACCCGGCCGGGGTGGTCGAGCAGCAGCAGCTGCACGAGGAGGCCGCCCATCGACATGCCGACCACGTGCGCGCGGTCGACCCCGAGCGCGTCGAGCACGCGGACGGCGTCCTCGGCGAGATCGATCAGGGCGTACGGCGCGACGTCCATCGCGCGAGTGGAGCGTCCGGTGTCGCGGTGGTCCCACATGATCACGCGGTGACGGCGGCCGAGCCGCTCCACGAGGGCCTCCGGCCAGACGACACCGCTCGACGCCGCGCCCATCACCAGCAGCACCGGGGTGCCCGTGGGGTCACCGCTCTCGCGCACCCACAACCGCACGTCGTCGTCGACCACGACGAGGTGCTCGACGGGATCGGTCAGCGAGCCGTACGACGCGGTCATGGCCGCCATCCTGTGCCGACGCTCGGCCTGCGTGCCACCGAGTTTCGCGCTCGTGCGCCGGCGCTCACCCCGCCGGCGCGACGTCGGGCGCTCCCTCGTCGCTCCCGACCGCCCCCGCGAACTGCGACTGGTAGAGGCGGGCGTAGGCGCCGCCGGTCCCCAGCAGCGACGCGTGCGTTCCCTGCTCGACGATCGCGCCGTCCTCCATCACCAGGATCAGGTCGGCGTCGCGGATGGTCGAGAGCCGGTGGGCGATGACGAACGACGTGCGGTCGGTGCGCAGCGCGGCCATCGCCCGCTGGAGCAGCAGCTCGGTGCGGGTGTCGACCGACGAGGTCGCCTCGTCGAGGATCAGCAGCGCCGGGTCGGTGAGGAACGCCCGCGCGATCGTGACGAGCTGACGCTCGCCGGCCGAGAGGTTCGACCCCTGCTCGTCGACGACGGTGTCGTAGCCGTCGGGCAGCGAGCGCACGAACCGGTCGACGAAGGTCGCCCGCGCGGCCGCCAGCACCTCCTCGTCGGTGGCACCGGGACGCCCGTAGGCGATGTTGTCGCGGATCGTGCCCTCGAACAGCCAGGTGTCCTGGAGCACCATGCCGGTGCGCGAGCGCAGCGCGGCGCGGGGCACTGAGGCGATGTCGACGCCGTCGAGGGTGATCCGTCCGGCGTCGACGTCGTAGAAGCGCATCACCAGGTTGACCAGGGTGGTCTTGCCGGCGCCGGTCGGCCCGACGATCGCGACGGTCTGCCCGGGGTGGGCGACCAGCGACAGGTCGCGGATCAGCGGCCGTGCGGGGTCGTAGGAGAAGGCGACGTGCTCGAAGGCGACCTCGCCGCGCGCGTCGTCGCCGGTGGGCAGCTCCCCGTCGAGCTCGGCCGGCTCCTCCTCGGCGTCGAGCAGCTCGAAGACCCGCTCGGCCGACGCGACGCCCGACTGGAGCAGGTTGGCCATCGAGGCGACCTGGGTGAGCGGCTGGGTGAACTGCCGGGTGTACTGCACGAACGCCTGCACCTCGCCGAGCGACAGCGACCCGCTGGCCACCCGCAGCCCACCGACGACGGCCACGGCGACGTAGTTGAGGTTCCCGACGAACATCATCGTCGGCATGATCAGGCCGCTGATGAACTGCGCGCGGAAGCTCACGTCGTACAGGTCGTCGTTGTGCTCGTCGAAGACCCGCTCGGACTCCCCACGGCGGCCGAAGACGGTCACCAGGGCGTGGCCGGTGAAGGCCTCCTCGACGTGCGCGTTGAGCTGACCCGTACGCCGCCACTGGGCGACGAACTGCCCCTGCGAGCGCTTCATGATCGCCCGGGTCGCCAGCAGCGAGACGGGGATGCTCACCAGCGCGACCAGCGCCAGCAGCGGGCTGATCCAGAGCATCATCGCCAGCACCGCGAGCACCGTCAGCAGCGAGGTGAGCAGCTGGCTCATCGTCTGCTGGAGCGTCTGGGAGACGTTGTCGATGTCGTTGGTGACCCGGCTGAGCAGCTCGCCGCGGGCCGAGCGATCGACGTAGGCCAGCGGGAGCCGGTGGATCTTCTCCTCGACGTCCTGGCGCATCCGCCGGATGGTGCGCTGCACGACCCCGTTGAGCACGTAGCCGGCGAGCCAGGTGAGCAACGAGGCGGCGACGTACACCGCCAGCACGAGCAGGAGGGTGCGGCCGACGGCGCCGAAGTCGACGCCCTGACCGGGGACGACGCCCTGACCGGCGACGGCGTCCGGGACCTCCGAGGCGGGAGTGCCCTGCGGCAGCCGGCTGCCGATGTAGCCGTTGAAGACCAGGTCGGTGGCGTGGCCGAGGATCCGGGGGCCGACCGACATCAGCACGACCCCGACGACGGTGAGGGCGAGGACGACGCCGACGGCGAGCCGGTCGGGCGCCATCCGGGCGGCGAGGCGTTTGGCGGACGGGCCGAAGTCGAGCGCCTTCTGGCCGACCATCCCGCCCCCGCCCATCGGGCCACCGCGACCGGGGCCGCCACCCCCGGGCGCCTGGATGCGCTCGGTGGCCTGCATGCCGGCCTTCTGCTGGCCGGGCTGAGCCGGCTGGCCCGCGGGCTGCTGGGTGGCGCTCATGCGCGGGCCTCCTCGGCGCTCAGCTGCGACGCGACGATCTCGGCGTACGTCGCGCAGTCGTCGAGCAGCGTGGTGTGGGTGCCGCGGCCGACGACCCGGCCGTCCTCGAGAACGAGGATCTCGTCGGCGTCGCGGATGGTGGCGACGCGCTGGGCGACGACCAGCACGGCCGCGTCGCGGGTGACGGGCCTCAGCGCGGCGCGCAGCCGGGCGTCGGTGGCGAGGTCGAGGGCGGAGAAGGAGTCGTCGAACACGAACACCGCCGGGCGTCGTACGACGGCGCGCGCGATCGCCAGACGCTGCCGCTGGCCGCCGGAGAAGTTGGTGCCGCCCTGCGACACCGACGAGTCCAGCCCGTCGGGCAGCGCCTCGACGAAGTCGCGGGCCTGGGCGACCTCGAGCGCGGCCCACATGTCCTCGTCGGTGGCGTCGGCACGGCCGTGCTCGAGGTTGGACCGGACGGTGCCGGAGAAGAGGTAGGCCTGCTGCGGCACCAGCCCGACCTGCTCCCACAGCGCCTGCGGCGGCAGGTCCGTGATCCGTACGCCGGCGAGCCGGACCTCGCCGGCGGTGGCGTCGACGAGGCGCGGCACCAGGTTGACCAGGGTGGTCTTGCCGGCGCCGGTGGACCCGATGACGGCGGTGGTGCGGCCGGGCCGGGCGCTGATCGTGACGTCGTCGAGCACGGACGCGTCGGCGCCGGGGTAGGTGAAGCCGACGTGGTCGAGGTCGAGGTGCCCGCGCAGGGCCGGGTCGGGGTCGACGGGGTGGTCGGGCGGGTGCACGGTGCTCTCGGTGGTGAGCACCTCGACGATGCGGTCGGCGCACACCGACGAGCGGGGCACCTGCATCAGCATGAACGTCGACATCATGACGCTCATCAGGATCTGCATGAGGTAGGAGAGGAACGCCGTCAGCGCACCCACCTGCATCTCGCCGGAGTCGACGCGGTGGCCGCCGAACCAGATGACGCCGACGCTGGCGACGTTCACCACCAGCATGACCAGCGGGAACATCGTGGCCATCCAGCGTCCGGCCCGGACCGACACCTCGGTGAGCGCGTCGTTGGCGCCGCCGAAGCGGTCCTCCTCGTGCGGCTCGCGGACGAAGGCTCGCACGACCCGCAGGCCGGTGACCTGCTCGCGCAGCACCCGGTTGACCTCGTCGATGCGCGACTGCATCGCACGGAAGCTCGGCACCATCTGCGACACCACGAGGCCGACGGCGAGGAAGAGCGCAGGGACGACGACGGCCAGGATCCAGCCGAGGCCGAGGTCCTCGCGCAGCGCCATCACGATGCCGCCGACCATCATGATCGGCGCGGACGCCGCGATCAGGCAGCCCATCAGCACCAGCATCTGCACCTGCTGCACGTCGTTGGTGCCGCGGGTGATGAGCGACGGGGCGCCGAACTGCTGCACCTCGCGCACCGAGAACGTGCCGACGCGGCGGAACAGCGCCTGCCGCACGTCGCGGCCGAACGCCATGGCGGTACGCGCGCCGAACCACGCGGCACCGACCGAGGCGGCGATCTGCACCAGCGAGCCGGCGAGCATCACGCCGCCGAGCCGCCAGATCGTGGCGGTGTCGCCCAGCGCGACGCCCTCGTCGATGATCCGGGCGTTGACGCTGGGCAGGTAGAGCATCGCGCCGACCGAGACGGCCTGGAGCACGAGGACGGCGAGGAGCTGACGGCGGTACGGCGCCAACCGCTCGCGGAGGAGGATGAGCAGCATCAGGAGTCCTCTCCCGGGGAGGCGGGCGCGGGCCGGAGCAGGCCGTGCAGGAGGGTGTCGACGACCTCGTCGGGCGTGAGCAGCCGGCCGTCGGCGATCTGGGCGTGGGAGCCGGCGAAGGTCAGCAGCCGCAGCCGGTGGCAGAACTCGTCGGCCGGGACGCTCAGCGCCGCGGCGTCGTCGCCCACGAGGTCGACCATGAGCGAGGCCAGCCGGGCCCGCCAGGTCTCCGCGGCCTCGCCGTCGTGGTCGGGCGGGCGGAGCAGGCCGACCTTGCGCATCAGGAAGAACGTCGCCCGGTACCGCTGCTGGAGCACCGAGACCAGCACCAGCAGCCGGTCGCGCAGCGGCGCGGAGCGGTCGATCTCGGCGATCCGCTCGACCAGCGCGCCCGGCTCGAACGCCTTGGCGATGGCCAGCTCGACGAGCTCCTCCTTGGTGTCGACGACCCGGAAGATCGTGCCCTCGGCGACTCCGGCCGCCTCGGCGATCTGACGCGTGGTGACGGCGCGACCGTGCTCGCGCAGCAGTCGCAGCGTGGTGGTGACGAGGTGGGCACGACGGTCCTCGGGGGCCATGGCCTTGGCGCGGGGCACCCTCCCAGCATGAATGAGTGAGCACTCACTCAGCAACTCCTTTCCTTCGCCGACCCGCCGTACATGTACGACGGGTCGGCGTCGAGCCGTCGTAGATGTACGACGGCTCGACGCGGTGGGCGGCAGGAAAGGCCAGGTCAGCGCCGTGCGCAGGCACATCCAGACTGAGTGAGTCGGCGCTCACCCGAAGCCCCGCGTGTACGTCGGGGCGCGCCGGGGCACGGTGCCCCCCGATGCATCTCGTACGACGCCTCCTGCGCCCCGTTCCCCTCCTCGCCCTCGCCTGCGTGCTCCTCGCGGCCTCCACCACCGTGCTGGCCGTGCTCTACGCCGGGGACGCCGACGAGCGGCGCACCGCGCGGATGGTGGAGGTCAGCCAGCAGCTGTGGGACGAGGACCTCGCCGAGCTGCGCGCCTTCGCCGACGACGCCGGCGACGCCGGCGACGCCGGCGACGTCTGGACCGTGCCCGGCCTGCGCCCGTCGGTGCAGGACGACGTGACCACGACGGTCTTCGCCCGCGACGATCTGCCCGCGGACCGGCGTACGGACGTGCTGACCGCCCGCGACCTCGACCTCACCCCGTGCGACGCGCTCGGCGACGCCTACGAGGGCGTGCTGCGCTGCTACGACACCGACCGAGGCGACCTGTCGGTCGGGATCGAGAACCGGCTCGGGCCGCTGTCGGAGGACGTCGAGGCCGGCTACGTCGAGGTGCTGTGCGGCGAGATCCGCACCATGCCCGGCGGCACCGACGCCCGCGTCGAGGTCGTGGCCCGGGTGCCGGTCGACGACGCGCTGGTGACGCGCGTGGACGAGGCCGGCCGGGAGGCCGAGCGTGCGGGCGTCGACGCGCTCGACACCCGCCTGCCCGCCACGGCCCTCACGTCGTACGTCGAGCGCGGCCGCGCGCTGGCCGAGCCCCGCCTCGCCGACGCCGACCTCCAGGCGCTGGACCTCGACGACGAGCGCTGGACGGACTACGAGTTCATGTACCGGCTCGGTCAGTGGGACGACCAGCCGCCGTACCTGACCGACGCAGGCTGACCAGCGCCGCGACGACGGTCAGCGGCACCACGAACCCCAGCATCACCGTGCTGAACGCTCCCAGCGCGTCGTGGTCGGCCGACGCCAGCAGCAGGTAGGCGACGTACGCGACGTAGTAGGCGACCAGCACCGCGCCCTCGCGGCGGGTCACCAGCCGCTGGGTCGCGGAGACCAGCAGCAGCGCCAGGGCGGTGGCGACCATGAACGGCACGTCGAAGTTCACCGCGGACGCCTCGACCGGTACGCCGTCCGCCGGTGCGACGACCGCGGTCGTGCCCATCACCAGGCCGAGGTTCATCGTGCAGCTGCCCACGACGTTGCCGATTGCCAGGTCGGGCTGCCCCTTCAGCGCGGCGACGACGGAGGTGGCGACCTCCGGCAGCGACGTTCCGATCGCGACGACCGTCAGGCCGATCACCAGGTCGCTCAGCCCCCAGGCCGTCGCCAGCTCGGTGGCGGCGCCCACCAGCAGCCGCGCCCCGACCACCAGCATCGCCACGCCGACAGCGACCAGGAGAGCGTCGACGGCGGGCCCGCGGGCCGGCTCCTCGGCCGCGTCCCCAGCCGACTGCTCCACCCCCTCGGCCGGCGCCCGCCGCGCCACCCGCACCGACCACCCCAGGTAGACCAGCACCAGCACGACCAGCAGCACGCCGTCCCAGCGACCCACGGTGCCGTCGAGCACCAGCAGCCAGAACAGCGCCGACAGGGCGAGCATCACCGGGGCGTCGACGCGCACCAGCGTGCGCCCGACGGCGACCGGCAGCACCAGCGCGGCGACGCCGAGCACGAGCAGCACGTTGGTGATGTTGCTGCCGACGACGTTGCCGACGGCCACGCCCGGCGACCCGCGCAGCGAGGCGTCGACCGACACCGCCAGCTCCGGCGCCGACGTCGCCAACGCCACCACCGTCAGCCCGATGACCAGCGGCGACAGCCCGAGCGTCCGGCCCAGCCCGCTCCCGCCGCGCACCAGGGTCTCGCCGCCGGAGACGAGCAGCACGAGGCCGCCGAGCAGCGCGAGGATCGTCAGCAGGCCCACTCAGACCACCTCAGGGCGCCAGCCGGTACGTCGTCCAGCCGGCGCCGTCGCGGCGGTAGACCAGCCGGTCGTGCAGGCGGCTCGTGCGGCCCTGCCAGAACTCCACGGTCTCGGGCTCGACGAGGTAGCCGCCCCAGCCGTCGGGCACGGGCACCTGCTCCTCCCCGGCGAACCGCGCCTCGACGGCGGCGTACCGCTCCTCGAGCGCGGCGCGGCCGGCGACCACCTCCGACTGCGGCGAGGCCCACGCGCCCAGCCGCGAGCCCCGCGGGCGGGTGTCGAAGTACCCCTGCACCTCGTCGCGCTCCAGCGGCGTCGCCGTGCCCTCGACCCGCACCTGCCGCTCGAGGTCGTGCCACGGGAACAGCAGCGAGCAGCGCGGCTGGGCGGCGAGGTCGTGGCCCTTGCGCGAGCCGAGGTTGGTGTAGAAGCGGAAGCCCCGCTCCCCCAGGCCCTTGAGCAGCACCACCCGGGCCGACGGCTGGCCGTCACCCGACACCGTCGCGACCACCATGGCGTTGGGCTCGCCGATGCCCGCGGCCGACGCGTCGGCGAACCAGCGTCGGAACATCGTGATCGGGTCGGGGGCCAGGTCGGCCTCGTCGAGCCCGCCTGCGGCGTAGTCGCGGCGCAGGGCCGCCATCTCCTCGGCAGCGGTGCGGTCGTCGCGGTCGTCTCCCGGCATGCCCCGAACCTACTCAGCCCGCGGCGTGCGGCAGAATGCCGAACCGACGAGCCATCACACGCAGATCACCCATGCCCGGTGACCGCCGGCGCCGTACGACGCGCGCGGACCGGGTGCGACGAAGGAGTCACATGCCCGAGGTACAGCACGGCCTGGAAGGCGTCATCGCGTTCGAGACGCAGATCGCCGAGCCGGACAAGGAGGGGTCGGCGCTCCGCTACCGCGGCGTCGACATCGAGGACATCGTCGGGCGGGTCCCGTTCGAGAACGTCTGGGGCCTCCTCATCGACGGCGCCTACACCCCGGGCCTGTCCCCGGCCGAGCCGTACAACCTGCCCGTCCACACCGGCGACGTGCGCGTCGACGTCCAGGCGGCCGTCGCGATGCTCGCGCCCGCGTTCGGCTTCGGCCAGACCTACGACATCTCCGACGAGCAGGCGCGCGAGGACATCGGCCGCCTCGCCGTCATGGTGCTGTCCTACGCCGCGCAGTCCGCGCGCGGCCTGCACAAGCCCGTCGTGCCGCAGAACCTCGTCGACGAGGGCAGGACCCTCGCCGAGAAGTTCCTCATCCGCTGGAAGGGCGAGGCCGACCCGAAGCACGCGCACGCGATCGACGCCTACTGGTCGTCGGCCGCCGAGCACGGCATGAACGCCTCCACCTTCACCGCCCGCGTCATCACGTCCACCGGTGCCGACGTGGCCGCCGCGTTCTCCGGCGCGATCGGCGCGATGAGCGGCCCGCTGCACGGTGGCGCCCCGTCGCGCGTGCTCGGCATGATCGGTGACGTCGAGAAGTCCGGCGACGCCGCGGCGTACGTCAAGGGCCTGCTCGACCGCGGCGAGCGGCTGATGGGCTTCGGCCACCGCGTCTACTGCGCCGAGGACCCCCGCGCCCGCGTGCTGCGTCGTACGGCGAAGGAGCTCAACGCTCCCCGCTACGAGGTCGCCGAGGCTCTCGAGAAGGCCGCGCTGGCCGAGCTGCGCGAGCGCCGCCCCGACCGCGTGCTCGAGACCAACGTGGAGTTCTGGGCCGCGATCGTCCTCGACTTCGCCGAGGTGCCGCCGCACATGTTCACCTCGATGTTCACCTGCGCGCGCACCGGCGGCTGGTCGGCGCACATCCTGGAGCAGAAGACCACCGGTCGCCTGATCCGCCCGTCGGCGATCTACGCCGGCCCGTCGTCGCGCCCGGCCGACTCGGTCGAGGGCTGGAACACCGACTGGGGCAAGTGACCCTCGCCCGCACCTGACGCACATCGACCCGGCGCACGTTTGCGCCGGGTCGATGTCAGCGGAAGACGTGGTCGAGGTAGCCGAAGGCGCCGGGGGCGTGGTCGGTACGGAAGAGCTCGTGGTCGGAGCGCACCCGGTCGGCGGCCTCGAGGGCCGACGACAGCATGTCGTCGACGAACAGGTCGACCGGCCCGATGGCGGCGACGACGTCCGGCTCGACGTCGTGGTCGATCAGGCCCGCCTCGTCCGACCGTGAGTGCGACATCGCCAGCGAGCGACCGCACACGGTCGCGTACTTCTTCCACTGCTTCGTGGAGAGGTCGTCGAGGTCGATGTCGTCGCGGTACGGCGAGCGCTCGCGCACCCCGAAGCTCAGCCCGTCGAGCTCGGCGGAGCCGTAGAACCGGTCGCCGCGCACCAGGTGCACGCCCTGGGCGTGGCTGATCCGCTCGGCCAGCTCGTCGACCTCGAAGTCGCTGGGCGGCACCAGGCCGGAGAGCGCGGAGCGCCGGGCCTGCTTGAGCTCGAGGATCAGGTCGTCGCTGCCGTCGCGGTTGGGCCCCTCGACCATCAGGTAGTACCGCGGCAGGCCGAGCGAGGCGGTGCCCTGGCCGAGCCGCTCGCAGACGTCCTTCACCCGCATCCGGTCGGCACGCTCGGGCACGTCGATCTCGCACTGCTCGACGTAGGCGTCGAGCACCTTCTGGAACTCCTCGACGCGGTGGCTCACCGGCACGTGCTCGTCGTCGGCACGGAAGCCGCGGCGGTACTCGTCGTGGTACTTGCGCGCCAGCCAGTCCGAGCGGTCCTCCAGCGCCGACTCGATGAGCTTGCGGATGATCTTGGGTGCGTTGTCCTGGCGCAGCTGCTCGTGGTGCTCCGCCCCCGCTGCGGCGTCCTGCATCGCCTCGACGTACCCGCGCAGGAACGCCTCGGCGATCTCGCGCTGCTCGTCGTCGTCCTGACCGCCCTCCTCCTCGGCGGCGATCAGGAACCCGACCGCGCCGCGCTTGAGGTCCCAGGTGAACGGCGCGTAGTAGGCCTCGTCGAAGTCGTTGACGCCGAAGATCGGGACGTCGTCGGCGCTCGGCATCACGCCGAAGTTCTCCGGGTGGACGTCGCCGAGCGTCAGCACGGTGGGCATGCCGGCGTCCTCGCCGGCGAGGTCGCGGTAGAACAGCAGCGCGGTGCCGCGGAAGAACGAGAACGTCGAGCCCTCGAGCTTGGCGAACTTCTCCTCCGCCTGCTGGCTGCCCTGCGCGATCCGGGTCTCGTGGTCCTCGCGGATGGTCTGGCGCACGTGCCGGCGGCGGTCCTGGCCGGTGAGGTAGCGGGGCAGGAAGACCATCTCGCCGCGGGCGCGCGCCTGGGCGAGCTCGCGGAAGGCCTCGACGCGGCTCACGGTCGGGCGGTCGGTGGGCTGGTCCTGCTCGTGGTCGGGCGACTCGTCGGACATGCACCCAGGCCTACCCGTGACGGCGCCCGCCCGGGTCACCCGTCGGTCACCCGTCAGCCCCGGAACGCCGCAGGTAGAACGATGTCCGCCCGCGCGCGGCCGTCCGGGTGAGCGACACGTGCACGTGGTCGCGGTGGCGCAGGGTCTTGCTGCACCTCGACCGGCGCTTGCACGACGAGGAGAGGTACGGCTCGGGCTCGAAGCCGCGCCACGCGGCGTACATCTGGTCGTCCCAGATGACGTACATGACGCCGGCCCGCCGGGCGAGCGCGGCGGGGTTGCCGCGGGCGTCGTCGGCGAACAGGTCCTTCAGCAGCGCCCGGGCGGCCTTGCGTCCCTTCCGGGTGGCCGCGTCGGCACGCCAGTCGATCGCCCGGCCCTCCTGGTGCTCCGAGGTCACGTCGCGGTCGCGCCGGCACGCGCGCGACACCGAGGTGCTGCTGCCGTGGCGGCTGCGGATCCACCGGGCGAGCACGAGCGTGCCGGGCTTGGCGCGCGGGGTGCAGCGGCTGGCGCCCTGGTACGGCGCGTAGTCCTCCAGCGGGAGGCCGGCGCCGGCAGGCGCGGCCCGGACGAGCAGGAGGCCGGAGGCGAGCAGGCTCGCGACGGCGAGGAACAGGGTGTGGGGGTGCCGAGTCACCGGGCGAGGGTAGGTACGTCGTCCCGCTCACGGCGGGCGATCGGTCCAGGTCGGGCCGTTCGTCCCGGGCGCATCACCCGGTCGGGCCAGGCTCGGCCGACCGCGGGCCCCTCAGCCGGCGGTCACCCGAGGCGTCGGGCGAAGCAGACGCAGAGCGGGTCGTCCTTGTAGTGCCCGTACGCCGGGATCCGCTGGTAGCCGCACGACTCGTACAGCGCGATCGCCTCGGGCTGACGCACCCCCGTCTCGAGCACCACCGCCCGCGCGCCCGACTCGCGGGCACTGGCCTCGAGCGCGGCGAGCACCTGCCGCGCCAGGCCGCGTCGACGACCCTCGGGAGCGACGTACATGCGCTTGACCTCGACCACCCGGGACTCCCCCAGCACGGTCATCTCGCGCCGGCGCCAGGCGCCGCTGGCCACCGGCCGGTCGCCCAGGTGGGCGACGAGGAACGTGCCCGCCGGCGGGTCGAAGTCGGCCGGCACCACCGGGGTCGCGTCGCGCTCGCCGTAGCGCACGACGTACTCCTCCTGGACGGCCTCGACGAGCGCGGCGGCGTCGGGGTCGCCGTACCCGACGGCGGTGATGCGGAGGGCAGCGGGCGGGTGCACGTCGCAAGCGTCCCAGAGCCCACCGCCCGGGGTGCCCACGGGCGGACGTCGCGGCCCGGGACGGGCCCGACCGCTGACAGAATGGGGCCGTGGTCCCCGACATCCGCATCCCCGCCGACCTGCTCCCGGCCGACGGACGCTTCGGCTCCGGCCCGTCGAAGGTGCGCCCGCAGCACCTCGACGCGCTGGCCGCGACCGGCACCTCGCTGATGGGCACCTCGCACCGGCAGGCGCCGGTACGCTCGCTGGTGGCGCGGCTGAAGGAGCAGCTCACGACGTTCTTCTCGCTGCCCGACGGGTACGAGGTCGTGCTCGGCGTGGGCGGCTCGACGGCGTTCTGGGACGTCGCCACGCACGGGCTGGTCGAGCGGCGCAGCCAGCACCTGGTGTACGGCGAGTTCACCGGCAAGTTCGCCACCGCCGCGACCGCCGCGCCGTGGCTGGAGGAGCCCTCGCTGGTGCGGGGCGAGCCCGGCACGCTGGTCGCGCCCGAGGCCGTGGCCGGCGTCGACGCCTACGCCTGGGCGCACAACGAGACCTCGACCGGCGTCATGGCCCCCGTGCTGCGCCCGGCGGGGGTCGACGACGACGCCCTCGTGCTGGTCGACGCGACCTCCGGCGCGGCCGGGCTCCCGGTCGACGTCGCCGAGGCTGACGTCTACTACTTCGCGCCGCAGAAGGGCTTCGCCTCCGACGGCGGGCTCTGGGTGGCGCTCATGTCGCCGCGTGCGGTCGAGCGCGCCTACCGGATCGGCGCCTCCGACCGGCACGTCCCGGCGTTCCTCGACCTGCCGACCGCGATCGACAACGCGCGCAAGGACCAGACCTACAACACCCCGGCCCTGGCCACGCTGTTCCTCATGTCGGCCCAGCTGGAGTGGATGCTCGACCTCGGCGGGCTCGACGCGACCGTCGCCCGCACCACGGCCTCCTCGACCGCGCTGTACACCTGGGCCGAGCAGGCGACCTGGGCCACGCCGTTCGTCACCGACCCCGCCCACCGCTCCCTGGTCGTCGGCACGGTCGACCTCGACCCCGCCGTCGACTGCGACACCGTGCTCGCGGTGCTGCGCGCCCACGGCGTCGTCGACGCCGACCCCTACCGCAAGCTGGGCCGCAACCAGCTGCGCGTGGCGATGTTCCCCGCCGTCGACCCCGACGACGTCGCGGCGCTCACCCGGTGCCTCGACTTCGTCGCCGAGCGCCTCTGACGCTCAGCCCTCGAGGTACGCCGCCACCATCCGGTACGTCGCCTCGTCGAACGCCACGACCCGCGCCTCCACCACGTCGGTCGGCGTCGACCGGAGCGTGTCGACGGCCGCGGCGACCGCGTCGTCCTTGGGCCAGCCGTAGACCCCGGCCGAGACCAGCGGGAACGCCATCGTCCGCACCCCGAGCTCGTCGGCGACGGCCAGCGCCCGGGTGTAGCAGGAGACCAGCAGCGAGCGGTCGGTCTCGCCGGCGTACCGGTTCGGCCCGACGACGTGCACGACCCAGGTGGCCGGCATGTCCCCGGCGGTCGTCCACCCGGCGTCGCCGGTCGCCAGCCCGTCGGGGAAGCGGCGTATGCAGTCGGCCAGCACGGCCGGCCCGCCGGCGCGGTGGATCGCCCCGTCCACGCCCCCGCCGCCGCGCATCCGGCGGTTGGCGGCGTTGACGACCGCGTCGACGTCCTGGGCGGTGACGTCGCCCAGCACCGCGACCACCCGTGCGCTCACGCGACCTCCTCCAGCAGGGTCAGCGTGGCACGCTCCAGCGCGGCCTGCTGGAGGTCGGGCGTGTCGTACTCGACCACCGCGACGTCGTGGATGGTGATGCCGCGCTCGTAGGCGTCGACCACGCGCGGGTCGACGTAGCTGTTGCGGGCCAGGGTCGGGGTGTTGCCGAGGAACGCCGACACCTCCTTCATCGCCGTCGAGACCGCGCGCTTGCGCGACGCCTTCGTCTCCCCCGGCTCGGTCGTCGCGCCCAGCGACGCCGCCGCCAGCACGGTGGCGTGCCAGGTGCGGAAGTCCTTGGCGCTGACGTGCAGGCCGGTCGACTCACGGACGTACTCGTTGACGAGCTCGGGCAGCATCGAGCGCCACCGGCGGCTCGCCTGGTAGGCCAGCAGCCGCGGGTCCTCCCGCGCCCGCCGGCGCCGCATCACCTCGACGGCCTCGATGACGGTGACGTCGTCGATCTCGATGCTGTGGTCGACGCCGGACTTGCCGGTGAACCGGAAGACCAGGACCTCGCCGCGGCGACGGACGTGGCGCCGCTCCAGCGTGGTGAGCCCGAACGAGCCGTGCGTATCGGCGTACACGTCGTTGCCGATCCGGAAGTACCCCAGGTCCAGCAGGCGTACGGCGGCCGCGCACGCGCGCTCCAGCGGCATCCCGTCGCGACCCAGGTCGGTCAGCACGGTCTGCCGCGCCTCGACGAGCGCGCCGCCGAACTCCTGCACCCGCTCGAACTTCTCCGCGTCGCGCCGGGTGCGCCAGTCGGGGTGGTAGAGGTACTGCCGCCGCCCGGCGTCGTCGGTGCCGACCGCCTGCAGGTGGCCGTTGGCGTACGGCGTGACCCAGACGTCGCGCCAGGCCGGAGGGATGACCAGGTCCTTCACCCGCTGGGCGTCCTCGGCGGCCAGCCGGTCGCCGTGCTGGTCGAGGTAGGTGAAGCCTGCGCCCGCGCGCCGCCGCGTCCAGCCGGGCTGGTCGGGCGAGGTCCTGCGCAGGCGCACCATGTGCCGACGGTAGGCAGGCGCGGGCCCCGCACAGGATCGCCCGAACGGGCGTCTCCTACGGGGTGCTCGGGGTGCTCGGGGTGCTCGGGGTACGCGGACGCCTAGCGGCGCCGTCGGCCGGTCGCCACCGACAGCGCGACGACCGCCGCGGTGCCGCCGAGCACCAGCCACACCCACGGGCTCGTCAGCGGGTCCCACCCGATCGCCTCGGGGTCGTCGTCGAGCAGCGAGCCGGCCGGCTCCGGCGAGGCGGTCGGGTCCGTCGTGGCTCCGCGCTCCGGCCGCACCTCACGCCGTACGTCGGCTGGCCAGGGCACCTCCCACACCGGCGACCCCGCTCCCTCGCTGCTCACCAGCACGCCGCGGTAGCCGTCGACGGCGATCCCCTCGCCCTGGTCCTGCTCGGGCAGGTCGACCCGCGCCACCTGTTCCAGCCCGGGCCAGGTGTAGACGACGGCGCGGGAGTAGTCGCGGACCACCAGGTGCCGTCCGTCGGGCAGGAACGCAGCGTCCGTGGCGATCCCGATGGTGGTGCCGACCGGCTCCAGCTCGTTCTCCGCTCCGGCGTCGAGCCGCTCGGGCGCGGTGTAGACGTACCCGCCGAGCAGGCCCTTGCTCATCACCACCAGCCGCCCGGTCACCGGGTGCACCAGGAGGCTCTCGGCGTCGCGGGCGCCGTCGGCGTAGACGAGCGTGTACGTCGTGACGTCGCCGCGGGCGTCGAGGTCCCCGCGGGCCACAGGCACCCGGGGGACCTGCACCGACGACCGCACGGCGTTGTTGTCGCCGATGTCGGCGACCCAGACCCGCGACCCGCGCACCGCCGGCGCGAGCGCCTCGACGTCGACCGGGTCGTCGGACCACGTCGTGGTGCCGACGGTGTCCCCGGTGGCGGGGTCGACGACGAAGACCCGGCCGGTGTCGCCGGAGTCGTTGGTGGTGACGACGAGGCCGGACGCCGCCCCGAGGCCAGCAGCACCAGCCCGCTGGACTCGGTGATCGCCGGGTCGGTGAAGGTGAACAGCTCGGTGCGTCCGGGGGCCGCGGCCGCGACGGGCGCGGCGGCAAGTCCCAGCGCCGCCAGGCCCACCAGCGCCGGGGCGAGCCGTCTCACCCGACAGGCCCGTCGAGCCCCAGCAGCACGGCCAGCCGCGGGGTGAGTCCCCACGCGCCGACCAGCTCGTCGTACGACGCCCGCACGGCGCCGCCGGGGTCCGGCGCACCGGTGCGGACGGCCCGCAGCAGCGTGTTGCGGGGGGTGTGCTTGCTGTCGACGAACTCCATGACGTCGACCCGGTAGCCCTGCACCCGCATCAGGTCGGCGCGCAGGCCGTCGGTGAGGGTGTCGGCGAGCCGCTCGCGGAGGATGCCGTGCCGGGTGAGGGCGGCGTACGGCGCCGGCGTGGGCGCGCGCCGCAGCTGGGCGGCGACGTCGTGGTGGCAGCAGGGCGCGGCGAGCACGAGCGTGGCGTCCCACTCGACGGCGCGGGCCAGCGCCTCGTCGGTCGCGGTGTCGCAGGCGTGCAGGGCGAGCACGACCTCGGGCGCCGGGTCGACGACGGCGTCGCCGATGGTGCCGACGACGAACCGCGCGTCGACGCCGAGCTCGGTGCGCACCCGCTCGAAGTGCTCCCCCGACTGCTGCTTCACGTCGACCCCGACCACCGTGGTCGGCAGGTCGCGCCGGTCGGTGAGGAACCGGGCGACCGCGAAGGTCAGGTAGGCGTTGCCGCAGCCGAGGTCGGCGACCCGCAGCGGCTCCTCGGGCGTCGGGCGGCGCAGGTGGCCGGCGGCCAGCGCGTCGGTGACCGCAACGTCGAGCGCGCGCAGCAGCTCCTCGACCTGGCGGTACTTCGCCTGCCGGCTCGGCTTGACCCGGCCGTCGGCGTCGGCGATCCCGACGGCCCGGAAGACCGGGTCGTCGGCGGGCAGCATCCGCTGCTTCTCGCGGTCGTGACTGCGGTCGACCGGCGCCGCGGCCTCGGCGCCCTCGCGGGCCCGCGCGTGCAGCAGCGCGTCGCCCTTCTTGGTGACCCGCAGCTGGATCGTCTCGGCCGTCGTGTCGACGTGCCAGTTGCCGTACGCCGCCGCCAGCAGCGCGTCGAGCGCCTCCTCGGCGGCGGCGCCCGCGGCGTGGTTGGAGGTGTGCGCCTGCGTCTCGTCGTACGCCGTGACCTGCAGGTGGGTGCCCGCCCGCAGGTCGACCCAGCGCAGCTCGACCCGGCGCCACGGCGGGCGCTCCTGCCCCTTGCGCCGGCCGGCTGCCACGGCCCGCACCAGCCGGTCGGGCGCGAGCACCTCGGCCCGCACGCGGGCCAGCGCCTCCTGCGTGCTCGCCGGGCCCGCCATCAGCCCGTCCCCATCAGAGGACCGCCGCCACCACGACGATCAGCAGCAGGGTCACCAGCGCCACCGGGATCACGAGTCGGCGGTGGCGAGGGTGCACGTCGGCGAGTCTACGGCCGGTCGTCGGGCTGGTCGTCCGGGCGGTAGCGACGGCGGGCGGCCAGCACCCCGCCGACCCCGACGACCAGCCCCCACACGACGACCGCGACCAGCAGGAGCGGCCCGGTGACGTCGTCGCCACCGCGGGCGAGCAGCACCACCGCGACCAGGACCAGGGCGAACAGTCCGGTGGTGGCGCACGCCAGCAGCCACAGGTCGTCGGCCAGCATCCGCCGCATCCGGGCCTCGCGCTGCGGGGTCGCCGACCACCAGGCGAGGTGCGGCACGTTGATCCACGCCAGCGGCAGGCGCGGGGCGGCCAGGGCGCCCCCGGCGAGCAGCGCGACGGTGCCCAGCCCGAGTCCGCCGAGCAGGAGCAGCGCCTCGACCCGGCTGCCGGTGCGGTCGACCGTGCCGTCGATCCCCACGTGCAGCGGCACCTCGTCCGGCAGCACGGTGGCGGCCACGACGAGCAGCACGACGTACGCCGCGACGCACGCGCCGAGGAGCGTCCGTCGGCTCACGCCGGTCTCACCAGTTCTCGAGCGACCCGCGCACGATGCCGACGAGGTCCTCGGCGTGCACGTCCTTCGGCGCGGTCGCCAGCAGTCGCTGCTGCTTGAGCGCACCGTCGACCAGGTCGTCGACGTCGCCCTCGCCGTACCCGACCTCGGCGAGCCCGCTGGGCAGGCCGACGTCGCGCATCAGGCGGGCCAGCACGCCCGGGAGCACGTCGGGCCCGTGCTCGGCGTCGGACAGGGTCGGCTCCAGCAGTCGCGCAGCACGCAGGTGCCGCTCGGGAGCGGCGTCGTAGGTCCAGCGGAACGCCTCGGGCGCGGTGAGCGAGACGGCCATGCCGTGCGGCACCACCGGCTCGTCCTGCGGGTAGCCGGCCGGCCGGTAGTCCCGGACCCGCCCGGCGATCGGGTAGGCGTTGGCGTGCGGCACGTGCACGCCGGCGTTGCCGAAGCCGAGTCCGGCGAAGGTCGCCGCGGTCGCCATCTGCTCGCGCGCCGCGGTGTCGGAACCGTCGCGGACCGCCGTGCGGAACGACGTCGCCAGCAGCGACAGCGCCTTCTCCGACCACAGGTCCGCGATCGGGTTCGCCCCGCAGTAGGGCACCCGCTGCTCGGGCCGCTTGGCCTCGAAGTCGGCGTACCAGCGGGCGGTGTAGCTCTCCAGGGCGTGGCACAGGATGTCCAGGCCCGACGCGGCGGTGACCATCGCCGGCTGGCTGACGGTGAGCTCGGGGTCGACGACGGCCAGCGTGGGCCGCAGCGCCGCGTGGCTGATGCCGGTCTTCACGTGCAGCGCGAGCACGTCGAGCACGCAGATCGTGGTGCTCTCGCTGCCGGTGCCGGTGGTGGTCGGCACCGCGACCAGCGGCAGCAGCGGGTTGACCGGCGCCTGCGCCTTGCCGACCGGCGCGTTGATGTAGTCCATCAGCTCGCCCGGGTTGGTGGTGAGCAGGTTGACCGCCTTCGCGGTGTCGATGCTCGACCCACCGCCGATGGCCACGACCGCGTCGAACGGCGCGGCGTCGCGGGCGAACGCGATGGCCTCCTCCATGGAGGCGTCGGTCGGCTCCACCCGCGCGCGGTCGTACGTCGTGACCTCCAGGCCGGCGGCGGCCAGCTCCTCGGCGACGGCCGCCGGGTGCCCGGTGGCCGCCACGCCGGGATCGGTGACCAGCAGCACCCGACGCGCGCCGCGCGAGGTCAGGTCGTGGGCGATCTCGTGTCGGGCGCCGGCGCCGAACTTGAGGGCGGGCGAGGCATAGGTGAAGACGGATTCACGCACGCCCCCACCCTAGGCGCGTCGTACGACGACCGCGTGACGGCCGTCACGAAACGGGCCGACGGGGTCCCCGGTGAGGGTTCCCGGAGGCGTCCGGGAGGCCGTCCGGAGGCCTCCGCAACGGGCCGGATCCGGCCTAGACCGGAGGTAACACACCTTTGTTACTCGGGCCTTGTTGAACGGTGTATCGGCCCCGTGAGTGACTACGGATGTCTTACTCGTCGGTGTCGCGACCGGACCGCGCCACCAGCCGACGAGCTTCCCAGGGGGTTCTACTGCCATGTCAGTCCAGACGTCCGCGTCGCGCCCGGCGGGCAAGTCGCTCGGCGCAGCCTTGCTCGGGCTCGTGGTGACGCTGCTGATCTTCGTCGCGATCTTCCTCTCCTTCCTGATCGCGCCCATCTTCCTGCTGCTGGCCGCCTTCTTGGTGTTCGTCGCGCTGCGACCCAAGGGCGAGAAGTCGTCCGGCCCGCGGCCCGCCGCGTCCGAGGGCAACCACGGCTTCGGGGCAGGTGCCCAGTGACCACGACGATCACCCGCTCGCTGCCGCGGCTCGTCGACGGCGTCGACGAGTCCCTGCGCCACGCCATCCCCGAGGGCATCTGCCGCACCTTCCGCGTCATGCCCTACGCCCACCACGAGGGCCACGTGCTGGTCGCCGCGGCCGACGCCGAGGACTCCATCACCGAGCACGTCGTCGCCGAGCGCCTCGACCGCCCGGTCGTCCTGGTGCGCCACACGGTCAACGAGATCACCGAGGTCATCGACCAGGCCTACCCGCCGGTCGAGGCCGAGGTCGAGACGGCCGAGGAGCGCAAGGCGCGCACCCAGATGGCCCAGATGCTGACCCGCAGCGGCCTGGTCACCAGCGAGCAGCTGCAGCGCGCGATGCTGGAGTACTCCCGCACCGGCGACCCGCTCGGCGACATCCTGGTCTCGCACGAGGCCATCTCCGAGGACGTGCTCGTCGCGGCCCTCTCGGAGATGCACCAGATGCAGCGCGTGGGCCTCACCGACTTCGAGCCCGACTACGACCTCGCCCGTCGCCTCCCGGAGCAGATGGCGCGCCGTCTCCAGGCACTTCCGGTCGCCGAGGCCGGCGACACCCTGCTCGTGGCCGTCGCCCGTCCGCTGAGCAGCGACGACGCCGCCGCTGTCGAGGACGCCGTCGGTCAGCCCGTCCGAGAGCTGCTCGCCAACCGCACCGACCTCGACGAGCTGATCCAGCGGGTGCACAGCGCCCACTACGCCGACGTCGCGACCACCTTCCTGCTCGAGTACTACCCCGAGCAGTCGGCCCACGTCGTCGTCTCGCCGGCCCAGAAGGCCGTCCTCATCGTCGGCGCGATCGCGCTGGCCATGCTGGCCGTGATCTTCCCGATGGGCGTCGCGATCGGCATCACCGCGTTCTTCGCGATCGTCTACACCTTCGTCTCGGTCTACAAGTTCCAGCTGACGCTCAACGCGCTCGGCACGCACCTGGAGACCGACGTCACCGACGAGGAGATCGCCGCGCTCGACGAGCGGACCCTGCCGATCTACACGATCCTGGTCCCGCTCTACAAGGAGGCCGGCATCGTGCCGCGCCTGGTGCGCGACATCAACGCCCTCGACTACCCGCGCACGCGGCTCGACGTGAAGCTCCTCTGCGAGGAGGACGACCTCGACACGATCGACAAGATCCGCGAGATGCAGCTACCGCCGCACTTCCACCTGGTGGTCGTGCCGGACAGCCAGCCGAAGACGAAGCCGAAGGCCTGCAACTACGGCCTCCAGCTGGCCTCCGGCAAGTACTGCGTCATCTTCGACGCCGAGGACCGTCCGGACCCCGACCAGCTCAAGAAGGCGCTCATCGCCTTCGAGCACTCGCCCGACAACATCGCGTGCGTCCAGGCGAAGCTCAACCACTTCAACCAGGACCAGAACATGCTGACGTCCTGGTTCGCCAACGAGTACTCGATGCACTTCGAGCTGATCCTCCCGGCCATGGGCGCGGCGTCCTCGCCGATCCCGCTGGGCGGCACGTCCAACCACTTCAAGACGCAGGTGCTCCGCGAGCTCGGCGCCTGGGACCCGTTCAACGTGACCGAGGACGCCGACCTGGGCATCCGCCTGCACCGCGACGGCTACCGCACGGCGATGATCGACTCCACCACGCTGGAGGAGGCCAACTCCAACGTCGGCAACTGGATCCGCCAGCGCTCCCGCTGGAACAAGGGCTACTTCCAGACCTGGCTGGTGCACATGCGGCACCCCTTCAGCCTGCTGAAGGAGACCGGCTTCAAGGGCTTCATGTCCTTCAACCTGACGATGGGCGCGGCGTTCGTGCTGCTGATCAACCCGATCTTCTGGGCGCTCACCACGATCTACCTGGTGTCGAGCTGGACCTTCATCGAGGAGATCTACCCCGCGCCGATCTTCTACCTGGCGAGCATCCTGCTGTTCGTCGCCAACTTCGTGTTCATCTACCTCAACGTCGCCGGCAGTCTCCAACGTGGCGAGTTCGGGCTCACCAGGACGGCGATGCTCTCGCCGCTCTACTGGGGCCTGATGAGCTACGCGGCGTGGAAGGGGTTCATCCAGCTGTTCACGAACCCGTTCTACTGGGAGAAGACCGAGCACGGCCTGGACGAGGGCTGATCCATGACGATGACCAGTTCCGAGCAGTCGACCGTCAAGGTCGTCACCAACCGCGAGCGCCTCGCGGGGGTCGTGCAGGCCGTCGGTCGACGGCCCGCCGACATCGAGCGCCGTCGCTGGGAGAGCCTCGCGGTCTTCGCGTTCTTCGCGGTGGCGTACAGCATCATCGGCTACTACCTCGTCGTCGAGATGCACGTCGTCGGCTTCGAGACCCTCGACCGCTTCAACCGCGGTCTGATGATCTTCTACAACGACCCGGCCAAGCTGTCGGCGATCGGCTTCGACTACCCGCCGCTGTCGGTGATCCTGTCCGCACCCTTCGCGGTCATCCCGGCGCTGACCCGCTCGATGGTGGTCATCCCGATCGCCTCCGCGGTCTTCGCAGGCCTGGTCATGATGTTCGTCAACACCATGATGCGCCGCGCGCAGGTCGCCCTGCCGCTGCGCCTCGCGGTGCTCGCGACCCTGGGCCTCAACCCGCTGGTGGTCATGTACGCCTCCAACGGCGGCCGCATCTTCCTCTGGATGGCCTTCGTGGTCACGGCCCTCGGCGCCCTGTTCGCCTGGTACGTCACCGCCGACGTCCGCTTCGTGATGATCGCCGGCCTCGCCTACTCCGTGGCCGTCCTGGCCGGCTACGGCAGCCTGATGTGGTTCGTGCTGAGCGCCGTCATGGTCGCCGCGATCCTGGCCCGCCTCGGCGCCGACGGCAACGAGGTCGAGGGCACGTCGGTCGGCTTCGCCGCTCCGACGGTCTACGTGCTCGCCCTGTGGTGCCTGTTCAACTGGCTGCTGCTCGGCAGCCCGATCGCCTGGCTCACCGACAGCAGCGACACCGCCGCGTCCGGCGGCAACCCCGACCTCAGCTTCGGCGAGGTCGTCTCCGGCACCCTCGACCTGCTGATCTACGGCGCCCCGATCGCCATCGTGGCGCTGCCCGCGCTGATCTTCGCCGGCATCGCCCGCCGCAACGGCTTCGCCCTGTGGCTCGGCGTCATGCTGCTGTTCTCGATCGTCGGCCCCGCCGTGACCGTCCTGCTCAACCTCACCGACTCCCCGCTGCAGATGAGCGCGGCGCTGCCGATGCTGCTCGTCTCGGCCATCGGCGCGATCTGGCTCGCCCGCTCGGCCGTGGGCGGCGGCACGATCGTCGCCCTGGTGCTCGCGGTCGGCCTCGGTCTGAGCATCCCGTGGACCTTCGCCCACATGGACGACTTCGAGAACCAGGGTCTCGAGCGCGCGTTCCACGACGCGATCGCCACCGGCGACAGCCAGGAGGGCGCCACCACGATCGACGGCTCCGTCGTCGGCGTCGGCGCCGAGCAGGACATGGGCGACTACATCCGCGAGAACATCTCGGACCAGAACGCCGTCCTCACCGACAACGCGCAGACCTACGCGGTGATGCTCTTCACCGGTCAGCCCGACCTGTTCTTCGACCGCGTCCGCCAGGGTGACGGCGTCTGGGCCGACGCGGCCGACGACCCGGCCGGCGCCGACGTCAGCTACCTGCTGCTGTCGACCGACACCTCCGAGGACCTGCTCAGCCAGCGCTACCCCGACGCGGCCGTCGGCAGCGACGGGTCGCTGGAGACCGTGCACTCCAACGAGCGCTACACGCTGGTCCGCGTCCCGACCGACTACACCTACGACCCGGCGGCGGCAGGCACGAGCGACGTGGGCGGCACCGACGCCCCCAACGACCTGACCGAGCCCGAGGCAGCCGACCCGGACGCCACCCTCGAGGGCCAGGAGGGCTTCGAGGGCGGCTACAACGGTCTCGTGGGCGAGTCCGGCTCCGCGGTCGTCACCGAGGAGGACACCTCCGCCGGTGAGGACACCACCACCGACGGCACCGACGGCACCGACGGCACCGACGGCACCAGCACCGACGGCACGCAGGACGGCTCGTCCGACGCGACCACGACCGACGGCACGACCGACGGCACGACCGACTCCGGCACCGACTCGACGACCACCGACTCCGGGACCACGCCGTGACGGACAAGCGGTCGTCGTCGATCAGCGCCGCTCCGTCGCTGGCCGACATCACCGCAGGCTCCGAGGAGCGGGTCGGCGCTGTCGACTTCTCCCAGAGCCTGGTCGTCGAGGAGGAGGCCGCGCCCGAGCCGGACGCGCCCGCCGAGGCGTCCGAGGCGTCCGACTCCTCCGAGTCGTCCGCGCCGCGTGCGGTGGCCGACGCCACCACGTCCGAGCCGGTCGCGCTCGAGGACGGCACCGGCCCGATGATCCTGCCGCCGGCCGACCTCGAGGAGGCCGCCGCGGTCGCCGCCGACCAGGCACGCCGTGACGCCGAGGAGGCGTCGGCACGCGCCCGCGCCGAGGCCCAGGCGCTGGCCGCTGAGGAGGAGCTCGCGGCGGAGGCTGACGAGTACGACGGCGAGCTCGACGCGTACGACGAGCCCGTCGAGGAGGTCGTGGACACCGACGAGGTGGCCCCGGCCGTCGTCCGCTCCCCCGCAGCGCACCTCGAGGACGCCGACCAGGCCGAGCTCGAGGAGGAGCAGGCCGAGCTGCCTGCAGCCCGGGTCGCGACCGACGACACCGCCGTGCGCGCCGTCGACCCGCTCGTGGTCGCTGCGCGCGCCGCGGCCGCCCGCCGCAGCGCCGTCGGCGACGGGAGTGTGCCGGCTGCCGAGCCGGAGCCCGCGCGCCCGACGTTGGAGGACGACCCGACGCCCGCCCCGGCCCGCCCGGCCCGCCCGGCGCGTCGCCGCCGCCGTCGTACCGGCCCGATCGACCCCGGCACCGCGCCCGAGGGCCTCGCCATCCACGGCGTCGCCGACCTCGAGCGGCTCGCCTCCGAGGTGGCGGCCGCCCGCCAGGCCGAGCAGGAGGCCCAGGAGGCCGCGCGCGCCGCGCACGGCGTCCACGGGCCTGCCGACGACGAGCTCGTCGACCTCGACGACGCCTATGCCGACGCCGACCTCGCGAGCGCCCCGGTCTCCGCGCCCGGCTCAGGCCTGGTCGTGCACGCCCCGGCGGACGGCTCCCTGGCCCTCGACGACACCGACGGCACCGACGACAACGACGGCAACGCCGACAACGACGACACCTGGGCCGAGCCCGAGCCCGAGCCCGCTCCGGCCCCCGCGCCGACGGTCGGCGAGTCGGTGGCCGCGGTCGCCGCGCGCATCGTCGCGGCGATGGAGGCGACCGAGGAGGCCCACCGGCGTCACGTCGAGGCGGTCGAGCTCGAGTCCGCCCGCCGTGCCGAGCTGCTGACCGCGCAGGCCGAGCTCGACGCCGAGCTCATCCGCCTCCAGGCCCGCCGGGAGGCCCACGCCCTCCTGCTGTCGGCGCGCCGCCGTGCCCACGACGACGAGGACCACCCCGACGGTGAGGCCGAGCGCCTCCTCCGCCCCGACCACGAGTCCGACCCGCTGGCCGAGATCGGTGAGACGCTGTCGCGCTTCGCCGAGTCCATCGAGACCCTCGACGAGGGTTCTCCCGAGCACCCCCGGAAGCCATGAACCTGCAGCGCACCCAGCCTCTCCGTCCCGCCCGGGGCCGCGCCCGCGCGGCTGCGGCCGTCGCGGTCGCCTCCGCCCTGCTCCTCGCCGGCTGCGGCAGCGACGACGACGGCTCGGCCGACTCCGCGGCCGACTCCTCGGCCGAGTCCTCGAGCGCCTCCGGCGCAGCGACCGCGTCGGAGTCCCCGACCGCCACCGCCACGCCCACCGAGGAGACGCCCGCCACCCTCGTGCCGGGTGGCTCGACCATGGACGACACCGGCCGGGTGCTGCCCGGCGAGGCCGTCTTCAGCGTGCTGTCGCCCTGGAACACCCCGGCCACCGACCTCGGCGTCCAGCAGTACTCCGACGAGCTCCTCGAGCTGGCCAAGCAGCGTCTGGGCGTCAACAACAACGGTGAGCTCGAGCGGGTCACCGTCGACGAGGGCATCTTCATCAACACCTACGCGTGGACCGTCCCGGTCGTCGCGGACGGTGACCCGACGGTGCTGCACTGCCGCCAGGTCCAGTGCGGCGACGGCAAGGACGACATCACGCTCAACGTCCCCGACGACCTGAGCCCGCTGCCGCAGTACGACGGCTGGTACACCATCTTCGACCAGGCCAACGGCAAGGCCTACGACCTGTGGCGCGCCCGCCGTGAGGACGACGGCGTGCTGTCGTACGGCTTCATGCGCCAGTGGGACCTCGACGGCCCCGGCTTCAACCAGCCGTACGTCGTGAGCTCGCGCGGGTCGGGCCTCCCGCTGTTCGGCGGGCTGATCCGGTCCGGTGAGCTGGAGCGCGGCGTCATCAACCACGCGCTCGCGATCAGCGTGCCCGGTGCCGCGTCCGGCAACTTCGTCCAGCCTGCGTCGTCCACCAACGGCAACGGTGCGGAGAACAGCCTGCCGATGGGCGCCCGCATCGTGCTGAAGTCCGACTTCAAGCTCCGCCAGCCGATCGACCCGAGCAACGGGCGGCCGCTGAAGATGAGCGCCGACCAGAAGCGCTACGCCCGGGCCGTCGTCAAGGCTCTCAAGACCTACGGCGCGTTCGTGGTCGACCGCTCCGCGGTGCCGACGCTCTACTACGAGCGCACCGCCGACTCCTTCGACGACACCAACGTCAACGACCGCCTGCTGCTCGGCTACGAGGTGCGCGACATCGGCCTGGAGGACTTCCAGGTCGCCGACTTCGCGCCCTCCGACCGCATCCCCTACCCGTCCGAGGAGGAGTCGGTGAACTCCTCCGACCTCGAGGAGCAGGGCCCGATCCTCTCCGAGATCCCCGACACCTCCGGAGGCCAGTGATGCGCACCCGCGCAAACCGTCCCGCCGCCCTCGCCGCGGTCGCGCTCGCCGGCGCGATGGTGCTGAGCGCCTGCTCGTCGAGCGACGACGCCAGCGCCAGCGACACCGCGGAGAGCAGCCCGACGGCCACCGCGACGCCGACGCCGACGGCCACGGCGACCGCCACGCCGGCGGCTGACCTGCCGGAGCCGGAGGCCGGCGTGGTCACGGTCGACGGCAGCGAGGAGCTGCTCAGCACCCGGATGAACCGCCGCTACGACACCGACGGCGGCGACTCCCAGCTGGTCACGACCGCCACCGGCGACTCCCGCGCGTTCCAGCGCCTGTGCGTCGGCGAGCTCGACGTCGTCGACTCCTCGCGTCCGATCTCGGCGTCGGAGTGGCAGCAGTGCCAGGACGCCGGGCTCGACATCGTCCAGTTCCAGGTCGCGGCCGACGCGACCCTGCTGGCGATCAAGAACGAGTCCGACGTGGGCGGCGACTGCCTCGACACCGAGGAGGCCGCGCGCATCCTCGAGGCCAACTCCACGATCGACAACTGGTCGGAGGTCGCGTCCCGCTTCGACGACGTGCCGCTCGCCACCGGCGGCCCCCAGGGCGACGACCCGCTGGTCGTCTTCTTCGGCCGCTACGTGCTCGGCGCCCCGGAGCCGAGCCTGCTCAACTTCCGCGCCGACTACCGCGCCGCCGAGGACGAGGACTCCACCCGGATCTGGGTCGCCGGCACCGACGCCGACCGGCTGAAGGTCCGCAATTTCAACCGGGTGACGCCGAAGTACAACCGCCTGCGCGCCGAGCTCAAGATCGCGTGGCGTGTCTGGGGCGACGCGAACGACGAGGTCAAGGTCGCGCTCCGCGAGCGCAACAAGGGCATCCGGGACGACCGTGACGCCGCGACCCGCGCCTCCGACGAGGCCCGCCTCCAGCGCGCGTACCGCGCCCGCTCCCGCGCGATCACCGAGGTCAACCTCATCAAGGCCAAGCTCAAGCCGGTCCAGCGCCGCTACCGCACGGCCGCCGACGCCCAGGCCCGCCTGGACTCCACCAACGGTCACCTCGGCCTGTTCCGCCTGAGCTACTACCAGGTCTACGAGAACCTGCTGCGGCCGTTCGAGATCGACGTCGCCGGCGACGGCGTGGAGAACTGCATCTTCCCCAGCCCGGCCACCGTGGTCAGTGGCGAGTACCCGCTGACGCGTCAGCTCCTGCTGACCACCACGACCCGGTCGCTCCAGCGTGAGGAGGTGCAGGACTACCTCCTCTACTACCTGCGCAACTCCCAGACCCTGGCCACCGACGCCGACCTGATCGCGCTCCCGACCAAGGACGTCCAGACCCAGGTCCAGTGGATCACCTCGGGTGACACCCCCACCTTCGCCTCCGTCGACGGCGGCCCGGTGGAGCTGGTGGAGACCCCCGAGGAGGAGCAGCAGCAGGTCGAGGAGCAGCAGCAGGAGGAGCGCGAGCAGTCGCGTCCGGCGCGATGACCGTGGGGTCTCGGGAACCCCGTCCGCACCGCGTCCGCGCGGCACGGCACCGCACCAACCCCGCCGCCGCCGTCGCCGCGCTGGCGCTCGCTGTGGGGACCACGCTGGTGCCGGCGGCGCCGTCCGGGGCGTCGCCGGCGCCTGCCCCGTCCACGGTCGCGACCCCCTCCGTGGGGGTCGCGGTCGCCGCCGCACGGGCGACCGGACGGACGGTCACCAAGAAGCGGACCCTCTCGTGGTCCGGCAACGTGGGCCGCAAGAAGCAGGTGACCCGGGTCGGACTCCCCGGCACGGGCCAGTTGGCGCTGCACTGCCGCCCGTCGCGCACCGAGATCACCCTCAAGGCCGACGACCGGTCCGACGAGACCCAGATGTGGCTGGCGAAGTACGAGGACAAGTCCTACGGGCGCGCGGTCGCGGTCAAGACCGCAAGGATCTACCGGTACGACACCGCCACCTCGGACGGCAACCACCCGACCAGCAACCCGGTCGGTGAGGGCCTCAACCAGCAGGGGCGGATCGAGAACTACGGCCAGGGCTACGCCCACGGCGTCATCAGCAGCCGCGACGGCCGCGACACCGCCGTCGGCGGCGACCCGACCGCACCGGTCACCACCGTCTACCTCGACTGGTACTGGAACGGCTTCCACCACCCCACGCGCTACCGCTCGTGCACCATGCACCTCACCACCATCACGACGGTCGCCGACCCGCTCGGCGTCAGCTGGCACGGCGACGCCGACGCGGCCGCCGGCGGCCGGCACACGACCCGCGCGACGTCGTTCCCGGGCCTGGGCCGGATGGTGGTCCGCTGCGGCGCCGGCGGTCGGTCGACCTTCACGCTGGTACCGGCCGACGACGTCACCTCGATCTACGTCGAGACCATCCAGGGCGAGGGGCGGGTCGACCAGCACGTCCGCACGAGGACCCGGCGGGTCAACCGGGACACCGGTAGGATCAGGCCCGTCAGCATCCCCTCGAACGGCATGATGCGCATCTTCGTGCAGAAGAGCCGGAGCGCCGTACCGTTCATGCTGTCCTCTTTCCGCAAGACCAACGATCCCCAGGGCAGGCGCAACGTGTGCGAGGTCGCCGTCGGACGGTTCCCGCGATGACATCCCCGGTCCGAGTGCTCGGCCTGGTGGTGGCCGGGCTGATGCTCGCCGCAGGCGTGGCCGTCCCGGTCGCTCCCGCGAACGCCGACGCCGACGGCCCGCCGGTGCTCACCGGCAAGACCACCCGCACCAAGACCTCGGTCGTGCAGCACACGCGCGTGCGGTGGAAGGGCAAGTGGAAGAACCCGACGTACATCAAGTCCGTCGGCGTGCCGGGCATCGGCACCCTCGACCTGGTCTGCCTGCCGAACAACACCATGATCCGGCTCGGGGTCAACCACCGGTCCCTCGAGACCCAGATGTGGATGCAGAAGTTCGAGAAGAAGAACCGGCGCTACGTCGTCGCGGTGAAGAACGCCCGCGTCTACCAGTACGCCAACATCTACGACGACGGCACCGGCGGCACCGGCTTCTACACGCACGAGGGCCTCAACAAGAAGCCCGGCGTGGAGAACCGCAGCCGCGGCTCCTACATGTACGGCGTGATCAGCCAGCGCGCCGGGCGCAACGCCGACGGCAGCTCGGTGACTACCCGTCCGGTCACCACGTTCGAGATGACGTGGAACTGGAACAACCTCAACAAGCAGCGACGCAAGCAGTCCTGCACGATCGACATCAAGCTCACCACGCACTTCGACCGCCGGATGAGCCTCACCTGGCACGGCGAGGCCGACGGATCCCCGCGGGAGAAGAGCTGGATCCTGCCCGGCATCGGCCGCCTGTTCCTCTCCTGCCCCGCCGGCGGCGAGGAGCGGCCCTCGATCTGGCTGAACCCCTACACCGACGACGCACGCCTCTACATCGAGGACGTCGAGGGCGAGGGGCTGGTGCCGCTGCACCGCACCGAGGTCTCCCTCGGGTACGACGACTCCACGGGGCTCGTGGGTCCCTACCCACTGCCCAGCAACGGCTCGCTGCGGATCCAGGCGACCCGTGCCGGCAACGAGCGCTGGCTGATGCTCTCGTCGCTGTTCAAGCTCAACGACCCCGACCCGCAGCGCAACTTCTGCGAGGTCGCGACGGGCTACTACGACCGCTGAGCGGGCCGAGCGGGCTCTGGGCGGGCTCTGGGCGGGCTCTGGGCGGCGCCCTTGCACGGACGGTCCGGCTCAGGCGTGCTGGCCGACCGCTGCCAGCGCTGCCCGCACCAGCGGGAGCACCTCGACCCGGCGCGCCTCGACGTCGGTGACCGGCACCCACGCGGCCCGGTCGGTGGTCCCGTCCGGCTCGGCGACGACGGGCTCGCCGTCCCCGACCGCGACGGCGTAGACCAGTCCGACGGTGTGCAGCTGCTCGTCGCGGCCGTTCGGCGCGGTGCCGTGCACGTGGTCGTCGACGACGGTGAGCACGGCGCCGGTCGTGGCGTCGAGACCGGTCTCCTCGCGGACCTCCCGGGCCAGCGCGTCGGAGGGGGTCTCCCCGTGCGCGACGCCGCCGCCCGGCAGGGTCCAGGAGCCCGGGTGCGCACCGCGTGCGGAGATGCGCGTCAGCAGGACCTCCTCGCCGGAGGGCCCCGGACGCAGCGCGACGCCGTACGCGGCCACCCGGTGGTGCTCGAAGGGTCGGTAGTCGGCGAGCGCCTCGCGCACCAGGCCGACGGTCGGCACGGAGCCGTCCAGCACGCCCGAGAGCGGCTTCCAGGCAGCCTCCGAGGTCGAGCCGTCGACCTCGACCACGTGCGGCTCCTCGGCGTCGCGCGGGACCCAGCCCCGGAAGACGATCCGCACGGAGTGTGCGTCGACCCGGCGCCCTCGGCGGCGGGCGTGCGGGGTGTGCAGGCTGTAGGTGCGGGCGACGTCCTCGACGGTGACCGGCAGGCCGGTCTCCTCGTGCACCTCGCGGACCACCGCGTCGCGCGGGTCCTCGCCGTGCTCGACCCCGCCACCGGGGAGCGTCCAGCGCTCCTGGGTGGTCAGCCGTGCTGCCAGCCGGCTCAGCAGGATCTCGCCGTCGCGGACCACGACGGCGTACGCACCGATCCTCTGCACCTGCTGGGCCACGTCCACGACCCTACGACCCCGGGGGCCGGTGCTCGATCGCGGACCGGGGCAGCACGTCCATCGCGGCGCTCTCCGCCGGGGTCGGGGCGTGCCCGCCGAGGTGCGCGGGATGCCACGGCGCCCACTCCCCCGGCCGCGGCCGGTGCTCCGGGAGCACCTGGAGCGCGTCGAGACCGCTCTGGAGGACCCGGCCGAGCCGGCGCGTGGTGGTCGCGTGGTCGGTGGACGCGTCCGTCCCGCCGATCGGCGCGTGGAACCGTACGTCGACCGTGCGGCCGCGGGTGACCAGCGGGCGCGGCAGCGGCTCCGTCGGGTGCCGCTTCTGCGGCCACAGCCGCTGCCCGCCCCACACGGTCACCGGCACGAGCGCCGCGCCGGTCTCGGCGGCCAGCGCCGCAGCGCCCGGCATCATCGGGCGCACGACGTACGACGGCGAGATGCCGCCCTCGGGGAACAGGCAGACCGTGTGTCCCTCCCGCAGCAGCCGCCGGGCCGCGAGGTAGGCCGCCGCGGGTGCCTCGCGGTCGACCGGGACGTGACGCATGGCGGTCATCGCGACGCCGGCCGGGGAGTCCCAGATGTCGTGCCGGCACAGGAACCGCACCCGGCGCGGGTGGTCCAGCAGCGCCTGACCGATGAAGACGAAGTCGGGGAACGACACGTGGTTGCTGGCGAGCAGCACCGGCCCCCGGGTGGGCACGTGCTCCTGGCCGGCGGAGCGCACCCGCAGGCGGAGGGCGCGCAGCAGCACCTTGCCGGCGGCGATGGTGGTGCCGTAGACGGGCTCGCTCACACCTGTGGTTCGGAGCCGGTCACGAGAAGGGTGGGCGGTGGTCGACGGTCAGCGACCGGCGGCCGGCCCACCGCCAGGCGCGCGCGGCGGAGTCGCGGTCCTCGTCGGTGACCAGGTTGCCCATCCAGCGCAGCGCGAGCGTCATCAGCCAGGTCGAGCGCATCCCGGCCGGGCCGAGACGCGGCAGCACCCACGGCACCGTCACGAGGCCCGCCAGGCGACGGGCGATGGAGAAGGCCTCCCCGTAGTGGTCGCGCAGCAGCGCGGGCCACAGCGCCGCGAGATCGGCGTCGGGGCCGTGCTCGGCGAGGAGCTCCACCAGCAGGCGACCGGTCTCGAGGCCGTAGTCGATGCCCTCGCCGTTGAGCGGGTTGACGCAGCCGGCTGCATCGCCGACGAGTGCCCAGTTGCGTCCGGCGACCCGGCTGACCGCGCCGCCCATCGGCAGCAGTGCCGACGTCTTGGCACGCAGCTCGCCGGTGAGCCCGAACTCCTCGCGGCGCAGTCCGGCGTAGTGGTCCATCAGCGGCTTCACCGCCAGGTCGGCCGGACGCTTCGCGGTCGCCAGCGTGCCGACGCCGAGGTTGACCTCGCCGCTGTCACGCCCGAGCGGGAAGATCCAGCCGTACCCGGACAGCACCGTGCCCTGCTCGTCGCGCAGCTCGAGGTGGCTGCTGATCCACGGATCGTCGGCGCGCGTGGAGGCGACGTACGACCGGCCGGCGACGCCGTAGACCGTCTCGCGGTGCCACTCGCGGCCGAGCACCTTGCCCAGCGGCGAGCGGACGCCGTCGGCGACGACGAGCCGCCGGCACGCCACCTCGTACGTCGGCTCGTCGCGGCCGCCGCGGAAGACCACGGCCGCGACCCTGTCGCCGTCCATCCGTACGTCGACCGCGCGGGCGCCCTGGAGGTCGGTCGCGCCGGCCTCGACGGCCGTCGCGCGCAGGTAGTCGTCGAGCTCGGTGCGGGGCACCGCGCTGCCCCAGGAGGGCAACGTGCCGCCGGGCCACGGCAGGTGCAGCACCTGGCCGAACCCGTGTGCGCGCAGGCCGTGGTTGACGGTGCGCTGCCGCAGCCACGGCTCGAGGCCGAGCCGACCGAGCTCGTGCACGGCACGCGGGGTCAGCCCGTCGCCGCAGGTCTTGTCGCGGGGGAAGGTCGCGGCGTCCGCGAGCACCACGTCGTACCCCTGGCGGGCCGCCCAGGCCGCCGCCGACGCACCGGCCGGGCCGGCTCCGACGACGAGCACGTCGGTGCTGGTGGGGCGCCCGTCACTCATGCCCGCATCCTCTCAGGCGGTCCCAGCGCGCGGCGCGAGTGGTGGCCGTCCCGGCGTACGGCGCGGTCTCAGGTGTCGAACCTCGCCGCGACCTCGTCGCGCAGCACCACGTCGATCCGCTCGCGCAGGTGCTCGCGCATCGGCGGGAGGCCCGACAGCCACCACCACCGCACCTCCAGCGACTCGTCGTCGCCGACGGCCGCCTCCCCGCCGACCCAGCGGCAGGCGAAGGTGTGGTCGAGGTAGACCGCCTCGTCGCCGTTCACGTGCGTCACCGGGGCCGTCGCGTGCACCCAGGCCAGCCGCTCGACCGCGATCTCGGTGCAGGTCTCCTCCCTGGCCTCCCGCACGGCGGCGGCCGCGGGCTGCTCGCCCGGGTCCACGATCCCGGTCACAGGCGCCCACTGCCCGTTGTCGGACCGTCGCACCAGGAGCACCTCGCGCTGCGCACCCTCGCCCCGCAGCACCACGGCCGTCACGCCCGGGAGCCAGAGTCGGGCTCGGCCCACGTGGCGACGCAGCTCGACGACGAAGTCCGGGATGGGCACTCCCCCGTTCTACCCGACCGCCCTCGTCCCGGGACCGACCCGGCGCATGTTTGCGCCGGGTCGATCTCCGCGCGACGCCGGGACGCACCGAGGCCCCCGGGGCCGGCTGGTGCGCCGGCCCCGGGGGCCTCTGGTGGGTGGTGCTGCGATCAGTTCTGGTACGAGCCGAAGTCGAACTCGTCCAGCGCGACGGCCTGGCCGCCGTTGCCGTACTCGTAGTCGTAGCTGTCGTACCCGGTGACGGAGTAGGCCTGGGCCCGCGCCTCCTCGGTGGGCTCCACCCGGACGTTGCGGTACCGCTCGAGGCCGGTACCCGCCGGGATCAGCTTGCCGATGATCACGTTCTCCTTCAGGCCGCGCAGGCTGTCGGAGCGGCCGTGGATGGCGGCGTCGGTGAGCACGCGGGTGGTCTCCTGGAAGGAGGCCGCCGAGAGCCACGACTCGGTCGCCAGCGAGGCCTTCGTGATGCCCATGAGGACCGGACGACCCGAGGCCGGCTTGCCGCCCTCGGAGACCACGCGCCGGTTCTCCTCCTCGAACCGCACCCGGTCGACCAGGTCGGACGGGAGCAGGTGGGCGTCACCGGACTCGATGACCGTGATCCGGCGCAGCATCTGCCGCACGATGATCTCGATGTGCTTGTCGTGGATCGACACACCCTGCGAGCGGTACACGGCCTGCACCTCGTCCACCAGGTGCTCCTGCGCCTTGCGGACACCGAGCACGCGGAGGACGTCCTGCGGGTCGGGGGTACCGACCGTCAGGTGCTGGCCGACCTCGATGTGCTGACCGTCCTCGACGTTCATGCGCGCACGCTTCGAGACGGCGTACTCCTGCACCTCCGAGCCGTCGTCGGGGGTGACGAGCACCTTCTTGGCCTTGTCGGTCTCCTCGATCTCCACGCGGCCGGCGGCCTCGGAGATCGGGGTGCGGCCCTTGGGCGAGCGGGCCTCGAAGAGCTCGACCACGCGGGGCAGACCCTGCGTGATGTCGTCGGCCGAGGCCACACCACCGGTGTGGAAGGTACGCATCGTCAGCTGCGTGCCGGGCTCACCGATCGACTGGGCGGCGATGATGCCGACCGCCTCGCCGATGTCGACCAGCTTGCCGGTCGCCAGCGAGCGGCCGTAGCACTTCGCGCAGGTACCGGTGCGGGCGTCGCAGGTGAGGACCGAGCGGACCTTGACCGTCTCGACGCCGGCGGCGACGAGCTCGTCGATCTTGATGTCGCCGAGGTCCTCGCCCGCCGCGAGCAGGGTCTCGCCCGTCTCGGGGTGGGTGACCTCGACGGCCGAGGTGCGGGCGTACGCCGCGGTCTCGGCGTTCTCGGCCAGGACCATCGAGCCGTCCTCGAGGCGCTCGCCGATGACCTTCGGCAGACCGCGCTCGGTGCCGCAGTCGTCCTCGCGGATGATGACGTCCTGCGACACGTCGACCAGACGACGGGTGAGGTAGCCCGAGTCGGCCGTCCGCAGCGCGGTGTCGGCCAGACCCTTGCGAGCACCGTGCGTGGCGATGAAGTACTCCAGGACGGTCAGGCCCTCCCGGAAGTTCGACTTGATCGGACGCGGGATGATCTCGCCCTTCGGGTTCGCCACCAGGCCTCGCATGGCGGCCACCTGCCGGATCTGGTTCATGTTTCCGGAGGCACCCGAGTCGACCATCATGTAGATCGGGTTGGCGCGGTCGAAGTTCTTCTCCATCGCGTCACCGACGCGCTTGGAGGCCTCGGTCCAGATCTCGATGAGCTCCTGACGGCGCTCGTCGTCGGTCACCAGACCGCGCTCGAACTGCTTCTGCACCTTCGCCGCCTGACCCTCGTACTCGGCCAGGATGTCGGCCTTGTCGTCGGGGGTGGTGACGTCGTCGATCGACACGGTGACGCCCGAGTGGGTCGCCCAGTAGAAGCCGGCGTCCTTGAGCGCGTCCAGCGACGCCGCGACCTCGACCTTGGAGTAGCGCTCCGCGAGGGCGTTGACGATGGCGCCGAGGCGCTTCTTGCCGACCTCCTCGTTGACGTACTCGAAGTTCGCCGGCAGCGCGTCGTTGAAGATCGCGCGGCCCAGCGTGGTCTCGAAGACGTACGGCGCACCGGGCTCCCAGCCGTCCCGCTGGTTGTGCGGCGGGATGACGTCGGCGGCGAACCGGATCCGGATCGTGCTCTGCAGCGAGATCTCACCGGCGTCGAACGCCATCACGGCCTCGGCCTGCGACGCGAACGAGCGGCCCTCGCCGGGCTGGTCGTCGCGCTGCGCGGTCAGGAAGAACAGGCCGATGATCATGTCCTGGGTGGGCATGGTCACCGGACGGCCGTCCGACGGCTTGAGGATGTTGTTCGTCGACAGCATCAGGATCCGGGCCTCGGCCTGGGCCTCGGCCGACAGCGGCAGGTGCACCGCCATCTGGTCGCCGTCGAAGTCCGCGTTGAACGCGGTGCAGACGAGCGGGTGGATCTGGATGGCCTTGCCCTCGATCAGCTGCGGCTCGAAGGCCTGGATGCCGAGGCGGTGCAGCGTGGGAGCACGGTTCAGCAGCACCGGGTGCTCGGTGATGACCTCCTCCAGCACGTCCCAGACCTCGGGGCGCACCGCACGCTCGACCATCCGCTTGGCGGACTTGATGTTCTGCGCGTGCGACAGGTCGACGAGGCGCTTCATCACGAACGGCTTGAACAGCTCGATCGCCATGTACTTCGGCAGACCGCACTGGTGCAGCTTGAGCTGCGGGCCGGAGACGATGACCGAACGACCCGAGTAGTCGACGCGCTTGCCGAGCAGGTTCTGGCGGAAGCGGCCCTGCTTGCCCTTGAGCATGTCGGACAGCGACTTCAGCGGCCGGTTGCCCGGGCCGGTGACGGGACGACCGCGGCGACCGTTGTCGAACAGCGAGTCGACGGCCTCCTGGAGCATCCGCTTCTCGTTGTTGACGATGATCTCGGGCGCGCCGAGGTCGAGGAGCCGCTTGAGGCGGTTGTTGCGGTTGATGACGCGGCGGTACAGGTCATTGAGGTCCGAGGTCGCGAACCGGCCACCGTCGAGCTGCACCATCGGGCGCAGGTCCGGCGGGATGACCGGGACGGCGTCGAGGACCATGCCCTGGGGCTTGTTGCCGGTCTTGCGGAAGGCGTCGACGACCTTGAGGCGCTTGAGGGCGCGGACCTTCTTCTGACCCTTGCCGTTGGCGATGGTGTCGCGGAGGCTCTCGATCTCGGCCTCGATGTCGAAGGTCTGCAGGCGCTTCTGGATCGCCGTGGCGCCCATGTGCCCCTCGAAGTACTTGCCGAACCAGTTCTTCATCTCGCGGTAGAGGAGCTCGTCGCCCATGAGGTCCTGCACCTTGAGGTTCTTGAAGGTGTTCCAGACCTCCTCGAGCCGGTCGAGCTCGCGCTGCGCGCGATCACGGAGCTGCTTCATCTCGCGCTCGGCGCCGTCGCGCACCTTGCGGCGCTGGTCGGCCTTGGCGCCCTCGGCCTCGAGCGCGGCCAGGTCGTCCTCGAGCTTCTTGGTGCGGTCCTCCAGGGAGGAGTCGCGGCGACGCTCGAGCATCTCGCGCTGCTGCACGACCTTCGCCTCGAGCGAGGACAGGTCGCGGTGGCGGGCGTCCTCGTCGACGTGCGTGATCATGTACGCCGCGAAGTAGATGACCTTCTCGAGGTCCTTCGGGGCGAGGTCGAGCAGGTAGCCGAGCCGGCTCGGGACGCCCTTGAAGTACCAGATGTGGGTCACCGGAGCGGCGAGCTCGATGTGGCCCATGCGCTCACGGCGCACCTTCGAGCGGGTCACCTCGACGCCGCAGCGCTCGCAGATGATGCCCTTGAAGCGCACGCGCTTGTACTTGCCGCAGTAGCACTCCCAGTCCCGGGTGGGACCGAAGATCTTCTCGCAGAAGAGACCGTCGCGCTCGGGCTTGAGCGTGCGGTAGTTGATGGTTTCCGGCTTCTTGACCTCGCCGTGGCTCCAGGTGCGGATGTCCTCCGCGGTAGCCAGGCCGATCTGGAGCTGGTCGAAGAAGTTCACGTCGAGCACGGTGGCTGCAACCCTTCGGTAGTTCTTGAGAAAGAGAAGTCAGGGGGCGGAGGCCGGCCGGCGCACGCGGGGCGCGCGCCGGCCGGCGGCTCACACCTCTTCGACCGAGCTGGGCTCGCGGCGGGACAGGTCGATGCCGAGCTCCTCCGCAGCGCGGAAGACGTCGTCCTCGGCGTCGCGCATCTCGATGGCCGTGCCGTCCTGGGACAGCACCTCCACGTTGAGGCACAGCGACTGCATCTCCTTGACGAGCACCTTGAACGACTCCGGGATGCCCGAGTCGGGGATGTTCTCGCCCTTGACGATGGCCTCGTAGACCTTCACGCGGCCCGGCACGTCGTCGGACTTGATCGTCAGCAGCTCCTGCAGGGCGTAGGCGGCGCCGTACGCCTCCATCGCCCAGACCTCCATCTCACCGAACCGCTGGCCGCCGAACTGGGCCTTACCGCCCAGCGGCTGCTGCGTGATCATCGAGTAGGGCCCGGTCGAGCGCGCGTGGATCTTGTCGTCGACGAGGTGGTGCAGCTTGAGGATGTACATGTAGCCGACCGAGACCGGGTCCGGGAACGGCTCGCCGGAGCGACCGTCGAACAGGTCGGCCTTGCCGGTCTCGTCGATCATCCGCACGCCGTCGCGGTTGGGGATCGTCGCACCGAGCAGGCCGGTGATCTCGTCCTCGCGGGCACCGTCGAAGACCGGGGTGGCGACGCGGCTGTTCGGGTCCGCGGTCTCCAGACCGATCTTGATGAGGCGCTGCTTCCAGTCGCTGTCGTCGGCGTCGCCGGAGAGGTTGAGGTCCCAACCCTGCTTGGCGAGCCAGCCGAGGTGCAGCTCGAGGATCTGGCCGATGTTCATCCGTCGCGGGACACCCAGCGGGTTGAGCACGACGTCGACCGGGGTGCCGTCCTCCATGAACGGCATGTCCTCGACCGGCAGGATCTTCGCGATGACGCCCTTGTTGCCGTGACGGCCGGCGAGCTTGTCACCCACGGAGATCTTGCGCTTCTGCGCGACGTAGACGCGCACCAGCTGGTTGACGCCCGGCGGCAGCTCGTCGCCGTCCTCGCGGTCGAAGACCCGGACGCCGATGACGGTGCCGGACTCGCCGTGCGGGACCTTCATCGAGGTGTCGCGCACCTCGCGCGCCTTCTCGCCGAAGATCGCGCGGAGCAGGCGCTCCTCGGGGGTCAGCTCGGTCTCGCCCTTGGGGGTCACCTTGCCGACGAGGATGTCACCGGTGGTGACCTCCGCGCCGATGCGGATGATGCCCCGCTCGTCGAGGTCGGCCAGGCCCTCCTCGGAGACGTTCGGGATGTCCCGGGTGATCTCCTCGGGGCCGAGCTTGGTGTCGCGGGCGTCGACCTCGTGCTCCTCGATGTGGATCGAGGTGAGGACGTCCTCCTGCACCAGCCGCTGGCTGAGGATGATCGCGTCCTCGTAGTTGTGGCCCTGCCACGGCATGAACGCGACCAGCAGGTTGGTGCCCAGCGCCATCTCGGCGTCGTCGGTGCAGGGACCGTCGGCGATCGGCGAGCCGACCTCGAGGCGGTCGCCCTCGGCGACGAGCGGGCGCTGGTTGGTGCACGTGCCCTGGTTGGAGCGACGGAACTTCGCCAGCTTGTAGGTGGAGTAGGTGCCGTCGTCGTTCATCGTCTCGATGAGGTCGGCGGAGACCTCGCGGACCACGCCGGCCTTCGTCGCGGTGACGACGTCACCGGCGTCGACGGCGGCGCGGTACTCGATGCCCGTGCCGACCAGCGGCGCGTCGCTCTTGATGAGCGGGACGGCCTGACGCTGCATGTTGGCGCCCATGAGCGCACGGTTGGCGTCGTCGTGCTCGAGGAACGGGATCAGGGCGGTCGCGACCGACACCATCTGGCGCGGCGAGACGTCCATGTAGTCGACCTCGCCGGCCAGCAGCTCGGAGACCTCGCCGTCGCGCTGGCGGACCAGCACGCGCTCGTTGACGAAGCGACCCTCGTCGTCGAGCAGCGCGTTGGCCTGCGCGATGACGTAGCGGTCCTCGTCGTCGGCGGTGAGGTAGTCGATCTGGTCGGTGACCTGTCCCTCGGTGACCCGGCGGTACGGCGTCTCGACGAAGCCGAACGGGTTGATCCGGCCAAAGGAGGCCAGCGAGCCGATCAGACCGATGTTGGGACCCTCAGGCGTCTCGATCGGGCACATGCGGCCGTAGTGCGACGGGTGGACGTCGCGGACCTCCATGCCGGCGCGGTCGCGCGACAGACCACCCGGGCCGAGCGCGGAGAGACGACGCTTGTGCGTCAGACCCGCGATCGGGTTGGTCTGGTCCATGAACTGAGACAGCTGGCTGGTGCCGAAGAACTCCTTCAGCGCCGCGACCACGGGACGGATGTTGATCAGGGACTGCGGCGTGATCGCCTCGACGTCCTGGGTCGTCATCCGCTCACGGACCACGCGCTCCATGCGGGCCAGGCCGGTGCGGAGCTGGTTCTGGATCAGCTCGCCCACGGTCCGCATGCGGCGGTTGCCGAAGTGGTCGATGTCGTCCGCGTCGACCTCGATGGTGCCCTGGGGCGCCTCGAGCTCGGTGCGGCCGTCGTGCAGCGACACGATGTAGGTGATCGTCGCGACGACGTCGGCGATGGTCAGCGTCTGGTGGTCGAACGCCTGGTCGCCGCCGAGCTTCTTGTTGATCTTGTACCGGCCGACCTTGGCGAGGTCGTAGCGCTTGGGGTTGAAGTAGTAGTTCTTCAGCAGCGTCAGCGCGGCCTCGCGCGTCGGGGGCTCACCCGGGCGCAGCTTGCGGTAGATGTCCAGCAGCGCGTCGTCGGGACCCTGGGTGGAGTCCTTCTCCTCGCTGAGCTGGATCGACTCGAACTGACGCAGGCCGGTCATGACCGCGTCGTAGTCGTAGTCCTCGCCGATGTCCTCGGCGACGGCCTGGAGGGCCTTCAGCAGGACGGTGACGTTCTGCTTGCGCTTGCGGTCGAGGCGGACGCCGACCATGTCGCGCTTGTCGACCTCGAACTCCAGCCACGCGCCGCGCGACGGGATCACGCGAGCGGTGTAGATGTCCTTGTCCGAGGTCTTGTCGAGCGAGCGCTCGAAGTAGACGCCGGGGCTGCGGACCAGCTGCGACACCACGACACGCTCGGTGCCGTTGATGACGAAGGTGCCCTTGTCGGTCATGAGCGGGAAGTCGCCCATGAAGACCGTCTGGCCCTTGATCTCACCGGTGTCGTTGTTGGTGAACTCCGCGGACACGTAGAGCGGTGCGGAGTAGGTGAAGTCCTTCTCCTTGCACTCGTCCACGGTGTACTTGGGGTCGTAGAAGACCGGGTTCTCGAACGAGAGCGACATCGTCTCGGAGAAGTCCTCGATCGGGGAGATCTCCTCGAAGATCTCCTGCAGACCGGACTTCTCGGACACGTCGTCGCCGGCCTCACGACGGCGCTCGACCTCGGCGGTCCAGGCGTCGTTGCCGATGAGCCAGTCGAAGCTGTCCGTCTGCAGCGAAAGCAGCTGCGGGAGCTCGAGGGGCTCGGCGATCTTCGCGAACGAGATGCGGCGGGATGCGGAGTTGACGGCAGAAATACTGCGCTCGGCCAAGAGACGTCCTTCGCAAGAAACGCGGGTGGTGAGCACCTGGCCACCGCAGCATCGACCATCCGGGCAGGGCGACGTGTATTTGAGGCAGGCGCAAAGCGCTACACTACCGCACCGACGCGCGCACCACAAAGGGCGCAGGTCGTGTCACGTTCACTGCACTGGCGACGATGATGACCCGAGGCGTCCTCGGCGGTCAAGCAGCCACGCGGCCCGGGTGTGGACACCCGCCCCGCGGCACGTCACTCGTCGTCGGGGCAGGGCGCTCCGGCACTGAGCACCAGGCACTCCACGAGCCAGCCGCCGTCGGCGGACTGCATCCGGGCGGTGACCTGGTCGCGGTAGGTCGTCGCACTGCCGGCGTTCTCGGTGCTGCGGTCGAAGAACAGCAGCACGTCGACCCGGTCGGCCCCCGTGCGAGCGACGCCCGAGGCGATCACCGAGGCACTCACCACGGTCTCGGTGCGCGGCGCGTTCTCGGCGACCGCGGAGTCGAAGTAGTCCTCGTACTGCGCGCGGTAGGCGTCGGTCATGTAGCCGACGGCGTCGGCCCGGCTCGCGTCGAGGTCGCGGTAGTCGTAGGACACGATCGGGACGATCGCCTCCTCCGCGGCGGCCCGGGCGTCCGCGACCTCGTCCGCGTCGGGCAGCCCGTCGGCCGCGCCGGTAGCGGCACCGCCGATGCTCAGGGACAGCACGGTCGCGACGAGCAGCAGCACCGCGACCGTGACCGCGGCGACGAGCACTCCTGTGCCGACCCGGACACCGCCGGCCGTCGCCGCGTCGGCCTCGTCCTGCTCGTCAGTGGTCTCGCCAGACTCGTGGTCGTGCTCGTCGTCGCCCTCGTCGTCGCCCTCGTCGTCGCCCTCGTCGTCGCCCTCGTCGGCGCCCTCGTCGGCGCCCTCGTCGGCGCCCGAGTCGGCGGGGTCGCCGTCGTACGGCGCGTAGCCCGCGTCCGTGGACTTCTCCAGCGAGACCGGAGCCGCCGTGGACTCCTCCGCCGGCTCCTCGACCGGCTCGTCGACCGGCTCCTCGCGCAGGTCGACCGGGGCCTCGGCGTCGGCCTCGGCGAGCTCGGCGTCGTGCGCGGCCCGGCGCTCGGGGTCGAGCAGCACCTCGGCGGCCTGGTTGGCCAGCCGGAAGCGGCGGTCACCGGGCTCGCGGTCGGCGATCTCGGCGCGCCAGGCGGCGCGCACCTCCTCGTCGGAGGCGCCGGGCTCCAGGCCCAGGACGTCGTACCAGCTCGGGGTCACGATCCCTCCCCCGCTCCGCTGCTCGCACCGTCGGAGGGAGCGGGCACCGACGTCGCGGTGGGCGCCTCGGTCGGGACGTCGGTCGGGGCGTCCGTGCCGCCGAGGAGGTCCTCGCCGCCGGCCGCCGCGACGGGCGCGTAGTCGTCGACGAGCCAGGTGCCATCGACCAGGACGAGCGAGACCTGCCACCGCAGCTGGTCGGGGCCGTACTGGAGCCGCTCGCCCTCGGTGTCGGGGTCGGGGTAGCTGCTGGTGAGTGAGGCGGCCACCAGCACACTGGCCGAGTCGGGGTCGATCGTCTCCACGCCGGTGGCGGTCAGCTCGGCCTCGCGGGCGTAGCCCGACTGGGCGACGACCTGCTCGGCCACGCCGACGTTCTCCTCGAAGTCGACCTGGAACTTCGAGGTCATGACCTCCTCGACGCGCGCGACGTAGTCAGGCATCGCGTTCTGGTCGTCCAGGTCGCCCGGGCCGTAGGTGTTGAGTCGCAGCACGAACTGGTCGGCCGTGCTCATCGCCTCCTCGGCGGTCGCGGTGTCGTACGACGTCGCGGCCTCACCGCCGACGACGAGCTGGCGCAACCGGTCCCCCACCGACGCGCTCGAGTCGGTCGCGCCGGCCAGGCGCGCTCCGAGCACGACCAGGCAGACGACCGAGACGACGAGCGCGGCGACGACGAGGAGAAGGCGGGTGCGGCTGGTCAGTCCAGCCCCATCGGCTCCCCGAGCAGCCACGACCAGGTCTCCTCTCCGCTGTCCTCACCGTCGACGCCGGCTCCGGCCGACGTGCGCTGCGCCACGCTACCGGTGTCGGCCAACGGGTTGGTGCCCCGGAGCCAGGTGACCTCGCCCGTGGTGCGGTCCCACGACGCGACCGGCGCGTCGAAGCCCGGCGCCGCGCGCGGCGGGATGTTCTGCGAGCCGCGGGCGTTGGTGGCGGAGGCCGGCTCGGTGCAGCGGGCGCCCTCGTTCATCTTCCGGTTCGAGCCGTCCGACGGCGTGCGCTTGTCGGTGCCCTGGTAGCCGCCGTAGCACGGACGGGAGTCGGTGATGATCAGGCCGAAGTGCGCGTCGTACAGGCCGGTGTCCGGGTCGGGCGAGACGACGGTGAAGCCACCCTCGACGACGTACGGGTAGAGCACCAGCACCTGCTGCACGCCCGGGAGACGCTTGACGAAGATCTCGCCGGTCGTGACCAGGTTGTTGAGGAGGTCGCCGAGCTCGACCCGGTTGTCCTCGATGAGGCGACGCAGCTGGTTGACGGTGCCCGAGCCGGTGTCGATGACCGTGCGGAGGTCGTCGTCGGAGGCCACGAGCGTGTCACTGAACAGCAGGAGCTGGTCGGCGAAGGTCCGCAGCGCGGGCTCGGAGTCGAGCTGGGTGCGCAGCACCGTGTCGCCGTCGCGGATGAGCTTCGTCGTGGTGTCGAAGTTCTGGTCGGCCGCCTCGATGAAGGAGTTGCCGGTGTCGATGATGCGCTGGAGGTCCTCACCGGTGCCGCCGAAGGCCGCGCCGAGCTCGGACACGGTGGTGCGCATCGCGTCCTTGTCGATCGAGGAGACGGTGTTCGACAGGTTGGTCAGCAGCGTCTCGGTGCGGATCGGGGTGGTGGTCATCTCGACCGGCACCTCGCTGCCCTCGGTGAGGAACGGACCGTCGTCGACCTGCGGCTGCAGCTCGACGTACTGCTCGCCGACGGCGGAGCGGTTGCCGACGACCGCGGCGCTCTCCTCGGGGATGTCGTCGTACTCGTTGAGGACCTCGAGCACCGCGTCGACGCCCTGGTCGGTGAGGACCATGCTGTCGACGCTGCCGACGGTCACGCCGCGGTAGGTCACCTCGGCTCCGGCGAACAGGCCACCGGACTCGGCGAGGTGCACGGTGACCTCGTAGCTGTCGTCGTAGAACAGCCGGTCGAGCTGGGCGTAGCGCGCGCCGACGTAGGTCACGCCGAGCAGCGTGATGACGACGAAGACCAGCAGCTGGATCTTGGTGCGGCGGGTGATCACGAGGCCACCACCAGACCGGGGGTCAGCAGCTGCACGAGGGCCGGGTCATAGGTCTCCATCAGCTCCGCCAGGGTGGGTCCGGTCGTGGTGCTGCCGGACGGAGCAGCACGGTTGAGCAGGCCGCCCCCACCCGAGCCCGAGCCGGACAGACCGCCGAGGAGACCACCGAGGCCACCGTCGCCGGAGCCGCCCGTGCCGGGCAGGTCGGGCAGGTCGGGCAGGTCGGGGAGATCAGGAAGGCCGCCGCCGCCCCCGCCGTTGCCGCCTCCGCCAGTGGACGGGCAGAGCCCGCCGAGGGGCAGGTTGACCGCGGTGCAGACGTCCTCGAGGAGGCCGGCCGGGAGGTCCTGGCAGGTGGCGAACGACGGGTCGTTGACGCAGCCCGCGAGGGTGTCCTGGGCGTCCTGGCACAGCGTGATCGTGTCGAGGACCTCGTCGAGCGGGATGTCGTCGGGGATGTTGTTGAGCAGCTCGCAGGGCACGCCCGGGAGATCGGGGAGGGTGTCCGTCGAGCGCAGGTCGATGTCGAGCTGCACCGAGAGGTTGGTGTAGTCGCCCATGTGCAGGTTGCGCGCGACCTGGGGGTCGCGACCGACGACCTCGTCGACGAACGGGTAGGTCAGGAAGACGTTGAAGGCGTTGACGAAGTCGTCTCCGGAGTCCGACAGCTTGGTCAGCACCGGCTGCAGCTGGCGCAGCGACTCGATCGTCACGGTCTTGCTGCGGTTGATGACGCGGACGCCGACGCCGCTGAGGCGGTCGAGGGCCCGCAGCATCTTCACCAGGTCGCCGCGCTGCCGGTTGAGCGAGTTGAGCGCGCTGGGCAGTTCCTCCAGTGCGGAGTCGATGCTCCCCTGCTGGCGCCGTACCTGGATCGCGAGCCGGTTGAGGGCCCGGATCGAGGCGACGATGTCGTCCTTGTTGTCGTCGAGCTGACCGATGAAGATGTCGAGCTGCGACAGCACCGAGCGCACGGTGCTCTCGCGGCCGCCCAGCGCCTTGTTGAGCTCCTGGGCGATCGTGCGCAGCTGCGCGACGCCGCCGCCGTTGAGCAGCAGGCTGAGCGCGGAGAGCACCTCCTCGACCTCCGGGTTGTCGCCCGTGCGGTCGATCGGGATGGTGTCCTCGTCGGACAGCTCGCCGAACGCGTCGGCGTCGGCCGGCGCGGCCAGCGACACGAACTTCTCACCGAGCAGGCTGGTCTGACGGATCTCGGCTCGGGTGTTCTCGGGGAGCCCGAGGTCGCCGCGCACCAGGATCGTCACCTCCGCGCGGTAGCCGTCGAGGCGGATGTCGGTGACGCGCCCGACCGAGATGTCGTTGACCTTCACCGCGGACTGCGGCACCAGGTCGAGGACGTCGACGAACTCGACGGTGACCTCGATCGGGTCGTCGCCGACGTCGGCGCCGCCCGGCAGCGGGAGGCTGTAGACGTCGAAGTCGCAGGCGGTGAGGCCCATGCTGGCCACCAGCACCGCGACGAGCATCCGGAGCTTCCTCATCACTCACCCACCTCCACGAGACCGCCGAGGCTGGGGTCGTAGGGCTGCATCGCGCTCCCGGTGCCGAACGGCGCGTTGCGCGGGAGCGGCAGCGACTGCACGAGGTCGCACAGGTCGCCGTTCGGGTCGTTGGCCGCGACCAGCGAGCACAGGAACAGCGACGGGTTGGACACGATCTCCTGCTCCAGGTTGCCGACGTTGGCGTTCGTGTCGAGCGTGCCCGCGTCGGGGTTGTAGGTGAGCTGGAGGTTGTTCAGCGCGACCGGCGCCACCCGCAGCGTCTCGTCGAGCTCGTCGCGCCGCTTGACCAGCACCTTGGCGACGCGGTTGAGGCCGCGGATGTCCTTGGTGAGGATCGTGCGGTTCTGGCGGACGAACCGGCCGACCTCGCCGAGCGCCGTGCCGAGGTTGTCCAGCGCCTTGGCCAGGTCGGTGCGCTCGCCGGCGAGCATGGTGGAGACGCTGGCGAGCGAGGTGTTGAAGCGGCGGACGACGCCGTCGTTGCGGGCCAGGGTGGAGACGAACTTCTGCAGCTCGGCGGTCGAGCCGAACAGCTCGTCCTTGTTGTCGTCGAGGGTCTGGCTCAGGCGGCTGAAGTCCTCGATGGTCTGGTGGAACTTCGCGCCCTGGCCGCCGAAGTTGGCGGCGGTGACCTGGAGCAGGTCGTTGAGCGCGCCCTTGGAGTTGGCGCCGTCGGGGCCGAGGGCGACGGTCAGCCGGTCGAGGCTGCCGTAGATCTCGTCGAGCTCCAGCGGCACGGCCGTGCTGCCCTCGGCGAGCACGGCGTCGTCCTGCATCACCTCACCCGAGGAGTACGCCGGGGAGAGCTGGACGTAGCGGTCACCGACGATCGACGGCGCGACGATCATGGCCTGGGCGTCGGCGGGGACCTTGATGTCGCCGTCGTAGGTCATCGTGACCCGGACCGAGGTGCCGTCGGGCACGACGGTGTCGACGGTGCCGACCGGCACGCCGAGCACGCGGACGTCACTGCCCTCGTAGAGCGACACGGTGCGCGGGAAGTAGGCGGTGACGGTCTTCTTCCCGTCGCCGTCGCCGAGGAACACGAACGCCGCGGTGGCCAGCACGGCCACGGCGATGAGCGGTCCGAGGAAACGCTGCAGGGTGCTCATCGGCCACCTCCTGCCGCTGCACGGTTGGTCGGGTTGAGGGTGTCTGCGACGCCGCCGAGGGTCGGCACGGGCGGCAGGTTGTAGATGTAGGTGTCGAACCACGGGCCGGTGCCGAGCGTGTTGTTGAAGACCCGGTAGAACGGTGCCATCAGCCGCAGGCTGTCGTCGATGTTGTCCTCGTTCTTGTTGAGCACGTCGAGCACGCTCTTGAGCTGGGTCAGCGCCGGCTTGAGGTCGCCCCGGCTCTGGCGCACCAGCAGCGTCAGCTCGCGCGAGAGCGTCTGGGTCGCCACGAGCACCTGGTGGATGTCGTCACGTCGAGTGACCAGGGCACGGAAGAGCACGTCGGAGTCGCGCATCAGCGCGATGATGTCGTCGTCGCGGTCGTCGAGGACGGTCGACACCCGGCGCAGGTTCTTCAGCAGCGAGTTGATCTGGCGGTCACGTCGGGCGATGTTGCGCGAGAGCGCCGAGACACCGGTCAGGGCGCTGCGGAACTCCTCGGGGGTGTCGCGGGTCAGGTCGGCGAGCGTGGTCAGCGACTGGGCGAGCTGGTCGGTGTCGATCTCCGCCGACGTCTCGGCCAGGCCCTCGAAGGCGTCGACGACGTCGTACGGCGAGGAGGTGCGGTCGGAGGGGATCGTCGTCTCCTCCGCGAGCTGGCCGTCGCCGGCGGGCTCGAGGGAGAGGAACATGTCGCCGAGCAGGGTCTTCACCTTGATCGCAGCTCGCGACTCGGTGCCGAAGCCGTCGTCGGTCTCGACGCGGAAGGTCACCCGGACCTCGCCCTTCGACTGGTCGAGCGCGATGTCCTCGACGCGGCCGACCCGGACACCGGCGAGGCGGACCTCGTCGTCGGCCTTGAGGCCGCCGGCCTCCTCGAAGTTGGCGTAGTAGATCGTGCCGCCGCCGATGATCGGCAGGTCGGAGGCGCGGAACGCGGCGACCAGCAGCAGCACCAGCACGGTGATGCTGACCGCGCCGATGACCACGGGGTTGCGCTCGCGGAACGGCTTCATCGCGGACCCCCCTCGGACTCGGTGCGGGCATGTGTGCAGGCGTGAGTGCGGACGTGCGGACGGCGGGTCATCCGAGATCACACCTCTCGGCACCCACGGAGTAGTCGACCGGGACGGTCACCCCGGGCAGGCGCACCCGGCCCTTGAAGTCGCAGAGGTAGAAGTTGAACCACGAGCCGTAGATCGCGGTGCGGCCGACCTTCTCGAGCTTGATCGGCAGCACCTGGAGCGCGCGGTCGAGCTCGGCCTTGTTGTCGTCGATGTTCTTCGTCAGGCGGCGCAGCTGCTTGATGTCCTCGACGAACGGCGGCCGGATGCCCTCGGCGAGCTCGGCGGTGCGCGTCGACAGCGTGGAGATGCCGTCGAGGGAGTCGAGGATCGCGTTGCGGTCGTTCTTCAGACCGCGCACGAGCCGGCGGAAGCTCTTGATGAGCGCCGTGAGCTGCTGGTCGCGGTCGGCGATGTGGTCGAGCACGTAGTCGAGGTTGTCGAGCAGCTCGCCGATCACCTGGTCGCGGTTGGCGAGCTCCTGGGTGACCGAGGCCGTGCTGGTCAGCAGGCTCTCCAGCGTGCCGCCCTGGCCCTGGAAGACCTGGACGACCTCGAACGACAGCTGGTTGAGGTCGTCGGGGGTCAGCGCCTCGAATAGCGGCTGGAAGCCGTTGAAGAGCACGGTGAGGTCGAGTGCCGGCTCGGTGCGCGACACCGGGATCGTCGCGTCGGCGTCCTGGACCGCGGCGTTGCCGATGCCCTCGCTGAGCTGGAGGTAGCGCTGGCCGACGAGGTTGCGGTAGCGGATGGCGATGGTGGTCGCCTGGCTGACGCGGGTGGTGTCCTCGACGGTGAAGGTGACCTTCGCGCGGTCGCCGTCGACGACGTCGATGTCCTCGACACTGCCGACGCGGACGCCGGCCACCCGGACATCGTCGCCCGCGACGACCCCCGTGGCGTCGACGAAGACGGCGCTGTAGGTCGTCTTGGCGCTGAAGCTGAGGTTGCCGACCGTCACGATCAGCACGCCGGTGGCGAGGCTGGTGACCAGCACGAAGACGACGAGCTTGATCAGGTCGACGGTGGTCTTGGCGTCGAGGAGCTTCATCGCAGCGACACCTCCGCCCCACGCGTCATCGGACCCACCAGCAGCGCACCGAGGTCGCCGACCTCCTCCGGCTCCACGCCGAGGGCCGGCGCGAGCAGGTCGCGGTAGAAGGTCGCGTCGTCGCTGCCGCCGACCTCGCCGGTGGCCGACACGGCCGGACCGGGCGCCACCCGCGTAGTGCCCTTGCCGGTCGGCTCGTCGACGCCGTCATCGAAGTTGGGCACCCGGGTGTTCGGGTTGGCCTGGCTCCACGGCGGGTTGGGCAGGTGCAGGCAGTTGGGACCGCGGTTCTCGCCGACCCGCGGCTTGTCGGCCGGGGTGTAGCGGCGCGGCTGGCGCGGCAGCGTCTCCAGGACGATGTGGAGCTTGTAGTTGCGGAACGCCTCGGCCTGGAGCTTGCCCGCGCCGACGACACCGGCGAGCAGGCACGGGAACTCGGTGGAGTAGCGCGAGAGGACCCGCAGCTGCGCCCGGCTGAGCTCACCGACGCGCACGAGGTTGTCCTCGTTGTCGGCGAGGAAGGTGCGCGTGGTGTCGGAGAACGACGCGACGTCCTGGAAGAGCGCGTTGAGCTTGGCCTCGCGCGACTCCAGGGTCTGCATCGTCACGATGGTGTTGTCGAGGATGTCGGCCACCTGCGGGAGCACGTCGTCGTACAGGTCGGAGACCTGGGTGGTCAGGCGGAGGTCCTCGATGAGTGCCGGGACCTCGGGGTTGAACCGCTTGAGGTAGGAGTCGAGCGTCTCGAGGTTCTCGCCGATCTGGTCGCCCCGACCCCGCAGCGCCGTCGCGATCGCGTTGAGCGTCATGTTGAGGTCGCCCGGGCGCACGGCCGTCAGCAGCGGGTAGAGGTCGGAGAGGACCTTCTCGACCTCGATCGAGACGTCGGTGCGCTCGATGACGTCGCCGGCGGCGAGCTCGCCCTGCGGCTGGTCGGGGAGCACCAGCGAGACGTACTTCTCGCCGAAGAGCGTCTTCGGGACGATCGAGCCGGTGACGTTCTCCGGCAGCGACATCGTGTCGAGCTTGTCGGGGAACAGGCCGAGGGTGATCTCGGCGCTCTCGCCGCCGTTGACCGGCTCGAAGTCGAGGACCTCGCCGATGATGACCCCGCGGACCTTGACGTCGCCGCGCTCGGGGAGCTGCAGGCCGATCGTCGAGGTCTCGAGGGTCACCTCCTCGTAGTCGGTGAACTTCTTCGTGAACACCGCGTAGGTCAGGTAGACCGACAGCACGAGCAGGGCGAGGAACGCCGTGCCGAGCACGCGCGGGTGCCACCAGATGGGTTGCTTCATGACTCGCCCCTCACCCGGCCAACCGGACGGTCGTGGACGCGCCCCAGATCGCCATGGACAGGAACAGGTCGATCACGTTGACCGCCACGATGCTCGTGCGGACCGCGCGGCCCACGGCGGTGCCCACGCCGGCGGGACCGCCGGAGGCGTTGTAGCCGTAGTAGCAGTGGATCAGGATGACCACGACGGCGAAGATCAGCACCTTGCCGAAGGACCACAGCACGTCGCCCGGCGGCAGGAACTGGTTGAAGTAGTGGTCGTAGGTGCCCGGTGACTGCCCGTAGAACTGGGTGATCACCAGCCGGCTGGCGAGGTAGGACGACAGCAGGCCCACGACGTACAGCGGGACGATCGCGATGAGACCGCCCAGGATGCGGGTCGTGACGAGGAACGGCATCGAGGGGATCGCCATCACCTCGAGGGCGTCGACCTCCTCGGAGATCCGCATCGCGCCGAGCTGGGCGGTGAAGCCGCAGCCGACCGTCGCGGCCAGGGCGATGCCGGCGACCAGCGGCGCGATCTCACGGGTGTTGAAGTACGCCGAGACGAAGCCGGCGAACGGTGCCGTGCCGAGCTGGTCGAGCGCGGCGTACCCGGACAGGCCGACCTGGGCGCCGGTGAAGAAGGTCATGCCGATGATGACGCCGACGGTGCCGCCGATGACGGCCAGCGCGCCCGAGCCGAGGGTGACCTCGGCGAGGATGCGCATGACCTCCTTCGGGTAGCGCACGGCCGACTTCGGCGTCGCCGCGAGGGCGCGCAGGTAGAACGCCAGCTGCTCGCCGAGGTTGTCGACGCTGGACAGGGGGCGGCGGTAGACGCCGCGCAGGTCGAGGTTCGCCATGTCGTCTCCTCCCTCAGCCGTTCTTCGGGGGGACGATCTCGAGGTAGACCGCGCTCAGGACGAAGTTGACGACGAACAGCAGCAGGAACGTGATGACGACGGACTCGTTCACCGCGTCGCCCACGCCCTTCGGTCCGCCACCGGCGGTCATGCCCTTGTACGACGCCACGACCGCAGCGATCAGGCCGAAGATGGCGGCCTTGATGAGGCCGATCCACAGGTCGGGCAGCTGCGCCAACGCGGTGAAGCTGGCGAGGTACGCACCCGGCGTGCCGTCCTGGAGGATCACGTTGAAGACGTATCCGCCGGCCACGCCGACGACGCTCACCATGCCGTTGAGGAAGACCGCGACCAGGATCGTGCCGAGCACGCGCGGCACGACCAGGCGCTGGATCGGGTCGATGCCCAGCACCATCATCGCGTCGAGCTCCTCGCGGATCTTGCGGGCGCCGAGGTCGGCGGCGATCGCGGAGCCGCCCGCCCCGGCGATCAGCAGAGCCGTGCCGATGGGCGCCGCCTGCTGGACCACCGCCAGGACCGACGCCGAACCGGTGAAGGACTGGGCGCCGAACTGCTTGATCAGGCCACCCACCTGCAGCGCGATGACCGCGCCGAACGGGATGGCGACCAGTGCGGTCGGGATGATCGTCACCGAGGCGACGAACCACGCCTGCTGGATGAACTCACGCAGCTGGAAGGGACGGCGGAAGAGCCCGCGGCCGACGTCGAGACCGAAGGCGAAGAGCTTGCCCGCGGTGCCGACCGGCGCGAGGAGGCGCGTCGAGGTCGAGGATGCCACCAGAGTCGCCCGTCAGGCTCCCGTGGTCATGGTCATCTGCGGCTCGAAAGAGCCGGGCGGCGGGGTCACGCCGTTGTCACGGCACCACCCGCCGGGCTCGCGCTGGCTGCGGCGCGGGACTCCGTTCGAGGGCTCCAGCTGCATCGGGATCGGCGGCAGCGGGGGCAGCTCCTGGTCGGCCTCGGCGGCGAGCTCGTCGGCGTCCTTCTCCTCCGACATGCCGATGGGGCCGACACGCTGGGCGTTGAGGAACTGCCGCACCACCGGCTCCTCCGAGCTCAGCAGCATCTCGCGCGGACCGAACATGGCCAGGTGCTTGTGGTAGAGCAGGCCGATGTTGTCGGGCACCGTGCGGGCGGTGTTGATGTCGTGCGTGACGATGAGGAACGTCGCGTCGATCTGCGCGTTGAGGTCGACGATGAGCTGGTTGAGGAACGCCGTGCGCACCGGGTCGAGGCCGGAGTCGGGCTCGTCGAACAGCACGATCTCGGGGTCGAGCACCAGCGCGCGGGCCAGGCCGGCGCGCTTGCGCATGCCGCCGGAGATCTCGCCGGGGAGCTTGTCCTCGGCGCCGAGGAGACCGACGAGGTCCATCTTCTCCATGACCACGTCACGGATCTCCGACTCGGACTTCCGGGTGTGCTCGCGCAGCGGGAAGGCGACGTTGTCGTAGAGGTTCATCGAGCCGAACATCGCGCCGTCCTGGAACAGCACGCCGAACAGCTTGCGGATCTCGTAGAGCTCGCGCTCGGGGCACGACGCGATGTCGGTGCCCTCGATGACGATCGAGCCCTGGTCGGGCTTCAGCAGCCCGATGAGCGTCTTCAGGAACACCGACTTGCCGGTGCCCGACGGGCCCAGCATCACGCAGATCTCACCGGCCGGGATCGTGAGCGTCACGTCGCCCCAGATCAGCTGCTTGCCGAATGACTTGGTGAGGTGCTCGACCTTGATCTCGACGCCCACTCACGCCACCCCTTCTGTGGTCACTGCTGCCTTGGTCACGCTCCGACGCGGCCGACCGCGCCGGACCCCATGTCACTCACCGGTAACAACGTCGACCTGGCCGCGAGGTTACGCCCCCGTTGTGGGCGCCGTCACGTCAACGCACGAATCGTGGCCGGATCGCGACCAGGACGGCCGTCGCGGACACGTCCTCTGACCTCGCACGACGCGTTCCCCGGCCGCGGCGCCGCCGGCGCCGCGGCGCCGCGGCCGGCGTACGACCCCCGGACGCGCCGGAGGCGGCCGCCCTGTCGGGCGACCGCCTCCGGTCGGTGTGGCGCACCTCAGGCGCACCGGGGTGTCACGCAGACGTCACTTGACGCTGACGGTGGCGCCGGCGCCCTCGAGGGCCTCCTTGGCCTTGTCAGCGGCCTCCTTGTTGACCTTCTCCAGGATCGGCTTCGGAGCCGACTCGACGAGCTCCTTGGCCTCCTTCAGGCCGAGGGAGGTCAGCGCGCGGACCTCCTTGATGACGTTGATCTTCTTGTCGCCGGCGGCCTCGAGGACGACGTCGAACTCGTCCTGCTCGGCAGCGGCCTCGCCACCGGCAGCGGCGCCACCTGCGGCGGGGGCGGCGGCCACGGCCACGGGGGCGGCGGCGGTGACGTCGAAGGTCTCCTCGAACTGCTTCACGAACTCGGAGAGCTCGATGAGGGTCATCTCCTTGAACGCGTCGAGGAGCTCGTCGGTGCTGAGCTTCGCCATGATTGCGAACCTTTCTGTGGTGCGGCCCGCGAGAGCGGGCCTGATGTTTCTCGGTGTGGTGGTGTGTGCCTGGGCTCAGGCGTCGGTGGAGTCAGCGGCCTCGGCCTCGGCCGCGGGGGCCTCGGTCTCGGCAGCGGGCTCCTCCTCGGCGGCGGCCGGCGCACCGGCACCACCCGCGAGGATCGAGGGGTCCTGCTCGGCCTTCGCCTGCAGCGCACCCGCGACACGGGCGGCCTGCGACAGCGGGGCCTGGAACAGGGAGACGGCGTTCTGCAGCGACGCGAGCATGGCGCCCGCGAGCTTGCCCATGAGGACCTCGCGGGACTCCAGCTCGGCGAGCTTGGAGATCTCCGCTGCGTCCAGCACGGCGCCGTCGAGGTAGCCGCCCTTGATGATCAGGGCGGGGTTCGCCTTGGCGAAGTCACGCAGACCCTTCGCGGCCTCGACCACGTCGCCGGTGATGAAGGCGATCGCGGTGGGACCGACGAGCAGGTCGTCGAAGCCAGAGACGCCCGCCTCGGAGGCGGCGATCTTGGCCAGGGTGTTCTTCACCACGGCGTACGAAGCGTTCTCGCCGAGGGAGCGGCGCAGGTCCTGCAGCTCCTTGACGGTGAGACCGCGGTAGTCGGTGAGCACGGCACCGGCGGACTCGTTGAACGACTCAACGATCTCCGCGACGGCGGCCTGCTTCTCCGGCTTCGCCATGGGGTCTCCTTCTCAGACGTGGCGAGACCGTCGGTGAAGGACCCTCCAGAACGACGAACGCCCCGGGCGCAGGGCCCAGGGCGTGTGCTGACCGCATCGCGGTCGTCTGCTCCGGATCACCTGCGCGGGTCGTCCGCAGTGCTGCGGAACCTTCGACCGGGAGCGGGCTCCCGGCGACCAGCGGTCTCTGGTTTCGAGAGGCAACAGTACGGATCTCACCGCCGCGACGCCAATCGTCGCGGATCGAGCGGCGGCTGGCAGGATCGGGAGCATGACCGACGTCGTTCCCCTGTCCACCCTGTCACCCGAGCAGCTGGCCGCGTTCCTCGAGGAGAAGCAGGCGGCGTACGCCGCGCTCCGCGAGCGCGGGCTGTCGCTGGACCTGACCCGCGGCAAGCCGTCGGCCGAGCAGCTCGACCTCAGCAACGGCCTGCTCGGGCTGCCCACGACCTACCGGGACCGCGGCGGCGTCGACGTGCGCAACTACGGCGGCCTGGAGGGGCTGCGCGAGCTGCGCGAGGTGTTCGGCGAGCTCCTGGGCATCGACGCCGACCAGGTGCTGTGCCAGGGCAACTCCAGCCTCACGCTGATGCACCAGGCGCTCACCGACCTCCTGCTGTGGGGCGGCCCCGGCTCGGAGCGCCCGTGGAAGGACGAGCCGACACTGAAGTTCGTCTGCCCCGTGCCCGGCTACGACCGGCACTTCTCGATGCTCGCCGACTTCGGCATCGAGATGGTCACCGTCCCGATGAACGCCGACGGCCCCGACGTCGAGGCCGTCCGCGCGCTGGTCGCCGACGACCCGGCGGTCAAGGGACTGTGGATCGTGCCGACGTACGCCAACCCGACCGGCGCGGTGTGCAGCGCCGAGGTCGCCGCCGAGCTGATGTCGATGCCGACGGCCGCGCCCGACTTCCGGGTCTTCTGGGACAACGCCTACGCGCTGCACCACCTCACCGACGACGAGGTGAAGAGCCCGGACGTGCTCAGCCTGGCCGCCGCGGCCGACCACGCCGACCGACCGATCGTGTTCGCGTCGACCTCCAAGATCACCTTCGCCGGCGCCGGCGTCGCGGTGGTCGCGATGTCGGGCGCCAACAAGGCGTGGTTCCTCAAGCACCTCGGCATGGCCTCGATCGGCCCCGACAAGGTCAACCACCTGCGCCACGTGGAGTTCTTCGGCGACGCCGACGGCGTGCGCGCACACATGCGCAAGCACCGCGAGATCATCGCGCCCAAGTTCGCCGCCGTGGACGACGCGCTGAGCACCGAGCTCGACGGCCTCGAGGTCGCGGAGTGGACCCGTCCGACCGGGGGCTACTTCGTCAACCTCGACGTGCTCGACGGCACCGCCTCGCAGGTCGTGGCGCTGGCCAAGGAGGCCGGTATCGCCCTGACGCCCGCCGGCGCCTCGTTCCCGCTGGGCGACGACCCGCGCGACCGCAACATCCGCCTCGCGCCGACCTTCCCGCCGCTGGACCAGGTCGAGACCGCGATGGCCGGCGTCGCCACCTGCGTGGCGCTCGCCGCTGCGGAGAAGCTCGCCGCGGACGCCTGACGCCCACCCGCACCACGGCGTACGACGCACGAAGGCCCGGCCCCCTCGCGGGGACCGGGCCTTCGTGCTGTCAGCGGGTGAGGCTCAGGCCTCGTCCTCGCCGGCGACGTTCTTGATGCGGTTGGGGTCGACCTGGACGCCCGGACCCATCGTGGTGGAGAGGGTGACCTTCTTCAGGTAGCGACCCTTGGAGCTGGCGGGCTTGAGCCGCAGCACCTCCTCCAGCGCGGCGGCGTAGTTCTCCGCCAGCTGGGCCTCGCCGAAGGACGCCTTGCCAATGATGAAGTGCAGGTTGGCGTGGCGGTCGACGCGGAACTCGATCTTGCCGCCCTTGATGTCGGTCACGGCCTTGGCCGGGTCCGGGGTGACGGTGCCGGTCTTGGGGTTCGGCATGAGGCCGCGGGGGCCGAGCACGCGGCCGAGGCGGCCGACCTTACCCATGAGGTCCGGGGTCGCGACGACGGCGTCGAAGTCGAGGTAGCCGGCGCCGACCTTCTCGATCAGGTCGTCCGACCCGACCTCGTCCGCACCGGCGTCGAGCGCGGCCTGGGCCTTGTCGCCCTGCGCGAAGACGAGCACGCGGGCGGTCTTGCCGGTGCCGTGCGGGAGGTTGACGGTGCCGCGCACCATCTGGTCGGCCTTGCGGGGGTCGACGCCGAGGCGCATGACGACGTCGACGGTCTCGTCGAACTTCTTCTTCGAGGAGGCCTTGGCGATCTTGATCGCGGCCAGCGGGGCGTAGAGCTCGTCCTTGTCGAAGGTCTCCATCGCCGCGCGGTAGGTCTTGCTGCGCTGCATGGTGGTTCTCTCTTTCTCTTCCGGCCCGCCGTGGCGGGACCGGAGGGGTGTGGTCGGTAGCGGGCCAGCGCGGCCCTGCCACTCCTCCGTGGCGGAGGGGATCAGTCGGTGGTGACGCCCATGGAGCGGGCGGTGCCCTCGACGATCTTCATCGCGGCGTCGATGTCGTTCGCGTTGAGGTCGGGGAGCTTGGTCGTGGCGATCTCGCGCACCTGGTCCTTGGTCAGCTTGCCGACCTTCTCCTTGTGCGGGACGCCCGAGCCCTTCTTCAGACCGGCGGCCTTCTTGATGAGCTCCGCGGCCGGCGGGGTCTTCGTGATGAAGGTGAACGACCGGTCCTCGTAGATGGTGATCTCGACGGGGACGACGTTGCCGCGCATGGACTCCGTCTGGGCGTTGTACGCCTTGCAGAACTCCATGATGTTGACGCCGTGCGGACCGAGGGCGGTACCGACCGGCGGGGCCGGGGTCGCGCCACCGGCCTGCAGCTGCACCTTGACCAGGGCAGCGATCTTCTTCTTGGGAGGCATGATGCGCTCTCTTCCTTCTCTGTGGTCACAGCGAGGGCGGTCGCCCTCTGCCACGGGGTGTTGCTCAGTAGACGATGGTGACGCGCGGGACGGCCCGGGGCCAAATCCGACGTGTCAGACGTCCTCGCTCAGACGCGCTGGATCTGCGAGAAGCTGAGCTCGACCGGGGTCTCGCGGCCGAAGATCTCGACGAGCGCCTTGACGCGCTGCGCCTCGGCGTTGATCTCGGTGATCGTGGCGTGCAGCGTGGCGAACGGGCCGTCGACGACCATGACGGAGTCGGAGACGCCGAAGTCGGCGACCTCGATGTTCTTCTTCGCCGCGACCGCGGTGCCACCACCGGCGGCCGGCGCGGAGTCATCGCCGGCGGCGGGAGCCGCGGCGGCCTCGGCGACGACGCTCGGGGCGAGCATCTTCTCGACCTCGTCCATGCCCAGCGGCACGGGCTGGTGGCTGTTGCCGACGAAGCCGGTGATGGACGGCGTGTGACGCACGGCGGACCAGGACTCGTCGGTGAGGTCCATCCGGACCAGCACGTAGCCCGGGAGGGCCGGCTTCTTGCGGGTGCGTCGCTGACCGTTCTTGATCTCGACGACGTCCTCCATGGGGACCACGATCTCGTGGATGTAGTCCTCCATGTTGAGCGAGACGGCGCGGTTCTCCAGGTTCGACTTCACCCGGTTCTCCATGCCGGAGTAGGTGTGCACGACGAACCAGTCGCCCGGCTTGGCCCACAGCTCACGGCGGAACGCCTCCAGCGGGTCCTCGGACTCCACGGCGTCGTCGGCGATCTCCTCGCCGGTCGCGGGGTCCTCGGCAGCCAGCTCGTCGGCGGCCTCCGCGGTCTCGTCTGCGAGCTCGCCCTCGGCCTCGACGACCTCGTCGGCGTGGTCCTCGGCGACCTCGAGCAGGTCGTCGTCGGAGTCGGCGGCCACCGGCTCGGTGCCCTCGGCGGACAACTCGGTCGCCTCGTCCTGCTCGGGGTCGAGGTCGAGGTCCTGCTCGAGGTCCTGCTCCGGGTACTGCTCAGACACGTGCTGCTCCATCGGTGTGGGGTGCGGTCGGGCGGTGCCGCCCGACGTGGGTACGTCGGGCTCCGGTGACCACGCGGTCAGATGTTCTCGCCGCCGGTGAAGATCTTGAACACCAGCTGGCCGAACGCCAGGTCGAGCGCCGAGACGATCGCGATCATCACCAGCACGAACGCCATCACCACGAAGAAGTAGGTGACCAGCTGCTCCTGGGTCGGGTAGACGACCTTCCGCAGCTCGGCGACCACCTGACGGTAGAACGTCGGGATGCCGGTGCGCTTGCGGGGCTCGTTGGACCCCCGGACCGCCTGGCTGTCCGACACTTCGTCACCTCTCGTCGTGGTTCGTTTCGCAGGGCACGAGGGACTTGAACCCCCAACCTTCGGTTTTGGAGACCGATGCTCTGCCAGTTGAGCTAGTGCCCTCCACAGTGGATCCGCCACGTCGGCCGGACCGCCTCGCGGGCAGGCCGGACCATGGCTCGTGATCCACCAGCGGTGGAGTCTACGGGCACAGGTGGAGCCGCGTCCAAAAGGCCCGTCGCGGGTCGCTCGGGCCGGGTGCCTACCATCCCCGGATGAGCAGGTCCGACCACCGCCCCGGCCCCGACGGGGACCGCCGCGACCTCCGCACGCTCCCCAAGGCGCACCTGCACCTGCACTTCACCGGCTCGATGCGCCACGCCACGCTGCTGGAGCTGGCCGAGCGCGACGGCGTGCAGCTGCCCGACTCGCTGGTCACCGACTGGCCGCCACGGCTGAGCGCGGCCGACGAGAAGGGCTGGTTCCGCTTCCAGCGCCTGTACGACGTCGCACGCAGCGTCCTGCGCACGCCGGACGACGTACGACGGCTGGTGCGGGAGGCCGCCGAGGACGACGTGCGCGACGGCGGGCGGTGGCTGGAGATCCAGGTCGACCCGAGCGGGTACGCCGCGACCTTCGGCGGGATCACGGAGTTCACCGACCTGGTGCTCGACGCGGTCCGCGAGGCCGCGGCGGCCACCGGGCTCGGTATCGGGCTCGTCATCGCCGCCAACCGCACCCGTCACCCGCTCGACGCCCGCATCCTGGCCCGCCTCGCCGCGCAGTACGCCGACCGCGGCGTCGTCGGCTTCGGCCTGTCCAACGACGAGCGCCGCGGCAGCACCGAGGATTTCGCGAAGGCGTTCGAGATCGCCGAGCGGGCCGGCCTGCTGCTGGTGCCGCACGGTGGCGAGCTGCGCGGGCCGGACCACGTGCGCACCTGTCTGGACTCCCTGCACGCCGGACGCCTCGGGCACGGCGTCCGGACCGCCGAGGACCCCGCGCTGCTCGACCGGGTGGTGCAGGCGGGGGTCGCGCTCGAGGTGTGCCCGGTCTCGAACGTGTCGCTCGGCGTCTACTCCGACCTGTCGTCGGTACCACTGCCCACGCTGCTCGAGGCCGGGGCGACCGTCGCCCTGGGCGCCGACGACCCATTGCTGTTCGGGTCGCAGCTGGCCGCGCAGTACGCCACGATGCGCGCCGCGCACGACCTGTCCGACGCGACGCTCGCCGAGCTGGCGCGGATGTCGCTGCGCGCCTCGAGGGCACCCTCGGACCTGCGCGAGACGGCTCTCGCCGACGTCGACGCCTGGCTCACCTCCCCCACGGAGGGCTGAGCGATGGGTTGCGACGGCGGCGAGGTCTGGGCGTTCGAGGCCACGCCGTAGGGCACCGGCGACCGCTGGGTGCTGCTGGGTGCTGACTTCTCGAGGCGTGGCAGGGGCACTGGGGTCAGGCCAGGCCGCCGAATCCGCCGAGGTCGCGCAGGCGGGAGACCGCCTCGGTGTCGTGGGCGACGCCGGCCCAGTCGCCGGGCTGGTGGACGGTGAGTCCCGCCGGCAGGTCGGCGGGGTTGATCGCGCGGGGACCGGCGGCGGGGGCGGCCATCAGGGCCTCGAGGGCGGCGATCTCGGCGGCGCCGGTCTCGACCGACTCGACGGTCTCGATGCGGCCGATGCCGTCGACCAGGGCCCAGAAGTCGGCGTCGGTGGCTCCGGCGCGGGGGCCGGCCTCGGTCGCGGTGGTGAGGCGGGGGCGGGGGGTGTGGGGGGTGTCGTTCATGACCACAATGTTGCCGTTCTGTGGATTTCCACGGGACCTCCTCACAGGTAGAACGGCCTGGTACATCGACACCACGCACCAGGCAGTACGCCCGTACCAGTCCCGGGTCAGCCGAGCGACGCGCGGCGCCTCAGCAGGTGCCGCCGCTCGGCCTCGTGGGCGCACCTGGCGATGGCGGCGTCGTACGCCGTCCGCGCGGCGTCGTCCGCGCCGGTGCGGGCGAGAAGCTCGGCCCGGACCGCGTCGAGGCGGTGCCCGAGGCCCGAACCGCGCAGCTCCTCGAGTGCGGCCAGTCCGGCCGGCGCGCCCCGCGCCTCCGCGACCGCCACCGCCCGGTTGAGCCTGACGACGTCGGAGCCGGTGAGCGCGAGCAGTTCGTCGTAGTGCCGCACCACCCGCGCCCAGTCGGTGTCGGCGGCGGTCGGGGCGACGGCGTGCTCGGCGACCACCAGCGCCTGGAGGAGGTACGGCGCCGGCGCGGCGTGCACGTGCGGGCCGAGCACGACCAGCGCCTCGGCGACCTCGTCGTGGTGCCACCGGGTGCGGTCCTGGTCGGGCAGCAGGACGAGGTCGGTCGTCCCGTCCGGTCCGCGACGGGTGCGGGCGTCGCGGCGGGCGTGCTGGAGCAGCACCAGCGCAAGTAGGCAGTCGACCTCGGCACGGGCCGAGGGGTCGAGCCCGCCGGGCAGCACCTCGCGCAGCACCCGCACCAGCCGCACCGCCTCGCCCGCCAGGTCGGCCCGGACGACGTCCTCGCCCGTCCCGGGCGCGTAGCCGGCGGTGAACGCGAGGTAGGCGACGTCGGCCACGACGGCCACCCTGCTCACCAGCTCGGTGCCGACCGGGACCGCGAACGCCTCCCCCGCCAGCCGCTTGCGAGCCCGGGTGAGCCTGGCCGCCATCGTCGGGGTCGGGACCAGGAACAGCCGGGCGACGTCCTCGGTGGACACGCCCAGCACCAGGCGCAGGGTCAGCGCCGCGGCGTGCTCGCGGGGCAGGGCGGGGTAGGCGCACAGCAGCCCCAGCCGCAGCCGCTCGTCCACCACCACCTCCTCCCCCGGGTCGGCCATGACCCGCTGCGCCTGCTCGACGAGCGACGCCTCGACGGCGAGGTCGGGCACCCGGCGCGCCGCGACGGCCTCGGCGCGGAGCCGGTCGACGGCCCGGCGTCGCGCGGTCGTGAGCAGCCACCCGACCGGGTTGGCGGGGACGCCGTCGCGGGGCCACGTGCGCGCGGCCGCCTCGACGGCGTCCCCGAGCCCGTCCTCGGCCAGGTCGAGGCGGCGGAACTGCGCGGCGAGCAGCGCCACGAGCCGGGCCCAGTCGTCGCGGACGACGGCGGCCAGGACCGGGGCGTGCTCGCCGGACGGGCTCACGAGGGCGCCTCGTACCCCTCGACGCCCACGATCGGGCGCACCTCGACCGTGTAGTGGTCCGGCAGCAGGCGGGCGAGCTCGATCCCGTCGGCCACCGAGGGCAGGTCGACGACGTAGAACCCGCCGAGGTGCTCCACCGTCTCGGCGTACGGACCCGCGGTGTCGACCCGCTCCCCGCCGACGGTGCGCAGGGTGCGGGCGGTGTCGGTGCCGCCCAGCGCCTCGCCCCCGAGGACCTCGCCCGAGCCAGGACGGCGCGGTGGAAGGCGTCGTGGGCGTCGAGCACCCGCTGCCGCTCCTCCGTCGAGGCCCGGTCCCACGCGTCGGGGTCGGACTCGGCCAGGAGCACGACCAGCCTCACCTGACGACGACCTCGCGCACCTCCACGCTGTGGCCCGGGCACGCCAGGACCGCGCAGACCGCGAGGAGGTCGTCGAGGTCGTCGGTCTCGACGAGGTAGAACCCACCCATCTGCTCGACCGACTCGGCGTACGGACCGTCGGTGACGACGCCCGAGCCGGGCTCGGCGCTGCCGTCGGGCGCGGGTCGGACGGTGCGGGCCTGGGCGGAGGGCATCAGCTCGGCGCCGCCGGTGATCGTGTGGCCGCGCTCGGCGAGCAGGGCGGAGAACCGCTCGTGGCGCGGCATCCCCTCGGCCTGACCGGTCTCGGTCTCCCACCAGGCCTCGTCACCGGGCAGCAGCAGGGCGTAGGTCGTCATCGTGCGTCTCCTCGTCGTGGTGCGGCGGGACTGCCCCGCCGTCATCGGTGTGACGGGCGAGGTGGGTCCGGATCGACACGGGGCCCGACAACTTGTCCGCGTACGTCGGATTCTGGCGCACCCGGGGTGGGTGCGGGGGTGGTCGGTTGCGGTCGCTGCTCGGCTCGCGGCATCTCGGTACGCCGCTGCGTTCGTGCCTCACTCCGCGGCTACTCGACGACCGGAGGCGGCTGCTCGACGACCGGGTCAGAGGGAGCAGCCGAGCAGGACCGGCTCGTTCTCCAGGCGGATGCCGTAGGCGAGCTCGACGCCGTCGCGGACCTCGAGCGCGAGACGCAGCAGGTCGGCGGTGGTCGCGGCACCGCGGTTGGTGAGCGCGAGGGTGTGCTTCGTCGACAAGGTGGCGGGGCCCGCGCCGTACCCCTTGGCGAATCCGGCGTGGTCGATCAGCCACGCGGCGCTGGTCTTCACCAGGCCGTCGGTGCCGGGCGCGGGGTACTGCGGGGCGCCCTCGGGCACCCGGTCGGGCTCGACGACGGGGTTGGTGAAGAACGACCCGGCGCTCCAGGTGTCGTGGTCGGCGGCGTCGAGCACCATGCCCTTGCCCCGGCGCAGGCGCAGCACCGCCTCGCGGACGTCGGCCAGGGGCGCACGCTGCCCGACCTCGACGCCCAGGGTGCGGGCCAGCTCGGCGTACGCGACCGGGGCGCCGAGCGTGCCGCGGGCGAGCTGGAAGGTCACCGAGAGGACGACGTAGCGGCCCGGGTCGGCCTTGAACCGCGACCACCGGTAGCCGAAGCCGCAGTCGGCGGCGGGGAAGGTGCGCAGCCGGCCCTCGACGCGGTCCCAGGTGCGGACCCGGGCGACCGTCTGGGCGACCTCCTGGCCGTACGCGCCGACGTTCTGAACAGGGGTGGCGCCGACCGAGCCGGGGATGCCGGAGAGCGCCTCGACCCCGCTCCAGCCGTGACCGACGGCGTGGGCGACGAAGCCGTCCCAGTCCTCCCCCGCGGCGACCGTGACCAGGACGCCGCCGCACGCGGGGCCCTCGTCGTCGACGACGTCCGCGTCGATCCCGGTGGTGGCGACCTTGACCACCGTGCCGCCGAACCCGGCGTCGCCGACGACCAGGTTGCTCCCGCCGCCGAGCACCAGCAGCGACGTGCCCGCCTCGTCGGCCGCGCGGACCTCGGCGAGCAGCGCCTCCTCCGTGCTGGCGACCACGAAGCGGTCGGCCGGTCCGCCGAGCCGGAGCGTGGTGTGGTCGGCGAGCAGCTCAGGCACGCACGACCGCCTTCGGCGCCCCCAGGACCTTCTGGCCGTCGCAGGTGACCTCGAGCGCGAGCGTCGCGGTGCCGTCGGCGACCGCCTTCACGGTGCCGGCGACGACGACCTGCGCGGCACCCTCGGCGGGCACCACGACCGGGCTGGTGAACTTCGCGCCGAGCTCGACGACCTCGGCTCCGCCAGTCCACTCCGCCACGGCACGGGCGGCCAGCGCGAGGGTGAGCATGCCGTGCGCGATCACGCCCGGCAGCCCGACCGCGAGGGCGACCTCCTCGTCCTGGTGGATCGGATTGGGGTCGCCGGCCGCGGCGGCGTACGCGACCAGCTGCTCGCGGGTGACGTCGTAGGTCAGGGTGGGCAGCACTGCACCCGGCTCCAGCGCGCTCATGCGTCGCCCCGGTGCACGAGGGTGGCCTTGCCGGTGCACACGAGAGCACCGTCAGCGTCGCGGACCTCGCTCGCTGTGCCGACGATCTCGTTGCCGCCGATGGCGCGCAGCGAGGCGACCACGAGCTCGACGTCGAGCCGGTCGCCGACCGCGAGCGGTCGCTCGTAGGCGAAGCGCTGCTCGCCGTGCACGATCCGGGACAGGTCGACGCCCTCGGCGTCGAGGAAGGCGGTCATCGCCCGGAACGCCGCGACGATCGGGTACGTCGCCGGCACCGGGTCGCCCTCGCTCCAGGTCGCGCCGGTGGCCTCGGCGAACGCGCGGACGGCCTCCGCGGTCACCTCGTGCTGCTCACCGGCCGGGTAGCGCCGTCCGATCACGTCCGTGTCCACGGGGACCACGCTAGTAGGCGGCGTGCGGGAACGACGACGAGCCCGCCCCGGTGGTCCGGGACGGGCTCGTCGGAGCGTCGGCGCCTCGCGGCGCCTGCGCTCAGCGGGTCTCGCGGTGCGCCGTGTGCTTGCGGCAGCGCGGGCAGAACTTCGCCAGCTCGAGCCGGTCGGGGTCGTTGCGGCGGTTCTTCTTGGTGATGTAGTTCCGCTCCTTGCAGTCCACGCAGGCGAGCGTGATCTTGGGGCGAACGTCGGAGCTCTTGCTGGCCACGGGAAGTCCTTCGGTGCTGGTTGCTGCTGGCGTGCTCGCTGTGAGCGGGTGGTCGTGCCGGTAGCGGGAGCGGGACTCGAACCCGCGACACCACGATTATGAGCCGTGTGCTCTAACCACCTGAGCTACCCCGCCGCGAGGGTCCTGCCACGTGGAGTGGAGACTCCGCGATGAGGCGGACCCAGAGCCCCTTTACGGAATCGAACCGTAGACCTTCTCCTTACCATGGAGACGCTCTGCCGACTGAGCTAAAGGGGCAACGACGAAGAAGATTACACACGGGGTGGCGGATGGGAAAATCGGGCCTGACCGAGGCCTTCTACGAGGTCTCCGAGCAGGCCGTCCGGACGCCCGACGGCACCGTCGAGACGGTGCTCCCGCGGCCGTCCACGGCCGGCCCGTGGTCGCCCGACGCGCAGCACGGCGGACCGCCCGCAGCCCTGCTGACCAGGGCCGTCGAGGCCCTCCCGGACAGCGCGGGTCGGGTGGTCGGGCGCTTCACGATGGAGCTGTGGGGCCCGGTGCCGCTGACCGCGCTGCGGGTGCGTGCGTCGCTCGTGCGGCCGGGTCGGTCGGTGGCCCTGGCGCACGCCTCCCTGGAGGACGTCGAGCGCGGCCGCACGGTCGCGACCGCGGCGGCGTGGCTGTTCCCCGGCGACGGTCCGCCGGGGCCCGGCGAGGTGGGTCCGGCGCCCGCCCACTCCCCCACCGACGGCGTACGCCGCGAGCGTCCGCCGGGGTGGCACCCGGGCTACCTCGACGCGGTCGACTGGCGCTGGATCTCGGGGAGCGTCGCCGACCCCGGTCCGGGCACCGTGTGGATGCGGACGCCGGACGTGGTCGACGGCGAGGAGCCCTCGCCGGCCCAGCGGGTGATGGCGTGCGTCGACTCCGCCTCGGGCGCCAGCGCGACGCTGGACGTGCGCGAGTGGGGCTTCCTCAACACCGAGCTCACGGTGCACCTGCTGCGCCCCGCGGAGGGCCCGTGGGTGTGCCTGGACGCCGAGACGACGCTCGGGCCGGGCTCCGTCGCGGTGGCGTCCTCCGACGTGCTCGACCAGCGCGGGCTCGTCGCCCGGTCGCGGCAGGCGCTGCTGGTCGCCCCGCGGTGAGCCGTCCGCGACCGGCGAGGTCTCAGACCAGCCGCGCGAACGGCCGGGCCTCCTCGAGCTCGTAGGCGAGACCGATCAGGCGGCCCTCCGTGCCCCGCGGTCCGGCGACCATCACGCCGAGCGGCAGCCCGGCGCCGTCGCCGGCGAGGGGCAGGGAGATCGCCGGCTCGCCGGTGGCGTTCTGCAGCGGCGTGAAGGCCACCCACTCCAGCAGCCGGTCCATCACCACGTCGAAGCCCTGGGTGGGGTCGAGGTGCCCCACCAGCGGCGTCGGGTGCGCCAAGGTCGGGCTCAGCAGCACGTCGTGGCGGGCGTAGAACCCGTCGGTGACCTCCTGCGACCGACGCAGCCGTCGTACGGCGCCCGGCACCTTGTGCAGCCGGCGCTCGGCGTGCCGGGCCAGACCTCGGGTGAGCGGGTCGAGCCGGTCGACGTCCCAGCTGCGCCCGTGCATCCGGCGACCGCCGCGGACCAGGGCGAGCGCGGTGGTGGCCCAGTAGAGGAGGAAGTCGTCGCGGAACCCGTCGGGCACCGGCGCGTCGACCTCTTCGACCTCGTGGCCCAGGCTCTCCAGCAGCAGTCCGACCTCGCGGGTCGCCGCGGCCACCTCGGGGGTGGCGGTCACGCCGGCCCCGGCCGTGGTGAGACCGACGCGCAGCCGGCGGCGGCCCGCGCGGGTGAGGTCGCCGACCGGCGGCATGCCGACGGCGTGGAAGACCTTCTCGGCCTCGCGGAAGAACGCGGCGGTGTCGCGCACGCTGCGGGTGACGACCCCGTCGGACACGATCCGCACCGGCATCCGGCGCAGCAGCGCGTCCTGGGCGAACCGGCCGCGGGTCGGCTTCAACCCGACCAGGCCGTTGACGGCGGCCGGGATCCGGATCGAGCCCCCGCCGTCGTTGGCGTGCGCGATCGGGAGCGCCCCGGAGGCGACGAGCCCGGCCGACCCGGCCGACGAGGCGCCCGCGACGTGCGCGGTCGACCACGGCGAGCGCACCGCACCCAGCCGTGGGTGCTCGGCCGCCGCGGAGAAGCCGAACTCCGAGAGCTGGCTCTTGCCCAGTGGCACGAGCCCGGTGGCGAGGTACATCCGGGCGAGGTCGCCGTCGCGCGGGGCCGGTCGGCCCTGCCACGCGTCGGTGCCCTGGCGAGTGGGCATGCCGGCGACGTCGACGTTGTCCTTGAGGACGCTCGGCACGCCGGCGAAGTACGCCGTACCGGGGTCCTGGGCGTCGACGCGGGCGCGGTCGAAGGCGCGGAAGGCCAGTGCGTTGAGCGGTCCGTCCACGGCCTCGACGCGAGCGATCGCGGCCTCGACGAGCTCGGGGGCCGACACCGCGCCCCGTCGGAGCCGGTCGGCGAGGCCGACCGCGTCGTCGGTGCCGAGCGCGTCGTCGGCCCAGGCGGTGACGGTCTGCTGCCGGGTGGGAGCGGTCACGCGCAGCACGGTAGCGGCTGCGCGGCCCGTCGGGACCCAGTTCTCTAGGGTGGTCGGGTGCGCGGACGACTGACCACGGCGCTCGTCGTCGAGGCAGCCGCCGACCTGGCCGACGAGCTCGGCTTCGCCGCCCTCACGCCGTCGGAGCTCGCGCGCCGGCTCGACATCCGGGTCGCCAGCCTCTACAGCCACGTCGCCGGCGCCGACGATCTGCGGGTGCGCGTCGCCGGGCTGGCGCTGGCCGAGAGCGCCGACCTGCTCGACGCCGCGGTGGCCGGACGGTCCGGTCGGGACGCGCTGCGGGCGCTCGCCGACACCTACCGCGACTACGCCCGCACCCACCCGGGCCGGTACGACGCTGCGCGCCTGCGGCTGACCGCCGAGCAGGCCGCGGCGAGCGCGGGCCCACGCCACGCGGCCACCACCCGCGGCGTGCTCGCGGCGTACGGCCTGGACCCCGTCGACGAGACCCACGCGGTGCGGCTGGTCGGCGGGCTCGTGCACGGCTTCGTGCGCCTCGAGCTCGACGGCGGGTTCGACCACAGCAGCCCACCGGCGGCCGAGAGCTGGGAGCGGGCGGTCGACGCCCTGGACACCACGCTCACGGCGTGGGGGTCGTGAGCGGGCAGCACGGGCCCGGTCAGAACAGCAGCGCGGCCAGCACCGGCAGGACCAGGCTGGTCGCGAGCGCGGTGAGGCCCATCGCCAGGCCGCAGAAGGCGCCCTCGACCTCGGAGTCGTGCAGCAGCCGGGCGGTGCCGATGCCGTGCGACACCGAACCGAGCGCGACGCCGCGCACGCGGGGGTCGCGCAGCCGCAGCCACGTCATCAGGTGCGGTCCGGCGACCGCCCCGAGGGTGCCGGCGACGATCGCCAGGGCGGCGCTGAGCGGCGCGATGCCACCGAGGGTCTCCGAGAGCGCGATTGCGACCGGGGCGGTCGTGGCCTTCGGCGCGAGGGTGCGCTGGAGCAGCTCGTCGGCGCCGAGCGCGCGGGCGACCAGGGACGCCGAGGTCACCGAGACGACCGCCCCGACGAGCACCGCCACGAGCAGCGGCACCACGACGGCGCGCAGCCGGTGCCACTGCCGGTGCAGCGGCACGGCGAGCGCGACCGTCGCCGGGCCGAGGAAGAACGACACGACCTGCGTCGCGTCGACGTACGCCGCCACGTCGACGTCGAGCGCGACCACGACGGCCCCGACGACCACGACGCCGACCAGCACGGGCTGCGCCAGCGGGTGCCCGCCGCTGCGGTCGCGCAGGCGACACCCGAGCGCGTAGACCACGACGGTCAGCGTCACCAGGAACAGCGGGGAGGTGCGCAGCCAGTCGAGGGCGCCGTCCCAGCCGGCGCTCACCGGGCCGCCCCGCGTCCGGTCGCGCGGCGCCGCACCAGCGCCTGCATCGTCCAGCCGACGGCGGCGAGACCGGCGCCCCAGGAGACGACGAGCCCCGCGCCCAGCGGGAGCACGTCGGCGCGCACCGTGCCGACGTACGCCAGGATGCCGACGCCGGCGGGCACGAACAGCAGCTGGAGGTGGGCGAGCAGGCCGGTGGAGGTGGTGAGCACCGGGTGGTCGTCGCGCGGGCGGCGCACCCGGAGCACGACCAGCAGCAGCACCATCCCCACGACCGGGCCGGGCACGGGAGCGTCGAGGGCGGCGACGAGCGCGGTGCCGACGAGCTGGCAGACCAGCAGCCAGGCGAGGCCGGTGACGACCGCGGCGGGACCTCGGCTCACGCGCGACTCCTCCCGGCGGGGCCGATCCCGGGCGCCCCGCGCCGGTGGCAGCCGACGAGGTGCGGGTCGACGAGGCCGATCGCCTCCATCAGCGCGTGCATCGTGGTCGGACCGACGAAGGCGAAGCCGCGACGCTTGAGCTCCTTCGACAGCGCCACCGACTCCGGTGTGGTGGTCGGCATCGTGTCGGTGTCGACCGGAGCGTGCTCGGCCGGCGCGAAGCGGTGGAGGAGGTCCGCGAGTCCGGCGACGTCGCCGGCCGAGCGGAGCGCGACGGTGGCGCGCGCGTTGGTCACGGCCGCCGCGACCTTGGCCCGGTTGCGGACGATCCGGGCGTCGCCGAGCAGCCGCGCCTCGTCGTCGGGGCCGAAGGCGGCGACGCGGTCGGCGTCGAAGCCGAGGAAGACCTCGCGGAAGGCCTCGCGCTTCGCCAGGATCGTCGCCCAGGAGAGGCCGGACTGGAAGGCCTCCAGCGTCAGCCGCTCGAGGTGGGCGGACTCCCCGTCGACCGGGCGCCCCCACTCCTCGTCGTGGTAGGTGCGCAGCGCACCGGGCGCCGCGCCCCACGGGCAGCGGGCGACGCCGTCGTCGCCGTGCACGGGTCCCATGCGTCCATCCTGCCCGGCCGCGCCGACGGCCGGCTCAGTCGGTGGGCACCTCGGCGAGCGTCGAGACACCGAGCGGGAGGAGACAGGTGAAGACCGACCCGGCGCCGACGTCGCTGCGCACCTCGATCCGGCCGCCCATCACCTGCACGAGCTCGCGGCACACGGCCAGTCCCAGCCCGGTGCCGCCGCCCCGGGCGGACGGCCGCACCTGGGTGAAGACCTCGAAGATCCCGGTCTGCTCCTCGTCGCTCATGCCGATGCCGGTGTCGGTGACGGTGAGCGACACCACGACCCGCCGGCCCGCCGGCCGCAGCTCGCGCGCGACGTCGACGGTCACGCGGACGCCGCCCTCGTCGGTGAACTTCACCGCGTTGCTGAGCAGGTTGACCAGCACCTGGCAGATGCGGGTGCCGTCCCCCACGACCACGGGAGGTACGTCGTCGGTGACGGCCGCGTCGAGCGTGAGGTCCTTGGCCGCGGCCCAGTCGCGGGCCAGGCCGACCGCCTCCTCGACGACCTCGCGGAGGTCGAACGGGTCGTCGGCGAGGGTCGCCCGGCCACCCTCGAGACGGGTGAAGTCGAGCAGGTCGTCGACCAGCCGCAGCAGCCGGGCGCCGGAGCGGTCCATCAGGGCCAGCAGGCGCCGCTGGTCGTCGTCGAGCTCGGACTCCCCCAGCAGCTCGGCCCCGGCGAGCAGGCTGGTCAGCGGGGTGCGGATCTCGTGGCTGATCGTGGCGAGGAACCCCGCCTTGACCTCGGCGGCACGCAGCGCGGCGGCGTGGGCACGCCGCATCTCCTCCTCCGCGCGACGCTTGGCGGTGAGGTCCTGGGAGACGACCAGGGCGCCGGCGACGCCCCCGTCGGCGCCGGCGACCGGGAGCCCGAGGACGTCGAGCTCGACGTCGCTGCCGTCGGCGTGCCGGAAGCGCACGATGGTCTGCTGCGCCTCACCGGCCAGCAGCCGGGCGAACTGCTGCGCCACGCGCTCGAGGTCGTCGGGGTGCAGCAGGTCGATGAAGGTCATCGCCGTCAGCTCGGCCTCGCTGTAGCCGCTCTGCAGCTGCGAGGGCGCGTTGGAGGCGATGAAGCGACCGCGGGTGTCGACGGCGAACACGCTCATCGGGCTGTGCTCGAACAGCGCGCGCACCCAGGTGTGCGACTGCTCCGGCGTCACGGACGCGGGCAGCGCCTGCTGCCCCGCGAGTCGCGTGGAGGAGGCGGGGTCGCCCGCCAGGCCGGTCACGGTGCTCCTCAGCCGCGCGGCCGGAGCCGGGTGCCGGGGAGGGTGGGAGCGGGGACGGGCGGGAGCGTCTCGCCCACGGGGCGTCCGAAGCGTCCGTCGACGAGCCCGTCGTCGGTGACCTGGGCCTGCCAGTCGGCGCGGGCCGCGACCACCTCGTCGTGGTCGGCGCCGACGAAGTTCCACCACATGACGACCTGCTCGCCCAGCGGCCGGCCACCGAGCAGCAGCACCCTTGCTCCCTCGTCGCCGGCACGCAGCCGCACCGCGGTGCGGCCCGTGCCGAGGTGGGCCAGGGCGCCCGGGAGGACCTCGCTCCCGTGGACGTCGATCACGCCGGTGTCGACCAGCACCCCGTGCTCGAAGCCCGCGTCGACCGCCACGTCGACGTCGGCGCCCGGGGCCAGGACCACCTCGGCCCCCAGCAGCGGGCTGGCGGTCGCGACCGGCGACGTGCTGCCCGCCAGCGAGCCGAGGAACACCCGCACGTCGGCGCCCGGGCCCCCGACGCCCGCGAGTGCGACGACGTCGGGTGCGTAGTGGTCGAAGCGCGGGGTGGTCGCGCGGTCGGCCGCCGGGAGCGCCACCCAGAGCTGGGCGCCGTGCAGCACCTCGGTGTCCGCGGTGGACACCTCGGAGTGGCTGATCCCGCGACCCGCGGTCATCAGGTTGAGCTCGCCCGGCAGCACCTGGGCGTGGTGGCCGGCGGAGTCGCGGTGCGTGATCTCACCCTCGAAGAGCCAGCTCACCGTCTGCAGACCGGTGTGCGGGTGCGGCGGCACCGTCATGCCGCCGGTCCCGTCCGGCCCGCCCACGAGGTCGGGTCCGTAGTGGTCGGCGAAGCACCAGGCGCCGACCATGGTGCGGCCCCGGGCCGGGAGCGTGCGACGTACGGTCATCGCGCGGGGACCGCCCAGCGGCACCTCGCGGGGCTCGAGCACCGAGACGTCGGCGTCCGCGGGCGTGGACCCGCACGCGACCTCGTCGGGTCGGGTCTCGACGTTGCTCATGGGGCCGATCTTTCCACTGGTCGCACCTGTGTAACCGCTGTCACCTGGTCGGACGTCGCATTTCGGTGGTTGTTCGTCATCACGCCGCCTGCGGATTTGACGATGTGCCAGGTTTGACGCATGGAGACCTCCACCGCAGGGCCGTACGCCGGGTTCGTCGACGACGCCTCGCCGGTGGGCGCGTCGCCCCTGCAGCGGTCGCCCTTCGTCGGCGCACGGGCGGTCACCGACACCGCGCTGCCCGACGTACCCGCGGACGCCGGCCCGCTGCGGGTGGTCCTCACCGGCGGCGCCGGCCAGGTGCCCGGGCCGGTCGCGCTGTGCGCCCGCCGCGGCCTCGACCTGCGCTCGCTCGAGGTCGCCCTGCGCGACCTCGACGACCCCGCGACCAACGCGCGGCGCGTGGTCGCGGCCGTCGACGCGGTGCGGTCCGACACGGGCCTGCTCACCACCGACGGCGAGGACGTCGTCGTGCACGTGGCCGTCGCCGGCCCGCCGGGCGCAGGCTGGCTGGTGGCCGCCGACGAGGTCGCCGCGGCCGAGCTGGCGCTCGCGCTGCCCACCGACGCACCGTGGCTGGAGGCGTGGGTCGACGCCGCGCTGGACCGCGAGCTGACCTTCGTGCTGACCGGCGGCTCGACGTCCCAGGCGGTCGACGCGCTCGGCACCACCGCCCGGCTGTGGGACGCCGCTCCCCTGCCGGAGGAGACCGTGGCCCGCGACGAGGCGCTCAGCCGGGCCCGGCGCTGGTGCCGGTCGTGGTCGACGACCGCCCCGGCCGCGGCGCTCGCGCACCTCGCCGGCCTGCGCGGCTGACGGACGCTCCGGGCGGTCACCCCGGGGTCACGTCGGCGCCGGGGTCCGTTCACCCCACCGCGCCACGGTGACCGGCGTGCGCATTGCCCAGATCGCGAACTTCGTCGGCCCGGCCTCCGGCGGCATGCGCTTCGCCGTGGAGGCGCTGGGCCGCGGCTACGTCGAGGCCGGTGCCGAGCGCCTGCTCGTCGTCCCCGGCCCGTACGACGACCGCGTGCGCACGGCGTACGGCGACGTCGTGCAGGTGCGCGCACCCCGGGTCAGCGTGGCGGGCTACCGCCTCATCGTGGAGCCGTGGCGGGTGGTCGACGTGCTGGAGGAGTTCGCGCCGACGTCGGTGGAGATGAGCGACAAGACGACCCTGCTGCCGGTCGTGCGCTGGGCGCGCCGCCGCGGGGCGCGGACGACGCTGCTCTCCCACGAGCGGCTCGACGACATGCTCGCGATGCGCACGGGCAAGGACGCCACCTCGCGGGCCTCGATCGGGCTGCTCAACCGGGTGCTGGTGCGCAGCGTCGACCAGGTCGTGGTGACGTCGCGCTACGCGCACGCGGAGTTCGCGGCCGTCGCCGCCTCCGCGGGGTGCGAGCTGGTGCGGGTGCCGCTCGGCGTCGACCTGGACCTGTTCCGCCCGCGGGGCTGGGAGCCGTCGCGGACGCTGCGGCTGGTGCTGGCCGGCCGGCTGTCGCGGGAGAAGTCGCCGCACCTGGCGGTGGCCACCGCTCTCGCGCTGCACCGGCGTGGCGTCGACGTCCGGCTCGACGTGCACGGCGACGGTCCGCACCGCGCGGAGCTCGAGGCGCTGGCCGCCGGAGCTCCGGCGCACTTCCACGGCCACCTGGGCGACCGGGTGGCCCTGTCGCGACGGCTCGGGGAGGCCGACGTCGCGCTGTCGGTGTGCCCGGGCGAGACGTTCGGGCTGGCGGTGCTCGAGGCGCTGGCCAGTGGCACGCCCGTGGTGACGGCCGACCGGGGCGGCGCGCGCGAGCTCGTCGACGCCTCGTCGGGGGCCTGGGCGACGCCGGACCCCGAGCGGCTCGCGGACGCCGTGCTGCGGGTCGCCGCTCGCCCTCCCGTCGTACGACGGGCCGCGGCGCGGGCGCGCGCCGAGCGGTTCCCCTGGCAGCGGACGGTGGACCGGATGCTGCTGCTGCACGGCGACCCGCGGGTCGCGGCGACCGCCGGCTGACCGCCCGCCGGGCGCCCGCCGCGCTCAGGTCTGGTCGGCCTCGGCGGGGACCGGGAGCCACTCCGCGCCGACGATGCGCTGGATCCTTTCGCGGGCTGCCCGGGTCAGCAGCAGCACGGGCACCAGCACGGCCATCAGCACCGACCCGAGCGCGATGGCGAGGTAGGCGCCGTGCAGCGAGGAGTCCAGCGGCGCGGCCAGCCCGAGCACGAGCGAGCCGCCCAGCAGGCCGACCTGGCCGGTGCGCGGGAGTCGCACGACGGCGAGGAACGGCGTGACCCAGAGCAGGTACCACAGGTGCACGACCGGGCTGAGCAGGACGAGCGCGCCCATGACCAGGGCGACGGCGCGCACCGCGTCCTCGCGACGGCCCGTCGGGGCGCGCAGGGTGACGACGACGGCGACCACCAGCGCGGTGGCCGTCGCGAGGTGCCGCACCAGGTCGAGGAAGGTCGCGCTCGGGAGGTCCAGACCCGCGACGAGGGCGACCCGGTCGAGCGCGCCGCCGACGAGGGTGGGCAACGACAGCGGTGTGTTGACGCTGCCCGGCACGCCGAGCGCGGCCACCCACCCCGAGCCGACCCCGGTGACCACGCCGAGCCCCAGGAGGGTGCCGACCGCGACCGCCCCGGCGGCCGTCGTACGACGCAGGCGCGCGCGCAGGTCGGCGGCCGGCGGCAGCGACAGCAGCACGACCCCGATGACGACCAGCCCGCCGGGCGCCTTGACGGCGGCTGCCAGCCCGCCGAGGGCGGCGCCCCAGACCCAGCCGCGCTCAGCGGCGACGACCAGGGCTGCGGCCATCAGCCCGACCATGAGTAGGTCGTTGTGCAGGCCACCGACGCCGCTGGTGAGCATGATCGGCGCGGCGAGCACCACGCACGACGCGAGCGCCGGGTCGAGTCCGGCCCAGCGCGCCAGCCTCGGCACCGCCCAGGCGAGCAGCACCAGGCCGACCAGCGCGAGGCAGCGGTGCGCGACGGCGAGCAGCCACGGGTTGCCGGTGACGTCGGCGACGAGGGAGCCGAACCACACCGGCACCGGCCCGTACGGCGTGATCGTGTCCATCCAGCGCGGGTCGACGGCCTCGACGACCGGTCCGCCGAGCACCCCCGGGCCGTGCTCGTACGGCGACAGCCCGACGCGTTGGAGCATCCCCTGCGCGGCGTAGGACCAGCCGTCGCGGGAGAACAGCGGCGGCGCGAGGAGCAGTGGCGCCGACCAGACGACGGTGGCGTGCCGGACCAGCGCGAGCGCGTCGTCGCGGTCGTCGCCCTCGGCGCGCGCGACGTGGCGGCACAGCTGGAGCCACTGGGCGGCGAGCAGGCCGAGTCCGAGCATCACCACGGCCAGCGACACCATCCGGCCGGCCTCGGCCTCGCGGACCGCGGGCAGCAGCTCGGTCTGCAGCAGCGGCGTGGACGCGGGCAGCGTGCTGACGCCGAGGCCGCCCAGGAGCACGAGCAGGCTGCCGAGGAATCCGCGCACGAGCACCCGTCGGACGCTAGGTCGGGACGACGACGTCGGCGTCGCCCTCCGGTGAACGCTCGGCGGCGCGCGGGTGGCCGGTCGTGGGGTGCCGCTCGACCGGGTCGGGCGCGCGACCGCGGCGCGCCACGAGCCACGCGACGAGTGCGAGCAGCAGGTCGGCGGCGGTGTGCAGCACCCGGGCGACCACGGTGGCCGCGGTGGCCGCCGCGACGCCGACGACCGGGGCGAGCAGCGCCACGAGGGTGACCTCGCGGGCACCGACGCCGGCCGGGGCGACCACGACGGCCACGCCGACGGCGTACGACAGGGCGAACGCGCCGGCCGCGGCCGGCAGGGTCGCCGGCGAGCGGTCGGGCGTGAGCAGCACGACCGCGCCGGCGTACGCCGTCCAGGTGGCCGCCATCAGCGCGGCCAGGCGGAGCACGGAGCCGACGCCGAGCCGCAGGTCACCCGCGCCCCCGGCCACCAGGCCCGCGAACCGGCCGACGACCGGCGGCAGCAGCGCGACCACACCCGCACCGAGCAGCAGCCCGCCGAGCAGCGGGGTGAGGGGCGCCGGCCCGAGGCCGACCACCGACGTGGCGCCGGTGACGACCGACGCGGTGGCGAGGTTGAGACCCAGGAACGCCAGCGACGACGCCGCGGTCACCCGGGCGGGCACGCCGTGGTCGCGGGCGAGGTGGGCGTGCGCGCCGATCGACCACACGCCGCCGGGCACGTACTTGCCGAGCTGGCCGAGGAAGAACACCTCCGGGCCCGCACGTCCCGGCAGCCGGTGGCCGAACCCGCGCAGCAGGTCGAGCCAGGCGACGGCGGTGACGAGCAGCCCGCAGACGACCAGCCCGAGCGCCCCGAGCACGGCCGCGGGCGGGGTGGCGGTCACGGCCGCGACGACCTCCGCCTCGTGCCCGCGGAACGCCACCGCAGCGGCCACCACGACCGCCACCAGGAACGCACCGCGCAGCGCCGACGTCACGGGCGTCGACGACGCGCCGTGAGGGGCGCGCGGCGCACCAGCGCCGTCCAGCAGGGGTACGCCGTCGCGGGCGTGCGGCCGTGGGTCCACACCACCTCGTGGCCGGTGCGCCCGCGCAACGCGTCGGCGAGGGCCGCGCGGTGCCGGTCGGCGTCGGCGACGAGCAGCAGGCCGCCGGGGGCGAGTCGGCCGAGCCCGCGCTCCAGGCAGGCGTCGCGAGCGCGGCCGCCGACCACGACGAGGTCCAGTCGACCGGGCACCTCGTCGGCGGCGTCGACGTACGACGCCAGGTCGTCGCGCCCGGCGCGGTCGTCGGCGGGCTCGGGCTCGCGCACCAGCAGCCGCACGTGCGCGGGCAGCCGGGGTGCGGTGCTGGCGGCCCACACGACGTCGTGCTCGACCGACGTGACCGCCTCGGCCCGCTCGGCGAGCCACCAGGTGCCGGCGCCGGAGCCCCACTCCAGGACCCGGGCGCCCGGCATGGCGCGCAGGTGCTCGTCGACGAGGTCGGCGGCCTCGAACGTCCACGGCGGCAGCCCCAGGCGCACCAGGTCGTCGAGGTCGCGCACGGCCAGCCACGACCGCACCCACAGCGCGGTGCGGGAGCGGTCGGACAGGTCGTCGAGCACCGGCAGGAGACCGGCGGTCACCAGGCCGGCGCGCACCCGGCGCACCGCACCGACGTACGCGGGGGCGGTGCCGTTCCGGGGCGCGTTCCGGGTGGCGCGGAGCATGGCCGCACCGTCGCCGGTCCCGGTGAACGTCGGGTGGAGCAGCGGTGTCCGGGCCGTCGAGTCGGCGTGAAGGTCGCGGCAGCCGGTCGACGCCTCAGCGCGGCGCCGTCAGCGCGAGGACGAGGTGCCGGTGCCCCACGACCCCCACGACCCGGTCGTCGTCGTCCACGACGGGCAGCACGTCGGTGCCGTGCTCCTCCGCCCGCACGAGCGCCTCGAGCGCGTCGGCCAGGTGGTCGTCGGGACGCAGGCGTACGCCGTCGACCGGGTCGGCGTCCGGGACCCCACCGGCCGGCACCGGGTCCATCACCTCCGTGACGAGCCGGTCGCGGAGCGTGGCGACCGCGCGGGGCTCGTCGACGTCGACGCCGCGCCGCCGCAGCTTGGCGGTGTAGACGGTGTCGTGCGAGAGCAGCTTGCTGACCCCAGTGGCGAGCACGATCGAGACCATCATCGGCAGGATGATGGAGTACTCCCCGGTCAGCTCGAACAGGATGACGACCGCGGTGATCGGGGCGCGGGCGGCGCCGGCGAACACCGCGCCCATGCCGACGAGCGCGTAGGCGCCGGCCGGGCCGGCGAGGCCCGGCGAGGCGGCGTGGACCGTCTGGCCGAACGCCGCGCCGAGCATGGCGCCGACGAACAGGCTCGGGGCGAACACGCCGCCCGAGCCGCCGATGCCGATCGTGAGGCTGGTGGCGACGGCCTTGGCGAGCAGCAGCACGACCAGGAACCCCACGGCGTACTGACCCGCGACGCCGGCGGCGAGCACCGGGTAGCCGACGCCGTACATCTGCGGGATCGCGAGGAGCAGCAGGCCGAGCGCGAGGCCCCCGACGGCCGGGCGCAGCCACTCCGGCCAGCCGGTGCGACCCCAGGCGGCGTCGCAGGCGTCCTCGACGCCATAGAGAACCCGCACGAAGGCGACCCCGACGAGGCCGGCGAGCACACCGAGGACGGCGTACAGGCCGTACTGGCCCACGTGGTCGACGGAGAACTCCGGGAGGGAGAGGAACGGCTCGTCGCCCAGGACCGAGCGGCCGATGACGCTGGCGGTGACCGAGGAGAGCACGACCATGCCGAAGCTGCGGGCGGCGAAGTCGCTGAGGATGAGCTCCATCGCGAAGAAGACCCCGGCGAGCGGGGCGTTGAAGGTGGCCGCGATCCCGCCGGCCGCGCCGCAGGCGACGAGGACCCGCAGCCGCTCGGTGTCGAGGCGGGCGAACCGGCCGAGGGTCGAGCCGAGGGCGGCGCCGATCTGGACGATCGGGCCCTCGCGGCCGACCGAGCCGCCGCCGCCGATGGTGAGGGCCGAGGCGAGCGCCTTGACCAGCGCGACCTGGGGCTTGATGCGGCCGCCGCGACGGGCGACGGCGTCCATCACCTCGGGCACGCCGTGGCCACGCGCCTCGCGGGCGAAGCGGTGGACCAGCGGCCCGTAGAGCAGGCCGGCGACCACCGGGGCGAGGACGACGAAGAAGGGGCCGAGCCAGGGGAACCAGGGGTGGGTGGTGTGGCCCAGCGGGGTGTCGTCGTGGCCGGAGAACAGCCGGGTGAAGGTGACGACCAGCCAGCGGAAGACCACGGCGCCGAGGCCGGCGCCCACGCCGATGACCACGGCGAGCGTCAGCAGCCCCGACTCGGTGGACCGCACCCGGTCCGGGAGGGATCGGAGGACACGCACTGGTGCAGCATGCAATAGTTGCATCATGCAGCCAAATCGGGCCGACGCCGTCCCCGCCGCCGGCCTCCCCGCCGATCCCACCGCCGCCCTCATCCCCGACGACCTGGTCACCGCCCTGCTGGGCGCCTCGCGCGCGATGGTCGGCATCGCCCTGCGCGCCATGTCCGCTCCCGACGGCGGCGACGGTGCGGTCACGCTCCCGCAGTACCGCGCGCTCGCGCTGCTCGGCGGACGGGACGGCGGCAGCCTCACCGCGCTCGCGCACGACCTGGGCGTCAACACCTCCACCGCCCAACGGATGGTCGAGCGGCTGGTGGCGAGCGGGCACGTCTCGCGCGAGCCCGACGCCGACGACCGGCGACGGGTGCGGCTCGCGCTCACCGGCGACGGCGCCGCCCTGCTCGAGCGCGTCACCGCGCGACGTCGCGCCGAGATCGAGCGGGTCGTCGACGCCCTGCCCGAGGCCGAGCGTGCCTCGCTCACCGGCGCCCTGCCCGGGATCGCGGCGTTCGCGGAGGCTGCCGGCGCCCCGCCCGCCGACGACGACCGCCAGCTGCTCTAGCGGGGCCGCACCCGGACGGCCCCGGAAACGGCGAACGCCCCGGCGCGTGCTCGCGTCCGGGGCGTTCGTTCGGGTCCTGGTGAGGACTCGGGTGGCAGGTGCTGGATTCGAACCAGCGTAGGCTGTGCCGGCTGATTTACAGTCAGCTCCCTTTGGCCGCTCGGGCAACCTGCCAGGAGTCGTACCGCCGGCTGTGCCGGGCGGCGACGAGCAAGGACAATAGCGCAGCGGCCCTGCGGGCCGACAATCGTCACCCACCCGACCCCGAGGAGAACCGTGGCCGACTCGTCCTTCGACATCGTCAGCAAGATCGACCGCCAGGAGGTCGACAACGCGCTCGGCCAGACCGCGCGCGAGGTCGCGACCCGCTACGACTTCAAGGGCACCGGCGCGAGCATCGAGTGGCGCGGCGAGGAGGCCATCGAGATCAGCGCGTCCGCCGACGACCGCGCCTCGGCCGTCCTCGACGTGTTCCAGCAGAAGCTCGTCAAGCGCGGCGTCTCGCTCAAGGTGCTCGACGCCTCCGAGCCCAAGCAGTCGGGCCAGCAGTCGAAGATCGGCGTCACGCTGAAGGAGGGCATCACCTCCGAGGACGCCAAGAAGATCAGCAAGCTGATCCGCGACGAGGGGCCCAAGGGCGTCAAGGCGCAGATCCAGGGCGACGAGCTGCGGGTCTCCAGCAAGAAGCGCGACGACCTCCAGACCGTCATCGCCCTGGTGAAGCAGCAGGACTACGACTTCGCGGTGCAGTTCACCAACTACCGCTGACCGCCCGCGCGCCGAGCCGTCGTACATGTACGACGGCTCGGCTCAGGACGTGGTGAGGAAGCCGCTCAGCAGGCGCGACCAGACGTCGGGGGCGTCGAGGTGGACGTCGTGGCCGGCGCCCGGGATGGTGCGTACCTCCAGGTCGGGGTGCAGCGCCAGCATCGAGTCGACCTCCCGGACGCTGACCGCGCCGTGCTCGCCGCGCACCAGCATCGTCGGGGCGACCACGTCGGCCCAGTCGGCCACGTGCTCGTGGTGGTGCAGGTGCGCGAGCGCCCGCTGGAGGGTGCAGGCGTCCCACTGCGGGTAGAGGCCGTCGGGCCGCTGCTCGAGCCCGTCGGCCCACGACTCCGCGACCATCCGGTCGCCGCCGAAGAACGCCAGGAAGTCGTCCCGGTCCGCGAACGGCACCGGCCAGTTGCCGAGCCAGTCCCCCACCGCCCGGGTCACCTCGGGGTCCTCGCCGCCCAGCCCGCTCTCCAGCATCACCAGCCGCTCGACGCGGTCGGGGTGCCGGGCGGCGACGAGCATCGCCGTGTGGCCACCCATGGAGTGACCCACGATCGGCACCGACCCGGCGCCGAGGTCGTCGAGCACCGCGACGACGTCGGCGACGTACGCCTCGCGGGTGACGTCGTCGGGGCGACGGGTGCTCCCGCCGTGCCCCCGCTGCTCGATGGCGACGACGCGGTACTCCGTGCGCAGGCTCTCGATGGTGGCGCCCCACTCGCGGGCATAGCCGGCCAGCCCGTGCAGCAGCACGAGCAGCGGGCGGTCTCCCGCGGTCTCGTAGAACCAGATCTCGGCGTCACCGCGCTCGACCCGGCCCCATCCGGCGTCCATGCAGGTCAGCGTGGCATTCGCATGTTGCAGGGAGGTGACGTTCTCGCACGGATGCGTGCGCGCGGTCACGCCTCGTCGTACGCCGGCTGTGCGGGCCCGGCGGGCTCCTAGCAGGTGGCGGGTCGGCCGCGGCCCCCGTCCCGCAGCGGGAGACGACGTGGTGCGCGCCACGTCGCGGACTAGGGTGACGAGTGCTCCCCGGGCACGCGTCGTACGGCGCCGCGCACCGGGTTCCCCGTGCCCAGACCCCGGCCCGCCAGCGGACCGGAGAAGGTGAGAACCGTGTCCCAGCAGGCCCCGGCCGACCGGACCGTGCAGCAGCTCGACCGCGTGATCATCCGGTTCGCCGGCGACTCCGGTGACGGGATGCAGCTGACGGGTGACCGGTTCACCTCCGAGTCCGCGGCGCTCGGCAACGACCTGATGACGTTGCCGAACTACCCGGCCGAGATCCGGGCGCCGCAGGGCACGCTGCCCGGGGTGTCGTCGTTCCAGGTGCACGTCGCCGACCACGACATCCTCACCGCGGGTGACGCCCCGGACGTGCTGGTCGCGATGAACCCGGCCGCCCTGCGCGCGAACGTCGCGGACCTGCCGCGCGGTGCGACGGTCATCGTCGACACCCACGACTTCACCACCCGCAACCTGTCCAAGGCCGGCTACGACGCCGACCCCCTGGCGCTGCTGAGCGAGCCGGGCGACCCGTTGGCGGCGTACACGGTGCACCCGGTGGACCTGACCGGGATGACGGTCGCGGCGGTCAAGGAGTTCGGGCTGACCCGCAAGGACGCCGCCCGGGCGAAGAACATGTTCGCGCTGGGGCTGCTGTCGTGGATGTACGGCCGGTCCACGGCCGGCACCGAGGAGTTCCTGCGCCGCAAGTTCGCCAAGGCGCCGGCGGTGCGCGACGCGAACCTCGCGGCATTCGCGGCCGGGTGGGCGTTCGGGGAGACCACCGAGACGTTCGCGGTGCGCTACGAGGTCAAGCCGGCCGCGCTGCCGCCGGCGACGTACCGCAACATCTCGGGCAACACCGCCCTGGCCTACGGCCTGGTCGCCGCCGGCGTGCGGTCCGGCCTGCCGGTGTTCCTGGGCTCCTACCCGATCACCCCCGCCTCCGACGTGCTGCACGAGCTGTCCAAGCACAAGGCCTTCGGGGTCACCACGTTCCAGGCCGAGGACGAGATCGCCGGCATCGGTGCCGCCTACGGCGCCGCGTACGCCGGCTCGCTCGGCGTCACCACCACGTCCGGGCCGGGCGTCGCGCTGAAGTCCGAGGCCATCGGTCTGGCCGTGATGACCGAGATCCCGCTGATCGTGATCGACGTGCAGCGCGGCGGCCCCTCGACCGGGCTGCCGACCAAGACCGAGCAGGCCGACCTGCTCCAGGCGATGTACGGCCGCAACGGCGAGGCGCCGCTGCCGATCGTGGCGCCCCGCTCGCCCGGCGACTGCTTCCACGCCGCCCTCGAGGCCGCCCGGATCGCGGTCACCCACCGCACCCCGGTGATGCTGCTGTCCGACGGCTACCTCGCCAACGGCTCCGAGCCGTGGGCGGTGCCGTCGTACGACGACCTCCCGGCCATCGACCCCGGCTTCGCCGACGCACCCAACCACGCCGGCGCCGACTCCGAGGACGGGGCGCCCACGGAGTTCTGGCCCTACCTGCGTAACCCCGAGACCCTCGCCCGCCCGTGGGCCGTGCCCGGCACGCCCGGGCTGGAGCACCGCATCGGCGGGCTCGAGAAGGGCGACGGGCACGGCAACATCTCCTACGACCCCGCCAACCACGACCTCATGGTCCGCACCCGCCAGGCCAAGGTCGACCGGGTCGCCGACTCCCTCCCGCCGCTGGAGGTCGACGACCCGTCGGGGGCGGCCAAGGTGCTGGTCATCGGCTGGGGATCGACGTACGGACCGATCGGTGCCGGCTGCCGCCGGGGACGCCGCGCCGGCCACCGCGTCGCGCAGGTCCACCTGCGCCACCTCAACCCGTTCCCGCACGACCTCGGCGACATCCTGCGCCGCTACGACCGCGTGCTGGTGCCCGAGATGAACCTCGGCCAGCTCTCCACCCTGCTCCGCGCCCGCTACCTCGTCGACGCCCGACCCCACACCCAGGTCACCGGCATGCCCTTCAAGGCCGCAGACCTGGCCTACGCGATCGGCGAGCTCGTCGCCGAGGCCGAGGGCGTCGACGTCGACCTCGCCGCGCTGACGGGCGCCGCGGGCGCCCCCGCCGACCACGAGGAGGTCCACTGATGACGACCACCGACCTGCCCGTCCCGGGACTGCGCTCGGGCACCGAGAGCGTCCCGGCGTACACCGGCGACACCGCGCAGACCGGGAAGGACTTCACCTCCGACCAGGAGGTCCGCTGGTGCCCCGGCTGCGGCGACTACGCCGTCCTCAAGGCCGTCCAGGGCTTCCTGCCCGACCTCGGCCTGCGCCGCGAGAACATCGTGTTCGTCTCCGGCATCGGCTGCTCCTCACGGTTCCCGTACTACCTCGACACCTACGGCATCCACTCCATCCACGGCCGCGCCCCGACCATCGCCACCGGCATCGCCACCGCTCGTGAGGACCTGTCGGTGTGGGTCGTCACCGGCGACGGCGACGCCCTCTCCATCGGCGGCAACCACCTCATCCACACGCTGCGCCGCAACGTGAACATGACGATCCTGCTGTTCAACAACCGGATCTACGGCCTCACCAAGGGCCAGTACTCCCCCACCAGCGAGGCCGGGAAGATCACCAAGTCGACCCCGCTCGGGTCGGTCGACCACCCGTTCAACCCCGTCTCCCTCGCCCTGGGCGCCGAGGCGACGTTCGTCGCGCGCACCATCGACTCCGACCGCAAGCACCTCACCTCCGTGCTCGCCGCCGCCGCCGCCCACCGCGGCACCGCGCTGGTCGAGATCTACCAGAACTGCCCGATCTTCAACGACCACGCCTTCGACGCCGTGAAGGACCGCGACACCAAGGACGAGGCGATCATCGGCCTCGTGAACGGCGAGCCCATCACCTTCGCCGACGGCCGCCTCGGTCTGGTCCGCACGGCCACCGGCGCCGTCGAGGTCGCCGAGATCGGCGCCGGCGACGGGCAGGTCGACGCCGCGGACGTGCTCGTCCACGACGCCCACGCCGAGGACCCCTCGACCGCGTTCGCGATCAGCCGCCTCACCGACTCGGGCGGGCTGCACCGCGCCCCGGTCGGGATCTTCCGCCAGGTCCAGCGCCCGACGTACGACGACCAGGCGCGCGCCCAGGTCGCGACCGCCCGCGAGGCCGCCGCACCGCAGGGCGACGACGTCGAGCGCCTCACCGCGCTGCTGCACGGCAGCGACACCTGGACCGTCGACTGACGCGACGGGGCCGCCCCCGCGCTCAGGGAAGGGGGCAGGAGTCGCCACGCGCCTGCTTGGTGCAGGTGAGCCACGCGTCGCTGGCCGTCCGGCCGGCGCGCGCCCTCCACGCCCAGGAGCCGTGCGCCGGGGCGTGGACCCGGACCCGGAAGCGGCCCGTGTCGTCCGGACGCACCGTGCGGTAGCCGCTCCAGTCACAGGTGCGCGTGCGGCGGGTGCAGCTCGTCGCCCGCTGGACGACGACCTTGCCGGAGCGGGGGGTCACCTTGCCGACCAGGCGGAGGCCGCCGTCGCGCCGCACGATCTTGATCTGGACCGTGCGCTCGACCCGCGGCGAGACCGTCCCCGCCCGGGTCGGCTGCGAGGCAACCCCGCTCGCCGACGCGGCTGCGGCCGAGGCCGGCGCGACCGGGAGCGCGAGCAGCAGCACGGCCAGGACAGCGGCCAGTACGACGCGAGCCACGGGCTCAGGCCGAGCGGACGGCGACGACGTCGGCGAAGGTCTCGAGCGCCTCGCGCACCGGGGACTCGGGCAGCACCGCGAGCAGCTCCTTGGCCTCGGTGGCCAGCGCCACGACGTACCGACGGGCCTCGTCGATCGCGCCGTGCGCCCGGAGCAGACCGAGCGCCTCGGCGAGCCGCTCGTCGTCGTCGAGGTCGCCCTCGAGCAGCTCGACCAGGCGCGCGTCGGCGGGGTCGTCGGAGGCCTTGGCGAGCAGCACCGGCAGGGTCGGGACGCCCTCACGGAGATCGGTGCCCGGGGTCTTGCCGGACACGTCGGACTCCGACATCACGTCGAGGATGTCGTCGGAGATCTGGAAGGCCGTCCCGACGATCTCGCCGTAGCGGGCCAGGGCCTCCTCGACGTCGCGGGACGCGCCGCCGAAGCGGGCGCCGTACCGCGCCGAGGTGGCGATGAGCGAGCCGGTCTTGCCGGACACCACGTCGAGGTGGTGCTTGAGCGGGTCGGCGCCCTCGGCGGGCGGGACGGTCTCGAGGATCTGGCCCTCGACGAGCCGCGCGAAGGTCTCGGCCTGGATGCGCACGGCGTCGGGACCCAGGAGCGAGGTGAGCTCGGAGGACTTCGCGAAGAGGAAGTCGCCGGTCAGGATCGCGACGTGGTTGTCCCACCGCGCGTTGGCGGAGTCGGCGCCGCGGCGCAGGTCGGCCTCGTCCATCACGTCGTCGTGGTAGAGCGAGCCGACGTGGGTCAGCTCCACCACGCACGCCGCGGTGACGACCGCGTCGGAGTCGGGGTGCTCCCCCACCTCGGCGGCCAGCAGCACCAGCAGCGGCCGGAACCGCTTGCCGCCGGCCGACAGCAGGTGCTGCGCAGCCTCGGTCACGAACGGCGCCCGGCTGCGGGCGTGCTCGAAGAGCCGCTCCTCCACGACCGCCATCCGGTCGCGCAGGCGCGCGGCCAGGGCCTCGTCGAGGACCGGCAGAGCCAGGTCCGGCGCCGGTTCCACGGGGGCGTCGGTGGTCACCGGACGAACGTACCCGCCTCAGCGGCGAGATCGAGCAGCGGGCCGGGGACGAGTCCGAGGACCAGCGTCATCGCCACGCACACCGCGATCGTGATCGAGGTGGCGAACGACGGCGTGGTCACGGAGGCGACCTCGGTGCCGGGCTCGGGGTCGGTGACGAACATGACCTTGATGAGCCCGACGTAGAACGACACCGCGATGATGCTGGAGGCGATCGCGACCAGCACGACCGGCCAGGCGCCCGAGGACATCGCGACCGTGAAGACCGCCCACTTGCCCACGAAGCCGGACGTCAGCGGGATGCCGGCCATCGAGAGCAGCAGGAAGGCGAACGCTGCCGCCACCAACGGGCTGCGCTTGCCCAGACCCGTCCACCGGGAGAACGCCGAGGCCTCGCCCGCGGCGTCGCGCACCAGCGCGACGATCGCGAACGCGCCCACCGTGGCGAAGCCGTAGGTGGCCAGGTAGAAGAGCACCGCCTGGAGCGAGGTCACCTGCCCGTCGGCCAGCTCGCCGGCCGACTGGAGACCGAGCACGCCGGTCAGCAGGAAGCCAGTGTGGGCGACCGAGGAGTAGGCGAGCATACGCTTGACGTCGGTCTGCACGACCGCGAGCACCGAGCCGACGAGCATGGTGAGGATCGCGACGACCCACATCATCGGGCCCCAGTCCCAGCGGCTCCCGCCGAGGCCGACGTAGAAGAGCCGCAGGATGGCGCCGAACGCCGCGATCTTCGTCGCGGCCGACATGAATGCGGTGACCGCGGTCGGGGCGCCCTGGTAGACGTCCGGGGTCCAGGCGTGGAACGGGACGGCGCCGACCTTGAAGAGCAGGCCGACCGCGAGCATCGCGGTACCGATGAGCAGCAGGTCGCGGCCGTCGGTGCGGTTGACGACGGCCTGGTCGATCGCGGCGAGGTCCATGGACCCGGCGAAGCCGTAGAGGAGCGCGACGCCGTACAGGAAGAAGCCGGAGGAGAAGGCGCCGAGGAGGAAGTACTTCATGGCCGCCTCCTGGCTGAGGAGGCGACGCCGGCGCGCCAGGCCCGACAGCAGGTAGAGCGGCAGCGAGAGCACCTCGAGCGCGACGAACATCGTCAGCAGGTCGCCGGAGGCGGCGAAGAGCAGCATGCCGCCGACCGAGAACATCAGCAGCGGGTAGACCTCGGTGTGCACCAGGCCCCGGGTCGAGGCCTCGCGCTCCGCGTCGGTGCCGGGCAGCGCGGCCGCCTGTCCGGCGAAGACCGAGACACCCTGGTCGACCTTGTGCTCAGCGAACAGCGCGACGCCGGCGAGGGTGAAGACCAGGATCAGGCCCCAGATGAAGGTCGCGGGCCCGTCGACGACGATCGAGCCCTCCGCGCCGACCAGGCCGCGCCCCGAGCCTGCGGCGTCGAGGCCGACCCCGACGGCGACCGTCGCTGCCAGCGCCGCGACGGTGCCGACACCGGCGACGACGACCTGGACGGTGTGCCGGCGGCTGCGGGGCGCGAACGCCTCCACCGCGACGCCGAGGAGCGCGGCGCCGAAGACGATGAGGAGCGGGGAGAGCTCGGCGTACTCCAGAGTGGGCTTGAGGTAGTCCATCACTCACCGTCCTCCTCGTGGCCCGCGGTGCCCGGGGGCACGGCGGGGGCGTCGTCGGTGACCCCGACGTGGCTCATCAGGCCCTCGACGTACGGGTTGGCCGTGTCGAGGAGCGGCTGCGGGTAGAAGCCGAAGAACACCAGCGCGAGCATCAGCGGCGCGACGGCCATCCACTCGCGGGTCGTGGCGTCCGGGGTGCCCTCCACCGTGGCGGGGGTCGGGCCGGTCATCATCCGCTGGTAGGCCCACAGCACGTAGATCGCGGCCAGCACGATGCCGGTGACCGCGAAGGCGCCGACCCACCAGGCGTAGTCGAACGCGCTCAGCAGCACGAGGAACTCCGAGACGAACGGACTCAGGCCCGGCAGGCCGAGCGTCGCCAGTCCGGCGACGAGCAGCAGCCCGGCGAGCACCGGGGTGGCCTTCTCCAGTCCGCCCATCTGCGAGATCAGCGTGGTGCCGCGGCGGCGGATGAGGTAGCCCGCGACCAGGAACAGCGCCGCGGTGCCGAGACCGTGGTTGACCATGTAGAGGATCGCGCCGGAGCCGCCCTGGCTGGAGAACACGAAGATGCCGAGGGTGATGAAGCCGAAGTGGCTCAGCGAGGTCAGACCGATCAGGCGGAGCACGTCGTCCTGGCCGATGGCCACGAACGCGCCGTAGATGATCGAGACGACAGCGATCGTCACGACCAGCGGGGTGGCCCACTGGCTGGCCTCGGGGAAGATCCCGAGACAGAAGCGGAGCATGCCGTAGGTGCCGATCTTGTCGAGCACGCACACGAGCAGGACGCTCGTGGCCGGCGTGGCCCGCTCGGTGGTGTCGGCGAGCCAGGTGTGGACCGGGAACAGCGGCGCCTTGATCGCGAAGGCGATGAAGAAGCCGGCGAACAGCCAGCGGCCGGCGGCGGTGCCGATGTCGAGCTGCATCAGATCGCTCAGCAGGTACGACGGCGGGCCCTGCTGGGCGGAGACGACGTACAGGCCGATGACCGAGGCCAGCAGCACCAGACCGCCGGCGAGCTGGAACAGCAGGAACTTCACCGCGGCCGACGAACGACCTTCGCGGCCGAAGCCCGCCACCAGGAAGTAGGCCGGGATCAGCGTCGCCTCGAAGACGACGTAGAAGAGGAAGACGTCGGTGGCCAGGAAGACCGCGAGGGAGAGCGCCTCGAGCGCGAGGGTCCAGGCGTAGAACGCCTTGGGGTCCTCGTCACCGTCGTGCCAGCCGGCGAGCAGCACGACCGGCACCAGCAGCACGGTGAGCAGCACCAGCAGCAGGCTGAGGCCGTCGACGCCGAGGGCGTAGTGGACGCCGAACGCGGAGATCCAGTCGACGGTCTCGGTGAGCTGCATCCCCTCACCGGTGTCGAACATCAGCAGCACGGCGACGCCGAGGGCGAAGGCGCCCACAGACACACCGATGGCCAGCACACGGCTGACCGCGGCGGGCGCGACGGCGACCGCGACCGCTCCGAGGAGCGGGACGAGGACCAGTGCGGTCAGCATCAGAGATTCACCGCCAGCATCGCGAGGACGACGATGATCACGCCGCCGAGGAGGGACAGGGCGTAGGAGCGCACGTAGCCGGTCTGCGCCCGGCGCAGCCAGCCGCCGAGACCGCGGACCACCGCGGCGCCGCCCATCACGGCGCCGTCGGCGCCGTGGCGGTCGATCCCGAGCGAGGTGCGCACGAGTCCGCGGCCCGGCCCGACCACGAGGACCTCGTTGATCTCGTTGCCGTAGAGCTCGTTGCGCGCGGCGCGGGTCGCGAACGACCCGGTCGGCGCCTCGGCGGGCACCTCGCGTCGCTGGTACATCGCGAACGCGATCGCCACGCCGACCGCGACGGTGAGGGTCGTCAGCGCGGTGACGGCGAGCACCGGGATGGGCGGCTCGTGGTGTGCCTCCTCCCCGACGACCGGAGACAGCCACTCGACGATCCAGTCGCCGATCAGCAGGACGCCGCCGAGCACCGAGAGCGCCGCGAGAGCGATCAGCGGGAAGGTCATCACCTTCGGGGACTCGTGCGGGTGCACGCCCTCCTGCCAGCGCTTGTTGCTGAAGAAGGTCATGAGGAACAGCCGGGTCATGTAGAAGCCCGTGACGCCGGCGGCCGCCATCGCGGCCAGGCCGACGAGCCAGCTGTCGGCCAGCGCAGCCTCGACGATCTTGTCCTTCGACCAGAAGCCGGAGAAGCCCGGGAACCCGATGATCGCGAGGAAGCCCATCGCGAACGTCGCGAAGGTGATCGGCATGGCGGCGCGCAGCGCCCCGTAGTGCCGCATGTCGACGTCGTCGTCCATGCCGTGCATCACCGAGCCGGCGCCGAGGAACATGTTGGCCTTGAAGAAGCCGTGGGTGATGAGGTGGAAGATCGCGAAGGCATAGCCGGCGACGCCGAGGCCTGCGGCGAGCATCATGTAGCCGATCTGGCTCATCGTGGAGCCGGCGAGCGCCTTCTTGATGTCGTCCTTCGCGCACCCGATGACCGCACCCCAGAAGATGCTGATCACGGCGACGACGACCACGGCGGTCTGCGCCGACGGTGCGTACTCGAAGACGAAGTTGGACCGGGTGATCAGGTAGACGCCGGCCGTCACCATGGTCGCGGCGTGGATGAGTGCCGACACCGGGGTCGGGCCCTCCATCGCGTCCAGCAGCCACGCCTGGAGCGGGAACTGCGCCGACTTTCCGGCCGCGCCGACGAGCAGGAGCAGCCCGAGAACGGTCATCGTGGTCTCGGTCGCCGCGCCCGCACCGGCGGAGATCACGGTGAAACTGGTCGAGCCGAAGGTGACGAAGGCCAGGAAGATCGCCGTGGCCATGCCCATGTCACCGACACGGTTGATGACGAAGGCCTTCTTGGCCGCCGCAGCCGCGGACGGCTTGTGCTGCCAGAAGCCGATGAGGAGGTACGACGCGAGGCCCACGCCCTCCCAGCCGAGGAACAGGCCGAGGCAGTTCTCCGACAGGACCAGCATCAGCATGGCCGCGACGAACAGGTTGAGGTAGGCGAAGAACCTGCGCCGGCGAGGGTCGTGCTCCATGTAGCCGATCGAGTAGACGTGGATCAGCGAGCCCACGCCGGTGATCAGCAGGAGGAACAGCACCGACAGCGGGTCGAGCAACAGGTCCATGCCGATGTCGAGACCGCCGACCTGGATCCAGTCGTAGAGGTGCTGGACGACCTGGCGGTCGTCCTCCTCACGACCGAGCAGGGTGAGGAACATCAGGAGGGACAGCACGAACGACCCGACGGCCGTGGCCGTGCCGAGCAGGTGTCCCCACCTGTCGGTGGCCCTCCCGCCGAGCAGCAGCACCGCCGCGCCCGCGAGCGGGAGGGCGATCACCAGCCACAGCAGCGAGAGGACGCCGTCGGCGCTCCCCGGTGCGAGCACGGGGACGAGCTCCCCGGCTTCCATCACAGTCATCGAGAACCTTTCAGAACTTCAGCAGGCTCGCGTCGTCGACCGAGGCCGACCGCCGGGTGCGGAAGATGGTCATGATGATCGCCAGCCCGACGACCACCTCGGCGGCGGCGACGACCATGACGAAGAAGGCCGCGACCTGCCCGTCGAGGTTGCCGTGCTGCTTGGCGAAGGCGACCAGTGCGAGGTTGCAGGCGTTGAGCATCAGCTCGACGCACATGAACACCACGATCGCGTTGCGCCGGGTCAGCACCCCGACCGCACCGATGGTGAACAGGATCGAGGAGAGCACGATGTACGGGGTCACGTCGTCCATCAGGCGTCACCGTCCTTGCTCTGCGGGGTGTCGGCCTCGGGCGCACTGCCCGAGCCCTGCCGGTCCTCCGTGGTGAGGCCGCCGGTGCCGCCCTCGCGCCCCGACGTCTCCGGGAGCCTGTCGGGCTCCACGCCGAGCTGGCGCTTGAGGTCCTCGATGTCCTCGGCGAGCGCCGGGGCGGAGCGCACGGTGCCGCGGGCGGCGAGCACCCGGGACACCGAGGACTCCGCGGCGGTGCCGTCGGGCAGGAGTGCCGGGGTGTCGACCGCGTTGTGGCGGGCGTAGACGCCCGGCGCCGGCAGCGGACCGAGGTGCGCACCCTTCTCGGCGTAGTCGCGCACCCGTTGGGCGGCGAGGTCGGCCTGGGTCTGCTTGGGCGTCAGCCGCTCGCGGTGCGCGAGGACCATCGCCCCCATCGCAGCCGTGATCAGCAGGGCCGCGGTGACCTCGAAGACGAGGACGTAGCGGGAGAAAAGGAGGGTGGCGAGACCCTCGATGTTGCCGCCCTCGTTGGCCTGCGTCAGACCGACCACGGTGCCCGTGACGGCCTGTCCGAGCACGATCACGAGCAGCAGGCCGAGCAGCAGCCCGGCCGCGATCGCCATCACGCGCTGGCCCCGGATCGTCTCCACCACTGAGTCGGAGGCGTCGACGCCGACGAGCATCACGACGAACAGGAACAGCATCAGGATCGCGCCGGTGTAGACGATGATCTGGGTGACGAAGAGGAACGGTGCCTCGAGCGTCGCGTACAGCACCGCGAGACTGATCATCACCACCGCGAGCAGCAGGGCGGCGTGGACGGCCTTGCGCACCACGAGGATGCCGAGCGCCGCGAGGACCATGACCGGTCCGAGGATCCAGAAGGCGATCATCGGTCGTGACCCTCCTCGGCCGTGGCCGCCGCGGGCGCGGCGGACGGGGCCGGAGCGGCGTAGGAGTTGCGGTAGTAGTCGCCCTCGTCCTCACCGAGACGCATCGGGTGGGGTGGCTGCTCCATGCCGGGGAGCAGCGGTGCGAGGAGGTCGGACTTCTCGTAGATCAGGTCGGCGCGGTTGTCGTCGGCCAGCTCGTACTCGTTGGTCATCGTGAGCGCGCGCGTCGGGCACGCCTCGATGCACAGGCCGCACAGGATGCAGCGCAGGTAGTTGATCTGGTAGACGCGGCCGTACCGCTCCCCCGGGCTGAACCGCTGGCTGTTGCCGTCGGCGTCGGGGGTGTCGTCGTTGGAGGCGCCCTCGACGTAGATCGCGTCGGCCGGGCAGGCCCACGCGCACAGCTCGCACCCGACGCACTTCTCCAGACCGTCCGGCCAGCGGTTGAGCTGGTGGCGGCCGTGGAAGCGCGGCGCGGTGGGCTGCTTGTCGAAGGGGTACTGCTCGGTGACGACCTTGCGGAACATCGTCCGGAACGTCACGCCGAACCCGGCGACCGGGTCGACGAACTGCTCCTTGAAGGTCTTCGGACCGTCCTGGCTCTCCGGCTTCGGTGCTCGGATGCTGTCGTCGGCCATCAGCTCTCCTCCCCGGTGAGGGTCGAGGTGCGGAACGTGAGCGGGGCGGCGGCACCGCGCACCGGACCGCCCGCGGGCATGGGCGGCACGGGGAAGCCCCCGGCGGTGACCGGCTCGGCCGGCTCGGGCTCTGCCTCGTCGGCACCCCGCTTCTCCTCGTTGCCCCCGAGGAAAAACAGCGCGACGAAGACCACGGCGAGGACGCCGGCGACGATCGGAAGGCTGCCTCCGTCGAGCCAGCCCTCGAGGCGCGCGACGCGCAGCGTGGCGACGGCGACGATCCAGCCCAGGGCGACCGGGATCAGCACCTTCCAGCCGAAGTTCATGAACTGGTCGTAGCGCAGTCGGGGCAGCGTGCCGCGCAGCCAGATGAACAGGAAGACGAAGAACAGGACCTTGCCGAAGAACCAGATGACCGGCACGTAGCCCTCGTTGGCTCCCTCCCAGATCTCGTCGATCCAGAAGGGGGCGTGCCAGCCGCCGAGGAACAGGGTCGTGGCCAGCGCGGAGACGGTCGCCATGTTGATGTACTCGCCGAGGAAGAACAGGGCGAACTTGATCGAGGAGTACTCAGTGTGGAAGCCGCCGACCAGCTCTCCCTCGGCCTCGGGGAGGTCGAACGGAGCGCGGTTGGTCTCGCCCACCATTGAGATCACGTAGATCACGAACGAGGGCGCGAGGATCAGCCCGAACCACAGGTCGTCCTGGGCCGCGACGATCTCGCTGGTCGACAGCGAGCCGGCGTACAGGAACACCGCGATCAGCGCGAGACCCATCGCGACCTCGTAGGAGATCATCTGGGCACTCGAGCGCAGACCACCGAGCAGCGAGTAGGTCGATCCCGACGACCAGCCGCCGAGCACGATGCCGTAGATGCCGATCGACGCGATCGCCATCACGAACAGCACCGCGACCGGCATGTCGGTGAGCTGCAGCGGGGTGCGCTCACCGAAGAGCGACACCTCGGGACCGAACGGGATGACGCTGAAGGTCACGAACGCCGGGACCACCACGAGGATCGGCGCGAGCACGAAGACGACCTTGTCGGCCGCCTTGGGGATGATGTCCTCCTTCAGCATCAGCTTCACGCCGTCGGCCAGCGACTGCAGCAGGCCGAACGGGCCGTGCACGTTGGGGCCGATGCGGTGCTGCATGCGTGCCACGACCCGGCGCTCCCACCAGATGTTGAACAGGGTGAGGAGCACCAGGACCAGGAAGATCAGTCCGGCCTTGATGAGGACGATCCACCACGGGTCGTTGCCGAAGGCGTCGAGTCCGGGACCCATCAGTCGTCTCCTCCGCTGATCGTGACGCGGCTGCCGGGGGAGGCGACGTCGGCGAGCAGGCCGGACCCGGTCGAGCGGCCGGGCAGCCACACCACCCCGTCGACCATGTCGTCGGCGACCTCGAGGGGCACCGTGAGGGAACCACGGTCACCGGTGACGGTGACCGTGCTGCCGAAGGCGGCGGCGACGGCGGGTGCGACCTTCGCGACCGCGGGTCGCGCGGTGGCGGCCAGGTGCTTGTCGCCGACCTGCATCGCACCGTCGTCGAGCATCTGCTTCCACGAGGCCAGGACCAGACCGTCACCGGCTCCGGCGTCGGCAGGAGCGGCCACCGGGGTCATGACCGGCGCGTCGCCGTCCCAGGGCCCCATCTCGCCGAGCTCGGCTCGGACCTCGTCGACGCTGCGGAAGCCCAGCGGCGCGCCGAGCTCCTCCGCGATGCCGGCGAGGACCCGCAGGTCGGGCAGGGAGCCCGGCACTGCGAGCACCTCCGGGAAGGCACGCACCCGCCCGTCCCAGGTGACGTACATGCCGGCCTTCTCGACCGCCGGGGCGACCGGGAGGACGACGTCGGCGACGGCGGTGACGTCGGTGGCCCGCAGCTCGAGCGAGACCACGAACGACGCGGCGTCCAGGGCGGCGCGGAACGCTGCGGGGTCGGCGGTGTCGTCGGGGTCGACGCCGCCGACGACGAGACCGGCCAGGTCGCCCGCAGCCGCGGCGGCCACGATCGCGTCGGCGTCGCGGCCGGGCGCGTCAGGGAGGGAGTCGACGCCCCACGTGGTGGCGGCGTCGACCCGGGCGGCGGGGTCGGATACCGGGCGGCCACCGGGAAGCAGACCCGGCAGGCAGCCCGCGTCGAGCGCGCCACGGTCGCCGGCGCGGCGGGGCACCCAGGCGAGCCGGGCTCCGGTCCGCGCGGCGAGGTCGGCGGCGGCGCTGAGCGCACCGGGCGACGTGGCCAGCCTCTCACCGAGCAGCACGATGGCGTTCTTGTCGACACCGTGCGCCGCCTGCTCGACGAGGGCGGCCAGTGAGGCGGCCTCCTGGCCGGGCGCGGTCGGCACCAGGGTGGCCCCGACCTTGCGCAGGCCACGACTGGTGAACGGCGCGAGGGCGAGCACCCGGGTGCCGTGCTGCAGCGAGGCCTTGCGCAGGCGCAGGAAGATCGTGCCGGCCTCGTCCTCGGGCTCCAGGCCGGCGAGGACGACGGTCTGGGCGGTCTCCAGGTCGGCGTAGGTGACGCCCCCGGAGCCGTCGACGCCGGTGCCGACGACGTGCGCGGCGAGGAAGTCGGCCTCCTCGACCGAGAGCGGCCGGGCGCGGAAGTCGACGTCGTTGGTGCCGAGCGCGACCCGGGCGAGCTTGCCGTAGGCGTAGGCGTCCTCGGCGGTCAGGCGACCGCCGGGCAGCACGCCGACGCCGCCGGCGTCACGGGCGGCGGCCAGGCCTCGGGCGGCGACCGCGAAGGCCTCCGGCCACGACGCCGGACGCAGGTCGCCGGTCTCGGCGTCACGGACCTGCGGGTAGCGGAGCCGGTCGTCGGCGGTGGCGTAGGTGAACGCGAACCGGTCCTTGTCGGTGATCCACTCCTCGTTGACGGCCGGGTCGTCTCCGGAGAGACGGCGCATGACCCTGCCGCGACGGTGGTCGACACGGATCGAGGCACCGCACGCGTCGTGCTCGGCGACGCTCGGCGTCGAGACCAGGTCGAACGGGCGGGACCGGAAGCGGTAGGACTCGCTGGTCAGGGCGCCGACCGGGCAGATCTGGATGGTGTTGCCGGCGAAGTAGGAGAGGAACGGCGCGTTCTCGGCGATGCCGATCTGCTGCTGCGCGCCGCGCTCGACCAGGGCGATGAACGGGTCGCCCGGGACCTCGGCGGCGAAACGGGTGCACCGCTGGCAGACGATGCAGCGCTCGCGGTCGAGCAGCACCTGCGGGCTGAGGTTGATCGGCTTGGGGAACGTGCGCTTCGTGCCACCGGTGCCGGAGGATACGAAGCGCGACTCGCCCCGACCGTTGCTCATCGCCTGGTTCTGCAGGGGGCACTCGCCGCCCTTGTCGCAGACCGGGCAGTCGAGCGGGTGGTTGATCAGCAGGAACTCCATGACGCCCTGCTGCGCCTTGTCGGCCACCTCGCTGGTGGCCTGGGTGTTGACGACCATGCCCTCCGCGACCGGGAGCGTGCAGGACGCCTGCGGCTTGGGGAAGCCGCGGCCGTTGCCGGCGTCGGGGACGTCGACCAGGCACTGGCGGCAGGCGCCGGCCGGCTTGAGCAGCGGGTGGTCGCAGAAGCGCGGGATCTGCACGCCGATCTGCTCGGCGGCCCGGATCACGAGGGTGTCCTTCGGGACGTCGACCTGGATCCCGTCGATCGTCACCGAGACGGTGTCGACCTTCTCGGGGGTCTTGTCGGTCGTGCTCATGCCGACACCTCCTGTCGGGCCCAGGCGGTGGACTTGGCCGGGTCGAACGGGCAGCCGCCCTGGGTGAGGTGGGCGACGTACTCGTCGCGGAAGTACTTGATGGAGCTCGAGATCGGGCTGGTCGCGCCGTCGCCGAGCGCGCAGAACGAGCGGCCCAGGATGTTGTCGCACTGGTCGAGGAGCAGGTCGAGGTCGGCCTCGGAGCCCTGCCCCTTCTCCAGGGCGGCCAGCGTCTGCACCAGCCACCACGTGCCCTCGCGGCACGGGGTGCACTTGCCGCAGGACTCGTGCTTGTAGAACTCCGTCCATCGCAGCACGGCCCGCACGACGCAGGTGGTCTCGTCGAAGAGCTGGAGTGCGCGGGTGCCGAGCATGGACCCGACACCGGAGACGCCCTCGAAGTCGAGCGGGACGTCGAGGTGCTCGGAGGTCAGCAGCGGCGTGCTGGAGCCGCCCGGCGTCCAGAACTTCAGCTCGTGGCCCTCGCGCATGCCGCCGGCGAGGTCGATGAGCTCGCGCAGCGTGATGCCGAGCGGGGCCTCGTACTGCCCCGGGGTGCGGACGTGGCCGGACAGGCTGAAGATGCCGAAGCCCTTGGACTTCTCGGTGCCCATCGAGGCGAACCAGTCGGCGCCGTGGCCGACGATGCTGGGCACCGAGGCGATCGACTCGACGTTGTTGATCACCGTGGGGCTGGCGTAGAGGCCGGCGACCGCGGGGAACGGCGGACGCAGGCGCGGCTGGCCGCGACGGCCCTCGAGGCCCTCGAGCAGCGCGGTCTCCTCACCGCAGATGTAGGCGCCGGCACCGGAGTGGACGACGACGTCGAGGTCGTAGCCCGAGCCGTGGATGTTCTTGCCGAGGTGGCCGGCGGCGTACGCCTCGGCGACCGCAGCCTGGACCCGGCGGATGACGTGCAGGACCTCGCCGCGGATGTAGATGAAGGCGTGGTTGGCCCGGATCGCGAAGGAGCTGATCGCGACGCCCTCCACGAGGGTGTGCGGGCTGGCCATCATGAGCGGGATGTCCTTGCAGGTGCCCGGCTCGGACTCGTCGGCGTTGACGACGAGGTACTTCGGCTTCGGGTTGTCCTGCGGGATGAAGGACCACTTCATGCCGGTCGGGAAGCCGGCGCCGCCACGTCCGCGCAGGCCGGAGTCCTTCACGGCGGTGATGAGGTCGTCGGGCTGCATGCCGAGGGCCTTCTTCAGGGCCTCGTAGCCGCCGCGGGACTCGTAGTCGGAGAGCTTCCAGCTCTCCGCGGCGTCCCAGTTGTCGGTGAGCACCGGGGTCAGCACGTCGGGCACGTCACTTCGCCTCCTTCTTCTCGGCGGCGGCCTCGTCGGAGGGGCTGTCGGCCTCGACAGCCCCGGCGGCGTCCGTGGTGTCGTCGGTCGAGGCCGGCGCGCCGTCGGCGGCCGCGCTCGCGCCACCGCCCGGTGCCGTCCACCCGCGCTCACGGGCGAGGCCCAGGCCGACCAGGCTCGCCGGGCCGGCGCCCGGGCCTTCGTCGACGCGACCGTCGGGGAAGCCGGCGAGCACCCGCTCGGCCTCGCGCCAGGTGCACAGGCGCGGGCCCCGGGTGGAGGAGACCTCCTTGCCGGCGCGCAGGTCGTCAACGACCTGGACGGCGGAGTCGGGGGTCATGTTGTCCATGAACTCCCAGTTGACCATCATCACCGGGGCGTAGTCGCAGGCCGCGTTGCACTCGACGTGCTCGAGGGTGACCTTGCCGTCGTCGGTCGTCTCGTCGTTGCCGACGTCGAGGTGGTCCTTGAGCCGGCTGAAGATCTCGTCGCCGCCCATGACCGCGCAGAGCGTGTTGGTGCAGACGCCGACATGGTAGTCGCCGACCGGCTTGCGCTTGTACATCGTGTAGAAGGTCGCCACGCCGTTGACCTCGGCCGGGGTGATCTCCAGGACCTCCGCGCAGGCCTCGATGCCCTCGGGCGTCACCCGGCCCTCCACCGACTGCACGAGGTGCAGCATCGGCAGGAGCCCGGAGCGCTTCTCGGGGTAGCGGGCCGCGATCTCACGCAGCTCGTCCCAGGTCTTCTCGTCGAGCGCCATTACCGGTCGACGCCTCCCATCACCGGGTCGATGGACGCGATCGCGACGATGACGTCGGCCACCTGGCCGCCCTCGCTCATCACGCTGGTCGCCTGCAGGTTGGTGAACGACGGGTCACGGAAGTGCACCCGGAACGGTCGGGTGCCGCCGTCGGAGACGACGTGCGCGCCGAGCTCCCCGCGCGGCCCCTCGATGGGGACGTAGGCCTGCCCCGCGGGCACGCGGAAGCCCTCGGTCACCAGCTTGAAGTGGTGGATCAGCGCCTCCATCGACTCACCCATGATGTGGCGGATGTGGTCGAGGCTGTTGCCCATGCCGTCGGACCCGATCGCGAGCTGGCTGGGCCAGGCGATCTTCTTGTCCGCGACCATCACCGGCGCGCCCTCGAGCCCGGCCAGCCGGTCGGCGGCCTGCTCGACGATGCGCAGCGACTCCCACATCTCGTTGAGGCGCACGCGGAAGCGGCCGTAGGAGTCGGCGGTGTCCCAAGTCTGCACGTCGAACTCGTAGTCCTCGTAGCCGGAGTACGGCGTGGCCTTGCGGATGTCCCACGGGTAGCCGGTACTGCGCAGCACCGGGCCGGTCAGTCCGAGCGCGAGGCAGCCCTCGATGTCGAGGTGGCCGACGCCCTGGAGGCGGGCCTTGAAGATCGGGTTGGCGTTGCACAGCGCGGCGTACTCGGGCAGGCGCTTCTTCATCAGGGCGATGAAGTCGCGGATCTCGTCGAGTGCGCCGGGCGGGAGGTCCTGGGCGACGCCGCCGGGGCGGATGAACGCGTGGTTCATGCGCAGGCCGGTGATGAGCTCGAAGAGGTCCAGCACGAGCTCGCGCTCGCGGAAACCGATCGTCATCACGGTGAGGGCGCCGAGCTCCATGCCGCCGGTCGCGATCGCGACCAGGTGGGAGGAGATGCGGTTGAGCTCCATCAGGAGCACCCGCATGACCTGCGCCTTCTCGGGCACGTCGTCCTCGATGTCGAGCAGTCGCTCGACGCCGAAGCAGTAGGCCGCCTCGTTGTGCAGCGGGGCGAGGTAGTCCATCCGGGTGCAGAAGGTCGTGCCCTGCACCCAGGAGCGGTACTCCATGTTCTTCTCGATGCCGGTGTGCAGGTAGCCGATGCCGCAGCGGGCCTCGGTGACCGTCTCGCCCTCGATCTCGAGGATCAGGCGCAGGACGCCGTGCGTCGAGGGGTGCTGGGGCCCCATGTTGACGACGACCCGCTCCTCGATGTCGTCGGCCGCCCCGGCCAGGCCCTCCACGATCTCGTCCCAGTCGCGGCCCGAGACCGTGAAGACCTTGCCCTCGCTCGTCTCGTTGGAGCCGGCGTAGATGTCGTCGGTGGTGCTCATGTCGTCGGGGTCCCCTCGGAGTTGTTCGACGGAGGAGCGGAGCGGAGGAGAGGAACTGCGTGGCGTGACATCAGTGGTAGCTCCTCCGCTGGTCCGGCGGCGGGACGGTGCCGCCCTTGTACTCCACCGGGATGCCGCCCAGCGGGTAGTCCTTGCGCTGCGGGTGGCCCGGCCAGTCGTCGGGCATCAGGATCCGGGTGAGCGCGGGGTGGCCGTCGAAGACGAGGCCGAACATGTCGTAGGTCTCGCGCTCGTGCCAGTCGTTGGTCGGGTAGACGTCCACGATCGAGGGCACGTGCGGGTCGGCGTCAGGAGCGGTGGTCTCGACCCGGATCCGCCGGTTGTAGGTCATCGAGCACAGGTGGTAGACCGCGTGCAGCTCGGCGCCGGTGTCGTCGGGGTAGTGCACGCCGCTGACGCCCGAGCAGAGCTCGAAGCGCAGCCGGTCGTCGTCGCGCAGGGAGCGAGCCGTCCGCGGGAGGTCCTCGCGCGCTACGTGGAAGGTGATCTCGCCGCGGTGCACCACGACGGGGCCGAGACCGACGGTGTCCTCCAGCGCGTCGGCGACCTCGTCGAACCAGCCGCCGTAGGGCCGCTGCGACGGGGCAGGGAAGACCGTGGTGGTGATCAGCCCGCCGAAGCCGCTGGTGTCACCGGCGCCGGAGACGCCGAACATGCCGGCGCGCTGCCCGCGCGCCCGCGCGGGGTCGGCGGCGGCCGAGGGGCTGACCGGGACGTTGGCCTCGGACTGCTCGGTGGCCGGCTGCTCGGGAGCACCCGCACCGGTCGAGGCGTCCTCGACCTCGTCCACGTCCGGGGAGTCGACCGGCTTCTGGTCGTCGGAGGAGGTCACCGCATGAGGCCCTTCATGTCACCGGTCGGCAGCGCACGCAGGGCGGCGGACTCGCCGACCTCGATCTCGGCGGCGCGGTGCGCGCCGAGCTTGGTGTGCTGCACCTGGTCGTGGAGCTTGAGGATCGCGTCGATGAGCATCTCCGGGCGCGGCGGGCAGCCGGGGAGGTACATGTCGACCGGGACGACGTGGTCGACGCCCTGGACGACCGCGTAGTTGTTGAACATGCCGCCGCTGGAGGCGCAGACGCCCATCGCCAGGACCCACTTGGGGCCGGGCATCTGGTCGTAGATCTGGCGCAGGACCGGCGCCATCTTCTGACTGACGCGTCCGGCGACGATCATCAGGTCGGCCTGGCGCGGGCTGGCGCGGAAGACCTCCATGCCGAACCGGGCGAGGTCGTACTTCGGGCCGCCCGAGGTCATCATCTCGATGGCGCAGCAGGCGAGACCGAACGTGGCGGGCCAGAAGCTGGCCTTGCGCATGTAGCCGGCCAGGCCCTCGACGGTGGTCAGCAGCACTCCGCTGGGGAGCTTCTCCTCGATGCCCATGGGCTGGTCCTCCGGTCGCTGCGGTCGTTCGGTGGCGTGACGTGCGGGTCTGCGGTGTCGGCGGTGTCGGCGTGGCCGACGGTGCGGCTAGTCCCAGTCGAGCCCGCCGCGACGCCACTCGTAGGCGTAGGCGAGCGTGATGTTGACGAGGAAGAGCACGACGGCGACGAGACCGGGCACCAGGAGGGTGTCGAAGTGGACCGCCCAGGGGACGAGGAACATGATCTCGACGTCGAAGATGATGAAGGTCATCGCGACCGTGTAGTACTTCACCGGGAAGCGGCCGCCGCCGAGCGCCTGGGGCGTCGGCTCGATGCCGCACTCGTAGGAGTCGAGCCGCACGCGGTTGTAGCGGGCCGGGCCCACCAGGAAGCTGGTCACGATCGAGCCGACCGCGAAGAGGAACGCGATGGCCGCCAGCACGAGCACCGGGGTGTAGAGCTCCATCGAGAGGGTCTCCTTCCACAGATCCTGCCGTCCGGCCGCGGCGTTCCGCGAGCCGCCCGCCGTACCTGTCGGCACGTCGACACCGTCCATCCCTTTGTGGGTTTGTGAACGGAATCACGAGGGGTTCAGCGGCCATAGTGCCACTCGTGACGGACCACGTCACACCCGGGTCCGGGCGCCACTGCCGCCCTGACCTGGGCATTTAGAGAACGGCGGCGTGGCCTAATTGGCCGCAGGGCGGCTGACCTGCGTGATCAGGCACATGTCGGCATAGCCGACCCTCAGGGACGAGGGCGCCGAGCGGGCGTGGGGTGCGTCACGCCTTGGCGCGGTGGAGCGCGACGATGCCGCCGGAGAGGTTGCGCCACTCGGGGCGCTGCCAGCCTGCGTCGTCGAGGAGGGTCGCCAGACCCGCCTGGTCGGGCCAGGCCCGGATCGACTCGGCGAGGTAGACGTAGGCGTCGGGCGAGGAGGAGATCGCGCGGGCGACCGGCGGCAGCGCGCGCATGAGGTACTCGACGTAGACCGTGCGGAACGGCGCCCAGGTCGGGTGGCTGAACTCGCAGACCACGACCCGCCCGCCGGGGCGGGTGACGCGCAACAGCTCACGCAGGCAGGCCTCGGTGTCGACGACGTTGCGCAGGCCGAAGGAGATCGTGACCGCGTCGAAGACGTCGTCGGCGAAGGGCAGGCGGGTGCCGTCGCCGGCGGTGAAGGGCAGGTGCGGCCGGTTCTGCTTGCCGACCCGGAGCATGCCGAGGGAGAAGTCGCACGGGACGACCTCGGCACCCGCGTCGGCGAACGGCTGGCTCGACGTGCCGGTGCCGGCCGCGAGGTCCAGGACGCGCTCGCCCGGCTGCGGGTCCACAGCCGCGAGCACCTCGCGCCGCCAGCGGCGGTCCTGGCCGAGGGAGAGGACGTCGTTGGTGACGTCGTAGCGCCGGGCCACGGCGTCGAACATCCGCTGGACGTCGGACGGCTGCTTGTCGAGGTCGGCACGCGTCACGCGGTGACCATAGCCGCGGACGCCGGACCGGGCGGCGTACGGCCCGGGCGCGGACGCCGTGGTCACCCGGTGGGACCGGCGCCACACCACGACACGACCCCGCAGTGCAACCAAATGCCGGGCTGCGGCGTCACCAGGCGGGAGGATCCACTCGCCGGACGGCACGGACCTCCCGACCGGCCCCTTCCCTGAACGTCTCGAGGACCCCGTCATGACCCTGCTGCGCCGTCTCGCTGCCCGCGTGCTCGTCGTCGCCCTGCTCGCCGTCGCCGGCTACGGCGCCGTGTGGGCCCTCCAGCCCGGCGGTGTGCTCGCCGGGTCCTCCCCGTCCGCCGGAGGCGGCGCGAAGGCTGCCGCGGGCGACAAATCCGGGAAGGCCGGGAAGGCCCGGGAGGCGAAGACCGCCGAGGGGAGCGTCGACCAGGTCGCCGACGAGCCGACCACCGACCCGACCACCGAGGCGACCACCGACCCCGCCGAGGAGGTGAAGGAGCCCGCGGCTCCCGTCGCCGGACCGACGCTGCTCGGTGAGGGCGACCAGGGCGCCGAGGTCCGCGACCTGCAGGCCCGGCTGCGCCAGATCCAGTGGTTCGCCCACGACGTGACCGGCATCTTCGGGCCGATCACGGCCGAGGCCGTCAGCGGCTTCCAGGCCAAGCGCGGCATCGCGGTGACCGGCGCGGTCGACCGGACCACGCTGGACCGGCTCGAGGCGATGACGCACCAGCCGACGACCGCGGAGCTGGCCAACCGGCCCACCGACGGTCCCGGCCCGCTGGACGCCCGCTGCACCACCGGCCGAGCGCTGTGCATCGACAAGACCAGCCGCACGCTGCGCTGGGTCGTCGACGGGAAGGTACGCCGCTCGCTCGACGTCCGCTTCGGCGCGGAGTACTCACCGACCCGCGAGGGCCTGTTCTCGGTCGGCTGGAAGAGCCGCGACCACGTGTCGTCGATCTACGGCAGCTCGATGCCGTACGCGATGTTCTTCTCCGGCGGTCAGGCCGTGCACTACTCCTCGGACTTCGCCGCGGTCGGGTACGCCGGCGCCTCCCACGGATGCGTCAACGTGCGCGACCTCGAGGGGATCCAGTGGCTCTTCGACCAGGTCCGCGAGGGCGACAAGGTCGTCGTCTACTGGTCCTGAGGTCAGGCGGCGTCCGCCGCGCCCTGGAGCGCGGCGACGGTCTCCTCCACGGTGAGCCCGATGGCGGTCACCTGGTAGGTGAAGCCGTCGCTGCCGAGCTGGCAGCGCACCGACTGCGGGACGGTGCCGTCGTCGGGCGTGCCGCCGACCGTGCCGGCCACGCTGCACACGACACCGTCGACGACCTCCAGCGACAGCGGCCTCTGGGCGTAGGTCTCGTCGCTGCCGGCCGGGATGCCGTCGGGGATGAACAGGCCCGGGTCGCCCTCGGTGACGACCATCGAGGTCGGGGCGGTGCCGTCGGCGCGCAGGTAGAGCCGCACGGACGTCGGGCCGAACGCCTCCTCGACGGGGCCGACGCCCTCCTCCTGCACCTGGGCGACGTACTCCAGCTGGTCGGCCGGGAGGACGCCGTCGGGCAGGTCGCCGGAGTCGGCGGCCACCAGGTCGCCGGGCAGCGTGTCGGGAAGCGCCGGGGCCTCCCCCGCGGAGCCGGACGACGCCTGGTCACCGGCGGCCTTCGGGAGCAGCACGGCGAAGGCCACCACCGCGACGAGCAGGACCAGGCCCACGAGGGCGGGGAGGACGGACGATCGGGTCTGGGAGCTCACGTCGCACGATCATCCCGGCCCGCCCTGAGAGCAGGCCCAGTGGGGCCTGCGGATATTCTCGCAACGTGACCCACCCTGCTCCCTCGCACATCGGGTCGGAGCCGGAACCCCTGGTCGTGCGCACCGTGGCCGTGCCGCTGCCGACCGCGACCGCCCTGGTCGAGCTGCTGCCGGACCCGTCCGACCAGCCCGACTCCGTGGCGTGGCTGCGCCGGGGCGAGGGACTCGTCGGCTGGGGCGTCGCCGCGCGCGTCCGCACCACGGGCACGGACCGCTTCGCCGACGCCGACGCGTGGTGGTCGGCGGTGACCGGACACGCGGTCGTGCGCGACGAGGTCGGGGAGCCCGGCACCGGACTGGTGACGTTCGGCAGCTTCGGCTTCGCCGACGAGCCCGGGGACTCGACCCTCGTCGTGCCCGAGGTCGTCATCGGCCGACAGGGCGAGCGCGCCTGGGTCACCACCGTGTCCGCCAGTGGGCTGCGACCGAACGCCGAGGTGCCCGCACCCTCCGCCGAGCCGCCGACGCCCGGCGAGGTCACGTTCGGCGACGGCGCTCTCGACGGCGCGTCGTGGACCGCCGTGGTCGCCGACGCAGTCGCCCGCATCGGGGCCGGCGACCTGGAGAAGGTCGTGCTCGCCCGCGACCTGATCGCCACCACCGAGCACCCCGTCGACGTGCGCTGGCCGCTGCGCCGGCTCGCCGCCGACTACCCGTCCTGCTGGACCTTCCACGTCGACGGGCTCATCGGCGCCACGCCCGAGCTGCTCGTGCGCCGCGAGCGGGGGCTGGTCACCTCCCGCGTGCTCGCCGGCACCATCCGACGTACCGGCGACGACGACCGCGACCTGGCGCTCGCCGCGACGCTCGCGCGCTCGTCGAAGGACCTCGAGGAGCACGAGTACGCCGTGCGCTCGGTCGCCGAGGCGCTCACGCCGCACTGCTCGTCGACCAACGTGCCCGAGGCGCCGTACGTGCTGCACCTGCCGAACGTCATGCACCTCGCCAGCGACGTCACCGGCGTCGTGCACGAGGACGACTCCTCGGTGCTGCGGCTCGCCGCCGCGCTGCACCCGTCGGCAGCCGTCGGGGGCACCCCCACCGACGTCGCGGTCGCGCTGATCGCCGAGATCGAGGGCATGGACCGCGGACGCTACGCCGCCCCGGTGGGCTGGATGGACGCCTCCGGCGACGGCGAGTGGGGCATCGCGCTGCGCTCGGCCGAGGTGTCGGGACGCACCGTGCGACTCTTCGCCGGCTGCGGCATCGTCGCCGACTCCGACCCGGCCTCCGAGCTCGCCGAGGCCGCGGCGAAGTTCCTCCCGGTGCAGCAGGCGCTCACCACCCGCTGACGACGGGTCGCCGGGCCGAGCCGTCGTACATGTACGACGGCTCGACGCGGCGGGTCAGTCGAGGGCGAGGTCCTCGCCGTCGGCGATGCGGTGCCAGGCCAGGCCGCGCGGGCCGTTGAGCTGCTCCATCTGGGTGGCGAGGAACTGGTGGCCGGCGTCGGAGTGGACGCGGTCGTGGATCGCGAGGTTGGTCGGGGCACCGACGGCACGGACGAAGTCGATCGCCATCTGCGAGCGCAACCAGGGCGCCGACGACGGCGCGAGCAGCACGTCGACGGGGTTGTTCGGCGGGGTGAGGGCGTCCCCGGGGTGGTAGACGGTGCGGTCGCCGAGGGTGAGGTAGTAGCCGGAGTTGTGGATCCGTGGGATCTCGGGGTGTATCACCTCGTGCATCTCGCCGACGGCGAGCACCGGCACACCGACGTCGAAGGTCTCGCCCGGCCGGACGACCGTCGTCCGCTCGACCAGGTCGGGCGCCTGCTCGCGCAGCGCGTCGACGACCTCCTCGATGGTCCAGATCGGGGCGTCCGCGGCGCGGAGGTTGTCGACGTCGAGGTGGTCGGGGTGCTGGTGGGTGACCAGCACGGCGTCGGCGCCCTCGACGGACTCGCGCTGGGTGAAGACCCCCGGGTCCAGCACCACCGTCGTGCCGTCGTGCTCCACCCGGACCCCGGCGTGACCGAACTTCGTGATGCGCATGCTCCTCAGCCTAGGTCCGCACCCGGGGCCGACCAGGTCCGTCCGGGTGGTCGTGCCGGCCGCTGGAACAGCCGGGACACCTGCCCTCGGAACACCTGGGCCCCCGACGGTGTTGGCCGCCCATGCTCGCTGTCACCGGATCCACCGGAGCCCTCGGCGGTCTTGTCGCCCGCGCCGTCGCCGACCTCGACCCGGTGCTGCTCGTGCGCGACGCGTCGCGGGCGCCCGACCTCGGCTGCGAGGTGCGCGTCGCGGGCTACTCCGACGTCGGCGCCGCCGCGACGCTCCACGGCGTCCGCACGCTCTTCATGGTGTCGGGCTCGGAGTCGGCGACGCGTCGGGCCGAGCACCGCGCCTTCGTCGACGCCGCGGTGCGCGCCGGGGTGCGGCACGTCGTCTACACGTCGTTCGCGGGCGCCTCGCCGGACGCCACCTTCACCCTCGGTCGCGACCACCACGACACCGAGCAGGCGCTCGCCAAGGCCCGGGCGTCGGAGGGCATGACGACCACGGTGCTGCGGGACAACTTCTACGCCGACCTGCTGCCGCTGTTCGCCGACGAGGTGGGCGTGCTGCGCGGGCCGGCGGGGTCGGGCGCGGACGCCGGACGGGTCGCCGCGGTCGCCCGGGCCGACGTGGCGGCCGTGGCGGAGGCGGTGCTGCGCGACCCGGGCGCGCACGCCGGGGCGACGTACACGCTCACCGGGCCGGAGGCGCTCACGCTCGACGAGATCGCGTCCCGCGCCGGGGCGGTCCTCGACCGCCCCCTGACCTACCACCCCGAGACGGTCGAGGAGGCGTGGGCGTCGCGGCGCGCGGCGTACCCGGGCACGCCCGACTGGCAGGTCGAGGCGTGGGTGAGCACGTATACCGCGATCGCGGACGGCTCGGTCGCCGAGGTCACCGACGACGTACGCCGGGTGACCGGGCAGGCCCCGCGCACGCTGGAGGACGCGCTGCGCGGCTGAGCGGTCGTGCCCGTGCCCCGGGTCAGGCGGTCACGTGGTGCACGAAGCACCAGCGCCAGGCCTCGCCCGGCTGGGCCGACTGCATGACCGGGTGGCCGGTCTCCTCGTGGTGGCGGGTGGCGTGCCGCTCCGGTGAGGAGTCGCAGCACCCGACGTGACCGCAGGTGAGGCACTGGCGCAGCGCGACCCAGCGGGCGCCGACCTGCACGCACTCCGGGCAGGTGCCGTCGGTCTCGGTCTCCACGACCGGGTGCTCACGCAGGTCGTCGCACTGCTCGCGGACGACGGTGCGGGTGGTGCTGGTGGCGTTGCGCAGCTCGGTGCGCTCGGTGTCGGCGTGGTCGAGCATCGACTCCTCGACGTCGAGCATCGAGAGCACCTCGGCGACGACCTCGGCGGGAACCCGTCCCATCGAGCGCACCTTGAGGACCTTGGCGCGCTCGGCGGCGATCATGGCCTGGCGGAGCCGGGAGTACGCCGCGCTGGGCGTCTCCTCGTCGGCGGTGGTGTCGAGCCGCTCCCAGGCGGCGAAGTTGCGCTGCTCCATCCGGTAGCGGATCTGGTCGACGACACCGTGCGGGTCCTCGTCGGCGAGCCGCTCCAGCTCGGCGAGCCCGGCGTTCGAGGCCTGCTGGAGCAGATCGGCGCGGGCCAGGGCGTCGTCGCGCGGGTCGGGCGCGGGGGCCCTGAGCAGCCTGGCGAGGCCGGGCAGCGTGAGGCCCTGGAGCAGCAACGTGCCGGCCACGACGGTGAAAGCCGCGAGCAGCAGCACCTCGCGGTGCGGCACGGAGGACGGGATGACGAACGCCGCGGCGAGCGTGACGACGCCGCGCATGCCGGCCCAGCCGACCAGCAGGGAGTACCGGGCCGGGACCCGGCGGCTCCCGGGCCGCACCAGCAGGTAGCGGCTCGCGGAGACCCAGAGGATCCGCAGCAGCACGACCGCCACCAGGACCGACACGCACAGGGCGGCCACGGTGCCGGCGCCCAGCTCGCTGTCCCCGACGTCGCCGATGATGCGCTGGGTCTGCAGGCCGATGAGCAGGAAGACGGCGTTCTCGAGGACGAAGGCGATGGTGCGCCAGTTGGTGCGCTCGGAGATCCGCGACTGCGCGGTCTGGAGCACCGGCGCCCGGTGGCCGAGCAGGAGGCCGGCGACCACGACGGCGATGACGCCCGAGGCCTCCAGCTCCTCCGCGACGACGTACGCCGCGAACGGCACGACGAGGCTCAGTGCGGTGTCGAGCAGCGGGTCGGTCAGCCGGCGCCGCACGTTGGCGACGACCAGGTAGAGCACGACACCGACGAGCACGCCGCCGCCGGCCGCGACCACGAAGTCGAGTGCGACCTCGCCGGCGGTGAGGGTCGCCGTGCCGGCGGCGACCGCGGCCGCCGTGCGCAGCGAGACCAGGGCGGTCGCGTCGTTGAGCAGCGACTCCCCCTCGAGGATCGTGACGACGCGTCGTGGCAGCCCGATCCGGCGCCCGATGGCGGTCGCGGCGACGGCGTCGGGCGGGGCGACGACGGCACCCAGCGCGAACGCCGCGGCCCAGCCGACCTCCGGCACCACGGCGTGCACGACCACACCGACGCCGAGCGTCGTGAACAGGACGAGCCCGACCGACAGCAGCAGGATCGGGCGTCGGTTGGCGTTGAAGTCGACCAGCGACGTGGTGAGCGACGCGCTGTAGAGCAGCGGGGGCAGCAGACCGAGCAGCACCACCTCGGCGTCCAGCTCGACCTCCGGCACGGCCGGGACGAACGACGCCAGCGCACCGGCGACGACGAGCACGAGCGGCGCGGGTGCGCCGTACCGCTCCGACACCGCCGTGACGGCGAGGACGCTGACGGCGAGGCCGACCAGCAGGACCGCGATCTCCACGGGCGGCATCATCCCAGGAGCGGTGCCACCCGTGCGGCGCGCGGGCCCGACGGTGGACGGGCGGGCGCCGGCGGCGGCGCGTCACCACCACCCGTGGTGGGCCAGGGCCGTCGACCCGGCGCAAACGTGCGCCGGGTCGATCTCCGGACGGCGCTCGGGGTCGCCCGGGCTCAGGGACGCAGCGCCCGGATCGCCTCGTCGAGCGCGCGCCGGTCGGACCGCCCGACGACGGCCTCGACCACCTCGACGCCGCCGTTGGGACTGGCCAGCGCCTGCTCGAGCTCGGGCCGGCTGGTGACGCGCAGGTGAGGGGTGCGGGTGGCGGCGCACAGCGAGGCGAGGTCGACGCCGTGCGGGGTGCCGAACAGCGCCTCGAACCGGTCGGCGTGCTCGGGCGCCCCCTGCTCCAGCGTCGCGAAGATCGAGCCGCCGTCGTCGTTGACCACCACGATCGTGAGGTCCGGCTCGGGCTGACCGGGCCCGCGGACCAGGCCGTTCGAGTCGTGCAGGAACGTCACGTCGCCGACCAGCGCGAGGGCCCGCGAGGAGTGCGGGCGGCCCAGCGCGGCACCGGTGGCGGTCGAGACGAGGCCGTCGATGCCGGCGAGCCCGCGGTTGGCGACCACCAGCCGCCGCTCCCCCACCGGGTAGGGCCGGGCCATCACGTCCAGGTCGCGCACCGGGTTGGACGGCCCGACGACGAGCAGCGCGCCGGGCCCGACGGCCCGCGACACCACCCCCGCCACGTCGTACGGCGTGAGGTCGCCGCGGGCGGCGAGGAGCCCGTCGAGCCGGCGCCCCAGGGACCGGTCGGCCTCGCGCCAGCGGTCGAGCCAGGCGAGGTCGGCGCTGCCCGGCCCCTCGGACTCGACGGCGTCGGCCCAGGTGGTGACCGCGTAGGCGCGGTCGGACCAGACCCCGGTGTGCGGGACGGCCACCACCTCGACGTCGTCGCGGGCGAGCAGCCGCTGCACGGGGCGCGACAGCGTCGGGCGCCCGACGACCACGACCCGCTCGACCTCGGCGGTGAGCGCGGCACCGTCGCCGTCGGTGGCGCCGAGGAGCAGCCGGTAGCAGCGCAGGGCGTGCTCACCGGTGCGGGCGCCGCTCGTGGGCTCGGCGAGCAGCGGCCAGCCGCCGGTCTCGGCGACCCGGCGCGCGGGCGGACCGGCGTCGTCACCGGCGACCACGACGGTGCGGGGTCCGGGAGCGAGCACGAGCGGCGGCGACACCGGCAGCGCGTCGTGGATCGTCCGGGGCGCCGGCGGGCGGCACCAGTCGCGCTCGGCGTCGGCGGGCGGCAGCAGCGGCTCGTCGAGGCGGACGTTGAGGTGCAGCGGCTCGTCCTCGGGGTCGACCAGCGCGGCCACCTCGGCCGGCGTGCCCACGTCGGCCACCGTCACCAGCGGGCCCATCAGCCCGACGTGGTCGGTGGTCTGGTTGGCGTCGGTGCCGCGCAGCCCCTCGGGCCGGTCGGCGGTGAGCGCGACCAGCCCCAGCCCCGCGTGCGCGGCCTCGAGGACGGCCGGGTGCAGGTTGGCGACGGCGGTGCCCGACGTGCAGACGACGACGGCGCGTCGTCCGACCTTGGTCAGCCCGAGCGCGAGGAAGGCGGCCGACCGCTCGTCGACCCGGGTGTGCAGCCGCACCAGCCCGGCCTCGGCGGCGTCCCACCAGGCGAAGGAGAGGGGCGCGTTGCGACTGCCGGGCGCGACGACGACCTCGCCGACCCCCTGGTCGACCAGCCACTGCGCGACGGCGCGCGCGGTGCTGGTGGCACCCGCGCTCACGAGCCTGCCCCCGGGACGTGGAGCGCCGTGACCGCGGCGTACCGCTCCGCCCACCAGGCCACCCGGTCGTCCGGGGCCGCGAGCCGGTCGAGCGCCGCGTCGTCCACCACGACCGGACGCACGGGCAGCGCACCGTCGACCGGCAGCAGCGGCTCGGTCACCACGTCGTCGGTGAGCAGCTGCACGGTGGCCAGCCCGCACGCGTGCGGCAGCTCGGGCAGGGCGGCCGCGAGCGCGACGCCCGCCGCGATCCCGACCGAGGTCTCCAGCGCCGACGACACCACGACGGGCAGGCCGATGTCCTCGGCGATCCGCAGGCAGGCGCGCACCCCGCCCAGCGGCTGCACCTTGAGCACCGCGACGTCGGCGGCCTCGAGGTCGCGCACCCGGTAGGGGTCGGCGGCCCGGCGGATCGACTCGTCGGCGGCGACCGCCACCGACACCCGCCGGCGTACGACGGCGAGGTCCTCCACCGAGGCGACCGGCTGCTCGACGTACTCCAGGCCGCGGGCGGCGCGGTCGAGCGCACCGACCGCCCGCACGGCCTCGTCGACCGTCCAGCCGCCGTTGGCGTCGACGCGCACCAGCCCGTCGGGGCCGCCGGCGTCGAGCGCGTCGCGCACGGCCTCCACCCGGGCCTCGTCGTCGGCGAGCGTCTGCCCGGGCTCGGCGACCTTCACCTTCGCGGTGCGGCAGCCGCCGCGGGTCACGATCGCGTGCGCCCGTTCCGGGTCGACCGCGGGCACGGTGACGTTGACCGGCACCGACGAGCGCACCGGCGCGGGCCAGTCACCCGCCGCCTGCTCGCGGGCCGCGGCCAGCCAGGGCGCGGCCACCGCGGCGCCGTACTCGAGGAAGGGGCTCCACTCGCCCCAGCCCGCCGGGCCCTCGACGTACGCCGCCTCGCGCACGGTGATCCCGCGGAACCGGGTGCGCAGCGGCACCTGCACGACCCGCATCACGCCTCCCCCGCCAACTCGCGCAGCCGCACCCGGTCGGGCTTGCCGTTCGGCAGCAGCGGTACGTCATCCAGCGCGACCACCTGCCGCGGCGCCCAGGCGCGCGGGTGCTCCGCGACGACCCAGGCCCGCAGCGCGGCGACGTCGTGCGCGGCCTCGCCGACGACGAACGCGACCAGCCGGTTGCCCCACTCGGGATCGGGCACCCCGACGACCTCGGCCGCCTCGACGCCCGGGTGCGCGCGCAGCCGCGCCGCGACCGCCGGACCGGGCACGTTGACCCCGCCGCTGACCACCACGTCGTCGAGCCGGCCGAGCACCTGGAGCCGGCCGTCCTCGTCGAGCCGCCCGGCGTCGCCGGTGAGGTACCACCCGTCGACCAGGGTCTCGGCGGTCAGCGCCGGGTCGCCGTCGTACCCCTCGAAGAGGGTGGGGCCGGCGACCCGGACCCGGCCGCGCTCCCCGGTCGCCAGCGCGACCCCGTCGAGCGGCACGCCGTCGTAGACGCAGCCGCCCGCGGTCTCGGCGGCGCCGTACGTCGCCACCACCCGGACGCCCGCGTCGGTCGCGGCCCGGCGCAGGGCCGGGTCGACCGGGCCGCCGCCGAGCAGCACCACGTGCGCGCGCCGCAGCGCGGCGAGGTCGGCCGCGGCGTCGGTCTCCCCCGCCCCCGACCCGGTCAGCACCCGGTGCAGCTGGGTCGGCACCAGCGAGGTGCACCAGCCGGAGTCGTCGGGCCAGGGCTCCTCGTCGAGGACCGGCTCGGTGCCGGCCAGCAGCGCCCGGGAGAGCACCTGCACGCCCGCGACGTACGTCGCCGGCAGCCGGAGCACCCAGCGCCCGTCGCCGCCCACCCGGCGGTGGCTGGCCGCGACCGAGGCCTCGACGGCCGCCCGCGGCAGCACGACCCGCTTGGGGCGTCCGCTGGAGCCGGAGGTCGCGACGACCAGGCGCTCGGTGCCGTCGCCGGCGAACCACCCGCGCAGCGCCTCGACGACCGCGCGCGGCTCACCTGCGACCTCCACGCCAGCGACCCTAGACCCGACCACTGCCACCACACCGCGCCCGGGTGCGGCAGGATCGCCCCTCGTGGCAACAGCAGCGCAGTGGGTGGCCGGCTCCCGGCCCCGGACCCTTCCCGCGGCCGTCTCCCCCGTGCTCGCCGGCACCGGGGTCGCGGCCTTCGCCGACGCCGTGGTGTGGTGGAAGGCGCTGCTCGCGCTGGTGGTCAGCCTGGCGCTCCAGGTGGCGGTCAACTACGCCAACGACTACTCAGACGGCGTCCGCGGCACCGACGACGACCGGGTCGGCCCGATGCGGCTCGTCGGCTCGGGCGCCGCACCCGCCCCGGCGGTCAAGCGGGCGGCCTTCCTCGCCTTCGGCGTCGCCGGCGTCGCCGGCCTCGTGCTGGCCGCCACGACCGCCTGGTGGCTGGTGCTCGTCGGACTCGTCTGCGTGGTCGCCGCCTGGTACTACACCGGCGGCAGGACCCCCTACGGCTACCTCGGCCTCGGCGAGGTCATGGTGTTCGTCTTCTTCGGCCTCGTCGCAACCGCGGGCACCGCGTTCGTCCAGGTCGAGTCGGTCACCTGGCCGGCCGTCGTCGCCGGCTGCGGCGTCGGCGCGCTCGCCTGCGGGATCCTCGTCGTCAACAACCTGCGCGACATCCCGACCGACGGGCCCGCCGGCAAGCGCACCCTCGCGGTCCGCCTGGGCGACGCCCGCACCCGCACCCTGTACGTCGTCCTGGTCGCGGCCGCGGTCGTGTGCTTGCTCGCGCTGGCCGTCGGCACCACGTGGTGGGCGCTGCTCGGCCTCGGGTTCCTCGCGCCGGCGATGCCCGGCGTACGCACCGTGACCTCGGGCGCGACCGGCCCGGGCCTCATCCCGGTCCTCCAGCAGACCGGCGTCGCCGAGCTCGTCTGGGCGGCCCTGGTCGCGCTCGGCCTGGTCATCGGCGGCGCGTAGGGCGCGTCCGTAGGCTCGACGGCATGCTCTGGATCCTGCTGCTGCTCGTCGTCGGCGCGGTCGTCGCCTACCGCTTCCGGGTGCCGCTGCTGGCGAAGGTGCTCGGCCAGTCCGAGGACCGGGTACGCCGCCAGCTCGAGCGCCGCCGCCGCTGAGCCCCCGCTGAGCCCGCTACCGGGCCCCACTGAGTCCCGCCGGCGTCGACGCGCCGTACGAGGCGGACGTCAGTCGACGTCCTCCTTGGCCTTCATCTCCTCGAACCGTGCCGAGGCCTTCGAGGCCCGCTCCTGGACGTGCTCGGCCAGCCGCTGACGCGGCCCGTTGAGCACGAAGTAGGACCCGATGCCGCTGACGACCAACGCGATCAGGAAGGTGACACCGACGGCGACCGTGCCGTCGATCAGCAGCCACGCGCCCGTGACCGCCGCCCAGGTGACGAGGAACAGCCCGAGACGCATCCCGGTGTAGATCCAGAAAGCCTTCACCCCAACAGGGTATGCGGCGACCAGCAGCGACCTACAGTGGAGGCGTGCTGCGGTTCCTGCTCGTCCTCGCCGTGGTGGCCGTCGCCACCTACCTCCTGGTGCGCGCCTTCCAGCAGCGCGGCCTCGTACCCGGCCGCGACGAGCTCCAGCAGCGCGTGCAGCGCCGCCGTCCGTCGCAGCCCTCGCGCCCGGTCGCCCCGGACGACGACGAGGACTTCCTGCGCGACCTGGACCGCAAGCGGCTGTTCCCGGAGGACCGGGAGCGTCCGGAGGAGTAGGGCCTACTCGCGGGCGCCCAGCACCGGTGCGTCCGCCGCGACCGGCGCGGCGTAGGAGTGCTGCGAGGTCGTCGAGAAGTAGTTGATCCCGATGAAGTTGAACCACAGCGTGGCCAGGCCGACGACGGCCAGCAGCGCGGCGTTGCGGCCCTTCCAGCCACCGGTCGCCCGGGCGTGCAGGTAGGCCGCGTAGACGACCCACGTGATGAACGCCCAGACCTCCTTGGGGTCCCAGTTCCAGTAACGCGACCAGGCCTCGTGCGCCCAGATGGGGCCGGTGATGAGCACCGCGAAGGTCCACACCGGGAAGGCGAAGGCGTGCACCCGGTACGCCGCCCGGTCGAGCGCCTGCAGGGACGGCACCCGCGCGAGCGGACCGGTGGTCCACTCGCCGCGGCGGTCCTTGACGAGGTACATGATCGAGAGGATCCCGCCGATGGTGAACGCGCCGGTGGCGATGACGGCGGAGACCACGTGGATGACCAGCCACGGGGAGTTGAGCGCCTCGGTGAGCGGCGAGACCTCGGCGTACAGCCAGATCACGGCGATCATGAGCGTCGCGGTCACGAAGCCGACGACCAGCGGAGCCATCCAGTGCAGGCCGAGCCGCTTGTAGAGCACGAGGTACATCAGGGTGACCACGAAGGTGCCCGACAGCGTGAACTCGTACATGTTGCCCCACGGCACCCGGTTGGGGTCGGCGGCCAGGCCACGGCCCAGCAGCGCGACGCCGTGGGCGGCGCAGGCGATGGCGGTGAGCATGACGCCGAGACGTCCGAGGAACGCCACCCGACCGGCACGCCCGTCGGCCCCGTCGGCACCCTCGGGCCCGGTCGCGACGGCGACCGCGGTGCCACCCGCGCCCTGCTCCTGGGCGCCGGCGGCGGCCGCGGAGCGCGCGGCCTTCGGCTGGCGCAGCGACGCCCACTCGGCGAGGTGCACGAGCAGCGCCAGGAAGTAGACGACGCCCGCGGCGGCGACGGCCTGGTTGCTGAGGGTCTCCCACGCGGTGTCGGTCATGCGGGGTCCTTCCCGGACTCGGACGGGCTGGTGGTGCTGTCGGACGTGGCTGTGCTGGGACTGCTGGAGGAGGGCCCGGCGAGCTCGGTCAGGTCGGCGACGAGCGCGTCGAGGACGTCCTCGACGTCACCGCCGCCGGCGCGCTCGAGGACGCCGACGTCGACCATGGTCGCACCCGCACCGTCGGGGCGGGCGCGCACCCACACCCGGCGCGAGCGGATGAAGAGCGACCCGAGCAGGCCGATGAGCGCCGCGATGACGCCGCCGAGGGCGACGAACTTGCCGGGTGTCTGGCTGACCTGCACCCGCACCCACGGCTGGACGTCCTCGAACGTCACCGAGCCGAGGTCGTCGGGCAGCTGCACGGTCTCGCCGGGGCGCAGGTCGAGCCGGAACGGCTGCTCGCCGTCAGCCCGCATGACCTGCGTGGCGTTGCTGGTGTCCAGGGCGTAGACGGACTGCGCGACGCCGCTGTCGAGGCCGAGGTCGCCGGTCCACAGCGTCATCGAGACGAGCGGGTCGAGGTCGTCGGGCCACACCGTCACCGGGTCGCCGTCGACGAGGGAGAACGTCGGGAAGAACAGCCCGTCGAGACCGATCTGCTGCGGCCGGGCCGAGCCCGCCTTCACGACGCCGAAGGACAGGAAGGTCTGGTCCTGGGGCAGGAAGACCGTCGGCCCGGAGTAGGCGACGTTCCCCTCCCCGTCGCGCACGGTGATGACGGGCGCGTAGCCGTGGCCGACGAGGAACACGTCGGTGTCGCCGATGGTGAGCGGGTGGTTGACGCGCAGCGGGTAGGTGCGGGTCTCGCCGTCGAGGTCGTAGGACACGTCGGCGACGAACTCCCGCGCCGTGCCGGCCGAGGACCCCTTGGTCAGCCAGGTGACGTCGAAGTCGTCGACGGTCATCGTGAACGGGTCGAGCTGGGCCGGGGTGAACCGGCTGCCCGGGTCGAGGTCGTCGTAGGAGGAGACGGTGTTGGAGAACGTCGTCCCCTTCACCACGATCACCGCGCCCTGGTAGCCGAAGAGCACACCGACCGCGAAGCCCGCGAGCACGACCAGCAGCGACACGTGGAACAGCAGGTTGCCGACCTCGCGCAGGTAGCCGCGCTCGGCACTGACGGCCTCGCCCCTCTGGTCGGAGGAGCGCAGCCGGTAGCGCCGCCGACGCAGCACCGCGGCGGCGTGCTCGAGGGCGGCCTCCGGCTCGACGCCCTCCAGCCGGACCGCGCGGTGGCCGGGGAGCCGGTCCAGCCGGCGGGGCGCGGCGGGCGGCTGGGCCCGCACGGCACGGGCGTACGCCGCCGTGCGCGGCAGGATGCAGCCGACGAGCGAGATCATCAGCAGGATGTAGATCGCCGAGAACCACACCGAGTCGTAGACCGAGAACAGGTCGAGCCGCTCGTAGACCGGCGCCAGCGTCGGGTGCTCGTCCTTCCACCGCGACACCGCGAGGGCGTCGACGCCCGACTGCGGGATGACCGAGCCGGGTACGGCGGCCAGCGCGAGCAGGAGCAGCAGCACCAGCGCGGTGCGCATCGAGGTGAGCTGGCGCCAGGTCCAACGGCCCAGCTCGCGCAGGCCGAGCTCCCCGGCGCGGCGCGGCGGCTCCCCGGACGGTGCCGGCGCGGACGGCCGGGTGTCGGTGGCGCTCATCAGATCGCCACCTCGAAGCCGCCGACGAGCTGCAGCTGCACCCACTGCACAGCGACGTCCCACCAGCCGGTGACCAGGAGGACGCCGACGACCACGAGCATCGCGCCGCCCGTGCGGACCACGACGAGCTGGTGCTTGCGCACCCACCGCAGCGCGCCGAGGCTGCGGGCGTAGAAGACCCCCGCCAGCACGAACGGGATGCCGAGACCGAGGGCGTAGACCAGCGACAGCAGCGCGCCGCGGGCGGCGGTGGCGTCGGTGAAGGTCAGCCCGACGATCGCGGAGTACGTCGGCCCGATGCACGGCGACCAGCCGAGGGCGAACAGCGCCCCGATGAGCGGCGCGGCCCCGAGTCCGACCGCCGGGATGCCGTGCACCCGCCACTCGCGCTGGAGCCACGGCACGAGGCCGGCGTACACGAGCCCGAGCACGATGAGCGCGCACCCCATCACGACGGTGATCTCGGTGCGGTAGGAGCGCAGCCAGAGCCCGACGCCGCCGACGGTGGCGCCGATGAGGGTGAACACCGCGGCGAACCCGAGGACGAACAGCACCGAGCCCACGAGCATCCGGCCACGACGCCGTCCGGCCTCACCGGTGGCGAGGTCGGCACCGGACAGGCCGGTGGCGTAGGAGAGGTAGCCCGGAAGGAGCGGGATGACGCACGGGCTGAAGAACGACACCAGCCCCGCGAGCGCCGCGACCGGCACCGCGAGGCCGAGCGACCCGGCGGCGGCCTGCTCCTGGAACCAGGTCACGAGGCCGCTCCCCCTCCGGCGGCTCGGGCGTCGTCGACGAGGTCCTCCAGGGTGCGCACCGAGGTCAGCGGACCGTTCACGAGCGCCGCGACCCGGCCCTGCGGGTCGAGCACCGCGGTCGACGGGCTGCCGGTGGGCGAGTACCGGCCCAGGGCGAGCATGGTGGCGCCGCTGTCGGCGATGGTCGGGTAGGTGATGCCGAACTCGCGCTCGAAGGCGATCGCCGCCGCGGTGCTGTCGTCACGCAGCTGGGCGCCGACGAAGACCGCGTCGAGCTGCTCGGAGGCCTCGGCCAGCACCGGCGCCTCGTCGCGGCACGGGTTGCACCACGAGCCCCAGAAGTTCAGCACCACGACGTCGCCGCGGTACGCCGTCAGGTCGACCGGGTCGCCCTCGAGCGAGTCGCCGGACGCCTCGACCGGCTCGCCGCGGTCGGCCTCGTCGATCTGCACCACGCTGGAGTTGCCGACCACGAAGTTGGCGTCGCCGGTGCCCTGGAAGCCGCTGCACCCGGCGAGGAGCAGTGGGAGCACGACCGCTGCCAGCGCGGCGAGCAGGGCGCCGGGTCGCGGCGTACGACGCACGGTCACGGCCGGTCCTCGGGCGCGGCGCCGCCCGCGGAGAACGGCGCGGCCTTGTCGCCGCGGGGCACCAGGTCGCCCGCCGGCTCGCTGTAGCTCAGCCGGACGACACGGTCGTCGTCGAAGTGCAGGGAGGTGACCGAGCACAGGGTGCACTGGCGCTTGCGCGGGTCGTGGAGGAACCAGCGGTCCTCCAGGTGCAGGCGGGTGGTCCAGATCGGCAGCTGGTGGGAAACCAGGACGGCCTCGTGGCCCTCGGCGCGCAGGCGGGCGTCGTGGATCGCGGCCATCATCCGGGTGGCGATCTCCTTGTACGGCTCGCCCCAGGACGGCTTGAGGGGGTTCCAGAGGTGCTTCCAGGAGCGGGGGTGCTTGAGCGCGTGCGCACCGGCGCCGAACCGCTCCCCCTCGAAGACGTTGGACGACTCGATGACGCGCTCGTCGGCGCCGACCTCGAGGCCCAGCGCCTCCGCGAGCGGCCGGGCGGTCTCCTGCGCCCGCTCCAGCGGGGAGGCGACCACGGAGCGGATGTCGTGCGAGGAGAGCGCCTCGCCGACCCGCTCGGCCATCCGCACGCCGAGCGCGGAGAGGTGGAACCCCTCGCGGCGGCCGTAGAGCACGCCCTCGGGGTTGTGGACCTCGCCGTGGCGGACGAGGTGGACGACGGTCTCGCTCACGCGGTGGCTCCCCCGTCGGTGCGGGCCGCCGCCTGGGCGTCCGCGGCGGCGCGGGCGGCGTGCGGGAGCGCGTCGAGCACCACCTGCACGGCCTCCTCGTCGTGCGCAGCGGAGCAGAACCACGCCTCGTACGCCGACGGCGGGAGGTAGACGCCGCGGTCGAGCATCTCGGTGAAGAAGGCGGCGTACGCGACGGTGTCGGTGCGCGAGGCGTCAGTGAAGTCGCGCACCGGGCCCTCGCAGAGGAACACCGAGAACATCGTGCCGGTGGCCTGGACGACGTGCGCGACGCCGGCCTCGGCGAGCGCGGCGGAGGCGGCGTCCTGGAGCGTGGTGCCGACCGCGGTGAGGTGGTCGTAGACCGCGTCGGTGGCCAGCCGCAGCGTGGCGAGCCCGGCGGTCGTGGCGACGGGGTTCCCCGACAGCGTGCCGGCCTGGTAGACCGCGCCGGTCGGGGTCAGCTGCTCCATCAGGTCGGTGCGGCCGCCGAACGCCGCGGCGGGGAACCCGCCGCCCATGACCTTGCCGAAGGTCATCAGGTCGGGCACCCAGCCCTCGTGCTTGCCGTCGAGGCCCCACTGTCCCTCGCGGGAGGCGCGGAAGCCGGTCATCACCTCGTCGCTGACCAGCAGCGCGCCGTGCCGGGCGCAGGTCTCGGACAGGAAGGCGTTGAAGCCCGGCTCGGGCGGGACGACGCCCATGTTGCCCGGGGCGGCCTCGGTGATGACGCAGGCGATCCGGTCGCCGTGCTCGGCGAAGACGGCCTCCACGGCGGCCCGGTCGTTGTAGGGCAGCACCAGCGTCAGCTCGGTCGACGACGCCGGTACGCCGGGTGTGCCGGGCACCGCGAAGGTGATCAGGCCCGACCCGGCCGAGGCCAGGAGGGAGTCGACGTGGCCGTGGTAGCAGCCGGCGAACTTCACCACGACGTCGCGGCCGGTGGCGCCGCGCGCGAGGCGGATCGCCGACATGGTGGCCTCGGTGCCCGACGAGGTGAACCGCACCCGCTCGACGGGCGTGCGGGCGACGATCTCCTCGGCCAGCTCGACCTCGGGCACCGTGGGCGTGCCGTACGACGTGCCGCGGGCGACGGCCTCCTTGACGGCCGCCTGCACCTCGGGGTGGGCGTGGCCGAGCAGCATCGGGCCCCACGAGCCGACGAGGTCGACGTACCGGGTGCCGTCGGCGTCGGTGAGCCAGGGGCCCGACCCGCACACCATGAAGCGCGGGGTGCCGCCGACGGCGTTGAAGGCCCGGACCGGCGAGCTCACCCCGCCCGGGATGACCGCGCGGGCCCGGTCGAAGAGAGCGGCCGACGCCGGGGCGTCGCCCGTGCTCGTGGACGTGGACTGCGTGACGGACGTGCTCACCCCGGCATCATCCCCGACCGGCGGTGAGGACCCCAGCCGGCGCCGGCCCACGGGCTGCCGCAGACCGGTCCGGATCACAGTTGGACACCACTCTTGCGGTCGGTGCCCGAAATACGTGTGACGGACGTAACCTGCGGGTAACCCCTCTCGTTGAGGAGTCAGTTCGCGCGTCATGGGGTAGGGAGCCGCGGACGAACCGAGCAGTACAGGAGCTTCACCGATGACCACGCAGCGACCCGGACGACTCGTGCGCGCGACCGCGCTCGTCCCGCTCGCCGTCCTGTCCGCGGCCTGGACCGCGGGCATCGCCGGCGTCACGCCCTCGCCCAACCTCGCCGCGTCCGGCGAGCAGCCGTCGTCGTCGCAGGTGCTCCCGGACGGCACCGCGCTGCCCGCCGGGGCGATCGAGGCGCCGGCGTCGGTGTCCGACCTCGACGACGCCCGCCGCACGGTCTCCGAGACCGAGGCTGCGCAGATCGTCTCCACGTCCTCGACCGGCGCGATCCCGGACGCCGCGATCTCGGCCTACCAGCGCGCCGAGACGATCATCAACGCCGCCGACAAGTCCTGCCACCTCTCCTGGCAGCTGATCGCCGCGATCGGCAGGGTGGAGTCCAACCACGGGCGCACCGGCGGCTCGGTGCTCGACTCCGACGGCGTCGCCACGCCCGCGATCATGGGTCGTGCGCTGGACGGCCGCGGCGGCACCACCCAGATCAAGGACACCGACCAGGGCGTCCTCGACGGGGACAAGCGCTACGACCGCGCCGTCGGCCCGATGCAGTTCATCCCCTCGACCTGGGCCTCGGTCGGCGTCGACGCCGACGGCGACGACGTCCGCGACCCGCAGGACATCGACGACGCGGCCCTGGCCACGGCCGTCTACCTCTGCTCCGGCGACGACGACCTCGGCACCGACACCGGGCGCTCGGCCGCGGTCTACCGCTACAACCACTCCCACAGCTACGTCGCGCTCGTGCTCGACGTGATGGAGAGCTACCTCGCCGGCGACTACACCTCGGTCCCCGACAGCGTGCTCGCCGCCGGCTACGGCGCCCCCGACGTCCCGGTCCTCAAGCCGAGCAAGCCGAGCAAGCCGAAGAAGTCGAAGGGCTCCTCGAGCCAGGGCGACCAGGAGCAGGTCTCCACCCCGACCTCCACGCCGACGCCGACCCCGACGCCGACCCCGACGCCCACCCCGTCCTCCTCGCCCACCAAGAGCACCGGCGGTGGCGGCGGCAGCACCGGCGGCAGCACCGGCGGCAACACGCTCAAGGACGCCGGCGACAAGGTGAAGGACGGTGTGAAGGAGACGGTGAAGAACGTCGGCGACGCCGTCCCGGACACCGGTGTCGAGCCGGTCGACAACACCCTCTCCCGCGCCGAGGCCGAGGTGCAGTGCCGGATCGACCTGGGTCTCAACGACCTCGTCGGGTCGCTGCTGCAGCTCCAGCTCGCCTCCCCCGAGTTCAAGAAGTGCGTGAACGACTACATGAACGGCTGACCCGCCGCTCCCTGCTCGACCGCTCCTGCTCGACGACCCGGTGCCCGCGAGGGCACCGGGTCGTCGTGCGTCAGGCCCGCAGCCAGCGGGCGGCCTCGGCCGCCCAGTAGGTCAGCACGACGTCGGCACCGGCTCGCCGGATCGACAGCAGCGTCTCGAGGATCGCGGCCTGCCGGTCGATCCAGCCGTTCGCCGCGGCCGCCTCGACCATGGCGTACTCACCGGAGATGTTGTACGCCGCCACCGGCACCGGGACGGCGTCGCGGACCTGGCGGATCACGTCGAGGTAGGCCAGGGCCGGCTTCACCATCACCAGGTCGGCACCCTGCTCGACGTCCAGGAGCGACTCTCGTACGCCCTCGCGGGCGTTGGCGGGGTCCTGCTGGTAGGTGCGTCGGTCGCCCTGCAGCGAGGAGTCGACCGCCTCGCGGAACGGTCCGTAGAAGGCGGAGGCGTACTTCGTGCCGTAGGCCAGGATCGCGGTGTCGAGGTGCCCGGCACCGTCGAGCGCCGAGCGGATCGCGGCCACCTGGCCGTCCATCATCCCGCTCGGGCCGACCAGGTGGACGCCGGCCTCGGCCTGCGCCACCGCCATCTGGCCGTAGAGGTCCAGGGTGGCGTCGTTGTCGACCGCGCCGGACGGCGTCAGCACGCCGCAGTGGCCGTGGTCGGTGAACTCGTCGAGGCACAGGTCGGCCATGACCGGCAGGGCGTCGCCCACCTCGGCCACGACGTCGCGGATGGCGACGTTGAGGATGCCGTCGGGGTCGATGCCGCCCGACCCGGTGGCGTCCTTGGTCCCGGGGACGCCGAACAGCATGATCCCGCCCAGGCCGAGCCCGGCGGCCTCGGCGGCCGCCGCGCGCAGCGAGTCGCGGGAGTGCTGGACGACGCCCGGCATGGAGCCGATCGGACGGGGCTCGGAGGCGCCCTCCCGCACGAACCCCGGCAGCACGAGCTGCCGGGGCTCCACCGACGTCTCGGAGACGGCGCGCCGCAGCGCCGCCGTCGTCCGCAGGCGGCGGGGGCGGACGACGGGGCGCGGCAGCTCGTTCATCGGGCCGCTCAGCGCGAGGACGCCTTGCGGCGGCCCGCCGGCTTGCGGTCGGACGGCTTGGTCACCGGCTCACCCGCGTCGAGCAGCGCCACCCGACGGGCGGCACCGAAGTCGGCGAGCGCGGAGACCAGCACGTCGACGTCCGGCTTCGGCGCCATCACGTCGACCCGCAGACCGTGCTCCTCGGCCGTCTTGGCCGTGGCGGGCCCGATCACCGCGATGACCGTCGACGGGTGCGGCTTACCGGCGATGCCGACGAGGTTGCGCACCGTCGAGGACGAGGTGAAGACGACCGCGTCGAACTTGCCCGACTTGATCGCGTCGCGCGTCGGCGCCGGCGGCGGCGCGGCCCGGACGGTGCGGTAGGCGGTGACGTCGTCGCACTCCCAGCCCTTGTCGACGAGGCCGGCGACGAGGGTCTCGGTGGCGATGTCGGCGCGCGGGAGGAAGACCCGGTTGATGGGGTCGAGGTCCTCGTCGAACTCCGGCCAGTCCGCCAGCAGACCGGCGGCGGACTGCTCGCCCGACGGCACCAGGTCGGCCGACAGGCCCCAGGCGGAGATCGCGGCGGCGGTCTTGTCGCCGACGGCGGCGATCTTGAGACCGGAGAAGGCACGGGCGTCGAGGCCGTACTCCTCGAACTTCTCGCGCACGGCCTTCACGGCGTTGGCCGAGGTGAAGGCGATCCACTCGTAGCGACCCTCGACGAGACCGCGGACGGCCTTGTCCATCTGCTGCGGGTTGCGCGGCGGCTCGACCGAGATGGTCGGCACCTCCTCGGGCACCGCGCCGAAGCCGCGCAGGCCGACCGAGAGCGAGGCGGCCTGCTCCTTGGTGCGGGGCACCAGCACGCGCCAGCCGAACAGCGGCTTGGTCTCGAACCACGACAGCGGCTCGCGCATCCCGACGACGTCGCCGATGACGGTGATCGCCGGGGGCGCCATCCGGGCGGCGCGGGCGTCGGCGGCGATGTGCTCGAGCGTCGAGACGACCGTCTGCTGCTCGGTGGTGGTGCCGACGCGGGTCATCGCGACCGGGGTGCTCGGCGAGCGGCCGGCCTCGACGAGCGCGGCGGAGATGTCACCGATCTGGCCGACGGCCGAGAGCAGCACCAGGGTGCGGTCGTCGTCGTACCGGCTCCAGTCGACCTTGTCGCCGCAGGTCACCACGGCCACCTCGCGGCGGTCCTTGGTGGTGAGCGGGATGCCGGCGTACGCCGGGACGGCGCCGACGCTGGAGACGCCCGGGACGACCTCGAAGCCGATGCCGGCCTTGGCGCAGGCCTGCGCCTCCTCGGGGCCCGAGGCGTAGAGGAAGGGGTCGCCGCCCAGCAGGCGCACGATCCGCAGACCGCGCTTGGCCTGCTTCACGACGACCTTCGCGCGGGCCGCGTGGGTGAGCGGCTGGCCGTCCTCGCCGAAGCCGCCGTCGACGATCTCCGGGCCGTCGGTCTCGACCTCCTCGCCCTCCTTGGCCTCGACGGGCGCGGGCAGGCCGAGGACGGCGCGGACGAGGTCGGCGTGCTCGGGGACCTCGGTCACCACCACATCGGCCCGACGCAGCAGGTCGAGGGAGCGCACGGTCAGCAGGTCGGGGTCGCCGGGACCGCTGCCCACGAACGACACCCAGCTCGCAGCGATCCGCTCGGCCGCGGTCGTGGCGGGGGTGGTGGACTTGGCTCGGGTCATGGGTTGGTGCACCTTTGCTAGCTCTGGTCAGGCAGGGAAAGCGGGCGGGCGGGGACGCGCTGCGCTGCGCGTCAGGTCGTGGGTGGTGGCCGGTCGGGCGGGTCGTCGAGCCGGTCGGCCCCCTCGGCGAGCATCTCCTCGGCGAGGCGTACGCCGACTCCGGCGGCGTCGGTGGCGGGTCCGGAGGCCGACAGGCGCACCGAGAGCTCGCCGTCGGTCGAGAGCGCGACCGCCCGGACCCAGATCTCCTCGCCGTCCTCGCCCTCGACGAGCTCGGCGAGCGCGCCGATGGGGGCGGAGCAGCCGCCCTCGAGGGTGGCGAGCACCGCGCGCTCGGCGGCGACGGCGGCACGGGTGGCGGGGTCGTCGACCGCCTCGGCGATCGCGGCGGCCAGCGGGTCGTCGGCCCGGCACTCGACGGCGAGCGCACCCTGGCCGGGCGCCGGGAGCACCTGGATCGGGTCGAGCACCTCGGTGGCCTCGTCGAGCCGGCCCAGGCGGGCCAGACCGGCCCGGGCGAGCACGACGGCGTCGAGGTCGCCGGAGGTGACCCGGCCGATGCGGGTGTCGACGTTGCCGCGCAGGCCGACGACGTCGAGGCCCAGGCCGAGCGCGTGGATCTGGGCGGCCCGGCGGGGCGAGCCGGTCCCGACGACGGAGCCGACGGGCAGCTCGCCGAGCGTGAGCCCGTCGCGGGCCACGACCACGTCGCGGGGGTCCTCGCGCTGCGGGACGGCGGCCAGCACGAGGCCCTCGGCCGGCGCGGTGGGCAGGTCCTTGAGCGAGTGGACGGCGACGTCGACGCGGCCCTCGAGCAGGGCGTGGCGGACGGCGCCGACGAAGACCCCCGTGGCCGAGGAGCCTGCGAGCGGAGTGCCGGCGGCCTGGCTGCGGTCGCCGTCGGTGGTGATCTCGACGAGCTCGACGGCGAGACCGAGGTGGGTGGCGACCTGGTCGGCGACCCACCGGGACTGGGTGGTGGCCAGGGCACTGGCGCGGGTGCCGACCCGCACGGTGCGGGTGGCCGCGGCGTCGGTGAGGGAGGTCGGGGTCGTCACGAGACCTCCGGCCGGGTCACGGCGGTGACCGCCTCGGGGTGCAGGGCGAACAGCTCGGCCAGGGCGGCGGCGTACGACACCGCGCCGCCGTCGTCGACGAGCTCCTTCACGCGCACGGTCGGCTCGTGCAGCAGCTTGTCGGCGACCCGGCGCACGGTGTGGCGGATCTCGGCCAGCGCGGCCTCGTCGAGTCCGGGCATGCGCGACTCCAGGCGCTCCATCTCGGCCTCGACCACGGAGGTGGCCATCGAGCGCAGCGCGACCACGGTCGGGGTGACGCTGGCCTGGCGGCGCGCAGCGAGGAAGGCGGTGACCTCCTCGGTGACGATCCGCCGGACCTCGTCGACCTCGCGGCCGGCCTCGGTGTCGGCGAGTGCCTCGGCCAGCTCGGGCAGGCCGATCAGCAGCACGTCGTCGAGCTCGGCGACGCTCGGCTCGACGTCGCGCGGCAGGGCGATGTCGATGACCGCCAGCGGGCGGTGGGCGCCCGCCCGGGCGTGGGCGAGCATGTCGCGGGTGACGATGACGCCGGTCGCGCCGGTGCAGGTCACCAGCACGTCGGCGGAGGCCAGCTCGGCGTCGAGGTCGGCCAGGGCGACGGCCCGGCCACCGTGCTCCTCGGCGAGCCGCGCGGCGCGGTGGGGCGTGCGGTTGACGACGGCGAGGTCGCCGGCGCCGAGGCGGCTCACGGTCGCGGCGGCCAGGCCGGCCATCGCGCCGGCGCCGACGACGGCGACCCGGCGCCCGGCGAGCGGACCGTGCTGGTCGGCCGCCCGGTCGAGTGCGGCGGACACCAGCGAGGGCGCGACCCGGTCGACGCCGGTCTCGGCCCGGGCCCGCTTGCCGACGCGCAGCGCCTGCTGGAAGAGGACGTTGAGGGCGGGGCCGACGGTGCCGGCCTCCTGGCCGCGGCGCAGCGCCTCCCGGGTCTGGCCGAGGATCTGGCCCTCACCGACCGCCATGGAGTCGAGCCCCGCCGCGACCTGGAACAGGTGCGAGACGGCGGCGTCGTCGTAGTGGACGTAGAGGTGCGCCAGCATCGCCTCGGCGGACTCCCCGGCCGACTCCAGCAGCAGGCGCGAGAGCGCCTCGACGCTGCCGTGGAAGCGGTCGACCTCGGCGTACACCTCGACGCGGTTGCAGGTGGCCACGACGGTGGCCTCCTCCACGTGCGGCGCCACGACGGCGTCGCCGGCGAGCTTGACGGCACCGTCGGCATCGAGCGCGAGGCGCTCGAGCAGGGAGACGGGCGCCGAGCTGTGCGACACCCCGACGACCAGGACGCTCATGCGGCACCTCCGGTGACGGGTCGGACTGGGGTCTGGTGGCTGCTCATCGCCGTGCTCAACGCGCTCATCCCCCCGACGCCTTCCGCTGCTCGTGGTAGGCCAGGATCTGCAGCTCGATCGACAGGTCGACCTTGCGCACGTCGACGCCGTCGGGAACGGAGAGCACCGACGGCGCGAAGTTGAGGATGCTGCTGATGCCGGCCTCGACCATGGCGTCGGCGACGTCCTGGGCAGCGACGGCGGGCGTGGCCACGACGCCGATCGCGACGCCGTGCTCGCGCACGATCCGCTCCAGGTCGGCGAACGGCTGCACGGCGATGTCGGCGACCACCTCGCCGCGCCGGGCCGGGTCGGCGTCCAGCAGCGCCACGACGCGGAAGCCGCGGCTGCGGAAGCCGGAGTAGCTGGCCAGCGCGTGGCCGAGGTTGCCGATGCCGACGATGACGACCGGCCAGTCCTGGGTCACGCCGATCTCGCGGGCGATCTGGTAGCGCAGGTAGTCGACGTCGTACCCGACACCGCGGGTGCCGTACGAGCCGAGGTGGGAGAGGTCCTTGCGGAGCTTGGCGCTGTTGACGCCGGCGGCCAGCGCCAGCTCCTCGCTGGAGCAGGTGGCCGTGCCGGCCTCGGCCAGCGCGACGAGCGCCCGCAGGTAGACGGGCAGGCGCGCGATGGTGGCCTCGGGGATGTCCCGACCCGGGCTCTCGCTCGAACTGCGTGCGGTCACTGCTCTGCTCTCCAGCCGCCCGCGGAACGTCCCGTACGGACGGCCTCGGCGCGACGGCGCCGCTCACTGTAGGAGTTTGTGAAGGGGGGAACAAACTCGACGGGAGCCCCCGGACACGGCCCGGCCGTCAGGACGTGGTAAGCGCCACGCGCAGGCGTTGCGGGTCGACCCGCCAGAAGTCGTGGCGGCGACCGTCGACCAGCGTCACCGGCACCTCGTCGGAGTAGCGCTCGCGCAAGACCGGGTCGGCGTCGACGTCGACCACGACGAACTCCTCACCGAGCTCGGCGCAGACCTCGGCGATCGTCTGCTCGGCGACCTCGCACAGGTGGCAGCCCGTGCGGGAGTAGACCGTCACCCGCGGACCCGCAGGTCGCTCGGGCGGACCGGCCGGTCGGCGCCGCAGCCTCACAGCGCGCCGTCCGCACGACGCCGCTCCCAGCGCCGCAGGCGGCCCTTCTGGACCTTGCCGGTGACGGTGTGCGGCAGCGCCTCGACGACCTCGACGCGGGTGGGCACCTTGAAGCGTGCCAGGTGCCGGCCGCAGTGCTCGGTGACCCGCGCGGCGAGGTCGACGGGGTCGGCGTCCGGCGCCACGACGTACGCGACGACGGCCTCGCCGATGCGGGCGTCCTCGGCGCCGACGACGGCGACCGCGCGGACGCCCTCGACCTCGGCGACGACACCCTCGACCTCGGCGGGGTAGACGTTGAAGCCGGAGACGATCACGAGGTCCTTGACCCGGTCGACGAGATGCAGGTCTCCGGCGTCGTCGAGGTAGCCGACGTCGCCGGTCGACCACCAGCCGTCGACGTCCGGCGCGTCGTCACCGTCGGGCCAGTAGCCGCTGAACAGGTTGTCGCCACGGACCTGGATCTCACCCGGGTCACCGGGCTCCGCCGGGACGTCGTCGTCGTCGACCAGCCGCAGCTCGACGCCCTCGAGCGGCGCACCGACACCACCGGGACGGGACGCGGTCGAGCACAGGGTGCTGGTGACGACCGGCGCGGCCTCGGTGAGGCCGTAGCCCTCGTGCACCGGGATGCCGGTGCGCGCGACGAAGGCCTCGACGGTCGCGGGGTCGAGCGGGGCGGACCCGGAGAGGAGCAGGCGGACCGGCCCCAGCCGGCCCTCGAGGTCGACCCCGCTCCAGGCGGCGAGCACCGGCGGTGCGATCGGGACGACGCTCACCGCCTCGTCGTCGATGAGGTCGAGCGTGCCCTCGGGGTGGAACTGGTCGGTGAGCACCAGCTTGGCGCGGTGGCGGAGCACCCCGCCGAGCACGGCGTTGAGGCCGTAGACGTGGAACAGCGGCAGCACGCCCAGCACCACGTCGTCGCCGGACACCATCGGCGGGTCGACCTCGGCGACCTGGGCGACGTTGGCGGCCAGCGCCCGGTGGGTCAGCATCGCGCCGCGCGGGACGCCGGTCGCACCGCTGGTGTAGAGCAGCGCCGCCAGGCGCTCGAGGTCGTGGACCGGCGGCACCGGGCGAGCCCGGTCGGCGCGCAGGTGGTCGTAGGACCGCTCCCCCGGCCGCAGGGTGGTGCCGATCGCCACGACGCGCGGCGCCCGCTCCAGCCCGGCGTCGGCGGCCAGCTCGACCGCCTCGCGCACCGAGGTCACCGTGTCGCCGTCGGCCACGACCAGGCGCGGTGCGCAGCCGAGGAGGATCCGGCCCAGCTCCCGCGGGGTCGTGCGCGGGTTGATCGGCACCGCGACCGCCTGGGCACGCAGCACCGCGAGGTACGTCGTGACGAACTCCAGGCGGTTGGGGCACACGAGCGCGACCCGCTGGCCGGCGACCACGCCGGCCGCGCCGAGACCGGTGGCGACCCGTCCGGCCTCCTGGTCGAGCTCGGCCCAGGTGAGCCCCCGCCCCCCGGCCTCGACGACCGCGAGCTTCTCGGGACTCTCGCGAGCGGCGTCGGCGAGGAGGCTGGGCAGGTCGACCAGGTCACTCGCCACGGGCATGACGGTTGATCCTAGGCCCTCGACGGCCCGGCGGAACCCCCTGGCGCCCACCGGTCCCACCTGCTCGCCCGACGGCGGCACCCGGCGTCCCCTACCCTGTGCGCCATGCCCTCCGCAGAGCGCCCCCGGCGCCTGGACCTGCAGCAACGCTCCGTGCTGGCCGGGGAGGCGGCGGCGTCGGCCGCCGAGGTCGAGACCGCCCTCGTCGCGCCCGCCGACCCGACCGCGGCGGCGTTCTTCGACGTCGACAACACGATCATGCAGGGCGCGAGCATCTTCCACCTCGCGCGCGGCCTCTACCGCCGCAAGTTCTTCACCACCAAGGACCTCCTCGGTGCGATCTGGATGCAGACCTACTTCCGCGTGGCCGGCGTCGAGGACCCCGACCACCTGGAGAAGAGCCGCGCGTCGGCGCTCAGCATCATCGAGGGCCGCACCGTCGCCGAGCTGGAGCAGATCGGCGAGGAGATCTTCGACGAGGGCATGGCCCACCGGATCTGGCCCGGCACCCGCGCGCAGGCCCAGCTGCACCTCGACGAGGGCCAGCGCGTGTGGCTGGTGACCGCGGCCCCGGTCGAGATCGCGCGGCTCATCGCGCGCCGGCTGGGCCTCACCGGCGCGCTCGGCACGGTGTCGGAGCACGTCGACGGCGTCTACACCGGCCGCCTCGTCGGCGACATGCTGCACGGCCCGGCGAAGGCCGAGGCGGTCAAGGCCCTCGCGGCGCGCGAGGGGCTCGACCTGGCCCGCTGCTCGGCGTACTCCGACTCCTACAACGATCTGCCGATGCTCTCGCTGGTGGGCGACCCGTGCGCGGTCAACCCCGACTCCCGGCTGCGGGCGCACGCGCGCCAGCACGGGTGGCGGGTCCGCGACTACCGGACCGGCCGCAAGGCGGCCCGCGCCGGCCTCGCCGCGGCGGCGCTGACCGGTGCCGCCTCCGGCGCCGTGGCGGTGGGCGTGGCGCTGCGCAGCCGCCGCCGCTGAGGGCGTCCGCACGCTCGGCGGGCGGCCATACCGACCCCGGTAACGCCGAAACCCTGGCGGAAAAAGCGACTGGCCGGTAACTTCTGGTCCGATCGGGTCCCCCCAGCTGCCCGAGAAGTCGGTGCGCCTGGCGCGTTCCTGACTTACGATGCCAGGAAGGCTTGGGGGAGCCGGACTTGCCGGGGAGGGCACGCCATGCAGCAGCACGGGCACGACCTCGCGCGCGGGCTTCTGGCCCTCCGCGCCGCGGTCGCCCGCGCCCTCGAGCAGCTCGAGCCGCCCCTCGCGCCCGGTCTCGTCGCCGGTCTCTCGCCCGCCCCCGCCGGGCCCACGTCGTACGACGGACGGCGCGCGCCCCGCGCGGCCGGCTGGCTGCTGAGCGAGGCGACGACCGACAGCCGCTCGGCCGCCTCCGCAGGCGACTTCGGCGACGCCGACATGGCCGCCTCCTCGGAGGAGGACGCCGCCGAGCGCGAGCGCCTCATCGCCCTCGTCGAGCTCGCCCGGGGCGGCGACTCCGAGGCGTTCGGGATGCTCTACGACCACTACCAGCCGTCGGTCTACCGGTTCCTCTTCTACCGGGTCCGCTCGGCGCCGCTGGCCGAGGACCTCACCTCGGAGACGTTCATGCGCGCGCTGCGCAACATGACCGGCTTCCGCTGGCAGGGCAAGGACTTCGGGGCGTGGCTGATGACCATCGCGCGCAACCTCGCCACCGACCACTTCAAGGCCGGCCGCACCCGCCTCGAGCTCACCACCGAGGACATGACGGCCCACGACGACTCCACCGACGGCCCGGAGTCGGCGGTGATGGAGTCGATCACGCACGAGATCCTGCTCGAGGCGCTCAAGGAGCTGCCCGACGAGCAGCGCGACTGCCTGGTGATGCGCTTCCTCCAGGGGATGTCCATCGCGGAGACCGCCGCGGCGCTGGGCCGCAGCGACGGCGCGGTCAAGCAGCTGCAGCTGCGCGGGGTGCGCAACCTGGCCAAGCTCATGCCGAAGGGGATCCGCGAATGATCCTCGAAGCCCGCGTAACCTCCTCGACCCATGCGTCGTTGTCGTCAGTGACCGGACCCCCGACCGGCCGTCCTGACCCAGCCCGCATCTTCGACCGAGGACGCCGATGAAGCCGATGACGCCGGCGCGACGCCGCGCCGAGGACTTCCACACCCAGGTGGAGAACGCCGCCACCCGCGGTGGTGACGCACGCTTCGACGAGCTGCTGTCGGTGGTCGCGACCCTGCGGGAGGCCCCGCAGCCCGAGGCCCGACCGGAGTTCGTCAGCGACCTCCGCGCCCGCCTGATGGCCGAGGCCGACACCGCGCTCGCCGGGGCGACCGCCACGCCGCGGCCCCTGACCGTGCCCACGAGCGGCCGCCGCGAGCGCCGACTGGCCGCCGTCGTCGGCGGATTCGCGATCGTCTCCGCGACCGCGTCCATGTCGGTCGCCGCGCAGAGCTCGCTTCCCGGCGACACCCTCTACCCGCTCAAGCGGGCCATCGAGTCGGCCCAGACCGGCCTCGAGCGCGCTCCGGAGCAGCGCGGTGCCGCGATGCTTGACCACGCCTCGGGCCGCCTCGACGAGGTCGCGGCACTCACCCGTGACGGCAGCGGCGACGCGCGCGCCATCTCCGACACCCTCCACGACTTCGCCGAGCAGGCCGACGCGGCCTCGCTCGTGCTGACCGACGACTTCGAGGCCACCGGCCGCGAGGAGAGCATCAGCGACCTGCGCGAGTTCGCCAGCGAGAGCCGGACGGTGCTCGAGGGCCTGGAGTCCGCGGTGCCCGCCGACGCCCGCCCCTCGCTCGTCGAGGCCGGCCGCGTGCTGGAGGAGATCGACCGCCTCGCCTCCGCCCTGTGCCCCTCGTGCAGCTCGCTGCCGGTCGTCGTCGAGGACGTCACGACCACCGCCGGCGCACCGCTCACTCCGCTGACCGACCTCGTCCAGGACTCTGCCAGCGCCCTGCGTGACGCCGCGGAGGCGGGGGCGCGCACGACGCCGAAGGGCGGCGCCTCCGCCGAGCAGACCTCCCCCGCCGCCCCGACCGGCGCGCCCGACGCGGGCACGCCCAGCGGCTCGGGCGACACGACGACCGACGGCGACACCAGCGGCGCTACGACCCCGCAGCCGACCGTCCCGACGGAGGTGCCCGCCAGCAACGGCGCCGGCGGTCTCCTCGGCCAGCTCGGTCTCGGCGGCCAGGGCGACAAGTCCGGCACGAAGTCCGGCTCGGGCAGCGGCGCGGGTGGCGGCACCTCCGGCGACGACCCGGTGGGCGACCTGCTCACCGGCACCGGCGAGCTCCTCGAGGACGTCGTCGAGGGCGTGACCGAGCCCCTCACCGGCGACGGCGGCCTGCTCGGCAACTGACGCTCCACCGGATCGACCCGTCGTACATGTACGACGGGTCGATCTGATTTTCCGGCAGGCGCATCGAGCCGTCGTACATGGACGACGGGTCGGCGCGAGAGGTCAGCCGAAGACGGAGCGGCGCTGCATGAGCAGCGAGTAGAGCGTCTGCTGGATCGACTCGCGGACCTGGTCGGTCACGTCGAAGACGAGCATCGGGTCGTCGGCGGCGCCGTCGTCGTACTCGTCGGTGCGGACCGGCTCGCCGAACTCCATCAGCCACTTCGACGGCAGCGGCACCAGGCCGAGCGGACCCAGCAGCGGGAAGAGCGGCGTGATCGGGATGTAGGGCACACCCAGCAGGCGAGCCAGCGCCGGGATGTTGCCGACGAGCGGGTAGATCTCCTCCGCGCCGACGACCGACAGCGGGACGATGGGGACGCCGGTGCGCAGCGCGGCGGACACGAAGCCGCCGCGGCCGAAGCGCTGGAGCTTGTAGCGCTCGGAGTAGGGCTTGCCGATGCCCTTGAAGCCCTCGGGCCAGACCCCGACGAGCTCGCCCTGGCGCAGCATCCGCTCGGCGTCCTCGTTGCAGGCCAGCGTGGCGCCGCCCTTGCGGGCCATGGTGCTGACGAAGGGCATCTGGAAGACCAGGTCGGCGCCGAGGGCGCGCAGGTGGCGGCCGGTGGCGTCGTGCACCGACACCATCGTCATCAGCCCGTCGACCGGGACGGTGCCGGAGTGGTTGGACACGACCAGGGCGCCGCCCTCGGTCGGGATGTTCTCGACGCCGCGGACCTCGACGCGGAACCACTTCTCCGCGATCGGACGCAGGGCGGCGATGAAGAAGCGCTCGGTGACCTCGGCGTCGAAGCCGAAGTCGTCCACGACGTACTCACCGGTGACCCGGCGGCGCAGGAAGGCCAGGAACTCCGCGAGGCGCGGCTCCCACTGCTCGCCGAAGACCTCCTTGGCGGCGCGCTGGAACGCCGAGAGCCAGTCGCCGACGGGGATGCCGCGCAGCGGGTGGCGCTCGCGCACCCGGGTGTCGCTGGTGGGCAGGGCGCCGGCCAGGTCGACCACGGGGCTGTCGCCGCGGGAGGCGGCGGCGCGCTCGGCGACGGTCGGCTGCCCGGCTGCGGGGTCGGCGACCTGCTCGGCGACCTCGTCCGCGGACTGCTCCGGCGCGGTGTCCTCGGCCTCGGTCGGCGCGTCGGCAGGCTCCTCGCGCCGTGGCCGCGAGGGCCCGGCGAGGTTGCGCGCGGCCGACGACGGCCGCTGGCCGCTGCCGCGACCCTGCCGGCCTCGGGTGCCGATCGGGATGATCTCGGCGTCACCCATGGGACTCCCCCTGTCCGCGGTGGTCGCTGTCGCCGTCGTCGCGATCGCCGGGTGCGGCGACGGCGGGGACGGCGGTCCGGCCGCTGGGCAGCCGGTCCTCGACGGCCCCGATGGCCCGCTCGGCGTAGCCGCCGGTGCGCGGGAGGTCGGAGACGAAGTCGTCGAACGCCTGCTCGGTGTCGAAGCGCGGCGTGAACCCGAGGAGCTCGCGCATCGCGGTGGTGTCGACACCGCGGCCGTAGGTGAGGAACCCGAGCTGCTCGGGCGAGAAGTCGGCGAAGCGTGCCTGCCGCAGCAGCGAGCTCAGCCCGCCCACGGCGACGCCCGGCATCGCCACGGTCGGGCGGCGCATCCGGCGCACGGCCTGGGAGAGCATCATGATGCCGTCGCCGGCGACGTTGAAGGTGCCGCCGACGTCGGCGCCGACGGCGTGGGAGAGGACCGCGAAGAGGTCCTCCTCGTGGAGGAACTGCAGGCGCGCGTCGTGCCCGAGCACGGTCGGCACCACCGGCATCCGGAAGTACGACGTGATCGGGCTGGAGACGTGCGGACCGATGACGTTGGCGCAGCGCAGCAGCGTGACGCGGCAGTCGTCGCGGCGACGCGCGAAGCCTCGGACGTAGGCCTCGATCTCGGCGACGTCCTTGGCGTAGCCGGCGCGCGGCGCGCGACGCGGCTCCATGTCCTCGGTGAACATCGCCGGGTCGCGCGGGCTCGACCCGTAGACCGTGGTGGTCGACTTGACCACCAGCCGCTCTACGCGGGGCGCCTTCTGGCACGCAGCGAGCAGCTGCATCGACCCGATGACGTTGAGCTCCTTCATCGTGGTCCGACCCCCGGTGTCGCCGGGGGTGGCGATGACGCTCATGTGGACGACGGTGTCGACGTCCTCCTTGGCGATCACCTTGGCGATGACCGGCGTGCGGATGTCCGCACGCACGAACGAGACGTCGCCGAGGTCGCCGCGCGGTGGGACGACGTCGACACCGATCACCCGGTCGACGTCGTCACGGTCGACGAGGGCGCGCGCAGTACGGCGCCCGAGGTCCCGAGAGACCCCGGTGACGAGGACGACCTTGCCGCCGCTCACGCCCGCTCCTGCGCGCTGACCCGGTCGGGCCTACTTGCCGAGCTTGCGACGCTGCACGCGGGTGCGCTTGAGCAGCTTGCGGTGCTTCTTCTTCGCCATGCGCTTGCGCCGCTTCTTGATGACAGAACCCACAGACGTACCTTTCGATCCAAGCGTGTCGGCGCGAGCACGTGCCCGCGACCGCGCCAGCCTAACGGGCGGCGCTGGGCAGCCCGAATCGTGCTCCTACCAGGCGGGACCGCTCAACCGACGTCGTAGAAGCTCTTGCGCAGGTAGTCGTTGACGTCGTCCTCGGTGACGCGGAACGACCGACCCACCCGCACGGCCGGGAGCTCGCCCGAGTGCACGAGGCGGTAGACCGTCATCTTCGAGACGCGCATCATCGTCGCGACCTCGGCGATCGTCAGGAACTTGGGATCGGAGAGTCCTCCGGTCTGGTTCGTCACGCGAGCACCATCTTTCGTCCCACCCGCCCGCCGGCTTCCCCGCCGGCGGCACCACGGGTGCGTGTGCCAGGACAATAGAGCCTGGTGTGACGCATGGGGAAGCCGTTGCTGGGTGAAACCTGTGGGTTTGCGGCGTGTCGGCTTGCCAGACGCTCTCAGGAGCCTCTCAGGACTCCCGCGGACCCCTACTGGTCCAGACCAGTGGGGGCGGCGGGCCGCTCACGGCATCGGGTCGAGCCCGTGGAGCGGGAAGACCTCCATGCGCGTCGCGTGGACCTGCTGGTCGAGCCAGCTCGAGGGGTCGTACCCCTCCTCCCACGGCCGGTAGCCGGCGGGCCGGCCGTCGGTCATGGTCTCCGGCGGCGTCGCGCCGATCCGACGTACGGTCTCGCGCCACTCCCCCGGAGTCTCGGTCGCCGGGTCCAGCGGTCGCCCGCCCACCAGCGCGAGCAGGTGGGTCCAGGCCCGCGGGACGACCTGCACCAGGGCGTACCCGCCGCCTCCGGTCGCGACCCAGCGACCGCCGGCGACCTCGTGGGCCAGGTCGTGCAGGGCCTCGTACGCCGCCCGCTGGCCGTCGAGGCTCAGCATCAGGTGGGCGAGGGGGTCCTCGGAGTGGGAGTCGCAGCCGTGCTGGGTCACCAGCACCTCGGGCTCGAACGCCCGCAGCAGCGGCGGCACGACCGCGTGGAAGGCGCGCAGCCACCCACCGTCGCCGGTGCCGGGCGGGAGCGGCACGTTGACGGCGTACCCCTGGGCGTCGGGGCCGCCGAGGTCGGTGCTCTCCCCGGTGCCGGGGAACAGGAAGCGGCCGGACTCGTGCAGTGAAATCGTCAGCACGCGCGGGTCGTCCCAGAAGAGCTTCTCGACGCCGTCGCCGTGGTGGACGTCGACGTCGACGTAGGCGACCCGCTCGGCGCCCTGGTCGAGCAGCCACTGGATGCCGGCGGCGAGGTCGTTGTAGACGCAGAACCCGCTGGCCCGGTCGGCCATCGCGTGGTGGAGGCCGCCGGAGATGTTGGCGCTGTGCAGGGAGTGGCCCTCCCACACCTGCCGCATCGCGGCGATGGTCGCGCCGACGACGTGCGCGGACGCCTCGTGCATGCGGGCGAAGACGGGGTTGTCGTCCGACCCGAGCCCGAAGCCCTCGACCAGCGCCGGGTCGGGCGCGAGCGACGACGCGGCGCGGTCGCCCGCGCGCTGCACCGCCTCCAGCAGCGCCGGGTCGTGCACCCGGACCAGGTCGTCGAGGGTGGTGGTCGGGGCCGCGACGGTCGCGAGACCGCCCGGCCCGACGACGCCGAGCTCGGCCGCCATCCGGATCGTGAGGTCGACCCGCACCGGCGACATCGGGTGGTCGGGCCCGAAGTCGTACTCCACGAGGGTGGGGTCGAAGACCACGGTCGCCGGGCCGTCGCACGAGGTCATGCCTCCGAGGGTAGTGCCGCGCGACCTCCGCCCGTGGCCCCGGTCACGTACGTCGCGCAGCGCCCGGCACGCAGGCCGGGGCCCGTAGGGTGGCCGCGTGCTCTGGCAGCGGATCGAGGTCCGCGCCGGCCTGCTCTACCTCGGGCTGCGTGCCGTCTCGTGGGTGCTGCTCGCGCTGGCCGCCCGCGACCAGGAGCCGTTCGCCGGCGTGACCGCCCCCGGCACCCAGCCGGGCGAGGACGTCGACCTGCGCCTGTCGTGGGACGCGCAGTGGTACGACCGGATCGCGACCGAGGGCTACCCGGGGGACCTCCCGGTCGACGAGGCCGGCGAGGTGCAGCAGAACCCCTGGGCGTTCTACCCGCTCTTCCCCGCGCTCTCCCGTGCCGTGCTGCTGCTCGGACACACGTCCTTCGACGTCGCCGGGCCGCTCGTCGCGCTGCTCGCCGGGCTCGGCGCCGCGGTCGTGATGGCCCGCCTGCTGCGCAACGCGCTCCCGGCGGGCGTCGGCCAGGGGCCGGTGCTCGGTGCGGTCGCGGTCTGGGCGGCGGCGCCCGCCTCCCCCGTGCTGCAGATGGCCTACTCCGAGTCGGTCGGCATGCTGCTGCTCGTCCTCGTGCTGTGGGCGCTGGTCCGCGAGCGGTGGGGGTGGGCGGGCGCCGCGGCGCTGGTGCTCGGGCTCGCCCGGCCGATCGCGCTCCCGCTGGTGGTGGTCGTCGTGACCGCGGCGCTGGTCCGGGTACGCCGGGCCGGGGGCGTCGCCGCCGTACCGGTGCGGGAGCGGTGGGCCCTGCTGTGGACGCTCGCGGCCACGGGTGCCTCCGGGGCACTGTGGCCGGTGGTCGCGGCGGGCGGCGCCGGCCGGGTCGACGCCTACACCGCGACGATGGCGTCCTGGCGCGGGGACGACGCGATCGACCCGCTGACGCCGTGGGTCGACACGGTGACCTGGGCGGTGGAGTACCACCGGCCGGAGTTCGTGGTGCCGGCGCTCGGCATGGTGGTGCCGCTGCTGCTCTCGCTCGCGCTGCTGGTGCCGCGGGTGGCACCCGGGCTCGACGTGCGGCTGCGGGTGTGGGCGGCGGCGTACGCGCTCTACCTGCTGGCGGTCGTCGACGGGCACTCCTCGGTCGTCCGCTACCTGGTGCCGCTGTTCCCGCTGGCCGTCGTGCTGGTCGGGGCGCACCGCGAGGCGGTGTCGCGGTGGTGGCGCTGGCGGACCGCGGTGTGGATCGTGGCCGGCGTGGTCGCGCAGGCCGGGTGGATCTGGTGGCTCGTGGTCTTCGTGCCGCCGTCCGACTTCCCGCCGTGAGCCGGGTCGGCAGGAAATCGTCGCGACGCTGTCGGCCGCCCGGCCTAGGCTCGCCCGCATGACGCACCCCGATCTCGACCGGCTCGCCCAGGACTTCTGGGAGCACCACCTCGACGCGGAGCCCACCGAGGCGCACCTGCTCGGCGACTACCGGTACGCCGACCGCTGGGAGGACGCCTCCCGGGCGGCCGAGGACGCCCAGGTGGGCGCGCTGCGGGAGTTCGCCCGCCGGGCCGAGGCGATCGACGCCGACGGTCTCGACGCCGACGACGCCGTCACCCGCGCGGTGCTGTCGACCACCGCCACCGCGAGCGCCGACTACGCCGAGGCGCGGCTGGCCGAGCTGGGCGCCGACCCGATCTTCGGCCACCAGGCCGGGGTGCCGATCGTTGTCGGCATGCTCGGGCTGCCGACCCCCGAGGTCGCCGACGCGCTGCTGCCCAAGCTGCGCGGCGTGGCTGCGTCGTACCGCGATCTCGCCGAGCGGCTGCGCGAGGGCGTCGCCGCCGGGCGGGTGCCCGCGGAGTTCGCCGTGCGCGGCGTCGTGGAGCAGGTCGACGCCCAGCTCGCCGCGCCGGTCGGCGACGCGCCGCTGATGCAGGCCGTGCCCGCCCCACCCGAGGGCGTCGACGCCGAGGCCTGGCGCGCCGCCGTGGCCGACGTCGTGGAGCGCGAGGTCAACCCGGCGATGGCGGTCTACCGCGACGTGCTGCGCGACGAGGTGCTGCCGCACGCGCGCCCCGACGAGCGCGCCGGCCTCGCCGCGCTGCCCGACGGCGAGGCGACGTACGCCGCGACCCTGCGCTACTTCACCACCACTGAGAAGACGGCCCAGGAGATCCACGAGATCGGGCTGGCCCAGGTCGAGAAGCTCGCCGACGAGTACCGCGCCCTCGGCCCCGAGGTCGTCGGCACCGACGACCTCGCCTCCATCTTCTCCGCGATGCGCTCCGACCCGGCGCTCCACTTCACCGCCGGCGAGCAGCTCGTCGAGGCCTCCGAGGTCGCGATGCAGCGCGCCTGGGACGCGATGCCGGGCTGGTTCGAGGTGCTCCCGCAGGCGCGCTGCGCCGTGCAGTCGACGATGTCGGGCGCCAAGGCCTTCTACTTCCCGCCCGCCGCCGACGGCTCGCGCGGCGGCACCTTCTTCATCAACGTCGACGACCCGACCTCGTGGGGCACCTTCGAGCTCGAGGCGATGGCCTTCCACGAGGGCATCCCCGGCCACCACCTCCAGCTCGCGATCGCCGCCGAGCTCACCGGGGTGCCGGAGTTCCGCAAGCACCTGCACAACTCGGCGTACGCCGAGGGCTGGGGCCTCTACACCGAGCGGCTCGCCGACGAGATGGGCCTCTACTCCGGCCCCGTCGACCGGATGGGCATGTACGCCGCCGACTCGATGCGCGCCTGCCGGCTCGTCGTCGACACCGGGCTGCACGCGCTCGGCTGGAGCCGCGAGCAGGCCGTGCAGTACATGGTCGACAACTCCCCGCTGCACGAGGGCGTCGTGCGCCCCGAGGTCGACCGCTACATCTGCTCGCCCGGCCAGGCGACGTCGTACATGGTGGGCCGGCTGGAGATCGAGCGGATCCGCCGCGAGGCCGAGGCGCGCCAGGGGGCGTCGTTCGACGTGAAGGCGTTCCACTCGGCGGTCCTCGACTCGGGCTCGCTGCCGCTGGGGGTGCTGGACGAGGTGGTGGCCGCGCGGCTCGCCTGACGGCTAGGGTGGCCGCGTGCTGACGACGTCGACCTGCGCCCGACAGGGCTGGTGGCCCGCCTGAGGGCGGACCACCCACCGACGCGACTCCACGCATCCACCACGGCCGCCCACCCGGGCGGCCGTCGGCGTCTCACGCCGGCCCCACGGCCGGCACGGGTGGGCCCTCATCGAAGGAACCACCATGAGCGAGACCCAGCCCCACCCCCAGCAGCACCACCGCCCGCGTGCGCTGTCGCTGCTCACCCCGACCGGGCACCTGACGCTCGGCAACTACCTGGGCGCCCTGCGTCCGATGGCGGCCGCGCAGCAGCACGCCGACTGCTTCTACGGCCTCGCCGACCTGCACGCGCTCACCACCACGCACGACCCGGCGGTCCTGCGCGCGACCGTGCACGAGCAGGCGACGACGCTGCTGGCGGCCGGCCTCGACGCCAGCACGCTCTTCGTGCAGAGCCGGGTGCCGGCCCACCGGGGGCTCTCCTACCTGCTGGAGTGCGTCGCCACGACCGGTGAGCTCAACCGGATGATCCAGTTCAAGGAGAAGGGCCGCGGGGTCGCCTCGACGCGGGCGTCGCTGTTCACCTACCCGGTGCTGATGGCGGCCGACATCCTGCTCTACCGCCCGGCGACGGTGCCGGTCGGCGACGACCAGCGCCAGCACGTCGAGCTGACCCGCGACCTGGCGCAGCGGTTCAACACCACCTACGGCGCGGTGTTCGCCGTGCCCGAGATCGTGACGCCGCCGGCCGGTGCGCGGGTGCGCGACCTGGCCGATCCGTCGACGAAGATGAGCAAGTCGGCCGTCTCCGACGCCGGGGTCGTCCGGATCCTCGACGACCCCGACACGGTCCGCCGCAAGATCATGCGGGCGGTCACCGACTCCGACACCGGAGCCGACGCGGTGCGACCCGACGCCGATGCGAAGCCGGGCGTCACCAACCTGCTCGAGGTGCTGGAGGCCTGCGGCGGCACTGCTGACGGGCTCACGACGTACGGCGCGCTCAAGCGGGCTGTCGTCGACGCGGTGGTCGCCGAGCTGGAGCCGGTGCGCAAGCGGTACGCCGACCTCGCGGCCGACCGCGCGCACGTCACCCAGGTGTACGCCGCGGGCGCGGAGCGGGCGCGGGCGGTGACCGAGCCGGTGCTGGCCGCGGCGACGGCCGCGCTCGGGCTGTGAGGGAATCGGAACCCCCGCTGGAGCGGGGACTCCGGACCGACCTCACCCGCGGGCGTCGCGCTCGGCGTACTCCTTCAGCGTGCGCAGCTGCTTGCGCATCATCACCAGGTCGCCCCAGGCGAGGGCGTCGACCAGCGGCCGCGGCCAGCCCGCGACGAGCCGGCACACCAGGCGCGAGCCACCCCCGGCCCGCGGCTCGGCGGCGTACGTCATGGCGACCGGGCCGAACAGCCGGCGTCCACGTCGGCCGGTGACGGCGGTCCAGTGGTGGCCGTCGTCGAAGGAGGTCAGCCGGAAGACCACCGCCATCACCTGGCCGACCTCGAGCCGGTCGGCGCCGGGGGTCAGGTGGGGCGGCGAGCGCCGGCCGAGGTTGTCGACGAGGTCGTAGGAGTACGGCGCGACGGCGACCTGGCACAGCCACCGCCACAGCAGGTCGGGCGGTGCGTCGACGTCGACCGCCCGCGTCATCGCCCGGCCCGGGACCTCGCGGTCGGCCGGGTAGGGGCGCGCGTGCTCGTCGGCGCTCGCGCCCCACACCCAGGGCAGGCCGCTGTCGGCGCCGGCGCGCGTGCTCAGGGTCAGCCCCGCTGGTCCTTGGTACGCCGGCTGCCGCCGTGCCAGTCCTCGGTCTTCCCGACCTCGTCCTCCGCGACGCCGAGGGCCCGCAGCTGCGGCAGCTCGCGCAGGCTGCGCTTGAGCTCGGCGAACCCGGGGAAGGTCGCGAGGCCGACGACGTGGTCCCACAGCGGCCCGGCCTGCTCGGGCGTGGGCATCCGGCTGATGACCGGGCCGAAGAAGCCCGCGCCCTCGGGCGGGCTGATGTGCAGGATCGGGGTGCCGACGTCGCGGCCGGCCAGGTCGAGCGCCTCGTCGGTCTCGGCCTGGATCTGGGCGTCGCGGCTGTCGTCGTCGAGGTGCTCGGCGAGCGCGACGGGCAGCCCGCACTGCTCGAGCGCCGCGGTCACCAGCGCCGCGGTGGCGCCCGGCGCACCCGGCGTCACCTGGCCCGGCTCGGAGTCGAAGATCCGGCCGCTGACGGCCGGGTAGAGCGCCGCCACCGCGTCCGGGCCGTGGTCGTCGCGCACGTGCGCGAACACCCGGAGCAGGTGCAGTCCGGCGCTGTGCCCCGCCTCGTACTCCGGCGGGAAGTGGGCGTCGTAGTCGACGTCGGCGTTGAGCAGGCGCAGCGAGATGAACCGCCACTCCACGTCGAGGTCGCGCTGCGACTGCACCAGCCGCACCCAGCGGCTGGTCATCCACGCGAAGGGACAGACCGGGTCGAACCAGAAGCGCACGTCGGGAGAGGCCATCTCCTCATCCTGACCTGCCGAGGCCGCGACGTCAGCCCCTGGGGACCGACCGCTCCCCGACGGCGACCGACTACTCCCCGGCGGCGAGCTCGCGCGACCGGTCGCGCGCGGCCTGCATCGCGTCGAGGAACGCCGCGCGCACGCCGTGCTCCTCCAGCTTGCGCAAGGCTGACGCGGTGGTCCCGCCGGGCGAGGTGACCTGCTCGCGGAGCACCGTCGGGTGCTCGCCGGTCTCCTGGAGCATCCGGGCCGAACCGAGCACGGTCTGGACCACCAGCTCGCTGGCCGTGCCGCGCGGCAGACCGAGGTGGACGCCGGCCTCGATCATCGACTCGACGACGAAGAAGAGGTACGCCGGCCCGGACCCGGAGATCGCGGTGACCGCGTCGAGCTGCCGCTCGGGCACCCGCACGACCTTGCCGACGCTGCGCAGGAGGTCCTCCGCCTCGCCGAGCTGGGCGTCGGTGCAGGCCGAGCCCGGCGCGACGCCGGCCATGCCCTCGTCGACCAGCGCCGGGGTGTTGGGCATGACCCGGACGACGGCGGTGCCCGCGGGCACGCGCTGCTCGATGAAGCCGGTGGTGATGCCGGCGGCCAGCGACACTACGAGGGCGCCCGGTCGCAGCGACGGGGCGATCTCGTCGAGGACGGCACCCATGTCCTGCGGCTTCACGACGAGGGCGACGGTGTCGGCACGGGAGGCTGCCTCGGCGTTGGAGGCGACCTCCACGCCGTACCGGTCCTCGAGCTCGCGGGCCCGCTCGCCGCGCTTCTCGCCGACCAGCAGCTGGTCGACCCGACGACCGGCCCGCACCAGGCCCGAGAGCAGGGTCTCGCCCATCACGCCGACGCCGATGATCGCTGTGACGCTCATGCGCCGGACCCTACTTCGTCGTACGCCGCCGGCCCGGGCCCCCGACGACGCGTGGGACGCCCGCGACCACCCGCTCGGCCCCGGACCCGAGTCCTGACTGGTCAGGACCGGTCTGGACCGATCCTGACCAGGAACAGGGACATCTGTCCCCGGTGTCGACAAGTCACCTGACGGCAGTTGCCCACTGTGATCAGGTGCACAACGGGCGGTCCATGGGGTTGCCACGCACGCATGTGCTCTGGGGAGGGTGGCAATGGTGCAGTCGTCTGCGCGCGCGTTCACGCTGCTGGTGGTGTCGGTGCTGGTCACCGCGCTGGTCGCGGTGACAGGCCCGGTGGGGTCGGCCTCGGCCCACACCGCCGCCGATAGAGCGGCGACCGCCGCCGGCGAGAAGGCCGGGGCCCCCTCGACGGTCGAGAAGGCCAGGAAGGCCAAGCGGTCCAAGAAGGTCCGCAACACCGCCCGCCCCCGCGTCCGAGGGACGGCAGCGCCCGGCTCGACCCTCACCTGCAGCCCCGGCCGCTGGACCGGCGGCGCGACGGGCTTCCGCTACACCTGGAAGCGGGACGGCTCCCGCATCCGCGGCGCGAAGGCCAAGCGCTACCGGGTCCGGGTCGCCGACGCCGGCGCCGACCTGCGCTGCGCGGTGAGGCCGACCCGGGGCCGTGGCGCCCGCCAGGCCTCCGCAGCCGCCTCCCCGGCCCGCACCGTCGCCCGCATCGCCTCGAACACCTCGCGCCCCTCGGTCGTCGGCACGCCCGAGCCCGGCCGCACCCTGACCTGCGACCCCGGCACCTGGTCCGACGACCCGACGTTCACCTACTACTGGAAGCGCGACGGTTCCCCGGCCGGCCAGGGCGCGACCTTCCACACCGGCAGCGGCCCGGTCGGCGCGAAGATCGTCTGCTCGGTCGCCGCCACCACCGAGGGCGGCTACACCACCGGCCGCGTCGACTCGGCCGAGGTCGTCATCGTCCTCGACGCCGACACCACGCCGACCACGCCGCCGACCTCGGCCCCGGTCAACACGACCCGGCCGAGCCTCACCGGCACGCCGGCCCCGGGCGAGACGCTCACCTGCGACCCGGGCAGCTGGACCGGCTACCCGACGTACGCGTTCTCCTGGACCCGCAACGGGTCGCCCGCCGGCAACGGCACCGACACGTACGCCGTGGGCGAGGGCGACCTGGGCGCGACCCTCGTCTGCCTGGTCTCCGGCTCCAACAGCGCCGGCGGCTCCGGCGCCGTGGCCTCCGACGGCGTCCTGGTCTCCGCGAGCGGCACCACCAACCCCGAGACCTCCGGCCCGGTGAACACCTCCCGACCGACCGTCTCCGGTGTGCCGAACCCCGGCTGGACGCTCACCTGCGAGCCCGGTGGCTGGGAGCACAACCCGACCTTCACCTACTCCTGGACCCGCGACGGCTCGCCCACCGGGCACACCGCCCCCACCTGGGAGCTCACGACCGGCGACGCCGGCCACACCCTGGTCTGCCTGGTCGTCGGCACCAACAATGTCGGGTCCTCCGGCGCGGCCCAGGCCGACGGCGTACAGGTCGTGGTCCCCGCGGCCCCGACCGCGACCACGCCGCCCACCATCACCGGAACCCCGGAGTACGCCGAGCGCCTGACCTGCGTCAGCGGCGACTGGACCGACCACCCGTACGCCCTGGCGTACACGTGGGTCCGCGACGGCGTCGAGATCGACACCGGGGAGACCCACGGCGTCCTCTACTCCGACATCGGCCGCAACCTCGTCTGCCGCGTCGACGCGACCAACGCCGGCGGCACCACCAGCGCCGAGAGCGCTCCCGTGATGCCCTACCCGGTCAACCTCACCCCGCCGTCGATCACCGAGGGCACCGAGATCTCCGGGCCGGCGGACTTCCGGGTCGACAACGAGCTCACCTGCGAGCCGGGCGAGTGGACGCTCAACCCCCACCACGCCTTCACCTACACCTGGACGTGGCAGCGCGCGGGCGCCGACATCGCCGACGCCACCGAGCAGACCTACACCCCGACCTGGGACGACGCCGACACCGACGTCACCTGCACCGTCACCGTCACCCGCCTCGCCGTGACCAGCGACCCCGCGACCAGCGAGCCCGTCCGGGTCCTGCCGCTCGCCCCGGTCGCGGCCACCGCCCCCGTCGTCACCGGCACGCCGGAGTACCGCGAGGAGCTCACCTGCGTGAACGGCGACTGGGACCACCGGCCGACCGACTTCTCCGTGCGCTGGATCCGCGACGGCGTCGAGATCGACACCGGCGACACCCACGGCGTCCTCTACTCCGACATCGGTCGCAACCTCGTCTGCGAGATCACCGGCACCAACACCGGCGGGTCCGGCACCGCCACCAGCGACCCGGTGATGCCCTACCCGGTCAACCTCGTGGCGCCGTCGATCACGGGCGACCCGGTCGTCGGGAGCACCCTGGAGTGCCAGCCGGGCGAGTGGACGCTCAACCCCAACCACGCGTTCACCTACGCCTGGACGTGGCAGCGCGGGGGCGCCGACATCGCCGACGCCACCGAGCAGACGTACGCCGCCGGCTGGGAGGACGCCGACACCGACGTCACCTGCACCGTAACCGTCACCCGCCTGGCGGTCACCAGCGACCCGGCCACCAGCGCACCGGTGACCGTGCTGCCGACCGCACCGGCCAACACCCTGGCCCCGGCGATCAGCGGCTCGGTCGCCCACGGCCAGACGCTGACCTGCACCGAGGGCGACTGGGACAACCGGCCCACGTCGTTCACGTACCAGTGGAACCGCGACGGCAGCCCCGTCACCGGCGCGACCGAGGCCACCCACGTGCTGGTCACCAACGACTACGGCTTCGAGGTCACCTGCACCGTCACCGCGGGCAACACCAACCCCGAGACCGGTACCGCCACCAGCGACCCGGTCGTCATGGTCCCGACCCCGCGGAAGTCGCCGTCGGTCACCGGCACCCTCGTGGTCGGCGAGACCCTGACCTGCGACCAGGCGCTCAACGACTGGAACCGCGGGCCCGGCGGCACGCACACCTACCAGTCCTTCACCTGGCAGCGCGACACCGGCGACGGCTTCGCCGACATCGACGGCGCCACCACCACGACGTACGTCGCCACCTGGGACGACGCCGACGCCGACCTCACCTGCTCGACCGTGCTCACCCAGCGCCACGCGGTCACCGACCCGGTCGTCAGCGACCCGGTGCGGGTGCTGCCCCCGGCGCCGGTCGCGACCACCGAGCCGTCCCTCAGCCCGGCCCGCCCGGAGGCCGGCGAGCCCCTCACCTGCGACCTCGGCACCTGGGCCAACCGACCCACCAGCCTGACCCTGCAGTGGCTGCGCGGCGAGTCCGCCGTCGGCGACCCGTTCGTCGTCGACCTCACCGTCGAGCACCCGTTCACCACCGTCGACCGGACCGTCGTGCTCAACGACGTCGCCAAGCCGATCGCGTGCCGGGTCACCGCCACCAACACCGGCGGGAGCGGCACCGCGACGAGCGCCGCGGTCGTGCCGATCACCACCAACCTCACCCCGCCGAGCGTGCAGGGCACGGCGCGCACCGGCGACGAGCTCACCTGCGACGAGGGCACCTGGAACAAGGCGCCCGGGAGCTACGCCTACACCTGGACCCGCGACGGCGCGACGGTCGACGACGCCACCGCCCGGACCTACCTGACCGGCGTGGACCACGAGCTGGCCGAGGTCGCCTGCACCGTGGTCCTCACCCGCGGCGGCGTCGACAGCGACCCGGCCACCTCGGACCCGGTCACCGTGCTCCCGTGGGCGCCACAGCCCCTCACCGCCCCCGCGGTCTCCCCGACCGACGTCGTCGCCGGCGACACCGTCACCTGCGACCCGGGCACCTGGGAGGGCGACCCGTCGTACGCCTTCGCCTGGACCCGCGACGGGGTGGGGATCACCGGCGCCGACGCGGCGACGTACGACGTGACGGCCGCGGACGTCGACACCGTGCTGGCCTGCGTGGTCGACGGCTCCAACGCCGGCGGCACCACCACGTCCCGCTCGGCCGAGGTCGTGCCCGCTGCGACGTCGCTGACCGCCCCGACCGTGAGCGGCCTCGCGGCGCCCGGCGAGACCCTGACCTGCGAGCCGGGCACCTGGGACGCCGCGGGCACGTCGTCGTACGCCTGGCAGCGACTGGCGGGCGGCTGGACCGCGATCGCCGGCGCCGACGAGGCGACGTACGACGTGGAGGCGGGCGACGCCGACTCGGTGCTGCGCTGCCGCGAGACCCTGACGACCGCCGTCCACGGCGTCACCACCACCGCCGCGAGCGAGGGTGTCTTCGTCGACCGCAGCGGCTCGGGCGCGCTGGTCGCGGCCTTCCCGCTGGACGGCGGTGCTGGGGGCGGCTTCGGCGGCGCTGCCACCAACTACGGCGCGACGCCGACGGCCGACCGCTTCGGCGTCGAGGACGGCGCGCTGCTGTTCGGCGGCGACGGCGACTACGTGCAGACCGACCAGCCCAGCAACACGCTGCCGCTGTCGTTCTCGGTGTGGTTCCGGCCCGACAGCACGACCGGGCAGTTCTCGGTCGTCGACAGCGACGTGGCCAGCAAGTACGGCCACAACCTGGTGATCGGCTACTTCACCGCCGCCGACGGCGAGCTCGACGTGATGTACCACAACGGCCACCACCCGACGGGCACGTTCGTCGAGGTCGGCCAGTGGTACCAGGCCGTCGTCACCTACGGCACCCACATCACCCTGTACGTCGACGGGGTCGAGGTGTTCCGCACTCCGTACGCGCCGGCGTACCCGCTGGACGGCTCGACCTTCCGGATCGGCGCGCACAGCAACGGCAACCACCCGTTCGACGGCGCGATCGACGACGTGCAGTTCTTCGACGCCGAGCTGACCGCCGAGCAGGCGGGCGCGCTGTACGACCCGCCCGCTCCCGGCTCGGTCACGGCACCGGCGATCACGCCGGACACCGACGTCGTCGAGGGTGACGAGCTGACCTGCAGCGAAGGCACCTGGACCTACCACCCGACGCTGTCGTTCGCCTGGGAGCGCGACGGCAGCACGATCGCGGGGGCCGACCAGGCGACGTACACCACCATCGCGGACGACGTGGACACCGACGTCACCTGCACGGTGACCGGCACCAACGCCGGCGGCTCGACGGGGTCGACCTCGGCCGCGATCGCTGTCTCGGCCGCGCCCGTGCCGGCGCCGACCAACACGGTGGCGCCGTCGATCAGCGGCGAAGCGTCGGAGCACGGCGTGCTGACCTGCGACCCGGGCACCTGGAGCGAGTCCGACGGGTTCACCTACGCCTGGCAGCGCGGCGGTGCCGACATCGCCGGCGCGGCCACGGCCGACCACACCGTGGCGTACGCCGACGAGGGCGAGGACCTCACCTGCACCGTCACCACGACGGTCGGCGGGGTCACCAGCGACCCGGCCGTCTCCGCTCCGGTCACCGTGAGCACGGACCCGCAGCCGATCACCTGGGTGCCCGACCGGTGGGACGAGTTCACGGTCACCCAGACCGGGATCGCGCCGTACTCCGCCGCGGTCACCGTCGGCGGCGACTACTACACCGATGTGTTCGTCGACGGCACCGTCACCGAGGCCGGCCGCTACCGGATCACGATCTCCGACGACGTGACGGACGTCTGGGCCGCGGGCGCGGACGAGCAGCACTCCCTGACCGTCTCGGACGCCGACCTGAACTCGCTCGCGAGCGCCGACGATCACCCGTACGACGGCACCCTCGAGGTGACGTTCGAGGCGAACCTCGACGTCGGCGACACCCTCGCGGTCGCCATCTGGCTCTACGACCAGCGATCCGGCCCGTCCCTGGACGGCGACGCGCTGGTGACGATCGACGTCGAGCGGATCGGCGACTACGTCGCACCCGTGACGAACACGTCCGCGCCGTCCATCAGTCCGTCCACCGACGTGGTGGCCGGCGACGAGCTCACTTGCGACCCCGGCACGTGGACGGGCGAACCGGCGTTCGGCTTCTCCTGGGAGCGCGACGGCAGCACGATCGCGGGGGCCGACCAGGCGACGTACACCACCATCGCGGACGACGTGGACACCGACCTCACCTGCACCGTCACCGGCAGCAACGCTGCCGGGCAGGACCAGGCGACATCGGCCTCGGTCACCGTCGCCTCGGCCGTCCAGCCGCTCGATGAGCGGGACCTGGTGACGGGCGGATACCGGCACACCGTCGTCATCGACCGGACGGGTCAGCTGCACGCCTGGGGGCGCAACGACCAGGGCCAGGTCGGTCAGGGCAGCACCGGCGCCAACGTCACCGCCCCCGCGCGGATCACGACGTTCCTCGGCGACGCGCCCGACGCCTTCATCGACGTCGCCGCCTCGTGGTACACGACGGCGGCGGTGGACAGCACCGGCGTCGTCTGGACCTGGGGCTCTTCGTCCAACGGCGCGCTCGGGCGCACCGGCACCAACCACACGCCGGGCGTCGTCGGGTTCCCCGCCGACGCGCCGCGCGTCGTCGACGTCGCCGCCGGGCAAAACGACTTCCTCGCGCTGGACGAGGAGGGCCAGGTCTGGACCTGGGGCAGCACCGCCAACGGCAAGCTCGGCCGCAGCGGCAACGCGACGACGCCGGGCCTCGTCGACGGGTTCGACGCGGACCACCCGATCGTGCGGATCGGGTCCGGCGCCCATACCTCCTACGCGATCGACGACCTCGGCCGAATCTGGTCCTGGGGCGGTGACCAGTGGGGCCAGGACGGCCGGAACGGCGCATCCGGGGCTACGCCGGGTCCCATCACCACCACGACGACCGGCAACCCGCCCACCTTCGTCGACGTCACCGGTGGCTACTACCACGCCATCGCCCTGGACGACGCCGGACGAGCCTGGAGCTGGGGCGCGAGCGACCGGATCGGGCGCAGCGGCGACCGGACCGTCCCGGGGTGGGTGCAGCCCGCCGGCAGCCCGCCACCGTTCACCGGCGCCGCAGCCGGCGGCGGCGCCACCCTGCTCCTCGACGCCTCCGGCCGGGTCTGGTCGTTCGGCCCGAACCCAGTCCACAGCGGTCACAGCAGCGTGCGACCGCAACCCACGCAGGTGAACGGGCTCAGCGGTGGCAGCGAGCTCGGCTCGGGCGTCGACCACGCCGTGGCGAGGGTGACCTCGGGCGACGTGTGGACGTGGGGTTCGAACCAGCACGGCCAGCTCGGCCGCCCCGGCGGGACCACGTACGTGCCGGGTCGGGTCACCCTGAGCTGATCAGCCCTTCGACACCAGCGACCGCAGGAAGAACGCGAGGTTCTGCGGCCGCTCGGCCAGCCGCCGGGTGAGGTAGCCGTACCACTCGCCGCCGTAGGGGACGTAGACCCGCATGGTCTCCCCCGCGGCGGCGAGGCGCTTCTGCTCGTCGGGGCGCACGCCGTACAGCATCTGGTACTCGTAGGTGCCCGCGGCGCGGCCGAAGCGGCTGGCCAGGGCGGCGGCGATCTCGATCATCCGCGGGTCGTGGCTGGCGACCATCGGGTAGCCGTCGCCGCCGAGGAGCACCTTGAGGCAGCGGACGTAGGACTTGTCGACGTCGACGGTGTCGGTGAAGGCGACCTCGGGGGGCTCGTTGTAGGCGCCCTTGCACAGCCGCACCCGCGACCCCTCGTAGGCCAGGGCGCGGCAGTCGTCCTCGGTGCGGCGCAGGTAGGCCTGGAGGACGGCGCCGGTCTCGGGGAAGTCCTTGCGCAGCTCGCGCAGGGTGCGCAGGGTGCGGTCGGTGGTGGTGTGGTCCTCCATGTCGAGGGTGACCGTGGTGCCGGCGTTGCGGGCGGCGCGGCAGATGGTGCGGGCGTTCTCGAGGGCGATGCCGTCGCCGTCGTCGGGGAGGAACTGCCCGACCGCCGACAGCTTCACCGACACCTCGGCGCGCCCGGCCAGGCCGGCCTGGCCCAGCGCCTTGAGGAGGTCGACGTACGCCGCCACGGTGGCCTCGGCCTGGGCGGTGTCGGTGGTGTCCTCGCCGAGGTAGTCGAGGGTCACCGCGAGGCCGTCGTCGACGAGCGCGCGGGCGGCGTCGACGGCGGACTCGTTGGTCTCACCGGGCACGAACCGGTCGACCACGCTGGAGGTCACCGGCATCCGCGTCACGAGGCTCTTCACCGTCGTGCTGCGGGCGAGCAGGAGGATCGGCTGGCGCAGCAGGGACATGGCTCCAATCTACGAAAGTCACGCCGGGTGTCCTCCCCCGCACGGGGTCGGTCCCGTCACGACTGGGTCACGGCCCGCTCACACCGCTCACGCCGTACGCCGCCGCAGCGTCAGCGCTCCGAGGAGCAGCCCCGCGAGGGCGAACCCGGCCACCAAGGCGACGTCGGCCCACACCGCGCCGGTCGAGGTCTCGGTGGCGAGGTGCTGCATCGCGTCGACGGCGTACGACAGCGGCATCACGTCGCTGAGCGCTCCGAGCACGGCCGGCAGGGCGTCGCGCTGCACGAACAGCCCGCACAGCAGGATCTGCGGGATCACCAGCAGCGGCATGAACTGCACCGCCTGGAACTCCGTCTGGGCGAACGCGCTGACGAACAGCCCGAGCGCCGTGCCGAGCACGGCGTCGGCGACCGCGACGACGAGCAGCAGCAAGGTCGGTCCGGCGACGTCGAGCCCGAGCAGCCCGACGCTGACCCCGACGGCCAGCGCCGACTGGAGGGCGGCAGCGAGGCCGAAAGCGGCGGCGTACCCCACCAGCAGGTCGAGGCGGCCGGTCGGCATCGACAGCAGCCGCTCGAGCGTGCCCGACGAGCGCTCGCGGAGCGTGACGACGCTGGTCACCAGGAACATCACCACGAACGGGAAGATCGCCAGCAGGCCGGGTCCGACCCGGTCGAAGGTGCCGGGCTGGCCGGCGGCGGTGGGGACGTCGAGGAACATCCACCACAGCAGCGTCTGCAGCGCGCACGGCACCACCACGAGCATCGCGACGGTGCGCGGGTCGCGGCGCAGCTGGGTCAGCACGCGTACGGCGACCGCGCCGGTGACGGTCGGCGAGAAGGCGGACGTCGCGCTCATGCCGCGGCACCCCCGTCCTGCTCGACCAGGCGAAGAAAGGCCTGCTCCACGTCGTCGGTGCCGGTGCGCTGCTTGACACCGTCGGGGGTGTCGACGGCGAGCACGGCGCCGTCGCGCATCAGCACCAGCCGGTCGCAGCGCTCGGCCTCGTCCATCACGTGGCTGGAGACCAGCACGGCGGCCCCCTGGCCGTCGACCGGGTCGGCGATCCGGTGGAACAGCGCCCACAGGTCACGCCGCAGCACCGGGTCGAGGCCGACGGTCGGCTCGTCGAGCACCAGCAGGTCCGGCTCGCCGAGCAGCGCGACGGCCAGGCTCACGCGCGAGCGCTGACCGCCGGAGAGGTGGCCGACGACCTGGTCGCGGTGGCTGCCGAGGTCGACGGCCTCCACGGCGGCGTCGACGCGCTCGACGAGCTCACGCCGGGACCTCCCGAGCCGCAGCACCAGGGCGAAGAAGCGGAGGTTCTCGGCGACGGTGAGGTCGTCGTACACACTGGAGGCCTGCGTGACGTAGCCGACCCGGTCGCGCAGCGGTCGACTACCGGCCTCCTGGCCGAGGACGGTCACCGAGCCGCCGGCGGTGCGCTGGACGCCGACCACCGAGCGCAGCAGCGTCGACTTCCCGCAGCCCGACGGGCCGAGCAGGCCGGTGACGCCGGAGGGGACGTCGAGGTCGAGACCGTCGAGCACCCGGTGGTCGCCGCGGACGACCGTCAGCCCGCGCACCTCCACCACCGGCCGAGCCGAGTTATTCACCATGCGTTGAATTATGCTCCTCGGACACCGGGGACGCAATCGGGAGAAACTTCTGCCGTGTCCCCCCTCCGCCCGATCCGCTGACGACGTACGTACGGGTATGACCTCGCTCCACGACCGCCTCGCCGACCTCGCCGAGGACGCCCCGACCCCCGCGACCGACCCCGGGCTGTGGGACGTCGCGCGCCGCTACCACCGGCGTCGGCGCGCCGGGGCCGCCGTCCTCGCCGCCGCCGTGGTGGTCGCACTGCTCGGCGCCGCCGGGGCGGTGTGGCCGTCGGCGACCGGCAGCCTGCAGCCGGCCGCGCCGGCGACCCCGAGCGCCCTGCCCAGCCGGGTCGTCGACCCGAGCCCCTGGCTGCCGACCAGCGCGGCGCCGGGTCCGCTGGCGCTCGTGATGCAGGCGGAGCAGCGGTCGTGGACCGGCAGCGACTGGGGGAGCCTGGTCGGGGTCTCGGCCACCACCGGCGCCTACACGTTCCTCGACCTCCCCGGGCGGGCCTCCGACGTGGCGAGCGGGATCACCGCGCAGGTCGCCCTCTCGCCGAGCGGCCGGTGGCTGGCGTACTGGACCGCGGACGGCGACACGTCCGCGGACCGCCACCCCGACGGCCTCACCGGACTCGCGGCCGTCGACCTCGAGACGGGCCGCGTGGTGCGGCAGGAGGTGACCAGCCCGCACGGCATCAGCCCGTGGGACCTCGCGTGGGCCGACGACGAGACCGTCGTGGCGTCGTGGGGCGACATCGACGCCGCGGACGCGTCGTCGTCCCGCAACCGGCTCGGCGTCCAGCTGTGGACGCCGACGTCGAACTCGGGACCGAGCCCCATCGGCCCGGTGCGCGGCCGCACCGCCTACCAGGTCGAGGACACGCCCGGGGACGGCTCGGTGCTGCTCGGCGTGCGGGGCTTCGTACTGGTCGACACCGCCGACCTCACCGACACCGACCGGTACGTCGTGCCGGGCATCGCCGGCGCCCCGGACGAGGGCGTTCTCGGGACGCCGCGCCTCTCCCCCGACCACGACCACCTCACGCTCATCGACGGGGCCGACGACCGACTGGCCGTCGCCGAGGTGTCGCCCGGCAGCCGCACCGACGCGGTCGTCGTACCCAGCGAGGTCCGGGTCTACGAGACCTACGGCTGGAGCGGCGACGACCACGTGGTCGTCGCCGGAGACCCCGAGGGTGCCGACGGTCTCGGGGGGACCCTGCGGAGCATCGACGTGCGGACCGGCGAGGCCGAGACCCTGGTGCGGCTGGACAGCTTCGTCGGCACCGAGATCGCCCTCGCCCGGGACCTGCTGGCCGTCCCGCCGGTCGAGCGCCCGGACCCGCCGAGCCCGTGGGACCCGCGGGTCGCGGCCGGGGCGGCCCTGCTCGGCGTGCTCGTCGCCGCCGGCGCGCTCGTCTGGAGGCGTCGTGCGCGGGTCTGAGGCAGGGTCACCGGACCCGAACGGCGCCGGCGACCCGGTGCGCGCGGCGTTCGAGGAGTACGTCGCCGCGCGGCGCCCGGCGCTGCTGCGGACGGCGTACCTCCTCGTCGGCGGGGACGCGGACGCCGAGGACCTCGTGCAGCTCGCCCTGGTGAAGGCGATGCCGCACTGGAGGCGGATCGGGCACGACCCAGAGGGCTACGTGCGCACCGTGCTCGCCCGGGAGGCGACGAACCGGTGGCGCCGGCGCCGCTGGCGCGAGGTGAGCACGGACGCGCTGCCGGAGACCGACCGGACCGGTGACCCGACGAGCGACCACGCGGGCGCCGTGACCGACCGGGTCGCGCTGCAGCGGGCGCTGATGGCGCTCTCGCCCCGGCAGCGCGCGGTCGTGGTGCTGCGCTACTTCGACGGGCTCACCGAGCGGGAGACCGCCGAGGCGCTCGGCATCGGCCTCGGCACGGTGAAGTCGCACGGCCGCGACGCGCTCGGACGGCTCCGCGAGCTGCTCCCGGCGGAGGTCACGGCCGCTCTGTGAGCGACCGTCGTCGCCCCATGTCACACGTCGTCCACTGTTCTGCTCACACGTTGCAGCGTGTGAGCAGTGCGGTGGACGACGTGTCACATCGGCGGGAGCGGCCCGGTGAGGTACCGCTGCAGGGTCGGCGCGTACGCCGCCACCAGGGCGTCGTCGTCGAGCGAGGCGATCGGCTCGACCTGCACCAGGTGGCGCAGCACGATCAGCCCGACGACCTGCGAGGCCACCAGCGGCATGCGTACGTCGGGCCGGTCGACGCCGAGCGCGACGCCGAGCGGCGCCAGCACCACGCCGAGGAAGCCCTCGCGGAGCAGTCGCTGGCCCTCCGGGTCGACGATGCCGCGGGCCAGGGCCAGCAGCGGCTCCCGCGTGGCCGGGTCGCCCCAGATCCGGCAGAACACGCGCATCAGCCGCTCGCCGGCCTCCTCGAGCGGCCCGTCGGCGACCGGCGCGAGCACGGAGCGCGGGTCGACCGGCAGCGCGAGCGAGGCGACGAACAGGTCGGCCTTCGAGCCGAAGTAGTGGTGCACCAGGGCCGGGTCGACCCCGGCGTCGGTGGCGACGCGGCGCACCGTGGTGCCGGCGTACCCCGACGAGGCGAACGCCGTCCGGGCGGCGTCGAGGACCGCCGCGCGGGTGTCGGGCGAGCCTGGCCGCCGTCCCCGCGGGCTCACCCGCCCACGCCGGCGCGGAAGTGGTCGCGGGCGAAGGCCAGCGCCTCGCGCAGGTCGGCCTCGCGCTCCTCGCGCGTCTCGCAGCGGCGGGTGTTGATCTCCAGCACGATGTCGCCGTCGAACCCGGTGTCGGCGAGGTGCTGCAGGAACGGCGCGGCACCCATCCGGCCCCGGCCGGGGACCAGGTGCTCGTCCTTGGCCGAGCCGGTGCCGTCGGTCAGGTGGATGTGCCGCAGCCGCGAGCCGAGCCGCTGCGCCATCTCGACCACGTCGTCGCCGGCGATCGCGGCGTGCGAGAGGTCGAGGGTGGCGTTGGCGTACGGCTCTTCCGACGGGTCGCGGCCGGGGAGGTACATCTCGGCGGCCCGCTTGCGGGTGGCCCGCCACGGGTACATGTTCTCGACCGCGAAGGCGAGGCCGGTCGACTCCTCCAGCGCGGCGATGCCGTCGACGAAGTCGCGGGCGTAGTCCTTCTGCCAGCGGAACGGCGGGTGCACCACGACCACCTCGGCGCCCACGGCGTGCGCCATCTCCGCCGACCGCTCCAGCTTGCCCCAGGGCTCGGTGCCCCAGACGCGCTGGGTGAACAGCAGGCACGGGGCGTGCACCGAGCAGATCGGGATCTCGTGGTGGTCCGAGAGCTGCTTGACCGCGGCGGTCTGCTGGCTGAGCGCGTCGATGCCCACCATCACCTCGACGGCGTCGTACCCGACGGCGGACGCCCAGGCGAAGGCGTGCGCCGTCGACTCGGGGTAGACCGAGGACGTCGAGAGTCCGATGCGCGTCATGGCGGGTCCGGGGCGGTTCGGCGGGGAGGTCCGAGAGGGTCAGGGCTGGTCGGCGAGCACGCCGAGCCGGTCGATGCGCTCGAGGATGATGCCCTCGCGCAGCGCCCACGGGCAGATCTCGAGCGCCTCGAGGTCGAAGATGTCCATGCACGCCTCGGCGACGAGGGCACCGGGGACGATCTGGTGGCTGCGGCTGGCCGAGACGCCCGGGAGGTCCTTGAGGTCCGAGGGCGACATCTCCAGCAGCTTGGGGATCCAGCGCCGCAGGTCGTCCAGCGGCAGCACGCGCGGCACCAGCGGCCCCTCGGCCGACGGTGCGGCCCCGCAGATCCGGGCCAGCGAGCGGAACGTCTTCGACGTCGCCGCGGCGCGGTGCGGGGTGCCGGCGCGCAGCAGGTTGCCGGCGTCGCGGGCGATCTCGGTGCGGATCGTCTTGCGGATCTTCTTCAGGCCGTCGTCGTCCGGCGGCGTGGAGAAGTGGTTGCGAGCCAGCCGGGCGGCGCCCAGCGGCAGCGACCAGGCGGTGTCGGGACGCTCGTCGGCGCCGCCGGCGATCTCCAGCGAGCCGCCGCCGATGTCGAAGACCGCCAGCCGGCCGGCCGACCAGCCGAACCAGCGGCGTACGGCGAGGAAGGTCAGCCGGGCCTCGTCGGCACCGGACAGTACGCCGATCTCGACGCCCGTGTGCTTGCGGACCCGGCCGAGCACGTCGTCGGCGTTGGTGGAGTCGCGCACCGCGGACGTCGCGAACCCGAGGATGTCCTCGCAGCCCTTGTCCTCGGCGACCACCATCGCCTCCGCCACGAACTCCACCAGCGCGTCGGCGCCGGCGCGGCTGACCGCTCCGTCGTCGTCGAGGTGCTCGGCGAGCCGCAGCGGCTGCTTGTAGGAGTACGCCGGGAGCGGTGCGGCGCCGTCATGGGCGTCGACCACGAGCAGGTGGCCGGTGTTGGAACCGATGTCGAGGACGCCGAGGCGCATGCGGCCAACCTACCGCTCCCCACGCTCACCCCGCCCCTCCCCCGGGACCCGTAGCCTGCGCACATGCCCGACCAGCCCGCCAGCGGCCCCAGCCCGAGCAGCGCCACCGGCGAGGTCCCGCTCGACTTCCCGCGCGCCTGGGTGGAGTTCACCAACCCGGCCGACGAGACCGAGGTGGTCAAGGCCGACCTCACCTGGCTGACGAGCGCCTACACCTGCATCTTCGGCCAGGGCTGCCCCGGCATCTACGACACCTCGCCCGACGTCGGCTGCTGCGCGCTGGGCGCCCACTTCGCCGACCGCGACGACGAGAGGCGGGTCAAGGGCTTCGTCGAGCAGCTCGGCCCGGACCTGTGGCAGCAGCACCCCGGCCGGAAGGTCAAGCGCTCCGACTGGGTGGAGAAGGACGAGGACGGCGATGCCAAGACCCGCGTGACGACGTACGACGGCCAGTCGGCGTGCGTGTTCGCCAACCGGCCGGGCTTCGCGGGGGGCGCCGGGTGCGCGCTGCACGCCCTCGCGCTCCAGCAGGGCCGCGAGCCGCTGGAGACCAAGCCGGACGTGTGCTGGCAGCTGCCGATCCGCCGGCTGTTCCGCGACGTCGAGCGCACCGACGGGTCGACGTACACCGAGGTGACGATCACCGAGTACGACCGCCGCGGCTGGGGCGCCGGCGGGCACGACCTCGACTGGTACTGCTCGGGGAACCCGGTTGCGCACGTCGAGGTCGAGCCGCTCTACCGGCGCAACGCCCCCGAGCTGACCGCCCTGGTCGGTGCGGCGGCGTACGACGAGCTGGTGCGCCACTGCGAGGCGCACGAGCGGTCGCGCTCGGCGCTGGCGCTGCACCCGGCGAGCCCGCGGGCGCGCTGAGCGGCACGCTCCCCCTGGGTGGATCTCCGCCGCGACCGGATGCCCCGCCACGTGTCTGACCTGGGCATCAGGCCGACCTTTTCTCGACGTCGAGAGACCTCGACCCCCGTGTCAAGCACCCGAACGGCGTGGCTGACAATGAATGGCATGCGCCTCGACCACCTGTCCTACGCCGCCGGTCCCGACGGGTTGGAGGCGACGTCCGCACGCATCGGCGAGCTGCTGGGTCGCCCGTTCGTCGACGGCGGTGTGCACCCCCGCTTCGGCACCCGCAACATGGTCTTCCCGATGGGTGACAGCACCTACCTCGAGGTCGTCGAGGCCCTCGACCACCCGGCGTCCGACAAGGCGCCGTTCGGCCAGGCCGTCAAGGCCCGCTCCGCCCTCGGTGGCGGCTGGCTCGGCTGGGTCGTGGCCGTCTCCGACATCAAGCCGGTCGAGGCCCGCCTGGGCCGCGAGGCCGTCGCCGGCAGCCGGCACCGCCCCGACGGCGTCGAGCTGCAGTGGAAGCAGATCGGCGTCAACGGCCTGCTGGCCGACCCGCAGCTGCCGTTCTTCGTCGAGTGGGTCAGCGGCGCCGAGCACCACCCCTCCGCGGGCGGTACCGACGACTACACCCTCGCCTGCCTCGAGATCGCCGGCGACCCGCACCGCGTGAGCGAGTGGCTCGGCGAGACCGTCGAGTCGCCGCTGGAGGACGTCAAGGTCGAGTGGGTCGCCCCGCACGGCACCCCGGGCATCCTCGCCGCGCAGCTGCAGACCCCGAGCGGTCTCGTCCGCATCTGATCCCGGTCCGCTGAGCCCGCGCCGCGCCGTCCGCGGCGCCGTCCCCAGCCCCAACATCTGGGAGCACCCGGCGACCTACGAGGTCGAGAACCACGCCGTCGACCCCGACGGTCGCCTCTGGCAGGCGATGCGCGACGCCGTCGACTGGTCCGGGCGCACCGTGCTCGACCTGGGCTGCGGCACCGGGTTCCACCTGCCGCGGTTCGCCGAGGACGCGGCGCGCGTGGTCGGCGTCGAGCCGCACCACGACCTGCTCGCCACGGCCCGCCGGCGTACGCGTCGGCTGGAGCGGGTCGAGGTGCTCGCCGGCACCGCGCAGGAGGTGCCGCTGCCTGACCAGTCCGTCGACGTGGTGCACGCGCGCTGGGCCTACTTCTTCGGTCCCGGCTGCGAGCCGGGCCTCGTCGAGCTCGACCGCGTCGTACGCCGCGGGGGCACGGCGCTGGTGATCGACAACGACCCCAGCCGGTCGACGTTCGGGACGTGGTTCCGGCGCGGCTACCCGCACCTGCCGCCGGCCGCGGAGGTCGAGCGGTTCTGGGCGACCCGGGGCTGGACGCGGGTGCCGGTCGACATGGGATGGCGGTTCTCCTCGCGCGCCGACCTAGAGGCCGTCGTCCGCATCGAGATGCCGACCGCGGTCGCCGAGCAGGTGCTCGCCGAGCACGAGGGTGTCGAGGTCGACTACGCCGTCAACCTCTGGGTGCGCCGCTTCTAGCCTGCCCCGCTCAGGACGAGCCGCGGACCACCAGGCTCGGGGTCAGCAGTCGCCCCTCGACCGGCGAGAGCGGCGCGGACAGCAGCGACTCCAGACCGACGACGAGCAGCCGGGCCGCCTCCTCCAGCGGCTGGCGCACCGAGGTCAGACCGGGGTGCACGACCTGGGCGACCTGGGAGTCGTCGAACCCGACGACGGCGATGTCGCGCCCGGGGTAGAGACCGCGGGTGGCGAGGGTGCCGAGGACCCCCATGGCGAGGGTGTCGGAGGCGCAGACGAACGCCGTCGGCCGACGGGCGGGGTCGGCGTCGAGCAGGTGGGCGGAGGCGTCGCGGCCGCTGCTGACGGTGTCCTCGACCCGCGAGGCGAGACCGGTCGTCGACAGGCCCCGACCGTGCATCGCGCGCAGCCAGCCCGAGCGCCGGTCCTCGCCGATCCAGGAGTCCTTGCGCCACCCGATCCACGCGACGAGCTCGTGGCCGCGGTCGAGCAGGTGCCGGGTGGCCTCCTCGGTGCCGGCGGCCCCGTCGACGTCGACCCACGGGTGCTTGGCGTCCGGGTCGTCCCAGGGCCGGCCGAAGGAGACGAACGGCGCCCGGCGTCGGCGCAGCCACGCGGCCTGCGGGTTGCCGAGGTAGGTGTCGGTCACCACGAAGGCGTCGACGGCGGTCGAGCGGAGCAGGTCGTCGTACCCCTGGAGCGGGTCCTCCTCGTCCTGGGAGAACAGCAGCACGTGGTAGCCCGCCTCCTTCGAGGTCCACACCAGCGCGTGCACGAACCGGTCCATCACGGCGGTCGCGGTGCCCTCCAGGACGGGGCTGAGCCGCAGGCCGATGAGCTGGGACGTGCGGGTGCGCAGGTTGCGGGCCGCACGGTTGGGCAGGTAGCCGAGCTCGTCGATGGCCTGCTGGACCCGCTCGAGGGTGTCGGCGCGCAGCAGGTCGGGGTTGTTGACGGCGTTGGAGACGGTCTGCCGGGAGACCCCGGCACGCTCGGCGACGTCGGCGAGCGTCGGCGGTGTCACCACGGCCCTCGCACTGCCCCTGCCGAACCTGTCCACGTCGCACACTTTCCGTCTTGAACGATCCAATCACCATATTCCCGCTGGCCACGGCGCGGGGACAAGACCGACGGACCGGCCGTCCGGCCCCTGCTCCCGGGCCGTCCGTCCGGCCGTTCGTCCGGCCGGCCACCTGGGGTTACGTCGTGGCGCCGCGGCGCTGTCGGCGGGCTCGCCTAGCGTGGTTGCCATGGCTCGTTCGACCGCCCGCGCACCCCGCCCGACCTACCGCTGCGCCGAATGCGGCTGGGAGACGGTCAAGTGGGTCGGCCGCTGCCAGGAGTGCCAGACGTGGGGGTCGGTCGCCGAGGGCGCCGGCGGTGCCGCGCCGGGTGCGTCGGCCGCGGCGGGGCCGGTCACCCGCCCGGCGGTCCCGATCGGCTCGGTGCCGGTCTCCGAGGCGGCGTTCAGACCCAGCGGCGTCCCCGAGCTCGACCGGGTGCTCGGCGGCGGCATCGTGCCCGGCGCCGCGCTGCTGCTGGCCGGCGAGCCGGGGGTCGGCAAGAGCACGCTGCTGCTCGAGGTCGCCGCCCAGACCGCCCGCACCCGCCGGGTGCTCTACGTGACCGGCGAGGAGTCGGCGAGCCAGGTGCGGCTGCGCGCCGACCGTACCGGCGGCGTCCACGACGAGCTCTACCTCGCCGCCGAGACCGACCTCGGCGCCGTCCTCACCCACGTCGAGCAGGTCCGTCCCGACCTGCTGGTCGTCGACTCGGTGCAGACCATCGGCGCCTCCGGCGTCGACGGCGTCCCCGGCGGCGTCACCCAGGTCAAGGAGGTCTCCGCAGCGCTGGTGCGGGTCGCCAAGACCCGCGGCATCGCCACCGTGCTGGTCGGCCACGTCACCAAGGACGGCGCGATCGCCGGCCCGCGGGTGCTGGAGCACCTCGTCGACGTGGTGCTGCAGTTCGAGGGCGACCGCAACAGCCGGCTGCGGATGGTGCGCGCGGTGAAGAACCGCTTCGGCCCCGTCGACGAGGTCGGGTGCTTCGACCTCGGCCCCGACGGCATCCGCGCCGTCACCGACCCGACCGGCCTGTTCGTCGAGCACCAGCAGGGCCGGGTCGCCGGCACCTGCGTGGCGGTGACGATGGAGGGCCGGCGCCCGCTGCTCGCCGAGGTGCAGGCGCTCGTCGCGGCGACCAGCCAGGAGCGTCCGCGGCGTACGACGTCCGGCCTCGACGGGTCGCGGCTGGCGATGGTGCTTGCGGTGCTCCAGCAGCACTGCGGCATCCGCCTGCACAGCCACGACGTCTTCGCCTCCACCGTGGGCGGCGCCCGGCTGGTGGAGCCCGCCAGCGACCTGGCCCTCGCCGTGGCCGTCGCGTCCGCGCACGCGGCCTTCCCGCCCCCGGCCGGCGTCGTCGCGCTCGGCGAGATCGGCCTGGCGGGCGAGCTGCGCCGGGTGCGCGACCTGCCGCAACGCCTCGCCGAGGCCGCCCGCCTCGGCTTCCGCACCGCCGTCGTGCCGGCCGGACCGCTGGGCCGCGACGGCCAGCGCGACGCCGGCGTCCCGCGCGAGGTCGACGGCATGCGCGTGGTCGCCGTGCCCGACGTGTGGAGCGCCCTGTCCGGCCTGCGACTCGTCGAGCGCCCGCGCGGCCGCCGCGACGCCCCCGGGCCCGGTCCCACCCGGCTGGAGGTCGCCGAAGGATGACGCTCGCCGAGCATGTCCGGCACTAGGATCGGGATCGTGGACACCACCGCCGACGAGCAGCGCCTGCGCGCCGTCCTCGCGCAGATCGCGCCCGGCACCGCCCTGCGCGACGGGCTCGAGCGCATCCTGCGCGGACGCACCGGCGCCCTGATCGTGCTCGGTCGCGACGAGACCGTCGACGGTATCTCCACCGGCGGGTTCGAGCTCGACGTGCCGTTCACCGCCACCGGCCTTCGCGAGCTCGCCAAGATGGACGGCGCGATCATCGTCGACGCCGGTCTCGGTCGGATCATCCGCGCCGCGGTCCACCTGATGCCCGACCACACCCTCCCCTCGGAGGAGACCGGCACCCGGCACCGCACCGCAGACCGGGTTGCCCGGCAGACCGGCTTCCCGGTCATCTCGGTGTCGCAGTCGATGCAGATCATCGCCGCCTACGTCGGCGGACGCCGGCACGTGCTGGAGGACTCCGGCCAGATCCTGTCCCGCGCCAACCAGGCGCTGGCGACCCTGGAGCGCTACAAGCTGCGCCTGGACGAGGTCTCCGCCACCCTCTCCGCGCTCGAGGTCGAGGACCTCGTCACCGTCCGAGACGTCGCCGTGGTGGCCCAGCGACTGGAGATGGTCAGCCGGATCGCCCGGGAGATCGAGGGCTACGTCCTCGAGCTCGGCACCGACGGCCGGCTCCTCTCGCTCCAGCTGGAGGAGCTGGTCACCGGGGTCGACGCCGAGCGCGAGCTGGTCGTGCGCGACTACCTCCCCGGCGCCCCGGAGGACGGCGAGCCGTCGGCGACCCTCGCCCGGCTGGCCGGACTCTCCTCCACCGAGCTCGTCGACCCCTCCGCCACCGCCCGGGTGCTCCGCCTCGGTGGGGGCGACCACCTCGACGGCGCCGCCAGCCCTCGCGGCTACCGACTCCTGGCGAAGGTGCCTCGGCTCTCGCAGCCGGTGGTCGAGCGGCTCGTCGGCCACTTCGGGTCGCTCCAGAAGCTCCTGTCCGCCAGCGTCGACGACCTCCAGGTCGTCTCCGGCGTCGGTGACCTGCGCGCGCGGCACGTGCGCGAGGGCCTCAGCCGCCTCGCGGAGTCGACGATCCTCGAGCGCTACGTCTGACCCGCAGCCGGCGCGCCGGCCGTCCACTCAGCCGCGAGCGGGCGTCGTACGACGGGTGGCGCGCGAGCGCGTCACGGACTCGACGACGGGCTGCTCCAGCACGAACTCCGCCTCGCCGGGCTCACCGGCCAGGGCGGCGGCGTACAGGCGGTAGTCGCCGGGCTGGGCCCACTCGGTGGACTTCGGGCAGCCGGCGTCGGAGTAGCGCGAGCCCCAGGTGAGGTCCAGCACCGTCACGAAGTCCTTGCGCACGACGACGCTGCGGTCGTCGAGCTGGCTCGGGCACTCGCGGGTGCTCCACACGTCGCCCTCGTCGTCGGCGACCTTCACCGCGAGGGTGTCGGCGCTGACGGTCCAGGTGCAGGCGGTCGCCGTGGCGGTGCGCAGCCGAAGGCGCAGCGTCACCGGCGATCCGGCGACCGCGTCGCGCACGACGGGGGTGATCACGACGTCGGAGTCCTGGCAGGGGCCCTCCGGGTCCGGCGGCTCCGGCTCGGGCTGCGGCAGCGGCGAGCGCTGGCTGTCGGCGCTGCCCCCCTCGGCGGGCTGCTGCTGCTTGCGCGCCTGACGTCGGGCCTTGCGCTGGGCCTTCCGCTCAGCCTTGCTGAGCTTCTCGATCCCGCTGGCATCGGCGTCACCGCTCGCGGTGCCACCCGTGTCACCACTGGCGGTGTCCGACGTGCTGGCCCCGGCCGTGCTCGCCTGCATCGGCGGCTCGGGGTCGCCGCCGCGCACCAGGTTGACGGTGATGAGCACCAGCGCGAGGACCGTGCCGAGCACGAAGACTCGACGCCGCCAGTAGACGGCGCGCGGGATCGGGGCGCGCGTCGTCGTCATGGGCACGCACGCTAGTCAGCCGGGCGGCCGGGTTGGTGCTCCCACACCGGGGACCCGGTGACCGGTCGCGGACGGGTGCTGGGTGAGGATCGGGACGTGCCCGACAGCGAGCTCCACGCGCCGGTCCTCGACTGGTACGCCGCGCACCAGCGCGACCTGCCCTGGCGGCGGCCCGAGGCCTCGCCCTGGTCGGTGCTGGTCTCGGAGCTGATGCTCCAGCAGACGCCGGTGGCGCGGGTGCTGCCGGTGTACGAGGCGTGGCTCGAACGCTGGCCCTCCCCTGCCGCGCTGGCCGGCGAGCCGACCGGCGAGGCGGTGCGGGCGTGGGGCCGCCTCGGCTACCCGCGTCGTGCGCTGCGGCTGCACGCCGCCGCGGTCGCGATCACCGAGCGGCACGACGGCGACGTGCCCGACGACCTCGCCGCGCTGCTCGCGCTGCCCGGCGTCGGGGAGTACACCGCGGCCGCCGTCGCGTCCTTCGCGTTCGGCCAGCGGCACGCAGTCCTCGACACCAACGTGCGGCGGGTCCTCGGCCGGGCCGTCACCGGCGTCGAGCTGCCCGGCACCTCGCTCACCCGCGCCGAGCGGGAGGTCGCCGTCGAGCTGCTGCCGGACCACGACGCCACCGCCGCCACCTGGGCGGTCGCGGTCATGGAGCTCGGCGCGCTGGTGTGCACGGCCGCCCACCCGGCCTGCGACGCCTGCCCGGTGCGCGAGCAGTGCGCCTGGGTCGCCGCCGGCCGCCCGGCGTACGACGGTCCGCCGCGGCGCGGCCAGGCCTGGGCCGGCACCGACCGGCAGTGCCGCGGACGACTGATGGCGGTGCTCCGCGACACCGACGGCTCGGTCCACCGCAGCGCTCTCGACGCGGTGTGGTCGGACGAGGCCCAGCGCCTGCGCTGCCTGGCCGCCCTGGTCGAGGACGGCCTCGCCGTCCGCACCTCCGACCACACCTACGCGCTCCCCTAGATCGACCCGGCGCAAACTTGCGCCGGGTCGATGCCGAGCCGTCGCAAGTTTGCGCCGGGTCGATGCACGACGACGGCCCGCCACCCCCGGTGAGGGGGGCGACGGGCCGTCGAGGTGGTACTGCCGGTCAGGCGGGCGGAGCGGCGGCGCCGGCCGAGCCGGAGTCGTCGCCGCCCGAGCTCTTCGGCACGTCGGTCGGGCCGGTGTCGGTGTGGCCGCCGTCGCCCAGCTCCGCGGTCTCCAGCGGAGGCAGGTCGGGCAGCTCGCCCATCTTCTGGCCGTCGAAGGTGAAGGTCGCGGTCGGACCCTCGCCCTCCACGTCGACGAGCACGATCTGGCCGGGACCGACCTCGCCGTACAGCATCTTCTCGGCGAGGACGTCCTCGATCTCGCGCTGCACCGTGCGGCGCAGCGGACGAGCACCGAGGACCGGGTCGAAGCCCCGCTCGGCGAGCAGGTTCTTCGCCTTCTGCGTCAGCTCGATCCGCATGTCGCGGTCGCGCAGCCGCAGCTCGACGCTGTTGATCATGTTGTCGACCATCGCGATGATCTGCTGCTGGTTGAGCGGCGGGAACACGATCGTCTCGTCGACACGGTTGAGGAACTCCGGGCGGAAGTGCTGCTTGAGCTCCTCCGACACCTTCGCCTTCATCCGCTCGTAGGAACCCGCCGCGTCGCCGCCCTGGTTGAATCCGAGGTGCACGCCCTTGGCGATGTCCCGGGTGCCCAGGTTGGTCGTCATGATGATGACGGTGTTCTTGAAGTCGACGATCCGGCCCTGGGAGTCGGTGAGTCGACCCTCCTCGAGGATCTGCAGCAGGCTGTTGAAGATGTCGGGGTGGGCCTTCTCCACCTCGTCGAACAGCACGACGGAGAACGGCTTGCGGCGCACCTTCTCGGTGAGCTGGCCGCCCTCCTCGTAGCCGACGTAGCCCGGGGGCGAGCCGAAGAGCCGCGAGACGGTGTGCTTCTCGCCGAACTCCGACATGTCGAGCTGGATGAGGGCGTCCTCGTCGCCGAACAGGAACTCCGCGAGCGTCTTGGACAGCCACGTCTTACCGACACCGGACGGGCCGGCGAAGATGAACGAGCCGCCGGGGCGCTTGGGGTCCTTCAGACCCGCACGCGTACGCCGGATCGCCCGGGAGAGCGCCTTGACGGCCTCCTCCTGGCCGATGACCCGCTTGTGGAGCTCGTCCTCCATCTTGAGCAGGCGGGAGGACTCCTCCTCGCTGAGCTTGACGATCGGGATGCCGGTCGCCACGGCGAGCACCTCGGCGATCAGCTCCTCGTCGACCTCCGCGACCTCGTCCATGTCGCCCGAGCGCCACTGCTTCTCGCGCTCGGACTTCTTCAGGATGAGCTGCTTCTCCTCGTCGCGCAGGCGCGCCGCGGCCTCGAAGTCCTGGCCGTCGATCGCGGCCTCCTTCTTGGTGCGGACCTCGCCGATCTTGTCGTCGAACTCGCGCAGGTCGGCGGGCTGGGTCATCCGGCGGATGCGCAGCCGCGAGCCGGCCTCGTCGATGAGGTCGATCGCCTTGTCGGGGAGGAAGCGGTCGGAGATGTAGCGGTCGGCCAGCGTCGCCGCCGAGACCAGCGCCTCGTCGGTGATGGTGACCCGGTGGTGCGCCTCGTAGCGGTCGCGCAGACCCTTGAGCATCTCGATGGTGTGCGCGATCGACGGCTCGGCGACCTGGATCGGCTGGAAGCGGCGCTCGAGCGCGGCGTCCTTCTCCAGGTGCTTGCGGTACTCGTCGAGCGTGGTGGCACCGATGGTCTGCAGCTCGCCGCGGGCCAGCATCGGCTTGAGGATGCTGGCGGCGTCGATGGCGCCCTCGGCCGCACCGGCGCCGACGAGGGTGTGGATCTCGTCGATGAACAGCACGATGTCGCCGCGGGTGCGGATCTCCTTGAGCACCTTCTTCAGGCGCTCCTCGAAGTCACCGCGGTAGCGGCTGCCGGCGACCAGCGCGCCGAGATCGAGGGTGTAGATCTGCTTGTCCTTCAGCGTCTCGGGCACGTTGCCCTTGACGATGTCGGCGGCCAGACCCTCGACCACGGTCGTCTTGCCGACGCCGGGCTCGCCGATCAGCACGGGGTTGTTCTTCGTGCGGCGCGACAGGATCTGCATGACCCGCTCGATCTCGGTCGTGCGACCGATGACCGGGTCGAGCTTGCCCTCGCGGGCGTCCTGGGTGAGGTTGCGGCCAAACTGGTCGAGGACCAGCGAGGACGACGGCGCCTCGCCGCCGCCACCGGCGGTCGCGGCGGCCGCCTGACCGGACTCCTTGCCCTGGAAGCCGGAGAGCAGCTGGATCACCTGCTGGCGGACCCGGTTGAGGTCGGCGCCGAGCTTCTGCAGCACCTGGGCGGCGACGCCCTCGCCCTCCCGGATCAGGCCGAGCAGGATGTGCTCGGTGCCGATGTAGGAGTGTCCGAGCTGCAGCGCCTCCCGCAGGGAGAGCTCGAGGACCTTCTTGGCGCGCGGGGTGAAGGGGATGTGGCCGCTGGGGGCCTGCTGGCCCTGGCCGATGATCTCCTCGACCTGGGCGCGGACGGCCTCGAGAGAGATGTCGAGGCTCTCGAGGGCCTTCGCGGCGACGCCCTCACCCTCGTGGATCAGGCCGAGCAGGATGTGCTCGGTCCCGATGTAGTTGTGGGAGAGCATGCGGGCCTCTTCCTGGGCCAGCACGACCACCCGGCGAGCTCGGTCAGTGAACCGCTCGAACATGCAATCGCTCCTTGGAGGTTCGTGGGCTTACCCACCCGTTCGCGGCGCTGCGACCGTGGACAGGGGGACGGAAGGTACAACCCGACTCTCACCCTACGCGTTCCCACCTATCGGCCCAGGGGTGTCCGCTCTGAGCGAACGGGCGGGCCCGCCCGGGCCGTCGGCGGCCCACCCGGGGTCCTGTGGTTTGAGACGCGTGCGCCCCGGGCACCCCGAGGTCCCCCAGCTCGCTCCCTCTCGGAAGGCCCCCCATGCAGCATCCCCGCCCGCAGGACGGCGCTCACCGCCCTGCCCTCGTCTCGTACGCCGCCCGCTTGCTGTCCCTCGTGATGGTCGGCGGCGTCCTCAGCCTCGTCGGCGCCGTGGGCGTCACCTCCCCCGCGCACGCCGCCGACTCCTGCGGCAGCGGCTGGCACAAGCAGTCCAACGGCCTTCTCAGCGGCTCAAAGCGCAATGCTCGCGACGGTCGGGTCGTCAAGGCCAGGATCAACGGCTACGTCCGCTTCTGCACCCGCGAGCGCAGCGCCCGGCCCGACCAGCTCAACCAGCGCGTGCTCATCAGCGTTCCGGAGAAGGTGATCAGCCGCGGCATCCTGAAGGGGCGCCACGGCAAGGTGTGCCTGACCCAGAAGATCGTCATCCACGCCAAGCGGGTCGTGAAGGGCACGTCGATCGGGATGAGTGGCTACACCCCGGGTGCCAACGTGACCGTCTCCGGCGACACCGCCGTGCACAAGCTCGTGCGCTGCGCGGGCAAGAGCAAGAACAAGCTCGTGATCGACCCGGGCACCTTCACCGCCACCGCTCCGAACGGCGTCTGCAACTACGTGGCCGGAGCGTGGGCCGCTGCTTGCTACGCCGGCCCGTACATCCACCGGGTGGAAATCTTCACGACCGTGACGATGCAGTACTCCCGCGGCAGCACGGGCACCACACTCGCCGCCACCCAGCACGAGATCGACTACTCCGAGCAGACCTGATCGACGACCTACAACGGCCCCGCACCCTCCCGGAGGGCGCGGGGCCGTCGTACGTGCTGCGTACGTGCGGGGTACGGGATGCGTACGCCGTCAGCTCGCGGCGTCGAACGCCTCGCGGATGTTGGCGGGGATGCGGCCGCGGTCGGGGACCTCGTAGCCGTTGTCACGCGCCCAGTCGCGGACCTCGCTGGCGCTGGGGCCCGAGCTCGCCGCGGTCTTCTTGGCCGACGACCGGCGGGAGCCGGTGACCTTGCGGGCGTGACCCAGGTAGGGAGCCAGGGCCTCGCGCAGCTCACCGGCGTGCTCGTCGGTGAGGTCGATCTCGTAGGTCGTGCCGTCGAGACCGAAGCTCACGGTCTCGGAGGCCTCGGAGCCGTCGAGGTCGTCGACGAGAATGATGTTGACTTTCTGTGCCACTGATATTCCTCGCTTCTGCGGATCATCCATGGGGAATGGCTTTCTCGATAGTGACAGGAAAGCGAGAGAACTGGCAAAGGCGCGCGCTGGCCCGAGTGAATTGACAGGGGATTCACACCCACGATTGGCGCCCTGTTATCCGGGCCCGGGCGACATTGCCCTGCGCCACCATTGCACGGGCCGGGAGCGCCACCACTCAGGTATTGCGCCGGAAAATGAGCTCCAGCCCGCGCAGCGTCAACCACGGTTCGTGATCGGTGAAGCAGGAGCAGTCGTCGACGACGTAGGGCGCGAGATATCCGGTGGCGATGACGGTCACGTCGTCGGGCGCAGCGTCGAGCTCGGCGATCATCCGGTCGACGAGCCCCTCCACCTGGGCTGCGACGCCGAAGATCATGCCGGACTGCAACGCCTCCACGGTGTTGCGCGCGATCACCGAGCGCGGCCGCACGATCTCGACCTGGCGCAATTGCGCGCCGCGCCGCCCGAGCGCCTCCAGCGATATCTCGATGCCGGGACAGATAGCGCCACCGACGTACTGCCCGGCGTCGTCGACGACGTCGAAGGTCGTGGCGGTGCCACCGAAGTCGACGACGATCGCCGGGCCGCCGAAGTCGGTGGCGGCGGCGAGCGCATTCGCGATGCGGTCGGTGCCGACCTCGCGCGGGTTGTCGGTGCGCACCGGAATGCCGGTCCGCACGCCCGGCGCGAGGATCACCGCGGGCAGGTCGGGAAAGTGCCGCGCGAGCATCTCGCGCGCGGCCTGGGTGACCCCGGGGACCGTCGAGCAGACCGCGACGCCGTCGACGTCGGTGTCGCGTCGTCCCAGCAGGCCGCGCAGCAGCACCGCCCACTCGTCGGCGGTGCGGTGGGCGTCGGTGGAGACCCGCCAGTGGGCGCTGACGCGGCCGTCATCGATGAGGCCCAGCGTGGTGTGGGCGTTGCCGACGTCGATCGCGAGCACCACGGCGCCTCAGTCCTCGCGGAAGTCCAGGCCGAGGTCGAAGACCCGGACGGAGTGGGTGAGCGCGCCGACCGAGACGAAGTCGACGCCGGTGGCGCCGACCTCCGCAGCCCGCTCCAGGGTGAGACCGCCGGACGCCTCGAGGGTGGCGCGGCCGGCGTTGAGCCGGACCGCCTCGGCCATCGTCGGGGAGTCCATGTTGTCCAGCAGCACCTCGGTGCAGCCGGCCTCGAGGACGGTGACCAGCTCGTCCAGGTCGGTGACCTCCACCTCGACCCGCAGGTCCGGCTGGGCCCGGCGGACCCGCTGGTAGGCCTCGACGACCCCGCCGGCGGCCACCACGTGGTTGTCCTTGACCATCGCCCTGTCCGACAGCGAGAACCGGTGGTTGACGCCCCCGCCGCAGCGGACGGCGTACTTCTGCAGCGCGCGCCAGCCGGGCAGGGTCTTGCGGGTGTCGAGCACCTGCGCCCCGGTGCCGTCGAGCGCGTCGACCCAGGCGGCCGTGGCGGTGGCGACGCCGGACAGGTGGGAGGCGAAGTTGAGCGCGGTGCGCTCGGCGGTGAGCACGCCGGCGACCGGACCACGGACGGTCATCACGACGTCACCCGGCTCCACCCGCGTGCCGTCGGCCGCCCGGTGCAACACCTCCACCTCCTCGCCCAGCGCGTAGCGGAACGCGAGCTCGGCGACGCCCAGCCCGGCGACGACGCCCTGCTCGCGGGAGGCGACGTCGGCGACCGCGACGCCCATCTCCGGCATCGCCTCGGCGGTGACGTCGTGCCCGGTCGGTAGGTCCTCGTCGAAGGCCAGGGCCACGTGCGCGTACGTCGCAGCCGGGTCGAGTCCGGCGTCGACGAGCTCGTCGACGAGCACGGCCGGCACCAGGTCGAGCGGGAGCGGCGTGATCACCGGCCACCGTCCGTGGCGGGCGACGGGCTGAACTCGCACGACACCACGCCACCTGCGGCGCGGACGTCGAAGTGGCCGGCCCACGTCGCGTCGTCACGCTCGGGGAAGTCCTCGCGCCAGTGCGAGCCGCGGGTCTCCTCCCGCAGGCGGGCCGCGTCGGTGAGCGCGCTGGCGACGGTGAGGAGGTTGGTGGTCTGCCACGCCTCCAGGTCGACGTCCTCGGTCTCGCGGTCGGCGAGCTTGGCGAGCAGGTCGGCGGCCTCCTGAAGGCCGGTGGCGTTGCGCAGCACGCCGACGCGGGAGGTCATCACCTCCTGGAGCTCGGTGCGGAGGTCGGCGCGCACCAGGCCCGGCTCGCGGTCGTCGTCGGCCGGCAGCACCGGGTCGGACCAGGGGCGCAGCTCCCCGGGCAGCACCTGGGCGATCCGCCGGGAGAACACCAGCCCCTCCAGCAGCGAGTTGGACGCCAGCCGGTTGGCGCCGTGCACCCCGGAGCAGGCGGCCTCGCCGGTGGCGTACAGACCGGGTACGTCCGTGCGGCCCCACAGGTCGGTGCGCACGCCGCCGGAGGCGTAGTGGCAGGCCGGGGCGACGGGGATCAGGTCGGCGACCGGGTCGACGCCGTGCTCGCGGCAGGTGGCGAGGATCGTCGGGAAGCGGCGCTCCCAGAAGGGGGCACCGAGATGCCTGGCGTCCAGCCACATGTGCGGCTGCCCGGTCTCGAGCATCCGCTTCATGATCGCCTTGGCGACCACGTCGCGCGGGGCGAGGTCGGCGAGCTCGTGGACGCCCTGCATGAAGGCGGTGCCACCCTCCTCGGGCTTGCCGTCGACGAGCACGGCGCCCTCGCCGCGGACGGCCTCGGAGATGAGCGGCTGCTGGCCGACGGAGTCGGGGCCGAGGTACATCACCGTCGGGTGGAACTGGACGAACTCCAGGTCGCGCAGGGTCGCTCCGGCCCGCAGCGCGAGCGCCATGCCGTCGCCGGTGGAGACGGCCGGGTTGGTGGTCTGCGCGAAGACCTGGCCGAGCCCGCCGCTGGCGAGCACGACCGCGCGGCAGCGCACCAGGCCGACGCCGTCGCGCTGGCCCTCCCCCATGACGTGCAGGGTGAGGCCCGCGACCGCCCCGCCCTCCTCGAGGGGCGCGTCGAGCAACAGGTCGACGGCGAGGCCGCGCTTGATGATCTCGATCTCGGGCGCGCGGCCGACGGCGGCGATGAGCGCCCGCTGGATCTCCGCGCCGGTGGCGTCACCCCCGGCGTGCGCGATCCGGTCGCGGTGGTGACCGCCCTCGCGGGTCAGCGAGAGGACGCCGTCGGGGTCGTGGTCGAACTGGGTGCCGAGGTCGATGAGCTCGCGGACGGCGTCCGGGCCCTCGTCGACCAGCACGTCGACGGCCGCGGCGTCGCAGACCCCGGCCCCGGCGACCAGGGTGTCCTCGGCGTGCTCGCGAGGGCTGTCGCCCGGGCCGAGCGCTGCGGCGATGCCGCCCTGCGCCCACCGGGTCGAGCCGGCGGCGATCCGGTCCTTGGTGACCACCAGGACGCGACCGCCGCCCGGCTGTGCGGCCAGCGACTCCTTCAGCCGGAGCGCGGCGGTCAGCCCGGCTATGCCGGACCCGATCACGACGACGTCGGCCTCGGTGGTCCAGCCGGGCTCGGGCGCGCGGAGACGACCGGGCAGGCGGCGTGCGACGTGGGGCATCGGCGGAGCCTAGCGAGCGGAGGCGGGACCCGAGAGGTGGCGACCGGTCAGCGGGCGCCGCGGCCCGACGGCGCGAGCGTGTCGCCGCGCACCAGACCGGAGCCGGCGACCGCCTCGGCGGGGTCGAAGCCGGTCGCCATCACCTTGTTGTCGGCGTCGACGAAGACCACGTGCGGCTGGTGCTCGCGCGCCTCGGCGTCGTCCATCTGGCCGTAGCCGATGAGGATCACCAGGTCACCGGGCTGCACCAGGCGGGCGGCGGCACCGTTGATGCCGATGACGCCCGAGCCGCGCTCGCCGGGGATCGTGTAGGTCTCCAGGCGCGCGCCGTTGGTGATGTCGACGATGTGCACCAGCTCGCCCGGCAGCAGGTCGGCCGCCTCGAGGAGGTCCTCGTCAACGGTGACCGAGCCGACGTAGTGAAGGTCGGCCTGGGTGACCGTGGCGCGGTGGATCTTGCTCTTCATCATCGTGCGCAGCATCAGTCGTCTCCTCCAACGGTGAACGGCAGGTTGTCGATGAGTCGGGTGGTGCCGACCCGTGCGGCGATCAGCACCCGGCCGGGCGTGCCGGCGGGAGCGTCGTCGGGCAGGTCGACCAGGTCGGGGTCGGTGAGCGCGAGGTAGTCGAGGTCGACGCCGAGCGCGGACCGCAGCTCGGTGCGGGCCGCGTCGAGGGCGGCCGGTACGCCGTACCGCGCGCCGTCGACGGCAGCCCTCAGGACGCCGTTGACGGCGGCGGCCTGGCGGCGCTGCTCCTCGTCGAGGTAGCGGTTGCGGCTGGACATCGCCAGGCCGTCGGCCTCGCGATGGGTGGGCGCGCCGACGACGTCGACGGGCAGGCAGAGGTCGGCGACCATCCGGCGGATCAGGACGAGCTGCTGGTAGTCCTTCTCGCCGAACACCGCGACGTCCGGACGAACCAGCCCGAAGAGCTTGGCGACGACGGTGAGCACGCCGCGGAAGTGGCCGGGGCGGCTGGCGCCCTCCAGCACCTCGGCGGTCGGGCCGGGGTCGACGGTGACCTGCGGGGTGCCGCCCGGGTAGACCTCGTCGACCGACGGCGCGAAGACCAGGTCGACGCCGGCGGCGCGGCAGACCTCGAGGTCGGCGTCGAGGGTGCGCGGGTAGCGGTCGAGGTCCTCGCCCTCCCCGAACTGCATCGGGTTGACGAAGACCGACGCCACCAGCGGACCGTCGCCCGCCCGCTCGCGCGCCTCACGGAGCAGGCTGGCGTGCCCGTCGTGCAGCGCCCCCATGGTCGGGACGAACGCGACGGTGCTTCCCGCGGCGCGGTGGGGCGCGAGGCGCTCGGCGAGCCCGGCCCGGTCGGGGACGAGGGCCGGCAGGGTCGTGGAGGTCACGGACGCGCCTCCCAGGCCGCCCCGGCCGACCCGGCGTCCTCGCTGCTGCCGGCGGCACCCGCCGCGCGGGCCTCGGCCTCGTCGAGCAGCGCCAGGATGCGGGCCGCGCGGATCGGCAGCACCCGGCCGTCGGTGACGCAGCGGCCGAGCGTGGCGCGGCCGAGGGCGACGTACGACGCCAGCGCGGTCGGTGCCTGCGCGGCGAGGTCCTCGAGGTGGGCGGCGACGGTGCCGACGTCGCCGCGGGCGATCGGCCCGGTCAGCGCGGCGTCGCCGTGGCTCAGCGCGTTGTCGAGGGCGGCGGTCAGCAGCGGACGCAGCGTGGCGGCGGGGTCGTCGGCGCCCGCGGCGGCGAGGACCTCCATCGCCTCGGTGACCAGGGTGACCAGGTGGTTGGCGCCGTGCGCGAGACCGGCGTGGTAGAGCGTGCGGCGGTCCTCGGGCACGTCCATGCGGCGACCGCCCAGGGCGCGCACGAGGTCGGCCGCGACGGCCTCCTCGGTCGGGCCGGCGGTGGTGCCGAGCACGGCGCCGTGCAGGCGCTCGAGGTCGACGGCGGTGCCGGAGAAGGTCATCGCCGGGTGCAGCGCGAGCGGACGGGCGCCCACGCGGGCGGCGGGCTCGAGGATCGCCAGGCCGTGCCGGCCGGAGGTGTGCACGACGTACTGGCCGGGGCGCAGGGCACCCGCGTCGGCGAGCACCCGCACGACGTTGGCGAGCATGTCGTCGGGGACGGTGAGCAGCAGCAGGTCGCTGGCGCGGGCGACGTCGCTCGGCTTGCGCAGGGGTACGCCGGGCAGCAGCGCGGCGGCGCGCTCGCGGGAGGCGTCGGACTCACCGGCGGCGGCGACCACGTCGTAGCGCTGCGGGCCGTCGGCGGCGCGCAGCGCGGCGCCGAGGACGGCGCCCACGCGGCCGGCGCCGATCACACCGACGCGGACGGGGGTCGGCGCGTCGGCGTCAGGGGTCGCCTGCGCGGGCGCAGGGCAGGGCACATCGGTGTGCGTCATGGGATCGAACCTTTCGTTCCAGTCCCCGAGGGGTACCGGACGGCTGTCCGTTCAGGTCGTGCACAAGAGCAACAGAAATGTACGCGGCGTGCTTCCCCCGTGTGAACGGAACCGACGTGTGACGCACGTCGCACAGCATCCGCCCAGGTCAGCGGCGGACTGCCTCAGGGGGTGGCGCGCACCCGGTCGTCGGAGGTCACCACGGTGCCGACCTCCAGCGGACGCGGGGCCTGCGGGAGCCAGGTGCGGGTGACGTGGTCGACCACGTGCGCGCCCTCCGGGGCGCGGATCTCGTGGACGCCCTCGGGCACGACGCCCTCGTTGAGGGCGTTGAAGACCGTCCACTCACGACGCTTGCGCTTGTTGCGGAAGCTGGTGGCGAACGACGACGGGTCGGTCCAGTGGGCGAACTCGTCGCCGTCGAGGTACTTCAGCTCCACGCACAGCCCCTGGGGCACCGCGATCGAGCGGACCGGGGTCGGCGTGGTGCGGACCTCCCACTCGAACGCCTTGGTGAAGACGAAGTCGGGGCCGACCGGGAAGCCCCACTCCTCGGCGTTGCGCAGGCCGAGGTCGAGCCAGCCGACCGACGGGTCGGCGCCGGAGAAGTAGAGGCCGTGGCGGGGCACCCGGATGATCGACTGCACCGTGCCCACCTGCCAGGCGAGGTCGGCCAGCGACGCCTCGCCCTCGGTGGTGAGCACCATGTCGCCGTCCCACTTGAAGGAGTAGCGGGTGCCGACCTGGGCGAAGCACCAGTTGTAGAAGTAGCTCAGCGAGTGCACCGAGAGCTCGTGGACCGCGCGGTGCTCGGCACCGGCCCGGGCCACGGCGAACGGGTAGTCGGCCTGGGAGAGCTTGTCGGCCATCCCGAGCCGGGCGGCGGTCTCGCGGGTGACCTCGGGGCTGCCGTCGGTCGAGCCGTTGTCGACGACGAGGACGTGGTCCATCGACCGCAGCAGCGGCGGCAGCACCCACGGCAGCGAGGCCGCCTCGTCCTTGATGCGCAGCACGGCGGTGCTGCCGGCGCGCAGGCCCTCGGTACGAGCCCAGGGCCAGGTGATGTCGAAGTCGGTGTGGCCCTCGAGGTTGGAGATCCCGGTGGGGCCTGCGTGCGCGACCACCCGGCGTCAGCCCCGCTCGCGGCCGACGGCCCTGCGCAGCCCGCGGCGTACGGACGGCGGCACGAGCGCGCGCACGGAGTGCGGCACCTTGTCGGCGGCGTACGACGACGGGTCGCCGCCGGGCTGTCCGCCGGCGGGCGCGCCGGGTCCGGGGCCACCAGGGCCACCGGGACGCTTGAGCTGCTTCTTGAGCTTCTGCTCCGCCGCGACCACCGAGGAGCGGCTGATCGCCTCGGCCTCGGCGTACAGGTCGGTGTAGGCCTCGCGGAGCTGGTCGAGCGTGGCGTGCACCTCGGGGGTGTCGCCGCCGGGCTCGGCGAGCTTGTTGAGCTCCTCCCAGGTCTGCCCGACGAGCTCGTGCAGGGTCGGCGGGAGCCCGAGGTCGGCCAGGGTCTGGCTCATCCGGCGCAGCGAGGGGTCGACGAAGCGGTGCCCGTCGCGGATCTGCTCGGAGTTGGCGTGCAGCACGTGCTGGAGCTGGAGGGTCTCCCCCACGTGCATCGTGGTGCGGGTCCAGTCGTCGAGCAGGTCGGCGTAGCGGACGAAGACGCGGCCGCCGGTTCTGGTGTCGCCGTCGGCGAGGCCGGTGGAGTCGCGGGTGCCGCGCTCGGTGTGCAGCAGCATGTTGAGCCAGGAGGCAGCCAGGTGGGCCGAGCCGAGCTTGTTGGCGTAGTAGGTCTGCTTGGAGCCGACGACCTCGGCCGGCGGGCGCAGCATCGTGGCGAACACGGGGGTCCCGCCGGTGCGGACGGCGGCGACGCGCCACAGGCCGAGGAACCAGCTCAGCCGGGGGTCCTTGACGACCAGCTCGCGGCTGACGCCGAAGTGGCCCTCGAGCCAGTCGGCGGTGGCGATCCGCTCGACCTCGCGGGTGCTGACCCGGCCGGTCTCGAACCACGCGTCGGGGCGGGAGTCGCTGACCTGGACCACGGCCTCCTTGAGGAGGCGGTCGTGGTGCTCGACGACCCACTGCGGCTCGCCGAAGCCCTTGGGGTTGGTCTCGTCGGCGGCGACCTCCGGCTTCGGCACGTGCAGGCCGAGGATCTGCATCAGCCCCGCCATCGTGCTGGTGCCCGAGCGTCCGGCGCCGGCCACGAACAGGACCTTGCGGGGGTACTCGGCGGGATCGACGGCGTCGGCCGGGGACGGTGCACTCACAGCAGGCAGGCTAACGGGCCGACCCGCCCCGACCACGTCGTGGCCGGGGCGGGTCGGGGCGGGTCGGGGCGGGCGAGCGGGCGCGTCAGAGCAGGCCGGCCTCGGTGAGGTAGTCCTGCGCGACGTCCTCGACGGCCTCCCGGTCGACGCTGACCCGGGCGATGAGCTGGCCGAGGGTCTCGTTGTCGAGGGAGGCCATCAGCTCTTCCAGCGGCTCGGTGACGTCCTCGTGGGCGTCGAGGAACTCCGTGGAGACGGCCGGCACGAGGTTCTGCGCGGGCTGGATGCCGCGGTCGTCGTCGAGCAGCACCAGGCCCTGGTCGGCGAGGGTGCCGTCGAGGGTGCCGGTCTGGCCGAGCTGGGCCTCGCCGTCGATGACGGCCTGGTAGGTCTGCGGCGAGGCGTAGCCCAGCGGGAGCAGGGTGGCGTCGATGCCGTAGACGTCGGTGAGACCGGCCAGGCAGTCGTCGCGGCCGGTGCAGTCGGGCGCGGCGGCCAGCGTGATCGTCTCGCCCTCCAGGTCGGACAGCGCGGTGACGTCGTTCTCGTCGGCGTAGTCCTGGGTGACGAAGTAGGCGTTCTGCGAGGCGGCCTCGGAGGCGTCGAGCAGCGTGATGCCCTTCTCCTCCAGCAGCGGCGCCATCGCGTCGAGCGTCTCGTCGAGGTCGCTGGTGCTGATCTGGCCGGCGTCCTCGCCGTTGATCTCGGTGTTGAGCTGGTCGGCGAGCCCGGCGGCGTACTCCGGGACGACGTCGACGGAGCCGGGGAACTGCGAGAGGTAGGCCGGTCGGCTGTCGACGAGGTTGACCTCGACGGTGTAGCCGGCGTCCTCCAGGAGCAGCTGGTACATCGCGGTGACCAGCGCGGCCTCGTCGAAGGACTGGCTGGCGATGGTCACCTCGCCGCCGCCGGAGGCTTCGGAGGAGTCGCCGGAGGAGTCGTCACCGGCGAGGTCGTCGCCGGCGCAGCCGGACAGGAGCAGGGCGGACGTCGCCAGGGCGGCGACGGCGCCGCGGCGCACGAGCGAGCCGCGGCGGAGCGGGGAACGGGAGATCCTCATGGCGCTCGACCCTACGGACGCGCGCCGACAGCCGCGATCACCCTCCGGTGCGGGCCTCGCGCGGCACCGGGTCGGCCCACCGCTGCACCAGCGCGGCCGTCACCTCCAGCACCAGCGCCGCCAGCGCGACGACCAGCGCGGCCCCGACGCCCTGGCTGTAGAGGTCGCGGGCGAACCCGTCGACCACGATCCGGCCCATCCCCGGACCGGCCACCAGCGCCGCGATGGTCGCGGTCGCCCAGATCTGCACCAGCGCCAGGCGTACGCCGGACAGCACCAGCGGGAGCGCGAGCGGCAGCTCGACCCGGCGGAACCGCTGCCAGCCCGACATGCCCATCCCGTCGGCGGCCTCGCGCACGTCGGCCGGCACCTCCCGCACGGCGGTGTAGGCGTTGGTGATGAGCGGCGGCAGCGCGAAGAGCACGAGCGCGATCAGGGTCGCCAGCCCGGCCCGTCCGTAGGGGCCGAACGACGAGACGCCCGGCCACGGCGCGGTCACCAGCAGCGCCAGCAGCGCGAAGGTCGGCACCGCGCGGCCGACGTTCGACACGTTGATGGCCAGGAAGCCGCCGCGGCCGAGGTGACCCAGCCACAGCGCGGCCGGCAGCGCGAGCGCGCAGGCGACGACGAGCGCGGTGACCGTGAGCAGCAGCTGCTCGACCAGGCGCTCGAGGATGCCGCCGGGCGCGGTCCAGCTGTCGGCGGTGGTGAGGTAGTCCCAGGTCAGGGAGAGCAGGTCCACGTCAGGCCGTCCGGGTGCGGGTCCAGGGGGTCAGCAGTCGCTGGGCGAGCACCACCACGACGTCGAGCAGCAGGGCGAGCAGCACGCAGAGCACTGCGGCGGTCACCAGCTCGGCGCGGAAGTCGCGCTGCACGCCGTGCGCGATGAGGTTGCCCAGCCCGCCGTGCGCGACGAGCGTGCCGATCGTGGTCAGCGCGACCGTCGAGACGGCCGCGACCCGCAGGCCCGCCATCACGACGGGCACCGCCAGCGGCAGCTCGACGGTCATCAGCAGCCGGGTCGGGCCGTAGCCGAGCCCCCGAGCCGCCTCGACCGCGTCGGCCGGCACCGACCGGAACCCGTCGAGCATCGCCCGCACCAGCACGGTCAGCGCGTAGAGCCCCAGCCCGACGACCACCGTGGCCGCCGACAGACCGGTGAACGGCACCAGCAGCGGCAGCAGCGCCAGCGACGGGATCGTGTAGACGGCCGTGCTGCCACCGAGCACCAGCGCCTCGCTGCGCGGGAAGCGCCGGGCCAGCAGCGACAGGGGGAACGCCAGCACCAGACCGAGCAGGAGCGCGGCGAGCGTGATCGCGAGGTGCTGGGAGGTGGCCTCCCAGATCTCGTCGCGACGGTCGACGACGTACTGCGCGCACCACCACTCGTTGACCGTCGCGCTGTAGCAGGCGGGGCCGTCGGCGGCGGCCGGGAGGACGGGTGCCGCGCCGAGTAGGGTCACCGCATGCACGCTACCGGCCGCGACGTGCCCGGCGACCCACCGCTGCGGAGGGGCCGGTGACCGGCTCCGGAAGCGGCGCCGGTGCGCCGATGATCGCGCTCCACGGCGTCGGCAAGACGTACGCCGACGGCACGGTCGCCGTGCACGAGCTCGACCTCGAGGTCGCCCGCGGCGAGCTGGTCTGCCTGGTCGGACCGTCGGGCTGCGGCAAGTCGACCACGCTGAAGATGGTCAACCGGCTCATCGAGCCCACCACCGGATCGATCAGCATCGACGGCCGCGACGTGACCGACGTCGATCCGGTCGCGCTGCGCCGCGGCATCGGCTACGTCATCCAGCAGGTCGGCCTCTTCCCGCACCAGAAGGTGCTCGCCAACGTGATGACGGTGCCGGTGCTCGAGGGCACCCCGCGCGCCGAGGCCCGCGAGCGCGCCCGGCACCTGCTGGACCTCGTCGGCCTCGACCCCGAGACGCACGCCGACCGCTACCCGCACGAGCTGTCCGGCGGCCAGCGCCAGCGCGTAGGCGTGGCGCGCGCGCTCGCGGCCAGCCCGTCGGTGCTGCTCATGGACGAGCCCTTCGGCGCCGTCGACCCGGTGGTGCGGGTGCGGCTGCAGGACGAGTTCCTGCGACTGCAGGAGGAGCTCGGCACGACGACGCTGCTCGTCACCCACGACATCGACGAGGCCGTGCGGATGGGCGACCGGGTCGCGGTCTTCGCCGAGGGCGGGCGGCTCGCGCAGTACGGCACGCCCGCCGAGCTGCTCGGCCGGCCGGCCGACGACTTCGTGGCCGACTTCGTGGGCGCCACGACCGGCCTGCGCCGCCTCGCCGTCACCCCGCTGGACCCCGAGCACCTCGAGCCGATCGACGACCTCACCACCGGCGACCTCGGCGGCACCGTGCCGCTCGGCTCGACGCTCGAGGAGGCGATGGCCGCGATCCTGCGCGACGACACCGCGCGCGTCGGCGTGACCGACGGCCCCCGGATGGTCGGCGTGCTCACCCCGGCCGGCGTGCACCGCGCGCTGCGCGCCTCGCTGGCCCGCTTCGGCGCCGAGGCGTCCTGATGGGGCTGCTCCGCCGGCGTACGCACCGGCTCAGCGTCGTGGTGCCGGCGTACGGCGTGCAGGACTACCTGCCCACCGCCCTCGACAGCGTTCTCGCCCAGCCCGGCCCTCCGCGCGGGGTGGAGCTGGAGGTGGTCGTCGTCGACGACGGCTCGACCGACGACTCCGGCGCGATCGCCGACGAGTACGCCGCCCGCGACGACCGGGTGCGCGTCGTGCACACCGACAACCACGGCCTGGGCGCCGCCCGCAACGAGGGCGTCCGGCACGCCACCGGCGACCTGCTGGCGTTCCTCGACGGCGACGACGCACTCCCGGCCGACGCCTACGGGGCGATGCTCAAGCAGCTGCGCCGCACCGGCGCCGACTTCGTGACCGGGTCGATCGTGCGGTGGTTCGACGACGGGTCGGGCCGGGTCGACGGCGGCACCGAGGAGCAGCCGCCGTGGATGCGGCGCCTGCACCGCGAGCGCCGGGTCTGCTTCATCGAGCAGCACCCGGAGATCCTGGGCGACGTCTTCGCGTGGAACAAGCTCTGGAGCCGCGCCTTCTACGACGGCGCCGCGCTGTCGTGGCCCGAGGGCGTGCGCTACGAGGACCAGCCGACCACGACCGAGGCCTACCTGCGGGCGCGGCGGATCGGCATCGTGCCCGACGTCGTCTACCGCTGGCGGGTGCGCCACGACGGCTCGTCGATCACCCAGCAGCGAGCCACGGTCGAGGACCTCCGCGACCGGTGGACGACCAAGCGGATGACGCTGGACTCCGTGCACGCCTACGGCTCCACGCCGGTGACCCGGATGGCCGTCGACAAGGTACTCGCCGGCGACCTGCCCCGCTACTTCGCCGCCATCCCCGACGCCGACGACGAGTGGTGGGAGCTCCTGGTCTCCGGCGTGCGCGAGATCTGGGCGGAGCGGCCGCTCACCGGCGCGGGGCTGCCCCCGGCCCAGCGCCTCGTCGGCTGGCTGGTGCAGCACGACCGCCGCGAGGAGGCCGAGCTCGTCACCCGCCACCTCGCCGCGCTGCCGCCCGGCGAGCGGGTCGCGCGAGTGGAGGACCGCCAGGGCCGGCGGATCGACGTACCCGGCCTAGACCCGCGCAGCGTCGCGCGGGTGGCGCTGGCGCTGCGCGACGACGAGCGGTAGCCGTACCCGCCCGGCCGGATGGGCCGGCTGAGCCCGGTCAGTCCTCGACGGGCACGTCGCGGTGCCACGACTGGGTGACGTACTTCGTGCGCCAGCCCATCGACGAGTAGAGGTTCTGGGCCCCGGTCGAGGAGTCGGCGTCGACCTCCAGGCCGACCGTCGTGCGCTGGCGCCGCGCGGCGTCGGCGACGATCGTGCGCAGCAGGCCCTTGGCCACGCCGCGACCGCGGGCGGCCTCGAGGACGCCGATGTACTCGACGTACGACCCGTCCGGCTCGGCGCTGTTGCCGTCGACGGTCTCGGTGCCGACCAGCGCGCCGACCGGTGTGTACGTCGCCGCATCGCCCTCGCCCTGGACGAGCTCGGCGAGCCACCAGTGGTGCCAGCGGTGCCCGGGCACCTCGCGCATCCGGTAGATGAACTCCTCGAACGTCTCCACGTGGTGGTTGAAGTGGTCGACGAAGGCGCCCTCGATGACCTGGTGGACGCTGCGCAGGTCGTCGGCGGGCGGCATGCCGTCCTCGTCGCGCCCGACCAGGCGGAAGCGCACCCCGCGGTCGCTCCAGTACGTCGGGTCGGGGACGAGCTGGTCCTCGCCGGCCTCGACCGGGCGGCTCATCTGCCACCAGGTGCGCACGTGCTCGAAGCCGGTCGCCCTGAGCCAGCGCTGCTGGCGCTCGTCGTCCTCGAAGGCGCCGGTGTCGATCTGCTGGACGTCGAGGCCGCGAGCGCCGCCGACGGCCTTGGCCTGGCCGACGGCCCACTCGACGAGGATGTCGGAGCAGGTGCGCTGCACGGTCTTGGGCAGGTCGCGCTCGACGATGTGCACGAACAGCATCCGACCGCCGGCGCGGTCGTGGACGCTGCCCCAGGCGTGGATGACGCCCTCGGGGTCTCGGATCACGACGTTGGCGCGGGTGCGCAGGCCGTGCTCGCTGACCTCGACGAGGACGTCGTCGACGCCGGAGCCGGACCAGCCACGGCCGTGGCGCTCGTGCGCGCGCAGCAGGTGCGTCAGGCGGGCGAGCTCGAAGCGGTCGCTGGGATCAGGGGCGTCGACGGTCCAGCCGTCGGGGAGGCTGTCCACCTCGTCCGCGACGAGCTCCTCGGGGTCGTACTCGAACCTGGACTTCTCGGGGATCGACACGTCGGGTCATTCTGCCCGGTCGCCGCTCGCCCCGCCGGGTGGGTGCGACATCCGTGTGACAGACGCGTGACGCGAAGGGTACGCCGATCCGGTCCCGACGGGCTCCAGGGCGCCCCAGCGCCTGCGGTCAGGCGTGCTTGCGGTGCGTGCCGGTGCTCTGGTGCGGCACGTGGGCGGCGCGCAGCTCGGCGAGGGCGACGTCGAGCTCCTGCTCGAGCTCGGCGACCCGGACGACAGCGAGCGCGGCGCGCTCCTCGGCCTCCTCGAGGCGGCCGCCCATCCGGTCGCGCTCGCGGACCACGAGGTCGTGGTCGCGGCGCAGCGACTCGTGGCGCTCGCGCTCGGCGTCGAGCGCCTGGTGGGAGGCCGAGACCTCCGCGGCGGCGTCGGCGAGGCGCTTCTCCAGGCGGCCGATGGTCGCCTCATGACGGGCCAGGCGACCGCTGGTCTCCGCGACGTACACGGCCTGCTCCTCGACGCGCTCCTCGGTGAGCACGCGGTAGGCCTGCGCCTGCTGGGCGCGGTCCTTGGCGGCGAGGCGGCGGGTGTCGAGCACCTCGGAGTGGGTGATCTTGGTGGCGGCGGCGCCCAGCACGAACGCCACGACGGCGCTGGTCGTCGCCGCGGCGAACGACCCGCTGAGGAACGCGCCGAGCACGGCGACGGCGGCGAGGGTGAGGCAGCCGACGGCCACGGCGACGCGGGCCGAGCGCTGGCGCTTGCGGGACGGGCGGGGCGCCGAGGAGCCGACCGCGGTGGCGTCCGGGGTGCTGTCCGGGGTGGCCGGAGCGGCCGACGGGGAAGTCATGGCGCGCACGCTATGACGGTTGGTGACGCGGCCGGTCGAGGCGCGCCGACCCGCCCCGAAGTGCCCCTCCCCACGCCGAGCCGTCGTACATGTACGACGGGTCGGCGTCAGGGGCGGGCGGCGGAGGGGCTGTCGTGGTCGTCGTCCCCGCCACCGGGCACGCGGCAGGCGCGCTCGAGGACGAGGGAGGCGACGACGAGGGCGAACGAGGCGAGGGCGGCCGCGCCCGAGCGGAGCATCCGTTCGTCGGCGAGCTCGGCGGGGTCGCCGACCCAGGAGAGCGCGTAGCCGACGTACCCGCCCGCGACCAGCGAGCCGGCGTACGCGCAGGCACGGGCCAGCACCAGGCGGTTCATGCCCTGGCCGGAGTCGAGCCGCTCGCGGCGCACCTGCACGGCGCGCCAGGTCGACCAGGCCACCGCGCCGACGACGGCCGCGCACACCGCCAGGGCCGCCGGGGCGCTCCAGGTGAGGGTCGGCGGCGTGCCGAGGCGGGCGGTGACCGGGTGCACCAGCCAGCCGAGGACGAGCCCGACCAGGGCCCAGACGGCCAGGACGGGTCGTGAGGTGGGCTCCAGGCTGCCGCCGGTCACCCTGCTGCTCGCTCCGGGAGCGGCGTCACTGCACCTCGAGGACGATGTCCTCGCGCACGGTGAGCCCGTCGGTGCCGGTCTTCTCCAGCAGGTCCGCGATCGGGCCGTGGCCCGGCAGCTCGGCGTCGGGCTCGAGGTCGAACCACGGCTTGAGCACGAAGGCGCGCTCGGCGGCGCGCGGGTGCGGCAGGCGCAGCGACTCGGTGTCGGAGCGGCGGTCCCCGACGACGATGAGGTCGACGTCGAGGGTGCGCGGGGAGTTCGGGACCTCGCCGCGCTCGCGGTCGTAGACGTCCTCGATGGCCAGCGCGCGGTCCATCAGCCGGTTGGCGGCCAGGGTGGTGTCGGCCAGCACGACGCAGTTGAGGAACAGCTCGGAGCCCTCGGGGGCGTCGACGGGCTCGGTCTCGTAGACCGGCGAGACGCCGGTGACCCACACGTCGGGCGTGTCCGCGATCGCGTCGACCGCGCCCTGCAGGGCGCTCTCCCGCTCGCCGAGGTTGGACCCCAGGGCCAGGACGACCCGGCGGATCGGGCGCATCTCGCCGGTCAGGGTGTCTGCGTCGACGATGTGCGGGTTGGGGGTCTCGGTCACGGCTCGCCCTCGGTTCGTCGGGTGGTACGGGTGCGGGTGATGCGCAGGGCCACGTCGGTGAACGCGGCGGGGATCGGTGCGTCGGGTTTGTGCACGGTCACCCTGGCCCATTCAACACGAGGTTCCAAGAGGCAGGTGCCCGCGATCCGGTCGGCCAGGGTCTCGATCAGGTCGACCGGGTCACGCTCCACCGCGGCCTTCACCGCGAGCGCGAGCGCACCGTAGTCGACGGCGTCGGCGAGGTCGTCGCTGGCTGCTGCCGGACGGGTGTCGACCGCGAGCTCCAGGTCGATCACGAACCGCTGCCCGGACGCCTTCTCGTGCTCCAGCACACCGTGGTGCGCCCAGCACTCCAGGCCGGTCAGCACCAGCCGGTCGAGCCCGTCGGGGCCCCCCGGTGCGCTCATCGAGTCCTCTCCCACACGCGCAGCACATCACGGGCGCCGCGCACGTCGTGCACCCGCACCCCCCACACGCCGCGCTGGGCCAGCACCAGGGTCAGCGCGTGGCCGGCGACCTCGCGACCGTCGACCGGCCGCGGCTCGCCGTCGGCGTCCGCGAGCAGCGCACCGAGGAACGACTTGCGACTCGCACCGACCAGCAGCGGGTACCCGAGCGCGGCGACCTCGTCGAGGCCCGCCAGCAGGTCCCAGTTGTGCTCACCCCGCTTGGCGAACCCGAGCCCGGGGTCGAGCACGAGCCGCTCGGCGGGGATCCCGGCGGCCCGCGCGGCCTCGGCCCGCTCCCCCAGCTCCTCGACGACGGCCGTGACGACCCCGCCCGGGCCGTCGTACGACGCGAGGTCCTGCATGCGGTCGGAGTGCGCGCGCCAGTGCATCGCGACGTACGTCGCCCCGCTCGCGGCGACCACGTCGAGCATCGCGGGGTCGGCGAGCCCTCCGGACACGTCGTTGACGACCGCGGCGCCGGCCGCGACCGCCGCCCGGGCGACCTCGGCGCGCATGGTGTCGACGGAGACGACGGCGCCGTCGGCCGCGAGCGCCTCGATGACGGGCACGACCCGGGCGAGCTCCTCGGCCACCAGCGGCCGGGTCGCGCCGGGGCGGGTGGACTCGCCGCCGATGTCGAGCACGTCGGCGCCGTCGGCCACCAGGTGGCGGCCGTGCGCGACGGCGGCGGGGGTGTCGGCCCAGCGGCCACCGTCGGAGAAGGAGTCCGGGGTCACGTTGACCACGCCCATCACCACCGGCCGCCCGCCGGGCGGCACGGGCACGCCGGCGGGCGCGGGGGGCGTCGTCACCGGCGTCGTCACCAGGGGGACGCTACCGGCCGACCGCCACCCTCCGGAGCGAGCCCGCCGGGGGCGGTCAGGAGCGGCCGCTGCCCCGGCGGAGGTCGACCTCGAACCACCCGACGAGCGCGTGGTGGTCCGACGCGGTGCGCACGACCCGCAGTCCATGGCGGGCCGACCGGCGGGCCCGGTTGTCGGAGAAGAAGACGTAGTCGAGGCGGGCGCCGCCGTCGCGGGTGGCGACCGCGCAGCGGCACTCGGTGTCGTCGCCCGCGGGGCCCGGGGCCACCTCGCGGAACCGGCCGCGGCCACCGGTCGACGGGCCGTAGAGCCAGCCGAGCGGTCGCGAGCGCGGGGCGTCGTTGAGGTCGCCGGCGACGACGACGAGGTCGCCACGGCGGGTCCACGGGGCGGCCGTCCGGTGCACGTCGGCCGCCTGCCGCGCCCGCAGTCGTACCCGCCGCGGGATCGACGACGAGAGCAGGTGCGTCGAGCAGACCCGGCGGAAGGGCCGATCGCCCCAGGTGACGCAGGCCAGCCCCTGGTGCCAGGTCGAGCCGAGCTGGTCGTCGAAGACGGGCGTGGTGGTGGTGCCGTCGGGCGCCTCGGTCCACACCGCCACGTTGCCGGTCGCCGCCCGGCCGCCGGCGGCTCCCGGTGCCCGGCACCCGTCGGTGCGGCGTACCGGGAGCCAGGCGACGGTCCAGCCCGGGTGCGCGCGGCGCAGCCGGGCGACCTGCCAGGCGCAGACCTCCTGGAGCGTGACCGCCCGGGCGTTCGACTGCCGGGCCAGCCGCAGCGCGGTCCGCAGGGCCGGCCACCGCTTCTGCACGTTGTGGTCGACGACGGCGAAGCGCTCCCGTGCGGCACCGGGTCGGGCCGCGGGCTCGCCGGTCGTCGCGGGCGCCGCCACCGGAGCAACCACCGCAGCTGCCGGCGTACCGAGCGGCGCGGGGAGCACGAGGAGCAGGAGGAGCGCGAGCAGCGGCAGACCCCGGAGCACGGCCAGAGGCTAGTGCCCGAGCACCCGGCCGGTGGCCGATAGGCTGAACCCGTGGCACTCGACGGCGAACCGCTGACCTTCACCTTGGGCCTCGGAGCCCAGAAGGCAGGCACCACCTGGGTGCACCGCTACCTCCGCGGGTCCGACCGCTGGGCGCAAGGGTTCCGCAAGGAGTACCACGTCTTCGACGCCCTCGACCTGGACCAGATGAAGTGGCGCGTGGCGCGCACGCTGGAGGCGGTCGAGCACGGTGTCGCGGCCTTCCGGGGCACCGCCGGCGCCCCCGGTTCCGCCGACGGCGACACCGAGGACGGCGACGACGGCGGGAGCGGCGGACCCAATCCGGGCGCCTTCATGATCGCGGCGATGATGGCCCAGCCGGCCATCTACTTCGACTACTTCTCCGGCCTGCTCCAGCGGCCGGGCAAGACGCTCGCGGCCGACTTCACGCCCGACTACGCGCTGCTCGGCGCCGACCGGGTCCGCCAGATCCGCCGGGGCTTCGACCGGCACGGCGTGCGCACCCGCGCGATCTTCCTGATGCGCGACCCGGTCGACCGGACCATCTCGGCGGTGCGGATGCGCAAGCGGTTCCTCCCCGACCAGGCCCCGTGGGAGGTCGGCGAGGCCGTCGAGCGGATGCACACCGACCAGGCGATCGCGTCGCGCAGCGACTACACCCCGACGCTGGCGATGCTCGACGAGGTGTTCGCACCGGAGGAGACCTACGTCGGGCTCTACGAGGAGCTGTTCGACGAGTCCGCGGTCCAGGCGATCTGCGACGTCGTCGGCATCCCGTTCCACCAGCCCGACTTCGAGGTGCGGCACAACGCCAACACCGTGCTCGACACCGAGGTGCCCGAGGACGTCCAGCGACGGGTCGCGCAGTCGCACGCCGACGTCTACGAGGCGGTCTCGCGCCGCCTCGACCGGGACGTGGCCGAGGTCTGGCCGAGCGCCCGGCTGCTCTGAGGCCCGTGGACGAGCACGCCGGCGGCACCTTCCTGCTCGGCCTGGGCGCCCAGAAGGCCGGCACGACCTGGCTCTCGGACCACCTGCGCCGTACGCCGGGCTACACGCCGGGCTTCATGAAGGAGTACCACGTCCTCGACGTGCTCGACGTCGACGACGAGCGGCAGCGGCGGGCGCCGATGCTCGAGCGGGCGGCCGCCGACCTCGCCGCGATGGCGGCGGGTGAGGAGCCGGCAGCGGGCGCCGGCACCCGCCTCCAGCGCGCCTCGATGCTGGCCGACCCCCGCCGCTACCACGACTACTTCGCCGACCTGCTGCGCCGACCGGGCACCCGGGCGACCGGCGACCTCACGCCGTCGTACTCGCTGCTGGGGGCGGAGCGGCTCGCCACCGTGCGGGACGCGATGGCCGCTCGCGGCGCCCGCACGGTGGCGGTGCTGCTGATGCGCGACCCGGTCGAGCGGGTCTGGTCGGCCGCGCGGATGCACATGTACGCCAACCAGGACTCCCCCGAGGTCGCCGAGCCGGCGGTGCTGGAGCGCTTCGCGTCCCCGTCGTACGACGCCCGCACCCGCTACGAGCACACGCTCGCGGCCCTGGAGCAGGTGTTCGACGCCGACATGTCGTTCGTGGCGTTCTACGAGGAACTGTTCGACCCGGCGCGCACGTCCGAGGTGCTCGGCCGGCTCTGCGCCACTGCGGAGCTGCCGCTGGTCGACCCGGACACCGACCGACGCTCCAACGCCACCCCACGCGACCGCACCACGCTGTCGGAGGAGGTCACCGCGACCGTCGCGCGGCACTACGCCGCGACGTACGCCGCCGTGGCCGAGCGGTACGGCGCCGACCGGGTGGCCGCGCTCTGGCCGTCGGCCCGGCACGTGCTCTGACCCGGAGCGCTCCGACCCAGCCGACCCTCAGCCGCGGTGGATGAGCGCCATCGCCTCGGCGCGGGTGGCGGGGTCGTTAAGCATCGACCCGCGCACCGCGGAGGTGATGGTGCGCGCGCCGGCCTTGCGGACGCCGCGCATCGTCATGCACAGGTGCTCCGCCTCGATCACGACGACCGCGCCGCGGGCGTCGAGGATGCTCATCAAGGCGTCGGCCACCTGGGTGGTGAGGCGCTCCTGCACCTGCGGCCGCTTGGCGTAGACGTCGACCAGGCGGGCGAGCTTGGAGAGCCCGGTGATCTTGCCGGAGCCGGCCGGGATGTAGCCGACGTGCGCGACGCCGGTGAACGGCACCAGGTGGTGCTCGCAGATCGACCACAGCTCGATGTCGCGCACCAGCACCATCTCGTCGTGACCGAGGTCGAAGGTGGTGGTGAGGATGTCCTCTGGCGACTGCCGCAGCCCGCCGGTGATCTCGGCGTACGCGCGGGCGACGCGGCCGGGGGTGTCGCGCAGACCCTCGCGGTCGGGGTCCTCGCCGATCGCGATCAGCAGCTCGCGGACGGCCGCCTCGGCGCGGTCGTGGTCGAAGGCCGGGACGTCGGCGGGCGAGCGGTCCGGCGTGGTGACGGGATCGGTCACGAGGTGGGTCCGCTCGGCGGCGCGGCAGGGCCGGGCGGCGGCGGGGTGGTCGGCGGCGGGGGCGGGGTGGTGCCCGGGCCGTGCACGTCACCGGACGGGCCCGGCGGCGTCACCACGGAGCCTCCGGTCGACTCGCCGGCCGGGGCCTGGCCGTTGGCCATCGCCCGCTGGCGGACCTCCTCGGGCACCTCGACGGGCGGGATGGTCGACGGCACACGGTCGGGCGAGCCGGTCCAGGCGGGCCGCCGAGGACGGCGCACCAGCGGCACGAAGACCTCCTCGACCTCCTTCTTGTCCAGCGTCTCCCGGTCGAGCAGCGCGAGCACCAGCGCGTCGAGGACGTCGCGGTTCTCCTCCAGGATGTCGAAGGCCTCCTGGTGGGCGTGCGCGAGGAGCTTCTTGGTCTCCTCGTCGACGGCCGCCGCGACCTCCTCGGAGTAGTTACGCGAGTGGCCGAGGTCGCGGCCCAGGAACGGCTCGGAGCCCGAGTCGCCCAGCTTGATCGCGCCGAGGCGCTCGGTCATGCCGTACTGCGTGACCATCGCGCGGGCCACGTTGGTGGCCTTCTCGATGTCGTTGCCGGCGCCGGTCGTCGGGTCGTGGAAGATCATCTCCTCCGCCGCCCGGCCGCCCAGCATGTAGGCGAGCTGGTCGAGCATCTGCGAGCGCGTCTGGGAGTACTTGTCCTCGTCGGGCAGCACCATCGTGTAGCCGAGGGCCCGCCCACGCGGGAGGATCGTGATCTTGTGCACCGGGTCGGTGCCGGGCAGCGCCGCGGCCACCAGGGCGTGGCCGCCCTCGTGGTAGGCCGTCACGAGCTTCTCGTGCTCGCTCATCAGGCGGGTGCGGCGCTGCGGGCCGGCGATCACCCGGTCGATCGCCTCGTCGAGGTGGGTGTCGTCGATGACCTTGGCGTTCGCCCGGGCGGCGAGCAGGGCGGCCTCGTTGAGGACGTTGGCGAGGTCGGCGCCGGAGAAGCCCGGCGTACGCCGTGCGACCGCGTCGAGGTCGATGCCGTCGGCCAGCGGCTTGCCGCGCGAGTGGACGCCGAGGATCCGGGCCCGGCCCTTGAGGTCGGGGGCGTCGACCTGGATCTGGCGGTCGAAGCGGCCCGGGCGCAGCAGCGCCGGGTCGAGCACGTCGGGGCGGTTGGTGGCGGCGATGAGGATGACGCCGCCGCGCACGTCGAAGCCGTCCATCTCGACGAGGAGCTGGTTGAGGGTCTGCTCGCGCTCGTCGTGGCCGCCGCCCATGCCGGTGCCGCGGTGGCGGCCGACGGCGTCGATCTCGTCGATGAAGACGATCGCGGGGGCGTTCTCCTTGGCCTGCTCGAACAGGTCGCGCACCCGGGACGCGCCGACGCCGACGAACATCTCGACGAAGTCGGAGCCGGAGATGGAGTAGAACGGCACGCCGGCCTCGCCGGCGACCGCGCGGGCCAGCAGGGTCTTGCCGGTGCCGGGCTGACCGTAGAGCAGCACGCCCTTGGGGATCTTGGCGCCGACGGCCTGGAACTTCGCAGGCTCCTGGAGGAACTCCTTGATCTCGCCGAGCTCCTCGATGGCCTCGTCGCAGCCGGCGACGTCCTCGAAGGTCGTCTTCGGCATGTCCTTGGAGATCAGCTTGGCCTTGGACTTGGCGAACTGCATGACGCCGCGGCCGCCGCCCTGCATGGAGTTCATCAGCCAGAAGAACAGCAGCAGGATCAGGATGATCGGCAGGAAGCTCAGCAGCAGCGTCGACAGGAGGCTGGGCTGGGGGTTCTCGGAGTTCGACTTCTCGATCGAGCCGCCGTTGTCCTCCAGCTGGGCGTCGACCTGGGCGATGATCCCCTGCTGCTGGCCGAGCACGTAGTGGGTGACGACCTGGTCGCCCTCGTCGCGGGTGCCGTCGACGAGCGTGGCCTCGATGGCCTGGTCGCCGTCGACGAAGGTGATCTCCTTGACCTCGCCGTCGGAGATGTACTGCTGCATCCGCGACGTGGCGATCTCGTCGTACCCACCGCCCGGCGTGAGGAACTGCAACGCCAGCACGACACCGAGCATCGCGACGACGATCCAGACCCAGGGACCCTTGAGGTAGCGCTTCACCGAACTTCTCTCACCTAGTGCACGTCGAGACGACGCCCCCGTGGGACGTCGCAGACCGCCATCCTCTCAGGCGGGTGGGTGGGCCCGGCCATCCGTCCGGATGGGGCCCACCCCGGCAGCGCGACCGGCTCAGGAGTAGACGTGCGGGGCGAGCGTGCCGATGTCGCGCAGGTTGCGGTAGCGCTCGCGGTAGTCGAGGCCGTAGCCGACGACGAACTCGTTGGGGATGTCCCAGCCGACGTACTTCACGTCGACCGGCATCTGCAGCGCCTCCGGCTTGCGGAGCAGGGTGCAGATCTCGACCGAGGCCGGGCCACGGGAGGTCAGGTTGGACGTCAGCCAGGACAGGGTCAGGCCGGAGTCGATGATCTCGTCGACGATCACCACGTGGCGCCCGGAGATGTCGGTGTCGAGGTCCTTGAGGATGCGCACGACGCCGCTGGACTTGGTGCCCGAGCCGTACGACGACACCGCCATCCAGTCCATCTCGACGTGCCGGCTCATCGCCCGGGCGAGGTCGGCCATGACCATGACCGCGCCGCGCAGCACACCGACGACCAGCAGCTCCTGGCCGGCGTAGTCGGCCTCCAGGCGACCCGCGAGCTCGCGGATCTTCTCCTGGATCTGCGCCTCGGTGAAGAGCACGTTGACGAGGTCGTCTTCGACGTGGGAGGCGTCCATGCGGCTCAGGATTCCACAGCAGTGGGCCGGAAGCGCAGTCGGTCGCCGTCGCGCTCGGCCGTCACCCGCCCGGGCAGCTGCACCTGGCCGCGGGCGCCGGGACGCACCACCGCCTCCAGCGCGGTCACGTGCACGTGGAACAGCTCCGCCGACGGCGACCCGGCGGCGAGCGCGGCCAGCCGCAGCACCCGGCTGCGGATCGCCGGCGCACTGCCGGTGAGGGCGGGCACCGAGAGCCCGTCGTCGACCCGGGCCTCCAGGAAGGCGAGGTCGGCGGCGTCGTCGAGCGCCTCCATGTCGGGGCGCAGCAGCGCGGCGGTGCGGGCCAGGGTCTCAGCGACCCCGGGCCCGAGCTCGGTCTCCAGCAGCGGCAGCACCGTGTGGCGCACCCGGGAGCGGGTGAACCGCGGGTCGGCGTTGTGCGGGTCGTGCCACGGCTCGAGGTCCTCCGCGGCACACGCGGCCTCGGTCTGCGCCCGCCGCACGTCGAGCAGCGGGCGCCGGAACGGACCGAACCCGGAGCGCATCCCGGCGATCGACCGTCCACCGGCGCCGCGGGTCAGCCCGAGCAGCACGGTCTCGGCCTGGTCGTCGAGGGTGTGGCCGAGCAGCACGACCGGGGCCTGGAAGGCGGTGGCGACCTGCTCCAGCACGGCGTACCGGGCCTCCCGGGCGGCGGCCTCCACCCCGCGCCCGGCGCCCTCGACGACCACCCGGCTGCTGACGGTCTCGTCGGCCCCGACCGCCGCCATCCGCGCCACCACGCGCGCGGTGTGCTCGGCGCTGCCGTCCTGGAGGCCGTGGTCGACCACGCAGCCGACGACCCGCAGGCCGGGGCGGCGCGCCTCGAAGAGGGTCGCGGCGAGCAGCGCGAGCGAGTCGGCCCCGCCGGAGCAGGCGACGACGACGTTCGTGCCCGGCTCCAGGACGCCGTCCGGCTCGGCCGCGAGCGTGCGTCGTACGGCCAGACGGACGGCCGCGACGGCGGCGTCCAGCGTCATCGGGCGGTCACCGGCCGCATCGCGGCGGTCACAGGACGCGGGCGACCCAGGCGTCGGGGTCGGCCAGCTCGGCGGTGCTCGGGAGGTGGGCGGGCTCGGCCCACACGGCGTTGAACTCCGCCGTGCCGACCCGGTCGACGACGGCGCGGACGAAGCGGGCGCCGTCGCGGTACTGCGCCATCTTGGCGTCCATGCCGAGCAGCCGGCGCAACAACCGGTCGAGCTGGCCGACGCCCTGGCGGCGCTGGTCGAAGCGCTTGCGGATGGCCGCGACGCTGGGGATGACCGACGGTCCGACGCCGTCCATCACCACGTCGGCGTGGCCCTCGAGCAGCGACATCATGCCGGTCACGCGGTCGAGGACGGCGCGCTGCTCGGGGCTGCTCAACAGCTCGATGAGACCCGCGCGGCCGACGCCCTCGCGGAGCAGGCCGGAGACCTTGCCGACGAGGTCGTCGAGACCGCCAGAGCCCTCCTCGCCGTCCTGGCCGCCGGTGAGCGTGCCGGCGAGGGACGCCACCTCGCTCTCGAGATGCCCGCGCATCCAGGGCACCGCGGTGAACTGCACCCGGTGCGTCTCCTCGTGCAGGCACACCCAGAGCCGGAAGTCGTGCGGGTCGACGCCGAGCTCGCGCTCGACGTGGACCACGTTGGGGGCGACCAGGAGCAGCCGACCGTGCGGCTCGTCGAACGGGTCGAACTGACCGAGCACCTTGCTGCCCAGGAAGCCGAGCAGGCCGCCGCCCTCGGCGGCGGTGACGCGCGAGCCGACCGCGCGGGCCAGGCCGGACGGCGGGCCCTTCTTCGCCGTCAGCGCCTCGACGACTGGGCCGAGGATGTGCCGGAAGGAGTCGGCGTTGGCCTGCACCCAGCCGGCGCGGTCGACGACGAGCACGGGTGCGGTGCCCTCGGGCGCGTCGAGACCGGTGAAGTCGCGGACCAGCCCGGTCGAGCGCTCGGCGCCGGCGCGCAGCTCGGCCACCGCACCGTCGGCCTCGGCGCGCGAGACCGTCGGGCCCTCACCGGCCAGGCGACCGCCGATCCGGGCGGCCAGCGCCCAGTCGACCATGGCGTCCACGGCGCCCGAGGAGTCCTGCGGGGCGGACCCCGCCGGCACGTCGGACGGGACCTCGGCTGGCACCTCGGCTGGCATGGGGCGAACCTACCCGCCGGCGCACGACGTACCCCGGAGACACCGAGACCCGCTCGCGGCCGGAGCCGCGGAGCGGGTCTTCGACGTCCCTCCGAAGGACAAGCCGGCGGGTTCCGCGATCCCCCCAGATCCGCGGTGCCCCTCCGGCTCCGCCAGGTGGGACACCCCCGTGAACCACCTGACGAGTAGAACGTTACGGAGGGCGGTCACACACGCGGGCCACACCGGGACCAGCGTTCGGTAACAGTCCTCCCAGGCGGTTGTTGCCGGGCGATACCCCCACGGTGACCTGGGCGTACGTCGTGACGCACGCCTCGTCGACGGGCGGTCGGCGACCCGCTCAGGAGGCGCAGCGGCAGGCGCCCAGGGCGCCGGCGACCGCGTCGAGGGCCTGGCGCCCGGTCAGCGCGGTCTCCCGGGTGATCCGGTCGGCGAGCAGCACGAAGACCAGCACCTCGCCGTCGCGGTCGGTGGCCAGACCGGCGAGCGAGGTGACGCCGGTGAGGGTGCCGGTCTTGGCCCGCACCCGACCGAGCGCGGCCGGCGGACCCTCGTCGAGCCGGTCGGCCAGCGAGCCGTCGAAGCCCGCCACCGGGAGGCCGGTGACGACGGCGCGCAGGTCGGGGTGGTCCTCGGACGCCGCGAGCCGGAGGACGTCGACGAGGGTGCGGGGCTCGGCGAGGTTCGCGCGGGACAGCCCGCTGCCGTCGTCGAACACGCTGTCGCCGAGCCGGACGCCCTCCTCGGCGAGCAGGCGGCGTACGGCACGACGGCCGGCGGCGGTGGAGGCGGTGCCGTCGGCGGCGAGGCCGACGTGGCGCAGCAGCACCTCGGCGGCCTCGTTGTCGCTGACCTGGAGCACCCGCTCGACGACCTGCGACAGCGGGGCGCTCTCGACGCGAGCGAGCTCGCGTGCGTCCGCGGGCGCCGTACGACGGGTGGGTGCGCCGGGCACCTGGAGCCCCTCGCGGCGCAGCGCCCGGGCGAACACCGCGCCCGCCTCCGCGGCGGGGTCGGAGACCCGGGAGAACCGCGAGAGGGTGCGACCCTCGTCGACCCACAGCGCGCTGGTCGGGCTCACCACGCCCTCGGGCACGTAGTCGGCCTCCCAGCTCGGGTTGACGGCCGGGCCGGTGAAGAGGGAGTCGTCGAAGCCCAGCCGCACCCGGGTGACGCCGTCGGCGGTGAGCGCCGCCGCGGTGCGCTCGGCGAGGGTGCGCAGGTCGGCGCGGGCGGGGTCGGGCCAGTCGGCGCCGTCCGTGGTGCGGGGTGCGCGCTCCAGGAACGGGTCTCCCCCGCCGACCAGGACGACCTGGCGCGTGGTGCCGCGTCCCCCGGTCGCGACTGCCGTGGTGGCGAAGGTGGTCGCGGGGTCCATCGCGAGCAGCGCGGCGGTGGTGGTGACCACCTTGGTCAGGGAGGCCGGGGTGCCGGTGCCGCCGCCGCGGGTCCAGGTGGACGCGGGCCGGGCGCCGGCGAGCGGCTCGACGCGGCCGAGCACGCGACCCCCCAGGTCGGGGTCGGTGAGGTACGGCGCCAGCGCGGCCTCGATCGCGGCCGGGTCGGGCGTCGAGCGGCGGGCGGAGGCGGCGGCCACGGCGTCGGGCTCGGCGACCTCCGGGAGGTCCAGACCGTCCGGCGGCGCCACCTCTGCGGGGCTGGTGGGGGTCGACGGCGCCGGCTCCAGCACGCCGTCGACGAGGTCCTCCAGGGCACCGTCGCGCCACCCGTAGACGGCCCCGGCGACGAGCAGCAGCGCCACGACCAGCACCGACGTCGCACGGCGTGCGCGTCGGGAGGGGGTGTGAGCGGCATCACGTCTCGCCACGTGGGTTTTCCTCCGGTCACTCGTCGGCGGCGCCATTGTGCGCGAGACTAGGCCGCGGCGGCCGACCGGACCGGTCCCGCCGCTCGCCGGTCACGCACCGTCGAGGCATCGCCGACACACTGCGGAGGAAGCACGTGCTGGAGTTCGACGTCCTGGTCGAGATCCCCAAGGGGGAGCGCAACAAGTACGAGGTCGACCACGAGACCGGTCGGATGCGCCTGGACCGCGTCCTGTTCACGTCGACCCAGTACCCCGCTGACTACGGGTACATCGAGGACACCCTCGGTCAGGACGGCGACCCGCTCGACGCGCTGGTCCTGCTGCCCACCAAGACCTTCCCGGGCTGCCTCATCAAGTGCCGCGCGATCGGCATGTTCCGGATGACCGACGAGGCCGGCGGCGACGACAAGGTCCTCTGCGTGCCCGCGGGCGACCCGCGCCAGGAGCACCTGCAGGACATCGGCGACGTCCCGAAGTTCGACCGGCTCGAGATCCAGCACTTCTTCGAGGTCTGCAAGGACCTCGAGCCCGGCAAGTCCGTCGAGGGCGCCGACTGGGTCGACCGTGCCGCCGCGCAGGCCGAGGTCGAGGCCTCGTTCGAGCGGTACAAGCAGCAGGGTCACTGAGGCCCGCCGGCTCTCGAGCCGGACTCGCGGCGACACGCTCGCTGCTGCTCGTCCCGACGCCCCCGCGCCCTCCTGGGTCGCGGGGGCGTCGTGCGTCCGCGGAGGACTCCCCGCCTCAGCGGGGAGTCCGGTGCCGCCGCAGCGGCCGCCGTCACGCCACCGCGGTCACCCAGACCATCGCACCGTCGCGCACCAGCCGTACGTCGTGCAGTCCCACGCCGTCGAGCTCGCGGGCCAGCGCCTGCTGGGTGATCCCCGGCCCGAGCAGCCCGGCGGCTCGGCCGACCACGCGCAGCGGCAGGTAGCGCGGACCGGAGTCCTCCACCAGCGTGCTAAGGCTCAGCATCCCGCCCGGGCGCAGCACCCGCGCCATCTCGTGCACGGCCGCCACCGGGTCGGGGAAACAGTGCAGGCCGGTGAAGGACAGCACCAGGTCGACGTGGTCGTCGGGCAGCGGCAGGTGCGCGACGTCGGCGCGCAGCAGGCGCACCCGGTCGGCGACACCGAGCCGCTCGGCGACGCGGCCGGTGCGGGCGAGCATCACCGGCGACAGGTCGGCCGCCAGGTAGTCGACCTCCTGGTCGGTGCGCAGCCCGCGCAGCCCGATGCCGCCGCCGCACGGCACGTCGAGCACCCGGCCACCGTCGGGCAGCGAGCCGACGGCCCGCACCGCCCGGTGCAGCCGGTCGAGGTCGGCACCGACGCCGAGCCGCCACAGCGGCCGGCCCAGCCGCGGGTGCTCGACCGTGGCGTCGTAGACGACGCCCCAGGCCGGGTCGTCGCCCCAGCCACCGAGCCCCGGGACCGCGGGCAGTCTCACGAGGCCTCCAGCCGGGTCAGGAAGTCGTCGACGACCCGGGCGACCTCGACGTGCAGCTCGGCGGTGCGGACGGCACCGGGCACGACCAGCGCGTGGTCGGCGCCCTCCAGCGCCAGCAGCTCGCACGCACCGAGGTCGACGGCCGGGTCGTGGAACGGGTCCGCGAGCCCCGCGACCACCAGCTGGGGCGCCGGGTTGGTCCGTAGGGCGTCGACCACGTCCGGCACGAGGGTCAGCGGGGTCAGCCAGACCGCGGGCCAGCCGCGGGCGGCGACGTACGGCGCGGCACGGGTGCCGAGCGACTTCGCGACCACCACGACCCGCTCACCCCCGGGCCGCCCCGGCAGCCCCGGCAGCCCGGGCAGTCCGGCAACCGCCGCGAGGACCCGCTGGTCGACCCACGCCGCCGCGTCGGCCGGCGCGAGATCGGCGGGCGCCTCCCACCACGCCGGACGCACGTCCCAGCCGTGCTCGGTCAGCGCCCGGCCGGCCAGGTCGAGCAGCGGTGCGACGGGCGGGTAGGCGCGCCCCGGCAGCACCAGCGCGGTGCCGTGCCCCATCGGCGTACGTACGTCGGGCGCGCCGGTCAGGCGACCGGGCCGACGAGCTCGGGCGAGCGCAGCATCGCGTGCGGGACGCCGAGCGCGTCGACGTAGTCGAGCGCGAGCGGGCGCACCTTGCGCAACAGGCTGCCGACCTCGCGGCTGATCGCCTTGCTGCGCTGCGACGACATCCGGCCGTGCTCCATGAACCAGCCGCGGTCGGCCTCGATGCCGGTCAGCGCGTGCAGGTCGCACAGCAGGGTGAGCGCGGTGCGCAGGTCGCCCTCGGGCAGCTCGGCGACCTTGGCGACGAACGCCTCCAGCACCAGCCGCTCCATGTGCGCCCGGGCCGCGGCGATCACGTGGTCCTGCACGCGCGAGAAGACGTCGCCGGGCTTCATGCCCCGGTCGATGCCGCGCTTGAGCCGCCGCGCGACGCCGCCGATCATGTGCTCCTCGCGGAAGCGGTACATCGCCAGGTGGTACTCCGGGTCGAGCAGCCCGGCCTCCTGGTCCCAGCGGTCGTCGCCGCCCGGCAGCAGGTCGCGGACCCGCTCGAGCAGCTTGTGCACCGCGGTGTTCTCCAGCACGGTCTCGACCGCGAGCTCGGCGACGAACCGGACCATGCCGAACTGGTCGAGGTCCTCGAAGTCGCTGGAGTAGTCGGTGAGCAGCTGCTTGGCGACCAGCTGGAGCAGCACGTGGTTGTCGCCCTCGAACGTCGTGAAGACGTCGGTGTCCGCCTTGAGGGCGGCGAAGCGGTTGACGGCGAGGTAGCCGGCTCCGCCGCACGCCTCGCGGCACTCCTGGATGGTGCGGGTGCCGTGCCAGGTCCCGAGCGCCTTGGTGCCGGCCGCACGGGTCTCCAGCTGGCGGCGCAGTAGGTCGACGTCCTCGCCGGCGGCGTCCTTGGTGGTGACCTCGTGCAGCCGCTCGGCGACGACGTCCTGGGCGAACCGCATCGCGTAGGTGCGCGCCAGCAGCGGCAGCAGCCGGCGCTGGTGCATGCCGTAGTCGAGCAGCAGGTCCTCCTGCTCGTCGCCGCCGGTGTCGAACTGGCGCCGCCGCTCGGCGTACTTCACCGCGATCGTGAGCGCCACCTCGGCGGCCGACAGGCCGGCCGCGCCGACGCACACCCGGCCCTGCACGAGCGTGCCGAGCATGGTGAAGAAGCGGCGGTTGGGGTTGTCGATGGGGCTGGAGTAGGTGCCGTCGGGCGCCACGTCGGCGAACCGGTTGAGCAGCGCCTCGCGCGGCACGCGCACGTCGTCGAACCACAGCTTGCCGTTGTCGACGCCGTTGAGGCCCATCTTCAGCCCGTCGTCGGCGATGCGTACGCCCGGCGCGGGCTCGCCGTCGACCCGGATCGGCACGAGCAGTGCGTGCACGCCGTGCTCCTCGCCCGCGGTCTCGAGCTGGGCGAAGACGACGGCCATCTCGCCGTGCCGCGCCGCGTTGCCGATGTAGTCCTTGCTGGCGCCGTCGTGCGGGGTGGTGACCACGAACTCCTCGGTGGCCGGGTCGTAGACCGCGCGGGTCTCCAGCGCGGCGACGTTGGAGCCGTGCCCGGTCTCGGTCATCGCGAAGCAGCCGAGCAGCCGCCCGGCGGCGACGTCGGAGAGGTGCCGCTCGTGGTGACGGGCGGTGCCGAGCTGGTGCACGGCCCCGCCGAACAGGCCGAACTGCACGCCGACCTTCACCAGCACCGAGAGGTCGCCGTACGCCAGGGTCTGGAACGCCGCCACCGAGGCGCCGACGTCGTCGGCCCCGCCGTGCTGGCTGGGGAAGCCCAGCGCGGTCTGACCGGTGGCCGCCATCTCGACGACGAGGTCGCGGACCCGGTCGCGGTAGGCGTCGCGGTCGAGGGTCTCGGCGTCCTCGAGGATGTCGGCGTGGTCGGAGAGCTGGCCACGCACGGTGTCGCGCACGTCGGCGTACCGGCCGTCGAGGAGGGCCCGCATCGCCGCGACGTCGAGCACGGGCTGCTCGTAGCCGCGGGCGGCGTCGCCGTGCTGGGCCTCACGGGCCTCGGGCTGCTGGGTGTCGGTCGCCATGCGTCGACGGTACTCAGCGGTAGCCGCGCGGGGAACCACCCGTCAGTCGGCCGTCAGCAGGCCGTCAGTGGGCCGTCAGTCGACGTCGACGGGCACCTTGGACGTCGTCGTGGTCGGGTGTGTCGAGGTGCCGTAGCGGTCGAAGCGTTGCCCTGTCGCGACCCCGCCGAGGTAGAAGGCGGTGAAGGCGATCATCACGCCGGCGATGTCGTCGGCGACGTAGTGCCAGCCGAAGTAGAGCGTCGCGACCACGGTCAGGCCGAAGTTGACCCAGAAGACGACCTTGATGACCTTGTTGCGCAGCGTGAACTGCACCATCAGCGCCACCAGCAGCGTGATCGCGACGTGCAGGCTGGCGAACCCGGCGACGGAGTTGACCGTGCCGAGCACCTCGACGCCGTTGTAGTCGCCGTACAGCACGGCCTCGCGGGAGCGCTTGAGCGAGGCGATGAGGTCGGTCGTCGGGGTGTGCGCGAGGTCGGAGTAGCCGGCGTTGAAGTAGAAGACCGGGCCGAGGGTCGGCAGCAGGTAGTAGGACAGCGTGCCCAGCGACCAGGCGATCGCCTGCGAGGTCGCGAACCAGTAGCCGAACGAGATGTTGCGCGACCAGACCAGCCAGGCGGTCAGCGCGAGCGGCACCAGCGGCAGGAACCACAGGTAGATGTAGGACAGGCCCCAGGCGGCGACGTGGGTGCCGAGGAGGTCGTGCAGGAACGGGCCGGGCTCGTGACCGAAGAACAGCACCCGGTCGACGGCGAAGAGCTCGCGGTCGAACATCTGGCTGTCGTCGGTGAAGTCGCGGACGAACGGCAGCGCGGACTTGAGGTTCCGGTAGCTGACGTAGGTGATGTAGAAGCAGATGACGCCCAGCGCCACGAGGGTCAGCCGCTCGCGCGACCAGTGGGTGCGCAGCCGCTCACGGACCAGGGGCGGCATCGCCGACGGCTTGAGCCGGGAGTACCACAGCGTGCGGGGCAGCAGGTCGAGCAGCAGGGCCCCGAGCAGCAGCAGCGGGAGGCGCAGCCAGGTGGGTCCGAGGAAGCTGCCCTCGGGGTCGAGCAGTGGTCGGTCGTAGATCACCGAGACCGTGACCGCCAACGCGCCCATGACCCCGGCGACGCCGATGAGGGTCACGTAGGCGCGGCGGTGCATGGCGGCCATGCTACGGACACCTGGCAGACGGCTGTCAGTTCCCTCGGGGGTGACCTCCGCCGCGACAGCGGCCGGACGGCCGCCCGGCGGGCGCGCCCCGGGTCAGGCCACGGGCACCCGGGCGACGCGGGACGGCTCGACCCGCAGCACCACGCGCGCGCCCGGGCCGATCGTCGACGACGGCGGCGCGACGGCGTCGACCTCCCCGATGCCGGGTACGACGGCGACGAGGCGCACCTGGTCGGGCGTCGCGCGGGCCTCGACCACCCGGCCGGCGAGCAGCTCGGGGTCGGGCGCCGACGTGCCCTCGTCGACGACCTCCAGCGCGGACCGGCGCAGCGCGACCGCACCGCCCGGCTCGAGGTCGGCGGCCCGGAGCAGCCGGACGGCCGGGTCGCCGTCGAGCACCCGGGCGTAGCCGAGGAACAGCGCGGTGGTGGCGTCGGCCGGGCCGGACCAGACCTCGGCGGCCGGGCCCTCCTGCACGACCCGGCCGGCGCGCAGCAGCACCAGGCGGTCGGAGAGCGCGAACGCCTCCTCCTGGTCGTGGGTGACCACCAGCGTGGTCGTGCCGGCCTCGCGCAGGATCCGGCCCAGGTCTCCGGCGAGCCGCTCACGCAGCCCGGTGTCGAGGGCCGACAGCGGCTCGTCGAGCAGCAGCAGGCGCGGGCTCCCGGCGAGCGCCCGGGCCAGGGCGACGCGCTGCCGCTCGCCGCCCGACAGCGACGCCGGCAGCCGGTGGCCGAAGCCCTCCAGGCCGACCAGCGCGAGCAGCTCCTCCACCCGCGCGGCACGGCCGCGGCGTCCCACGCGGGCCCGTCGGCGGGCCACCTTGAGGGCGTAGGCGACGTTGGCGGCGACGGTGAGGTGGGCGAAGAGCTGCCCGTCCTGGAACATCAGCGCGAAGCCCCGCTTGTGCGTCGGCACCCGCGCCAGGTCACGGTCGTCCCAGCGGACCCGGCCGGTGTCGGGCCGCTCGAGACCGGCCACGACGCGCAGGAGCGTCGACTTGCCGCACCCGGACGGCCCGAGCACGCCGACCACGGCGCCGTCGGGCACGCCGAGGGTCACCCGGTCGAGGGCGGGCTCGTCGTCGTACCGGAGGGTGACGTCGTCGAGGCGCAGCATCAGAACGCTCCCATCGAGGGCACCCGCAGCCGGTCGACGAGCAGCACCACCAGCGCGGTGGCGGCGGCGAGGACGACCGAGGCGGCGAGCGCCATCTGGTAGTTGCCGTCGCCGGGGTGGCCGAGCAGGCGCACGATGACGACGGGGAGGGTCGGGTGGTCGGCACGGCTGAGGAACGACGTCGCGCCGAACTCCCCCAGCGACACCGCGAAGGCGAAGCCCGCGGCGGCCACCAGCGGGCGGGCGAGCGCGGCGGCGTCGACGGTCCAGGCGACGCGGAGCGGTCCGGCGCCCAGCGAGGAGGCGGCCTGGCGCTGCCGGTCGTCGACCGAGGCGAGCACCGGCACCAGGGTGCGCACCACCAGCGGCAGCGCGACCAGCGCCTGCGCCACCGGCACCAGCAGCGGCCAGGTGCGCAGGTCGAGCGGCTGACCGCCGAGGGTCACCAGGAAGCCGAAGCCCAGGGTCACCGCGGAGACCCCGAGCGGCAGCATGAAGAAGCCGTCGAGCACCGCGCGCAGCCGCCGTTCCCCCGTCGACCGCGAGCGGCGGGTCAGCACGAGGGCGACCAGCAGCCCGAGCAGCAGCGAGATCCAGGTGGCGTCGACCGCGGTCTGGAAGGAGTTGCGCAGCGCCTCCGTGACCGGCACGACGAGCACGGAGTCGCCGCCGGTGGTCTGCAGCGCTCGGAAGCCCTCGAGGCTCCAGGCGCCGTCGACCCGCAGCGAGGACACGACGAGCGCCCCGACGGGCAGGGCCAGCGCGCCGAGCACCGCCAGCGTCAGCAGCAGCGCCGGTACGTCGCGCCAGCCCGGGCCGTGCGGGCGCGGCAGCACCCGGGACGCGGTCGGGTCGGGCACCGCGCGCAGCCGGCCGGCGACCACGAGCAGCAGCACCACCGCGAGCAGCTGGAGGACCGACAGCGCGGCCGCGCCGGAGAGGTCGTACAGCGTCGTGGTGAGCAGGTAGATCTCGGTCTCCACCGACGCGTAGCGGACCCCGCCGAGCACGAGCACGACGCCGAACGCGGTGGCGCAGAAGAGGAACACCACGCTCGCCGACGACACGACGGCCGGCCGCAGGGTCGGCCAGGTGACGGTGCGGAAGACCCGCCACGGCGACGCCCCGAGGGCCGCCGCGGCCTCGCCCGGCCGCGCGTCGAGGCCCTCCCACGCGGCGCCGACCGTGCGCACCACGACGGCGACGTTGAAGAAGACCAGGCCCATCAGCACCGCCCACGGCGTGTGCTCCAGCCCGAGCCCGCCGAGCAGCCCGTCGTCGCGGAGCAGCTGCTGGAAGGCCACGCCGACCACGACGGTGGGCAGCACGAACGGCACCAGCAGCAGCGCCCGCACCAGCCGGCGGAACGGGAACGTCAGCCGGTGCAGGACGTACGCCGCCGGGACGCCGAGCAGCACCGCGACGACGGTGGCGACACTCGACGTCCAGACGGTGAACCACACGACCCGGCCGGTGCGCTCGCGGCCGAGCACCTCCAGGGCGCCCGACAGGTCGAAGGTGCCGTCGGGGAAGAACCCGCGCGCCAGCATCCCGGCGACGGGCACGACGAAGAAGACGCCGAGCACCGCCAGCGGCACCGCCGCCAGCGCGAGCAGCCCGAGCGCCCGCCTCACGGCGTGCCGGGCAGGGGTCCGGCCGCCCTCACCGGGTCACGACGTCGTTCCACTCCACCAGCCAGTCCTCGCGGTTCGCCTCGATGTCGGCCGGGTCGACCTCGAACGGGTCGGTCGGCCGCCCGGCGTGCTGGGCCCAGTCGTCGGGCAGCGGGGTGTCGTCGACCACCGGGAAGACGTACATCGACTCCGGCAGGGCCTCCTGCACGGTGGGGCTGAGCAGGAAGTCGATCAGCGCGGCACCGCCCGCGGCGTCCTCGGCACTGTCGAGCAGGCCGGCGTACTCGACCTGGTGGTAGCAGGTGTCGAGCAGCGCGGACGTCGAGCTGGTGCCGTCGTCGCCGACGGTGAAGGCGGGCGAGGAGTCGTAGGAGACGACGACCGGCTTGTCGCCGCCGCCACCGCCCTGCGTGAACTCGCCCTGGTATGCCTCCGACCATCCGGCCACGACCTCGGCGCCGTTGTCCATCAGGCTCGCCCAGTAGTCGGGCCAGTCGTCGCCGTACGCCGCGATCGTGGTGAGGAGGAACGCCAGGCCGGGCGAGCTGGACGCCGCGCTCGGGATCGCGAGGAGGTCGGCGTACGTCGGGTCGACGAGGTCGTCGAGCGTGGCCGGCGGCTCGAGGTCGTTGTCGGCGAACCAGGTGTCGTCGACGTTGACGCAGACGTTGCCGTTGTCGACCGGCACGAAGGCGCCGGCGTCGTCTCCGGGCAGCGCGTCGTCCTCGACGCCGTCGGGGAGTTCGCCGGGGTACGCCGCGACCGCGCCGCTGTCGAGCACGCGGGAGCCGAAGGTGTTGTCGATGCCGAAGACGACGTCGCCGGTGGGCGCGCCGGCCTGGGCGGAGACCAGGTTGGCCAGGGTGCCGACACCGTCGTTGGGCCGGACCTCGAGGGTGTAGCCGGTCTCGTCCTCGAACGCCGCCACGACCTCCTCGGGCAGGTAGAAGTCGGAGTGGGTGAGCAGGACGACGGTGCCGTCGCCCTCGGCGAGGCCCTCGGACGAGCTCCCCGAGGGGGTACCGGTGGCGGTGTCGTCGTTCTCGCTGCCGACGAGGCTGCAGGACGTGACGCCCAGCGCGAGGCAGGCGGTGGCCGCCAGGGTGGTGAGCGAGCGGGTGGGACGGCTGACGAGGGTGGTGCGGGTGCGCGCAGTCATGTGCGGACTCCCTTCGCCGGTGCTAACCGGATCAGGTTCGGAGGGTCTGCGGCTGCGGTCCCGCACTCTCAGCACGCGCGTCACGTGCTCCCCTGTCTTGTCGCGCACCACTCTACGGAGCCCGGCACGTGCGGCGGGCCAGCGGGGTCCGGTCAGCGGGGGCCGGTCAGCCGGCCGAACACCCGGTTGCACCGCGCGCCCCGGCACGACGCCAGGGCCTCGTAGCGGCGGCGCAGCTCGGCGATCGTGCGGGCGTAGCGCCGCTTGGCGGAGACGTCGTGCAGCTCGTAGGGGTCCTTGCGGCGGTCGTAGAGCTGCTCGTCGCCGTGGTTGACGTCCCGGACGTAGAGGTAGCGCCGGGTCTGCACGCCGCGGTCGGCCCAGCCCTGGTAGCGCTGGCTCGGCCGGGCCTTCTTGCCGGTCTGCACGAGGGTCGTGTCCCGGCCGAACCGCTTCGCGCCGTGCAGCAGCGGCACCAGCGAGAGGCCGTCGATCCGATGGTTCGCGCGGACGCCGGCGACGTCGAGGAAGGTGGCGGGCACGTCGACGAGCGACACCTGCTCGGCGCTGGTCCCGCCGCGCTCGACGCCCGGTCCGAGCACGAGCAGCGGCACGTCGAGGATCTCGCGGACGAGCTGGTTCTTGGTGTCCAGCGCGTGCTCTCCGACGGCGTACCCGTTGTCGGAGGTGAACACGACGTAGGTGTGGTCGAGCTCGCCGGTGTCGCGCAGCGCGAGCAGCAGGTCGACGAAGGCGTCGTCGACCGAGCGGAGCGCCCGCACCCGGGCCAGGAACAGCTCCTGCATCGCGGCGGGCCGCTTGAGGCGACGGGCCCCCGGCCGCGGTCGGTCGTACGACGGCTTGGCCTCCGCGGGGTTGCGGGCACCGGCGTACAGGCGTCCGTACGTCGGGGTCTCGGGGTCCGCGGGCGGCGGCAGCTTGAGCCAGCCCCCGCCGCGGGCGCGGGTGACGCGCTTGTGGGGCGCGTTGTGGTTGACGTACATCAGGAACGGGGCGCCGCTGGCCGAGAAGTCGGTGACCATCCGCCGGGTGCGGTCACGGATCTCGGTGGTGACGTAACCCTTCTTGCCGGTCGGTCGGTCGTAGAAGTTGAACGAGTAGTAGTCGGCGACCGCGCCGACCAGCGGCTCCCAGGAGGTCCACCCCGGGCTGCGCCGGGAGCCCTTCACGTAGCCGTTGAGGTACTTGCCGACGTAGCCCGTGCGGTAGCCCGCGCGGCTGAACCAGGTGCCGACCGTGCGCCGGTCGTCGAAGGCGCGGAACCCGCCGCGACTGCCGTTGTTGTGCCGTACGCCGTTGTTCTGCGCGTACTGCCCCGTCAGCAGCTCCGCGCGGGCCGGGCAGCACAGCGGGTGCGGGCTGACGGCGTTGCGGAAGGTCATGCCGAACGCGTCGACGATCGCCTTCGTGCGCGGCATGTAGCGCAGGTCGTCGGTGCGCATGTCGTCGGTCAGGAAGAGCACGACGTTGGGGCGGGTGTCGGCCCGGCGGGCCTGGCGTGCCTGTCCGGCCGGCGCGGAGACAACTGCGGGGGCGGCGGGCGCGGCGGGGGCGCCGGGCGCGCCGGCCGCGTTGGTGGGGACCGCCAGGAGCGTCAGGACGACCCCCGCGACGCCGAGCAGGGTCGCGACGACACCGGGTCGGGGCGTGCGGGAGCGCACGGGAGCACCGGCCATGTCCGGCGTACCTCTTCCGTCTCGCGGGTCACTGGGAGCACTCGTGACGAGCGTGGCCCGGACACTGCCACGCCGTGGGCCGCCGCGGGGGCCCTTTCGGCAGACTGGGCCGGTGCGACACGAGACGCTGACCCTGGATGCGATGACCCCGCGACTGGTCCACGACCTCGCCCGCCTGCGACAGGACGTGTTCGTCGTCGAGCAGGACTGCCCCTACCCCGACCTCGACGGCCGCGACGCCGAGCCGTCCACGCTGCACGTGCTGCTCCTCGACGACGCTCCCGGCTCAGACGGTTCCGGCCACGGGCAGATCGTCGGGTGCGCGCGGGTGCTCGACGACGGCGACGACTGGCGCATCGGCCGGGGCGCCCTCGCCCGCTCCGCGCGCGGGCAGGGGCTCGCCGACGTGGTCATGCGCGCCGCGCTCGAGCACTGTCCCGGACGCGACGTCGTGCTCGACGCGCAGGCACCCCTGGCCGGCTGGTACGGGTCGCTGGGGTTCGAGGTGTGCGGGCCGGAGTTCCTCGAGGACGGCATCCCGCACCTGCCGATGCGCCGCCCCTCAGGTGGTTGAGCCGGCCGGCCGCCGCTGAAGGTGGTTGAGCCGGGCGAGCGCCAGCGAGTCCGAGTCGAAACCACCATCACGCGACCGGCAGCCGCGACCACCCGTGGTCGCCCACGACGCACGGCTACGCGGTGGTTTCGACACCTCCCTCGCCGAGGGCTCGGTCGGGCTCAACCACCTCAGCGAGCGTCGGGCTCAACCACCTGTGGCGACGTACGACGCGGGCGCGTCCGCCGTCGCCGGCGTGACGACCGCCTGACCTCGAGCGACGAGGAGCTCCAGGTGCGCGCGGGTCTCCATCGAGGCGAGCCCGCGCGCGAAGGGGTCCAGCTCGTCGAACGGGTGGAGGTGGCGGGTCCAGCCGACGCCGCCGGCGACCTGGCGCGCCGTCCGTCCGTCGGTCGGCGAGAGCAGCGCGAGCATCGCGGCGAGCCGGTCCTCGTGGTGGGCGAGCAGGGCGGTCGCGCGGGTGTGGCTGGACGGTGCGAGCGGACCGTGCGCGGGGAGCAGACGCAGGTCGGGCAGCGCGAGCACCCGGGCCAGCGACGACATGAAGTCGCCCAGCGGCTGGTCGGGCACGGGCACGGTGAAGCCGATGCTCGGCGTGATCGTGGGGAGCACGTGGTCGCCGGCGAAGAGCAGCCCGGCGCCCTCGTCGGCGAAGACGTAGTGGCCGGGCGTGTGGCCGGGCGTGTGCACGGCCTGGAAGGTCCGGGTACCGAGGTCGAGGGTGGTGTCACCGGCGATCCAGCGGTCTGGCCCGGCCCACCGGGTGCGGTCGACCTCCTCACGCTCGCGCCGCTGCCACAGGTCGGCGACGTCGTCGGCACCGGCGGCGCGCAGCGCGGCGTCGAACGGGTCGTCGGGGAAGCCGCCGGGCTCGTCGAGCACCTCCAGCGCCGGGCGCTCCTCCTCACCGAGCAGCACCTCGGCGCCGACCTCGGTGCCGATGACCCGCGCCATCGTGTAGTGGTCGCGGTGCGAGTGGGTCACGAGGAACCGCGTGATGTCGCCGAACCCGGCGCCCATCGACGCCAGGCTGCGGTCGAGCACCTCGCGCGCGACCGGGATCGCCCAGCCGCCGTCGACGAGGGTCAGCCCGCCCTCGCTCTCCACGACGTACACGTTGACCGCGCGCAGGCCGTCCATCGGCAGCGGCAGCGGGATCCGGTGCACCCCGTCGGCCACCGCCCACGCCCCCTCGGCGGCCCAGTGCTCGCCGGAGTCGGGCGAGACGGCGCGGGAGGTCGGGACGTTCGGGTCGGGCTCAGCGGTCACCCGGCGCACGCTACGCCCTCCCGAACGATCGTTCTGGTCCGCCGTCCGCACCGACGACCTGCCAGGATCGCCCGGTGCCCGTCCAGCCGCACCAGCCCGACCGTCGTACGACGCTCGCGGCACGCCTGCGCGCGGCCGGCTGCGTGTGGGCGGACGACGAGGCCGACCTGCTGCTGGCCGAGCTCGCCGACGACCCGGTCGCACTGGAGTCGGCCACCGCCGCGCGGGTCGCAGGGGCGCCGCTGGAGCACCTGCTGGGGTTCGCGGTGTTCGAGGGAGTCCGGGCGCGCGTGGCGCCCGGGGTGTTCGTGCCGCGCACGCGCAGCGGCCTGCTGGTGGACCTGGCAGTCGACCTCGCCCCGGCCGGTGCCACGGTGGTCGACCTCTGCTGCGGCAGCGGTGCGCTGCTCGCCGCGAGCCTGCACCGGCGACCGGACCTCGACGGCTGGGCGTCCGACGTCGACCCGGTCGCCGTCGACTGCGCGCGACGGACGCTGGCCGAGGTCGCGGGGCTCGGCGCCGATCGGGTGGTCGCGGGCGACCTCGACACCGGCCTGCCGGACCACCTGCGCGGCGGTGTCGACGTGCTGCTCGTCAACGCGCCGTACGTGCCGACCGGCGCCGTCGGCGCGATGCCCCCCGAGGCCCGCGACCACGAGCCTCGGGCGGCGCTGGACGGAGGGACGGACGGGCTGGACGTGCACCGCCGGGTGGCCGCGGTCGCGCCGACGTGGCTGCGCCCCGGCGGGGTGCTGCTCGTCGAGGTCGCCCCGGTCCAGGTGGCCACGCTGCTCGGTGTGCTCGCCGCCCACGGGATCCGCGGGCGCGTCGAGGAGGACGAGGAGCGCGGCGCGACCGCCGTCGTCGGGCTCCGGGACTAGCGCACGACCGACAGCGAGCGCCGCGGCCGCAGCAGCCCGCTGGACTGACCCGGCGCCACGACCAGCACGGGGCACACGGCCTCGTAGAGCGCGGTCTCCACCGCCGCCGGGACGGCACCGTGCGTGATGCGCTCCGCCGGTCGGGCCACGACGAGCAGGTCGGCGGCGAAGGAGCGCGCCACCAGGGCGTCACCGCCCCGGCCCTCGACCAGGCGGACGGCGCCACCGGACGAGCCGGACACGGCTTCCCGGACGCCGGGCTCGGCGTCGGCGTGCCACCAGGTGTGCACGACCTCGACCCGCGCGCCGAAGGCATCCGACGCGCGGTACGCCGCCGACAGCACCGGCCCGGCGTGGGTCGGGTCCCCGACCGCGGCGACCACGAGCCCGTCGCCCTCGGAGGCCGTCCATCCGGCGGGCACCATGACGACCGGGGCGGCCGACTCCGCCGCCAGGCCGCGGGTCACCGACGGCGCCGGCGCCTGGTCGAGGACGACCAGGCGGGGCCGCTCGACGACGACCGTGCTGGCCTGCTCGCTGTGGTCGAGCAGCACGCACGCGGCCGATCCCTCGGCGATCTCGACGGTGACCGGGAGCGCGCCCTGGCAGAGCTCGTCGGCGAGTCCGGCGGCGACGCTGAGGCGGTAGGCCGCGACGGACTCCAGGCGCAGCCGCTCGGCCCGGCTGACGTCGTCGGCGTGCGGGACCGCGTGCACCAGGTGGACGGGGCGCCGGTGGCGCTGGGCCTGGAACACCGCCCAGGCGAGCGCCGACTCGGCGACGCCGCGGTCTCCGACGCCGACGACGACGGGCCCGTCCGGGTCGCCACCCTCGCCCCCGGCGCTACGCGCGTCTCGTGAGGGGCGGGTGGCGCACTCCTGCACCGTCCGCGGCACTCCGCGGCTCCCCGCCCGGTCCGCCTGGCCGGCGTGGCCCACGGCACCCTCCCCCCATGGTCTGCTCGGTATGGCACCGCGCGAGCGTGCTCACGCGGGCTCGGCCCGAGCACCTGTCGCCCGACGCCCCCCGCGTCGTCCGTCCAGGTCCGGGGACATTCTGGCGGCAGTACCCTGATCCCGGCAGCAGGACCCGCCAAGTGGTCGGTCCGGACACGACGACTCGACGACGGGACCGGCATGGGGACCACGCGGGCAGGCGCCGTGCGCGCGCGCCGTCGGCGACGCGCCGTCGCCGCCGCCGGCACCGCGCTGGCCCTCGTCACGCCTCTGGCCTGCGGTTTCTCGGCTACGCCGATCGGCGCCGACGTCGCCGGGGCGGTCCAGCCGGCCGAGGCGGCACCCGCCGAGACGCTGCTGACGTGGCTCGACGGCGGTGCGACGACTGCGTCACAGCAGCTCGTGGAGGGCCGCATCGGTCTGGACCGCGACCGCACCGCGCCGGTCTCCCGGGTGCGTCTGCTGCTCGACGGGGCCCGCCTGGTGGCGCTCCCGGCTGCCTGCCGACCGAGCACCGTGACGCGGCTGCGCTCGTGGTTCGACGACGACGAGCTGGTCTGCGACCTCAAGGGCGCGCGCGACCACCTCGACGTCACCGTCATCACCGTCGCGGCCGACGCCTCGGCCGCTGACGCACCACGCGTCACCGGCCGGGTCGTGCTCAGCGGCGGCGGCGAGCGCACCACCGGCCTGGTCACCCCGCGCGAGATCGAGGGCGGCGAGCCCGACCTCGTCCCCGACCTGCGCCTGCTGTCCAGCCCCGACTTCCTCAACGGCGACGTCGGCGACCTCCGCCAGGGCCCCAACAGCTGGACGCCCGCCCGCTCGGAGAACTCCACCAACCCCGCCTACGAGCGCGCACTCGACACGATCCTCGACGACTGGGCCGACCTCGACCCGGCCGGCGTGCTGGTCGCCGGCGACCTCGTCGACGGCCGCTGGGGCTACGACGACCAGGACACCGGCACGTTCGGCCCGGTCGACACCCCTGCCCAGCGCAAGGCCGCGGTGCGTCGTGCCGCACGCACCTACTACCCGCAGTGGCAGCAGCGGTTCGACGAGCACGGGCTCGCGGTCTTCCCCGCGATCGGCGACCACGAGATGGGCGACAACCCCTGGCCGCAGGGCAAGCGCGACCTCGCCCCGACGTTCAAGTCCGAGTGGTCGCGGGCGTTCACGCAGACCGCCTCCGGCGACCCCCTGTACGCCGACCACCCCGACGGCCCCGCGCGGCTCACGGCGTACGCCGGACGCCCGACGCCGGACGTCCAGGTCGTCACCCTCGACCTCTTCGACATCACCCCGCAGCGCAGCCGGATCGGCCTCGACCCGCAGCAGCGGCGCTGGTTCGCGCAGGTGCTGCGCCGGGCGGACCGCGACGGCGTCCGCTGGATCGTCGTGCAGGGCCACGTGCCCGTCGTGTGGCCGGTGCCGTCGCGCGGCTCCAGCGACCTGCACGTGCCCGGCGGCACCCGCTCGAAGATGTGGCGGCTGATGAAGAAGTACGGCGTCGACCTCTACCTCGCCGGCGAGGTGCACGACGCCTCCACCGCCGTGCGCGACGGCATCGTGCAGGTGGCGCACGGCGGCATCTTCCAGTTCGGGCTGACCACCGCGCTGACCATGGACTTCTACGGCGACGGGCTCTACCTCACGCTGCGCGACTACGACGTGCGCACCGCGGAGGCCGCCGACGGCAGCCGCCTGTGGGAGACCCGGCGCAAGGGCATGCCGAAGCGCCTCAGCGTGCAGGGCGGCGCCCGGGTGATCGGCACGGCGAGCGTGCGCGACGGTCGGCTCGTCGGGCCGTCCGGGGTGCTCAGGCCGATCGACTGACGCGCTCGCGCGCCGGCGTCGTACGCCGCCCGGTGACGACCGCGGGCGGCACCAGCAGTGAGCGCAGCGGGCTGCGCTCGAGCAGCGCGCCGAGGGCGAGCGAACCGGCGGCGACGAGTGCGGTGAGCCAGACCGGCGCGAGCACGAGCACGGCCGTCGGGGCGCCCGTCGCGAGCAGCGGGCCGAGGAGCGGGACGAGCGACAGCAGCACCACCAGGTGCAGCACGTAGACGTGCAGCGTGCGGCGGCCGAGCCAGGCGAGCGGGTCGGCCAGGCCGGTGCGAGCGAGGCGCACCGCCAGCGCCACGCCGAGCGGCAGCCCGGCGGCGCTGGCCAGGAGCGACCCGACGGTCCACGGCAGCGGGAGGTGGACCGCGGCCAGGCCGAGCACGACGTACGCCGCGGCGAGGCGCCAGGAGGGGCGGCTGGTCGCGGCAGCGCGGCGTACGACCTCGGGCAGCAGGGCGCCGACGAGGAAGTAGACGAGGTGCGCCAGGACGGCGACCTTGTTGTTCTCCTCGATGCCGACGGCACCCGACGCGGCGGAGAGCGCGGCCGCGACTGCGAGGACCGGGAGGACGGGCAGGCGGCGGACCAGGCGGGCGACCACGAAGTAGAGCACCAGCGCCTGGAGGAACCACATGCTCGTCTCGGCCCACACCAGGTCGCCGAGCAGCTCGCGCACCGAGGTGGTGCGGTTGGCGGGCGAGGCGGTCTCGACGGCGTAGAACGCGACGTAGACCAGCAGCCACACGACGTACAGGTAGTAGCCGCCGGCGAGCCGGGCCCGCGACGCGCGCCACGGGCGGCGTACGGCACCGGCGGCGAAGACCCCGCTGACCAGGAAGAACAGCGGCATCCGCAGCGGCTTGAGCAGCAGCGTCAGCTGCTCCCAGGCGTCGGCGGCGACGGAGAGACCGGCGGCGTCGAGCGCCTGCACGGCGACCTTGCCGACCACATGGTGGAGCACCACGAGCACGATGCAGGCGCCCTTGGCGACGTCGGCCCAGAGCAGGCGGCGGGCGTCGGCGGTCTCGGTCATGGTTACCCGACGGTAACCGTGGGGGCGGGTCCCGATCGAATCACCGAGCGAGCGCTCGTTGGCCCCTGGCCAACAACGCGGACAGCCTCTAGGTTGGGCGACACGTCCCGCCCCCAGGAGGCACCGTGGCCCGCACCGCCCCCCTGCCGTCGTACCGCCGTCACTGGCAGCGCCGCATCGAGTCGCTGCACCCCGAGCGCGACCACCGCGAGATCTACCGGATCCTCACGCTGCACGAGTTCCCGTGGGACATGAACCAGTCGCTGTCGTTCGCGCTGTTCCGCACCTACGCCGTGCCGAGCATCGGGCGGCTGCTCGACGAGACCGGCCAGTTCACCGGCGCCTGCCAGAAGCGGTACGACGACACCGGGCTGCTGCTCGAGGCGCCGCTGGCGCACGGCTTCGACGACGAGCACGGGCGCACCGCGGTGCGGCGCATCAACCAGATGCACAAGATGTACGACATCAGCAACGACGACTTCCGCTACGTGCTGGCGACCTTCGTCGTCGTGCCGACCCGCTGGATCGCGAGGTTCGGATACCGCCCCCTCACCGACACCGAGGTGCGCGCGTCCGTCGCCTACTACCGCGACCTCGGCAAGCACATGGCGATCCGCGACGTGCCGGAGACCTACGAGGGCTTCTGCGAGCTCATGGACTCCTACGAGCGCGAGCACTTCGCCTACGACGACGGTGCGCGCCGGGTCGCCGACTCCACCCTCGACCTGCTCGCGTCGTTCTACCCGGGCGCGCTCGACGGGCCGGTGCGACTGTTCTCGTACGCGCTGATGGACCCGCCCCTGCTCGCGGCGTTCGCCTACGACGAGCCGGGCCGCCTCGCGCGCCGGGTCTCCGAGGCCGGGCTGCGCCTGCGCGCGAAGGCCCTGCGCCTCGCGCCCCCGCGCCGCACGCCCTCCACCGTGGCCGACTCCCCCCGCATCTCCTCGCTCGCCGGCGGGCTCCCGAGCGTCGCGCAGCTCGCGGCGATGGGGACGTTCCCGGAGGAGCACGGGACGCCAGCGGGCGAGGCGGCGCGGTGCCCGGTGGAGCACGCCACCGCGTAGCCGCACCCGGACCGGCGTACGCCGGACAGTGCCGACGTCTGCAGTCACCGGGTGACCGCAATCGTCGGCACAGACCACGGAGTCCCCGCTGGAGCGGGGATTCCGCGGCTCAGGATCACCCCAGGAGCAGCTGCGCCAGGTGCACGCTCCCCCGCCCGCGCAGGTCGGCGACCTGGGTCCGGCAAGAGAACCCGTCGGCCAGCACGACCGCGTCGGGCGCGGCGTCGAGAGCGGGCAGGAGCTGCTGCTCGGCGACGGCGACGGACACCTCGTAGTGCCCCTGCTCGACGCCGAAGTTGCCGGCGAGGCCGCAGCAGCCCGACAGCCGGGTGAGCGTGACGCCGGTGCGCCGCAGCAGCGCCTCGTCGGGCGCGAAGCCGAGCACCGCGTGCTGGTGGCAGTGCGGCTGCACCACGACCTCGGTGCCCGACAGGTCCGGCACCGTCCACGAGCCGGCGTCGGCGGCGTCGGTGAGCGCCTCGGCGAGGGTCCGCACGGCGCCCGCGACGAGGCGCGCGTCGGCCTCCAGGTCGGACCCGGTGAACATCTCGACCGCGTCATGGCGCAGCACGGCGGTGCACGAGGGCTCGACGCCGACGACGACCGCGCCGGAGCGCACCTGCTCGGCGAGGTCGCGCACGGTGGCGCCCAGGATCCGCCGGGCGGCGTCCATCTGCCCGGTGGTGATCCAGGTCAGCCCGCAGCAGCGGTCGGGCGCGGACGGGGTGACCCGGTAGCCGGCCGAGGCGAGCACCCGCACGGTCGCGGCGTCGACCTCGGGATCGAAGGAGCGACTGAAGGAGTCGACGAACAGCACCGCCGGGCGCCCGTCGCCCGGACCGGCGACCCCGGTGGCGGCGTACGGCTCGGAGGCGAAGGCCGGCACCGACCGCCGGTGGTCGACGCCCGCGACCGCCTTGCCGATCCGCCCCAGGACGGGCAGCCGCAGCAGCAGGTTGAGCAGCGCCGCCAGCCCGGGCACCCGGGCCACCAGCCGCGCCACCTGCGGCAGCCGGCCGAGCGAGTAGTGCGAGCGGGGACGGAGCCGGCCGCGGTAGGTCTGGTGCAGCACCTCCGACTTGTACGTCGCCATGTCGATGCCGGTGGGGCAGTCGGAGGCGCAGCCCTTGCACGACAGGCACAGGTCGAGCGCGTCGTGCACCTCGGGCGCGTTCCACGCCAGCTCGCCGCGCACCACGTCCTGGAGCACCCGGGCGCGCCCGCGGGTGGAGTCCTTCTCCTCCTTGGTCGCCAGGTACGACGGGCACATCACGCCGCCGGCCGCGGTGTTGTCGGCGCGGCACTTCCCGACGCCGGTGCAGCGGTGGACGGCCTGCGCCAGGTCGCCGTCGTCGTGCGGGTAGGCGAAGGCGAGCCGCTTGGCGGGCATCCCGAGCGGGAAGGTGCCGGCGAACCGCACGTCGGCGTCGACCGGGTCGGGCGACACGAGCACGCCGGGGTTGAGCAGGTCCCCGGGGTCGAAGGAGCGCTTGATGCCGGCGAACATCGCCATCGCGTCGGGCGAGTACATCAGCGGCAGCAGCTCGCTGCGGGCCCGGCCGTCGCCGTGCTCGCCGGACAGCGAGCCGCCGTACTCGGCGACCAGGCGGGCGGCGTCGGTGAGGAAGGATCGCAGCACGTCGGTGCCGTCGGGCCGGTCGAGCGGGTAGTCGAGGCGCACGTGCATGCAGCCGTCGCCGAAGTGACCGAACGGCGCCGAGGTCATGCCGTACGACGTCACGAGCTCGTCGAAGCGCGCCAGGTAGGAACCGAGCCGCTCGGGCGGGACGGCGGCGTCCTCCCAGCCCGGCCAGGCCGGCTTGCCCGACGGCGCCCGGCCGGCGAGCCCGGCGCCGTCCTCGCGGATGCGCCACAGCCGAGCCTGCTGCGCGGGGTCCTCGACCACGACCGAGTCGACGCCGATGCCGGCCGAGGCCAGCACCCGAGCCCGGTCGAGCACCTCGGCCCGGTCGTCGCCGGCGAGCTCGACGAACAGCCACGCCCGCCCGCGCGGGAGCTCCGGGATCGCCCCGTCGCCGCGACGCGACCGGAGCACGTCGACGAGCCGGGAGTCGAGGCCCTCGCAGGAGGTCGGCCCGTGCGCGACGACGGCCGGTGCGGCCTCGCCCGCGGCGACGATGTCGTCGAAGCCGAGCGCCACCACGACCCGCACCGGGGCGTCGACGACGAGCCGCACGGTCGCCTCGGTGAGCACGCCGAGGGTGCCCTCGGAGCCGACCATCGCCTGGGTGAGGTCGAACCGCTCGGGCAGCAGGTGGTGGGCGGCGTACCCGGACACCTGACGGCCGAACCGGTCGAGCTCGGTGCGCGCGGTCGCGAGGTGGTGCGACATCACGTCGCGTACGCCGGCGAGCACCGCGTCACCGCCGCGCACCCACGGCGCGCCCCGATGGTCGGCGCCGTCGTACCCGGTCTCGACGGTCTCGCCGGCGGCGGTGAGGAACCGCAGCCCGGCGACGTTGTCGCTGGTGCGGCCGTAGGCGAGGCTGCGCGAGCCGCAGGCGTTGTTGCCGATCATCCCGCCGACCGTGCAGCGCGGGTGGGTCGACGGGTCGGGCCCGAACCGCACGCCGTATGGCGCCGCGGCCTTCTGGAGCACCGCGTGCACGACGCCGGGCTCGACCCGGGCGGTGCGGGCCTCCGGGTCGATCTCGAGCACCCGACCGAGGTGGCGGGAGAAGTCGAGGACGACGCCGCGGCCGACGGCGTTGCCGGCGACCGAGGTGCCCGCGCCCCGCGAGGTGAGCGGTACGCCGGCCTCCCGAGCCACCGCGAGCGCGGCGGCGACCTCGTCGACGTCGCGCGGTCGTACGACGGCCAGCGGCGGCACCCGGTAGAGCGAGGCGTCGGTGGAGTACATGGCGCGGGTCGCTGCGTCCGCGCGCACCTCGAGCCCCTCGCGCTGGAGCAGCGACACCAGCACGTCGGCGTCGGGGCTGCCGGGGTCGGACTGCTGTGGGGCCGGGTCGGCGAGGCTCGTCACGGGTAGCATGTTACTCGTGCCCGAGCCGTCCGACCCAGCCCGACGGCATCCCGTCCTCGCCCTCCCGCCCGACGCCGGCACCCTCGCCGAGGGCGTCGCCACCGCGGTCCGCGACGGCGTGCGCGCCGGCGAGCTCGTGCCGGGCGAGGTCTACAGCGTCTACCAGCTGGCCGGCCTGCTCGGCGTCTCGCGCAGCCCCGTGCGCGAGGCCCTGCTGCGCCTCGCCGAGGCCGGGCTGGTCCGGATCGCCCGCAACCGCGGCTTCGAGGTGCTGCTCCCCCGCGCCGACGACGTCGCCGACATCCTCGATGTGCGCCTCTCCCTGGAGCCGCTCGCGGCCGCGCGGGCGGCGAGCCGGGCCGGGGACGACGAGCGCGCCGCGGTCGGGGCGGCGCAGCGCGACCTCGAGCGGGCGGCGTACGACGGCGACGAGGCGGCGTTCTGGCAGCGCGACCGCGCGCTGCACGACATCCTCCTGCGGGCCGGAGGCAACGCCCGGGTCGCCCGGGTGGTCGCCGACCTGCGCGCCACCACCGCCCTGCTCGGCCCGCCGACCACGGCGTCGGGGCGCACCCTGGCCGAGATCGCGGCCGAGCACCGCCCGGTGGTGGACGCGATCGTCGGCGGCGACCCCGCAGCCGCCGAGCGGGCGATGCGTACACACCTCGAACACACCCGTGACGCGCTGGTCGCCCGCCTCGGCTCCACTGGTCACTGAGGCACACCACCCGTCCCTCCCCGCGACGGCACCGACCCCTCACAGGTCGGTGCGAGCGGGATCACAGGGTCCTCACCCCGGCGGGAGTTGTGCACTCTTGGACTAGTAGTGCAAACTGCACTTCATGAGCGAAAGTGCAACCGATCGTCGTCTGGAGACCGCGCTGCGCATCGCCGACCACGCCCAGGTGCTCACCGACGAGCGCGGCCTCGACGGCTTCACCATGGACGACCTCGCCACCGCCGCCGGGGTCTCGCGCCGCACGCTCTTCAACTACTTCCCCGGCAAGCTCGACGCCGTGCTGGGCCCGTGGCCCGAGCTCGGCGACGCCCAGCTGGAGGAGTTCCGCGCCGGCGGTCCGCACGGCGACCTGGTCGACGACCTCCGCGCGCTCATCCGCATGCTGATGGACACCAAGGGCGTCGAGCGCGAGCGGCTCACCCGCTTCCGCCGGATGCTCACCGCCAACCCGCGCCTCAAGCTCGCCGTCCACGAGAAGTACGAGGCGATGTCGGCGCGGATCGTCGAGGAGATCATCCGCCGCGAGGGCGAGACGTTCGACGTACGCCGTGCGCGCATCGCGGTCAACCTGCTCGCTGCCCTCTTCGACATCGGCCTCGACGAGTACGTCGACGACCCGTCCGGGCGTCCGATCGGCACCCACGTCGACGACGCCATCGCCACCGCCCGCTCCCTGCTCGGCGCCTGACGGCACCGCCACCAGGCACCCGGGCACCCAGACACCCACCCCGTCCGCTCCCCACACCACAGGAGACGCACCCATGGCATCACTGCTCTACCGACTCGGAAAGGCGTCGTTCCGGCACTGGGGCCGGGTCATGCTGACCTGGCTCGTCGTGCTGGTCGCCGTCGGCGGCTTCGCCGCGGCCTTCTCCAAGCCGATGGTCGACAGCTTCACCATCCCCGGCATCCCGTCCGAGGAGGCCGCCGACCTCCAGTCCGAGCTCTTCCCCGACACCCAGGACGCGTTCGACGCCGCGACCGTCAACGTCGTCGTCGCAGCACCCGAGGGCGAGTCGCTCCTCGACGAGCCCTACGCCACCGCGACCACCGACCTGGTGGCCGCGCTCGGCGAGGGTCCGCAGGCCCCCGAGGCGCTGAGCACCGAGGAGGGCCGGGCCGCGGTCAACCCGGTCGTCACGCTCGAGCAGCAGCAGGCCACCGGCCAGGGCGGCGGCCAGGGCGGCGGCGGTCCCGGCCAGCAGTCCCAGGACGACCCCACCAACGCGATGGCTGCCGCCGCGGCCTTCTCCCCCGTGTCCGCAGACGGCCGGATCGGCGTCATCACCTACGAGTTCGACGTCGACGCCGTCACCGACGTGGACGCCGAGAGCCAGGAGTACGTGCTCGAGGCGATGGACACCGCCCGTGACAGCGGGCTCACCGTCGAGGCCAACGGCCAGGGCATGCAGGAGTTCGCCCCGCCGGGCGGCGCCGCCGAGCTCATCGGTGTCGCTATCGCAGTGCTGGTACTACTCATCACTTTCGGATCGGCCATCGCGGCCGGTCTGCCCATCCTCGGCGCCGGCGTGGGCGTCGGACTCGCCCTGACCGGCATCACCGCCGCCACCGCCTTCTTCGACCTCGGCTCCACCACGCCGACCCTGGCCTTGATGATCGGCCTGGCGGTCGCGATCGACTACAGCCTCTTCATCCTCGCCCGCTACCGCACCGAGCTGGAGCACTACGGCGAGGAGAACCGCGAGGAGGCGCTGGGCATCGCGGTCGGCACCGCCGGCTCGGCCGTCGTCTTCGCCGGCCTGACCGTGCTCATCGCCCTGTCGGCGCTCGCGGTCGTCCGGATCCCGTTCCTGACCTCGATGGGTCTCGCGGCCGCGGCCGCCGTGCTCATCGCGGTGCTGGTGGCGCTCACCCTTCTCCCCGCCTTACTCGGCATGATCAAGTCTTGGACGTTCCGTGGGCAGGTCCGACGCTACGAGCCGACCCGCGACGAGCGCGGCCGCGTGCTCAACAACGGCGTCCGCTGGGCGCGCGTCGTCGGCCGGCGCCCGCTGCTCGCCGTCGCGGTCGTCGTGATCGGCCTCGGCGCGATCGCGGTCCCGCTGAAGGACCTCTACCTGGCCTTCCCGACCGACAGCACCGCCGCCCCGGACACCACCCAGCGGCAGGCCTCCGACCTCATCACCGAGGGCTTCGGTCCCGGCCGCGAGGCGCCGTTCTCGATCGTGGTGGACGCCCGCGACCTGTCGGCCGACGAGCGCCGGCAGGCCTACACCGACGTCGCCACCTGGGCGGCCGGCCAGGACGGCGTGGTCGGCGTGTTCGACCCGGCGGCCCTCGCCGCCCAGCAGGCGGAGGCCCAGCAGGGGCAGGACGGCGCCGGCACCGACGGCGGGGCGGCCGGTCAGGACGTCGGCGGCACCAGCCTGGTGCTGATCCCGTCGTTCGGCCCCGACGACGAGCGCACGAAGGACCTGCTGGACGCCCTGCGCGACGGCGAGTCCGACATCGAGCAGGCCACCGGCACCGACATCGGCATCACCGGTCTCACCGCGATCACCACCGACGTCTCCGACCGCCTGACCGGCGCCCTGGCGCCGTACCTCGCGATCGTGGTCGGCCTGGCGTTCATCCTCCTGATGATCGTCTTCCGCTCGCTGCTGGTGCCGCTCACCGCCACCGTCGGCTTCCTGCTGTCGGTGCTGGCCACCCTCGGCGCGACGGTGCTGTTCTTCCAGGAGGGCGCACTGGGCCTCTTCGACGGCCAGCCGATCGTGAGCTTCATGCCGATCTTCCTGATCGGCGTGGTGTTCGGCCTGGCGATGGACTACCAGGTGTTCCTGGTGACCCGGATGCGCGAGGCGCACGCCCACGGCGCGTCCCCGGCCGCCGCGGTGGTCGACGGCTTCCGCAACTCCGCCCGCGTGGTGGCGGCGGCCGCGGTGATCATGACGGCGGTCTTCGCAGCGTTCATGCTCGAGGACACCGCCATCATCAAGATGATGGGCTTCGGCCTGGCCTCGGCGGTCGTGTTCGACGCCTTCGTGGTGCGGATGGTCCTCATCCCGGGCCTGATGTACCTGCTCGGCGAGAAGGCCTGGTACCTCCCCCGCTGGCTCGACCGGATCCTCCCGGACGTCGACGTCGAGGGCGAGAAGCTCGACCGGCCGCACCTGGCCGGCCACTACGCCGAGGACGACGCCGCGGGCGCCGACAGCAAGGAGCCGGCGCCCACGGCCTGACCCGGCCCGCGCAGCGCGACAGGGCAGCAGCGACGGCCCGTCGTACCCCCTCAGCGGGGTGCGACGGGCCGTTCGCTTCCCGCTCCGCGGCGCTGGGCGCAGACCTGTCCCGACGTGGCGTGGGTCACCCCGGGTGACAACTAGTTGGACGTCCTAGTAATTTAGTTGGACGTCCTACTAGTTGCTCGCCCGAGCGACCTGCACCTCCTGGGGAGACTTCCGTGCCCGACCTCCACGTGCCCACCCACCCGGTCCGCCTGGTGACGGCGTCCAGCCTGTTCGACGGCCACGACGCCTCGATCAACATCATGCGGCGGATCTTCCAGAGCCAGGGCTGTGAGGTCGTGCACCTCGGGCACAACCGCTCGGTCAGCGAGGTCGTGGACGCCGCCGTCGAGGAGGACGTGCAGGGCGTCGCGGTGTCGTCGTACCAGGGCGGGCACGTGGAGTACTTCGAGTACCTCGTGCAGCTGCTCCGCGAGCGCGGCGCCGGCCACGTGCAGGTCGTCGGCGGCGGTGGCGGCGTCATCGTGCACGACGAGATCACCCGGCTGCGGCAGTCGGGCGTCACGATCTTCTCCCCCGAGGACGGCCAGCGCCTCGGCCTGCCCGGCATGGTCAACACGGTCGTCGCGCAGTGCGACACCGACCTGTGGGGCTCCGGCGCCACCACGGCCGAGCAGGTGCTCTCCGGCGACCGCGCCGCAGTGGCCCGCGCCATCACCGGCGCCGAGCAGGGGCGGCTCGGCGACGATCTGCGTGCGGCGATCCGCGCGGCCGCCGACTCCTCGACCGCACCTGTGCTGGGCATCACCGGCACCGGCGGCTCGGGCAAGTCCTCACTCACCGACGAGCTGGTCCGCCGGCTCCGTGTCGACCAGCAGGACAAGCTGCGCGTGGCCGTCGTCGCGGTCGACCCGACCCGACGCAAGGGCGGCGGCGCGCTGCTCGGCGACCGGATCCGGATGAACTCCCTCGACGGCGACCGGGTCTACTTCCGCTCGCTGGCGACCCGCGGCGCGCACGAGATCCCCGAGTCCCTCAGCGACGTCATCGCGGTGCTCAAGGCGGCCGGCTTCGACCTGGTGGTCGTCGAGACGCCCGGCATCGGCCAGGGCGACGCGGCGATCGTGCCCTTCGTCGACACCTCGATGTGCGTCATGACGCCGGAGTTCGGCGCCGCGTCGCAGCTGGAGAAGATCGACATGCTCGACTTCGCCGACGTCGTCGCGATCAACAAGTACGAGCGCCGGGGTGCCGCCGACGCGCTGCGCGACGTGGGGCGCCAGCTGGTCCGCAACCGCGAGGCCTTCGGCAAGCAGCCCGCCGACATGCCGGTCTACGGCACCTCGGCCGCCCGCTTCGACGACGACGGCGTCACCGCGCTCTACCTCCAGCTGCGCAGCCTGCTCGGCGAGCACGGCCTCGCGCTCGGCGAGGGCACGCTCGGCCCGGTCGACACCAAGGTCTCCACCGGCCTGCGCCAGGCGATCCCCGGCGAGCGGGTGCGCTACCTCGCCGAGATCGCCGACACCCTGCGCGGCTACCACGCCGACACCGACACCCTCGCCGACGCCGCGCGGCGCGTGCAGCGGCTGACCGCGGTCGCCGCCGAGCTCGAGGACGGGGGCGCCGGCCGCGCCGAGGTCGACGCGCTGCTCGAGCGGGCCCGCGACGAGCTGCCCCGCGCCCTGCGCGACGAGATCGACGAGTGGCCCTCGGTCGTCGAGTCCTACTCCGGCGACGAACAGGTCGTGGTCGTGCGCGACAAGGAGCTCCGCACACGGCTGACCAAGGAGTCGCTGAGCGGCAACAAGATCCCCCGCGTCGCGCTGCCGTCGTACTCCGACCACGGCGAGCTGGTGCGCTTCTGGCGCCGGGAGAACCTCCCCGGCCTGTTCCCCTTCACCGGCGGCGTCTTCAAGTTCAAGCGCGACAACGAGGACCCCGCCCGGATGTTCGCCGGCGAGGGCGATCCGGCGCGCACCAACCGCCGGTTCAAGGTGCTCTCGGAGGGCAGCGACGCCAAGCGCCTGTCGACGGCCTTCGACTCCGTCACCCTCTACGGCCGCGACCCCGACGAGCGCCCCGACATCTACGGCAAGATCGGCACCTCGGGCGTCTCGGTCGCGACGCTCGACGACATGAAGCAGCTCTACTCCGGCTTCGACCTCTGCTCGCCGACCACCTCGGTGTCGATGACGATCAACGGCCCGGCGCCGACCGTGCTGGCCTTCTTCCTCAACACCGCCATCGACCAGCAGGTCGACGCGTTCCGCGAGCGCGAGGGCCGCGAGCCCGGCGAGGAGGAGCGCGCCATGCTCGCCGCCGAGGCGGTCTCGACCGTGCGCGGCACCGTGCAGGCCGACATCCTCAAGGAGGACCAGGGCCAGAACACCTGCCTGTTCTCCACGGAGTTCAGCCTGCGCTGCATGGCCGACATCCAGGAGTGGTTCATCGAGAAGCAGGTGCGCAACTTCTACTCGGTCTCCATCTCCGGCTACCACATCGCCGAGGCCGGGGCGAACCCCATCAGCCAGCTCGCCTTCACCCTCGCCAACGGCTTCACCTACGTGGAGTCCTACCTGGCCCGTGGCCTCGACATCGACGACTTCGCGCCGAACCTGTCGTTCTTCTTCTCCAACGGCATGGACCCGGAGTACTCCGTGATCGGCCGCGTCGCGCGCCGCATCTGGGCGGTCGCGATGCGCGAGCGGTACGGCGCGAACGAGCGCTCGCAGAAGCTGAAGTACCACGTGCAGACGTCCGGCCGGTCGCTGCACGCGCAGGAGATGGACTTCAACGACATCCGCACCACGCTCCAGGCGCTCATCGCGATCTACGACAACGCCAACTCGCTGCACACCAACGCCTACGACGAGGCCGTCACCACGCCCACCGAGGAGTCCGTGCGCCGCGCGATGGCCATCCAGCTCATCATCAACCGCGAGTGGGGCCTGGCGATGAACGAGAACCCGCTCCAGGGGTCGTTCATCATCGACGAGCTCACCGACCTCGTCGAGGAGGCCGTGCTGCGCGAGTTCGAGGCGATCAACGAGCGCGGCGGCGTGCTGGGCGCCATGGAGACCGGCTACCAGCGCGGGCGGATCCAGGACGAGTCGATGCTCTACGAGCACCGCAAGCACGACGGGTCGCTGCCGATCATCGGCGTCAACACCTTCCGCAAGCCGTCCGGCGACGACGACGGCACGCCGGAGACCGTCGAGCTGGCCCGCGCGACGGACCAGGAGAAGCAGAGCCAGCTGTCGCGCGTGCGGGCGTTCCAGGCCGAGCACTCCGAGGAGGCGGCCGAGGCGCTCGCCCGCCTCAAGGACGTCGCGACGTCCGGCGAGAACGTCTTCGCCGTGCTCATGGACGCCGCGCGCGTGTGCTCGCTGGGCCAGGTCACCGAGGCGTTCTTCGAGGTCGGTGGCGCCTACCGGCGCAACGTGTGAGCGAGGCCCGTCCGGGGAGGATCGGCGGGTGACCCCCGACGAGCGGCGCCGGGGACGGGTCGTCGACGGCCTGCTGCACGGGGAGGCCTCGTCGTCGGTGGAGCGCGGCCGGCACAGCGCCACCCGGCGCGACCTGACCTTCCGGCTGGGGCGCGGGGGCCTGGAGAAGACCTCCGACTCGACCACGCGTCTGCACGAGGGCCGGCTGCTGGTCGACCGGGCGGCCGCCGAGGTCGGCCTGCGCAGCCGGGCCGGCACCGCGCAGCGCGTCGGCGTCGCGGTCGGCATGGCCGGGCTCGTGCTCGCCGTCCTCGCGGTGCTGGTGGTCGTGGTGGTCGTGCGCACGTCGGGTGGTGGATAGCGTGACCGGGGTGAGCACCCTCCCCACCGTCGAGCAGGCCCGCTCCCTCCCGCTGTGGAAGGAGACCGTCGTCGGCGAGGACGCCATCGACGAGAACGGGCACATGAACATCACCGTCTACTTCCGTGACGCCGCCTTCGCCCCGTGGGACAGGCTGGGCGAACTGGGGCTGGCGCAGACCTACATCGACGACCGCCGCAAGTCGATGTTCACCGTCGAGCACCGGGTGAAGTACCTCGGCGAGCTCCGCCTGGGCGAGCCGTACGCCGTCCACTTCGGCATCGCGGCCCGCACCGACAAGGCGCTGCACGGGATGTCCTTCATCGTCGACACCGCCCGCGACCGGATCAGCTGCACCATGGAGATGGTGTGGCTGCACGTGTCGATGGAGTCGCGGCGCACCGAGCCGTTCCCCGACGACGTCCGCGACACCCTCGACGCCCAGATCGCGCTCAACCCGTGGCTGGCCGAGGTGGCGACCGGTCTGTCGATCGCGGGCTGAGCCGTGCCGTCCCTCGTCGACGACCTCGGACACCCGGTCGACCTCGCCGGGCCGGCCCGCCGCGTCGTGTCGCTGGTGCCGTCGCTGACCGAGGCGCTGGTCTCCGTCGAGCCGGGCGCGCTCGTCGGGGCGACCGACTGGTGCGCCCACCCGGCCGACCTCGACGTGCCCCGCGTGCGTGGCACCAAGAACCCCGACCTGGCGGCGGTCCGCGCGCTGCAGCCGGACGTCGTGGTGTGCAACAAGGAGGAGAACCGCGAGCTCGACGTACGACGCCTGCGCGACGCGGGCGTGACCGTGTGGGTGACCGACATCGAGACCGTGCCGCAGTCGGTGGCGTCGATGGAGCGGCTGCTCGACGGGCTCGGCTGGTCGCGACCCGACTGGCTCGGCCTCGCCCGTGAGCAGTGGTGCGGGCCCCTGCCGCCCCTGACCCGACGGGTCGCCGTACCGATCTGGCGCGACCCGTGGATGGTCGTCGGCCCGCGCACCTTCACCACCGACCTGCTGCGCCGCCTCGGCTGGGACAACGTGTACGCCGCCGCCGACCTGCCGGCCGACGCCGACCGCTACCCGCACGTCGAGCTGGCCGACCTCGACACGTGCGGCGCCGATGCCGTGCTACTGCCTGACGAGCCCTACGTCTTCACTCCCGACGACGGCCCGGAGGCCTTCGCGACGACTCCGACCGAGCTGGTGAGCGGGCGGCTGATCACCTGGTACGGCCCCGCGCTGGTCGAGGCGTACGACGCCCTCGCCGGCTGACCCGCGCCCGCGGCCGGAGCGGTCGGCCCAGGTCAGGACCGGTCCAGACCACCCGCACCCCCTCGGACGAGGGAGTGCGCACCGGCGTCGTCGCGCCTAGGTTCGAGGTCTGGGTCACCCCGGACCGCCGAGGAGCAGACGATGCCGATCACCGCCGACCTGGCCGACCGCACGGTCGCCGGCGTACGCCGGTTCTGCGAGTCCGCGGACGTCGAGACCGACCTGCTGGCCGGCATCGCCGCGCGGATCCGGCCGGCCGTGCCGTGGGACACCGGCGTGCTGTTCGCGACCGACCCGGCCACCACGCTCTTCACCGACGCCCACGTCATGGGCTTCGACCCCGAGACCTGCACCCCGTGGTTCCACCACGAGCTGAACGTCGAGGACGTCAACCTCTTCCGCGACCTCGCCGGCAGCGGCCGGGTGGCCGTGCTGTCCCGCACGCTGGACGACCCGTCGACCAGCGCCCGGCACCGCGAGGTGATGCGACCGCTCGGCCTCGACGCCGAGGTCCGGATGACCGCCGACGACGCCGCCGGCACGTGGGCCGCGCTCGAGCTGCACCGGGAGGCCGGCAGCCGCGACTTCGACCACGACGAGGCGGCGCTCCTCGCGGCCCTGGCACCGCTGGTCGCCGACGGGCTGCGGCGGCAGGCGACCGAGCGCGCGGCCCTTGCCGGCGCCGGCGTCGACGGCCCCGGACTGCTCCTCGTCGCCCCCGACGGCACCGTGCGGCCCGGCACCGAGGCCGGCGCCCAGTGGCTGTCGCTGCTGACCCCGCGCGGCTCGCAGAACCTCCACTCCTCGCTGCTGACCCTCTCCGCGCTGCGCGACCGCCCCGGCGGCACCGCGCGGCTGCGGGTGCGGGCCGCCGACGGGCGCTGGGTCACCCTGCACGCCTCCCCGATGTGCGTCGGCGAGGGCGAGGAGACCGTCGTCATCGTCGAGCCCAGCGGACCCTCCGAGGTCGCCGACCTCCTGGCCCGCGCCCACGGGCTCAGCCCGCGCGAGCGGGAGGTCGCCCTCGGCCTGGCCCGCGGCGAGAGCACCGAGCAGCTCGCGTCGTCCCTGTTCCTCTCCCCGCACACCGTGCGCGACCACCTCAAGGCCGTCTTCCGCAAGACCGGGACCTCGAGCCGCACCGAGCTGGTGTCGTACCTCTTCAACGCGTGGTACGCCGAGCGGCTCTTCGGCAGCACCGCCCACGACGAGCCCTAGCGACCTCTCCCTCTCCCCCACCTCCCCATCACCCACGCAGCCGTCCCGCTGCCGGCGTCCACCGGCGGCGCGGACGGGCACGCCCCCGAACCACCCGGACCACCCGCAACCACCCGCAACCACCCGCCCAGGAGGCACCCGATGACCCTGCAGACCCCCCTCGTGCTCGCCGCCGGCGAGGGCGAGCACTGGCACTTCCTCAACACGCTCCAGACGATCAAGCTCGGCGGCGACCGCACCGACGGCGTGCTGTCGGTCGTGGAGTTCGAGGGCCCGCGGGGATTCGGCCCGCCGTTGCACAGCCACGACGTCGAGGACGAGCTGTTCTACGTGCTCGACGGCGAGGTGCGCTTCACCAGCGGCGACGTCGAGACCGTCGGCGCGCCCGGCACGACGGTGTGGCTGCCCAAGCAGCGCCCGCACCAGTTCCAGGTGCTCTCGGAGACCGCGAAGGTCTTCCAGGTGACGACGCCGGCGCAGTTCGACGACTTCGTCCGCACCCTCGGCGAGCCGGCGAGCGAGGCCCGGGTCCCCGACCCCGTCGAGATCGACGGCGCGCACGTCGCGGAGGTCTGCGCGCAGTTCCAGATCCAGGTGCTCGGGCCGCCCCCGGCTCCCCTCGACTGACCGGCCGGCGGGCGGGCTAGAGCGAGACGTCCGCGACCCGCACCAGCCGCGGGCGGTCGTGCGCGTCGCCCTCGACCTCGCCGGTGGCCCACCACAGTCGCAGCCCGCGCCCGTGCACCTCGAGGGTGGCGAGGTTGTTGTCGAACCACGGCCCACGGGTCAGCCGCCACCGCATCGGGGCGTCGGGCACCTTCGCCGACTTCCCGACGACCCGCCCGATCGGCCCCGCGACGCCGTACGACGCGACCGCGGTGGCGTAGCGCATCCGGATCGGCAACGGGTTGCGGATCGGCGAGCAGACGGCCTGCAGCACGCGCGAGCGGATCGGGCCGTGCGCGCGGCGGTCGCGGCGCGAGGCGACCGCCTCGGACAGGTAGGAGTGGTGCACGTCCCCCGACAGGAACGTGACCGTGGCCGGCGCCCGGCCGCGCTCGCCGCGGGCCACCGACAGCACCATCCGGGCGACCCGCTGGAAGCCGTCCTGGAACGCCGCCCAGTGCTCGAGGTCGACGCCCTGACGGATCCGCTCCCCCACCCGCGCGGCTCGTGGACCCCACGCCCCACCGGCCAACGCCTCGGAGAACGCCTCGACGTAGTGCAGCCCGGGCGCGAGCAGGAACGGCAGCGAGGTGCCGATCAGCAGGTGGTCGACGTCGCCGCGCAGCTGGCCGTCGAGCCAGTCCATCTCGTCGTCGTCGAGGATCGAGCGCCGAGCGGGGTCCAGCACCCGCGCGGCGCGGGAGTCGACGACGACCAGCCGCGCCTGCGGGCCGAGATCGCGCGCGAAGCTCCAGCGGTACGCCGTGGGGTCGGCGTCGGCGCGCTCGGCGAACCCGTCGAGGTAGGGGCCGGCGTCCTCGCCGGCGGCCGCGAGCTCCTGCACCCGCGCCCACACCTCGTCGGCGTCGCGCTCGGCCGGGGTGAGGTTGCCGAGGTGCTGGTAGACCCAGTACGACGCCAGCCCGCCGAGGATCCGCATCCGCCACCACGACGTCGCCTCCATCGCGTCCTTCCAGGCCTGGGAGGTGTTCCAGTCGTCGCGGACGTCGTGGTCGTCGAAGATCATCAGGCTCGGCAGCGTCGACAGCAGCCACCGGTTGACCGGGTCGCTCCAGGCGAGCGTGTAGAGGTGGGCGTACTCCTCGTAGTCCTTCAGCTCCGCGCCCGGCTCGGAGTCGAGGCCGCGCCGCTGCTCGATGAAGTCCTGCATCGCAGCGGTGGTCTCGTCGGCGTACACCTGGTCGCCGAGGAACAGCACCAGGTCGGCCCAGCGCGGCTCGTCACGGTCGGGGTCGTCTGGGTCGTCGGGGCCGGCGTGGGTCAGCCCGGCCATCCGCAGCGCGTAGGCACGCAGCGCGTCGACGCCGTGCGTGCCGTTGCCGTCGGCGTCGTGCGACACCGAGGTGCGACACGATCCGTAGGCGAGCCGGAGCGGCTTGCCCGGCTCGAGGGTCGGCACCACGGGGGCGGGCAGGTCGCTGCCGGGCTCCGGCCACACCTGCTGGTCGTCGACGCGGACGACGTACGGCAGCCGGGTGCCGGGCGGCAGCCCCGACAGGCACACCAGCGCGTAGTGGTGGCCGTGCGCGGTGAACGTGCCGGCCGAGGCGTCGTACGTCGTGCCGTCGGGCGCCGTGGCCCGCACCGAGACGGTGCCGGGGGCCGCGACCTCGACCCACACGCTCGCCGCGGTGTCGTCGACGTGGCGCAGCAGCGGGCCGAGGACCAGCGACGAGGACGTCACGAGCCCACGCTAGTGGTGTGGGTTGCGCACCACGCGCTTGGCCGCCGAGGTGCGGCTGGCGTCCTCGTAGCCGGCCTTGCTCGCGGTGACCCGCACCCGCACCCGCCTGCCCTGCATCCACGGCCGCAGCTTCAGGGTGCGGGCGGTGGTGCCGAGCACCCGGCTGCCGACGGTCCACCGGTAGCTGAAGTCGGGGAAGCGGGGGTACCACTGGCCGTGGCGCGCGGTGACGGTGCGACCGATCCACGGCTTGCCGCCGACGCGGACCCGGTCGGTGGTGAAGGTGTCCAGCGGGCGCACCGCGCGGATCCGGCGGTGGCCGAGGTAGGTCACGTCGCCGCGCGGCACCGTGAACACGACGTACCGGCCGATGCCGAGGAGGCCGCCGACGCCGCGGTCGAGGACGGTCCCCTGGGTGCCGCGGGTGACGCCGGACTGGTAAACGCCGTCGTTGCGCGTGTACACGAGCTGGCCGGACGCGACGACCAGCCGGTTCACGGTGGCGTTGCCGTCGTACGACGTCAGCAGCTCGGTGGCGCGCGACTGCCCGGGAGACACCCACAGGTCGAGGCCCCGGGTGAAGAACACGTACCGGCCGCGCGCCGTCAGCGAGCCGAGGTAGCTGTCGTCGGGACCGTCGGTGAGGTCGCGGACGAGGTGGGTGCCGCCCCGGTAGCCGTTGCTGGTCCACAGCTCGCGGCCGTGGTCGGGGTCGGAGGCGACGACGTAGAGCCGGTCGCCCACGGTCACGGCCCCGAGCATGTCGATCTCGGCGTCGGCGTCCCCGGGAGCGAGGTCGGTCAGTCGGGCGGTGCCCGCGGCGGTGCCGTCGGTGCGCCACAGCTCCCGGCCGTGCACGCCGTCGTCGGCCAGGAAGTAGACGAGCCGGTCGCCGGCGACCATCGCGGAGGGCTCCGAGGGGGCCCCGCCGAGGTCGGCGACGCGACCGGTGCCCGCCTCGGTGCCGTCGGTGCAGTCGAGCTCGCCGTCGGCGTACGTCGTTTAGCAGGTCAGCGAGCCGGTGCTGGCGATGCCGAGGGTCCCGCGGGCGCCGAGGGCGGCCTCGAGCGGGACGGCGGTGTCGCTGCCCGGCGCGAGCGTGTAGATGCCGGCCGACGGGCCGTGGGTCCACAGCAGCGCCACGTCGCCCTCGACCGTGCCGGCGTAGCCGCCGAGGTAGTCGAGCCCCTGCACCTCGACCGTCGTGCCGGTGCCGGCAGGCACCCGGTAGAGCGTGTTGCTGCCGAGGTCGGTGCCGAGGAGTCCCTGCGCGGTGGCGTACAGCTGCGCGATCGGGGTGTCGGAGTCGGCGCCACCGGGGGTCGTGTCGGCGTACAGCGCGGTGCCGCCGGGGGTGCCGTCGGTGCGCCACACCTCGGTGCCGTGCTCGCCGTCGTCGGCGAGGAAGTAGGCCCAGCCGTCGAGCTCCACCGCCCCGTCGAGGTCGACCGAGACGAATGCCGTCCGGTCCGGCCCGTCGGCTGCGGCCGACCCTGCGATCGCCACGCCCACGGTCGCGGTGCCGGCAGCCGCCACCGCGACCCCGAGCACCGTCGTCGTCCAGCGCGTGAGCGCGCTCGTACCCGTCATCGGTTCCCCCCGAGTGATCCGACCCGGGCCAGGCCCCGAGCAGGGATCGCTGGGTCCCGCAGGTATTTCACCGAGGTGGTGTCCAGCCGGACGACCCCACCGATGCCGGCGTACAGCGGGAAACCACCCTCCCGGGCGACACCCCTTCTGGTGTCCCGACGACCCCGACGCCGACCTACCGTCGGGGACATGGCTACCCAGAAGCTCAAGTACACGACCCCGGGTCTCAGCGAGGCGACCGCAGAGCGCGTCGTCGAGCTGCTGCAGGACCGTCTCCACGCCTGCAACGACCTCCACCTCACGCTCAAGCACGTCCACTGGAACGTGGTCGGCCCGCACTTCATCGCGGTGCACGAGATGATCGACCCGCAGGTCGACGACGTGCGCGAGTTCAGCGACGACATCGCCGAGCGCATCGCGACCCTGGGCGGCTCGCCCAAGGGCACCCCGGGTGCACTGGTGAATGCCCGCTCGTGGGACGAGTACTCCATCGGCCGGGCCACCACCCAGGAGCACCTGGCCGCGCTGGACGTCGTCTACCAGGGCGTCATCACCAGCCACCGCAAGGCCGTCGAGGAGCTCGACGAGCTCGACCTGGTCACCCAGGACATGATCATCGCGCAGGTCGACAAGCTGGAGCTCTTCCACTGGTTCGTCCGTGCGCACCTCGAGGACAAGGGCGGCAACCTCGCCACCGCGGGCGCCACCTCCGAGAAGGAGGCTGCCGAGGCCGGTGCGGAGTACGCCAACGCCTGACCGCACCATCACCACGTCGACCCGGCGCACGTGTGCGCCGGGTCGACGTGCGTTCGGGGCCGGGGGCCCGGTCAGCGGACCTGGAGCCAGCCGATCACCGGGTGTGTCGTCCCGGCCAGGTCGTCCATGCTGGTCTGCCCGCGCACCGAGAGGCGCTCGCGGTCGAGGTCTGTGCGGCGTACGTAGACGACCTCGGTGTGGTCGGTGGCCGCGTCGACGCCCTTGCGGCCGCGGACGTCGTACGTCGACGCGGCGACGTCGGCGAGGTGGCGCGTCGGGCCTCCCACGGGCGCGGCGTCCGCCTCGGCGAAGGCGTCGAGGCCGAGGTCGAGAGTGCCGACGCCCCAGCGGCCGGGCGCCTTGTCCCACATGTCGGCGTACCGGCGCAGCGTCTCGCGGCCGACGACGGCCTCGTCGGAGGCGGCCCAGCGACCGGGCTGCTCGGTGCTCGCGGCGCCGTCGGGCACCTGCGCGACCAGCACGGACAGCACGTCGCCGCTGCTGCGCTCGCGCAGGCTGACCCGGAGCACCTGCCGGGTGGCGCCCTCGGCCACCGGGTGCGCCTTCCAGCCGGCCAGCTCGAAGCGGTCGCGCCGCCAGGAGACCGCCAGGTCGCGCAGGTCGCGGTCACCGTCGGGACGGAGGGTGTCCCAGCCGGCCTTGTCGAGCATCCCGAAGACGTTGCCGTACGTCGCGGTGCCCTGCCACCCGACGACCGAGACACCGTCGCGGTCGGTGAGGGCGGCGGCACCGGCGCGGACGTCGGCGAGCGCGAGATCGGGGTCGAGGGCGTACGTCGCGACGCCGAGCTTCCGCGCTCCGTCGCGGTCGTCGTCGGCCGCGGTCCGGGTGGTCGCGCGCCGCTCGGCGGCATCACCCGTCGTACGTGCGCCGGAGTCGGTGTCGGCCGGCGCGTGCGGCAGCTCGTCGAGCCCCCGCGCTGTGCCGGAGGCGAGGGTGGCGGTGCCGGTCGACGTCGGCGTACCGGTCGGCGCCGCGGCCGGCTCGTGGTCGAGCCAGAGGGGCAGCAGGGCACCGACGACCGTGGCGGCCACGAGGAGTCGTGGCGGACCCTCCCACCCGGTCACGGGGCGCTCCCTGTCGTCCGGCCGACCGCAGGGGTCGGCGTTGCCTGCTCTGTGCGGTGCTGCGGTGTGCGCTGACGAGACGCACGTGGGGAAGGTCACCGCCGAGCCTAGGCACGGCGGGGACCTCCGGGTGGGACGTCAGGCGGCGGGTCGGAAGGCCCGCAGCCGCAGGCTGTTGAGCACGACGAAGACCGACGAGAACGCCATCGCGCCGCCGGCGATCATCGGGTTGAGCAGGCCGGCCACCGCGAGCGGGATGGCAGCGACGTTGTAGCCGAACGCCCAGACCAGGTTGCCGCGGATGATGCCCAGGATGCGGCGCGAGAGCCGGACGGCGTCCGGCACGGTGCGCAGGTCGCCGCGGGCGAGCACGAGGTCTCCCGAGGCCATGGCGGCATCGGTGCCGGTGCCCATGGCCAGCCCCAGGTCGGCGGTGGCGAGAGCGGCGGCGTCGTTGACGCCGTCGCCGACCATCGCGACCCGCAGGCGGTCGGCCTGGAAGCGGCGTACGACGTCGACCTTGCCCTCGGGGAGCACGTCGGCGACGACGTCGTCGGGGTCGATGCCCACCTCGGCCGCGACCGCCGCTGCGGCGCGGGCGTGGTCACCCGTCAGCAGCACGGGGCGGAGCCCGAGCGCGCGCATCCGGGAGACGGCGTCCGCGGAGGTGTCCTTGACCGCGTCGCCGACGAGCAGCACGCCGCGCGCGGCGCCGTCCCAGCCCACGACGACGGCGGTGCCGCCCTCGGCCTGCGCGGCGTCGAGCAGGCCGGCGACCGGCTGTCCGACGGTGAGGCTGCGCTGCTCGAGCAGCGCCGGACGACCGACCACGACCGCGTGGCCGTCGACGGTGCCGGAGACACCGAGCCCTGCGTGGTCGGCCGCGTCGGTCACCTCGGCGAGGTCGCCACCGTGCTCACGGGCGGCGTCGGCGACGGCGCGGGCGACCGGGTGGGACGAGGCGTCCTCGACGGCCCCGGCGAGGGCGAGCAGCCGGTCGGCGTCCTCACCCGGCAGGGGGCGTACGTCGGTCAGGCTCATCTCGCCCGTGGTGACCGTGCCGGTCTTGTCGAGCAGCACGACGTCGATGTCGCGGGCACGCTCGAGCGCCTCCGGCCCGCGCACCAGGATGCCGAGCTGGGCACCGCGGCCGGTGCCGACCAGGATCGCGGTCGGGGTGGCCAGGCCGAGGGCGCAGGGGCAGGCGATGACGAGCACGGCGACCGCGGCGGAGACGGCGGTGGCGGGCTCGCCGCCGAGCAGCAGCCAGCCGAGCAGGGTCAGCACGGCGAGAGTCACGACGGCCGGCACGAACACGGCCGAGACCCGGTCGGCCAGGCGCTGGGCTGCGGCCTTCCCGCCCTGGGCGTCGGCCACCAGCCGGGCGATCTGGGCGATCCGAGTGTCGCCGCCGACGCGGGTGGCGCGCACGACGAGCCGGCCGCCCACGTTGAGGGACGCACCGACGACCTCGTCGCCCGGCCCGACGTCGACCGGTACGGACTCGCCGGTGAGCAGGGACAGGTCGACCGCGGAGGCGCCCTCGACGACCTCGCCGTCGGTCGGCACCTTCTCCCCCGGCCGGACGACCACCAGGTCGTCGACGGCGAGCCGGTCGACCGGCACCCGGGTCTCGACGCCGTCGCGCAGGCGGGCGGCGTCCCGGGCGCCGAGGTCGGCCAGGGCACGCAGCGCCGACCCGGCCTCGCGCTTGGAGCGCGCCTCGATCCAGCGACCCAGCAGCACGAACGTCGTGACGCCGGCTGCGGCCTCCAGGTAGATGGCGCTCCCGGACGCGTGCCGGTCGAGGGTGAGGGAGAACCCGTGCGTCATCCCGATCATCCCGGCGCCGCCGTACAGCAGCGCCCACAGCGACCAGCCGTACGCCGCGACGGTGCCCAGCGAGACAAGGGTGTCCATCGTGGCCGCGCCGTGGCGCAGGTTGACCAGGGCGGCGCGGTGGAAGCGCCAGCCGCTCCAGGTCACGACGGGCGTGGCGAGGACCAGCGAGACCCACTGCCAGCCGTCGAACTGCCACGGCGGCACCATCGCCAGCGCCACGACCGGCACCGACAGGACGGCGGCGACGACGAGTCGCCGGGTGAGGTCACGACGCTCGGCCTCGGCGTCCTCGTCGAGCCCGTCCGCGTCGGACGTCGGGGGCGCCGGCTCGTGCGCGCCGTACCCGGCGGACTCGACGGCCGCGACGAGCGCGGCCAGGTCGACCCCGGGCAGGTGCTGCACGCGCGCGGTCTCGGTGGCGTAGTTGACCTCGGCCTCGACGCCCTCGAGCCTGCCGAGCTTGCGCTCGACGCGGCGGGCGCAGGAGGCGCAGGTCATCCCGGTGACGACCAGCTCGGTGGTCTCGGTGCCGGTGTGGGTCGTGCTCATGTCAGGCGAGGGCGTACCCGGCCTCCTCGACGGCGGCGCGCACGGCGTCGTCGTCGACGGGGCTCGGGGCGGTCACGGTCAGGGAGCCGGACTCGAGGTCGACGCCGACGTCCTGCACGCCCTCGATCTCCGAGACCTCCTCGGTCACCGAGGCGACGCAGTGCTGGCAGGTCATCCCGGTCACGGTGTAGGTGCTGGTGCTCATGGGTTCCTCCGGGTGGTGGGTCGGTGTGGTGGGCGCGGTCAGGAGCGGACGAGGCGCTTGATCGCGGCGGAGGCCTCGTCGAGCTTGGCCCGGGCCTCCTCCGGGGTGCCGTCGCGGGCGGCGTCGAGCACGCAGTGCTGCATGTGCTCGTCGACCAGACCGAGCGCGACGGCCTGCAGCGCACGGGTGACGGCGGAGACCTGGGTGAGGACGTCGATGCAGTAGGTGTCGGACTCGATCATCCGCGCGATCCCTCGCACCTGCCCCTCGATGCGCTTCATCCGACGCAGGTAGGCCTCCTTGTCACCCTCGTAGCCGGGCGTGACCGCGTGCTCGTGCTCCATGCCTCCACTATACCCACCTGGGGTATCCAGGCAAGCCCCTGACGAGGTCGATCGGCCCGAGGTCGAGACGCCGTGAGACGACAGGCGGCGGCGACCAGACTGCTCCCGCGAGGGGTCGGGCCCGGGCGCCTCGATACGCCCGGCCCCTCTCGTTCCTCGGGACCGGGCTACTCGACGAGCGGCGGGGGGGGGCGGTCGTCGACCTCGAAGACCTGACCCATCGGGCCGGTCCAGACGAAGACGCCGTCGAATCGTCGTCGGTATCGCCAGCGGGCGTGGGTCTTCATCCGGTGGTGCGTCCGGCACAGCGGCGCGAGATTGGCGGTCGAGGTCGGCCCACCGTCGGCGTACTCGACGACATGGTCGATGTCGCAGCGCTCGGACGTGCTTTGGCAGTGCGGGAACACGCAGGTCGGGTGCAGCCGGCGGGCCTGGGCTGAGAGCTTCTCGGTCGGCGCGTAGGACTCCGTCGAGTAGTCGGCGCGGAGATCAAGCACGTCGCGGACGGTCACCTTCGCCGCCGCGGCGCACCAGCCGCGGATCTGGTCGACCGACACGCTCACCGGCAGGCCGGGGCGGACGAATGCCTCGCAGGTCACCTGCCCGTTCACCACATTCACCACGAGCGGGCGTCGCCTAGCACTGTCGGTCTGGAGGTCGAGGGCGCCCTGACCGCGGGCGAGGTCGCCGAGGGCCTTCGCCCGGCGGACGCCGAGCGGGTCGTCGGAGTCCGCCTCCTTCAAGGCTGCCGCGCCGGCGCGGAGGGCGTCCTCGAGGTCGAGGGCGTCGTCGAGATCCAGGAGTGCATCGATCGAGACGAGGCCGTGCCGGGCGTTGTCGAGGTCGACGATGACGTCGCGGTGGTCGGTCGGGTCCTCGGGCAGCAGGTCGGGGGCGAAGCGGACCATGGCCTCGTCCACTGTGCGGTCGATCTGCGCCAGCGTCGTCCGTGCGGCGGCCCAGGCGAGCTGGGCATCCACGTACGCCGCGCCGGCCTCGGGCAGCGTGCAGGTCGCGGCCGCGATCTTCCTCGCCTTCCACAACGGCAGGTCCAGGGCGGTGACGCGGGACCAGATGCGGGGCAGGCGGTAGCGCAGCTCGATCAGGTCCCCGACGTACCTCGAACCGGACTGGCGCGAGAGTCCGAGCGCGGCGGCGATCTCGTAGGCCTCGTCCTCCTCGACCACAGGAGCACCCGGCCCGGCGAGGTGGAGTGCCTGGGATCCGAACCTGTCGCGAGTCATCTCGTCGAGGTGGTCGTCGGCCCGCTCCTCGGCCGCGCGGTCCTCGGGGAGCTGGCGGGCGGCGACCCATTCCAGCACCGCCAGCGCCTTGTCGAGCTGGACCCGACGTTCGACGTCTGCAGCAGCCCTGACCGCGGCGACGAGACTGACCGGAGTCCGCTCGTTGTCGCAGGTCAGGAGCGCTTTTCGCATGTCCCGATTCTAGGTGCGACCACCGACAACCGGCCCTCGCGCGGAGGCACCGCTGTGGACAAGGTCGGCGGTCGGCCGGCGGGGGTTTCGACGCGGACTCACTGGCGTTCGCCCGGCTCAATCCCCTCAGGGGGCGGCAGCGCGGAGCTTCTCCAGCAGCGGGCCGGCAGCCTCGGCGAGGAAGCGGTCCTGGCTCTCGTCGCCGACCTGGACGAGGGCGATGTCGGTGAAGCCGGCCTCCCAGAAGGCCGACACGGACTCGACGATCTTGTCGAGGTCGGGGCCGCACGGGATGTTCTCGGCGACGTCCTCGGGGCGGACGAACTGCGTGGCGCCCGAGAAGCCGGCCGGGGTCGGCAGGTCCGCGTTGACCTTCCAGCCACCGGCGAACCAGCGGAACTGGTCGTGCGCGACCTCGGTGGCCCGGGACTCGTCGGGTCCCCAGCAGATCGGGATCTGCCCGATCGCGCGGGCGCCCTGACCGATCGGGGTGGTGCCGTCCGTGGCGTTCCACGACTCGACGAGGTCGGCGCGCGGCTCGGTGGCGATCAGGTGGTCGGCGAGCGGCCCGAAGGTCTCGATCGCCCGGTCGCCGCCGACGGCCACGCCGATCGGCACGGGCTGCTCGGGGAGGTCCCAGACGTGCGCCGACTCCACGTCGAAGTAGTCGCCGCGGTAGTCGACGACACCACCCTCGTGCAGCGCCCGGATGATCTCGACGGCCTCGCGCAGCATCTCCTGCCGCTGGCCGACCGCCGGCCAGCCCTGCCCGACGACGTGCTCGTTGAGGTTCTCACCGCTGCCGAGACCCAACGTGAACCGACCGTCGCTGAGCAGCTGCAGCGTCGCGGCCTTCTGCGCCACGACCGCCGGGTGGTAGCGCAGGATCGGGCACGTCACGTAGGTCATCAGCTCGACCCGCTCGGTCACCTGCGCGACGGCGCCGAGCACGGTCCAGGCGTACGGCGCGTGGCCCTGCGAGGCGAGCCACGGCGAGTAGTGGTCGCTGGAGACCTCGAAGTCGAAGCCGGCGTCCTCGGCGGCCCGTGCGTAGCGCACCAAGTCCTTCGGACCGCTCTGCTCGGTCATCAACGTGTACCCGAAGTTCGTCATGCACCCATCTCAGACCGACTCCAGCGGTCCGGGCACACCCGCCGTGACGACTCCCGAAGGGTGGGTCAGCGACGGTCGCGGAAGGTCTTCGCCGGGCCGCTGCCCTGGTTCAGCATGGCGTCGTACGCCAGCACCCGGACGCGGTAGCGGCCCCGCGGGATCTTGTACCGCACGACCCAGGCCGTCCGGCCCGCGCCGGGCGACACGAGGTTGGTCCGTAGCCGGGCAGCCCGCTTGCCGAGGGTGCCGTTCGGCTGCACCCAGCGTCGCTTGCGCGGGGCGCCGAGCCGCTCGATCCTGAGGCGGACGTCGCGCACGGACTCGTTGTCCCTGGCGACGCCGCGCAGGGTCGTGCGCACCGAGCGCTTGCCGGCGACGCGCCTGGTGGCGGCCTTCGGCTTCACGCGGTCCCGCCCCGCCCGGAACTCCCGGTAGACCGACGTGCGGTCGTAGTTGCCGGCCACGTCGTCGGCGACGACGTCGACGCCGTAGCGCCCGGCGGGGAGCCGGACCCGGAGCCGCCACGTCGTCGACGTGGCACCGGGATCGGCCAGGGTCGCGGCCCGCCAGGCGTAGCGCTTGCCCCAGCCGCCGTCGCGCTGGAGCCATCGGTAGCGCGGGTCGCCCTGGCCGAGGACGGCGACCCTCACCCGCTCCACCCCGGTGTCGTCGGTGGCGGTGCCGGTAAAGGTGACGAGCTTCCCGGTCCGCTGGCCGGCCCGCGGCAGGCGCAGCGTGGTGTCGGGGTCGGCGGTGTCCGGTGGGGACGTGTCCACCGTGACCTCGCGGTAGGCGCTGGTCGGGTCGACGTTGCCGGCCTCGTCGTAGGAGACCGCGTCGACGCCGTAGCGGCCGTCGGGGAGGTCGAGGGCGATGTTCCAGGTCGACGAGGTCGACCCCGGCGACACGAGCGCCGCGTCACGCGAGGCGAACTCCGGCCCGAACGTCCCGTCGTCCTGCAGCCAGGACTCGCCCTCGGCGTCCCGGTCGAGCACCGCGACGCGCACCCGGTCGACGGCGCGGTCGTCGGTCGCGCTGCCGCGCACGGTCACCTCGTTGGTCCGGGTGGTGGCACCCGCCGCCGGCGAGGTGATCGTGGTGTCCCCGGGCGTGTTGTCGGGCCCGAGGGGCAGGGTCGGCGGGTCGATCCGGCTGAGGGTCAGGTCGACACCAGCGCCACCGTCGTACTCGAACATCTCCACGCGCACCTCGTGCTCGCCGGCCGCGAGCGCCGGCGACGTGCCGGTATAGGTCTCGTCGGAGTAGAAGTGCCACTCGTCGACGATCCTGGTGCCGTCGACGTAGACGCGTACGCCGTCGTCAGCGGTGACGTCGGCCCGCAGGGCGCGCCCGGCGTCGGCCGGGTCGATGGTGACGGTGCGGGTCCAGCGCACCGAGAACTGGTCCTCGCCGACCGAGGCGTCGTCGGGGGCGGAGGTGCCCCAGTCGCGGACGAGGCCACCGCCGCGCGAGGCGTCGTCCTCCTCGCACCGGCTCAGGTCCGCAGTGCCGACCAGCTCCTGGTTGGACCAGTACGACGCCCGCCACGGCGTCGTGCCGGAGCAGGTCGTGTCCGGCGCGGCAGGGGCGTCGACCGAGCCGGTCGACGGCACGGTGTACAGCCCGTCGACGCCCGCCCAGTCGGTCGCACCGCCGGCAGCGTCGACGAGCGTGCGGCTGTCGTAGTCGACGGCGCCGTCGGGCGCGTAGAAGCGGTAGAGCGCGCCGTCGTCCCAGGCGGCGTACAGCCAGTCGCCGACGAAGGTGAGCGCGGTGGCCCCGGACCAGTCGCGACCCTGCGCCGGCTCCTCGGCGCTGGCGAGGATGCCACTCTCCAGCGAGTAGCCGCGGCGCAGCAGGCGGTCGTCGTCGTCGCGGACGTAGTAGACGTAGCCGTCGAGGTAGGTGGCCGCGCGGGTCTCGGCGATGCCGTAGGCCTGGCCGTACCGCGTCTGCGGGGTGTCGGGGTAGGCCTCCTCGTCGTCCTCGTCGGCGTAGTCGATCGAGGTCGACAGGTTGGTCGTCGAGCCGTAGCCGGAGCCGGTCAGCGGGGTGCGGTAGTAGGCGTCGTCGGCCCCGAACCAGGTGAGCTCGTCGCGCTGCACGAAGCCGCCCCGGAAGCCCGACCAGTCGACTCCGCCGGTGGCGTCGACCGGCGCGTCGAGGGTGGTGCCGTCGAAGTGGCGCTCGACGGTGGTCGACCCGGTGACGACGCGCAGGTCGACGGGCAGGTCGACGTCCTCGGGCTGCGGGTTGGCGGTGCCGCCGGCGGTGGACAGCACCGCGAGCATGCCGGTCTGCACGTCGTCGCCGACGGGACCGAAGTTGCGGGTGTCCTGGCCGACGTACAGGTAGGGGCCGTCGCTGGTGATCGCCTCGGCGCCACGCCCGCGCGGCTCCCGCTCGGGGTCCCACGACAGCGGTACGCCGGTGAGCGGGTCGAGCGCGGCGATGCCCCAGCGTCGGACCGACCCGGGTCCGGCGTCGTCGCCGTTGAGGCTCGCGTCCCAGACCGCGGGGCCGGGCTCGGAGTTGTTCATCCACCGCTGGTGGCCGCCGACGTAGACCGCGGCGGAGGTGACGTGGGCGGCCCACAGGGTGTCGCCGCCGGTGTCGGAGACCCACGTGGGCTGCAGGCCGTCGCCGGAGGCGGTGGGCGGGAGCTCCCAGCGCGTCGCGACGTCGCAGAGCGCCTCGGTGTCGCTGGAGAGGCCACCGGTGCCCGTGACGACGAGGTAGCTGCTCTCCGGGTCGAAGGAGAGTCCTCGGATGTAGGAGTCCTGGTAGTCGCCGTAGCACTCGAGGCCGTACCGGTCGGTCGACCAGGTGGCGACCTCCGGGTCCCCGCCGCCCGTCGGCTCGAGGTCGATCAGGGCGAGCTGCTCGCGGTCGACGGCGCCCACCTGGAGGAAGTTGCCCGCCACCGCGAGCCAGCGGCCGTCCGGGGAGACCTCGAGCTCCTGCACGTAGTCGGAGACGACGGGGTCGGGGTCGCGCGACCCGGACGCCGGCAGGTTGAAGTCGGTCTCGGTCGCACCGGTGGTGGGGTCGAGCGCGGCCAGCGTGCTGACCGGCTGCCCGTTGACCCGGTGGAAGCGGCCGCCGATCACGACGCGGTCGTCGGTGAGGGCCATGTCCTTGACGATGAAGTCGACCGACGGCGCGAAGGACGCCACGACCGAGCCGTCGAGGGCGATCCGGGCGACCCGCTGCCTCGTCGTGCCGTTGACGCTGGTGAACCAGCCTGCGGCGTACACCGACTGGCCGTCGGGCGCGAACGCGACCGCCTCGACGCCGGGCGTGCCGTAGACGACGTCGTCGGGGTCGCCGGTGTCGTCGTCGCCGCCGGCGAAGGTGGGGCGGAAGGAGTCGAGCACCTGGCCAGTGGTCCGGTCGTAGACGAACAGCCAGCGCTGGTCGATCTCGGCGGCCGAGCCCGGGTTGCGCACGCCGGTGAACGTGCCGGCGACGGCCACCAGGTCACCGTGGGTGGCGACGGACAGCACCTGGTTGGTCGACTGGGGCTCCTCGGCGGAGTTGTCCCCGTCGCCGTCCTGGGCCTCCGCGCCCACCACCACGGGCACGTCGCTCAGCGGCTTCTCGCCGACGACCACGTCCTGGTCGGCGGCGGCCGGCGCCACGCCGGTCACGGTCAGCGCCGAGGCGACCGCGACGGCGGCACACGTCAGCAGCACGGTCGGACGACCGGGCATGGTCCACTACTCCCCACGAGGGCCCGTCGGTACGTCGGGACGCCGGGCGGGCCGCACCCGGCGTCACGACTGTAACGAGCGAGACCCCGCGGGCGTGACGGTCCAGAGCGGTCTCACGGCCGATGTTGACCGACTGTTGACCGCGCGTGGCCGTGCCGGTCAGAGCGTGGCGACCGAGCCCGAGTCGACGCGGTAGTTGGCGCCGTTGACGAACGACGCCCGCTGCGAGCACAGGAAGGTGATCACGTTGGCGACCTCCTCGGGGTCGCCACGGCGGCCGAGCTCCATGTAGGGCCGCTCCTCGTCGAGGAACGACTCGACGGCCTCGTCGAAGGAGACGTCGAGCTCGGCGGAGCGCTTCTCCATCATGGCGTCGGTCATCGGGGTGTGGATGAACGCCGGGGACACGGAGTTCACCAGCACGCCCTCGTCGGCGTACGCCCGAGCGAGCCCGCGTGCGAAGGACAGCAGCCCGGCCTTGGAGGCGCAGTAGGGCAGCTCGTCGTCGTACGGCTGCACGGCGTCCTCGGAGTTGACGTAGACGATGCGGGCCCAGCCGTGGCTGCGCAGGCTCGGCAGGAACGCCCGCGTCACCCGGACCGCCGAGAGCAGGTTGGTGTCGAGCACGTCGACCCAGTCCTCGTCGGCGATCTCGTGGAACGCGCCCGTCGCGCCGGTGATGCCGGCGCCGTTGACGAGGATGTCGACGTCGCCGACCTTCTCGGCGACCTCGACGGCCAGCGCCTTCGCGGCCTCGTCGGTGCGCAGGTCGCTGGCCACGGTGACCGGTCGCGGCAGGTCGTCGGGGAGGCGCTCCACCGCCTCGTCGAGCTTGTCCTGGTCGATGTCGACCATCACCACCGAGACGCCCTCGCGGAGCAGCTGCTCGGTCGTGTGCCACCCGATGCCGCCCGCGGCGCCGGTGATGACTGCTGTCTTGCCGTTGATGCCCAGGTCCATGCCTGCAAGAGCACCACTCCGGGCCGCGTCGCCACAGCGCCTCTCGGGTGATCTGCGAGAGGGTGAGGGCATGGCCAGCCTCCCGATGGACCTCGCCGCCGCAGCCTCCCGCCTGGTGCCCCACGCCGTGGTCGGGCACGTCTTCACACACCCGCCGCGGAGGCGTCCGGGCGTGCCCTGGTGGGTCCGCCGTGGGTACGACGTGCACACGTCCGGCGACGAGGCGTGCCCCGTGCACTCGGTGTCGCCCCGCGGCGCCGCGGCGGACGACGTACGGCGTGAGCTGGTCTACCTGCACGGTGGCGCCTACACGCTGCAGGACTTCCACTGGGGGTTCCTGACCCGCTTCGTGAAGCGGGGCTGGACCGTCCACCTGGTCGACTACCCGCTCGCACCCGAGCACACCGTCGACGAGACGGTCCCGGAGGTGCTGGCGGCGTGGCTGGCGCTGCGGGCCCGCACCACCGGACCGCTGCACCTGGCCGGCGACTCCGCCGGTGGCGGGCTGTCGCTGGTGCTGCTCCAGCAGCTGCGCGACGCCGGCCTGCCACTGCCGGACGGCACCGTGCTGCTGAGTCCCTGGGTCGACCTCGTGCTCGACGACGAGGAGACCCTGGCCGAGGCGGCGAGCGACCCCGTCCTGCCGCTGGCGGGCCTGCGCGGCGCGGCCCGCCTGTACGCCGGCGAGCGGCCGCTCGACGACCCGCTGCTCTCCCCGCTGCTCGGCGACCTCTCCGGCCTCGGCCGGGTGCAGGCCTGGGTCGGCACCCGCGAGCAGTTCGGGCCGCAATGCCACCGGCTCGCCGACCGCGCGGCCGAGGCCGACGGCACCGACCTGACGCTGCACGTCGTCGAGGGCGGCGTGCACGACTGGGTGCTGGTGCCGGTGCCCGAGCAGGGGCGGACGATCGAGGCGATGCTGGCGTTCTGGGACGAGGTCGCCCCTGACCCGCCTGCCCCCGCCTGAGTCCCCACCGGGCCGGCGCGCGCCCCGACCTGGGACGAGACCGCGCCGGAACGGTCGCGAAACATGCCCGACGCGGAGTTACAACACGACCGCATTCCATCCGCAACCAGTCGGAAACACCCGCGGCGGAGCGTTGCCGCCATGCCCGCCGCCCTCCCCGACGCCCACGACGCGCACCGCCACATCGGCGCGCTGCCGGCGTACCCGTTCTACGGCGGCCCCGCGATCACGCCGGACCTCACCGCCACCGCGACGGTGAAGGAGTTCCTGGCGACGCTGGACGCCGAGCGCGTCGAGCGGACCCTGGTGCTCCCCAACTACGGCGTCCCCGACCCGCAGGTCTCCTTCGACCTCAACCACCTCGCGCTCGAGGCCGCCCAGACCGACGAGCGGGTGCGCTGCGGCCTGTGGGTGTCGCCGAAGGCCTCCGACGCCGCGCGCAACGACGCCGCCCTGGCCCTCGTCGGCGAGTCGGGCGTGGCCGCCCTCAAGACGAGCTTCCTGCTCGGCGGCGACGTCGACGACCCCGACTGCGCCGAGCAGCTCCACCGGATCTTCACGACCGCCGCGGAGCACGACCTGGTCGTGCACGTGCACACCTCGCCCGGCGCCGCCTCCGACGTCGACCGGATCGGTCGGCTCGTCGAGACCTACGGCGACGAGACCAAGATCCACCTCGTCCACCTCGGCGGCGGGATGAGCGGCCACATGAAGCTCATCGGCGGCCGGCTCTTCGACTGGATCGAGGCCGGCAAGCAGGTCTACACCGACACCAGCTGGGCGATCGGCTTCGCCCCGCTGTGGCTGGTGAGTGAGATCGAGCGCCGAGGCGTCGGCCACGACCGCGTCCTCTTCGCCACCGACACCCCCTGGGGCGACTACGCCGGCGAGCACGCCCGGCTGGCCGCGGCCGCCGGCGACGGCGACCTGGCCACCGCCTTCTTCCACGACAACTTCGAGGCCCTCTACGGCACCTGAGCCGACGGTCCCGAAGGACGGCGTCAGCGTCGACGCCAGCACGGCACGACCACCAGCCCGCCCAGCACACCCAGCCACAGGAGCGATCCGCATGTCCGAGACCCCCGCCGACCTCGACGCCCAGATCAAGGCCAACATGGAGGCCTCGCTCGCCGAGGTCCCGCACCCCTCCCAGCCAAAGGGCACGAACCTCTACGGCAGCACCAAGATCTTCCCCGACTTCCAGGCCGAGGACGGGGAGTCGTACTTCACCCTCGTGCACGGCATCCCGCACGAGAGCTCGGTGAGCTTCGTGGCCGTCCTCCAGGCGACCCGCGCGCTGCGCAAGGGCTTCGAGTCGGCGATCTACTTCTACGGCCCCGGCGCCCTGGCGTGCATGGACACCCGCGGCTTCCCGACCACCGGCGACGTCGCCTTCCCGGGCAACCAGAACCTCAACGACTCCATCAAGACCTTCATCTCCGAGGGCGGCACCGTCTACTGCTGCCGCTTCGGCATGGCGCTGCACGGCTGCCGCGAGGAGGACCTCATCGAGGGCGTCGTGCCCGCGCACCCGCTCGACGTGCAGGACGCGGTCATCTACTACGCCCGCAAGGGCGCTGTCATCAACTCCACCTACAACCTCTGAGAGCAGGCCCCACCATGGCTGCCCCGCTCCCCGCCGAGCACGAGCCCGACCGCCCCGCCCCGCGCGGCACCCGGGTCGACGTCGCCATCCGGGGGATCCGGCTCCTCGACGCGCCCGTCTCGCGGCGCGCCGGCGCCGGACCCAGCGACGACGGCCACGTGCTGCTCGACGGGGTCGGGGCGGCCGTGCCGCTCAACCCCCGCAGTCCCTACTCCGTGCGCGGCGGTCGCCTGCTGCTCGACGGCGCCGACACCGGCATGGGCGTCGAGACCGTCGCCCGGCCCCGCTTCTACGACCTCGCCACCGCCGACGGCACGCCGTACGAGCAGATCGCCCGCCTGCACTCCGACCGGGTGCTCGCCACCACGGTCGTGCAGACCTGCGCGCGGTACGACGAGCGCGAGCGTTGCCGCTTCTGCGCGATCGAGGAGTCGCTCGCCCAGGGCTCCACGGTCGCGGTGAAGTCCCCCGCCCAGATCGCCGAGGTCGCCCGCGCCGCGCACGACCTCGACGGCGTCACCCAGATGGTGATGACCACCGGCACCTCCCGCGGCCGCGACCGCGGCGCCACCCACCTGGCCCGGTGCGTGCGTGCGGTCAAGGAGGTGCTGCCCGACCTGCCGGTGCAGGTGCAGTGCGAGCCACCGGGCGACCTCGCGTCGATCGCCGACCTCAAGCAGGCCGGCGCCGACTCGATCGGCATCCACGTGGAGTCACTCGACGACGACGTCCGGCTGCGCTGGATGCCCGGCAAGGGCTCGGTGCCGATGGACGAGTACCGCGCCGCCTGGCGCGAGGCGGTCCGCGTCTTCGGCTGGAACCAGGTGTCGACGTACGTCCTGGTCGGCCTCGGCGAGGACCCCGACGAGCTGGTCGCCGGCTGCGAGGAGCTGATCGCGATGGGCGTCTACCCGTTCGTGGTGCCGTTCCGCCCCCTCGCCGGCACGCTGGCCACCGACGTCGACGGCGTGCCCGCTCCCCCGCACGAGCTGGTGTACGACGTGACGACCCGCGTGGCCGCCGCCCTCCGCCGGGCCGGCATGCACGGCGCCGACCAGGCTGCCGGCTGCGCCGCCTGCGGTGCCTGCTCGGCGCTCGGCGCCTGCGGCGAGCAGGGAGCCTCGGCATGACCGAGCTGCTCACCGGCCCGCTGCTCGCCGGCACCCGGGCGACGCCCGACCTCGACCCCTTCCTCGTCGTCCGCGCCGACGACCACGCCACCGTCGCCGCCTACCGGGCGCTGCGCCGCGCGGTCTTCGTCGACGAGCAGGGGCTCTTCAGCGGCTCCGACGCCGACTCCGTCGACGACGACCCGCGTACGACGGTGCTGGTCGCCCGTGCTCCGGACGGCGAGGTGCTCGGCGGCGTGCGGGTGCACCCGTCGCACCACCCGGCCGCCCTCGCGGCGGGCGCGGAGCACCGGGACCTGGGCTGGTGGAGCGGCAGCCGGCTCGTCGTCGCCCCCGACGCCCGCACCCACCTCGGCGTGGGCGCCGCGCTCGTGCGCGCCGCCTGCGCCGCCGCCGAGCAGGCAGGGGCGCTGCGCTTCGACGCCACCGTGCAGGCCCAGAACGCCGTCCTCTTCCGCCGCCTCGGCTGGAGCGTCGGCGACGCCCTGGAGCTGCACGGCCACCCGCACGTGCGGGTCGACTGGCCCGTCGCGCGGGTGCAGCGGCTCGTGGAGCAGACCAAGGCCGACCTCGGCGGGCTGCTCGCCGGTGTGCCGCACGACCTCTCGGTCGGCGCTGCCGCCCCCGGCTACACCGGCGACGACGGAGCCCCGGTGCCCGGCACCGACGTGGTCGCCGCCTGCGACGCGATCCTGCCCGCGATGGTCGAGCGCGACCCCGAGTGGGCCGGCTGGTGCGCGGTGCTCGTCAACCTCAACGACCTCGCCGCCATGGGCGCCGTCCCCACCGGCCTGCTGGACGCCCTCGGCGCCCGCGACGCGTCCTTCGCCCGCCGGGTGCTGCGCGGCCTCGTCGACGGCGCCCGTGCCTGGGGCGTGCCGGTCCTCGGCGGCCACACCCAGCTCGGCGTACCGGCCTCGCTGTCGGTGACGGCGCTCGGCCGTGTCGACGCCGCCGCCGGACGTCGCCCGGTGCCGGGCGGCGGCGGCCGCCCCGGCGACACGCTGCGCCTGACCGCCGACCTCGGCGGAGGCTGGCGGCACGGGTACGCCGGCCGCCAGTGGGACTCCACCTCCCACCGCACGCCCACCGAGCTGCGCGCCCAGGGGCGCGTGGTCGTCGACCTCGACCCGGCGGCCGCCAAGGACGTCTCGATGAGCGGCGTCGTCGGCACCACCGGCATGCTCGCCGAGGCCAGCGGCTGCCGAGCGGTGCTCGACGTCGCGTCGGTGCCGCAGCCGGCGGTCGCCGCTGCCGGTGACTGGCTCACCTGCTTCCCGGGCTTCGCCATGGTCACCGCCCACCGACCGGGCGTCGCCGACCGCAGCGGCGCCCTGCCCGCCACCGTCGAGTCCGCCCCCTGCGGCGAGCTCGTGCCCGGCGCCGGGGTCTCCCTGCGCTGGCCCGACGGCACCACCACCGACGCGGTCACCGGCCCGGTGACCGGACAGGGGACGGCATGACCGACCAGACCACACCCAGTCCCGCCTCCGCCACCAGCCCTGCCCGGAGCGACCTCACCGTCGCCGCCGTGGCCGAGGAGTTCGGGCGCGACGTCGAGGCCAACCTCGCCCGTGTCGGCGAGCTCGTCGCCGACGCTCGCGCCCGAGGGGTGCGGCTGCTGGCGCTGCCCGAGGCGTGCCTCGGCGGCTACCTCTCCGTGCTCGGCAGCGGCCGCGACGGCACGCACGACGAGCGCCCGGCCGACCTGCCGCCGGTGATGGACGTCGACGGCCCGGAGGTACGCCGGGTGCGCGAGCTCGCGCGTGAGATGACCGTGGTCGTCGGCTTCTGCGAGAGCGACGGCGACCAGCGCTACAACTCCGCCGCCGTCGTCTCCGGCGACGGCGTGCACGCGGTCTACCGCAAGACCCACCAGCCGCTCGGCGAGAGCCTGTACTACGCCCCCGGCGACGAGCTCGTCGCGCACGAGACACCGGTCGGCCGCCTCGGCGTGCTGATCTGCTACGACAAGGCCTTCCCCGAGGCGGCCCGCGCGCTCGCCGTCGACGGCGCCGAGGTCATCACCTGCATCTCGGCCTGGCCGGCGTCGCGCACCGCGACGTCGACCGACCTCTCCCAGGACCGCTGGACCCAGCGCTTCGGCATCTTCGACCAGGCCCGCGCGTTGGAGAACCAGGTGCTATGGGTCGCCTCCAACCAGTCGGGCACGTTCGGCAAGCTCCGCTTCGTCGCCAACGCCAAGGTCGTCGGCCCGGGCGGCGACGTCCTCGCGACGACCGGCACCGGCGCCGGCACCGCGGTGGCCACCCTCGACGTCGAGGGAGCGCTCTCCACGGCCCGCCGCGCGATGTTCCACCTGCGCGACCGCCGTCCGGAGATCTACCCCGCCGAGCTGGCCACCAGCACCGCCCTCGCCAAGGAGCACGCGCATGCCTGAGATGACCTTCGCCGTCACCTGGCCCGACGGCACCGAGCGGGAGTACTACAGCCCGTCGCTCGTCGTGCACGACTTCCTCGTCAGCGGCGAGGAGTACACCGTGCTCGACCTCGTCGGGCGCACCGAGCGGGCGCTCCAGGTCGCCAGCGACCGGGTGGCCGAGAAGTTCGGCTTCGCCTGCACCTCCGCGGCCGCCACCCGGCAGGAGGTGCTCGCCGACGCCGGCCACCACGACCCGGCGGCGACCGTCCGGGTCGGGCGGATGCACCCGCCGCTGCCGGCGCCGGACCCCAGGACCCAGGGAGCCACCTCGTGACCCAGCCCGTGCACCGCACCACCGTCGTCGTGGTCGGGGGTGGCCAGGCTGGACTCGCCACCAGCTGGTTCCTCACCCGCGACGAGGTCGACCACGTCGTGCTCGAGGCCGCCACTGCTGCCCACGAGTGGGCCGACAGCCGCTGGGACGCCTTCACCCTCGTCACGCCCAACTGGCACTGCCGGCTCCCCGGCTACGCCTACGACGGCCCCGACCCCGACGGCTTCATGACCCGCGACGAGGTGGTCGACTGGCTCGCCGGCTACGCACCGACGTTCGGCCCGCCGCTGCGCGAGCACACCGCGGCGACCCGGCTCACCGAGGCGACCGACGGCGGCTTCGTGCTGGAGGCCGTCGGCCCCGACGGTCCCGAGACCTGGCACTGCGACCACGTCGTGGTGTGCACCGGCGGCTACCACACGCCGATCGTGCCGCCGTGGGCCCCGACCCTCTCGGCCGACGTGCACCAGCTGCACTCCGCCGACTACAAGAAGCCCGAACAGCTGCCCGACGGCGCGGTACTCGTCGTCGGCAGCGGGCAGTCCGGCGCCCAGATCGCCGAGGACCTCCACCTCGCCGGGCGGCAGGTGCACCTCGCGCTCGGCGACGCCCCGCGCGTGGCGCGCACCTACCGCGGTCGCGACTGCATGACCTGGCTGGCCGACATGGGCCTGTACGACGTCCCGGTGGCGTCGTACCCCGGAGGCGTCGCCGCGCGGGAGAAGACCAACCACTACGTCACCGGCCGCGACGGCGGGCGCGACCTCGACCTGCGCGCGTTCGCGGCCGACGGGATGCGCCTGCACGGCCTGCTCGACGGGCTCGTGGACGGCGCCGGAGGCTCGACGGTGCGGTTCCGCCCGACCACGCGCGCCGCCCTGGACGACGCCGACGCCGTCTACAACTCCATCTGCCGCGACATCGACCGGCACATCGCCGCGCAGGGAATCGACGCCCCGCCGCCGTCGCAGTACGAGCCGGTGTGGGAGCCGCCGGCCGAGGAGGACCTCGACCTCGACCTGGCCGCGTCCGGGGTGACCGGCGTGGTGTGGGCGATCGGCTACCGCGCCGACTACCGGTGGATCGACGTCGGCGTGTTCACCGGCCAGGGCCGGCCGACCCACGTGCGGGGCACCACCTCCGTGCCGGGTCTGCACTTCCTCGGCCTCCCGTGGCTGCACACCTGGGGCTCGGGCCGGTTCCTCGGCATCGCGCGCGACGCCGAGCACGTGGCCGGACAGGTCGTCGCCGCCGAGCGCGCGGCGGCGTCGTCGCTGGCCGGGGTGACCCGCCTGGCGCGCTGAGCGCCGGACCTCTGGGAGCCTGAGCCCGTGCCCGTACGCCGCCTCGCCGCCGTCGCCGCCCAGTTCGGCCGCGACGTGCACCGCGCCGTCGCCAAGCTCGAGGGCATCGTCGGCGAGGCACGCGACGCCGGCGTCGGGCTCCTGGTGCTCCCCGACGCGACCCTCGGCGGCTACCTCTCCGACCTGCGCGACCCCGACCCGCGCGACCTGCCGACGGCGCTCGACGAGGACTCCCCGTTCGTGCAGCGGGTGCGCGAGCTCGCCGGACCGATGGTGGTGTGCCTCGGTCTGGCCGAGGAGGTCGTCGAGGACGGCGAGGCGCGGCTCTACAACGCCGCCCTCGCGCTCACCGGCGACGGCGTGCTCGGCCGGCACCGCAAGGTGCACCAGCCCGCCGGCGAGTCGAAGGTGTACGCCGCGGGCTCGACGTTCGACGCCTTCGACACCCCGGTCGGGCGGATGGGGATGCTCATCGACTACGACAAGACGTTCCCGGAGGCCGCGCGCACGCTCGCTCTCGACGGCGCCCAGGTGCTGGCCTGCCTCTCGGCGTGGCCGGCCTCGGTCACCGACCGCGCGAGCCGGCTCCCCCAGGACCGCCAGTCGCGCCTGTTCGACCTCTACGACCAGGCCCGCGCGGCGGAGAACCAGGTCGTGCTGCTGTCGTCCAACCAGACCGGTGTGATGGGCGGGCTGCGCTTCCTGGGCCAGGCCAAGGTGGTCGGCCCCGGCGGCGACGTGCTGGCCCGCACCGGCGCGAAGGGCGGCATGGCCGTCGCCGAGCTGGACGTCGAGGCGGAGGTCGCGCGCTCGCGCCGGGTGCTGCACCACCTGGCCGAGCTCAGCCCGGACGCCTACCGGTGCCCGCCCGTGCCCGAGGTGCACCCGTGACCCGGTTGCGGGTCGCGCTGCTCACCTACTCCACGAAGCCTCGCGGGGGCGTGGTCCACACCCTCGCGCTGGCCGAGGCGCTCGTGCGCACCGGCCGGGGCGAGGGGGTGGACGTCGACGTGTGGACGCTCGGCCGGGGCGGCGACACGACCTTCTTCCGTCCGGTCGCGGACGGCGTCGGCGTGCGGGCGGTGCCGTTCGAGGCCCGCGACGACGAGCCGGTCGGCGACCGGATCGTGCGCTCGATCGCGGTGCTCGGCGAGGCCTTCGGCCGCGAGCGGGCGGCGTACGATGTCGTGCACGCGCAGGACTGCATCAGCGCCAACGCCGCGCTGCCGTGCGTGCGGACGATCCACCACCTCGACACGTTCACCACTCCCGAGCTCGCCGCCTGCCACGAGCGCGCCGTGGTCGAGCCGCACACCCGCGTCTGCGTGTCGGCGGCGGTGGCCGCGGAGGTCCGCGCCGGCTGGGGCCTGGACCCGACCGTGATCCCCAACGGCGTCGACGCCGCGCGGTTCGCGGCCGGGGTGGCGGACGCCGCGCGGTGGCGGACCCGGCTGGGCCGCTACGTGCTCGGCCTCGGCGGCATCGAGCCCCGCAAGGGCACCCGCGACCTGCTGGCGGCATACGCCCTGCTCCGCGAGCGGCACCCGGACGTCGCGCTCGTGCTGGCCGGCGGGGAGACGCTCTTCGACTACCGCGACTACCGCGCGGCCTTCGACGCCGACGCCGCCCGCCTCGGCGTCGCGCCGGTCGAGCTCGGCGTCGTGCCGGACGACGACCTGCCCGGGCTCGTGGCCGGGGCCGCGGCGATGGGGTTCTGCTCGACTAAGGAGGGCTTCGGCCTGGCCGCGATGGAGTCGCTGGCGGCCGGGGTGCCGGTCGTGGCGCGGGACCTGCCGGTGCTGCGCGAGGTGTACGGCGACACCGTCGGCTACGGCACCGACGCTGCCTCCTTCGCCGCCGCGCTCGACGCCGCCCTGACCACGCCGGCCGCCCCGGCGGCCGGGCGCGAGCTGGCCCGGTCCTACACCTGGGGCGCCGCCGCCCGGGCGCACCTGGAGCTTTACCGCGGCCTGTCCCGCGGCCTGGTCCCGGGGGCCGACGGCGCCCGTGCCTGACCTGCCGATCGGCGCCGCGCTGCGCCGGCTCGCGGAGGCCGCGCCGCAGCGGGCGGCGGTCGTCCAGGGGGACGTCACGCTCACCCGGGCCGACCTGGTGGACCGGGCCGAGGCCGTCGCCCGGTGGTGGGTGCGCGACGGCCTGCGGGTCGACGACGTCGTCGCGGTCGCGCTCCCCACCGGCCCCGACCTGCTCGTCGCCTGTGCCGCCGCCTGGACGGCCGGCGCCACCCCGCTCGTGCTCTCCCCCGACCTGCCGGTCGCGGAGCGGAGGAGCCTGCTGGCTGCTGTGGACGTCGCCCGCCTCGTCGACCGCCCCCTGCCGACCCGGGTCGGGGACGTGCCGCCCGGCCCGCCGCTCGGCGACCCGGAGCGGCGCGTGGCCGCCGGCTGGAAGATCTCGCCGTCGTCGGGGTCGACGGGCCTGCCGAAGCTCGTCCGCGCCACCGCTCCCGCCCGCGTCGACCCCTCCCGCGGCGTCACGTCCTTCCTGCCGGCCGAGCAGGTGCAGCTGGTCTCCGCACCGCTCTCCCACAGCGCACCCCTCACCTACGCCGCCCGCGGTCTGATGACCGGCCACACGCTGGTGCTGGCCGGCGGGGGCTTCGACCCCGGGGAGTGGCTCCGACTGGTCGCCCGGCACCGGGTCACCTGGGCCCTGCTCGTCCCGACCACGATGCTGCGGGTCTGGCGCCACCCCGACCGGGCCAGCGCCGACGTCTCCTCGCTGCGCACCCTGCTGCACCTCGGCGCGCCCTGCCCGCCGTGGCTCAAGCGCGCCTGGCTGGGCTGGCTCGGGCCCGACCGCGTCACCGAGGTGTACGCCGGCACCGAGTCCGCCGGCGTCGTCGTCTGCGGCGGGCACGACTGGCTGGCCCGCCCCGGGACCGTCGGCCGCCCGGTCGGCGGCACCGAGCTGCGGGTGGTCGACCCCGACGGCGTGCCCGTCCCGGCCGGCGCCGAGGGGCTGGTCGAGATGCGCCGTCCGCGCGCGACGTACGCCTACGTCGGACGGCCGACGCCGGGCGACGGCGACCCGGCCGCGTGGCACACCCTCGGCGACCTCGGGCACCTCGACGCCGACGGCTGGTTGCACCTCGCCGGGCGGGCGGACGACGTCGTCACCACCGGTGGCGTCTCGGTGCACCCGGCCCCCGTGGAGGCCGCGATCGAGGCGCACCCGGCGGTCCGCTCGGCCCTCGTCGTCGGGCGCCCGGACGACGACCTCGGCGAGCGGCTGCACGCCGTGGTGGACGGCGCCGGGGCGGGCCTCGGCGCCGCCGAGCTCACCGCGTGGCTCGGCGAGCGCGTCGACCGGGACGCCCGACCGCGCTCGTGGGAGGTCGTCGACCGGCCGCTGCGCGACGCGGCCGGCAAGGCCCGGCGACGCGACTGGCGCTGAGCGCGGGGCTCACCAGCGCGGGTGGACCTCCGCCCGCAGGTGCCCGTCGTAGATCGCGGTGACGCCGTCCCGGAAGGCCTTCGGGAGCGGCCCCACGCGACCGGCAGCGGCGTTGGACGCCGCCTGCGCCGCATTGCGGGCGCCCGGGATGACGGTCGTGACACCGGGCTGGTCGACCACCCAGGCGAGGGCCGCCTGTGCCGGGCTGAGCCCGGGCAGGTGCTCGGCGGCCAGCGCGGAGAACTCCCGCGCAGCCTGCACGCCGGTCGCGTAGTCGACCCCGGAGAACGTCTCGCCGATGTCGAAGGCGCTGCCGTCGCGGTTGTAGGTGCGGTGGTCGTCGGCGGCGAACGTGGTGGCGAGGTCGTAGCGGCCCGACAGCAGGCCGGAGGCCAGCGGCACCCGCGCCACGATGCCCACCCCCGCCGCGGCCGCCGCGGGCAGCACCTCGTCGAGCGGCTTGAGCCGGAAGGCGTTGAGGATGATCTGCACGCTCGCGACGTGCGGCCGCGCGATGGCGGCCAGCGCCTGCTCGCACGTCTCGACCGAGACGCCGTACGCCGCGACCGCACCGGACTCCACCAGCGCGTCCAGGGCGTCGTACGTCGCGTCGTCGTCGATGACCGCCGACGGCGGGCAGTGCAGCTGCACGAGGTCGAGGGTGTCGACGCCGAGGTTGCGCCGCGACCGGTCGGTCCACGCCCGGAAGTGCTCGGCCGTGTACGACGCCGGCACCTGCTCGGCCCGCCGCCCCATCTTGGTGGCGACCAGGACGTCGAGGTCGGGCCGGCCGGCCAGCAGCCGGCCGATGACCTGCTCGCTGCGTCCGTCGCCGTACACGTCGGCGGTGTCGAGCAGCGTCACGCCGTCGGCGACCGCGGCCTCGAGGACGGCCAGCGCGTCCGACTCCGAGACGTCGCCCCAGTCGGCGCCCAGCTGCCAGGTGCCGAGGCCGAGGACGGAGACGTCACGGCCGGTGCGCGGGAGCGGACGGTGGGGCAGGTGCTGGGCGTGCTGGCCGGTGCTCATCGGGTCAGTCTGCCCACGGCACCCGGGACCGGCCGTGACCGGGCTCCGGCGGCCCGCTCGTCAGGCGGCGTCGCGACCGCCGTCGAGGCCGAGGTCGCCCAGGTCGCCGGCACGGCGCAGGGTCGAGAGCGCGCGCAGCAGCGTCATCACGTCGTCGGCGCTCATCGGGTCGGGCAGGTCGCCCGGGTCGGGCACCGGCTCGGTGTCGACCTCGACGACGGCGTCGTGCTGCTCCGGGTGCGGTCCCCACACGTGCGCGCCGGCCTCGGCGTGTTGCCGGCCCTCGCGGACCAGGACGGTGCGGGCCGCCCCCGGGGGCAGCGGGTCCACACCCCGACGCAGCTCCGCGGAGAGCAGGACGGAGTCGACGTCGAGGCCGCGCAGGTCACGGGCGTGGTGGTGCAGCGTCGCCTCGTCGACCCCGGCCTCGAGCGCGGCGAGCAGCATCGGGGCGCCGTGGTGGCGGACCCACTCGACGCACAGCGAGGAGGGCAGGCCCTGCTGGTCGACCAGGACGAGCACCCGGTAGCGGGTGCCGAGGTCGGTGGCGCCGGCGAGGGCGTCGGCGAGGTCCTGCAGCGGCTCCTCGCCGCGCGACCGCAGCAGCGCGGCCAGGCCGGGACCGATCCCGGCAGCGAGGAGGGCGAGGAGCAGGAAGGACGTCATGCTCCGATCCTCGCCGGACGCCCCGCCACCGCGGCACCACCGGGCAGACGGTCTCGCGGTGGTACATCCGCACCAGCACCCGGTGGTACCCATCACCCGGTACGCGCGAGGCGCGCCCCCTGGTCCCGTCCGTCACAATGAGCCGGTGACGACACCCCCCACCTCGTCGACGGACGCGGTCACGGCGCTGGCGCGCCGCCTCGACCGCTGCCCGGCGCACGAGGTGGCCTCGGTCGTCGTCGAGCACGTACGCCGGACCGTCGGCGCCCGCGACGTCGTCCTGCTGGTGGCCAACCTCGAGCAGACCGAGCTGGTCCCGGTGCCGGCGAGCGGGTCCCCGCGGAGCACGGCCCGCGGGATCGACGAGGACGACGGCACCGCGCTGCGCACCGGCGAGGCCGAGCGCTCCCCGCTCGAGGAGGCGGACACCGGCGACGGCGGCCCGGCGGAGGAGCTCTGGCGGCTCCCCGTGGAGCACGACGGCGAGCGGATCGGCGTGCTCGAGCTCGTCGCCCCGACCGGCACCGACCGCGACCTCCTCCAGGCCCTCGCCACCACCGCCGGACGTGCGCTGATGGCCTCGGCCCGCACCAGCGACCACCTGGAGTCGCTGCGCCGCACCCAGCTGATGACCCCCGGAGCCGAGCTGCTCGCCTCGGTGCTGCCGCCGTCCAGCGCGGTCTCGGGCCCGGTCTCGGTCGCGGCGCTGCTCGAGCCGACGTACTCCACCGGCGGCGACGCCTACGACTACGCCCTCGACGAGGACGTCGCGCACCTGGCGATCTTCGACGCCACGGGGCACGGCTTCCCGGCGGCGGTGGTCAGCTCGATCGCGGTCGCCGCCTACCGCAACAGCCGGTACGCCGAGCACGACCTCGCGACGGCGTACCTCGCGATGGACGCCGTGGTCGGCGACCACTCCGGCGAGGCGCGGTTCGTGACCGGGCTGATGCTGCAGCTCGACCCCGGCACCGGCCGCGTCGAGTGGCTCAGCGCCGGGCACCCCTGCCCTGTCCTGGTCGGCGCCGACGGCTCGCTGCGCGCCCTCGAGGCGGAGCCCGAGCCCCCGTTGGGGACCGGACTGGCGGGGGCCGCGACGCCGGACGTCGGCGAGGACTTCCTCGAGCCCGGTGACGTGCTGGTGCTGTTCACCGACGGCATCACCGAGGCTCGCGACCTCGAGGGCGGGATGCTCGGCGTCGCCGGGCTGGCCGAGATCGTGCACCGGCTGTCGGGGGCCGGGCTCACACCGGCCGAGCTGGTGCGGCAGGTCGGCGTCGAGCTCCAGGAGCGCGACGACGTGTGGATGAGCGACGACGCCACCGCACTGCTGGTCCGCTGGGACGGCTGACCGTCCGAGGACCGGTCAGTCGGGAGGACGGTCGTCGACGTCCGCGGCGAAGCCGTGCTGGAGGCACCACACGACCGCCTGGCTACGGCTGGTGACGCCGATGCGGCGGTAGGCGCTGCGGATGTAGGTCTTCACCGAGTTGATGCTGAGGAAGCACCGGTGGGCGATGTCCTGGTTGCTGAGCCCGAGCGTGATGAGACGCAGGATCTCGGTCTCGCGCGGCGTCAGCCCGACGTCGCTGCCGAGCAGCCCGTCGGCCGTGCCGCCGGTCGCGGCCTGGACCGACTCGTCGTCCTCGAGCAGCCCGTCGCGGACCGACCGGACGGCTCCCAGGAGCTCGGCCTCGCCGATGCTGAGGCCGAAGAACCCGTCGGCCCCCCGCGCGAGCGCGCGCGCGGCGAGGTCGGGGCGCAGCTCGCGGGAGATCGCGAGCACGACCGCGTCGGTCTCCTTGACGAAGAAGGCCAGGTCGGCACCGTCGCCCAGGTGCAGCCCGAGGACGTCGTAGAGCACCAGGTCGGGGCAGGGGGCACGCTCGCCGGAGGTCCGGGTGCCCGCCGGATCCGGGGCGCCGACCACCTCGACCTCCGCCGGGTGGCGACCGAGCAGCACCGTCAGGCCGGCTGCGACCACCGGGGCCGGGCTCACCACGGCCACCCTCGTTGGAACACCCATCGGCACTTGTCTAGTCGAATCCAGGGCGCCGTGCCAGAAGCATCACCCATAAGGGTGGTGCGCACCTCGTGTGCGCGGTGGCTCCACCCATGGCCTTCCCTTGGGGTGGTTTGGACCGGCGGCTCGCGTGTGAACGTCCCCAGGAGGGCGCCGACCGGCGCCAGGAGGAGGAACAACGATGGGCTACGGATTCGGAGGGTTCCTGCTGGTGCTCGGGCTCGTGCTCGCGTTCGCGGTGAACACCTCGGTGAGCGGTCTGGACCTGCAGGTCGTCGGCATCATCATGGCCGTCGTCGGGGCGGCGCTGATCGCGCTGACCGCGATCACCCTGAACAGCAAGCGCAGCAACCGCACGGTGCAGACCACCACGCACTCCGACGGGACCCAGACGGTGCGCGAGCAGCGCACCGACAGCGCCTGACGCACGCGCGACAGCACCTCCCGCGGCCCGGCCGCGGCCCGCGACCCCGGCCAGTCCGGACGGGTCGTCAGGGTCGCAGCCGGGCCGCGAGTCGTGCGGGGTGCTGCACGGTCAGCGTGGCGCCCGGGTGCTTGATCCGCCGGGTCGGGTCGATGCCCGCGACCGGCTCGTGGAACTGCACGCACGTCGCGACGTCACCGTTCGTGGCGAACGTGACGCCCCGGTCGGTGAACGACAGGTGCGGCGGCCCGGCGGTCTTCAGCCAGGCGAAGTCGCCGGTGACCTCGGCGGAGGCGATGTTGTCCAGCGGGGTGGCCAGCCGCCACGGCCCGAAGCGGACCACGAGCTCGTCCGGTCCGGCGTCCACCCAGGCCGTCCAGGGCGTGATCCCGAAGGCGAGCGCCGGCAGGCGGTAGCTGGGCGCGAAGGCGAAGGTGTGCCGGTTGCCCGGCCGGGCCGGTACGGCGCCGACAGCCGCGGCGGCGGTGCTCATCATCGCTGCCCGTCCCTCAGCGGTCGCGCAGCGCGTCGACCAGCTCGTCCTTGGTCATCGAGCTGCGTCCGTCGACGTCGAGCTCGCGGGCGCGCTCGCGGAGCTCCTCGACCGTCCAGTCGTCGTACGACCCAGCGCGTCCGCCCCGGCGACCGACCGCCTCGGCGCCGTCGCGCGCCTGGGCGTTGGCGATGCGGGCCGCCTTCTCCTTGCTCGCGCCCTCGTCGCGCAGCGCCTCGTAGGTCTCGGGGTCCTTCACGCTCGGACCGGGGTCGTTGCTGCTCGAGGCCACGGGGACCACTCCTCCTGCTGTCGACGCGGGGCCGGCGGCACCGGCTCCACCACGCTAGGCAGGCGCCGCCGCGACCGCCGACACCGCAAGGGGTGGCGGCCGCGGGGTCACAGCAGCCGGTTGACCGACTTCCGGAAGTGGTTGACGAAGGTCCGCGAGCGGGTGGCGCTGTAGTGACCGCGGTCGAAGAACGTGTAGATGCCGTCGACCACGCCGTGGCAGGTGCTGCGGCCGCAGACCTTGCCGTTCGGGTCGACGTACACCGGACGGCCCGGGAGCTTGCGCATCTGCCGCTTGAGCCACCGCTTCGTCGCGGCCTCGCCCGGCAGGCCGGCCTTGCGCGAGAAGTCGCAGGGGTACGGCGTGACGCGGTCGCAGGCCGGCGGGTCCTCCGGCACGAACACGCCTTGCGCGATGACGTCGGTGTCGACGCCCTCCGCACCGAGGCGGCGGAACAGCTTCGCGGTGCCCTCGTGGTAGAGCGTGGCCATCTGGGCCTGGAAGTCGGTGACGTCGGCGGTGTCGCCGCGACGGACGGCACGGTAGAGCAGCCGGTAGCTCGACCAGGCCCCGCCCAGCAGCACCCGCAGGTCCCGCCCGCGGTCGTGCTGGCGGGTCACCCACTCCAGCGCCGCGGCGTTGGTGACCTCGCAACCGGTGCGGTAGTGGCCGCCCTTCTTGCTGCGGTAGACCAGGTGCGCCGGGCAGGAGCCCATGAAGAACGCCACCAGGTTGACCCTCTTCCCCCGGACCGCCTCCAGCACGGCGGGCTCGTGCTGCCAGGAGTGGGAGTCGCCCCACATGACGATCGTCGGCCGGCGTGCGCCGTACCACCGGATCCGGCAGATCTCGGCGTTCGAGGGGATGTACTCGTCGCCCTCGAGGCAGCGCTGCGGGAGCCGGGGGTGGTCGAGGCTCGGGTTGCGCTCAGCCGGCGGGGCAGCAGTCTGGACAGCCGTCGGGGCGGACGCGGCGGCGACGGGCGCGGCGTACGCGGCCGGGCCGACCGCGGTGAGGGGAGCGAGCACCGCGAGCACGGCCGCGAGCGCCACGATCGCGGGCAGGGTGGACCGGGGGGTGTGTGGGAGCACGCGCGGAAGGGTCTCACGAACGAGCGGTGTGGGCACGCCCCACGCGAGGACGGTCGTCGAGGACCGGCCGGGACGCGGCCCGGCCCGAAGGACCGGACCGCGCGTCTCCGATCACCCCAAACGGGTGGAACCACCACCCGGAGTGGTGAGTCACTCGAAGACGACTCCACTGTGACTGCTCGGCGGGACGTCAGGGTCACCCGGGGGGAGGGAGGGTGGACCCGAAACCCCCCCCACGAGGTGCGAGGATGCTGCCATGAGCGCCTGGACCAGCCCCACCAGCCGCACGAGCCCCCAGGGCCCCGCGGTGACCGACCCGGACCAGCGGGTGGGCCCCCTGCCCGCCGCGCCCGCCTCGGTCACCCTCGGCGGCACCCGGCTCGGCGTGGTGGGAGCGGCGCGGGTCTACGTCTGCGGCATCACGCCGTACGACGTCACGCACCTCGGGCACGCCTCGACGTTCGTGTGGGCCGACCTGCTCGCGTCGGCGCTCGGCACCACCGGTGCGGTGCCGCACACCTGCCGCAACGTCACCGACGTCGACGACGTGCTGGACGCCGCCGCGCGCACCCGCGGCACCTACTTCGACGAGCTGGCACTGATGCAGGAGGCGGTGTTCGACCAGAGCATGCGCGCCCTGCGGGTCGCGACGCCGTCGGACACCCCGCACGCCCGGCACCACGTGCAGGCCGTGCAGCAGCTCGCCCAGGCCCTCCTCGACCGGGGCGCCGCCTACGAGCACGACGGCTCGGTGCTCTTTCGCGGCGCCGGCGTGCCGGCGGCCGCCGGGCTCGAGCGCGACGCCGCGCTGGCACTCTCCCGCGCGTACGGCGACGACCCGGACGCCCCCGGCCTGGAGGACGCCTGCGACGTGCCGGTCTGGCGCCCCTCCCCCGCCGGCGTGCCCGGCTGGGCCAGCCCGTGGGGCTGGGGACGCCCGGGCTGGCACGCGGAGTGCGCAGCCATGGCGCTCGGCGTGCTGGGCTCGTCGGTCGACGTGCTCGTGGGCGGTGCCGACCTGGCCTACCCGCACCACGCATACCAGCAGGCGATGGCCGAGGCCGCGAGCGGCGTGACGCCCTTCGCGCGCGCCACGCTGCACGTCGGCACCGTGCGGGTCAACGGCGACAAGATGGCCAAGTCGACCGGCAACCTGGTGCTGGTCGAGGACGTCCTGCGCGACACAGCGCCGGCCACCCTGCGGATGCTGCTGCTCGACCGCCCGGTCGGCGACGCCTGGGACTACGACCCGGCCGACCTGCCGCAGGCCCAGGAGCGCGTGCAGGCGCTGTACGCCGCCGCGGCGCGGCCGGGCGGCGGCGTCGACGGCGGTCGGGCGGTGGCGCGGGTGCGCGACGGGCTGGACGTGCCCGGCGCGGTCGACCTGGCCCTGGAGGAGGGCGGCGAGACCGCCCGACGACTCCTGGCCCTGCTCAAGCTGGCCGAGCCCGCCTGACGGGTCGGCCGAGTGGCGTCGAGCGGCGCGTCAGTGGACGGCCCAGCACTCCGGCGAGCAGGCGTCTCCGACGGCTTCGACCGGCACCACGTGGCAGGTGCGGCACCGGCCGCGGTGCGTGACGCGCACCGTGATCCAGCTGGCGAGGGCACTGACCATGAGCAGATGCTCACCCGCCACGCCCGTGTCGCGCGTCACCCGCAGGGATGGGCGCGACGAGCGGTCGACCCGCCCCGACGAGCGGTCGCGAGCAGCCCACCGGTCCAGACCACGCCGAGCCGTCGTACATGCACGACGGCTCGGCGCGAGGGGCTCAGTCGCGGCGGCGGTCGGCGAGCAGGGCGAGGGTGTTGAGCGTGGCCCAGCCGATCGTCACGCCGGCGATCTTGCGACGTACGGCGGCGTCCTCGGTGGCCAGGAGCAGGGCGGCGCAGTCGGTGAGGTCCATCGCGATCCGCATCCCCATCGCGGCGCTCACCACGGGCGCGGGGCCGCAGACGCCGGCGGCGCTCACGGCGAGGTCGCGGCCGGCGTACGTGCGAGCCAGCGCGCCCCAGGCGGGCCGGGCGGCGTCGTGGGCACCGACGGCGTCACCGAGGTGCTCGGGGCGGACCGCGGCGAAGACGGCGTACCCAGCGGTGGCCACGGACATCAGACGGCTCAGGCGCATGCTCATGGCTCCATCGAACCCGCGGGACCGCGAACGGCGTACACCCGTCGGGCGCGCGGCAGCGGTCGTCGGGCCGTGATCAGGGTCGCAGCGAGGCCGGCATCGTGGCGTAGCCGCGCAGGATCCGGGTGGGACGACGCCGGGCGCCGGGCTCCAGGCGCAGGTCGGGGTAGCGCTCCAGCAGCGACCGCAGCCCGATCTCGCCCTCCATCCGCGCCAGCGCGGCACCGAGGCAGTAGTGCCGGCCGGCGGAGAAGGAGACGTGCTCACGGGCGTTCTCCCGCGTGACGTCGAAGGAGTGCGGGTCGGTGAACACCTCGGGGTCGCGGTTGGCGCCGGCGAGCATCGTGGTGACCATGTGGCGCGCGGGCACGGCCACCCCGTCGACCTCGGTGTCGCGCAGCGCCATCCGACCGGTGAGCAGCACCGGCGGGTCGTAGCGGAGCACCTCGTCGACGGCGTTCGACCACGTCGCGGTGCCGTCGCGCAGCAGCGCGAGCTGGTCGGGGTGCTGGCGCAGCAGCGCGATGCCGTTGGACAGCAGGTTGACGGTGGTCTCGAAGCCTGCGGCGAGCACCAGGCCGGCGGTCGCGAGCAGCTCTTCCTCGGTGAGGCCCTCGCCCTCCTCGCGCGCGGCGACGAGCTGGCTCATCAGGTCGTCGCCGGGGTGGTCGCGCAGGTGGGCCAGGTGGCCGCGCAGCCAGGTCTCGAAGTCGGCCAGCGACCGCTCGACGCCGCGGAACTCGCGCCAGCCGAGCCCGAGGTCGAGGCTCGGGGCCGCGCCGGCACCGAACTCCAGCACCCGGTGGCGGTCCTGCGGGGGCACGCCGAGGATCTCCGCGATCACCGTGACCGGCAGCTGCGCGCAGTAGCCGTCGACCAGGTCGACCTGCTCGCCGCGCGCGGCTCGCTCGCCCAGGTCGTCGAGGAGCCGGTCGGCGATCTCCTGGGTGCGCCCCGCCAGCTCGCGCACGGCGCGCACGGAGAAGACCCGGGTGACCAGCTTGCGGTAGCGCGTGTGGTCGGGCGGCTCGGTGACCAGCAGCGACGGCCGCTCGAGCGGGCCGAGCCGCACGGGCTGGTTGGCCCAGCGACCCAGCCGCGACAGCACGCCGTCGGCGCCGACGTCGATGCCGGTGCGGAAGTCGTTGCTGGTGAGCACCTCCTTCACCACCGCGTGCGAGGCAGTGATGAAGGCGAACCGGCCGCGGTGCAGGCGCCCGGCGGCGCGCACCTGGTCGGCGAGGTCGGCCACCAGTGCGTCGTCGGCGCCGCCGGCCTCGGCGATGATCCGGCCCTGGAGGTCGCCCTTGCGGGCCGACATCCGCATGACCTGCCGGGGCAGGGCCTGGTTGAGGCCCCACCGGACCGCGGGCTTCACGTGCTGGTCAACGAGCATCGTCACGTCCGTGACGCTACCGCCCTTGTTGACGGATGTTCAACAGTCTCCCGCCGGACGCGCGTCACGCTGACGAGACCCGAGCACGGCGCTGCGACGACCGGCTCAGGCCCCGGCGACGACCACGGCGACCACGGCGGCCGCCAGCGCGACGGCGCCCAGCACGAGGCGCGCCCGGTCGACCGCGAGCAGCCGCGCCACCCGGCCCGCGTCGTACGACGCCAGGCGGCCGTGCATCGGCGCCGCACCGAACGCGGTCGTCGCCGCCGTGGCCGCAGCCGAGGCGAGCACCACCAGCACGGCCGGGGCCGGGCGCTCGCCACCCGAGGCCCAGGCGACCAGCGGCAGCACGCACGCCAGCGCCCACGCGACGTACACGACCCCGACGGCCACGGAGATGCGTCGCGAGTGCGCGTCATGGGCGGCCCGCCAGCGCTCGGCCGGCACCTCGGCGAGCGCGGGGTAGACGACCAGCGTGACGGTCAGCTGGAAGCCCAGGTGCGCCGCGGTCGTGACCAGGAGGAGCAGGTCGGTCGCGGGCACGGCGGCATCGCACCACGCGGGTCGCCGGACGCCCTCACCCCGCGGTGGCGCCCGGCCGCGCGACGCCCTCGCCGAGCACGTCGGCCAGGCCGTGGCGACGGCACCAGCTGACCAGGAAGACCGCGTGCAGCGCGCACCAGCGGTAGACCGAGGCCGAGGTGAGACGCAGCGCCGGGTCGTGCTCGCCGCGCTCGAGCATCATCGGGCCGACGTACGACGCGAGCTTCTCGGCCGTCGAGACCGACACCGACGCGGCCCGCGCGAGCGAGCGGGTGTCGGACGCCCGGCCGGACGCGATCGCGCCCGCCATCCGGGCGGCCGTCTCGCCACGGCGACCGTCGCCGAGCCACGACGCCAGCGGTCGCCGGGCGGGCACCGGGAGCGCGTGCCGCTCCCCCGCCGCGACCGCGCGGACCACGGCGCCCATCCCGTCGACGGTGTCGGTCTTGCGGACCAGGGCGGCGGTCTCGGCGCGACCGACGGCCTCGTCGACGAAGTCCTGCTCCAGCCACGCGCCCTGCACGGCGTACACGACCGGGGCTGCGCGGTCGAGCTCGGCGAGGAGGTCGAGCAGCGCGAGACCGTCGAACGGCTCGCAGCCGTCGGCGCCGGGGCGACGCCAGGTCAGGTCGGACAGCACGACGTCGAAGCGCACCCGGCCCTCGACGGCCCGGCGCACCTCGTCGCCGTCGGCGGCGACCTCGACCGACGCGGGCGCCAGCAGCCGCGCGAACCGCTCCTCCACGTGGTGCCCCAACGGGCTCGCGATCAACGCCCGCACCGTCTGGCCCATGCGCGCATCCTGTCGGTCGGGCGGGCCCTGCCGCAGGTTGTCGCCCCCACGGCGCACCGCCTGAAGAATTCGTCACGGCCGTGACCCGACGTGACGGATCACCGCTCGGCCGCCCGCACGCGGGCAGGAACGCCCGTTGAGGTGCGCCCCGCCGGCGCGATGGGGTGGGCCCGTGATCTCTCCGCCCTGTCCCTCGTGCCGCGGCACCGGCACCGACCGGAGCCGGCTCGTGGTCCGGACCGTCCCCCGGCCGCGGCCGGGGGACGACGAGTGCCCGTGGTGCGAGGGGTTCGGGATCGTCCCCACGGCACGCCGCTACGCCGACGGGGTGCGCCCGCCGGTCTGACCGCCCGGCCGGCTCAGCCGGTGTTGCGCAGACCGGCCGCGATGCCGTTGATGGTGAGCAGCAGCGCCCGCTCGACCGCGGGCGGCACCTCGTCGCCCGCGGCCCGCGACCGCTGGAGCATCGAGACCTGGAGCGCGTGCAGCGGAGCGAGGTAGCGGTCGCGCAGCTCGAGGGTCCGCCGCAGCACCGGGGCGGTCTCCAGCAGCGTCTCCTGCTCGGTCACCCACAGCACCTGCTCGACGGTGCGGGCGTGCTCGGCGCGGACGTCGTCGAAGAGCCCGTGGTGCTCCTCGGGCACCAGACCGCGCACGTACGACGCGGCGATGTCGAGGTCGGACTTGCTCAGCGTCATCTGCACGTTGGACAGGAAGGTCCGGAAGAACGGCCAGGTCTCGTACATCTGCCGCAGCACGTCGCCGCGACCGTCCTCGCGGGCGGCCGCGATGCCCGAGCCCACGCCGTACCAGCCGGGCAGGATGATCCGCGACTGCGTCCAGCCGAAGACCCACGGGATGGCGCGCAGGTCCTCCAGGCCGCCCTCGCCGCCGGGGCGCTTGGCCGGGCGGGAGCCGATGTTCATCTTGCCGAGCTCGTCGACGGGCGTGGCCGAGGTGAAGAACGGCACCAGCGAGGGCCGGCCCACCAGGCCGCGGTAGGCCTCCTGGCCGGCCGCGGCGACGACGCTCATCGTGCCGTCCCAGCCGCTGAGGACGTCGGGCGGCAGCAGGGCCTTGCGGTGCAGCACCGACGCCTCGAGCACCGAGGCGAGCGCGACCTCGAGATTGTGCCGACCGAGCTCGGGCAGGAGGTACTTGTCGCTGATGACCTCGCCCTGCTCGGTGATCTTGATCGGGCCGTCGAGGCTGCCGTTGGGCTGGGCCATGATCGCCTTGCCGGTGGGCCCGCCGCCGCGGCCGACCGAGCCGCCGCGGCCGTGGAAGAGCCGCATCGTCACGCCGTGCTCGGCCCCGAGGTCGCGCAGCGCGCGCTGGGCGCGGTGGATCTGCCACTGGCTGGCGGCGATGCCGGCGTCCTTGGAGGAGTCGGAGTAGCCGAGCATGATCTCCTGCACGTTCCCGCGGGCCGCGAGCACGCGGCGGTACGTCGGGTCGGTGAACAGCTTGGCCATCAGCGGGCCGGCGATCTCGAGCTCGGCGACGGTCTCGAGCAGCGGAGCGAAGCCGAGCCGGGCGCTGGCCGGGCGGGTCTCGGTGCCGGGGTCGACCAGGCCGACCTCGCGGGCCAGCACGACGACGGCGAGCAGGTCGTCGACGTCGTGGGTCATCGAGACGATGTAGGTCTCGATGGTGTCCGGGCCCCACGTGTCGAGCGCGGTCCGGACGGTCTCCATGAGGCGCAGCGACGCGCTGGCCTCGGCGGGCAGGTCGTCGCGGGCCGCGCCGAGCAGCGGCCGCGGGTTGGCGAGCTCGCGCGACAGCAGCTCGATGCGCTGCTCGCGGTCGAGGTCGGCGTACGGCACGTCGAGCTCGCCGAGGCGGTCGAAGAGCACGGCGAGGGCGGCGTGGTGCTTGCCGGAGTGCTCGCGCACGTCGAGGGTGGCCAGGCCGGTGCCCATGGCGACAGCGGTGCGCAGCAGACGCAGCACGGCGCCGTCGGCGGTGAGCTCGTCGCCGTCGGCGAGCATCGAGTCGCGCACCAGCGACAGGTCGGTGACCAGCTCGTCGAGGCTGGCGTAGTCGCGGCCGGGCTCGTGCGGGGGGTCGGCGGCGAGCCGGTCGGCGGTGCGCAGCAGCCGCACCCGGACGAAGCTGAGCTTCTGCCGGTAGGGCTCCTCGGCGTTGAGCCTGCTGACGGCGGCGTAGGTGTTGGGCAGCGCCTCGGCGTCCGCGGTGAGGCTCTCCAGGAGCTCCGCGGTCGGACTGACCACCCGGCTGGTGGAGGTCATCTCCACCAGGAGGTCCTCGACCTGCTCCACGAGCACGCCGATGCCGGCGGCGTGCTGGAGGCCGAGCACCTCGAGGGTGACCTCGGGGGTGACGTTGGGGTTGCCGTCGCGGTCGCCGCCGGCCCAGGCGCCGAAGCGCAGCGGGCGGGCGGTGGGCGGGAGGGGGACGCCGGCGGTGCCGAGGGTGCGGTCGAGCTCGGCCAGCAGGTCGGGGACGACGGTGGTGGCGATGCCGGTGAGGTAGTAGATCGCGGTGCGCGCCTCGTCCTGCGGCTGCGGCTTCACCACGCGCAGTTCGTCGGTCTGCCACAGGACGTCGACGAGCTCGGCCAGGCGGCGCTCCAGCGCCGGGCGGTCCGAGGGCCGCAGGCGCGGGTCCTCCAGCGAGCGCAGCACGTCGGTCGCGCGGCGCAGCACCCGCAGCACCGACCGGCGGGTGGCCTCGGTCGGGTGGGCGGTGAAGACCGGGCGGTACTCCAGGCGCCCGAGCACCTCGTCGACCAGGGCGAGCGTCACGGTGCCCTCGTCGAGCGCCTCGCGGATGCGGCGGGCGGTCGCGGTGAGCGGCGGCTCCTCCTCGGCGCTGATCTCCAGCCACCGGTAGAGCTGCTCGGTGACGTTGACCAGCTGGAAGTACGCCGTGAACGCGCGGCCGAGGTTGACCGCGGTGTCGTCGTCGACCTCGGCCAGCACGGCCGCGAGCTCGTCGGCGTTCTCGTGCGGCTCGCGTGCGAGGTGACGGACCTGCTCCACCAGCTCGAGCAGCCGAGGACCCTCGTGCCGGGTGATCGCCTCGCCCAGCAGGTGGCCGACCTGCTTGATGGTGGCGCGCAGGTCGGAGTAGCGCTCGGCGGAGGAGACGCCACCGGCGAACTGGGCTGCCTCGGGAGCCGCCTCGGGGGCCGCCTCGGGCTGGGCCGCCTCGGGCTGGGCCGCCTCGGCCGTGGTCAGGTCGGTGCTGGTGGAGCTCATGCGCACAGTCTGGTCGGTGCGTGTTGCAGGGACGTGACCGGAGGCCGGACGTGGGACGACGGACTCGTCCGAGTCATGCGTCGTCGGTCACGGTGCGCACCAGCGCCGCCGGGCCCGGGTCGCCCAGGAGGTCCTCCAGCGGCAGCGGCAGGGGCACCCGCCAGTTGTCGCGCTCGACCGTGCCGGGCACGTTCGGGCGCCGCTCGTGGCACACGGCGTCCTCCAGCGTGAGCGCGAGCAGCAGGCTGGGCGCCTCCGCGAGACTGGCGTAGGCAGCCCGGGTCGCGTCCTGCGCGGTGGCCTCCTCGGCGACCCCGGCCGCGTCCAGCCGGTCGAGCAGCCCGGCGCGGCCCGCGTCAATGTCGGCGTCGTCCATCGCACCGACCGCCTTCTGGTCGTCGGCGTCCGACCCGGTCCAGGCGCCGGCGACGGTCGGCAGGTCGTGCGTGGTGACCGACCCCAGCGCGAGGCGGTCCCAGTCGGCCGGATCGTCGGCCTCGAACCACCAGACCCGGTAGCCGAGCATCCCGCGCTCGGCGAGCGCCTCGCGCACGCCGTCCTCGACGGTGCCGAGGTCCTCGCCGACGACCACCGCGCCGGCGCGGTGCGACTCCAGGCAGACGATGTCGAGCAGGTCGTCGGCCGGGTAGCGCACGTAGGCGCCCTCGGTCGGCGCCGCGCCCTGCGGGATCCACCAGAGCCGGAAAAGGCCCATCACGTGGTCGATGCGCAGTCCGCCGGCGCCGGCGATGGTGGCGCGCACGGCCTCCACGAACGGCTCGTAGTCGGCGGCGCGCAGGCGCCACGGCGTGAGCGGCGGGCTGCCCCAGTCCTGGCCGCGGGCGTTCATCGCGTCCGGCGGGCAGCCGACCGTGACGCCGTCGGCCATGATCCCCTGCCACGCCCACGAGTCGGCGCCACCGCCGGACACCCCGATCGGGAGGTCCTGGACGACGGTGAGCCCGCCACTGGCCGCCTCGAGGTGCTCGGCGAGCAGCCACTGCTGCCACGCCTCGAACGTCACGTCGTCGGCACGGTCGGCGGCCACCGCGGCGACGGCCGCGCCGCGCGGGTCGCGGAGGTCGGCCGGCCAGTCGTGCCAGTCGGCCCCGTGGTCGGCGGCGAGCACCATCCAGGTGGCGAAGTCCTCCAGCGAGGTGCCGAGGTCGGCGCGCCAGGCCGCGAACCGCTCGGCGTCCGCGGGCGCGAGCCCGGCGTCGTACGTCGCGCGCAGGCGGGCTCGCTTGTGACGCCAGACGGGGTCGCGGTCGAGCACCCCGGGCGTCGGCTCGGGCTCGGTGACGGCCTCCGGCGGCACCATGCCGGGCACCGCGTCGAGCGCGACGTAGACCGGGTTGCGGTAGCGACGGGTCGCCGGCAGGTAGGGGCTCGGCTCCAGCGGCTCGACCGGAGCCACCGCGTGCAGCGGGTTGACCAGGACGAAGCCGCCACCGTGCTGCCCTGTCCACTCCCGCAGGGTGCGCAGGTCGCCGAGGTCACCGAGGCCGGTCGACCGGCGCGACCACACGGCGTACAGCTGGACGGCCCAGCCCCACTGCTGGGTGTCGGGCAGGTGGCAGCGGCCGGGCGAGACGATCAGACGGCGGGCCGGACCGCCGGCCGCGGGCGTCACGTCGTGGTAGCCGAGCGGGAAGTCGTCGTCCAGGACGTCGTCGAGCTCGCGGGTGCTGCCGTCCTCGCAGGCGACGGTGCCGCGCAGGCCCGTGCTGCGGCCGGGACGGGTGACCACCGGGGCGGTGTCCTCCAGGTCGGCCGGCGGACGGCCGATGGCCTCGCGCACGGCGGCGACGACCGCGTCGTCGACCCGGTGCGGCAGGTCGTCGGCCCCGATGTAGTCCTGCTGCACGCCCCACTCGTCGGTCATGCGCCCATCCTTGCCGAGACCGGGCCCGCTCGTGAGGGTGAGCGTCACACCTGGGACGCCGACCGGGTCAGCGGCTGCGGCGGGCCCGCCGGATGGCCGCCTCGGCGGCCGCGTGGTGCTGCCGCTGGGGTGCGGAGGCGTCCGGGCCGCGCAGCTGGACGTCCTCGTGCTGGCGCTCGCGCACGGCCTTGCGGATCTGCTGGAGATTGTTGCGCAGGAGGTCCGAGACGAGCTCGTCGGTGCGCGGGTCGTGCAGCACCTCGACGATGACCCGCAGCGTGGTCTCGCTGACCTCGTCGACGACCTTGTCGTAGCCCGGGAGCCGCCGGATGAGGCTGGCGTTGGGGTCCTCCCGGATCTTCTCCGCGACCATCGCCTTGAGTTCCGCACGGTTCTCGATGAGGGCGTCGGAGACGTTCTGCGTGTAGTGCCCGGTCTGGATGACGTCGGCGACCTCGTCGAGGACCACGATGGTCAGCGGGCGCTTGATGACCGCGACCGCACGCTCGGCGAGTCCGTTGAAGAGGTCGACGACCCACGGCGTCTGCATGCCCCGGTGCACCAGGTAGCGCGCGAGGAAGGCGCTCCCGATGGTCAGCACCAGCAGGATGCCCAGTCCGAGGAGGACGAGCTCGGTCGCGCTGCGGCCCTCGATCCAGTCGATCACGGGACGTCAGTCTTCCGCACCGGCCACCACCCCGTCAGGCGCCTACCTCCAGCACGAACCACACGGTCGTGCCGGAACGGTCGGGCTCGGTGCCCCAGCGCACCGACAGCGCGTCGACCAGGTCGAGCCCTCGGCCGTGCACCCGCAGCGGGTCGGGGTCGCTGCGCGGCGTGGTGCCCTCGCGGCGACCGTCGTCGCGCACGGCGACGGTCAGCACGCCCCCGTGCAGGGTCGCGGTGACCTCCGACGGGGTCTCGGCGTGGATGACGGCATTGGTCACCAGCTCCGACAGGCACAGGCAGGCGGTGTCGGTGGTGTCCTCGTCGACGCCCCACTCGTCGAGGCTCGCCCGGAGCTGTCGCCGGGCACCCCCGACGGCGCGCGCGTCGGGCGGCACCTCGAACGACGTGGTGTCCGCGTCCGGCGCCTCGGCCTCGGAGGGCGCGGCCGACGACAGCGCCTCGTCGCGGACCGCGCGCGAGCGGGCCGACTGGAGCTCGGCCGCCAGCCCCTGCGCCCGGCGACGCAGCGCGGCGAGCACGAACGGCAGCGAGTCGACGTCGCTGAGGTAGGCGAGCAGCCCGCCGAGCGGGCTCGCGCCGGACGGACCCGGTAGCGGTACGGCGGCGAGCGCGACGACCTGCCGCTCGCGCAGCCCGGGCAGCATGGCGGCGTACCGCGCGTCGAGGTCGTCGAGGGCCCCGGCGACGGGCTTGCCCGTGCGCATCACGGTGGTGAGCGGCACGTCGTCGTAGGCGTCGATGTGGCACCAGTCGAGCCCGGCCCCACGCTCGCGCTCGGTCCGGTCGCTGCTGGTGAACAGCAGCCGGCGGCCACCGCCCTCGCTCAGCGCGACGCCCGCGCGACCGACCCCGACGTACCCCACCAGGTCGGTGAGAGCACGCCGCACGACGTCCTCGAGCGCTGCCCCGGCCGACGGGGGAACGACCTGGGGGTCCTCGGCCACGTCGAGCAGGGTAGCGAGTCGCATCCCCTCCCGTGGACCCTCCGTTCGGTCAGAACTGGCGGGGAGCCGCCGCCCGGACCGCTCAGCGCGAGCCGGCGATGCGGCGGACGGCCCGCTTGGCGATCGACCAGCGGTGCACCTCGGAGGGCCCGTCGTAGATCCGGAACGGCCGGATCTCGCGGGCGATGTGGGCGACCGGGAGGTCGTCGGCGATGCCCATGCCACCGCACATCTGCACCGACCGGTCGGCGACGCGGTGCAGCGCCTCGGCGGCGAAGGTCTTGGCGATGGAGGTGGCCTCGGAGGCCTTGCCACCGTCGTCGAGCTCGCGGCAGGCGGCCAGCAGCAGCGCACGGGTGGCGGCGAGGTCGATCTCGTTGTCGGCGATCATCTGCTGGGTCATCCCCAGGTCGGCCAGGCGCGACCCGAAGGCCTCGCGCCCCGCGGCGTAGGCGACCGCGGTCTCGTGGGCGCGCTGGGCCGCACCGGTCCACCGCATCACGTGGGTCATCCGGGCCGGACCGAGGCGCACCTGGGCGTACCGGAAGCCCTCGTCGACCCCGCCGAGGACGTCCTCGTCGGGCACCTCGACGTCGGTGTAGACGACCTCGCAGTGACCGCCGATCATCGACCGGTCCTGGGTGCGGATGTGCCGCCTGATCTCGATGCCGTCGCGGTCGGCCGGCACCAGGAACATCGTCGCGCCACCGGGGCCGCCCGACTCGCCGCTGGTGCGGGCCATCACGACGTGGAAGCCGGCCCCGTCGGCGCCGGTGATGAAGTGCTTGTGCCCGTTGACCAGCCAGCCGCCGTCGACCTTCGTCGCACGGGTGGCGAGCATCGTCGGGTCGGCGCCGGCGCCCGGGGGCGGCTCGGTCATCGAGAACGCCGAGCGCAGCTCGCCGCTGACCAGCGGCGCGAGGTAGCGCGCGCGCTGACCCTCGTCGGCGATGTGGTCGAGCATGTGGATGTTGCCCTCGTCGGGCGAGGCGACGTTGATCGCCATCGCCCCGAAGACGGAGTAGCCGGCGGCCTCGAAGACCGGGGCGCGGTCGACCATGCCGAGGCCGTGGCCGCCGAGGTCCTTGGGCGCGTGCGGGGCGAGGATGCCGCGCTCGTCGGCCTGGGCCACCAGACGGCGCCGGAGGTCGTCGCCCCCGGCGGCCTCGACGTCGCCGCCGTGGGCGTCCTCGATCGGGAGCACGACGTCGCGCACGAACTCCTCGACGTCCTTCACCAGTGCGGCCACGTCCGTCACGCGGGCTCCTCCTCGAGCGCAAGGTCTAGACCGAGCGTTCGCTCGGTCGCGTCAGGATCGCACGGCGGGCACCCGCGGTCAACGCGTCAGATGCGTCCCGACGCGACCCGCGTCGACGTCAGGACGGGGGCAGGCCCACCAGGGCCCGGGCCAGCACCAGGTGGCGCTCCACGAGCTCGGCCGGCTCCAGCGGCCCCGAGGTGCGGTACCACCCGGCCAGTCCGATCGCGAGCACCGAGACCGCACGCGAGGCCTCCTTGGCGACCGGCGTCGCCATCACCCCGGCGGCGCACCCGGCCTCGACCGCCTCGTCGAGCACCCGCTGCACCCGGTCGCGGCTGGCGACGTACGCCGTGCGGTGCTCGGGCTCCAGGCTGCGGATCTCGGTGCTGGCCACGAACGCCTCCGTGCGCCGCTCGATGTGGAAGGCCAGCAGCACCCGCACCACGGCGTCGAACCGCGCCACCGGGTCGTCGGGCGCCTCGTCGCGGGCCCGCTCGACCCGCTCGACGAGGTCGCTCTGCACGGCCGTCATCAGCGCGACGAGGACGTCCTGCTTGGAGCGGTGGTGGTGGTAGAGCCCGGGCACCGACAGGCCGGCGGCCGCGGCCAGGTCGCGGATGCTGGTGCCGTGGTAGCCGTGCTCGGCGAACGCGTGCAGTGCGGCCTCGAGCACCCGCGGCAGCGGCTCGCGCTCCGGCGTCGGCTGCTCGGGGGGCTGGGTCACGGGAGCCGACCCTAGGGCATCGCCCGACGGCGACCGCCCCGTCGCGGGTCGACCGAGGTCAGGCGCGCGTCCGGGCCGGTCGAGGTCACAGGCCGCGGAGCATGGCGACTCCCAGCGGGTAGTCGCGCAGCACCACCCGCATCGCTTCCAGCAGGGCGTCGACGAGCTCCTCGCCGTCGCCGCGCGCGTCGGCCACGGCGCGCAGCCAGGCGACGGCGTCAGAGAGCACCGACGGGTCGCCGGTGACCAGCGCGCCCGCGACCGTGCCGACCATGGTCGGCACCTGGTCGCACACGACGTCCCACATCGCCGACCCCTGGTCCGCGCCGGCACCGGCGGTGTCGACCAGGCGGGCCATCACCTGGCGGCCCAGGGTCGGCACCCGCAACGACAGCTGAGCGGCCTCGGAGGCGGCCTCCCCCCGCATCACGGCCTGGGGCGGGACGCGCACCGGCAGGGACCGCACGGTCTCGCCGAGGTCGGGCAGGCCGTGCGACTGCGCGGTGGCCCCGAGCGCCCGCGCCCGGCGACCGGCGGCGTCGAAGGAGCGGCCGCCGACCACGATCGGGACGCGGGCCGACGTACTGGTCTCGACGTGGCGCCGGACCTGGGTGAGGGACGAGGTGAGCGACGAGCTGACCAGGACGGCCCGGGCCGGGTGGTCGAGCAACGCGCCCTGGAGCGCCTGGGTCGACACGTCGGCGCCCAGCAGCACGACCCGCTCCCCCGCCGACTCGGCCGTCGTGGCCAGCATCAGCGCAGCCAGCGAGTGCCACTCGTGCTCGGCGCACGCCACCAGCAGTGCCGGGCGCAACGGGTCGGGCGCCGGCAGGTCGTTGCGCAGACTCCGGACGACGAAGTCGCTGACGGCGGTGGCCGCGTGCTCACGGGCGACGGTCCAGGCGCCCTCGGCCCACATGTCGCCGACCCGGCGCTGCGCCTGGCTGACCAGGGCGTCGAGCACCCCGGCGACGTCGTCGCCGTCGGCGAGCCGGCCGCGCGCGACCTCGAGCGCCGCACCGGCGTCGTCGGACGCCACGGCGTCCCAGTAGCGCTCGCGCGCCTCCGCGACCGAGTCGACCAGGAGGCCGCTGCTCATCGTCGGCCGGTCTGGCCCGGCGACAGCACGCGCACCGCCAGGATGGTGGTGTCGTCGCGCTGCTCGGGGTCGTCGATGTAGCCGGAGACCTCCATCGCCAGCGCCTCGACGAACGCGCTCGCGGCCGAGCCGGCGAGGTCGCCGAGCAGGGCCGCCAGCCGCTCCTCGCCGAAGAGCCCGTCGGGCCCGCGGGTCTCGACGACGCCGTCGGTGAACGCGATCACCACGTCGCCCGGCGAGAGCCGCAGCGAGGTGACGTCCCACGTGCCGGGCAGGCCCAGGCCGAGCGCCGGCCCGCGCACCTCGGGACGCTCGACCGTGCCGTCGGCCCGCACCACCAGCGGCGCCGGGTGGCCGGCGGTGGCGAGGTCGACCACCAGGTCGACGCCGTCGCGGCTGGCCCGCGCGCACAGCGCGGTGGCGAAGCCGGCGGGCAGCTCGTCCCGCTCGGTGGCGAACATCCGGTCGGTGAGGTCGAGCAGGAAGGACGGGTCACGGTCGATGAGGCTGCCGGTGCGCACGGACCCGCGGATCCGCTTGGCGGTCACTGCGGCACGCACGCCGTGCCCGGCGACGTCGCCGAAGAGGAGGGTCAGGTCGTCGACCGGGCCGTGCACGTCGATGAAGTCGCCACCGAGGTCGAGGTCCTCCTGGGCGACGCGGCTGTAGGTCGCGATCTCCAGGCCGGTGCCCTCCGGGACGGCTCCCGGACGCAGCGACTGGCGCAGCACCGAGGCGGTGTGCCGGTTGTCGGCCACCACCCGGCACGCGTCGAGCGCGACCGCGAGCCGGTCGGCGACGTCCTCGAGGAAGGCCACGCCGCTCGACGGGTCGTCGCCGGCGGTGAGCGGGCGCGGCACCAGGCTCAGCAGCCCGAAGCCGCGGCCCCGGGCGACCAGCGGCAGGTGGACCATCAGGTCGCCGGCGACGGAGTCGACGTCGCGGCTGAGCGGGCCCTCGCCGAAGAGCTCGGCGAGCATCCGCTCGCGCTGCGGGGTGTCCGGCGGGAGCACCCACATCTCGGGGAGCTGCTGCTGCATCAGCTCGCTGGCGACGGCGACCTGCGCGCCGCTGGGCTGCTGCTCGTGCGTGCGGCGCAGGGGGCGCCCCTGGGCCTGGCCGGCCCACAGCCAGCCGTCGTGGGTGCGCATGACGATGCTCGCCGCGCGGACGAGCCCGCCGGTCAGGGTCTCCACCACGGTCTCCAGGGCCGCGGAGGGGTGGACGAGCGCGCTGACGCCCCGGGTCAGCGCGTCCAGGTAACGTGCCCGGTCGTCAGCCTGCTCGAGCCGGAGGGCCAGGGACAGGCCGTCAGGACTCCTGAGCAGGGACGATGCCGCGTCGGTCACGGTGGCGGCTCCTCGTCGTACGTCGAGTGCGGGTGGGCAGACACCCATCCTGGCACGGCGGCGGGTGAGTACCCGCACGTTTCACCCTTCGAGGGGAGCCACCGAGCGGGCGTTCCGGAGCAGGTGCACCTAGGCTCTGACGGTGCTCGAACGACCTCTCTCGATGACCATGGACGGCAACGTCCTCGTGCTCAGCGGCACGGTCGACGAGCACACCCTCGCCGCGCTGCGCGGGATGCTGACCGGTCTGGCCTCCACCGGCAGGCCCGTGGTGGTCGACCTGGGCGACGTCGACTACCTGCCCAGCGCCGGCATCGGCGTGCTCGCCGAGGCCCGCACCGCGGCCCTCGAGCAGGGCGGCACCTTCACGCTCGTGGCTCCCGAGGGCAAGCCGGCCCAGCGTGTGCTGGAGATCACCGGCTTCCCGCACGTCACGAGTCGCCAGCACTCCCCGGGCGCAGGCGACGGACCCGGGTCGGCGGCGGGCTGAGCCGGGCGCGCACCACCGTGCCGTCGGTGGTGTCGACGTCCCAGGAGGTGCAGGTGCCGTCGACGATCGTCAGACCGCGACCGCTCCCGTCGGCGTCACCGGCCGCCCGCGGGGTCGGCACGTCGTAGCCGCCGCTGTCGCGCACCTCGAGCTCCAGCGAGCCGTCGCGGTCGAACCGCCACCCGGCGTGCACGTGGCCGTCGTCGTCGGGGACGCCGTGGATCATCGCGTTCATCAGCAGCTCGCTCAGCACCGCGCCGGCGTCGCGCACGAAGACCACGTCGTGGCCCGCCGACTCGAGCTGGTCGATGAGGCGGCGCCGCGCGGCGCCGACCTCGTCGACGTCCACCTCGAGGGTCAGCCAGGTCGCGGCGTCGGCGGGAGTCATGGTGCGAGCCTAGGCCTCGGCAGGATCGCTGCCCTCCGCCCGTGGCGGTGACCCGTGGTCGCGGTCACGGCGGTACGCCGCCACCTGGTCGTCGGAGCAGAAGCCGCGGCCGTGCCGCTTGAGGCACACCAGACCGACCAGCCGACCCCCGTCGTCGACCACGGCGGCGCGGCGCACGCCCTGGGCCCGCAGGCGGCGGCGTACCTCGTCGCCGTCGAGGCCCGGCGGGACGGTGCGCGCCGGGGGGACGCCGAGGGCCGCGGCGGGGGCGTCGCCGCGAGCGTCGGCGGGCAGGTCCTCGGTGTCGACGGCGGCCACGAGGACGCCGGCGTCGTCGACGAGCAGCGCGAGGTGCACCTTGGGGCGCGCGAGCAGCCGACGTACGTCGTCGACGGTGGCGTCGGGGTGCAGCAGGGTCGGCTCGCGCAGGGCGAGGTCGGCGGCCGTGACCGGCCGCGGCACCGGCGTCTCGGGGGCCACGGCTCCATCCTCCCGCGTCGGGCGGGTGCCGTGTCAGCCGGCCGCGAGCACGGCGCGCGCCGCGCGACGTCCACTCACCAGCGCACCCTGGATCGACGGGGTGTCGCGGTGGTCGCCGCAGACGTGGAGGCCGTCGGCCACGGTCACCGGTCGGCGCTCGCGCAGCGGCGGCGGGTGGCCGGGCAGGGCGTGCGGCACCTCGTGCCGCACGACGCTCTCCCAGCGGTCGGTGGCGGTGCCGAGGAGCTCGCCGGCGTGCCGGCGCAGGGCGGCCGACCCGGTCTCGCGGCCGGGACCGAGCAGCGCGGAGGCCGCGACGAGGTGCTGCCCGGCGGGGGCGTACGTCGGCGCGGCGGCGGTGACCACCGCGGCGTTCAGCAGCGGGCCGGTCGGGGTCTCGCGAGCGTCGACGTGCAGCAGCCGGCGACGGTCGTCCGGGGCCGGCGGCGCGTCGGTCGCGAACCACTCGGTGACGACGCCACGGGCCTCGGGGGCCGGCAGGTCGTGCTCACCGTCGGCGATGAGCGAGCCGGCGGACCAGCCGTCCGCGGCGACGACGACGTGGCGGGCGCGGACGGAGCCGGCGTCGGCCCGGACCAGGTGGTCGCTGCCGCGCGGCTCGACGCGCCCGACCCGCACCTGGGTGCGCACCGGCGCCGGCAGCGCGGCAGCCAGTTGGTCGGGGAGGGCCTGCATGCCGGCCGCGGGCAGGCCGGGCGTCGCCTTCACGAAGCTGGCGACCAGGAGCCGCACGAGATGGGCGGAGGTGGCTCCGGTGTCGTCGAGCACGACACCGCCGATGAACGCCTCCAGCACCCGACGCGGCAGGCCGCGCACCCGGTCGCGGTTCAGCGACTCCGCCAGCGTGGCGTCGGGCCGGCGGCGCAGGTGCTCGGCCAGGGAGGTTCCCGGCCGGCGCAGCAGCGGCGCGGCCCAGCGTGCGAGGGCGGGCAGCGAGGCCAGGTCGCGGCGTACGCCGTAGGCGCTCGCGGCGAGGAGGGACGGCGCGTGCCAGGGGTGGCCGAGGCGGACCGGCTCGTCGCCGCCCTCGTCGGTGCGGGCGGCGACGCCGGCCTCGAACGCGCCGAGGCGGAGGGCGTCGACGTCGACGAGGCGCCCGACGGCCGGGTACGCCGGGTTGAGCAGCTGGAAGCCGCGGTCGGCGAGGTAGCCGTCGACGCGGTCCGTGCGGACCCGGCCCCCGACGCGGTCGGAGGCCTCCAGCACGACGACGTCGAGCCCGGCGTCGGCGAGGGTGGTGGCCGCGGCGAGCCCGGCCAGGCCGGCACCGACCACGACGACGTCGGCCTCGGCGGGCAGCGGACCTGGGATCACGGCGCCGAACCTAGCCACGACCCAGGCCGCGCAGCCCCCCGGAAGGGGTGGCCCCCTGGAGGTCGGCCGTCGCCTCGGTGACCAGCTCGCGCAGGGTGGCCGCCACTGCTGCCGGGCGCTCCAGCGCCGAGAGGTGGCCGGTGGCGGCGAGGTCGACACGGCGCGTGGGACGGCCCGCGCGGACCTCGGCGAGGTCGGTCGCCTCGCGGGCCGGCGGGGTCTCGGTGTCCTCCTCGCCGAAGAGCAGGAGGACCGGTGCGTCGACGCGGGCGAGGACCTCGGCGGTGTCGCGCCGGGCGGCCACCGCGCGGGCCGCCCAGGCGACGCCACGCGGGTCGGCCTCCTCGACCAGGCGGGTCGTGATCCCGAGCAGGCCGGGCTGCTGGTCCAGGGCGGTCTCCCCCAGCCCGGCGCGTGCGGCGTCGCGGACCGCGTCGACGGTGCCGTCGGCCTCGAGCCGGTCGGCGAGGTCGCGGCGCTCGTCGGGCACGTCGGGCGGACCGACCCGGCAGGAGGTGCTCGCGAGCACCAGCCCGGCGAGCCGCTCGGGCGCCCGCGCGGCGAGCTCGAGGGCGACGTACCCACCGGTCGAGGTGCCCATCACGACGAACCGGTCGACACCGGCGGCGTCGAGGGCCGCGAGCACGGCGTCCGCCATCGCCGCGACCGACGGCTCCGGGGCGTCGGGCCCGGTCACCAGGTCCGCGCTGCGCCCGAGGCCGGGCAGGTCGACCAGCACCCGACGTACGTCGGGGAGCAGCGGCACGAGGCGGTCGTACATCACCGACGACAGCGGGAAGGCGTGCAGCAGCACCAGCGCGGGGTGCGGCAGGCCGGCCGGCTGCCCGGGTGAGGGGTCGGCGGCCAGGACGGAGGACCAGGGCGTCACCCGACCACTCCACACCCGCGCTGACCTGCGGCGCTCACCCCGACGGCGTCGGGAAGCCGGGTCGGCCCACCCGCTCCCCACCCCCGCGGGCGGAGCCCGATCGGGTGGCACGGTCGGGCGGCGTCCGTGCCTACGGTCGAGGACAGGGGCCACGGCACCCGGCCGGGCCCACGGCAGGGAGGTCCTCCGCATGCAGCAGTACGACGTCCTCGTGGTCGGCGCCGGCATGGTCGCCGACGAGGCGGCTCGCGCGTACCGGGACGCGGGTGGCACCGGCACGATCGGGATCCTCGGCGCCGAGCCGGTGCCGCCGTTCCCGCGACCGGCGCTGTCGAAGAAGCTCTGGACCGACCCCGACTTCACCGAGTCGGGCCTCGACCCGCACACCGCGGGAGAGACCGGCGCCGAGCTGCACCTCTCGACCCGGGTCACCGGCGTCGACACCGACGCACGCACCGTGACGACCGAGCGCGGCGAGACCTTCGGGTACGGGCGGCTGCTGGTCGCCACCGGCGGACTGCCGCGCACGCTGCCGGGACTGCCGGCGTCCGAGCGCGTCCTGGCCTACCGCACCCTCACCGACTACCACGCGCTGCGCCGGCTCGCGACCGACGGAGCGCGGGTGGTGGTCGTCGGGGGCGGCTACATCGGCACCGAGATCGCGGCCGCGCTGAGCGAGCAGGACTGCCGCACGACGCTGGTCTTCCCGGGCACGACGCTGGGCGAGGAGCGGTTCCCGGAGCCGATCGCGTCCCGGCTGCACGGGCTGTTCGTGGACGCCGGGGTCGAGGTGGTCGCCGGGCGCTCGGTCGAGCACGGCTCACAGGCCGGCGAGGTCGTGACGTTGACCCTGGACGACGGCAGCACCCTGGAGGCCGACGTCGTGGTCACCGGGCTCGGGATCGAGCCCGCGACGGACTTCCTCGACGGCGTGGTCGACCTCGCCGACGACGGTGGCGTGGTCGTCGACGAGCACCTGCGCACCAGCGCCCCTGACGTGTACGCCGCCGGCGACGTCGCGTCGTACCTCGACCCGGTGCTGGGGCGGCGTCGCGTCGAGCACGTCGACCAGGCGCAGCAGAGCGGGCAGACCGTCGGTCGCGTGCTCGCCGGGTCGGACGAGACCTACGGCCACACGCCGATGTTCTACTCCGACCTGCTCGGGCACGGCTACGAGGCCGTCGGGCGCACGGAGACGTCGCTGGAGACCGTCGTCGACGACCGGTCGGCACGCGGGAGCGACGGGTCGGTCGTCTACTACCTGACCGACGACGAGGTGGTCGGGGTGCTGCTCTGGGACGCCTTCGACGTCGAGGACGGCGTGGAGCGGGCGACGGCACTGCTGGCCGAGCANGACCGGCCGGAGGACGCCGGGGCGCTGGTCGGCCGGATCGGCTGAGGCCGGCGGTCGGGGCGGTCGTCCGGGGTCAGAGGACCCGGGCGACCGTGATCGCCGCGGTGACGGGGGCGAGCCACGCGAGGCTCAGTCCGGCGGCCAGCCCCCACGTCTCCAGACGCCGGCGGCGCGCCGCAGCGGCGTACGTCGTCGACGCGGTCACGGGAGCATCAGCCAGACCAGGGCGAGCATCGCCAACGGTCCGGCCCAGAGGAAGGCGAGCCCGATCGTGGTCGCGCGCCGCTCCTCGCGTGCCTCGCGCTCCGCGGGGGTGAGGTCGGCGTCGGTCGTGGTGAACGGGTGCGCCAGAGCCATGGCTCCACCCTGTGCGACCTGCGCGGATCCGGTCACACCCGGTGGTGGACACACCTACGGGGGAGGCGGCAGGGTGGCCTCGTGACCGAACGCTCGTTCGGCACGACCCATCCGCCCGCATCCCGCACCGTCGCCGGAGGCACCTGTGACCACCACCCCCGACCTGACCGGCGAGGTCGCCCTCGTCACCGGAGCCAGCTCCGGCCTCGGCGAGCAGTTCGCCCTCACCCTCGCCGCGCACGGCGCCGCGGTCGCGGTGGCCGCCCGGCGTACCGACCGGCTGACCGCCCTGGCCTCCCGCATCGCCGACGCCGGCGGCACGGTGCTGCCGGTCGAGCTCGACGTCACCGACGCCGACGCGATCACCCGCGCCGTCGACGCCGTCGCCGCCGACCTCGGCACCNCCACGATCCTGGTCAACAACGCCGGGGTCCCTGACGCCGCCCGCGCGCACCGCATGTCGCTGGAGCTGGTCGACCGGGTCCTCGACACCAACCTCCGCGGACCCTGGCTGCTCGCCACCGAGGTCGCCCGGCGGCTCCTGGAGGAGAAGCGACACGGACGGATCGTCAACATCTCGTCCATGTCGGCGTACCACTACGCCGGCGAGGGCGCTGCCCTCTACTCCGTCACCAAGGCCGGCATCGCGCGGATGACCGAGGTGCTCGCCGTCGAGTGGGCCGCCCGCCACATCAACGTCAACGCCATCGCACCCGGCGCCTTCTCCTCCGAGATGCTCGACGGCATGGTCGAGCGGATCGGCGACATCAGCGACCAGTACCCGCGCCGCCGCGTCGGCCGCCGCGACCAGCTCGACTCGACGCTGCTCTACCTCGTCTCCCCCGCCTCCGACGCGGTCACCGGCACGGTGCTGAAGGTGGACGACGGGCAGTTCCACCGCTGAGCGGGCCTGCGGGTCGTCTTCAGACACAGGTGGTTGAGCCCGGCCGAGCGCCAGCGAGGGAGGAAGTCGAAACCCCGGACAGCCGACCGCGAACCGCATCCACAACCGGCCCTCCGGCCAGGGTCGACTGTCGGTGGTCGCACCTACAATCAGGACATGCGAGAAGCGCTCCTGACCTGCGACAACGAGCCGACTCCGGTCGGTCTCGTCGCTGCCGTCAGGGCTGCTGCGGAGGTCAAGAAGCAGGCCGCACTGACCGAGGCGTACGCCGTGCTGGAGTGGGTCGCTGCCCGTCAGCTCCCCGAGGACCGCGCGGCCGAGGAGTGGGCAGACGACCACCTCGACCAAATGACCAAGGACCGCTTCGGCTCCCAGGCGCTGCACCTCGCCGGCCCGGGCGCCCCGGTGGTCGAGGAGGACGAGACGTACGAGATCGCCGCCGCCCTCGGGCTGTCACGCCAGTCGGGTAGCAGGTATGTCGGGGAGCTGATCGAGCT
>PBYI01000009.1 GCA_002729525.1 Nocardioides sp.
CGCCGCACCACCGAAGGACTGTCCAACCCCGAGATCATCCGCTGCCTCAAACGACACCTCGCCCGCGGCGTCTACCAAGCCCTGCGAACCGACCTCATGGCCCCTTGACGACCTATAGGACCGTCGCCCGCACCCGACCATCGGCCGCGACCGCGGTGGGTTGCGCACACCTCTCGTCTCACCGCGTCTCGGTACGCCGCTGCGCTCCTGCGTCGCTCCGCGGCTACTCGATGACCGGAGGGTCGCTCCGCGGCTACTCGACGACCGAGGCGGAGCAGGTCAGCGGGCAGCGGTGACGTAGCAGGCCACGGCTGCGGCGGCGGCGACGTTGAGGGAGTCGACGCCGAGGTCCTGGCGGTGCATCGGGATGACCGCGCGGCGGTCGGCCGTCTCCTGCCAGCGCGGGGAGAGGCCGTGTCCCTCCGAGCCCAGCACCAGGGCAACCTTCTCGGCGTCCGCGACGGCCTGCTCGAGCGGCACCGCGTCGTCCGCCAGGGTGAGCGCGACCGTGCGGAAGCCGCGCGCCGACAGCGACGGCAGCGCGTCGGCCCAGTCGTCGAGGCGGGTCCAGGGCAGCGCGAACACCGCGCCCATGGCGACCTTCACGGCGCGGCGGTAGAGCGGGTCGGCGCAGCGGGGCGCGAGCAGCACGGCGTCCGCCCCGAGCGCGGCGGCGCACCGGAGCACCGCGCCGACGTTGGTGTGGTCGACGACGTCCTCCATCACGACCACGAACGACGCACCGTCGAGCACCTCGTCGACCGACCTCAGCGGCTGCCGCTCCAGCGACGCCAGCGCCCCGCGGTGCACGTGGAAGCCGGTGACCTCCTCCGCGAGCGCCTCGCTGACGACGTACACGGGGGCGTCGGTCCTCGACAGGACGTCGTCGAGACCCTCGAGCCAGCGGCGGGCCATGAGGAACGAGCGGGCGGGGTAGCCGGCCTCGAGCGCGCGGCGTACGACCTTCTCGCCCTCGGCGAGGAACAGCCCGTGCTCGACCTCCAGCGACCGCCGCAGCTGTACGTCGCGCAGGTCGCGGTAGTCGGCGAGCCGGGGGTCGTCGGCGGAGTCGATCTCGACGAGCGTGGCCATGCCCCGATCCTCCCTCCTCGGGGCGGTGTGGAGCGCATCGGCCCGTGGCTAGGTTCGGTGGCATGGTCAACCTCGAACGCCCCGTGGCCCCGAACCCCTACGAGATGCTCCCCGCGCTCCCGCCGCTGACGGTGACCAGCACCGACGTCACCGACGGCCAGCCGCTCAAGAGCGACCAGGTCGCCGCCGAGGGCAACACCTCGCCGCAGCTGTCGTGGGCGCCGGTCGACGGCGCGCAGTCGTACGTCGTCACCTGCTTCGACCCCGACGCCCCGACGCCCAGCGGCTTCTGGCACTGGACCGTCGTCGACCTGCCCGCCGACTGCACGTCGCTCGACACCGGTGCGGGCGCGGCGGGCGCCGACCTGCCCGGCGACGCCTTCACCTGCCGCAACGACGGCGGCGAGCAGGCGTTCATGGGTGCCGCTCCCCCGCCGGGCGACATGGTCCACCGCTACTACTTCACCGTGCACGCGGTCGGCGAGCCGACCCTGGGCGTCGACGACTCGGCCACGCCGACGTACGTGTCGTTCAACCTGGTCTTCAAGGGCATCGCCCGCGGCTACGTGATGGGCACCTTCCAGCCGCCGGCCGAGTAGGCGCGACCCCGTTTGACCCCGGCGCGGGCACGGCGGATAGTCCTCCGTCGTGCCCGCCGTCCCCGTCCCGCAGAGCGCGGCACCCCACCCGAGCCTGTACGCCGCCGTCGCGGCGCGGTCGTTCCGGCGCTACGCCACCTACGTCGCCGCCACCCTGGCCGGGATCTTCACCAACTCCGTCTTCGGCGTGATCACGTCGTTCGTGTACGTCGCGGTCTGGCGGGCGAACCCGACCGCCGGCGGCTACGACGTCACCGACGCGGTCACCTACGTCTGGATCGGCCAGGCGATGCTGATGACCGTCTGCATGTTCGGCGGCGGATCGCCCGACGCCCTCGCGAGCCGCATCCGCAGCGGCGACGTCGCGGTCGACCTGTACCGGCCGGTGAGCCTGCTGGGCTGGTACCTCGCCGCCGACCTCGGGCGGGCGGCGTACCACCTGCTCACGCGGGGCGCGGCGCCGCTGCTCGTCGGCGGGCTGCTGTTCGACCTGCGCTGGCCGCTGGGCTGGGAGCTGCTCTGGTTCGGGCTGTCGCTGCCCCTGGCGGTGGCGGTGAGCTTCGCGCTGCGGATGCTGGCGGCGCTGAGCGCGTTCTGGCTGCTCGACGACACCGGTCCGCGCAGCCTGCTGAACTTCCTGGCGGTGTTCGGGTCGGGGCTGACCGTGCCGCTGGTGCTGTTCCCCGACGGGGTGCGCGAGGTGCTGACGGCGCTGCCGTTCGCGGCGTACCTCCAGCTGCCGGCCGACCTGTGGCTCGGCCAGCGCACCGGTGTCGACGCCCTGGCTGCGCTCGGTCTGGCGGCCGGCTGGGCGGTCGTGCTCCTCACGGCCTGCGCCTGGGTACTGCGCGCCGCCGAGCGCCGGGTGGTGGTGCAGGGTGGCTGACCTCCTCGCCCGCGCGGTGGCCCCGGCGGTCGACTTCACCCGGATCGGCGCGCTGTGGGTGCGCGCCTCGATGGCCTACCCGGTGTCGTTCTGGCTGCTCGCGGTCTCGAGCTTCCTCATCACCGGCCTCGACTTCGCCGGGATCGTCGTCATCCTGGGCAACATCGACGACCTGGGCGGCTTCGGTCTGCACGAGATCGCCTTCCTGTACGGCGCCAGCGGGCTCGGCATCGCCTTCGCCGACCTCCTCGTCGGCCGAGTCGAGCGGCTGGGTCAGATGATCCGGCTCGGGCGGCTCGACGTGATGATGGTGAAGCCGGTGCCGCTGCTGGTGCAGGTGTGCGCCGACGAGTTCGCGCTGCGCCGGCTGGCCCGGGTGCTCCAGGCGGGCGTGGTGTTCGGCGTCGGCTGCTGGACGGTCGACTGGACGCTGCCGCGCGTCGGCGCCAGCGTCGTCATGGTGGTCTGCTCGGCGCTGATCTTCTTCAGCCTGTTCGTGGGCCTGGCCTGCGTGCAGTTCTGGACGACCGACTCCGCCGAGGTCGCCTCGGCGTTCACGTACGGCGGCAACACCGTCACGAGCTACCCGCTGTCGGTGTTCCCGTCCGAGGTGGTGAAGGCGCTGACGTTCGTGGTGCCCATCGCCTTCGTGAGCTGGTACCCCGCGCTGTTCGTGCTCGGTCGGCCCGACCCGTTCGGGCTGCCCTCGTGGCTCCAGCACGCCGCTCCGGTCGCGGCCGCGGTGTGCCTGCTCGCCGCCGGGCTCGCCTGGCGGGCCGGCGTACGCCACTACCGCTCGACCGGGAGCTGACAGCTGTGCGGGACGACGACGTGGGACGAGGAGGAGGGACGGCCGTGACCGAGCCGCTCGTGGAGGCGCGCGACCTGCGTCGGACGTTCACCGTGCGCACGCGCGGGGAGGGACGCCGCGAGGTCGTCGCCGTGCGCGACGTGTCCTTCGCGGTGCACCCCGGGGAGATGGTCGGCTACATCGGCCCGAACGGTGCCGGGAAGTCGACGACGGTGAAGATGCTGACCGGCATCCTGGTGCCGACGTCGGGGCACCTGCGGGTCGCCGGGCTGGAGCCGAGCCGGCACCGGCGCCGCCTCGCGCAGCGGATCGGTGTCGTCTTCGGGCAGCGGACCTCGCTGTGGTGGGACCTGCCGCTGCGCGACTCGTTCGCCCTCCTCCAGAAGGTCTACCGGACCGACCCGGCGCGGCACTCGGCCAACCTGGACCGGTTCACCGAGCTGCTCGACCTCGGCCGGCTGCTCGACACGCCGGTGCGCCAGCTCAGCCTGGGCCAGCGGATGCGCGGCGACATCGCCGCGGCGCTGCTGCACGACCCCGACGTGCTCTACCTCGACGAGCCGACCATCGGCCTCGACGTGGTCAGCAAAGGCCGGCTGCGGGAGTTCCTGCGCACCCTCAACGCCGAGCGCGGCGTCACGCTGATGCTCACCACGCACGACCTGCAGGACATCGAGGCGGTCTGCGACCGGGTGGTGGTCATCGACCACGGCACGATCGTCCACGACGGCTCGTTGGAGGACCTGCGGACCCGCGGCGGCTCGACCCGCACGCTCGTCGTCGACCTGGTCGACGAGGCGCCCCCGGTCGACGTGCCCGGCGCGACAACGACCCGGGTCGAGGGTCCGCGGCAGTGGCTGTCGTTCCCGGCCGACGCCAGCGCCGCGCCGGTCGTGGCGGCCGTGGCGGCGGCGTACGACGTGGCCGACCTGTCGCTGCAGGAGCCCGACATCGAGCAGGTCATCCGCGAGCTGTACGCCGGCCGCTGAGGTCGACCCGGCGCACATTTGCGACGGGTCGATGCCCACCCGGCGCACATGTGCGACGGGTCGACGTCAGGAGCGCCAGAGGACGAGGACGGCGCGGTCGTCGTCGCCGCGGGGCACCTGGTCGACGATCCGGCGGGCCGCGCCGGCGAACCCGGCCTGCACCGCCCGGCTGCCGGTGGCGCGCAGCCAGTCAATGCCGTCGTCGATGTCGGTGCCGCGCGACTCCACGACCCCGTCGGTGTAGAACATCAGCGCGTCGCCCGGCCGCAGCGTGCCGCTGCTGTGGTGCAGCTCGGGCCGGGGCGCGACGCCGAGCGCCATCCCGCGAGCGTTGTCGACCTCCCACGTGCGCGGCCCGCCGCCCCAGCGCAGCGCGGGCGGGTGGCCGGCGCTGTGCACCTGGTAGCCGCCGGTGCGCAGGTCGACGACCACGTGCACGGCGGTCGCGAAGGTCTCGTCGGCGTCCTGGCGGAGCAGGAAGTCGTTGGCGGCCGACATCAGGGCGACCGGCGGGAGCGAGCCGATGAGACCGCCGACGGCGCCGGCGAACTGCAGCGCGTCCGTGGCGGCGCCGACGCCCTTGCCGACGACGTCGACCAGGATCATCTCCAGGCGCTCGCCACGCTGCTCGAGGTGGGCGACCATGAAGTCGCCGGCGTACCCCACGTCGTGGGCGGCGACCATCGCGGTCTGGCAGTGCCAGCCGTCGGGCAGCGGCGGCACGGTGCCCTGCCGCTGGAGTCGGTCACGCAGGTCGGCCAGCATCGCCGCCCCGATCGGTGCCGGCAGGCCGCTTCGCTGGCGGCTGGCCTGGAAGAGGATCAGCACCGAGGCCAGAACGAGCGCCACCATGCCGGAGGCACGGGCGCTGCCGAACTCGCCGCCGCGCCACACGTCGACCACCGCGAGCAGCAGCCCGAACGGCACGGTGTAGGCGGTGAGCCACACCAGCGGGCGGAACCGCAGGAGCAGCATGCCGATGACGAGCCAGACGAAGTAGGTGCTCACCGGCATCACGGAGTACGACACGATCGTCACTACGAAGCAGGCGGTCACTGCGCCCATCAGCAGGCCCAGGACGAGGCCCTGGCCGCGCGCGGTCCCGCTGCGCCACTCACGCTCCAGCGCTGACCACGGCCGATCCACGCGCAGAGCCTAGGCGGAGTCGGCGGCCCCGCAGGGTTCGCCCCACCGGGTGGGTGTCCGGGGCCCGATCGCGACGCAAGGTGGAGGAGCACGCACCCGTCGCGAGGAGAACCCATGCCCGACCTGCCCACGCCGTCCGCACCGTCCACGACCGGGACCGGCGCCCCCGCTCCCAGCGACCGCAACAGCCTCACGGTCGGCGCGGACGGGCCGATCCTGCTGCACGACCACCACATGATCGAGCAGATGGCGCACTTCAACCGCGAGCGCGTCCCGGAGCGCAACGTGCACGCGAAGGGATCCGGTGCGTTCGGCACCCTGCGGATCACCGGCGACATCTCGGCGTACACCAAGGCGGCCGTGCTCCAGCCCGGTGCGGAGACCCGGATGCTGGCGCGGTTCTCCACCGTCGCCGGCGAGATGGGCTCGCCCGACACCTGGCGCGACCCCCGCGGCTTCGCGCTGAAGTTCTACACCGACGAGGGCAACTGGGACCTCGTCGGCAACAACACCCCGGTGTTCTTCATCCGCGACACCATGAAGTTCCCGCACTTCATCCGGAGCCAGAAGCGTCGCGGTGCGTCCGGTCTGCGCGACAACGACATGCAGTGGGACTTCTGGACGCTCAACCCCGAGTCCGCCCACCAGGTCACCTGGCTGATGGGCGACCGCGGCATCCCGGCCTCGTGGCGCCACATGAACGGCTACGGCAGCCACACCTACATGTTCGTCAACGAGGCCGGCGAGAAGTCGTGGGTGAAGTTCCACTTCATCTCCGACCAGGGGGTGGAGTGCCTGACCCAGGCCGATGCCGACCGGATCGCCGGCGACGACTCCGACTTCCACCGCCGCGACCTCTTCGAGGCGATCGAGCGCGGCGAGCACCCGTCGTGGACGCTCAAGGTCCAGGTCATGCCGTACGACGACGCGAAGACGTACCGGATCAACCCGTTCGACCTCACCAAGGTGTGGCCGCACGACGACTACCCGCTGATCGAGGTCGGCACGATGACCCTCGACACCAACCCCGACAACCACTTCGCCCAGATCGAGCAGGCGTCGTTCGAGCCGTCCGCGGTCGTGCCGGGCATCGGGTTCTCCCCGGACAAGATGCTGCTCGGCCGCGTCTTCGCGTACGCCGACGCCCACCGGTACCGGATCGGCCCGAACTACCAGCAGCTCCCGGTCAACCGGCACCGCGTCGAGGACGCCTACACGTACCAGTTCGACGGGCCGATGGCCTACGACCACACCGGCGACCGGGCGAAGTACGCACCGAACACCGCGGGCGAGCCGTTCTCCGACCTGACCGGCGCGGCCGACGACGGCTGGCAGACCGACGGCGCCATGGTCCGTGAGGCCTACACGCTGCGCCCGGAGGACGACGACTTCTCCCAGGCCGGCGCGCTGGTGCGCGAGGTCTTCGACGACGCCGCCCGCGACCGCTTCGTCGCCAACGTGTCGGGCCACCTGCTCGGCGGGGTGTCCGACGCCGTGCTGGAGCGCGCGTTCGACTACTGGAAGAACGTCGACGCCGACACCGGCAAGCGGATCGAGGAGACGGTGCGCGCGGGCAAGGCCGACCTGCCCGCCCCGCACCCGACCCAGGCGTACGAGACGGTCTGACGTGACTGCCTCGTCCCAGTCCGGCACCGCCGGACCCGTCGTCGTGGTCGGCGCCAACGGCCTCGTCGGGTCGCGCACCTGCGTGGCGCTGGCCGCGCGCGGCGTGCCCGTGCGGGCCGTCGTACGTCGTCCGGGCACGGCACCCGCGCTCGCCGGGGTCGAGGAGGTCGTCGGCGACTTCACCGACGCCACCTTCCTCCCCGGCGCGCTGGACGGCGCCGCGGCCGTCGTGACCACCGTCCACCCGATGGGCAGCGACCGGGAGACGCAGGAGCAGGTCGGCGTCGGCGGCAACGGCGGTGTCGCCAGAGCGGCGGCCGAGGCCGGCGTACCGCGGCTGGTGCACGTCTCGACGGCGGCGGTCTACGACCGCTCCCCCGGCGCCGGCGACGTCGACGAGTCCTCGGCCCTGGTGGGCGACGACGACAACGACTACAGCGTCACCAAGCGCGACACCGACGCCGCCATCGCCGCAGCCGACGGCACGACCCGGGTGCTCCTGCGGCCGCCGGCGATCGTCGGGGAGTCGGAGAGCTCGGTGTGGAACACCCTGCGACCCGCCGCGGTGCGCGACGACCCGTCCGCCCGCAGTGCCCCGCCCGAGGGGACCTGGGCCTGGGTGCACGTCGACGACCTCGCCGCGATCGCGGCCGACGTCGCGACCGGCACCGTGGCGTCGTCCGAGGACGGCTCCACCGGGCCGGTGGAGGGCGGCTGCACCGCGCTCAACGTGGCCGCCGGGCCCGCCACGCAGCGCGACTACCTCGGCACCGTGACCGACGCACTCGGCGTCGAGCCGACCTGGACGGACGAGCCCGCCTGGACCGGCCGCATCCTCGCCGGGCGGGCTCGGGCCTGGGGCTGGGAGCCGCGCGTCGGGCTGGACGACGCGCTCGCGGAAATCCGGGCAGGACTCACCTGAACGCGCGAACTGCACCTGGGGCCGTCCGCTGCTAGGCTCGGTCACGCTTGAAGGGACGACGCTGTCGGTCGTCCACGGTCGCGGCCCGTGCCGCGGCAGCTCATTCGTGTTGCTTGGTCTTCGGTACGCCGCTGGACGTCAGTGCAAGTGGATGTCTTCAGCAGGGGCGCAGGCAGGTCGTCGGCGCCGCACACCGAGAGGTACAGATCATGGCTCAGGGAACCGTGAAGTGGTTCAACGCCGAGAAGGGCTTCGGCTTCATCGCTCAGGACGGCGGCGGCGCCGACGTCTTCGTGCACTACTCCGCCATCCAGTCGAACGGCTACAAGTCGCTCGACGAGAACCAGAAGGTGGAGTTCGAGGTCACCCAGGGCCCCAAGGGCCCGCAGGCCGAGGCGGTCCGCCCGCTCTGACCCGAGGGTGAGGGCCTCGCGCCCTTCCACTCCGACGCCCCCGGACGCTGATGCGTCCGGGGGCGTCGTCGTCCTTGCTGCGGTACGCCGCTCAGCCCGCTCAGCCCGCTCTGCCTGTTCAGCCCGAGGTGTCGACGCCGCCGAGCACGTCCGGGCAGGCGTCGAGCAGTTGGCGGTGGCGGGCCTCCGAGCGCTGGAGCAGCGCCCGGCGCTCGCCCGGCTCGAACGAGAACGCGGCGTCGGCCGCGGCGGCGTACGACCGGAGCCGGCCGTAGGTCTCGACCATCCCGAGCACGGCGGTGACCACGTCCGCGTCGAGCTCGCCCTCCGCACCCACGAGCTCGGTCAGCTCGTCCACGGCCCGCGCGTAGTCGGACTGCACCGCGGCCCCGAAGTCGTCGGCCGTCAGCGCCCGGTCGCTCCCGACGACCGACAGCCGCACCGCCTCGGCGCCGCGGCACAGACCGAGATCGGCGTCGGAGAGCACCACCGGCGCCTTCCCGGGCTCCGCCACGCCGCCGTCCGAGCAGCCGGTGAGGGCGAGGGCGGTCGTGGCGAGGGCGGCTGCCACCGCGGCGCGGGCACGACGACGGGCCGACGGTAGAGTCTGGGTCGGGGCAGAGGGGTGCGCGGGCACGAGGAGCCTCCTGGGGAGCGGGTGCGCCCCTCCTCCCCCACCGGTCGTGCGGCGAAACGCCGCGTCAGACCACCTCGGGCGGCGACGTCGTACCGGCCTTGAGCCGGACCCCGGTCGCGCCGAGCCGCCGGGCGCCGGCCACCAGGGACCCGATCGTGCGGGCCGCGGTCACGTGGTCGAGCCCGTGCGGCGGACGGATGTTGGAGACGCAGTTGCGCGCGGAGTCGGCGACACCCGGACGCGGCTCCCACGTCAAGTAGGCGCCGAGGCTGTCGTGCGCCGACAGGCCGGGCCGTTCACCGACCAGCACCAGCACCATCCGGGCGCCCAGTGCGGCGCCGACGTGGTCGCCCAGCGCGACCCGGGACTGGGTCGCCACCACCGGCGGCGCCACCGACAGCGCGACCTCGTGCGCGGCGAGCTCGGTCAGCACCGCCGCGAGGACCGGTACGCCGTGCGCCGCCACGGCCCGGGCCGAGAGCCCGTCGGCGAGGACCACCGCGAGGTCCGGCCGGGTGCGCTCCAGCAGGAGCGGTGCCGCCGGTCGTCGGCCCAGGTCGGGCCGGGTGAGGTACGTCGTCCGGTCCGGCGCGGCGGAGGCCACCACCACGGGGTCGCCGAGCCCCAGGTCGCGCAGCGGGCCGAGCAGTGCGTCGACGTCCAGCGGCTCGTGCACGGCGTCGCGGGCCAGCGCGTGCGCGGTGCCGGCCTCGAGCACGGCGCGGGTGGGCAGCGCCGTACCGGCGCGTCCGAGGCCGACGCGCGACGGCGTGGTCGCCCGCAGCCTCTCCCAGAAGTCGCTCACGGTCGCTCGTCCCGCGTATCCGCGGCGCCCGAGGCCGTGCCCGGCAGGGCGGCCAGCGGCGTCGTCGCGGGGTCGACCGCCCGGACACCTCCGCGCTCGTCGAGCAGCCCGACCCGGTCGAGCCAGGCCTCCATCTCCGGAGCGGCGCGCAGGCCGAGCACCTGCCGCGCGTAAAGCGCGTCGTGGAACGACAGCGACTGGTAGCCGAGCATCACGTCGTCGGCGCCCGGGACGGTGATGACGAAGGCGCAGCCGGCGACCCCGAGCAGCGTCAGCAGGGTGTCCATGTCGTCCTGGTCGGCCTCCGCGTGGTTGGTGTAGCAGACGTCGACGCCCATCGGGACGCCGAGGAGCTTGCCGCAGAGGTGGTCCTCCAGCCCGGCGCGGACGATCTGCTTGCCGTCGTGGAGGTACTCCGGGCCGATGAACCCCACGACCGTGTTGACCAGGAGCGGGTCGAAGGCGCGGGCGACGCCGTAGGCACGGGCCTCGAGGGTCTGCTGGTCGACCGGCCGCCCGCCGGTGCCGAGGTGCGCGTCGGCGCTGAGCACTGCGCCCTGGCCGGTCTCGAAGTACATGACCTGCTCGCCGACCGTGCCGCGGCCGAGCGCCAGCGCGGCCTCGCGCGCCTCGGCGAGCATCGGCAGCTCGACACCGAAGCCGGCGTTGGCGCCCTGGGTGCCGGCGATCGACTGGAACACCAGGTCGACGGGGGCGCCGGCGGCGATCAGGTCGGTGGTCGTGGTGACGTGGGTGAGCACGCAGGTCTGGGTGGGTACGTCGTAGCGCTCGCGGACGTCGTCGAGCAGGTGCAGGAGCCGTCGTACGGTCGCGGGGTCGTCGGACGCCGGGTTGACCCCGACGACGGCGTCGCCGCAGCCGAGCAGCAGTCCGTCGAGCACCGCCGTGGCGACGCCGGCCGGGTCGTCGGTCGGGTGGTTGGGCTGGAGCCGGGTCGCCAGCCGGCCCGGAAGCCCGATCGTCGACCGGAACGCCGTGACCACGCTGGTCGCGGCGGCGACCTGCACCAGGTCGGCGTTGCGCATGATCTTGGAGACCGCGGCGACCATCTCGGGCGTCAGGCCGGGGGCGAGCGAGGTGAGGACGGCCGCCGAGCCCGGCGCCGCGGCGGTCTCCAGCAGCCAGTCGCGGAAGCCGCCGACCGTGAGGTGCGCGACCGGCGCGAAGGCCGCTGCGTCGTGGGTGTCGAGCACCAACCGGGTCACGTCGTCGTCCTCGGGTGGGACGACGTGCTCGGACAGGAACGTCGACAGCGGGACGTCGGCGAGCGCCCACCGCGCCGCCGCCCGCTCGGCGTCGGAGGAGGCAGCGCAGCCGGCCAGCACGTCGCCCGAGCGCAGCGGGGTCGCGCGCGCCATCAGGTCGACCAGGCCGTCGAAGGCGTAGGTGCGCCCGCCGACGGTGTGCTGGTAGCGCATCGGGCCTCCCGGTCCACCCCCGGCGCACCCGGCCGGTCGGAGGTGACGATGATCCCGTACGGCGCGCTCGGCTGCGCGCGGAGGCCTCGGACGTGGTGGGGTGGGGGCCGTGAGCCACGAGATCGTCGAGCCCGCACGCGAGCCCGCACCGGTCACCCAGGTCAGCGCGCACGCCTGCAACGACGCCGACGCGATCGCCTCGGCCCTCGCGCTGGGCGTCGAGTGGGTGGAGTTCGACGTGCAGCTCGACGAGGCCGGAGACCCGGTGCTTGCGCACGACGCGCCCGTCGCGGTCGGCACCGCGCCCCCGCTCCAGGTCGCTCTCGACGGGCTCACCGGTCCGGACGTCGCGGCCGGGGCGCACGTCGACCTGAAGTTCCCGCCCGGCGCCGGCGGTGCGGACGGGGGTGACGACGGGTGCCGCGCCCACGTGGCCGCCGTCGAGCAGTGCGTCGCGGCGCTCGGGGCGACCCGGATGCTGGTGACGACGCACGACGACGCGGCCGTCCGAGCGGTGCGCGACTGGGCCGACGCCGCGGGGCACCCCGACCTGCTGGTCGGGCTGTCGCTGGGCCGCGGCCTGTCCGGCGAGCCGGTCGTGCACCAGGTCGGTGTGCGCTTCTCCGAGGTGATGCCGCGCGTGCGGGTCGAGGAGAGCCGCGCCAACCTGATGGTGGCCCGCAAGATCGTCGCCCGCGCCGGCGCGGCGTCGTACGCACGACGCGAGGACCTGCCGCTGCTGGTGTGGACCGCGGACACCGAGCGGGAGCTCACCTACTGGATGCGCCCCGGGCGCGCCTGGATCGTCACCACCAACCGTCCGGCCCGCGCGCTGGAGATCCGCGAGGAGTGGAAGACTCGCCGCCGTGGCCCCGTCCGACCTGCCTGACACCCCGCCTGACACCCCGCCCGCGCCGGCCTCGACGCCCGTCGCAGCACCGCCGTACGCCGACGCCGGCGACGTCGTGACCGACGTCCTCGGTGCGCCCTGGACCGCCGAGACCCTGGGGCTGCCGCCGGACGAGGAGGGCCCGGTCGTCGCGACCCTGGTCCACCACCCCACCACGCACCCGACCGGCCGTGCCGTGCTGCACGTGCACGGGTTCGCCGACTACTTCTTCCAGGTCGAGTACGCCCAGTGGTGGACCGAGCGCGGCTACGACTTCTACGCCCTCGACCTGCGCAAGTACGGCCGGTCGATCCGCCCGCACCAGACGCCGACGTACGTCGCCGATCTCACCGACTACTTCGCCGAGACCGACCTCGCGTGGTCGCGGATCACGGAGCGCGACGGCCACGACCACGTCGTGCTGTCCGCGCACTCCACCGGCGGACTGTCGATGTCGCTGTGGGCCGACTCGCGGCAGCCCGAGGCGCTGGCCGGCGTCGCGCTGAACTCGCCGTGGTTCGACCTCCAGGGCGCCCCGTGGATGCAGTCGGCCGCGGCCAACCGTGCGCTCGAGGTGATCGGGCGCCGCTCGCCGATGCGCGAGCTCGGCCGCGACGTCAACGGCTTCTACGCCCGCAGCCTGCACCGCGAGCACGACGGCGAGTGGGACTTCGACCTCACCTGGAAGCCCGTCACGTCCTTCCCGGTGCGGTTCGGCTGGCTGCGCGCCATCCGGCAGGGGCAGGCGCGCCTGCACGCCGGACTGTCGGTGCTCGCCCCGGTGCTGGTGCTCTCCAGCGCCGCGACGCGTCGTCCGCACGAGATGGGCGAGGACGTGCACACCCACGACATCGTGCTCGACGTACCCCAGATCCGGCAGTGGGCGACCGCGATCGGGCCGCACGTCACCTACGTCGCGGTCGACGGCGCCAAGCACGACGTGGTGCTGTCGCGGCCACCGGTGCGCAAGGTCGTCTACACCGAGCTCGGCCGCTGGCTGGGCGCGTACGTCGAGCGGCGTACGTCGATGGTGCTGGAGTAGTCCGTCCGCCCCCAACGGGTCAGCCGGTGAACGGCTCCCCGTCGAACCGCTCCAGCGTCACGAAGTCCTCGACGGGGCGCCGCTTGAGGCGGGTCACCTCATGCACCGGTCTGCCGATCGGCACCACGGCCGCCAGCGCGTACTGCTCCGGCACGCCGAGCAGGTCGCGCACGGACTGCTCCTCGGGGACCGCCATGGTCGTGATGGTGCCGCCGTACCCCTCGGCGCGGGCGGCGAGCAGCACGTTCCACACCAGCGGGTAGACCGACGCCCCGCTGACCACCCCGACCCGGTCGAGGTGCTGGTCCATCGACGCCACGACTCCGAGGTCGACCCAGAAGACCAGGACGGCACCCGCGGTGAGGACGGGCTTCGTGAACGCCTCGGGCACCGGCGTCGCCGCGATCGTCTCCGGTGACGGGCCGGGAGCGTGCAGGCTGTTCCAGGGCGACTCCCCCGCGTCGATCTGCGCGCGGTAGCGCCGTACGGCCGGCTCGTTGAGCGCCGCGATTCGCTCGCGCGTGTCCTGGTCGCGTACGACGACCACCCGGACGCCCTGCCGGTTGCCGCCGCTCGGGGCGAACCGGGCGGCGTCGAGCAGCCGGTGCAGCACCCCGTCGGGCAGCGGCTCGCCGGTGAACTCCCGGGTCGCCGGGGTGGTGCGCATCGCGTCGTACAGGTCCATGGCACCAGCCTGCCACCGTCGTTCACGGGGTCGTCCGCCCCCGGACCACCATCCCCGGGCGGGGTGACGGGAGGTCGTGATGTGCGCCCGCGCGGCGGCGGGTCCCCTTCCCAAAGTCCCCTCGGATGCGCTTCGGTGGTCGCCATGAGCCAACAGCCCCCCCCGCCCCCGCCCCCGCCGGGCGGCCAGCAGCCCCCGCCGCCGGGGCCGTACGGCCAGCCCTCCCCGCCGCAGCAGCAGGGCCTCCCGCGCCCGGCCGAGCTGCTCGACCGGTTCCTCGCCCGACTCATCGACGGCGTGCTCCTGGGCATCGTCTACTTCATCCTCAGCCTGATCGTCGCCGCGATCGTCGTCAGCGGCTTCCGGAGCACAGGCGAGGCCATCGTCTTCGGTCTCGTGCTCTCGATCCTGTTCACGGCCACGACCCTGGGCTACTACGGCTTCCTGGAGACCAGCCAGGGCCAGACCGTCGGCAAGATGGTCATGAAGCTCAAGGTCTTCGGCCCCGACGGCACCAGTACGCCGACGATGGAGCAGTCGCTCAAGCGCAACTTCTTCTACGCGCTGTCGCTGCTCGGGATCATCCCGTTCGTCGGCAGCCTGCTCGGGAGCATCGCCCAGCTCGCCGCCGTCATCTACATCGCGGTGACCATCAACAACGACACCGTCAATCGCCAGGGCTTCCACGACGGCTTCGCCGGTGGCACCCGGGTGATGAAGGTCGGCTGACGCGCCCTCCGCTCCCCCGCACGACCGCGCGGGCCGTGCTCGACGAGACCGTCGGGCACGGCCCGTCGTCGTTCGCAGCCATGCCCTAGGGTCAGCACCTGTGAACCCCGTCACCTCCCTCTCCCTCGGCCGCATCGTCATCGGCGTCGCCGCGGTCGCCAAGCCCGAGCTCGTCCAGCAGCGCCTCGGCGCCGACGGCGACCGCCCGCTGATCACCCAGTGGTTCGGCAACCGCGAGATTGCGCTCGGGCTCGCGACGCTCACCGCCCGCGGCCGCGCCCGCACCACGCTGGTCCTGCTCGGCATGGCCGTCGACGCCGCGGACGCCGCCACCGCCTACCGCGCGATGGAGGCCGACACGCTCCCCCGCGAGGTCGGGCTCCCGGCAGCCGGCGTCGCCGGCGGCGCGGTCCTGTCGGGCCTGCTCGGTCTGCTGGGCGTGAAGGTCGGTCGGCGGAAGAAGAAGCAGAAGAAGGCCGCCGCCTGAGCTGCCTCCAGGCTGGCCCGAGGCGTCCGCGTCAGACCGGCTGGGACGCCGCGACCACGAAGATCGCGAGGAACAGCACCGGCAGCGCGATGCCGACGTACCCGATCACCAGGCCGGCCATCGCCAGGCCGGCGCCGTCCTCGCCGGTGCGCCGCAGCTGCCCGCGCGCGACGTGGCCGAGCACGACCGCGACGATCGACGCGACGATGCCGAGGAAACAGAACATGTTGAGCGGCAGCGCGACGATCGCCGTCACCAGCGAGCCGACGGCCGTGCCGTTCGTGCCGCGTGGGGCTGCGGCGTACGGCCCCGGGGCGTACGGCGCGCTCCCGTACGGCGACGGCGACTGCGCGCCCCACGCCGCGGGGTCGTGCTCGGGCGGCTGGTACTGCGACCAGCCGGGCTCACCCGGCTCGGGTGCTCCCGGCGGGCCGTAGGGCGGTTGGCTCATCCGGCCGGCGGCGGGGGCGGCGTCGGGGCGCCCGGCTCACCGGGCTCCCCCGACTCACCGGACTCGCCCTCGTGGCCGTGCTTGCGCGCAGCACCCGGGTTGGCGGCGTCGGCCGCCTCCTGGATCGCCGCCTGCACCGCGGCGCTGCTGGAGCCCTCGGTGGTGCCGACCGGCACGTCCGGCTCGCTGGGGCCCATGTCGACCCGCTTGCGCGGACCGTCGGTCTGCTGCGGGATGCCGCGGAGGTCGTTCATCGTCGAGCCGAGGCCGTCGAGCGCCTTGCCGATCTCGCTCGGGACGATCCACACCTTGTTGGCGGAGCCCTCGGCGATCTTCGGCATCATCTGCAGGTACTGGTAGGACAGCAGCGACTGGTCGGGGTTGCCGTCGTGGATGGCCTGGAAGACCGTCTGGATCGCCTGACCCTCACCCTGCGCCCGCAGGATCGCGGCCTCGCGGTCGGCCTGGGCGCGCAGGATCTGCGACTCGCGCTCACCCTCGGCCGACAGGATGGCGGACTGCTTCTGACCCTCGGCGGTGAGGATCGCCGACTGGCGGTCGCCCTCCGCGGTGAGGATCGCGGCGCGCTTGTCGCGGTCGGCGCGCATCTGCTTCTCCATCGAGTCCTTGATCGACGGCGGCGGGTCGATGCCCTTGATCTCGACACGGTTGACGCGGATGCCCCACTTGCCGGTGGCCTCGTCGAGCACCCCGCGCAGGCCGCCGTTGATCGACTCACGGCTGGTCAGGGTGTCCTCGAGGTCCATGCCGCCGACGATGTTGCGCAGCGTGGTCATGGTCAGCTGCTCGACGGCCTGGATGTAGTTGGCGATCTCGTACGTCGCCGCGATCGGGTCGGTGACCTGGAAGTAGATGACGGTGTCGATCGACACCACGAGGTTGTCCTCGGTGATCACCGGCTGCGGCGGGAACGACACGACCTGCTCACGCAGGTCGATGACGTAGCGCACCTGGTCGATGAAGGGCACGACGATGTTGAGGCCCGCCGGCAGGGTCTGCTTGTACTTGCCGAAGCGCTCCACGATGCCGGCGCGGGCCTGCGGGATGATCCGCACGGTCTTGGCCAGCAGCACGATGACGAACAGCAGCAGCAGGGCGAGCAGGATCAGGGCGATCATGCGGGGGTCCCTCCGGTCCGGGGGTGGTGGGGCGCAGGCGTCGTACCCGGGGTACGACGCCACGAAACTGCGGGGCTCGGGGCCGGCACCGGGCTCACGGGTCGAGCTCCGGGACGGGGTGGACGTAGGCGGTCGCGCCGCGGATCTGGAGCACCTCGACGGTCTGGCCGGGCGCGATCACGGTGTGCTCGTCGTACGGCGCGGCCGTCCACTCCTCGCCGTCGAGCTTGATGCGGCCCGGCGCCAGGCCGGTGACCTGGGTCAGCACGACGCCGCGGAGCCCGACGAGCCGGTCGGTGCCCAGGCGCAGCTCGGGGCCGCCGTGGAGCTTCTTGACGATGCCCGGACGCACCAGCGCCAGCATCGCGACCGACGCACCGGCGGCCAGCAGCGCCTGGAGCACGAGCGGGGCGCCGAGCAGCGCGGAGACCATGCCGGCGACCGCGCCGACGGCGAGCATGATGAGGACCAGGTCGAAACTGAACATCTCGGCGGCGCCGAGCACGATCGCCGCGCCCAGCCACAGGCTCCAGAGGTTGTCGCCGAGCCAGTCCATACCGCCACCCTAGTGGCGTGGACCACGCCGCGGTCCCGGTCGGGGGGGCGGGTCGGGCGTCGGGTCAGCGGTGGCGGGTCTCGCGGCGGGCGGCGTACCGGCCGTCGTCGGAGCGGCTGAGCAGCAGCGGCATCCCGAACGTCGCCGACAGCGAGCGCTCGGTGAGCACGTCCTCGATCGGCCCCTGGGCCACCACGCCGCCCTGCTTGAGCAGCATCGCGTGGGTGAAGCCGGGCGGGATCTCCTCGACGTGGTGGGACACCAGGACGGTCGCGGGCGAGTCCGGGGAGTAGGCGAGCATGGAGAGGATCGCGACGAGGTCCTCGCGACCACCGAGGTCGAGGCCCGCGGCCGGCTCGTCGAGCAGCAGCAGCTCCGGGTCGGTCATCAGCGCCCGGGCGACCTGGACCCGCTTGCGCTCGCCCTCCGACAGGGTGCCGAACGTGCGGTCGGCGAGGTGCTTGACGCCCGTCTCGCGCAGGAGGGTCTCGGCGCGCTCGTGGTCGAGGTCGTCGTACTCCTCCTTCCAGCGGCCGAGCACGCCGTACGCCGCGGAGATCACGACGTCCCGGACCAGCTCGTTGCGGGGCAGCCGCTCGGCGGTCGCCGCGCTGGTGAGGCCGATGCGTGGGCGGAGCTCGAAGACGTCGACCGCGCCGAGCAGCTCGCCGAGCACCCCGGCGGCGCCGTCGGTCGGGTGCATCGCGGCGGCCGCGACCTGTAGCAGCGTGGTCTTGCCGGCACCGTTGGGGCCGAGCAGCACCCACCGCTCCTCCGGCTTGACCACCCAGGTGACACGGTCGAGCAGCGTCGACCCCCCACGTCGGACGGTGACGTCGGCGAACTCCAGGACCGCGACCATGCAGCCAGCCTAGGAGACCCCCGGGGTGTGCGCCGCGAGCGCCCCACGGCCCGCTAGCGTCCCGGGTCGTGCCCGCCCCGTCCTGCCCGCTCCCGGTCTCGGCCCGCCTCGCCTGGTGGGGCACCGCGTGGCTGCGCGGCACGGTCGGCCCGGACGACGCGGTCCACGCGGTGCTCGGCGACGACGTGGCGCACGTGCTGGGTCCCGGGCTCCCCGAGCCGGTCGGCTCCGGCGTGCTCGGCGCGCTGCTCGGGCTGCGGTCCGCCGGTGCGGACGCCGCCTCGGGGCTCGGTCTGGCGCTGCCGGTGGAGGGCGACCTGCTCGGCCTCGGCGGTCCCCGCGAGCTCAACCGCGCCGCGCTCGACGCCGGGGAAGCGGTGGTCGCCGTCGGCGCCGGGCTCGCGCTCGTGCCGTCGTACGTCGGGCCCACGGTGGAGTGGGCAGTCCTCCCGGCCGCCCGGCGCCAGCTGCCCGACGTCGGCGAGGCCGACCGGGCGCTGCGTGGCGGCCTGCTCGAGGCGGCCGAGGGCCTGGCCGCGCTCGACGTGGCGAAGTGGCGGCCCGAGGTCGCCGACCGGCTGATGGACCTGCGGCACCGCGCGACGCCGTACGCCCCTCCCGGCGTGCCGGCCCGCTGCGTCGACCTGGCCGCCCGGGCCGTGCAGGCGCTCGAAGTGGTCGACCTCGCGCTGGAGGACGACGGCGCCGCGGTGAGCGCCTCGGAGGCCCGGGCCCGCCGCGACGCGCTGGTGCCGCTGGAGCGCGCCGGCCGCCGTGCGCTCGTCGCCGCCTGCTCCCCCGAGGTCTGGCCCCCCGCCTGACCCGTCCCTCGGATCGACCCGGCGCAAGCTTGCGCCGGGTCGATCCAGTGGGGTGTCCGGCGGAGGTCGGCGAGGACGGGGCGAGCGCCCGCAGCCACTAACCTGCTCGGCGATGAACGACGCGCACCCGGCCACGCTGCTGATCACCCTCACGGGGAAGGACCGTCCCGGGGTGACCTCGTCGGTGTTCGCCACCCTGGCCCGGCACGCGGTCGAGGTGGTCGACGTGGAGCAGATCATCCTGCGCGGCCGACTGATCCTCGGCGTGCTCGTCACCGCGCCCCGCGACCCGCAGCGCCTCGTCGGCGCGCTCCAGGGCGAGGCGGCCGAGCTCGGCATGCAGGTCGAGGTCGAGCGCGGCGCCGGCGACAACGTGTCCCGGCGGGCCGGCCGCGCGCACGTCACCCTCATCGGCGCGCCCCTGCGGGCGAAGGCGATGGCCGCGATCGCCGGCCGGATCGCCGACACCGGCGCCAACATCGACCGCATCGAGCGGATGGCGCGCTACCCCGTGACGGCGCTCGACCTGCACGTCTCGGGCGCCGACCCGCAGCGGCTGCGCACGGTGCTCGCTGCCGAGGCGGCCGAGCAGGGCGTCGACGTCGCCGTCCAGCCGACCACGATCCAGCGGCACGGCATGCGCCTGATCGTGATGGACGTCGACTCCACCCTCATCCAGGGCGAGGTCATCGAGATGCTCGCCGCGCACGCCGGGCACGAGGACGAGGTCGCGGAGGTCACCGAGCGCGCGATGCGCGGCGAGCTCGACTTCGAGGAGTCGCTGCGGGCCCGGGTGAGGCTGCTCGAGGGCGTCCCGGAGTCGGCGCTCGACGAGGTCTACGACCAGATCGTGGTCAACCCCGGCGCCCGCACGATGGTGCGCACGCTGCGCCGTCTCGGCTACCGGTTCGCCGTCGTCTCCGGCGGGTTCTCGCAGGTGGTCGATCGGCTCGCCGACGACCTCGGCATCCACTACGCCCGCGCCAACGAGCTCGAGATCGTCGACGGCCGGCTCACCGGCAAGGTCGTCGGCCCGGTGGTCGACCGGGCGGCGAAGGCGACGGCGCTGCGGGAGTTCGCCGAGGCGGTCGGGGTGTCCGAGGACGCCACGGTCGCGATCGGCGACGGCGCCAACGACCTCGACATGCTCGCGGCCGCCGGGCTGGGCATCGCCTACAACGCCCGCCCCGTGGTGCAGCAGGCCGCCGACACCGCGGTGAACGTCCCCTACCTCGACACCATCTGCTACCTCCTCGGCATCACGCGCGAGGAGATCGAGGCCGCCGACGCCGCGGCCGGCATCGTCACACCCGCACCGCCCGTCTGAGCGAACGGGCCCGCGAGGGCGAGGTGCGGAGTCAGCCCCCGTGCCGCACGAACGCCGCCCGCAGCGGCAGCGTCGCCTCGGCGACCTCCACCCACGGCACGGGTACGTCGAACACCGCGGCCGTCCCGGGCGGCATCCCGCTCGCCAGGAGGGTCTCGGCGTCGCCGTCGCCGGAGCCGTCGTCGAGGAGCTGCCCCAGGACGCCCACGGTCGGGTTGTGACCGAGCAGCAGCACCGTGCCGGTGTCGTCGGGCACGACCCGCACGAGGTCGAGAGCGCTGTCGGTGTCGGCGGCGTACAGGCCGCGGTCGACGGTGGGCTCGACGTCCCAGCCGGCCGCTCCGGCGACGTGCTGCCAGGTCTGCTGGGTGCGCACCGCGGCGGAGACCAGCGCGACGTCTGGCACGACCCCGAGGCCGGCCAGCCAGGCACCCGCCTCGCCCGCGCGAGCCACGCCGGTGTCGGTCAGGGGACGCTCGGAGTCCGTGCTCGCCGCAGCCGCGGCCTGGGCGTGGCGCATCACCCCCAGCACCCGCCGCTGCGCGGCCTCCCCCGACGTCATGGGGACAGCGTAGACAAGACGCCCGGACCCACCCTGCTGGTCGCGTCGGCACGCACAGCCTGGCCCTAGGGTGTCGCCATGCTCGGACCCCTCGTCATCGTCGGCGGCGCCGAGGACAAGCTGCGCTCGCGCCGCATCCTCCGCGAGACCGTGCGGCTCGCGGGCGGCCCCGCGGCCCGGATCGCCGTCGTCCCGACCGCCTCCTCCCTCGGCCCCGCCGTCTCCGAGGTGTACGACGCCCTGTTCCGCACCGAGGGCGCCGCCGACGTGGTGACCGTCGACCCGGCCTCCCGGGACGAGGCGCGCGACCCGGACCTCGCGGCCTCCCTCGACGACGTGACCGGCGTGTTCATGACCGGCGGCAACCAGCTCAAGCTGTCGGCCCTGGTCAGCGGTACCCCCGTGGAGGCCGCGATCAAGCGCGCCCGAGCCCGCGGCGCCGTGATCGCCGGCACCTCCGCCGGCGCCAGCATCCAGTCGAGCCACATGGTCGCCTTCGGCGGTCCGGGCGCCACCCCGAAGCAGCGGATGACGCAGGTCGCGGCCGGGTTCGGCCTGCTGGAGCAGTGCTGCGTCGACCAGCACTTCGAGCAGCGCAACCGCTACGGCCGGCTGCTGATGATCGTCGCGGAGTCGCCCCAGCTCATCGGCATGGGCGTCGACGAGGACACCGCAGCCGTCGTCGAGCGTGGCGGCGACGGCACCGACCCGGCGCTCGCCGAGCACGACGTGCTGCGCGTCGTCGGCCGCGGCGCGGTGACGTTGATGGACCCCGCCCGGATGGTGACCAACGCCTACGAGGCCAAGCGTGCGGCGCCGCTGTTGGCCAGCGGGGTGCAGCTGCACGTGCTCCCGCACGGGGCCCGGTTCGACCTGACCACCCGGACCCTGCTTCCCTGGACCCCGGCGGTCGACCCCGAGGACGAGGCCGAGCTCACCGAGGCCGGCCGCGACCTGCGCCGGATGGCCCGCGACATCGCCGCGGGCGACGTCTCCCCCAGCGTCCTGCGCCGTCGACTCGACCGCCGTCGCCGTCGTACGCCGCGTCCGCCCGGGCCGGCCGAGAGCGACAGCACCGCCTGACGAGCACCACCGACCACCAGCACGAGCCGACCCGACCCGACCTGACCCGACGGAGGGACCACAGCGTGACCGAGCGCCCCGCACCCGACCTGACCATCGTCGAGACCCGCGTCTACCGCGGTCCCAACGTGTGGTCCTACGACCGTGCGATCCACCTCGTGGTCGACCTCGGCGTGCTGGAGCAGTTCCCCACCAACACGGTCCCCGGGTTCACCGACCACCTCGTCGACATGCTGCCCGGCCTGCGGGAGCACTCCTGCTCGCGCGGCAAGCGCGGCGGCTTCGTCGAGCGGCTTCACGAGGGCACCTGGCTGGGCCACGTCGCCGAGCACGTCGCGCTGGCCCTCCAGCAGGTGGTCGGGCACGACGTGCGCCGCGGCAAGACCCGTGGGGTCAAGGGCAGTCCGGGCATGTACAACGTCGTCTTCGGCTACGTCGACGAGCAGGTCGGGCTCGCCGCCGCGCGGCTCGCCGTACGGCTGGTCAACCACCTGGTGCAGGCCGACCCGGAGTTCGACTGGGACGCCGAGCTGGAGACGTTCATCCGCCGCGCCCAGCGCACGGCGTTCGGGCCGTCGACGCAGGCGATCCTCGACGAGGCCGTGTCGCGCGACATCCCCTGGATCCGCCTCAACCAGTACTCCCTCGTGCAGCTTGGCCAAGGCGTCCACGCCAAGCGCATCCGCGCCACGATGACCTCCGAGACGTCCGCGATCGCCGTCGACATCGCCTCCGACAAGGACCTCACCACCCGGCTGCTGTCGGCTGCCGGGCTCCCGGTGCCCAAGCAGGAGACCGTCCGTACCGCCGACGCGGCCGTGCGGGCGGCCGAGCGGATCGGGTACCCGGTCGTCGTGAAGCCGCTCGACGGCAACCACGGCCGCGGCGTCTGCCTGGACCTCCAGGACGCCGGCGAGGTGCGCGAGTCGTTCACCGTCGCCGAGGAGCAGTCGCGCCGCGGCTACGTCGTCGTCGAGTCGTTCGTGACCGGCAAGGACTATCGCTGCCTCATCATCGACGGCCGGGTGGCCGCGATCGCCGAGCGCGTGCCGGCCTCGGTGACCGGCGACGGCATCTCCACCGTCGAGCAGCTGGTCGACACCGCCAACGCCGACCCGCGCCGCGGCGTGGGCCACGAGAAGGTGCTGACCCGCATCAAGGTCGACGACGCCGCCGTCGAGCTGGTCCGCGAGCAGGGTTTCGCGATGACCGACGTGCCGCCCGAGGGGCAGATGGTCAAGCTCGCCCTGACCGGCAACATGTCGACCGGCGGCATCTCGATCGACCGCACGCTCGAGGCGCACCCGGAGAACGTCGAGATCGCCGAGGAGGCCGCGCAGATGATCGGCCTCGACATCGCCGGCATCGACTTCATCTGCCCCGACATCACCGAGCCGGTCCGCGAGACCGGCGGCGCGATCTGCGAGGTCAACGCGGCCCCGGGCTTCCGGATGCACACCCACCCGACGATCGGCGAGCCCCAGTTCATCGCCAAGCCCGTCGTCGACATGCTCTTCCCGCCCGGCACCCCGTCGCGCATCCCGATCGTCGCCGTGACCGGCACCAACGGGAAGACCACGACGTCGCGGATGATCAGCCACGTCTTCAAGGGCATGGGCCGCAAGGTCGGCATGACCTCGACCGACGGCATCGTCATCGACGAGCGCCTGCTGATCCGCAACGACGCCTCGGGCCCACGCTCGGCCCGGATGGTGCTGCAGAACCCCCGCGTCGACTTCGCCGTCTTCGAGGTGGCCCGGGGCGGCATCCTTCGCGAGGGTCTCGGCTACGAGCGCAACGACGTCGCGGTCGTGCTCAACGTGCAGCCCGACCACCTCGGTCTGCGCGGCATCGACACCGTCGAGCAGCTCGCCGACGTGAAGGCCGTGCTCGTGGAGGCCGTGCCGCGCGACGGGCACGCCGTCCTCAACGCCGACGATCCGCTGGTGCGCGAGATGCGCCGCCGGTGCTCGGGACAGGTGGTCTGGATCTCGATGGAGGAGCCGGGCTCGGAGGTCCGCGAGATGATCGACGCGCACTGCCGCCGTGGCGGCAAGGCGCTCGTGCTCGAGCAGTCCGAGCGCGGCGAGATGATCGTGGTGAAGCACGGCCCGCGCACCATGCAGCTCGCCTGGACGCACCTGCTGCCCGCCACCTTCGGAGGCCGGGCCCGGATGAACGTCCAGAACACCCTGGCCGCCGCCGCGGCCGCGTTCGCCGCCGGCGCCCCGCTGCACGACATCCGTCAGGGCCTGCGCACGTTCTCGACGAGCTACTACCTCTCCCCCGGCCGGCTCAACGAGGTCGAGGTCAACGGGGTCAACGTCATCGTCGACTACTGCCACAACGCCCCCGGCATGCGGATGCTCGGCGACTTCGTCGACCGTGTCGGGGAGTCGCTCGAGGGCTCGCACGACCTCGCCCGGCCGTCCCGCATCGGCGTGGTCGCCACCGCCGGCGACCGGCGCGACGAGGACATGCGCGAGCTCGGCGAGGTCGCCGCGCAGCACTTCGACGTCGTCGTCGTCCGCGAGGACGGCGCGCTGCGCGGTCGCGAGCGCGGCGACGTGGCCGAGCTCGTCGCCGAGGGCGTACGCCGCGGCATGGACGCCGACGCGCGCTGCCGCCAGGTGGAGGTCGTCCTCGACGAGATCGACGCCGTCCGGCACGCGATGTCGCGCGCCAACCGGGGCGACCTGGTCGTCATCTGCGTCGACAAGCACGCTGCGGTGATGAGCGAGCTGGAGACCTGGTCGAGCCAGGCGCAGGCGGGCTCCGGCTACTCCGACCCGGGCAGCGCCGGCGCCGACCCCGACTTCACGCCGGCCGGCTGACCCGAGCACCGTCCCGAGCAGCGACCCTGGCCGGGCCGGACGGCGCCTCACCCGCTGCGTGCGAGGCGGGGGACGCGTCCGTCGTACGACGCTCGGCGCGACCCGGCCACCGCGGCCGGGCGCGACGTCAGGAGTCGGTCATGGCAGCAACGGGCACCGCGAAGGGCTCGCGCGTCTGGGACCTCGTGCTCGGGGGCCTGATGGTCGTCGGCGCGTTCATCGTGCTCGGCAACGCGGTGCTGGCGACGGTCTTCTCGGTGCTGTTCGCCGGGTGGACCGCGCTGATCCTGGGCATCGTCGGTCTGGTGATCGCCGCGACCCGGATCGGGAAGGCGGGCTTCTGGACCGGCCTCATCGGCAGCGGCCTGGTCGCGGTGCTCGGCCTGGTGATGGTCCGCAACCCCGGCGTCGCCGCGGTGTCACTCACCCTCGTCGCCGGCGCGATGTTCCTGACCACGGGCATCGCCCGGCTCGCCGCGGCCGCCCAGATCCCCGAGGCCCGGGTCGCGCTGCTCATCGGCGGTGGCGTGTCGACGCTCCTCGGCCTGATGATCCTGTTCAACCTGTTCAGCGCCTCGCTCTCGCTGCTCGGCGTGCTGCTCGGCATCCAGATGCTGTCGGAGGGCATCGCGATCATGGTCGCCGGCCGTCCGGTGCCCGGGTACGCCGGCGCCGCTCCCGGCTCGACCCCCGCGGACGCCCGCGGCTGACGCGCACCACCCCCGAGGACCCGGGGCTCTCTCCGCCCCGGGAGCGCCGGGCGGACCGGCCCACCCCCGCTCCGTCCGGCGTCCCCGGCCGGGGTGAGGATGGCCGGGTGATCCCCCGCCGCTGGTCCACCTGGCTCGCCGAGGCCTGCACCGCCACCGACACGCCTGGCGCCGTCCTCGGTGTGCGGCACGCCGGCCGCACCACGGTCGTCCCGTACGGCGTGCTGCACACCGCCACCGGACACCCGGTCTCCGCCGGGAGCGTGTTCCAGGTCGGGTCGATCACCAAGACCTGGGTCGGGCTCCAGGTGGCCCAGCTCGCCGACGTCGGCCGGCTGACGCTCGACTCCACGGTGGCCGAGCTGCTGCCCGGCGTACGCCTCGGGTCGCCCGACGTCGCCGACCGGGTGACGGTGCGGATGCTGCTGAGCCACACCAGCGGGCTCGACGGCGACGTGTTCACCGACACCGGCCGGGGCGACGACGCCGTCGAGCGCTTCGTCGACCGGCTCGCCGACGTCGCGGTCGTGCACGAGCCCGGGGCGGCGTACTCCTACTGCAACACCGGGTTCGTCCTGCTCGGCCGGATCCTCGAGGTCCTCGACGGGCGACCGTGGCCCGCGACGCTCCAGCGCCGGGTGGCCGCCCCGCTCGGGCTGACCGACGTCTGCGTGCGCGCCGAGGACGCCCTGCTGCACGACCCGGCGGTCGGCCACGAGGACGGCGCGCCGGTCACCCGCTGGCAGCTCCCCGACGCGCTCGGCGCGGCCGGCACCGTCACGACCTCCGCGGGGTCGCTGCTGACCTTCGCCGCCCAGTGGCTGGGCGAGGTCGGACCGGCACTCGCCCGCACCACCGAGCCGCTCGTAGGCGTGCCGGACGCCGCGGCCGACGCCGGCGAGGTCGGCTGGGCCTGGCGGGTCGGCCGCTGGGGCGCCGACCGCGAGCACGTCGTGATCGGCCACGACGGCGAGACGATGGGCCAGACCGCGACGCTGCGGGTCGTCCCGTCGCTCGACCTGGCCGTCTGCGTGCTCACCAACGCCCTGCACGCGACCGACGTGCACCAGCACGTCGTCCCCCGGGTCGTGGAGGAGCTGACCGGCGTCGCCGTGCCCGGACCACCCCAGCCCGATCCGCGGGCGACCCTGGTCGACCCGGAACGCTTCGTCGGCACCTACGCCCGTCGCGCCGCGCGCTACGACGTCACGCTCGAGGGCGGAGCGCTCTGGCTCACCGCCACCTCGACCAGCGAGCTCTCCGGCGACGAGCCGCCCGAGCGGATGCCGCTGGTGCCGCTGGCCGGCGACGCCGACGGCACCGGCTTCGTGCGCCGCCCTGCCGGGACGTCGTCGTGGTCGGTGGTGCGCTTCGCGCCGCTGCCGGACGGCACCCCGGCGCTGCGGGCGCAGGGCCGGATGGCCCCCCGCGTCGTACCGGTCTCGTAGCCGCACGGGGGTAACGACCTCGTTGAGCAGGGGACCGCCGCATCGGTCCAGGTCAGCGGCTTCCGGGCCGACGGACGACGCCCGTTACCCCCAGTCGACCACGCACCTTGTCAGACCGACGACATACCCGGAGAGGGAGCGACCTCAGCGGGTCATGCCGGCCCGGATCGCCCGCACCGCCTCGCCGGCCTCACCGACGTCCTCGACGCCGACGACCGACACGGTCGCGAAGGTGGCGCGGTCGTACCACCCGCACACGTGCACGTCCTGCGGCACGCCCTCCGCGCCCGGCCCGGCGCACGACAGCGACCCGCCGAGCGGTCCGGGGTCGACGGGCACCGCGCCGGTGACCCCCGCGCCTGCGAGGAAGTCCAGCAGGCCCTGCGCGGTGTCGGTGGTGAAGCCGGCGGTGCCGCGTGCCTCCTGGTCGGTGAAGGTGGCGCCGTAGACGGCCACCGTGGGGACGTCCGGGCCGACGTACCTCGCCGTCACGACGGTCGCCAGGTCGCCCAGGCCCTCCTGAGCGGACTCGGCTGCGCCTTGCGTCTCCGCGTCCGCCGAGTGGTCCAGCGACCAGCCGTCGATCGTCTCGGGGGTGTCGAGCCGGTGGTCGGGGACGACGGCCTCGGCCGGCGCACCCGCGGTGTCCTCGACCACCGAGTCCTCGACGGCCTGCGCGAGCCGCGTGACCTCGATGCCGACGAACAGCAGCCCGCCGATGCCGGCGACGACGGCGACGTGCCACCACCACTCCGCGCGCCCGAGCGCCGGGCCGACCAGCGCGGAGGCGACGACCCCCAGGAGCACGGCGACCAGCGGGACGCCGGCCTCGTAGCCCGCCGGGGACTCCGGGTGCAGGACCGTGCCGAGGGCTCCGAGGACCACCAGCACCCCGAGCCCGACCAGGCAGGCCCGCGCCCAGGAGCGACCGGCGGCGACCCGTGGGCGCACTGGTCCGTGGAGCGCGTCGTCGGCGGCTGGGCTGGAGTCACGTCCGGTCAACACCGGCGACATGGTGCCAAGGGGCGGGCGGCGACCGACCACGGCCCCCGGCGTACGCGGCAGGGCGGCTAGTCCGCCTGGGCGGCCACGACCTTCGCCCGCAGGCTCTCGGCGGTGTCCGGGGTGCCGCCGTGACCGGCGATCCAGTCGTAGCACTCCTGCCGCTCCGCGTGGCACATCAGGCCGACGACGTCGCCGGGCGTGGCGTCCGCGACGAGCGCCTCCAGGCACGCCACCTCGGTCGGGTACGCCGGTACGTCGGTCACCCCGACCTCGGCTGCGCCGGCCCGCATCCAGCCCTCGAGCTCCTCGACGGTGCGACCGCGGAGGTACCGCTGCTTGTGGCCGATGGCCACCGCGTCGGCGCCGCGCGCACCGATCTCGCCGAGCGCGGTGATGAGCTCCGGGGTGCGGTCACCCACCGCGCCGAGGCCGAGCAGCACCCGGCTGCCGGCGGGGCGCACGCCGTCCAGGATCTCCAGCATCGCCTCGAGCCCGACCTCGTTGTGGGCCAGGTCCATCACGACGGTGACGTCGCCGCCGTCGACGGGCAGCGTGAAGGTGTTCATCCGGCCCGGGTTGTGCTCGGCGTCGGGCAGGAACGACCGGAGCCCCTCGGCGACGGTGGCCGTCGGGAACTCCAGGGCGAGGCAGGCGGAGACGGCGGCGAGGGCGTTCTCGACGTTGAAGCGGGACAGCCCCGCCAGCGTCATGGGCACGTCGACGAGCGGCAGCACCGGCTCGGCGTCGGCGTGCGGACGCAGCACCGCGATCCAGCCGTCGATGACGGCGGTCGCCCGGCCGCCCACGTTGAGGACCTCCCGGACGACGGGCGAGTCCGGGTCGCGGCTGAACACCCAGTGCTGCGCCTTGACGACCGACCGCATCGCGGCGACCCGGGGATCGTCGGCGTTGAGCACCGACCAGCCCGACGGGCGGGTGATCCGGGGGACGACGGCCTTGACCTCGGCGAGCTGGTCGACGGTGTCGATGCCGTGCAGGCCCAGGTGGTCGGCGGAGACGTTGGTGACGACCGAGACGTCGTTGCGGGTCAGGCCGATGCCCTTGAGCAGGATGCCGCCCCGGGCGGTCTCGGTGACCGCGAGCTGGACCTCGGGATGCGCCAGCACCCGGCCGGCACCGCTCGGCCCGGAGTAGTCGCCGGGCTCGACGAGCACCCCGTCGACGTACACGCCGTCGGTGCTGGACCACCCGACGTGCAGACCGTGGGTACGCGCCACGTGCGCGACCATCCGCGACGTCGTGGTCTTGCCGTTGGTGCCGGTGACCGCGACGACCGGCACCCGCGGCACCAGGGTCGTCGGACCGGGCCCGGGCTCGGCCGCCGCCACCCGCTGCGCCGCCGCCGACACGGCGGCGTCGAGGTCGGCGTCCGGCAGGCAGTCGAGCACGGCGGCCACCGCACGGCCCATCTCCTGCGCCCGGGTGCGGTGGCGCCACGGGAAGGCGACGACGATCCGGTGCGGGTCGTCGGTCGCCCGCACGCGGACGGCGAGACGCGTGGTCCCCGACTCCTGTGCGAGCGCCCGCACCAGCCGCCCGACGGCGCGCTGGGCGAACCGCTGCCGGAAGCCCGACCCGGGTGCGCCGGGGCGGGCCGACCGCAGTCCCGTACGCCGGGCCAGGCGCAGCGCGGCCTCCTCGGGCGCCGCGGACAGCGCGCCGAGGTCGAGGGTCAGCTTGATCGCCGCGCGCGGGAAGTAGAGGTTCGGGCCCTCCAGCACGCGCAGCTCGACGAGCGCGGTCGCGGGGTCGTGGTCGGTCGGCACCCGCGCGACGCTAACGCACCGCAGGGCGCCGTACGGACCTGCTCGGCCGCGCCTCAGGCGCCGGTGGCGTGGAAGCCGCCGTCGACGTGCACGATCTCGCCCGTCGTCGCCGGGAACAGGTCGCTCAGCAGGGCGCAGACCGCACGGGCCGTCGGCTCGGCGTCCTTGTTGTCCCACCCGAGGGGGGCCCGGGTCTGCCACATCGACTCGAGGTCCTCGAACCCCGGGATCGCCTTCGCGGCGAGCGTCTTGAGCGGCCCGGCGGCGACCAGGTTGACCCGTACGCCGTCCTTGCCCAGCTCGCGCGACAGGTAGCGCGACGTCGACTCCAGCGCGGCCTTCGCCACACCCATCCAGTCGTACGCCGGCCACGCGACGGTGGCGTCGAAGGTGAGGCCGACGACCGAGGCGCCGGGCGTCATCAGCGGCCGGCAGGCGCTCGTGAGGCTCTTCAGCGAGTACGCCGAGACGTGCAGCGCCTGCTGCACGTCCTCCCAGGGGCCGTCCATGAACTTGCCGCCGAGCAGCGTCTCGGGGTTGCCGTAGGCGATGGAGTGCACGACGCCGTCGAGGTGGTCGGCGTGCTCGCGGACGGCGTCCGGCAGCGCCTCGAGGTGCGCGGGGTCGGTGACGTCCAGTTCCAGCACGACCGGCTCGACGGGCAGCCGCTTGGCGATGCGGCGGGGGATGCCGAGCGCGCGGCCGAAGTTGGAGATCAGCACGGTCGCGCCCTGCTCCTGGGCGAAGCGGGCGGTCGCGAAGCCGATGGAGGTGTCCATCGTGACGCCGGCGACCAGGATCGTGCGTCCGTCGAGGATGCCCATGGGTGTCTCCTTGCTCTGCGGGGTGCGGGGTCGCCGGGGGTCGCCGGGCGGTCGCGGGGTCGTCAGTGACCCATGCCCAGGCCGCCGTCGACCGGGATGACGGCGCCGGTGACGTAGCCGGCGTCCGGGCCGGCCAGCCAGGTGACGGCGCCGGCGACCTCGGCCGGGTCGGCGTACCGGCCCAGCGGGACCTGCTGCTTGATGCCGGCCTTCTGCTCGTCGGTGAGCACGGAGGTCATGTCGGTGTCGACGTAGCCGGGGGCGACCACGTTGACCGTGATCGAGCGCGACCCGAGCTCGCGGGCCAGCGACCGGGCGAACCCGACGAGGCCGGCCTTCGAGGCGGCGTAGTTGGCCTGTCCCGGCGAGCCGAGCAGGCCGACGACGGAGGAGACGAGCACGACGCGCCCCCGGCGCATCCGCAGCATGCCCTTGGCGGCGCGCTTGGTGAGCCGGAAGGTACCGGTGAGGTTGGTGTCGACGACGCGGGTCCAGTCGTCCTCGCTCATCCGGAGCAGGAGCGTGTCGGCGGTGATGCCGGCGTTGGCGACGAGCACCTCCACCGGGCCGAGCTCGGCCTCGACGGTCGCGAAGGCGGCGTCGACCTGCGTCGCGTCGGTGACGTCGCAGCGGACGTCGAGGGCGCCGTCGGGGGCGCCGCCGTTGCGGGTGGTCACGGCCACGCGGTCGCCCTGGGCCAGGAAGGCCTCGGCGATGGCGCGGCCGATCCCGCGGTTGCCGCCCGTCACGAGGACGACGCGGGGCGTGGGTGCGGCGGGCTCGGTCGAGGTCGTCACACCCGGCGACGCTAGTGACCGCGACGCCGGGACCCACTGCCGTTCGGCACACCGAACCCCGAGCGGCTTTGTGGGAACCCGACAGTGTCGCGGCGCACGACCTCCGGCGTACGTCGTGCGCGCCGCCGGCCGTTGGGCGGGGAGCGACCTACTCGTCGTCCTCCAGGCGGAAGCCGAGCTTGAGGCCCACCTGGAAGTGCTCGACGTCGCCGTCCTTGATCTGTCCTCGGACCTGGGTGACCTCGAACCAGTCGAGGTGGCGCAGGGTCTGGCTGGCCCGGGAGATGCCGTTGCGGATGGCCTGCTCGACGCTGTCGGGCGAGGTGCCGACGATCTCGGTGAGGCGGTAGGTGCGGTCGGTCATGGTGGGACTGTAGTGGCGACCGGCACACCGCCGGGTCAGGAGCCTCCCCCGTCGGGTGTGGGTTCCGGCTGTGCCCGACCTAGCATGGCGCCATGGCACGCGCGGGCAAGGACGAGGCGGTACGCATCACCAACGCCTCCGAGGGGCGTGAGGCCGACATCCGGGCGCGGCAGCGTCGCTACCTGGCGTCGATGAGCCTGCGCACGATCTGCTTCGTGGGCGCCGTCGTGGCGGCTCTCAACGGCGTCGACTGGCTGTGGCCGTGGCTGGTGGCCGCAGCGATCATCCTCCCGTACGTCGCCGTGGTCGCCGCCAACGTCGCGGCCAACATGTCCGAGGGCTTCAAGCTCCGCGAGATACCGGAGTACCGGCGCGAGCTCGGGTCGGCGGGGTACGACCGCGAGCGCCTCCACTGAGGCCGTAGCCTCGCCGCGATGGAACCCGACGTCTGCTCCTCGAAGGGCTGCCGCACGCCCGCCGCGTGGCAGCTGCGCTGGAACAACCCGCGCCTGCACACGCCCGACCGCCGCAAGGTGTGGCTGGCGTGCGACGAGCACCGCGACTCGCTGTCGCAGTTCCTCGGCGCGCGGGGTTTCCTCAAGGAGACCGAGCCGCACGTGCTCGGCTCCTGAGCCGTCTTCGCGGCTCCTCAGCCGCCGATCGCCGACATCGGGCGCGCCGGCTGGAGGAACGACGGGTCGTCGATGCCGTGGCCGGGCGCCTTCGTGCGCATCGCGGCAGCCCAGCGCCGGGCGATCTCCTCGTCGGTCGCGCCGGCCCGCAGGGCCGTGCGCAGGTCGGACTCGTGCCGGGCGAACAGGCACGTGCGCACCTGACCGTCGGCGGTGAGCCGCACCCGGTCGCAGTCGCCGCAGAACGGGCGGGTGACCGAGGCGATGACGCCGACCGTCGCCGGACCGCCGTCGACGGCGAACAGCTCCGCCGGCGCGCTGCCGCGCGGCTCACCGGCCGGCGCCAGGTCGAACTCGGCGGCCAGCCACCCGAAGATCTCGTCGGCGGTGACCATGCCGTCGCGGCTCCAGCCGTGCTGGGCGTCCAGCGGCATCTGCTCGATGAACCGCAGCTGGTAGCCACGGTCCAGGCACCAGCGCAGCAGCTCGGGCGCCTGGTCGTCGTTGACGCCCCGCATGAGGACCGCGTTGACCTTCACCGGCCCGAGGCCGGCCTCCTGGGCGGCGGCGAGCCCGGCCACGACGTCGTCGAGCCGGTCGCGACGGGTGATCTCGGCGAACGTGTCGCGGCGCACCGTGTCGAGGCTGACGTTGACCCGGTCGAGCCCCGCCTCCGCGAGGGCACCCGCGGTGCGCGAGAGCCCGAGCGCGTTGGTCGTGATCGAGAGCTCCAACGTCGGGTCGGCGGCCTTCACCCGGCCCACGATGTCGACGATCCCCCGGCGTACGAGCGGCTCACCGCCGGTGAAGCGCACCTCCCGCACGCCCAGGTGCCGGGCGGCCACCCCTACCAGCCGGACGACCTCGTCGTCGGAGAGCTGCTGGTCGGTCGGCATCCAGTCGAGGCCCTCCGCCGGCATGCAGTAGGTGCACCGCAGGTTGCACTTGTCGGTGAGCGAGACGCGGAGGTCCGTCGCTACACGTCCGTGGTCGTCGGCCAGTGGGAGCACCTGCATGTCGCCAGGGTAACGGCGGGGTGGGTCCCGGCCGGTAGGTTGAGCGGGTGGGGTCGTTCCGCTTCCTGCTGAGCCGCCGGTGGCTGCTCTTCGCCGTCGTCGTCGTCGTCCTCGCGTACGCCGCGTGGCTGCTGGGCGAGTGGCAGTTCGGACGCCTCGACGAGCGTCGCGCCAGCAACACCGTCGTGGAGACCAACGAGAACGCCGCGCCCGCGCCGGTCGGCGACGTGCTGCTCCCGCCGGGCGCCGACGGCCCGCTGCCCGGCGACCGCGAGTGGCGCACCGTGACCGCGACCGGCACCTACGCCGTCGAGGACACCGTCATCGTCCGCTACCGCACCCGCGACGGCGTCGCGGGCGTCGACGTGGTCGTGCCCCTGGTGACCGCCGACGGCACCGCGGTCGTCGTCGACCGCGGCTGGCTGCGCACCGAGAACCGCGGCACCGCCGACCCCGAGGACGTCCCCGCTCCCCCGTCCGGCACCGTCACCGTCACCGGGTGGGCGCGCGTCGACGGCACCGGCGAGAGCACCGAGGTCCAGGACAACTCCGTCCGCGCGATCAGCTCGACCGAGATCGGCGAGGCGCTCGACCTGCCGACGTACGTCGGCTTCGTCGATCTCGCCACCGAGGACCCCGCCCCGGCGACGTCCCTGGAGACCACCGAGCTGCCCGACCTGGGCGAGGGGCCGCACTTCTTCTACGGCCTGCAGTGGTGGTTCTTCGGCGTCCTCGCCGTCGTCGGCTTCGGCTACCTGGCGTACGACGAGCGCCGGCGCGGTCCGCGCGGCGACCGGTCGGGTGGGTCGGGCGGCCCGGGCGGCCCGGCTGAGAAGCCGCAGCGCGAGCGGCGCACGCAGGTGCCGTCGGAGTTCCAGCGGCAGCGCAAGCCCCGCTGACGCCTGTCCGGCGGCCGGCTCAGAGCGCTCGGGTGAGCCCGCCGTCGACCGGCAGCATCACGCCCGTCAGGAACGACGCCGCCGGCGAGAGCACGAACGCCGCCACCCGGCCGAACTCGTCCGGCTCGCCGTAGCGCCCCAGCGGGATCGCCGACTCCGCGCGCGCCCGGGCGGCCGCAGGGTCGTCGGTCCGGTCGTCGAGCCACTGCACGCGCTCGGTCCCGATGCGACCCGGCAGCAGGGCGTTGACCCGGATGCCGCGCGGGCCGAGCTCGTCGGCGAGCTGCTTGGCGACCATGCCGAGCCCGGGACGTAGACCGTTGGAGGCCGCCAGGTGGGCGATCGGGGCCTTCACGCTCGTCGACAGCACCAGCGCGATCGAACCGCCGTCGTCGAGCGCCGCGGCGACGGTGCGGGCGAGCCGGACCGTGCCGAGGAAGACCGACTCGAAGGCGTCGCGCCACTGCTCGTCGGTGGTGCCGGTGACCGAGCCGGGCGGTGGGCCACCGACCGAGACCAGGGCGGCATCGAGACGTCCCCACCGCTCGCGCGCGGCCGCGACGAGCGCGTCCGCCGACACGGGGTCGGCGTTGTCGGCGACCACCGTCAGGACGGGGTCCTCCCCCGTGCCGGGAGCAATCGCGCGCAACTCGCCCGCCGCGGAGGCGAGCCGGTCCGCCGTGCGGCCCGACAGCACGACCCGGGCGCCGTCGGCGACCAGTGCCCGGGCGGTCGCGAGGCCGAGGCCGCCTGACCCGCCGGTCACCAGGACCACGCGGCCGTCGAGTCCGAGATCCATCGGTGGCGCTCCTTCGAGTAGTGCGGCTGTCTGCGACCCGCCGTCAGGCGGAGGCCTCGACGGCTTCGAGTGCGGCTTCGGGTGCGGCTTCGGGTGCGGCTTCGGGTGCGGCGTCGGGCGCGGCGTCGGGCGCGCCGTGGGCGAACTGGGTGCGGTAGAGGTCGGCGTACAGACCCTCGCGGGCGAGCAGCTCCTCGTGCGTACCGCGCTCCACGACCCGCCCGGCCTCGAGCACCAGGATCTGGTCGGCGTTGCGCACCGTCGAGAGCCGGTGGGCGATGACCAGCGAGGTGCGACCCTCCAGCGCGGCGTCGAGCGCGCGCTGCACGGCCGCCTCGGACTCGGAGTCGAGGTGCGCGGTCGCCTCGTCGAGCACGACGATCGCCGGCGCCTTGAGCAGCAGCCGCGCGATGGCCAGCCGCTGCCGCTCGCCGCCCGACAGCCGGTAGCCGCGGTCGCCGACGACGGTGTCGAGCCCGTCGGGCAGTGCCCGGACGAGACCGGCGACCTGGGCCGACTCCAGCGCCTCCCAGATCTGGTCGTCGGTCGCGCCGGGGCGGGCGTAGCGCAGGTTCGACCCGATGGTGTCGTGGAACATGTGGGCGTCCTGGGTGACGTAGCCGACGGTGTCCTCGAGCGACTGCAGCGTCGCGTCGCGGACGTCGAGCCCGCCGACCCGCACGGCGCCGCCGTCGACGTCGTACAGGCGGGCGACGAGGTGGGTCACGGTCGTCTTGCCGGCGCCGGACGGTCCGACGAGGGCGACCATCTGTCCCGGCTCGGCCACCAGGTCGACACCGTGCAGCACCGGCGCGTGCTCGGCGCTCTCCCCCGAGGTGCGCATGACGCCCTCCAGCGAGGCGAGCGTGGCGGCGTCGGCCCGCGGGTAGGTGAACCGTACGTCGTCCAGCTCCAGACGGGCGGCGCCTACCGGCACGGGGCGGGCGTCGGGCTTCTCCTCGATCATCGACGGCAGGTCGAGCACCTCGAAGACCCGCTCGAAGCTCACCAGCGCGGTCATCACGTCGATGCGCACGTTGGACAGCCCCTGCAGCGGCCCGAGCAGTCGCAGCAGCAGCGTGGCGAGGGCGAGCAGGGTGCCGACGGTCAGCGCGTCGCTGATGGCGAGCTGACCGCCGACGCCGTAGACGAGAGCGGTGGCGATCGCCGGCACCGCGACCATCGCCGCACCGAAGACGCGGGTGATGAGGCTGATCCGGACGCCGAGGTCGCGCACCACGCCGGCCTTGGAGGCGAACAGGTCGTCCTCCTCGTCGCGGCGGCCGAAGAGCTTGAGCAGCATGGCGCCGCCGACGTTGAAGCGCTCGGTCATCATCGAGCCGAGGTCGGCGTTGCCGTCCATCTGCTGGCGGGTGAGCCCGGCGAGGCGGCCGCCCACCCACCGCGAGACCAGGAACAGGATCGGGAAGAGCGCCAGGCAGAGCAGGGTGACCTGCCAGCTCAGCGCGATCATCGCGACGCCGACCACCACGACCGCAATCACGTTGCTGACGGTCGAGGAGAGCGTGCTGGTGAAGGCCCGCTGGGCGCCGATGACGTCGTTGTTGAGCCGGGAGACGAGCGCGCCGGTCTGGGTGCGGGTGAAGAACGCCAGCGACTGGCGCTGCACGTGGGCGAAGACCTCCGTGCGCAGGTCGTAGATCAGGCCCTCGCCGATCCGTGACGACAGCCAGCCGGCCAGCACGGTGAGCCCCGCGCCGACGAGCGCCATCCCGGCCATCGCCAGCGCGAGCACGGTGACCAGCGAGCGGTCGCCGGCGATGATGCCGTCGTCAACGATCCGCTGCACCAGCAGTGGCGTGACGACTACCGTGGCCGCGTCGACCACGGTGACCGCCAGGAAGAACGAGATGATCCGTCGGTGCGGCCTGGCGAACCGCAGGATGCGGCGCACGGTGCCGCGCTCGACGCGGTTGGGGACCGACTTGCGGTCCGACCGCAGGTGGCGCCAGGCGTCACGGTTGGGGTGCATGGAGGACATCGACGTCCACCTCCTGTTCTCCTGCGCGCCCGCTCACCGGGGCCTGGTCGGACCGCGTCGGACCGGGCCGGTGTCAGGCCTGCGCGCCCATCAGCGCCGCCATCTCGCGGAACCGACGGGTCTGGGCCTCTCGCTCGAGGCGCCGCTGGTCGTCGAGGGTCCGCTCGGCGGCCCCCTTCAGCAGTGCCGTGGTCTCCCGCACCGCTCCCGGGAGCGGCGCGGTGAGGGCGGTGACGAGTGCGTCGACCGTGGCGTCGAGCTCGGTGCCCGGCACCGTGCTCAGCACCAGCCCGATCGCAGCGGCCTCCTCGGCCGGCACGTTGCGGGCGGTGGCGCAGATCTCCAGCGCCCTCGCGTAGCCAACCGCCTCGACCAGCGGCTTTGTTCCCGTCAGGTCGGGCACCAGGCCGAGGGCCGCCTCCTTCATGCAGAAGAACGACTCCTCGGCGGCGACCCGCAGGTCGCAGGCCAGCGCGAGCTGGAAGCCCGCGCCGATGGCGTAGCCCTCGACGACCGCGATCGACACGAACCGCGGGTCCATCAGCCAGGTGAATCCCTGCTGGTAGGCGTCGATCGTGGCCGACATGGTCGCGTCGTCGGCGACCAGGAGGTCGGCGACGGACTCCTGGCCGTCACTGCCGCCGGGCATCAGGAGCCGACGGTCGAGGCCGGCGGAGAAGATGCCGTTGGCCCCGCGCACCACGACGACGCGGACGTCCTCGGGGATTCCCTCGCCGAGCCGGGCCAGCGTGCGCCACATCGTCGGCGTCTGCGCGTTGCGGACGTCGGGGCGGTGCAGCGTGATGGTCGCGACGGCACCGTCGACGACGTACTGCAGACCAGCGGTCTCGAGCTCTTCGGGAGTCATGCCCGGGAGTCTAGGGACGACCGCCGACGTGCTCACGGCACCAGGGTCGGACCTCGACCGAGGTCGAGGTCAAGCGAGCGACACCAGGTCGGCGTAGTCGGCGTTCCAGAGGTCCTCGGTGCCGTCGGGGAGCAGCAGCACCCGGTCGGGCTCGAGCGCGTGCACGGCGCCCTCGTCGTGGGTGACCAGCACGATCGCGCCCTCGTAGGAGCGGATGGCGGCCAGCACCTCCTCGCGCGAGGCGGGGTCGAGGTTGTTGGTGGGCTCGTCGAGCAGCAGCACGTTGGCGCTGGAGACCACCAGCGAGGCCAGCGCGAGGCGGGTCTTCTCGCCACCGGACAGCACGCCGGCCGGCTTCGCGGCGTCGTCGCCGGAGAACAGGAACGAGCCGAGCACGGTGCGGGCCTCGGTGTCGGTGAGCTGCGGCGCGGCCGACTGCATGTTCTCCAGCACCGAGCGGTTGACGTCGAGCGTCTCGTGCTCCTGGGCGTAGTAGCCGATCTTGAGCCCGTGACCGGGCACGACCTCGCCGGTGTCGGCGGGGTCGACGCCGGCCAGGATGCGCAGCAGCGTGGTCTTGCCGGCGCCGTTGAGGCCGAGGATGACCACACGCGAGCCACGGTCGATGGCCAGGTCGACGTCGGTGAAGACCTCCAGCGACCCGTAGGACCGTGACAGGCCCTCCGCGGTGAGCGGGGTCTTGCCGCACGGCGCGGGCGCGGGGAACTTGATCGCGGCGACCTTGTCGGCCTGACGCTCGGACTCCACGCCGGCCATGAGCTTCTCGGCGCGCTTGAGCATCGACTGCGCGGCCTGGGCCTTGGAGGCCTTGGCGCGCATCTTGTTGGCCTGGTCGGTGAGCTGCTTGGCCTTCGACTCGGCGTTCGCGCGCTCGCGCTTGCGCCGCTTCTCGTCGGTCTCGCGCTGGCGCAGGTAGTGCTTCCAGCCCATGTTGTAGACGTCGATGACGCACCGGTTGGCGTCGAGGTGGAGCACCTTGTTGACGGTCTGCTCCAGCAGCGCGTTGTCATGGCTGATGACCACGAACCCGCCCTGGTGCGACTTCAGGAAGTCGCGCAGCCACACGATCGAGTCGGCGTCGAGGTGGTTGGTGGGCTCGTCGAGGATCAGCACCTCGGCGTCGGAGAAGAGGATCCGGGCGAGCTCGACGCGTCGCCGCTGGCCGCCCGAGAGCGTCTTCAGCGGCTGGCCGAGCAGCCGCTCCTCGATGCCGAGGCTGGCCGCGATCGTCGCGGCCTCCGACTCCGCGGCGTACCCGCCGGCAGCGTGCATCTCCTCCTCAGCCCGCGTGTAGCGGCGGAAGGCGCGGTCGCGCTTGTTCGGGTCGTCGCTGGCCATCTCGGCCTCCGCGTCGCGCATCTTGCGCATCGCGACGTCGAGGCCGCGCACCGACAGGATCCGGTCACGCGCGAGCTGCTCCGGGTCGCCGGACCGCGGGTCCTGCGGCAGGTAGCCGATCTCGCCGGTGCGGTCGACACGGCCGGACGCGGGCAGTCCCTCGCCGGCGAGGATCCGCGTCATCGTGGTCTTGCCGGCGCCGTTGCGGCCCACGAGGCCGACCTTGTCGCCGGGGCCGACGCGGAAGCTGACGTCCTCCATGAGGAGACGGGCGCCGGCGCGGACCTCGAGCTGGTGAGCGGTGATCATGTCGTGGCCGATGATCGCAAGGTCGGCACCGTCGGCGCACATCGCGAGCCGGGGCGCGCGGGGCACCGTGACGCACCTCACCGTCGAGGCGCGCCCTCACCAGCCGAGCAGTGCCTCGACGTGCGGGAAGAGCCGCTGGAGCGAGCGGAGGTACGGCGCCACCGCGGGGTGCCGGAACTTCGACTCCAGGGGTCCGTCGGAGCCGTCGACGCGGGCCAGCGCCCACTCGGCGCGGCTCATCGCGGTGTAGACCGCCGTCACCCGGGCGCCGAGGAGCACGTCGTCGAGGTGTGCGACGCCGTCGGGCAGCCCCATCAGGTAGGCCTCGAGCAGCGGGTCGAACTCCTCGCGGGTGCCGAGGGCGAGATAGCCGAGGTCTCCGCCGACGGGTCCGTGGCCGAGCGTCCCCCAGTCGACGGCGAGCGCCTCGTCGCCGAGTCGTCCGGGCACGTTCTGGTGCGTCGGGTCGCCGTGCTGTGGCACCGGCGGGAGCGCGTCGAGCCGGTCGAGGAACTCCTCGCGCCGGGCCCACAGCGCGGAGGCGACGTCGGCGGCGCTGGTGCGGGCCAGGGTCGGCCACCCGCCGGCCGTGCGCGCGGTGCGGGCGAGCCGGTCGCGCAGGAGGTCGCGGGCGAGGAACTGCGGACGGGGCAGGTCGCACCCGGCGAACCGGCCGAGCGCGTGCGCCACGAACAGCCCGCTCAGGGAGGCGTCCTCGACCCACTCGCGCACGATCGTGACGCCCTCGGCGTCCTCCTCGACGGCTGCAGGGAGCGAGCGCAGCCCGGGGGTCGCGGTCACCAGGCCGGTGAGCAGCACGTCGGCCTCACGGCGCCAGTACGCCGCGTGCGCGGGGTCGGCCAGCTCCACCGGGTCGCCCGGTGCGGGCGGCGCGACGCGCTTGATGACCACCGGACGGTCGCCCTCGGCGGCACGCCACACCCCGACCGTCGACGGTCCGGTGCCACCCGGCAGGGCCAGCCAGTCCGGCTCGGGCTGCCACATGTCCAGCAGCGTAGGGCCAGGTCAGGCGCAGGTGTGGGACCTTGGGGCCTCCGAGGCAGCTCAGCCGAGGCCGCTCAGCCGAGGTCGCGGCGGCACAGGACGACGTACGACGCCGCCCAGGCGAGCGCGGCGACGACCAGCAGGCCGACGACCGGACCCCACGCGTAGGCCTCCGCCGGCGCCAGCGGGAGGTGGTCGTACGGCGACAGCCCCTGCGCCCAGCCGGGGACCCGCCAGGCCTCGCCGAAGAGCAGCACCACGACCGACCAGGCCAGCACCGCCCAGCCCAGCGCGGAGGCGCGACCGCCGAGGGCGTGACCGAGCGCGGCGACGCCGGCGAGCACCAACAGCGGCACGACCTGCACGAGCGTCGGCGCCGCGTAGTGCGCCGCGTCGCCCGCCTCGCCGGTCACCACGGCGTACCCGACGAACACCCCGAGCCACGCCGCCACGACCACCGCGACCGAGCCCGCCACCGTCGCCGCGACGTGCGCGCCGAGCCACCGGCCGCGCGCGAGCGGCTGGGCCAGCAGCAGCTCGCCCCGTCCGCTCTCCTCCTCGCCCTTCGCCCGCAGGGCGGAGGAGACGGTGAAGCCGCCGGCGATGAGCGCGAGCATCACCGCGGTGGTGCCGTAGTAGCCGGCGACCAGGTCGTCGCCGCCCCCGAACAGCGCCTGGGAGGACTCCCCGATCAGCTCGCGGGCGGAGTCGCCGATGGTGCCGTAGGCGAGCCCGGTGAGCAGCAGGCCCAGCGTCCAGCCGACGACCGCGGGGCGCTGGAGCCGCCACGTCAGTCCGAGCGGGCCGGACAGCGACCGTCCCCCGCGAGCCGGACCCGGCGACGCCGCCCGCAGCCCGCTGCCGATGTCGCGCCGCTCGAACGCCGCCACCGCACCGGCCGCGACCGGCACCGCCGCGAGCACCAGCAGCGCCGCCGGCCACCAGCGCAGGCCGGAGAACGCGTGCATGGCCTGGTACCAGCCGATGGGGCTGAGCCAGGACAGCCCGTTCTCCGCGACGTCGCCGACCGCCCGCAGCGCGAACGCCGCGCCGATCACCGCACCGGTCGCGCCCCAGACCGCGCGACCCGTCGAGAACACCTGGGCGGCCAGCAGCGCGACCGTCGCCAGCAGGAGGCCGGCGAGTGCCAGGCCGACGCCCAGGGCCGCAGAGTCGGCGAGCGCCAGGCCGTACGACGCCAGGCTCGCGGCCACCAGGACACCGAGCACGACGTTGGCGAGGGTCGCCACCACCATGGCCGCGACCAGCGGCGCCCGGCGCGGCACGGCGGCCGCGCGCACGAGCTCGTCGCGACCGGACTCCTCCTCGCCGCGGGTGTGCCGCACGACCAGCATCGTGCTCATCAGGCCGGCCAGCACCACGCCGTACGCCGTCGACTGCCAGGCCACCTGTCCGCCCACCGTGTCCAGGGCGCGGGCGGGTCCGGCCATCGCGACGAACGCAGCGTTGCCCTCCATCGCCGCGGCCGCCTGGTCGAGCTCGGCCTGGGTCGCGTAGAGGCCGTCGATGCTGACCGCCTGGGTGCAGTAGAGGAGTGTGCCGGCGACCCACCACGCCGGCAGCGCCCAGCGGTCGCGGCGCAGGTGCGCTCGGACCAGGGTGCCGACGGCACTCACGAGGTCGCTCCCGGTGGCGACGGCGTCGCCGGGACCGCGTCCCCGTAGTGGCGCAGGAACAGCTCCTCCAGCGTCGGCGGCTGGCACACCAGCGAGGTCACGCCGACGGACGTGAGCGCGCGCAGCAGGCCGTCGAGGGCCGGGGTGTCGACCTCGCAGACCACGCGGTGGCCGTCGACCTCGAGGTCGTGGATGCCCGGTACGCCGGCCAGGGCGGGTGGGTCGCCCGCCAGCTCGGCCTGCACCGACGTACGGGTCAGGTGGCGCAGGTCGTCGAGCGTGCCGCTCTCGACCGTGCGGCCGTTGCGGATGATGCTCACCCGGTCTGCCAGGTGCTCCACCTCGGCCAGGATGTGGCTGCTCAGCAGCACCGCGCAGCCCTGCTCGCGGCGCTCGCGCACGCACTCGGTGAAGGTCGCCTCCATCAGCGGGTCCAGCCCGGACGTCGGCTCGTCGAGGACGAGCAGCTCGACGTCGGCCGCGAGCGCTGCGACCAGCGCGACCTTCTGCCGGTTGCCCTTGGAGTAGGAGCGTCCGCGCTTGGTCGGGTCGAGCTCGAACCGCTCCACCAGCTCGGCCCGGCGCTGCTCGTCGACGCCACCGTGCAGGCGGGCGAGGAGGTCGATCGTCTCGCCGCCGGTCAGGTGCGGCCACAGCGCCACGTCGCCCGGGACGTAGGCGAGTCGCCGGTGCAGCGCCGCCGCGTCGCGCCACGGGTCGCCGCCCAGCAGCGTCACCTGTCCGGCGCCGGCGCGCAGCAGCCCCAGCACCACCCGGATCGTCGTCGACTTGCCGGCGCCGTTGGGACCCAGGAACCCGTGCACCTCCCCCGGGACCACCGTGAGGTCGAGGCCGTCGAGCGCCCGGAACGAGCCGAACGTCTTCACCAGGCCGTGCACGTCGAGCGCGGGCTGTGGGGTGCTCACGCCTCCAGTATCGACCTGGCAGCCGGGCCGTGGGGAGGTCGCGCCGACCCGGTCGTCGAGCGGCCGCTCCGGCCGTCGAGCAGCCCTCCCGGTCGTCGAGCAGCCCGGACGGCTCACGCCGTCTCGATACGGCCGCTGCGCTCCTGCGTCGCTCCGCGACCTACTCGACGACCGGGGTCGGCGGCTTCCTACTCGACGACCGGGGGCACGTTGACCACGTCCACCCGCAGCGCGCACGCGTCGAGGACGGCCCGCTCGAGGGTGTCGCGGCGCGGCTCGGGCACGTCGAGCACCTCGTGGAGCAGGGTCAACCCGCGCAGGCGCGGGTCGCCGAGTGTCTCGCCGAGGCCGCTGCGGTCGCCGCCGCCCACCAACGGCCCGTCCAGCCCGGCGAGCAGGCGCGCGGCGTGGTCGGCGGCGGCCTCGTAGGCCACCCGGGCCTGGTTGGCCCGCCGCCGGGCGAACCGCTGCTGCGACTGCCCGCCTGCCTTGGTCCGGCCCTGCACGTGCCGTCGGCCGACCTTCGACTCCACCATTCGGGCGCCGGAGAGCCGGGCGACCGCGAAGCCACCCTTGCGCACGATCAGCAGCCCCCAGTCGGCCGGTACGGCGGCCCGCGCGGCGTCGGCGCAGGCTGCCGCCTCCGGCGGTCCGTCGTACGACGCCGCGAACGGCAGCCGCGCCTCGAAGGTCGACCCATCCTCGCCGCGTCCGGCCAGCGCGCCGCCACGCACCTCCAGCACCGATCCGCCGTGGCGGTCGCCGAAGTTGCTCGTCCACCTCTCCCACCGGTCGGCGGGCACGAGCACCCTCACGTCCGAGCGGGGACGGCGAGGGCCCGGGTCCAGTAGTCGTAGCGGTCCCGCTCCACCCGCTCCTGGCCGTCCGGGCCGGTCCAGGTCCACTCCCGCTCAGGCGTGAGCCCCGGACGGCGCAGCCACCCGCGACGACGGCTGAGCGTCGCCCCGGCGGCGTTGTCGGGCTCGACGGCCAGGCCGACCAGCCCGGCGCCCTGCTCGCGCGCCAGCGCGGTGGCGGCGTCGAGCACCGCGACGCCGACGCCGCGGCGGCGTACGGCCTCGGCGACCTCGAGGTGCTGCGCCTCCGGGTGCTCCCCGAGCGCGTCGCGCACGTCTGCGTGCTCGGAGACGCCGCTGACGAAGACGTGACCGACGACGACGTCACCGGCCCAGGCGAGCAGGTAGGTGCCCTCCCCCGCCCGCTGCCGCGCCAGCCGTCCGCGGTGCGCACGGTCGTCGGTCGGCAGGGTGTCCTCGGCCGCGTCGGCCTCGGCCTCGTCGGCGCACGCGCGGACCTGCACCGACAGCACACCGGGCACCAGCGCGCGGTGGAACCACACCAGTGTCCACGACCACTCCGGCCGGCTCTCGCGCCACGACTCCGACCAGCCGAGACTGCGGTAGAGCGCGAGCGCCTCGGGCTGGTGGTCGCCGACCCGCAGCAGCAGCTCGGTCAGGCCACGGCGGCGGGCCTCGTCCTCCAGCGCCTCGGTGAGCGCGGTCGCCACGCCCTCGCGTCGCGTCGCCGGGTGCACGCCGAGCCGCACCACGCGGCCCGTCCGGGGCCGGCCCGCCACGGGCCGCATGCCCGCCACACCGGCCACGTGGCCGTCGACGAGCGCCACCAGCAGCACACCTCCGTCGTACGACGTGGGGTCGCGAAGGTCGTCGGCGCCGTCGGGCGCGACGGCGCGCGGGGGTAGCGGGAGCGGGACTCCCGGATCGGCGGTGAGGCCCTCACCGGGCAGGGCCGCGAGGGCTCGGATGGCGGGGAGGTCGTCCGCGACGCTGCGTCGTACCTGGATCACGCCGCCACCCTGCCACCGCGACCGTCACGACGCGACCGGATCGCCGGACCGATACAGAGGCCAGGCTCAGGCGCGGTGCAGGACCGTGAAGCGCTCGAGGACGACCTCGTCGGCGTCGTCGCCGTCGGGCAGGTCGGAGCCACGCAGGCCGTCGAGCACGACCTCGCCGAGCGGCAGCACCTCGACGGAGGACGTCGCGAGGAGCGCGACCGGGCGGCCGGCGCCGTCCACCAGGATGCCGAGGGCGCCCGGCTCGGGCAGCGGCTCGCCGGCCTCGTCGTACGCCGCTCGGGGCGTCACCGTGGCGCTCAGCGAGTCGTCCAGGACGGCGGCCGCGGCCTCGTCGGCCGCCTCCGGCGTGTCGCCCAGGGCCCAGGTGGGCGGCGGGACGACCTCGAGCGTCGACGGCCCGAAGTACGACGGCACGGTGCTGCCCAGCCGGGCGTGCACGCGCGCGACGGTCCAGAACGACGCGACGGCCTCGTCGACCCCGTCGTCGTGCCCGACCAGCCCGTCGTCGGTCATCGGCTCAGACGTTGAACCCGAGGGCCCGCAGCTGCTCGCGGCCGTCCTCGGTGATTTTGTCCGGACCCCACGGCGGCATCCAGACCCAGTTGATGGCGACGTCGTCGACCATGCCCTCGAGGGCGGCGGTCGTCTGGTCCTGGATCACGTCGGTCAGCGGGCAGGCCGCCGACGTGAGCGTCATGTCCAGGACCGCGTTGTTGCCGTCGATGTGCACGTCGTAGACCAGGCCGAGGTCGACGACGTTGATGCCGAGCTCGGGGTCGACGACGTCCTTCATCGCCTCGGTGACGTCCTCGGGCGTGAGGGTGGCGGTGCCGGCAGCGGCACCGCCGGTGGCCTCCGGGACCTCGGGCAGGTCGCTGTGGTCGGGGGTGTGCTCGATCGGCTCAGCCATCACGGGCCTCCAGGGTCTGGGTCGTCGCGTCCTTCCAGGCCATCCAGGCCAGCAGGGCGCACTTGATGCGGGCGGGGAACTTGGCGACACCGGCGAACGCGATGCCGTCCTCGAGCACGTCCTCGTCGGGCTCGACCTTGCCCTTGCCCTGCATGAGGGTCAGGAACTCCTCGTGCACCGACAGCGCCTCGTCGAGGGGCTTGCCGATGACGAGGTCGGTCATCACCGAGGTCGATGCCTGCGAGATCGAGCAGCCGACGGAGTCGTAGGAGACGTCCTGGACGACCGGCCCCTCGGCGCCGTCGACGAGGTGCACCCGCAGGGTGATCTCGTCGCCGCACGTCGGGTTGACGTGGTGGACCTCCGCCTCGAAGGGGTCGCGCAGACCCTGGTGGTGGGGGTTCTTGTAGTGGTCCAGGATGATCTCCTGGTACAGGCTGTCGAGCTCGGAACTCATCGTGCTCATCCCAACGTGAAGTACGAGCGGGTGTATTCCAGGCCCTCGACCAGGGCGTCGATCTCCGCCGGGGTCGTGTAGAGGTACGACGACATCCGGGTCGAGCTCTGCACGCCGAACCGCTCGTGCGCCGGGCGGGCGCAGTGGTGGCCGGCGCGCACGGCGACGCCGCGCGAGTCGAGCACCTGGGCGATGTCGTGCGGGTGGACGCCGTCGAGCTCGAACGCGATCGCACCACCGCGACCCGCTGCGTCGGTCGGGCCCAGCACCCGCAGGCCGGGGACGCTCTGCAGCCCCTCCAGCGCGTACGCCGTGATCGTCCGCTCGTGCCGCTCGACGGACTCCATGCCGAGGTCGGAGAGGTACTCCAGGGCCGCGCCGAGACCGACGGCCTCGACGATCGGCGGGGTGCCGGCCTCGAACTTGTACGGCGCCGAGGCGTACGTCGACCGCTCCATCCGGACGGTCTCGATCATCTCGCCTCCGCCCAGGAACGGCGGGAGCGCCTCGAGCAGGTCCGCCCGCGCCCACAGGACGCCGATACCGGTCGGGCCGACGGTCTTGTGACCGGTGAAGACGAGCGCGTCCGGGCGCTCCTCGACCGGCATCGCGGCCAGGTCGATTGGCAGCTGCGGCGCGGCCTGCGAGGCGTCGACGAACACCAGTGCGCCGACCTCGTGCGCCCGACGGGGGATCTCGGCGACCGGGTTGACGGTGCCGAGCATGTTCGACACCCAGGTGAGGGTGACGACCTTGGTGCGCTCGGTCAGCAGCTCGTCGATGCGCGAGAGGTCGAGCAGGCCGTCGTCGGTGATGCCGAACCACTGCAGCTCCGCGCCCGTGCGCTGGGTGAGCAGCTGCCACGGGACGATGTTGGAGTGGTGCTCCATCTCGGTGGTGACCACGACGTCGCCCGCACCGACCTGGTGCACGCCCGGCCAGGCCAGGGTGTTGGCGAGCAGGTTGAGCGCCTCGGAGGCGTTCTTGGTCAGCACGACCTCGTCACGGCTCGGCGCCCCGAGGAACGCCGCCACCTTGTCGCGCCCGCCCTCGAACGCCTCGGTCGCCTCGGCGCCGAGCAGGTGCATGGCGCGCGCGACGTTGGCGTTGTGGCGCTCGAGGTGGTCGACCATCGCGTCGATCACGCACTGCGGCTTCTGCGAGGTGTTCGCGCTGTCGAGGTAGACCAGCGGCGACCCGTCCGGGGTGGTCCGGGTGAGGATCGGGAAGTCCTTGCGGACGACCTCGAGCTGAGGAAGCAGTCCCTCCATCAGTCAGATCCTTTCGGCAAGAGGCTCAGCGGCGTGGGAATGAGGTGGTCGATCGGCTCCACGGTGGTCTCGAGCCGAACTCGCCGACGCTCGTCGGACTCGCCGGCGCTCGCCCGGGTCGGCCACCTGAAGGGCTCAGACGGTCGCGTTGACGAACCGGTCGTAGCCGTTGGCCTCGAGCTCCTCGGCGAGCGCGGGGCCACCGGACTCGGCAACCTTGCCGTCGACGAAGACGTGCACGAAGTCGGGGGTGATGTAGTTGAGGATCCGCGTGTAGTGCGTGATCAGCAGCAGGCCCTTGTCCTCGCGGCCGCGGAAGCGGTTGACGCCCTCGGAGACGACCTTCAGCGCGTCGATGTCGAGGCCGGAGTCGGTCTCGTCGAGGATCGCGACCTTCGGGTCGAGCAGCTCGAGCTGGGCGATCTCGTGGCGCTTCTTCTCACCGCCGGAGAAGCCCTCGTTGACCGAGCGCTGCGAGAAGGTCGGGTCGAGGTTCATCGCGGCGAGGCCGGCGTTGACGTCCTTGACCCAGGTGCGCAGCTTGGGCGCCTCGCCGTCGATGGCGGTCTTGGCGGTGCGCAGGAAGTTGGCGACCGAGACGCCGGGGACCTCGACGGGGTACTGCATCGCGAGGAACAGACCGGCGCGGGCGCGCTCGTCGACGCTCATCCCGAGGATGTCCTCGCCGTCGAGGGTCACCGAGCCGCCGGTGATCTCGTAGCGCGGGTGGCCCGCGATGGAGTAGGCCAGCGTCGACTTGCCGGACCCGTTGGGGCCCATGATCGCGTGGGTCTCGCCGCCGCCGATGGTCAGCGTGACGCCCTTGAGGATCTCCTTGGGGCCGTCGTCGGTGGTGACCGAGACCTGCAGGTCCTTGATCTCCAGGGTGCTCATGAGTGGTGTCTCTTCCTTCGGGTTCGGGTCAGGTTCTGGGTGGCCGGTCAGGCCGGGCTCACGCCGTTGAGGGTGCGGGTGACGTCGACGAAGACGTCGCCCTCGCGGACCTCGACGGGGAACGTCGCGACCGGCTCGGTCGCGGGGAGCCCGGTCGGCTGACCGGACCGGAGGTCGAACGTGGAGCCGTGCAGCCAGCACTCGATCGCGCAGTCGGCGACCTCGCCCTCGCTGAGCGCCACGGCCGCGTGCGTGCACAGGTCCTGCACGGCGTACACGTCCTCGCCGTCGCGCGCGAGCGCGAGGGTGAGGTCGTCGACGTCGACGGCGAGGCCGGCGTCGGTGGGCACGTCGGCCAGGGCGGCCACACGCTGGAAGGTCATCGGGCGCTCACCGGGTCCAGGCCCTCGACGACGTTCTTGGCCAGCTCGGCCTCGACGGTCGCGGCGAGCTGCTCCTCGAAGGCCGGAATCCCGACCTTGCGGATCAGGTCGTGGAAGTAGCCGTGCAGCACCAGGCGCTTGGCGTCCTCGTCGGACACGCCGCGGCTGCGCAGGTAGAACAGCTGCTCGTCGTCGAACCGGGCGGTCGCCGAGGCGTGGCCGGCCCCCTCGATCTCGCCGGTCTCGATCTCGAGGTTCGGGACCGAGTCGGCCCGGCAGCCGTCGGTGAGCACGAGGTTGCGGTTCTCCTCGTAGGTCTCGATGCCTTCGGCGACCTTGCGGATCAGCACGTTGCCGATCCAGACCGTGTGCGCCTTCTCGCCCTGCAGCGCGCCCTTGTAGACGACGTTGCTCTTGGTGCGGGGCTGGTTGTGGTCGGCGAAGAGCCGGTGCTCGAGGTGCTGACCAGCATCGGCGAAGTAGAGGCCGAGGAGCTCGGCTTCGCCGCCGGGTCCGGCGTACTCGACGTTGGCGTGCGTGCGCACCAGGTCGCCGCCGAAGCTGACGCTGGTGTGCTTCACGCTCGCGTCGCGGCCGACCAGGATCGAGTCGCGCCCGAGGTGGACGGCGTCGTCGTCCCAGTCCTGGAGGCTGAGCACGTTGACGTCGGCGCCGTCGCCCACCAGCACGCTGGTGATGGCGGAGTAGCGCGCGGAGCCGGTGTGGCTGAGCACGACGGTGACCTTCGCGTGGCGGCCGACGCGCACCAGGAGGCGGCCGTAGACGAGGTCGTCGAGCGACTCGCCGTGCAGGCGCAGCACCACGGGCTCCTCGACCTGGGTGTCGGCCGGGACGTCGAGCAGCAGCGCGCCGCCGGCGAGCGCGGCGGCCAGGGCGGCCGGGCGCTCGTTGGGCGGGAGCTCGCCGAGCTCACGGGCCTGCTCGCCGGTGATCTCGGTGAGGGTGACGCCCTCGGGGACCGTGGTGTCCACGGTCAGACGAGCGTCGGAGGCCTCGCCGTCGAGCAGGCCGCGCAGGCGCTTGAGCGGCGTGAAGCGCCAGGTCTCCTCCCGGCCGGTGGGCACCGGCCAGGCCTCGAGGTCGTAGGTCGCGGGCGGGTTCAGGTGGCTGTCCACCCGGTCCTGCTCGAGGACGGCCTCCACGCTCTCGCGGGCAGCATCGGTCACGGTCACGTCGTGGTTCTTCCTTGGTGGTTCGGGTACGGCTGGTCAGACGGGTCGGGCTGGTCGTGCTGCTCCGGGGAGGATCAGCCGACCGCGCCCTCCATCTGCAGCTCGATGAGCCGGTTGAGCTCGAGGGCGTACTCCATCGGGAGCTCCTTGGCGATCGGCTCGACGAAGCCGCGCACGATCATCGCCATCGCCTCGTCCTCCTCCATGCCGCGCGACATGAGGTAGAAGAGCTGGTCGTCGGAGACCTTGGAGACGCTGGCCTCGTGGCCCATGGACACGTCGTCCTCGCGGACGTCGACGTACGGGTAGGTGTCACTGCGGCTGATCTGGTCGACCAGCAGCGCGTCGCACAGCACGTTGGACTTCGAGCCGTGCGCACCCTCGTTGACCTGCACCAGACCGCGGTACGACGTACGCCCACCGCCGCGGGCCACCGACTTGCTCAGGATCGAGCTGGAGGTGTGCGGCGCGGCGTGCACCATCTTGGCGCCGGCATCCTGGTGCTGGCCCTCGCCGGCGAACGCGATCGACAGCGTCTCGCCCTTGGCGTGCTCGCCCATGAGGTAGACGGCCGGGTACTTCATCGTCACCTTCGAGCCGATATTGCCGTCGACCCACTCCATGGTGGCGCCGGCCTCGCACGTGGCGCGCTTGGTGACGAGGTTGTAGACGTTGTTCGACCAGTTCTGGATGGTCGTGTAGCGGCAGCGGCCGCCCTTCTTCACGATGATCTCGACGACCGCGGAGTGCAGCGAGTCCGAGGAGTAGATCGGCGCGGTGCAGCCCTCGACGTAGTGCACGTAGGCGTCCTCGTCGACGATGATCAGCGTCCGCTCGAACTGGCCCATGTTCTCGGTGTTGATCCGGAAGTAGGCCTGCAGCGGGATGTCGACGTGGACGCCCTTGGGCACGTAGATGAACGAGCCGCCGGACCACACCGCGGTGTTGAGCGCGGAGAACTTGTTGTCGCCGACCGGGATGACCGTGCCGAAGTACTCCTGGAAGATCTCCGGGTGCTCCTTGAGCGCGGTGTCGGTGTCGAGGAAGAGGACGCCCTGCTCCTCCAGGTCCTCGCGGATCTGGTGGTAGACGACCTCGGACTCGTACTGCGCGGCGACGCCGGCGACGAGGCGCTGCTTCTCCGCCTCGGGGATGCCGAGCTTGTCGTAGGTGTTCTTGATGTCCTCCGGCAGGTCCTCCCAGGACTGGGCCTGCTTCTCGGTGGACCGCACGAAGTACTTGATGTTGTCGAAGTCGATCGTCGACAGGTCCGAGCCCCAGGTCGGCATCGGCTTGCGGTCGAAGAGCTTGAGGCCCTTCAGGCGCAGGTCGAGCATCCACTGCGGCTCGCTCTTCTTCGACGAGATGTCGCGGACGACGTCCTCGTTGAGGCCGCGCTGCGCGGTGGCGCCGGCGTCGTCGGAGTCGCTCCAGCCGAACTCGTAGCGGCCGATGCCCTGCAGCTCGGGGTTGAGCTCTTCGATCGAGGTCATCGCGTGACCCTCTCCTTCTCGTGGGGCTGGTGGGACGTGGTCTGCGTGGATCGGGAGGTGCCGGTCGTGCCGGTCGTGCGCCGTGCGTCGGGGATGCACGTGGTGCACACCCCGTCGCCGTGGGCGATCGTGGCCAGGCGCTGCACGTGGCGGTCGAGCACCCGGCTGATCGCCGCGGTCTCGGCCTCGCACAGCTGCGGGAACTCGTGCGCGACGTGCGACACCGGGCAGTGCTGCTGGCACAGCTGCTCCCCGGCGGGCGACTCGCGCACCGCGGCGGCGTACCCCTCGTCGGAGAACACCTTGGCCAGCACCTCGGCGGCGCCGAGGTCTGGGTGCTCGGCGAGCACCTGCTCGAACCGCTCCTCGACGAAGGACATCCGCTGGTCGGCGAAGGCCCGGACGGCGTCGTCGCCGCCGGTCTCGGCGAGGAACCGGAGCGCCTGCACCGCGAGGTCGTCGTAGGAGTGGTCGAACCCGTTGCGGCCCGACTCGGTGAGTGCGAACACCTTGGCCGGACGGCCGCGCCCGCGGGCCCCGGACGGCCGGGGGTCGCGCGCCTCGACGGCGCCCTCCTCCAGCATCGCCTCGAGGTGACGGCGCACGGCGGCGGGGGTCAGCTCGAGCCGCTCGGCGAGCGAGGCGGCCGTCTGCGGGCCTCCGAGCAGGATCGACCGCGCGACGCGCTGACGCGTCGGGAGGTCGGCCTGGCTCAATTCCACAACGCCAGTGTGCCGATATTGGTCCGGGGCCTTCAAGGAAGGGTCGCCTTACCCGCTCCGAGCCCTCCGTCCGGGTCGACCCGTCGCACGTTTGCGCCGGGTCGACGTCAGGGGCGGGTGCGGCGCAGCCAGAGCAGGCCGAGGAACGGCAGCACGAGCGGGAGGAACGCGTAGCCCTGGCCGAAGTGCGACCACACGGTCTTGTCGGGGAACAGGTCGGGCGCGGTGTAGGTCAGCACGCCGGTGACCAGCACGCCGACCAGCTCGACCGAGCAGGCGACCACGGCGACCCGCCAGGCCGTGCGGCCGCCAAGGAGCAGGCAGGTGGTGGCGACGAGGTAGATGACCGCCGCTACGAGGGACAGCGTGTACGCCAGCGGCGCGTCGCCGGCCTCGGTCGCCAGCTGGAGCACCGAGCGCCCGGTGGCGGCGACGGCGAAGACGCCGTACACGAAGACCAGCGTGCGGCCCGGTCCGCTGGACAGGCTCGCGCGGTCGTCGGTGGTGGCGGGCTCAGACACCGGCCGCACCCCAGATCGTCTCGAGCCGCGCCTGGAGCGCGATGACGGTGAACGTCGCCACCAGCAGCACCGCGGTCCCAGCCCGGGTGCGCTCGGCCAGCGACCAGAAGACGCCGACCGGGAGCGCGAACAGGTTGCCCACCAGGTAGCTCACGAAGAGCACGCCCTCGACCGGGTCGTCGGTGCGCACCAGCGCGACCACGCCGAGCACGAGCTGGACCACGACGGCCACCTCGACGGCGGCGAGGAGCGCGAAGGTGCGGTCCTGCGCGGGCGTGTCGCGGGCCAGCAGCACCGCGCACACGACGCACGCCACGGCCGCCAGGCCGATCACGAGCGCGGTCAGCCAGTCGGTCACCGCGCCACTGTAGAAGCCCGCTCCCGATGCCCGGGCCCCGCACCCGCGCACCTAGACTCGCGGCGTGCCAGAGCCCGCCGTGGTCGTCGAGGACCTCGTGATGCGCTACGGCGACAAGGTCGCCGTCGACGGGCTCTCGCTGACCGTCGAGACCGGCACCGTCACCGCCGTCCTCGGGCCGAACGGCGCCGGCAAGACCACCACGCTGGAGACCTGCGAGGGCTACCGGGCACCCCACGGCGGCCGGGTCCGGGTGCTCGGGCTCGACCCGGCGCGCGACCGGCGGGCGCTGCTCCCCCGCATCGGCGTGATGCTCCAGTCCGGTGGCGCGTGGAGCGGCGTGCGCGCCGTCGAGATGCTGCGCCACGTCGCGCGCCTGCACGCCCACCCGGTCGACGTCGACCTGCTGGTCGACCTGCTCGGCCTCGACGAGTGCGGGCGGACGCCGTACCGGCGTCTCTCCGGCGGCCAGCAGCAGCGGCTCGGCCTGGCGATGGCCGTCGTGGGCCGCCCCGAGCTGGTCTTCGTCGACGAGCCGACCGCCGGGCTCGATCCCGCCGCCCGCCGCGGGGTCTGGGACCTGCTCGGTCGCCTGCGCGAGGACGGCGTCACGGTCGTGCTCACCACGCACTACATGGAGGAGGCCGAGCGCCTCTCCGACCGGATCCACATCGTCGACTCCGGGCGTCTCGTCGCCAGCGGCACCCCGCTGGAGCTGACCCGCGGCCCCTCGAGCGGCGCCCGCGCCACCATCCGGCTCGTCGTGACCGAGCCCTTCCCGCCCGACGCACCGGCCTCCCTGGCGGCGGCACTGGGCGAGGGCACCGAAGTGGTCGCCCTCGACGAGGTCAGCCTCCAGGTCAGCGGACCGGCCGACGCCACCACGCTCGGGCGCGTCTCGCGCTGGTGCGAGGAGCACGGGGTGCTGCCGGAGTCGCTCACCCTGGGCCAGCGCAACCTCGAGGACGTCTTCCTCGAGCTCACCGGCAAGGAGCTCCAGCCATGAGCACCGGCACCTTCGTCCCCGCCCCCGGCACGGCCCCCCTGTCGCGCCGGGTGCTCGCCCAGGCCTCGATGGAGGCCCGGCTGATGCTGCGCAACGGTGAGCAGCTGCTGCTCGCCGTCGTCATCCCGGTGATCGTGCTGGTCGGCGCGGTCCAGGGCGCCGACCGGATCGGTCTCGACCTCTCCGGCCAGCGCGCGGTCGACGTGTTCACGCCCGGCGTGCTCGCGCTCGCGGTCATGTCGACGTCGTTCACCTCCCTGGCGATCGCCACGGGCTTCGAGCGGCGGTACGGCGTCATCAAGCGCCTCGGCTCCTCGCCCCTGACCCGCGGCGGGCTGCTCGGCGGGAAGGTGCTGGCGCTGCTGGCGGTCGAGGTGCTCCAGGTGCTCGTCGTCGGGGCGGTCGGCCTCGCGCTCGGCTGGGACCCCCGCACCGACGCGGCAGGGCTGGGTGCGGCCCTGCTCACGCTGGCGCTCGGCACCGCGGCCTTCGCCTCCCTCGGCCTGCTGCTGGCCGGGGCGCTGCGCGCGGAGGCAACGCTCGCCGCAGCCAACCTCGTCTACCTGCTGCTGCTCGCCGGTGGCGCCGTCGTGCTCCCCGCCGACGCGTACGGCGGCTTCGGCTCGGTCGTCACCTGGCTGCCCTCGGGCGCGCTCGGCGAGGCGATGCGCGCCTCGTTGGAGCGGGGCGGCGAGCTCGGCAGCACGACCGTCACTGCCTGGGCCGTCCTGCTGGCCTGGGCCGTGGTGGGCACCGTCGCCACCTCCAGGAGGTTCCAGTGGGAGTGACCGCACCCGAGACCAGCAGCGCCACCGGGACCACCGCGACCGCCGGCCGCTGGATGTGGCCGCTGGCCTGGGCGTCCCTGGTCGCCAACATCGGCATCGTCGTCACCGGCGGCGCCGTACGGCTGACCGCCTCCGGGCTCGGCTGCCCGACCTGGCCGCGATGCACCGACGAGTCGTTCACCCCGCACGGAGAGCTCAGCGCGCACTCCGCGATCGAGTTCGGCAACCGGATGCTCACCTTCGTGCTCGCCGCGGTGGCGATCGCGACGCTCGTCGTCGCCTGGCGCTCGGGCCGCCGGATCCTGCGGCGTCTCGCACTCGTGCTCGCCCTCGGCGTGCCCGCGCAGGCGGTCATCGGTGGCGTCACCGTGCTGACCGACCTCAACCCGTGGGTCGTGTCGTTCCACCTGCTCTGCTCGATGGCGATGGTCGGGGTCGCGGTGTGGCTGCTCCACCGCGTGGCGCACCCGCACGTCGTACGCCGTCGCGGGCCGCTGGTGGGTCTGGTGTGGACCCTGCTCGGCTCGGCGTGGCTGGTGCTCTACGTCGGCACGGTGGTGACCGGCTCCGGCCCGCACGCGGGTGACCTCGACGCTCCTCGCAACGGCCTCGACCCGCTCCAGCTCAGCCAGCTGCACGCGGACGCGGTGTTCCTGCTCGTCGGGCTGACCCTCGGGACGCTCTTCGCGGTGCGCGTCGCCGACGTCGGGGCGACCGCCCGACGGGCCGTGACCTGGCTGGTGGTCGTCGAGCTCGCGCAGAGCGTCGTCGGGTTCGTCCAGTACTTCACCGACCTGCCCGAGGTGCTCGTCGGCGTGCACATGCTCGGCGCCGCGCTGGTGTCCGCGGCGGTCTCGTGGGTTGTGCTCGCGGTGGTGCTGCCGCCTTCCCCGGGCGCCGAGGCTCAGCCGTCGGCCGCGACCCGCGCCACCGTCTCGGCGTAGAGCGCGCCCAGCCGGTCGGCCACCCGGCCGAGCGTGAACGGCACGACGTCCTCCAGCGCCCCGGCGCGCAGCCGCGCCCGGAGGTCGCCGTCGGCGAGCAGCCGCTCCAGCCGGGTCGCCAGGGCCGCGACGTCCCCGGACGGCGTGACCAGGGCGGAGCGCTCGTCGGTGACCATGTCGGCGATGCCGCCGCGATCGGTGGTGACCAGTGGCGCCCCGAGAGCCATCGCCTCCAGCACCGTGGTCGGGCACGGGTCCGGCCACTCGCTGGGCAGCACGGCGGCGGTGGCGTACCGGAAGGCGCTGACCACCCGCTCGTGCGGCCAGGAGTGGTGCAGCACGGCCCCGTCGGGGACGTCGAACGCGTCTCCCTCGCGGCCCACGCACACCAGCGGCGGGCGGGTCCCCGGGTCGAGCCGGTCGTACGCCGCCAGCAGGGTGCCGAGCCCCTTCTGGCGGGTCAGGTCGCCGGCGAAGAAGAGGAAGTCGCCGTCGGGCAGGCCGGGGTCGCGCGGCGCGTCGTGGTCGACGAGGTCGTCGGGCACGAAGTTGGGCACGACCTCGTAGCGCGAGCCGTCGACCGGCAGCCGGTTGGCCTCGGCGACGTACCGGCTGACCGGGGTGAAGAGATCGACGGCACGGCGGCGGACCGGCAGCCCGGCGCGCACGGCGCCCCAGATCGCCTCGCCCCGGCCGGCGCCGTAGTGGTCACGGGCGCACGGCGGGCAGGCCGTCAGCGACGGCCCGGCACACGGCTCGCCGTCGCGCACCAGCCGCTTGGTGGCGCACACGTGGCCGTAGTCGTGCAGCGAGTGCACCAGCGGCACCCGGTGCGCGGCCGGCAGCGGGACCAGCGAGTTCACCAGCCAGGTGTGGGCGTGGACGACGTCGGGCCGCACCTCGCGCAGCAGCCGGCCGAGGTCGCGGGTGGCGACGGGGTCGGGCACCGGGAGGGCGAGCGGCCGGTCGGCGGTCGGGTAGAACCACGGCGCGCGGACGCCGACGTGGTCGAGGACGTGGCCGGTCACGTCGCGGTCGGCGAGGTCCTCCGGTGCGGCGCCCGAGCCGGGGTCGAGGGTGGCGACGTGGACGTCGTGACCGCGCTCGGCCAGCGCGAGCGACAGGTTGCGCACGTGCCGCTCCTCGCCGCCGACGACCGGAGGGAAGAACTGGGTGAGCTGGAGGACCCGCACGCCTCAGCCCCGCGTCGTACGCCGTCGCGTGAGCCGGGCGAGCCGGCCGCCGAGGCTTCCGGAGACGAGTCCGGCGAGCACGCACACCGTGGCCACGACCAGGCCCACCGCCCGCGGCGCGGTGGCCGGGCGGACGGCGCACCGCAGCGTCGCCAGCGGGAGCCCGAGCGCGAAAGACCGCTCGTCGCCGAGCGCGTCGCCGCCGCTGAGCGCCGAGAGCCGGGCCTTCATCACGCCCTCGCTGTAGCAGCGGCGGGCGAGGTAGCCCCAGGTCAGCCGGGACGCCGGCACGTGGTGGCGGGCGGCGGCGGCCGGCTCGAAGACGAACCACCCGGCCTCGGCGCGCGCGGCCCGGAGCCCGAAGAGCGCCTCCTCCCCTCCCCCGACGACGTCGCCGTGGTGGCCGACCGCCGAGTCGTAGCCACCGAGACCGAGGAAGACCTCGCGCCGGACGACCGAGGTGCCGCCGTACGGGTTGCGCACCCGGGTGCGGGTGGTGGGCATGCCCCGGTAGGAGCAGCCCCAGGCCCAGAGGTACTCGTCGGGGAGCCACGACGGGCGCGGGGCGTCCCAGATCGGCTCGGATCGGCTGGAGGCCCCGATGACGCCCTCGGGTCCGAGCGGCTCGAGGAGGCGCTCCATCCAGTCGGGGTCGGCTTCCGCGTCGTCGTCGAGGAAGACGACCCAGTCGGTGCCGATCGCCTCGGCGCCGGCGTTGCGGGCGGCCGAGACGCCCTGGTTGTGGCCCATGCCCCGGACGTCCTCACTGGGCAGCGCCGCGGCGACCGTGTCGCGGAGCGTGTCGTCGCCGTCGACCATGACGAGCACGTGGTCGGGCGGGTCGGACTGGGTGCGCAGCGAGGCCACGGCGGCCGTCACCAGCGGCAGCCGGCGCTCCTCGTGCGTGCAGACGAGGACGCCGACGGTGCCGATGCGGGAGTGGCGGGAGGCGTGGGTGGGTCGCGGTGTGGTGGTCACGTGAGGTTCCTTCCGGTGCGCCGGGCCGCGCGCCGCACCCAGCGCCAGGCCGGGTACGCCGCCCGCTTCACGGCGGGCAGCAGGGGTGCCGGTCCGTGCGCGACGAGGTCGAGGAGTGCGTCGGGGTCGTGCTGCGGCCCGACGAGCACGCGGGAGACCGCGAACCGGTCGCCGTCGCGGGCGTGCAGGCGGTGCCCGATCTCGCAGGCGTTGTCGTAGCCGCACGCCGCGACCCGGCGACGCAGGCCGGCGGCGTGGTAGCCGTGCGGGTAGCACATCGAGCGGACGGCACGGCCGGTCGCGTCCTCCAGCACCCGCTTGCTGCGGGCGAGGTGCTCGGTGGCGGTGGCGCGCGGCAGCACGTCCATCGGGACGTGCTGGGCGCCGTGGCTGCCGATCTCGACCGTGCGCTCGGGCAGGTCGGCGAGGTCGCGCAGGTCGGCCGCCCCGAGGACGGGCAGCCGGTCGGCGGGCGGCGGCATCCAGGAGGCGTGCCCGCCGAGGTCGTCGCTGGGGACGTAGAGGGTGGCCCGGGCGTCGTACCGGTCGAGCACGTCGACGGCGGCGTCGGCGAAGTCGCGGTAGCCGTCGTCGAAGGTCAGCGCGAGCACGTCGGGCGCCGGGTCGTCGAGCGCCTCGGTCAGTCCGCGCAGCCGCCAGCCGTGCTCGCGCAGCGCGCCGAGCTGCTCGTCGAGCAGGGCGGGCGGCACGGTGAGGTCGGCCAGCGCGGGTGGCATCGGGCTCCCGATGCTGTGGAACATCAGGACCGGGAGCGGCCCGTCACGGTCCGCGCGACCTCGCGGCGCAGTCTGGTCAGCCATGACCCACCACGCTCGGCGTGGAAGCGGACACAGGCGCACCCGGAGCAGTCGGTGCCCCGGCGGTAGTGCTCGTGCGCCGCACGAGGGTGGCCGCAGCAGCAGCCCCGGTCGTCGTCCCGGCTACCCATCGAGCCACCGTAACGAGGACGGGCCCGGTCGCGCGCGGGTTCACGACGATCCGTCCCGTGAGGTCGCTCCCACGGCGGCGCGGGTCTCGGTCCAGGCGCGCAGGGCGGCGTACGTCGGGCCGATCCGGCCGTCGGCGGTGAGCAGCGCGTAGGCCGCCGGGTCGTACGGCGTGACGTGCAGGTGGTACCACGACAGCGCCTCGACGTCGGTCGTGCAGGTGGCCACCTCGAGCACGGTCGTGGCGTACGTCGCGCGGGTGGCACGCGAGACGTCGTCGGTGGACCAACCGACCTCGGAGACGTAGACGCCGGTGCCGGTGACGTCGGCGACCTGCTGGTAGCCGGCGAACGCATCGAGGCGGCCGTCGTCGCCGGGCTCACCGGGTGCCGCCGCGGGGTCGAGGTCGGTGTAGGGATCGACCCCGACGAGGTCGAACGGCAGCAGCGACGTGCCGCCGAGGTAGTCGACGAGCTCCTGGGCGAAGCCGATGTCGTTGCCGTCCAGGCCGCCGCTGACCAGCATCGTGGTGCTGTCGCCGACGGCGTCGCGGGCGGCTGCGGTGGCGCGGAGCAGGGCCCCGAAGGCCGCAGCGTTGGGGCCGGTGGCCCAGCGGTCGGCGTTGTCGGGCTCGCTCCACGTCTCGACGTACGCCGCCCGCCCGTCGAGGTGGGTCAGTACGTCCTCGACGAACGCCTTCCAGCGGTCGAGCTCGGCGTCGGTGCGCGGCGGGGTCCACATCGACCCGTCGGTCGCGCGGCGGCTGGCTGCGTCGAGCGCCCAGGCGGGCGTGTGGATGAGGCGGACCCGCACCTGGAGGTCCCGGGCCTCCGCCGCGTCGAGCACCCGGTCGAGACCGGTCCAGTCCGGTGTCGCGCCCCGGCGGGGCTGGACGGTGCGCCAGGAGACGGTGGTGGAGACGACGTCCGCGCCGGCGCGCGCGGCGACGCCGACGAGGCGGCGTACCTCGGCGGTCGACAGGGACGGGTCGGCGGCGTCGCCGGTGTCGGTGTTGACGCCGAGGTCGAGCAGCGGTCCGGGGTGGTCGCCGTCGACGTCGCAACGCTCGGCGGTCGGCGCCGACGCGTCGTCGTGCGCGGCGGCGGTGCCCGTGCCGTCAGGGTCGTTGCCGATGCCGCGGAGCGCCGGGACGGCGAGCGCGACGAGGCCGAGGAGGACCAGCACGGCGACCGCGAGCACCGTACGACGTCCGCGCGCGCTCACGACGCGTCCTCGACCACCGGCGCGCGACGGCCCTGGCGCACGACGACGACCAGCAACGGCACGGCGACGACGAGCTCCACCGTGAGGCCGACGAGCCAGCCGAGCGCGACGCCGCGGGCGTCGTCGAGGACGCCGCCCACGACCGCGCCGGCGATCTCGACGAGCACGGCGCAGACCGCCAGGGTGGTGGCGAGCCGGAACTGCTCGCGCACCCGCCACCAGGCGACGAGGTGGTCCTTGACCACCATGCCGATGCCGGCGGGGATGAGCAGGAGCAGCAGCACGTAGCCCTCGGCGGCGTACTGCGGACCGAAGACGAGGAGCACCGGGTAGCCCAGCGCCGCTGCGCCCGCCTCGGCGAGCAGGACGAGGCCCAGGCACACCGGGAGCGTCTGCCGCATCGAGCGGGCGAGCTCGAGAGGGTGGTCGTTGGCGCGCCGCGCGAACAGCGCCACGCTGACGAAGTAGGGGATCACGAAGGCGAAGGTCGCGATGAGCCAGGCGATCGCGAACGGCGCGTTCTCCTCCGACGTCAGCACCAGGCCGGCGACGGCCGGCACGAGCTGGGTGGAGGCCGCGACGGCGAGGTTGAGGCCGTAGTGACGCGTCGCGCGGGCCGCCTCGCCGACGACGACGCCGATCCGGCCACGCGCGCGGACGCCGCCGGGCGGCGGAACGTCGAGCGTCGCCCCGCCCGGCAGGCGCAGCCGGCGCCAGGCGAGGAGGACCGACAGCAGGATCGGCACGATCCACAGGGCCTGCAGCGCGGTCGCGTCGCGCACGCCCAGCAGCAGCACCACGAGGGTGAGCGGGAAGCGCAGGAGGGAGGCGGTGATGTTGCGCCGCAGCTGGACGTCGGCGCGGTCGACGCCGAGCACCGCCTCGTCGAGCACCAGCACGATCGCCGCGGCGGCCGCGCCGACGAGGAACATCGCCGTGCGACACGGCGACTCCAGGCCGTGCGCGAGCGCACCCCCTCCGGTGGCCCGGACGACGAGCGCCACCACGAGCGACACCGCCGCCGCGACCACGCTCACCGACAGGAACGCCCGCAGCACCAGTCCGCGGTGCTCCTCGGGCGGTCGGCGCGGGAGCTCGACGACGAGGTAGGTGCCCAGGCCGAGCGAGCCGACGAGACCCAGCAGGGTCTGCGTGCTGATCACCGCGGAGGCGGCGCCGACCTCATCGGCGTCCACCAGGCGGGTCACCAGGATCCAGAACAGGAAGCTCAGTGCCGCCGTGGCGCCCTGGCCGCCGACCAGGGAGCCGGCCATCCGCCACAGCGCGCTCTCCGAGCGCATCGCCGACAGCCGCTTCACGGCGACCTCCTCGTGGGTCGTCGAGGGCCGCGTCGAGGCCTCGGTCCGGTCGTGGGGAGCATTCACGCCGCACCTCCGAGACCGGCCGGGGCCGGCAGCGACGCGACGTCGTACAGATCCTTCCACGAGGCCCATCCGGCCACGACCAGCAGGGTGACCAGCAGGGACGCGATCACTACCCAGGGGACAGCGGTCCGCGGACGGCCCTGCTGGGGCCGCGACGGGCGCGGGCGGCGACCGAGCACCACCGTGCCCACCACGACCACGACCGCCGCCGCGACCGTGCCGCGCACGGCCGATCCGGCGCCGACCAGCGGAGCTGCGCCGACCAGCGCCAGCGCGGGCAGGGCGAGCGCGAGGAGCAGGGTGGTGCGCGAGCCGTCACCCCGGTGAGCGCCGCCGTCGCGGACCTTCGTGCGCGGGGCCCGACGCCGCAGCAGCGGCAGCAGCGCCCCGCCGAGCAGCGCGAGCCCGGCGACGACGAGCAGCTGGAACGGGTGCCAGGTGCCGGGTAGGCCCGGCCCGCCGCGGTCGACGTACGTCGTGGGCTCGCCGCGCAGGTCGCGCACGTCGTAGACCTGCACCGGACCGTCGAGCACAAGCGTCCATCCGTCGGCGCCCTCGAACTTGCCGAGCTCCTCGGCGGTGAGGGTGGCTGCGTCCGCGTCGCCGGCGTCGCTGCCCTCGAACCACGTGCCCGAGAGCAGCGGGGCGTCGATGGTGCGGGTGTCGACGACGACGAAGTCGATGTCGCCCTCCCCCACCAGACCGTTGGCGGTCTCGATGTCGGAGGACTCAAAGAGGTCGGTGACGTTGACCGAGCCGGCGGCGTCGGTGACGGCCTCCACCGGCGCGACCGTGGGCAGCACGCGGGAGAAGGTGGTGTCGGCGGCGACCCGGGAGCCCTCCGGGAGGTACTCGGCGGCCCAGTCGGCCACGGCGATCGTCTGCGCGTCGACCGAGCGCTGCTGGGCGCCGGCGAGGTAGGGGCCGGGGACGCGCTGCCAGTCGGGCCCGGAGCCGAGCACGGCCCCCCCGACGACGGCCACCACGACGGCCGCAACCAGGGCGGGCACGACCCGGCGGCGGGGGCGGTCGCGCAGCGTCGGCAGCCAGCGGGCGAGCCAGGTGCCGGCGACCAGCGCCATGGCCAGGAAGACGTACGTCGACGCGCGGTCGGCGACCTCGAGCGCGGTCGGGGAGAACCGGGCGGCGATGAGCAGCGGGTAGGTGGCCGCCAGCCACACCGGCAGGAGCCGTCCGGTCGAGCGCGGCAGGGTGCGTGCGGCGAGACCGGCCCGCGCACCGGGCACGAGCACGACCAGCCACAGCAGCACCGAGACGCCCATGACGACGAGCTCCCACCACGGGGTCGGCGTGCCCGTCGAGCCGCTGCCGCTGCCGACGGTGCGCCCGAGGTCGAGCAGGAGGAGGTCGCCGAGCTCCGTGGCCGCCTCGTCGACGACGGGGCCGAGGTAGCGCTGGAGCAGCGGCGCGACGAGCAGTGACCACAGCAGCGCCTGGAGGGTGCCGAGCTCGGCGGCGAGCAGCACCCGCCCGGCGCGCACCCGGTCGCGGCCGGCCGCGACGAGCGCGGCGAGCAGCCACAGCCCGCCGAGCAGCACCCAGCTCGAGAGGTGGTGCGTCACCACGAGCAGCGCGACGACCGCCTGCGCGGCGGCAGCGCGTCGTACGACGACCGCGCGGGCGCCCTCCGCAGGCGCGTCGCAGGTGCGGGCCACGAGCCACAGCACCGCGACGGCGAGCGCCAGGGCGAGGGTCTGGTAGCTGAACTGGGCGTTGAAGAAGTACCACTGTGGGCTGGCGGTGTAGAGCAGCACGACCAGGCCGGCGGCGTACGCCGAGCCGGACACCCGCTCGGCCAGCAGGAACAGCGCGAGGGTGAGCAGCACCCGCGACAGCAGCACCACCACGACCTGCGCCGCCATCAGCGGCAGCCCGGTGAGCCAGTGGACGCCGCCGGCGACCAGCTCCAGGCCCGGGTAGTGGGGGCTGACCGGCAGCACGGAGTTGGTGAGGACGCCGTCGTCGGTGAGCCCGGCGAGGGTGGCCACGTGCAGCGTCTCGTCGGTGGCGGTGGCCACGACCGGGCTCGCGAGCAGCCACGAGACGTACGTCGTGAGCGTGGCCCCGAGCGCGCCGCCGAACCGCTCGGTGCGGCTGGCGCGGGTCGACAGCAGCAGCGCGGCCCAGGGGGCGACGACGAGCACGAGGCCGACGTACCACCCGGTGACGGCTGCGGTCTGGTCACCGGCCCAGCCGTAGAGGTAGCCGACGGTCTGGACGGCGAGGCCGAGGACGGCGACGGTGAGCGCGAGCGGCAGCGGGCGCGACCAGGCGGCGAGCACGGTCGTCGACGTCTGCTCCGCCTCGGGGACGGCGCCGTCGCCGGGCGCCGCGGTCGTGACCGGCGCGGTCATCCTCGGACCGCGCTGGCCTCCTGCCGGGGGGTCACGGCCGTCCGGGGCGCGGGCCCGGCGGTGCGGTCGGCGAGGACGCCGAGGTAGAGGTCGTGCAGCGCGTCGGCGCAGCCGTCCCAGGTCGGGAGCGCGTCGTGCGGGGGGAGCACGGGGTCGTCGAGCTGGGCGGCGACGGCGCGGGCGGTGGTGGCGGGGTCGGCGTCGATCTCGACACCGCGGGCCCAGCCGAGGTCGGCGAGCTCGGTCAGTCCGGAGGTGCGGGCGACGACGACGGGACGCCCGAGGTCGAGCGCCTCCATCACGGCCACCGGGTGCGCCTCGTACTCGCTGAGCAGCAACGCGGCACCCGCCGCGGCCACCTCGCGGGCCATCCCCACGCGGTCGTCGGGGTCGACGGCGTGGACCTCCACCCGGTCGGCCACGCCGAGGCGGGCCGCCTGCTCGAGCAGCTCGGCCTCCTGGGGGCCGCTGCCGAGGATGCGCAGGCGCGCGTCCGGGTGGGTCTCCACCAGGTGCGGCAGCATCGCGACCGCGCGCTGGTGGCCCTTGTAGCGCTCGAGGCGCCCGTTGCTGACGACCAGACCACGGTCGACCTCGACCGCGCCGGGGTCGGGCAGCGCTCCCCCGTTGCGCACGAGGGTGACGGGTCCGTCGACGACGTCGGCGAAGCGGTCGCGCTCGTACTCCGACACCCCGACGAGCAGGTCGGCGCGGCGCAGGAGCGGCGCGAGCAGGCGCCACTGGAGTCCGCGGACGCGGGTGCGGAAGGCGCTGCTGGAGCCGCCGGAGTGGAAGGTGAGCAGCACCGGCAGGCGGCGCAGGAGCGCGACGAGCAGGGCGAGCGGCGGCACGAGGGTGTGCACGCCCTGGACGTGGACGACGTCGGCACGGGCACGCAGCAGGGCCAGCCCCAGGCCGGGACTGGCGTACCAGTCGCGACCGCGCGGGAAGGCCCGGAAGCGGCGTACGACGTACGACGCTCCGTCGGGCGTCTCGACGCGCTCGCGACGTGGCAGCTCGCCCGTGCGGTCGGTGGTGAGGACCTCGAGGTCGACGCGGCCCGCCAGCCGGGCGGCGACCTCGGCGACGTGCGCCTCGATGCCCCCGATCTCGGGCCGGGTGCGCGTGGCCACCATGACCACCCGCACCGGGCTCGGGTGGGCGCCGGTCGGCGCGGCGCTCACGAGGCGGCCCGCAGGTGGCGCGGAGCCGGAGCCGGCGTGCGGCGGCGCGACCGGGCGCGCTCGCGCCCGATGGTCGTCAGCACGCGCCAGCCGTCCGGGATCGCACTGAGGTTGCTGGTGCCGTGCAGACGGTCGTGCTCGACCGAGGGCACTTCCGCGATGTCGGCGCCGGCCGCGGCGAACCGGCAGGCGAACAGGGGCTCGATCTCGAAGCCGTCGCCCCACACGACCTGGCCGTCGGCGGGCGCGTCGGCGTCCGGGTCGGGCAGGCCCAGGCGCGGCAGCACGTCCAGCCAGAACGCGTTGTAGCCGTAGCAGAGGTCGGTGAAGTCGCGGTGGAAGGAGACGTTGAAGACGCCGGTGAGGCCGAGGTTGCCCAGGCTGCGGATGCGGGTGAGGTCCTCGCTGCCACCGCCGGGCAGGTAGCGCGAGCCCTTCGCCATGTCGGCGCCCTCGACGAGGGCGGAGACGAAGTCCGGGATCTCGGCAGGGTCGGCACTGCCGTCGGCGTCGAAGGTGACCGCGATGTCGGTGTGCAGCGCGTGCAGTCCGGTGACCAGCGCGTTGCCCTTGCCGGAGCGGTGCTGCTCCACGACCTCGGCGCCCGGCATCACCTCGTGGGCGACCTCGGCGGTGCCGTCGGTCGACCCGCCGTCGACCACGACGACCTCGTCGGGGCGCACGGCCTCCAGGGACGGCAGGACCTCGCGCAGGTTGCGGGCCTCGTTGAGGGTCGGGACCACGACGCCCACGCTCGGCCGGGACGGCCGACCGCGGCGCACCTGCGGTGCGTCGGCGTGGTCGGACAGGAGGTGGCGGGTGGACACGGGAGCTCCTGTGGGGGATCGGTATCGCTGGTGCGGAGCATCCGGCAGGGCCCCATGCCCTCCGAGACCCGGATGGCCTCCGCCTTCATCGATAGCCCGCAGCACGGGGGTTCACACGTCCCCAGGGGTAGATGTGGCCGAGCTGTCGGGGTTGTCAACGAGACGTTCCCCGAACGTGGACCGGCACGCGGAACAACGCCCCCTCGCCCGGGGTGGGCAGGCGTGAGGAGCGTCACTGCGAGCCGCGGAGGGACTCCAGCAGGCGGAGCCGGAAGCGACTCAGAAGCCGAGCAGCGGGTCCAGCGCGACGGCGACGAAGAGCAGTGAGAGGTAGAGGTTGGAGTGGTGGAACAGCCGCATCGGCTGGATCACCGAGAGGTCCTCGGTGCCACGGGCGCGGCCCCACATCCGGTGCGCCTCGACCAGGAAGACCGCGCCGAGCACAGCGGCGACGGTCGGGTAGACCCACGAGGTGCCGGCGACCGGCCACAGCACCAGCGACGTCGCGACCATGACCCAGGAGTAGGCGACGACCTGACCGGCGACCTCGCGCGCCGGCCGCACGACCGGCAGCATCGGGACGTCGACGTTGGCGTAGTCCTCGCGGTAGCGCAGCGCCAGCGCCCAGGTGTGCGGCGGCGTCCAGAAGAAGACCACCAGGAACAGCACGACCGGCGTCCAGGCCAGCTCACCGGTGACGGCGGTCCAGCCGATGAGCGCCGGGAAGCAGCCGGCGAGACCGCCCCAGACGATGTTCTGCGTGGTGCGGCGCTTGAGCACCATGGTGTAGCCGAAGACGTAGAAGGCGTTGGCGCCCAGCGACAGCGCGGCCGAGAGCGGGTTGACCCACACGGCCAGCACGACGGTCGAGACGACGGCGAGCACGGTCGCGAAGACCAGCGCGGCGGCCGGCGTGACCACGTGCCGCGGCAGCGCCCGCCGGTGGGTGCGCCGCATCTGCTCGTCGATGTCGCGGTCGTAGACGCAGTTGTACGCCGACGCCGACCCGGCCGACAGCGCACCACCGAGCACGGTCGCGGCGACGAGGCCGAGGGGCGGCACGCCCCGCTGGGCGAAGAACATCACCGGCACCGTGGTCAGCAGCAGCAGCTCGATCACCCGGGGCTTGGTGAGACCGACGTACGCCGACACGACGTCGCGCAGCCGCGCCGCACCCGACGTGGGGGACGGCGCCGCGGTCTCCTCGCTCAGCGAGCGGGACTCACCGACGTACGTCACGGGCGTCCTCTGCGGCGTTCGGGTCGCAACCGGGGTGCCGTCCCACGGCTGCGCTGGTCTGACGGTGCTGCGCGGTGCTCTCCTCGGGCCCGGACGAGTCGCGGATCACGGCCGCGGCCACCCTGGAGGCGGTGTGAGTCTAACCCCCGGGCTGAGTAGGGTCGGAACCGCCGGACGAACCGTGCGAACGCGGTCGGACACCACCATGTACGAGGAGACCGATGACCACGCCCGAGAGCCTGGAGTGGACCGACCTGGACGACAAGGCGGTCGACACCGTCCGGGTCCTGGCGATGGACGCCGTCCAGAAGGTCGGCAACGGCCACCCCGGCACCGCGATGAGCCTCGCGCCCGCGGCGTACCTGCTCTTCCAGAAGGTCATGCGGCACGACCCGGCCGACCCGACCTGGATCTCGCGTGACCGCTTCGTGCTGTCCTGCGGCCACTCCAGCATCACTCTCTACATCCAGCTCTACCTCGGCGGCTTCGGGCTGGAGCTCGACGACCTCAAGGCGCTGCGCACCTGGGGGTCCAAGACCCCCGGTCACCCCGAGCTCGGCCACACCGCCGGCGTCGAGGTCACCACCGGTCCGCTCGGCCAGGGGGTCGCCAACGCCGTCGGCATGGCGATGTCCGCCCGCCGCGTGCACGGCCTGCTCGACCCCGACGCCGCGCCCGGCGAGAGCCTGTTCGACCACCACGTCTACGCACTGTGCTCCGACGGCGACCTGGAGGAGGGCGTCAGCGGCGAGGCCTCCTCGATCGCCGGCACCCAGGAGCTCGGCAACCTCACGATGATCTACGACCGCAACAAGATCTCGATCGAGGGCGACACCGACGTGGCCTTCACCGAGGACGTCGCGAAGCGGTACGAGGCCTACGGCTGGGACGTCCGCGTCGTCGACTGGACCCAGGGCGGTACGACGTACAAGGAGGACGTGCACGCGCTGTACGACGCCGTGCGCGCCGGCGAGCAAGTCACCGACAAGCCCACGCTCATCGTGCTCGACACGATCATCGCCTGGCCCGCGCCGAACGCGCAGGGCACCGAGGCCGCCCACGGCAGCGCCCTGGGCGCCGACGAGGTCGCGGCGACCAAGGAGGTGCTCGGCTTCGACCCCGAGCAGACCTTCCAGGTCTCCGACGAGGTCCTCGCGCACACCCGCGGCCTGCTCGAGCGGGGCGCCGCCTGGGGCAAGGACTGGGACGCGGCGTACGCGACCTGGTCGGAGGCCAACCCCGACCAGGCCACGCTGCTGCACCGGCTCAAGGCCCGCGCGCTGCCCGAGGGCTTCGACGACGCGCTGCCGACGTTCGAGGCCGACCCGAAGGGCGTCGCCACCCGCAAGGCGTCCGGCGAGGTCATCAATGCCATCGCCGGCGTGATGCCCGAGCTGTGGGGCGGCTCGGCCGACCTCGCGGGCTCCAACAACACCACCATCAAGGGCGCCCCGTCCTTCCTGCCCGCCGGCAGCGAGGCCGAGGGCTACGAGGCCGACCCGTACCAGGGCCGCGTGCTGCACTTCGGCATCCGCGAGCACGGCATGGGCGCGATCATGAACGGCATCGCGGCCGACACCCTCACCCGCGTCTTCGGCGGCACCTTCCTCACCTTCTCCGACTACATGCGCGGCGCCGTGCGCGTGGCCGCGCTGTCGAAGCTGCCGGTCACCTACGTGTGGACCCACGACTCCATCGGCCTCGGCGAGGACGGCCCGACGCACCAGCCGATCGAGCACTTCGCCGCGCTGCGCGCCATGCCGGGCCTCGACCTGGTCCGGCCCGCCGACGCCAACGAGACCGCCGCCGCCTGGGCCGCCGTGATCAAGAACACCGACCGGCCCGCCGCGCTGGCGCTCACCCGGCAGAACGTGCCGACGTACCCCCGGGGCGTCGACGGCTTCGCGACCACCGAGGGCGTCGCCAAGGGCGGCTACGTGCTGCTCGACACCGACGGTGAGCCCGACGTCGTGCTCATGGGCACCGGTTCGGAGCTCCAGCTGGCCGTCGAGGCCCGCGAGCTCCTGGCCGCCGAGGGCATCGCTGCCCGCGTGGTCTCGCTCCCCTGCCTGGAGTGGTTCGAGGAGCAGGACACCGCCTACCGCGACTCGGTCCTCCCGCCGACCGTCAAGGCCCGCGTCTCCGTCGAGGCCGGCGTGAAGATGGGCTGGCGCGAGTACGTCGGCGACCACGGCCGGATCGTGTCGCTCGACCACTACGGCGCCTCCGCCGACTACGCCCGTCTCTACGAGGAGTTCGGCATCACCGCGGCGGCCGTCGCCGCCGCGGCCCGCGACAGCATCAGCGCGACGTCCGCCTGACCCGGACGCCCGCGCCCACCCCAACCCTCTCCACCTAGGAGGAACCGTGAACGACCGTCTCAAGGCCCTCGCCGACGCAGGCGTCTCCATCTGGCTCGACGACCTCTCCCGCGAGCGCATCGAGTCCGGCAACCTGGCCGCGCTCGTCGAGGAGAAGTCCGTCGTCGGTGTGACCACCAACCCGACCATCTTCGCCGGCGCCATCGCCGACGGCGAGCGCTACGACGACCAGGTGAAGAGCCTCGTCGCCGAGGGCAAGGACGTCGACGAGGTGATCTTCGCGCTCACCACCGAGGACGTCCGCAACGCGTGCGACGTGCTCAAGCCCGTCGCCGACGCCACCGCCGACGACGGCCGGGTCTCGATCGAGGTCGAGCCGGGCCTGGCGAAGGACACCGCCGGCACCATCGCCTCCGCCCAGCAGTTGTGGGCCGCGGTCGACCGGCCCAACGCGCTCATCAAGATCCCCGCCACGATGGAGGGTCTTCCCGCCATCACGGCTGCGATAGCCCAGGGCATCAGCGTCAACGTCACGCTGATCTTCTCCCTCGACCGCTACCAGGCGGTGATGGACGCCTACCTCACCGGTCTCGAGCAGGCCCGCGAGGCCGGCCTCGACCTGTCGACCATCCGCTCGGTCGCCTCGTTCTTCATCTCCCGCGTCGACTCCGAGATCGACAAGCGGCTGGAGAAGGTCGGCACCGACGAGGCGCTGGCGCTGCGCGGCAAGGCCGCCGTCGCCAACGCGCGCCTCGCCTACGCGGCGTACGAGGAGGTCGTGGCCTCCGACCGGTGGAAGACCCTCGCCGAGGCCGGCGCCAACGCGCAGCGGCCCCTGTGGGCCTCGACCGGCGTGAAGAACCCCGACTACTCCGACACCCTCTACGTCGCCGACCTCGTCGTCGCCGACACCGTCAACACGATGCCGGAGAAGACCATGGACGCCTTCGGCGACCACGGCGAGGTCACCGGCGACGAGGTCACCGGCAAGGGCCCCGAGGCGCAGCAGGTGATGGACGCCGTCGTCGCCGCCGGCGTCGACCTCGACGACGTCATGGTCGTCCTCGAGGACGAGGGCGTCAGCAAGTTCGTCGACTCCTGGGACGACCTCGTCACGACCGTGAAGGGGCAGATGGAGGCGGCGAAGTGACCTCGGGCACGGCCTGGGACGCCTGCGGCGGGGCCAGCTGGGAGCTCTTCTTCGGGTACGCCGACGAGTCGGCGTACGCCGCGACGGTCGAGCAGCTCGTCGCCGACGGGGTCGCCTCCGGCATCGCCCGCCAGGACGCCACGCTGTGGGGTCCCGACGCGGAGGACGAATCCGGCAAGCGCCTGTCGTGGGTCCAGCTGTCGACGGCCTCCCGCCCGCTGGTCGGTGAGGTCGCGGCGCTCCGCGACGAGCTCGTCGGACAGGGTCTCGACCACGTCGTGCTGTGCGGCATGGGCGGATCGTCGCTCGCGCCGGAGGTCATCTGCGACGCCGCTGGCGTGCCGCTGACCGTGCTCGACTCCTCCGACCCCGACTTCGTGCGCTCGGCCCTCGCCGACCGTCTCGACCGGGCCGTCGTCGTGGTGTCCAGCAAGTCCGGAGGCACGGTCGAGACCGACAGCCAGCGCCGTGCCTTCGAGCACGCCTTCACGGAGGCCGGCATCGACCCGGCCGCGCGCATCGTCGTGGTCACCGACCCCGGCTCGCCGCTGGAGCAGACCGCGCGGGACGCGGGCTACCGCGTGTTCCTCGCCGACCCCGAGGTCGGCGGCCGCTACTCCGCACTGACCGCGTTCGGCCTGGTGCCGAGCGGGCTCGCCGGGGTCGACCTCGGCGTCCTGCTCGACGAGGCCGAGTCGATCCGGCCCGCCCTCGAGGCAGACAGCGTCGACAACCCCGGCCTGCGGGTCGGCGGCCTCCTCGGTGCTGCCGCCCGCGCGGGCGTGGCCAAGGTCGTGCTCGCCGACGCGGGCTCCCCGTTCGCCGGCTTCGGCGACTGGGCCGAGCAGCTCGTCGCCGAGTCGACCGGCAAGCAGGGCACCGGCATCCTCCCGGTCGTCGTGCCGTCGGTGGAGGCGCCGGGCTTCGCGTCCAGCACGCCCGACTGCGTGCTCGCCACCGTCGGTCCCGACTTCGTCTTCGACCACGTCACCCCCGCCTCCGGGTGGGGCTTCACCGTCGACGCTCCCCTGGGCGCGCAGATGCTGCTGTGGGAGTACGCCACCGCCGTCGCCGGCCGGGTGCTCGGCATCAACCCGTTCGACCAGCCCGACGTGGAGAGCGCCAAGACCGCCGCGCGGGAGATGCTTGACGGCGGCGGGGTCAGCCCGGAGCCAGTCTTCACCGACGGGCCCGTCACCGTCTTCGCGTCCGACGGTTGGCTGCCGGAGGGCACCACGACGGCCGCCGATGCGGTCGCCGCGCTGCTCGCCTCGGTCGACCCCGAGCAGGGCTACGTCACCGTGCAGGCCTACCTCGACCGGACCCGCGACGCCGCACTGGCCGGCGTACGCGAGTCGCTGGCGGCGACCACGGGTCGCCCGACGACGTTCGGGTGGGGCCCGCGGTTCCTGCACTCCACCGGGCAGTACCACAAGGGCGGTCCGGCGACCGGCGTCTACCTGCAGGTCACCTCCGAGCCGGAGGCCGACCTGGAGGTGCCCGGCCGGCCCTTCACGTTCCACGAGTTCCTCACCGCGCAGGCCGTCGGCGACGGCCAGGTACTGGCCGACCACGGGCGTCCCGTCCTGCGGCTCCACCTCGCCTCCCCCGGCGACCTGAGCACGGTGCAGGGAGTCCTGAGCGCGTGACTGCCCCGTTGATCGAGGTCCACGACGACGCGGACGCGCTGGCCACGGCCGTCGCGGGCGAGCTGCTGTCGCGGCTGGCGGACCTGCAGTCGTCCGGCGTCGAGCCGCAGGTCGCGCTGACCGGCGGCACCATCGCCGACGCGATGCACCGTGAGGTGGCGCGGCTCGCCCCGGAGTCCGGCGTCGACTTCAGCAAGGTCGTCTTCTGGTTCGGCGACGAGCGCTTCGTGGCGGCCGACGACCCCGACCGCAACGTCGGTCAGGTGCGCCGAGCCTTCCTCGACGCCGTCGGTGCCACCCAGGTGCACGCCATGCCGTCGACCGCGGACGCGGCCGACGTCGACGAGGCGGCGGAGCAGTACTCCGCGCTCCTGCGCGAGCACGGCGCCGGCCAGTTCGACCTCGTGATGTTCGGGGTCGGCCCGGACGGCCACGTCGCCTCCCTCTTCCCGGGGCACCCCGCCCTGGACGCGCCGGGCCCCGCGGTCGGCGTACGGGATGCGCCGAAGCCGCCGCCCATGCGGGTCTCCCTCAGCCTCGAGGCCCTCAACCGCTCCCGCGTGGTGTGGTTCCTCGCCTCGGGCGACGGCAAGGCCGAGGCCGTCGCCACCGCCCTCGCCGAGGGCCCCGACGACGCCTCGCTCCCCTCGGTCTCCGACTGCCCCGCCCGCGGCGTCGTCGGCTCCGAGGAGACCACCTGGTGGCTCGACCAGGCCTCCGCCAGCCGCCTCTAGATCGACCCGTCGTACATGTACGACGGGTCGGCGCCAACGCGTCGTACATGTACGACGGCTCGGCGTTATCCACAGGCGCGGCTCGGGCGTGGGTCACCCGACCCCACGCGGGGCAGACGTCGAGGATGCATCCGAGTTCTCTCCACGACCGGCGACTCGACAGGCTGTTCGACGCGCTCCCACCCGACAGGCCCTTCACCCGGGCCGAGGCACGTCGTGAAAGCGTCAGCGACGGCCACCTGAGGGAGCTGGTCGCACACCACTACGTCCGCCGAGCGCTTCCGGGCGTGTACGTGTCGTCCGGGATACCCGACTCGACCGGGTTGCGCTGCGAGTGCCTGGCGATGGTGGTTCCGGACGACGCAGTCGTGTGTGACCGACATGCCGGCTGGCTCCACGGTGCCCAGATGGTCCTGGCGCCGGACGAGCACCTCGAGCTCCGGCCGATCTCGGTCTTCCGCACCACGCGCGGTCGACGACTGCGCAATGGGCTGGCCGACAGCGGGGAGAGAGCTCTGGCCAACGAGGACGTCGTGGAGATGCACGGCCTGCGCGTGACGAGCACCCTCCGCACGGCGTGCGACCTGGGCCGCTCCCGCTATCCGGCGAATGCCATCGCCGCGATGGACTCGATGCTGCGTACCGGCTCGTTCACGAAGGACGACCTGCTCCGGGCAACGGCGACTCGCTTCCGCGGCATGCGCTGGGTGAGCACACTCAGAGCGATCGCACCGCTGACCGACAGACGCTCGGAGTCACCCGGGGAGTCCGTGCTCCGGCTCAGGTGGATCGAGGCAGGACTGCCAGATCCGGAGCCACAGCTCCCCGTCGTGTGTGACGACGGCACTGTCGCGTACCTCGACATCGGCAACCGCGACCTCCGGTACGGGGCGGAGTACGACGGGGCGGAGTGGCACTCGACTCCGGAGCAGAGAGACCACGACTGGGCTCGTCGGGAGTCGTGCCAGGACACGGGATGGCTCATCGACGCGTTCCGCCGGGACAACCTCTACGGTCGGCACGCCGACGCCGATTCCGTCATGCGCAGGTCGGCAGACGGACGCGCCCGCCGTGCAGCCTGAAATCTCATCGAGCCGTCGTACATGTACGACGGCTCGACGCCGACCCGTCGTACATGTACGACGGGTCGGCGAGATCAGAAGATGACGTCGCCCGACTTGCGGCGCGAGCGGAGGAGCTGGATCGCCTCGTCGAGGATGACCTCGGCCTCCTCGTCGGAGCGGCGCTCCTTCACGTAGGCGAGGTGGGTCTTGTACGGCTCGATCTTCGGCGCCGGCGGCGGGTTCTCGGCGTCGAGGGACGCGGGGAGACCACACTTGGGGCAGTCCCACGAGTCGGGCACGGCGGCCTCGACGGAGAACTGGATCACCGAGCGGTGCTCGTGCGAGCAGAAGTACGTCACGGCCTTGCGCGGCGCGGCCTCGCCGCGCTCCGCCTCGCCCATCGGGCCGGCGCCCACGCGGCTCCCGCGGATGGCGTTGCCTCCACCTGCCATGGGTGGGTTCCTCTCTGCTGGGGTGGAAGTGTCGTCGGACGCGGCCGCGGCACCGGCGCCGCCCCGCGAGAGGTCAGTACGCCTTGAGCAGACCCAGGGCGATGACGCAGGCGAACCAGATCACACCGGTGCCGATCGTGAACCGGTCGAGGTTCCGCTCGGCGACCGAGGACCCACCCAGGGAGCTCGACACACCCCCGCCGAACATGTCCGACAGACCACCGCCGCGACCCTTGTGCAGAAGCACGAGGAGGATCATGACGAGGCTGGCGATGATCAGGAGGATGGTCAGGGCGAGTTCCACGGTGCTGGATCCTACGTCAGGTCGAGGTCGGGGTCAGAGCGCGGGGAGGTCGTAGTAGCGGCAGACCGCACCGAACTCGTCGGGCAGCAGCGACGCGCCGCCGACGAGAGCCCCGTCGACGTCGGCCTTCTGCATGATCCCGGCGACGTTCGAGGCCTTCACCGAGCCGCCGTACAGGACGCGTACGCCGTCCGCGGCGACGTCGCCGTGCACCTCACGGAGGCGCGCGCGGATGGCCTCGCAGACCTCCTGGGCGTCCTCGGGAGTGGCGACCTCTCCGGTGCCAATGGCCCACACGGGCTCGTAGGCGATGACGAGGTCGGCGACCTGCTCGGCGGTGAAGCCGGCGAGGGATCCGTCGACCTGGGCGAGCGTGTACGGCACGTGCTCGCCGGCCTTGCGGACGTCGAGACCCTCCCCCACGCACACGATGGGGGTCATGCCGGCGGCGACCGCTGCCTTGGTCTTGCCGTTGACGGTCTCGTCGGACTCCGCGTGGTACTCACGTCGCTCGGAGTGCCCGACGACCACGTAGGAGCAGCCGAGCTTGGCGAGCATGCCGGCCGAGATCTCGCCGGTGTAGGCGCCCGACTCGTGCAGCGACACGTCCTGCGCGCCGTACTGCACCTTGAGGCGGTCGCCGTCGACCAGGGTCTGCACGGAGCGCAGGTCGGTGAACGGCGGGACCACGACGACCTCGACGCGGTCGAAGTCGTGCTTCTTGTCCGAGAGAGTCCACGCGAGCTTCTGGACCAGCACCACCGCTTCCTGGTGGTTGAGGTTCATCTTCCAGTTGCCCGCCATCAGCGGAGTGCGGCTCATCTGCAGTCAGTCCTCCAGGACGGTGATGCCGGGGAGGGCCTTGCCCTCCAGGTACTCCAGGCTGGCGCCGCCACCGGTCGAGATGTGACCGAACGACGCCTCGTCGAAGCCGAGACCGCGGACGGCGGCGGCGGAGTCGCCACCACCGACCACGCTGAGCCCCTCGACCTCGGTGAGCGCCTGCGCGACGACGCGGGTGCCGTCGCAGAACTCCGGGACCTCGAACACGCCCATCGGGCCGTTCCAGAACACGGTGCGCGCGCCGCGCAGGGCGGCGGCGAAGTCGGCCGCGGCCGCGGGGCCGATGTCGAGGCCCATCGCGTCCTCGGGCATCGCCGAGGAGGCCACGACCTGCGGCTGAGGGGTGCGGTCGCCCGACGGGAACGCCGTGTCGACCACGACGTCGCCGGGCAGCAGGATCTGTACGCCGGTCTCCTCCGCGCGGCGGAGGTAGTCGCGGCAGGTGTCGAGCTGGTCGGCCTCGAGCAGGCTCGTGCCGACCTGGTGACCTTGCGCGGCGAGGAACGTGAAGACCATGCCGCCGCCGATCAGCAGCTGGTCGGCCTTGCCGAGCAGGTTGTCGATGACGCCGAGCTTGTCGGACACCTTCGAGCCGCCGAGCACGACGACGTAGGGCCGCTCCGGGGTCTCGGTGAGGCGCTTGAGCACCTCGACCTCGGCCGCGACGAGACCACCCATCGCGTGCGGGAGCCGCTGCGCGACGTCGTAGACGCTGGCCTGCTTGCGGTGGACCACGCCGAAACCGTCGGAGACGAAGACGTCGGCGAGGGCCGCGAGCTGGTCGGCGAAGGCCGCACGCTCGGACTCGTCCTTGGAGGTCTCGCCCGGGTTGAACCGGACGTTCTCCAGGACGGCGACCTGGCCGTCGGCGAGCCCGTCGACCGTGGCGCGCGCGGAGTCGCCCACCGTGTCGGAGGCGAACGCGACGGGCGCGTCGAGGAGCTCACCGAGGCGGGTCGCGACCGGGCGGAGCGAGTAGCGGTCCTCCGGGGCGCCCTTGGGCCGGCCGAGGTGCGCGGTCACCACGACCCGGGCGCCGGCCGAGGCCAGCGCGCGGATCGTGGGGACGCTGGCGCGGATACGGCCGTCGTCGGTGATGGTCGAGCCGTCGAGGGGGACGTTGAGGTCCGAGCGCACGAGCACCCGGCGTCCGGCGACCCCCTCGGCGACCACGTCGTCGAGCGTGCGCGCCACGGCGGTCAGAGGGTGGTGCCGACGTGGGTGATCAGGTCGGCGAGGCGGTTGGAGTAGCCCCACTCGTTGTCGTACCAGCCGATGACCTTGACCTGGTTGCCGATGACCTTGGTCAGCGGCGCGTCGAAGATGCAGGACGCCGGGTCGGTGACGATGTCGGAGGACACGATCGGGTCGGTCGAGAACTTGAGGAACCGGCCGTCGGCGGCCGCCTTCACGATCTCGTTGACCTCCTCGACGCTGGTCTCGCGGGAGGCCTCGAAGGTGAGGTCGGTGGCCGAGCCGGTCGGGGTCGGCACGCGGACGGCGAAGCCGTCGAGCTTGCCCTTGAGCTCCGGGAGCACCAGGCCGATGGCCTTCGCGGCACCGGTCGAGGTCGGGACCATGTTGATCGCGGCGGCGCGGGCGCGGCGCGGGTCCTTGTGGATGTTGTCCTGGAGGTTCTGGTCGGCCGTGTAGGCGTGGATCGTGGTCATCAGACCCTTGTTGATCCCCAGACCGGAGTGCAGCGCGTTCGCCATCGGCGCCAGGCAGTTGGTGGTGCACGAGGCGTTGGAGATCACCGTGTGCGACGCGGGGTCGTAGTCGGTGTGGTTGACGCCCATCACGATGGTGATGTCCTCGTTGGACGCGGGCGCGGAGATGATGACCTTCTTCGCGCCGGCGTCGACGTGCGCCTTCGCCTTGGTGGCGTCGGTGAAGAAGCCGGTCGACTCGACGACGACGTCGACACCCAGGTCGCCCCACGGGAGGGCGGCGGGGTCGCGCTCGGCGAACGCCTTGATCTCGGCGCCGCCGACGAGGATCGCGTCGTCGGTCGAGCTGACGTCGGCGTCGAGGCGGCCGAGGATCGAGTCGAACTTCAGCAGGTGCGCCAGGGACGCGTTGTCGGTGAGGTCGTTGACGCCGACGATCTCGATGTCGGCGCCCTCGGCGGCCTGGAGGGCCCGCACGGCGCGGAAGAAGTTGCGGCCGATCCGGCCGAAGCCGTTGATACCTACGCGAACGGTCACTTGGGTAGCTCCCCTGCTCTCGTCTCGAAAGTCCTGGTGGGTGGTCTCGGCGACCCTATCGCCCGAGGTGCGGGCACTCGACGGCCGTCCGCCCCCGGACCCGCGTGGCACCCGTCACGTCGACGACGCGGTCAGGCCAGTCGGGTCGCGCGACCGGGCCACTCCAGCGCGAGACCGGCCGGGTCGAGCACCACCTCGTCGCTCCACGGGTCGCCCGAGCCGCCGTCGGCGACACCGCCGTGCAGGTCGGAGCCGTCGGGCCACCGGTAGGTCAGACCCAGGCTGCCGTCGGCCGAGCGACGCACCAGCGGCCCGCAGCGGCGCTCGTGCCGGGTCACCGCCAGGTCGACGTCGACCAGCGCCGCCGGGGCGAGGTACGCCGCGTCCAGGTCGCGGCGGCGCACGGGCAGCAGGAGCGGCGCGACCGCGACGGCGAGGGAGACGTCCTGGCAACCGTCGAGGTCGGGCCGGGCGGCGCCGTCGACGGTCCACCGGTCGTCGGCGCCGCGTTCGACCAGGCAGGTGGCGTCGCCCGCCTCGGCCCGGACGTGCACCCGGGCGGAGCGGGTGCGCCAGGCGCGGTCGGTGGTCACGACGTACGCCACCGAGCAGGCCGTGCCGTCGGCGAGGCCGGTGCTGGTGCCACGCAGCTCCCAGCCCGCGTCAGAGCCGGAGAGGAACACCACCTCCACGCCCGTACGTCGTCCCATGTGCCGCCAGGCGGCACGGCGCGGCAGCGCCTCGAACCGGACGGGCTCGCGCCCGGGACGCGGCTCGGCGGGGAGCGGAACCTCGGTCAACACGTCCTCCAGGGCAGGGCGGTCGGTGCAGGATGGTGCGGATCGGTGCCCCTCGTCGCTGAGCGGGGCCCGGTCAGTCCTCGGCGAGCATCTCCGGGGTCAGGCTCGCCTCCGTGTCGGGGACACCCATCTCCTCGGCGCGCTTGTCGGCCATCGCGAGCAGCCGTCGGATGCGACCCGCGATGGCGTCCTTGGTGAGGACCGGGTCGTGCAGCTGGCCGAGCTCCTCCAGCGACGCCTGCTTGTGCTCCAGGCGCAGCTCGCCGGCCATCTTGAGGTGGTCGGGGACCTCCGCGCCGAGGATCTCCATCGCCCGCTCCACACGAGCACCGGCCGCGACGGCCGCGCGGGCCGAGCGCCGCAGGTTGGCGTCGTCGAAGTTGGCCAGCCGGTTGGCGGTGGCGCGGACCTCGCGCCGCATCCGGCGCTCCTCCCAGGCCATGAGCGACTCGTGCGCGCCGAGACGGGTGAGCATCTGCCCGATCGCGTCACCGTCGCGGATGACGACCCGCTCGACGCCGCGGACCTCGCGGGCCTTCGCCTGGATGCCGAGCCGACGGGCGACGCCGACCAGGGCCAGAGCGGCCTCGGAGCCCGGGCAGGTGACCTCCAGGGACGACGAGCGACCGGGCTCGGTGAGCGAGCCGTGCGCGAGGAAGGCGCCGCGCCAGGCGGAGACCGCGTCGCACGCACCGCCCGAGACCACGGCGGGCGGGAGGCCACGGACCGGTCGGCCACGCTGGTCGAGCAGGCCGGTCTGGCGGGCGAGGGACTCACCGTCGCGCACGACCCGCACGATGTAGCGGCTGCCCTTGCGCAGGCCGTTGCCCTGCACCATCACCACGTCGGACTTGTGCCCGAAGACCTCGTCGATGTCCTTGCGCAGTCGACGGGCCGCGGCCCCGGTGTCGAGCTCGGCCTCCACCACGATGCGCCCGCTCACGATGTGCAGGCCCCCGGCGAACCGGAGCGTGGTGGCGACCTCCGCCTTGCGACAGCAGGTCTTGGTGATCTGGGTGGCCGCGAGCTCCGCCTTCACCTGAGCCGTCATCGCCATGGCGCAGATCCTCCCACGGGCGTCAACGATCCCCGGACGGGGCCGGGACGTCGTGAGCGTCCTCACCGGGCCCGGCGAACACGTGCGCGTAGGCCTCCGCGAGCTTCTCGGGGTCGTGCCGTGCGGTGCCGTCGCCGACGGCCACGTCGGCGAGCACCAGGGTGCCGCCGAGGGCGTGCACCGCTGCCCGCAGATCGGCGATCTGGGCGTCGTCGACGTCACGCGGGTCGGCGAGCACGGCGTCGACGCGCAGCGAGGGGGCGTGCTCGGAGAGCACCCTCAGGTGGTCGGCCGGGTCGAACCCGCCGGTCTCCCCCGCCTCACCGGCGAGGTTGAGGACGACGACGACCCGGGCGCTGGTCTGCTCGATGGCCTCGCGCAGCGCCGCGACCCGCAGGTGCGGCAGCACGGAGGAGAACCACGAGCCCGGACCGAGCACCACCCAGTCGGCCTCCGCGATGGCGGTCAGCGCGTCGTCACTGACCGGCGGGTCGGGCGGCTCGAGGTCGATGGAGACGATCTGCCCGTCGGTGGTCGCGACCTCGACCTGGCCGCGCACCTCGGTGAGGGCCTCGGGGTCGCCGTCGACGAGCCCGGCCACCCGTGCGGTGATGTCCATCGGCGCCAACGCCATCGGCAGCACCCGGCCCTGGGCCCCCAGCAGCCGTCCGACCCGGTCGAGGGCGTCGACGTGGTCGCCGAGCAGCTCCCACAGGCCGACGATCAGCATGTTGCCGACCACGTGGCCGCGCATCTCACCGCTCCCGCCGAAGCGGTGCTGGAGCACGTTGGCCCAGGTGCTCCCCCAGTCGTCGGGACGGCACAGGGCAGCCAGCGCCATCCGCAGGTCGCCGGGAGGAAGGACGTTGAACTCGCCGCGCAGGCGGCCGGACGAGCCGCCGTTGTCGGCGACGGTGACGATCGCGGTCAGCTCGTCGACGGTCAGGTCGTCGACGAGCAGCCGAAGCGCGGACAGGGACGCGTGCAGCCCGTGGCCGCCGCCGAGCGCGACGACGGCCTGGGCGCGGTCGGCCGAGGTGGGGTGCTCCAGGGACACGCGGTCACTCCCGCCCGAGGTCGCGGTGGGCGGCCTTGGCGTCGTAGCCCGCGGCGACCAGGCGTCGCACGATCGCCTCGGTCATCGCCACCGAGCGGTGCTTGCCCCCGGTGCAGCCGATGGCGACCCGCATGAACCGCTTCCCCTGACGCAGGTAGCCGGTGGCCACCCCGGTGAGGACCGGCAGGTAGCCGTCGAGGAACTCCCCCGCACCCGGCTGGGACAGCACGAAGTCGGACACCTCGGCGTCGCGCCCGGTGAGGGGGCGCAGCTCGGGCTCCCAGTGCGGGTTGGGCAGGAACCGCATGTCGGCGAGGTAGTCGGCGTCGACCGGGATGCCGTACTTGAAGCCGAAGCTGATCACCACGACCTTCAACCGGGTGGTGGCCGGCGTGCCGAACGCCTCGGCAACCCGGTCGGTGAGCTGGTGGACGTTGAGCGCCGAGGTGTCGATCACGAGGTCGGCGTCGCCGCGCAGCTCGGCGAGCACCCGGCGCTCGCGGGTCAGCCCGTCGAGCAGCCGACCCGATGCCTGGAGCGGGTGCGGGCGGCGCGCGGCCTCCTGGCGACGTACGAGCACCTCGTCGGAGGCGTCGAGGAACAGCAGGGTCGCCCGGCGGCTGCCGAGACCCTCGGCCAGCCGCGATCGCAGGGCCGCGAAGAACGTGCCGGAGCGGACGTCGACCACCACAGCGACCCGCTGCTGGACGCCCAGGGTGTCGTCGACGAGGCGGACGACGTCGGGCAGCAGGCTGGGCGGCAGGTTGTCGACGACGTAGAAGCCGAGGTCCTCGAGCTCCTTGGCGGCCGTGGAGCGGCCCGCGCCGGTCATGCCGGTGACGACGACGAGCTCGCCCGCGGGGGCGTCGCCGGTGGGTCCGGCCGTCACTCCTCGATCTCCCCGGTGGCGGTGTTGACGGTGGGTGCGGTGCTCACGGCGCCAGTCTTGCGGGTCGCGTCGGTGCGGGCGACCGCCTCCTTGATCGCAGCGGCCGTGCGCGGGCCGATCCCCGGCACCTCCGCGAGCGCGTCGACCTCGGCCTCCCGGAGCTTCTTGAGCGACCCGAAGTGGCGCAGCAGCGTCTTGCGCCGCACCTCTCCGAGGCCGGGGACGTCGTCGAGGGCGCTCTCGACCATCGACTTCGACCGGCGCGAGCGGTGGTGGGTGATCGCGAAGCGGTGCGCCTCGTCGCGGATCCGCTGGAGGAGGTAGAGGCCCTCCGACGACCGCGGGAGGATGACGGGGTCCCCCTCGGACGGCAGCCAGACCTCCTCGAGGCGCTTGGCGAGGCCGCAGACCGGGACGTCGTCGATGCCGAGCTCCTCCAGCGCCTGCTGCGCCGCGGCGACCTGGGGCGGTCCGCCGTCGACGACCACCAGACCGGGCGCGTAGGCGAACTTGCGTGGCCGGCCGGTCTCCGGGTCGACGAGCATCGGACCGGAGTCGTGGTCGCCGGGCTTCCAGTCCGAGCTCGACTGCTCGTCGAGGAGCCGCTTGAAGCGGCGGGTGATGACCTCGTGCATCGAGGCGACGTCGTTCTGGCCGTCGACGCCGCGGATCACGAAGCGGCGGTACTCGCCCTTGCGGGCCAGGCCGTCCTCGAAGACCACCATCGAGGCCACGACCTCGGTGCCCTGGAGGTTCGAGACGTCGTAGCACTCGATGCGCAGGGGCACCTCGTCGAGGTCGAGCGCCTCCCGGATCTCGTCGAGCGCACGGTTGCGGGTGGTCAGGTCGCTGGCGCGCTTGGTCTTGTGCAGCGCCAGCGACTGCCCGGCGTTGCGGGCGACCGTCTCCTGCAGCGTCTTCTTGTCGCCACGCTGCGGCACCCGGACCCGCACCCGGCTGCCGCGCAGGTCGGAGAGCAGCTCCTCGATCGTCTCGCTCTCCGGTGGCAGCGCGGGCACCAGCACCTCGCGGGGCACCGACTCCGGGTCGCCGGCGTACAGCTGGAGCAGGAAGTCCTCGACGAGCTCGGGCGTGCCGCCCTCGGCCACCCGGTCGGCCACCCAGCCGCGTTGGCCTCGGATGCGGCCGCCACGGACGTAGAAGATCTGGACCGCGACCTCGAGCGGGTCCTCGGCGAGCGCGATGACGTCGGCGTCCGCACCGTCGCCGAGCACCACCGCCTGCTTCTCCAGGGCACGGTTGAGCGCACCGAGGTCGTCGCGCAGCCTGGCCGCGCGCTCGAACTCCATCGCGTCGGAGGCGGCGTACATCTCCTTCTCGATGCGGCGCACGAACGGCCGGGTCTGGCCGGCCATGAAGTCGCAGAAGTCGTCGACGATCTCGCGGTGCTCGTCGGCGCTCACCTTGCCCACGCAGGGCGCCGAGCACTTCTCGATGTAGCCGAGCAGGCACGGTCGGCCGATCTGCTCCGAGCGCTTGAACACCCCGTTGCTGCACGAGCGCATCGGGAAGACACGGAGCAGGACGTCGACGGTCTCGCGGATCGCCCAGGCATGGGAGTAGGGGCCGAAGTAACGGGTGCCCTTCTTCTTGGCGCCGCGGCCGACCATCACCCGCGGGAACTCGTCGCCCACGGTCACCGCGAGCCAGGGGTAGGACTTGTCGTCGCGGTACTTCACGTTGAACCGCGGGTCGTACTCCTTGATCCAGGAGTACTCCAGCTGGAGCGCCTCGACCTCGGTGTTGACGACCGTCCACTCCACCGACGCTGCGGTGGTGACCATCGTGGCCGTGCGCGGGTGCAGCGTGGCGATGTCGGCGAAGTACGACGACAGCCGCGAGCGGAGGTTCTTCGCCTTGCCGACGTAGATCACGCGGCCCGACGGGTCGCGGAAGCGGTAGACGCCCGGCTGGGTCGGGATCGACCCCTGCTCGGGACGGTACGACGCGGGGCCGCGGGTGGCGCGGGGCCGTCGGGTCGGTGGCACTCGCCCACCCTACGAGCGGGCACCGACACCTCCGGGGAGGGTCGTCCCCTCCCCGGCCCCGTGGTGGCGGACCTCTCCCGGACTCAGCCGATGGAGAGCTGGTCGCCGTCGACGCTCACGTCGACGGCCGGCAGCGCACTGCTCGCCGGACCGCCGAGCACCTCGCCGGTGCTGACGTCGAACGTCGAGCCGTGGCACGGGCAGTTGATGGTGTCGGTGACCGAGCCGACCAGGCAGCCGGTGTGGGTGCAGACCGCGCTGAACGCCTTGAAGTCGCCCTCGGACGGCTGGGTCACCACGACCTCCTGGTCGGAGAGGACGACGCCGCCGCCGACGGGGACGTCGGCAGTCGCCAGTCCGCCGGACGACGTCGAGCCCGAATCGGAGGAGCCGGAGTCGCCGGAGTCGCCGGAGTCGCCGGAGTCGCCGGAGTCACCCGTGGTGTCGGTGGCGGTGTCGGAGGTGTCGTCGCTGCTGCAGGCGGCGAGGACGGGAAGCGAGAGTCCGACAGTCGCGGCTCCGGAGAGGGCACGGCGACGGCTGACGGCGGAGGGACGGGCTGTGGTCACGTGACGCTCCTCGGGCTGGCCGGCCCGGCGGCCGGTCGGTGGGAGGAGCGTAGCCAGCCGGCCCTGGGGGCGTCCCCGAGCCGCGCTGGCAGCATGCTGTGCGTCAGCGCTTGGCGGCGGCCTTCTTCGTCGCGGCCTTCTTCCGCGCCGGCGCCTTCTTCCCCGCGACCTTCCGCGCCCCCGGCGGCAGCGGAGCCTCCGAGGCCGGGCGCGGCTTCGACTGGACCGCCTCGCGCCCCTCCAGCATCGGTGCGAGGAATCGACCGGTGTGGCTGTCGGGGTGCGCGGCGACGGTCTCGGGCGTGCCCTCGGCGACGACGAGGCCGCCGCCGGAGCCGCCTTCGGGGCCCATGTCGACCAGCCAGTCCGCGGTCTTGATGACGTCGAGGTTGTGCTCGATGACCAGCACGGTGTTGCCGGCGTCGACGAGGCGGCCGAGCACCATGAGCAGACGCCGGATGTCCTCGAAGTGGAGGCCCGTGGTCGGCTCGTCGAGCACGTAGACCGTGCGCCCCGTCGAGCGCTTCTGCAGCTCGGCGCTGAGCTTGACCCGTTGCGCCTCGCCGCCGGACAGCGTGGTGGCGGGCTGGCCGAGACGGACGTAGCCGAGGCCGACCTCGACCAGGGTCTTGAGGTGGCGCGCGATCGCGGGGACGGCGGCGAAGAACTCGACGGCCTCCTCGATCGGCATGTCGAGGACTTCGGCGATGGTCTTGCCCTTGTAGTGCACCTCGAGCGTCTCGCGGTTGTACCGGGCGCCGTGGCACACCTCGCACGGGACGTAGACGTCCGGGAGGAAGTTCATCTCGATCTTGATCGTGCCGTCGCCCGTGCACGCCTCGCAGCGGCCGCCCTTGACGTTGAACGAGAACCGGCCCTGCTGGTAGCCGCGCATCTTCGCCTCGGGAGTCGAGGCGAAGAGCTTGCGGACGTGGTCGAAAACCCCGGTGTACGTCGCGGGGTTGGACCGCGGCGTGCGGCCGATCGGCGACTGGTCGACGTGGATGACCTTGTCGACGTGGTCGAGGCCGGTGATCTTGCGGTGCCGGCCGGGGACCGTGCGGGCGCGGTAGAGCTCCTTGGCCAGCGAGGTGTAGAGGATGTCGTTGACCAGGGTCGACTTGCCCGAGCCGGAGACGCCCGTGACCGCGACGAAGAGGCCGAGCGGGAAGGTCACGTCGACGTCGCGCAGGTTGTGCTCGCGAGCGCCGACGACGGTCAGCTCGCGGCCCTTGGTGCGCGGGCGACGGACCTCCGGCACCGGGATTTCGCGGCGGCCGGAGAGGTACTGCCCGGTGAGCGAGTCGGGGTGGGTCCAGAGGTCCTCGACGGTGCCGGAGTGGACGACCTGGCCGCCGTGCTCGCCGGCACCCGGGCCGATGTCGACGACCCAGTCGGCCGCCTTGATGGTGTCCTCGTCGTGCTCGACGACGATGAGCGTGTTGCCGAGGTTCTTCAGGCGGACCAGCGTCTCGATCAGCCGGTGGTTGTCGCGCTGGTGGAGGCCGATCGACGGCTCGTCGAGCACGTAGAGCACGCCCACGAGTCCGGCGCCGATCTGGGTGGCGAGACGGATGCGCTGCGCCTCGCCGCCCGACAGCGACCCGGAGGCGCGGTCGAGGGAGAGGTAGTCGAGTCCGACGTCGAGCAGGAACTCCAGCCGCTCCTGGATCTCCTTGAGCACCCGCTCGCCGATCTGGCGCTCGCGCGCGGTCAGCTCGAGACGGTCGAGGAACGCCGCGGACTCGTTGATCGGCATGGCGCAGACGTCGGCGATGCTCCGGCCGGCCTCCTCGCCCTGGGCGTGCATGGTGACGGCCAGCGAGACCGGCTTGAGCCGGCTGCCGCGGCACGCGGGGCACGGCACCTCGCGCATGAAACCCTCGAACCGCTCGCGGCTGGTGTCGGACTCGGCCTCGCGGTGGCGGCGCTCGACGTAGGGGCGGACGCCCTCGAACTGCGCGTCGTAGCTGCGGACCCGGCCGTAGCGGTTGCGGGTGGTGACGTGGACCTTGGTGGGGTGCCCGTCGAGCACCGACCGGCGCGCCTTCGGGGAGAGGTCCTCCCACGGGGTGTTCAGGTCGAAGCCGAGCTCCTCGCCGAGCGCGTCGAGCAGCTTGAGGAAGTAGTCGGCCACGTGCGCCTGGCTCCACGGCTGGATCGCGCCCTCACCCAGCGTCGCGCCCGGGTCGGGCACGACGAGCTCGGGATCGACCTCCATGCGGGTGCCCAGACCCGTGCACTCGGGGCAGGCCCCGAACGGGCTGTTGAACGAGAACGAGCGCGGCTCGAGCTCGTCGGTGTCGATGGCGTGCTCGTTGGGGCACGACATCCTCTCGCTGAAGCGCAGCTCGCGGCCCGGGTCGTCGTCGGGCAGGTCGACGAAGTCGAGCAGCACCAGGCCGCCGGCGAGGTTGAGCGCGGTCTCGACGGAGTCGGTGAGACGACGCTTGGCGGACTCCTTGACCGCGAGCCGGTCGACGACGACCTCGATCGTGTGCTTGCGCTGCTTGTCCAGGGTCGGCGGCGACTCGAGCACGTGGGTCTCGCCGTCGACGCGGGCGCGGCTGAAGCCCTGGGTCTGCAGCTCGCGGAAGAGCTCGACGTACTCGCCCTTGCGGCCGCGCACGACCGGGGCCAGCACCTGGAACCGGCGGCCGTCCTCCAGCGCGAGGACGCGGTCGACGATCTGCTGCGGCGTCTGCCGCTCGATCGGGGCACCGCACACGGGGCAGTGCGGCCGGCCGGCACGGGCGTAGAGCAGGCGAAGGTAGTCGTAGACCTCGGTGATGGTGCCGACCGTCGAGCGCGGGTTGCGCGAGGTCGACTTCTGGTCGATCGACACCGCGGGCGAGAGGCCCTCGATGAAGTCGACGTCGGGCTTGTCCATCTGCCCGAGGAACTGCCGGGCGTACGCCGAGAGCGACTCGACGTAGCGCCGCTGCCCCTCCGCGAAGACGGTGTCGAAGGCGAGCGAGGACTTGCCCGAGCCGGACAGTCCGGTGAACACGACGAGGGAGTCGCGCGGGATGTCGAGCGAGACGTCCTTCAGGTTGTGCTCGCGCGCGCCGCGGATGATGAGCTGGTCAGCCACTGCCGTCCTCGAGGTCGGTCGATGCTCGGTCGTGAGGTCGAGATGGTGCGGGGAGTCCTGCCCGTCGAGGGGGAAGTGGTCGAACAGGTGTTCGCACAGCCTACCGGTCGTCACCACCGCCCCGAGGGGTGCCCGTACGGTCTCACGCACCTCCGACACCCCCGGGTGCCAGGATGGCCGGGTGACCGACCTGGACGCCCTGCGCCGCCTGCCGGGAGCCGAGTCCGCTCTCGCCGACGTCCTCGCCGCCCTCCCGGACGCCGCCTGGTCCGAGCCGTCCGCACTTCCCGGCTGGACCCGCGGCCACGTCGTGGCGCACCTGGTGCTCAACGCCGAGGGCATGGCCGCGGCGGTCACTGCCGTCCGCGAGGGGCGGCCCGCGACGCTCTACGCGTCCCAGGAGGCCCGGGACGGTGACATCGAGGGCACGGCCACGGCAGACCCGACGGTGCTCCGTGACCGGCTGCGTACGGCGACGACGGTGCTGGCCGCCGCGCTCGCCAGCCTGCCCGACCAGCCGCCGGAGGTGGACACGGCGTTCGTGCCGCGCGTGCCCGGGAGCGACCGGGGCTTCGTGATCGGTGAGCTGCCGTGGATGCGCGAGCGGGAGGTCCGCATCCACCTGGTCGACCTCGACGTGGGCCACGGGCACCGCGCCTGGCCGGCCACCTTCAGCGAGCAGCTCGTCACCTCGCTCGCCGTCCGCGTCGACGCCACGCTCAGCGCGTCGGACGCCGACCGCACCTGGCACGACGCGCAGGACACGGCCACGGTCGTGACCGGTTCGCTGGCCGACCTGGCCTGGTGGCTCACCGGGCGAGGTGCGGGCGGGGGGCTGTCGGCCGACGGCGGACCGCTCCCCCACGTCGCGCCATGGTGACCCGCCCGACCACCCCACGCCCATCCCGCACCGACAAGGAGAACCCGTGACCGACTACACCGGACAGGTGACCGCCGGCGACGACGCCCAGACCCGCGACCTCGGCTGCCTCAGCGTCACCAAGGTCGCCGTCGACGAGAAGATGAGCAACAACTGCTACCTGCTGCGCTGCCGCGAGTCCGGGGCCCAGCTGCTCGTGGACGCCGCCGACGACGCCGAGACCCTGCTCGGTCTCATCGGCGACGCCGGCCTCACCACGGTCGTCACCACCCACCAGCACTGGGACCACCACCGCGCGCTCGCGCGGATCGTCGACGCGACCGGCGCCGACGTGCTCGTCGGTGCGCCCGACGCCGACGCGGTGACCGAGCAGACCGGCGTACCTGTCACCCGGCGCCTCGAGCACGGCGACACCGTGACGGTCGGCTCCTGCGACCTCTCGGTCATCGCGCTGGCCGGCCACACCCCCGGCTCGGTCGCGCTCGTGCACGACGACCGGCCCGAGGGCGGCGTACCGCACCTGTTCACCGGCGACTCGCTGTTCCCCGGCGGCGTCGGCAACACCTTCGGCGACGACGCCGCCTTCGCCCAGCTCATCGACGAGGTCGAGACCAAGGTGTTCGGCACGTTGCCGGACGAGACCTGGTTCTACCCCGGCCACGGCGACGACTCGACGCTCGGCGCGCAGCGCCCGCACCTCGCGGAGTGGCGCGAGCGCGGCTGGTAGTCCCACGCCGTATGCCCGGCCGGGCACGCCCCGTGAGCGCTCGGACGGCGTACGTCGTGTCGCGGTCAGGCCGCGCGGACCAGCTCCGGGACCGTCCCTGCGCTGAGGTGGACCGCGACGTCGTGGTCGCTCAGCGAGGACTCGCAGAGCTCCGCGAGGGCCGCGCCGTCGTAGGCCATCGTCCAGGTCCACACCCGGACGGGGTCGAGCGCGGCACGGTGCACCCGGTCGCACACCTCCCACACCCGGTGCTCGGCGACGCCGTGCGCCCGGACGAGCTGCTCCAGGTCCTGCTCGGTCGCGCGACGGGGGTCGCGAGCGACGCTCAGCAGGCGACGCCGGGTCGCGACGTCGTGGACGAGGCGACGGGGGCCGGCGACGAGGGTGGACCACAGGGTTGCGAGCACGGTGGACTCCAGATCAGGACGGGCGGGGCCCGGGGGGATTCGGGGGTCGGACCCGAGGTGGGGGTGGTCCGCCTGCCTCCGACCCTCCCCCGCGCAGCGGGTCGGGCGCGCCCTGCTGCCGTCCCTTCCGCGTCTAGTCATTCCGGGCCAGGGAGCACACCGACCGGCACCGTCGCGCGGGCGACGGTGCCGGTCGGTGGAGGGGCAGCCGCGACGGCGGTGGTGCGTGGGGGACCGCCGTGACCTGGTCGGGGGTGCGCTGCGTCGAACCTCAGGCGGCGAGGTCGCCGCGGCGGCGCGCGATGCGGCCGCCGCCGGGCAGGGTGCCGGGGCCGAAGACGGCCGGCATGGGGCGACGCGACTCCGCGACCGGCGCGGCGGTCGGGGCGACGGCCGCCTCGGCGCCGGCGACGTCGAGGCCGTTGGCCGACGCGAAGAGCGAGAGCTCCTCGAGGTCCGGCACGGTGCCGTTGCCGATGTGCATGAGGAGGTCCTGGTGCGGAAGGTCCGCCGCGACCACGACGCTCAGCGCGCGGGCGTCGAACTGGCGCAGCCACAGCCACATCGTGAACGGGCGGATGCCGTCGTCGGCCGCCTTCTCGGTGACGAAGCGGGCCTGCTCGCGCGAGACGCCGTCGGCGACCAGCTCGGTGAGGATGTCGGCGTACGTCGCGCGGGTCGGCTGCGCCTCGACGAGGGCCCGACGGCGGGCGGCGGCGCGGTGGAGTGAGCGCTCGGTGGCGGGACGGGCGGCCACGAGGGCGGACACGACGGTGGCGGCAGTGACGACCAGGACGAGAACGGTGACCATGGGGGGTCCTTCCGTCGCCGACCCCGGCGGGGTCGACGTGTGGGGGGGGTGTGGGGGTGGGGTGTCGGTTGGTGCTGCGCCGGCGCGTGGGGCGGCCGACACCTGGCACAACGGGGCATCACCGGCGGGGTCACGCGTTACCGATCTGTTGATCTCTCCGGTCTGGACCAGTGGGATCCAGGCGGGGTCGTCCGGAGCGGCGTTACCGTCCCGTGGATCTTGCACCCGACCGCGGGCGCCCGCGTCGGCCTGCCACGACGTGACCGCCGCGACGCACGACGTGGCGCAGGACGTGGCGCACCACCGCTCGGCGGCCCGGGCCGGATAACGTTGCGCCTCGTGATCATCAGCGACTCCCACCGGATGCTCTTCGTGCACGTCCAGAAGACCGGCGGCGTCACGATGACCAACCTCATCAAAAGCCAGGTCGACGACGTCCGCTCGAACCAGAAGCGGCACGCTCCCCTGCGGCGGATCCTGAAGAAGGAGCCGGCGCTCACCCACTACTGGATCTTCGGCTACGTCCGGAACCCGTGGGACCGGATGGTCTCGTGGTGGTCGATGATCGAGAACTGGCGCGACTGGAGCGACCGCAAGGGCATCGAGACCTCCGAGCGGTGGAACCCATTCTGGCGGGGATCGATGGAGTACGACTCCTTCTCCGACTTCGTGCTGCGCGGCACCGACGACTTCCCGCGGCTGCGCCGCCCGCAGATCGACTACCTCACCGCGCCGGGGCGCCGCGCCGACTTCATCGGCCGGACCGAGAACCTCACCGCCGACTCCCGCTTCGCTCTCGAGCACTTCGGCCTGTCGACCGAGGGCCTCGGGCACGACAACAAGTCCAAGCGCGAGGGATACCGGGAGTACTACGACGACGCCACGCGCAAGCGGGTCGCCGACGTCTTCGCCAAGGACGTCACCGAGTTCGGCTACGAGTTCTGAGCGGGGCCGTCAGGGCCGTCCCGACCGCTCAGGTACCTGCGCGGAACGTGGGCACGCCGAGCGGGCGCGCCGGGTAGTCGAGCTCGGCCCGCCAGGCGCCCTCGGCCTGCTCCCACGACGCGCGCACCGCGCGGGCCACGGCCGAGCGGGCGAAGGTGCCCTCCTCGGCGAGCGTGCCGCGCACGGTCACCGACACCGCGCGGATGCCGTCGTCGCGCAGGGTCTCGTCGAGACTCAGCACAAGGTTGCGCACGCCCGCCTTCTGCACGCCGAGCGATGCCGCCCGGTGCCACGGCTCGTCGGCGGCCATGCTGCCGGTGACCGACACCCGGGAGCCGGCTCCGAGAAACGGACGGGCCGCCTGGACGACCGAGAGCAGTGCACCGACCCCCAGCGCGACGTCCTCGGCCAGCTCGGCCGGGGTGAGCTCCAGCGGGTCGCACTCGCGAAAGGCGCTGGGGTTGAAGTGCACGGCGCGCAGCGGCGCCTCCGGCCCGGCGCCGAGCTCGGTGCAGGCGTCCGTCACGGCGCGCCGGGTCGCCACGTCGTCGGTGAGGTCGACGACGTACGCCGCCACCGGCACCAGCGCGGCCAGCTCGGCGCGCAGCTCCTCGACCGCGTCGGCGTCCGCACCCAGGAGCGCGAGCGGGTGTCCCTCGGCCGCGACCAGCCGCGCCAGGTGTCCGCTCACGCCGGGACCCGCTCCCGCTACCAGCACCCCGCTCGTCGTCATGGCGCCACCCTAGGCAGGACGTCGGGACGGAGCGTCAGAGCAGGGTCTCGGCGACCTTGTGCACGTCCGCCGGTGACTGCAGCGAGAGCAGCATCGTGGTGACGCCGCTCTCCTCCCACGCCGCGACCTTCTCGCGCACCTCGCCGGCCTCGCCGACCACGTGCAGGTCCTCGACGAGGGCGTCGGGCACGAGCGCGGCCGCCGCGTCGCGGTCGCCGGCCAGGAAGTGCTCCTGGACCCGGTCGGCGAGGTCGCCGTATCCCATCCGGACGAAGACGTCCTTGTGGAAGTTGGCCTCCTTGGCTCCCATGCCGCCCATGTAGAGCGCCACCATCGGGCGCAGCGCGTCGAGGACGAACGCCTTCTCCTCGGCGGTCTCGACGACCTGCACGTGCGCCGTCGCGGCGATCTCGAAGTCTGCGCGGGACCGACGCGCGCCCGGGCGGGCGAAGCCCTCGTCGAGCCAGTCGGCGTACATGTGGGCGCTGCCGGGTGAGTAGAAGAGCGGGATCCAGCCGTCGGCGATCTCGGCGGTCTGGGCGACGTTCCTGGGGCCCTCGGCGCCGAGCCAGATCGGGACGTCGGCGCGCAGCGGGTGGACGATCGGCTTGAGGGGCTTGCCGAGGCCGACCGCACCGTCGCCGGCGTACGGGAGCGGGTAGTGCGGGCCGTCGTTGGTCACAGGGCCCTCGCGGCGCAGCACCTGGCGCACGATGTCAACGACCTCGCGGGTGCGGGCGAGCGGCTTGGCGAACGGCTGGCCATACCAGCCCTCGACGACCTGCGGGCCGCTCACGCCCATACCCAGCACGAACCGGCCACCGGAGAGGTGGTCGAGGGTCAGCGCGTGCATCGCGATCGACGCGGGCGTGCGGCCCGACATCTGCACGATCGAGGTGCCCAGGCGCACGCGGGACGTCGATCGACCCCACCACGCCAGCGGCGTGAACGCGTCGGAGCCCCAGGCCTCCGCGGTGAAGACGGCGTCGAAGCCGCTCTCCTCCGCCGCGCCGACCAGCGCCTCGACCCCGGCGGGCGGCTGCGCGCCCCAGTACCCCAGCTGCAGTCCGAGCTTCACGACGTGAACCCTGCCACATCGCGCGGCCCCGTCGGGGCGCGCGGGACGGGTCAGGCGTACAGGCAGAACGGGTTGCCGACCGGGTCGAGCAGCACGCGTACGTCGTCCTGCGGCTGGTCCTCGGCGAGCCGGCCACCCAGCTCGAGCGCGTGCGCGACGGCGGTGTCCAGGTCGGTCACCTCGACGTCGAGGTGCATCACCATCCGCGGACTCCCCGACCGGGCTGGCCAGGCGGGCGGCTCGTAGTGCTCGTCGCGCTGGAAGGCCAGGTAGGCGACGCCCTCCCCCGCGTCGAGCGCGATCGACTCGCCGTCGTACTCCTCGGGCCTCCACAGCGGCCACCCCAGGACGGCCGCGTAGAAGCGCGCCAGCGCGAGCGGGTCGGGACAATTGACGTAGACGCCCCACCAGTCGCGGCGCTGCCAGCGGTCGGTGCGGCTGTCAGTCGGCGGACGGCCCCGGCCGCGGAGCCCGGACGGTGGCACGGGGTCGCTCATCGCAGCACCGTACGCCGGCCGCGCGGCGTTCGCGCTGCGCGAACAGGGCCCCGTCGCGGCCCGCGAGCGCCTAGATTCCGACCATGGGAGACCTCCTCGCGTTCGACGCCACCCGCGACACCCTCGCCACGCACGCGTCCGCGGGGGCTCCCCCTCGGCCCGCCGCCCGGCCCGTCGAGCCCGAGCCGCTGTGGCGCGAGCTCGTCGGCCTCCAGCTCCGCCAGGCGCGACGCGACCAGCAGCGCACCCTCGCCGACGTCGGCGCCCGCGCGGGCATCTCGGTGCAGTACCTCTCCGAGGTGGAGCGCGGGCTCAAGGAGCCCAGCTCGGAGGTGCTCGCCGCCGTCGCCGGGGCCCTCGGTCTGGGTCTGCTCGACCTCACCGTCGGCGTGGCCCGCTCGCTGCGCCCGCTCCGCGCCCCCGAGCGTCGTCCGGCCGCCCCGGTGGCGCCCGCGGGTGCCGCCGCGCCGGCCGGCCCGGTCTGCCTGGCGGTCTGACCCCGCCACCCCACGTCGGGGCGCCTCGCCCGCGAGTACGGCGTACGACCGGCCGCCGACTAGCCTGGCCCGCGTGATCGAGCTCCGTACCCCGACCCAGATCGAGGAGATGCGTCCGGCCGGGCGCTTCGTCGCCTCGGTGATCGACGCGCTCATCGCCAAGGCCGACGTCGGGGTGAACCTCCTCGAGCTCGACGCCCTGGCCCACGAGATGATCCGGGCCGAGGGCGCGGAGTCCTGCTACATCGACTACCACCCCTCCTTCGGCGCCTCGCCGTTCGGCAAGGTGCTGTGCACGTCGGTCAACGACGCGGTGCTGCACGGCCTCCCGCACGACTACGTGCTCGCCGACGGCGACCTGCTCTCGGTCGACTTCGCGGTCTCCGTCGACGGCTGGGTGGCCGACTCGGCTGCCTCGAAGGTCGTCGGCACGCCCCGCGAGGAGGACCTCCAGCTCATCGAGATCACCGAGCGCGCCCTGGCCGCCGCGATCGAGGCCGCGCAGCCCGGCGGTCGCCTCGGCGACATCTCCTACGCCATCGGCACCGTCGCACGCTCCGCGGGCCTCGGCGTCAACCTGCAGTTCGGCGGGCACGGCGTCGGCCGCACCATGCACGGCGACCCGCACGTGCCCAACGACGGCCGGCCGGGCCGGGGCTTCGAGCTCAAGCCGGGCCTGGTGATCGCGATCGAGCCGTGGTTCATGCACACCACCGACGAGATCTACACCGACCCCGACGGCTGGACCCTGCGCAGCCAGGACGGCTCCCGCGGGGCGCACGCCGAGCACACCGTCGCGATCACCGCCGACGGCCCGCTGGTGCTCACCGCGCGCGACTGACCTTCCCTGGCAGACCCGGACCCGGACCCGGACCCGGACCCGCACCGTCACGCCGTACGACGTTCACCGGGTGGTCGCCCGCGCCTGCTCGGATGAGCACGTGTGCTCCCACCACCCGCACGACCACCCACCGCTGCGCCCGCACCCCGAGCCGACCGACGACGTCGCCCGGGTGACCCGCCGCCGGGTCGCCGGAGCGGGCTCCGGTCTGCTGATCGCCTCCGCGCTCGGCGCGACCGCGGGGGCCGTGGAGCCCGGCACCGCCTGGGGTGCGGGAACCCGGCCGCGCGTGGGCGCGACCCGGCGGTCGCGGATCACGCGGGGCACGACGCTGGTCCACGCCGACCTGCACAACCACACGCTCCTGTCCGACGGTGACGGCGACCCGGCGCAGGCGTTCGTCTCGATGCGCTCGGCCGGCCTCGACGTGGCGGCGCTGACCGACCACGCGACGCTGTCGGACTCCGTGCTCGGCGAGGTGCTGGCGGGCATCCTGCCGCCGGAGTACAAGCAGGTCGCCGGCATCACGCCGGGCGACTTCGCTCGCACCGCGCGGCTCGCCGACCGGGCCGACCGGGACGGCCGCTTCACCGCGATCCGCGGGTTCGAGTGGTCCGAGCCGCTGCTCGGGCACGTCAACGTGTGGTTCAGCGAGCACTACATCGACGTGGTCCAGGCGGGCGTGATGCAGCCGCTGCTCGACTGGCTGCGGCGCGAGCCGGGCCTCGTGCTCGACGGTGGGGCGGGTGCGCTCGCCGGCTTCAACCACCCCGGCCGCGAGCCGGGCCGCTTCCAGGAGTTCCGGTACGACGCCCGCGTGCGCGCCCGGGTCGTGTCGCTCGAGCTGTTCAACCGCGAGGACGACTACCTCTTCGAGGGCTACCGGGAGGACGGCCGATCCTCGCCGCTCGTCGCGTGCCTCAACGGCGGCTGGCGGACGGGCATCCTCGGTGTCACCGACGAGCACGGCACCGACTGGGGCTTCCCCGAGGGCAAGGGACGCACGGGCCTGTGGGTGAAGGAGCACAGCCGGGCCGGGGTCAAGGAGGCGATGCGTGCGCGCCGGTTCTTCGCCACCCGCACCTCCGGGCTCAGGGTGGACGCGACCGCGACGTCGGGCGGACGCACCGTCCGGATGGGCGGCCGGCTGCGCCACGACCGCGGCCCGGTGCGCCTCCGCCTCGACCTCGCGCGCGGCGCCGAGTGGCGCGGCCGCCGGCTCCAGGTGCAGGTGCTGCGCCCGGGGACCGTGGTGCCCGAGGTCGCCGACGTCGTGGACTTCGAGGTCGGTCCGGTGGTCGAGCTGTCCGTGCCCGTGCGCGCGCACGAGGGCGACTGGATGCTGCTGCGGATCGCCGACCCGACCCAGCTCAACGCGACGCCCGGCCCGGCCGGCCACCCCGGCAACCGGCTCGGGATCGCCTACACCAGCCCGTGGTGGATCGACCCGCGCTGAGCAGCGCGGCCGGTTGACATGAGGGATAGTCCCTACCGCACATCACGTCTCCGGGGCCGAGACCGATGCTTCTCGGTAGGACGACCGGGCGCCGCGTGCACCGCGTGTGACCAAGGCGACACACCCGTAGATCACCTGTTGACCACGAGAGGTCCCGGTGAAGGCTACGGCGTCCTAGCGTTGGGCCATGAACACCGAGACCTCCAGCCAGCGCGACGACCTCGCCGAGGAGACCTCCTCGGCCCGCTCCTCGTGGGACGACGACTACCCGACGGGCATGCTCGCCAGCCCCACGCGCACCCGCCTCTGACACCGGGCCCCGTACCCGGCTCAGCGGCCGAGTCAGCACCCGAGTCAGCACCCGGCCCCGCCGCCCTCGTCCGAGGGTCGCGGGGCCGTGCAGTCCCCAGCCGCTCCTAGGCTGGCCTCCGTGGAGCCCGACGCCGGACCGACCGCGCGGGCCCTGCTCGCGCTCGAGCTGCTCCAGGGGGCGGCGCTCGTGCCCGCACCCCGGCTCGCCGAGCGCCTCGGCGTCTCCGAGCGCGCCGCGCGCCGCTGCGTCGCCGTGCTCCGGGACGCCGGCATCCCGGTCGAGTCCGTCCGCGGCCCGCACGGCGGCTACCGGCTGGGTCGCGGCACCCGACCGCGCCCGCTGGTGCTGAGCAGCGAGGAGGCACTCGGCCTGGTGATGGCGGTGCTCGACGGCCACCACGCCGCCGGCGTCGAGGACGACCCGGTCGGCCGCGCGCTCGGGACGCTGCTGCGCGCCCTGCCCCAGGGGACCGCCGAGACGGCCGAGAGCGTACGACGTACGGCCGCGGCCGCTGCCGACCGCGGAGCCGCCCGCCCGGACCCGGCCGTCACCGCGACGCTCGTGCAGGCCGTCAGCGACCGCAAGCGTGTCCGGCTCTGGTACGTCGGCGCGCGCGGCCCGTGGGAGACCGAGGTCGAGCCGTGGGCGGTGGTGGTGCGCCACGGACGCTGGTACCTCGTGTGCCGCGACACCCAGCGGGACGCCGTGCGCACCTACCGGGTCGACCGGGTGCGTGCGCCACGACCGGTGCACCGCGACCTCGGCGGGCAGTTCACCCCGCCCACGGACGTCGACCCGGTCGACCTGCTGGAGCAGCACCTCGCCGAGGGCTGGGAGCTCGAGGTGGAGGTGCGGGTGGCCGGGCCGGTCGAGGAGGTCGGCCGCTGGCTGCCGCGCACGCTGGGCCGGCTGGACGACGACGGCGCCGGCGGCTGCGTGCTCACCGGGAGCACCAGCAACCCGGCCATGGTCGCCGAGGCACTGGTGCGGCTGCCGATGCCGTTCCGCGTGGTCGGTGCGCCGGAGGTGCGCGACGCGCTGCGCGTCATCGGTGAGCGCGCCCGCGCGGCCGTCGCGGACGACTGACGTCAGCGCGCCGGTGGGCCCGTCAGTGACTCAGGCGGTGCCGCCCAGCCCGTCGAGCACCCGCAGCACCGGACCGGTGCGGTGCGCGGCGGCGTGCTCGCCCACCAGGTCGGCCACCAGCCCGGGCGCCTCGAGCATCGGCACGTGCCCGACCTCGTCGAGGCGCACGACCTCGGCGTCGGGCAGGGCCTCGAGGAAGCGACCGCCGTACAGCCGCGGCGGGAGGAGCCGGTCACGCTCGCAGAGCACCAGGCGTACCGGTACGCCGGAGCGGTGCACGGCCGCCAGGTCGCGGACCCCGCCCACGCGCAGGTCGGACCAGACGTAGGGCAGGAAGGCCGAGCAGCGGGTCGCGGCCCGGACCAGGGCGTCGGCACGGACCCGCGGGACGGCTGCGACGTCGCCGGACACCACACCCAGCGCGACCCGGCGCGCGGCGGCCAGGCGACTGCCGACGTCGCCGGTCACCCGGCCGGCCATCGCCAGCGGGGCCAGCGAGAGGAACGCGGCCCCGACCCGCATCTGAGCCGGGGAGAACCGGTCCCAGCCGCCGGCCGGCGCGATGGCGGTGACGCTGCGCGCGCGACCCCGGCGGGCCATCTCCAGCGCGAGCCAGCCGCCGATCGAGTTGCCGGCGACGTGGCAGGTGTCCCAGCCCTCGCGGTCGAGCAGCGCCTCGACGCCGTCGGCGAACGCCTCAATGCTCACCTGGCGACGCGGCAGGTGCGGCCCGCCCCAGTGCCCGGGCAGCGTGGGCGCCAGCACGTCGAAGCCGCGCGCCAGACGCGGCACGACGTCGGCCCACACGTCGTGGCTGGTCATGAAGGGGTGCAGGAGCAGCAGCGGCTCACCGCTGCCGGCGCGCACCGAGGGGGTGGGCACGGGGAGGCGCCAGGACGTCCGGGGAGAGGTTGTCTGCGACACGATGTCACGGTAGCGCGACGTGACCTGGATCGCACCACCTTCGGGGAGGAAGGGCGTGGCGGGCGACGGGACGCGCCGACGAGTCCCGCCCGACCGCGGAGGGGCGGCTGCGATCAGCCGCGCAGCCGGTGGGTGAGCTGGCGCAGAAGGCGCTGGAGGTGCCGCACCTCGTCGACCTCGAGGCCCATCGCCTCGCCCATCGCGCACTGGACGTCGTCGAACCGTCCGGCCACCTCGGCACCGTGCTCGGTCAGGCGCACCTCGACCGACCGCTCGTCCTCCCGGCTGCGGCTGCGGGTCAGCAGACCGGCGGTCTCCAGGCGACGCAGGAGCGGGGTGAGGGTGGCGTGGTCGAGGCGCAGGGTCTCGGCGACGTACTTGATCGGCACGTCCTCCCCCGGCCGGAGCACCGTGAGCACGAGGTACTGCGGGTAGGTCAGGTCGAGCTCGCCCAGGATCGGGCGGTAGGCCTGCGTGACCGCGCGGGAGGCGGCGTACAGGTCGAAGCAGAGCAGCGGCTCGAGCACGGCCGGCCGCTGGTCGGGTGCGTCGATCGCCCCGACGGGTGCGTGCGTCATGACTCGAAGGCTAGCAGTCATCGTGCCCACGAACTTCTCGTCCGAGTGTGTCTTGTGCCCAAGTTGGTTGCGTGCCATGGTCGAGGGGACGGGTTGGTCCGACACGGATCCACCCAGCACCCCTTTCCGACCCACAGGAGGCCCTCATGCCCACTCGCACCGCACGCACCGCCTGGAACGGTGGCCTGGAGGACGGCACCGGCCAGGTCGAGCTCACCAGCTCCGGCGTCGGCACGTACGACGTCTCGTTCCCGCGCCGCGCGGCCGAGGACGCCGGCGGCACCACCAGCCCCGAGGAGCTCATCGCCGCCGCGCACTCCTCGTGCTACGCCATGCAGCTCTCGGCCCTGATCGCCGAGGCGGGCGGCACCCCGCAGTCGCTCGAGGTGTCGGCCGCGGTCTCGCTCGGCCCGGACGACGCCGACGGCGGGTTCCGGCTGACCGGCATCGCCCTGACCGTCCGCGGTGAGGTCGACGGCCTCGACTCCGCCGGGTTCACGAAGGCCGCCGAGGCCGCCAAGGCGGGCTGCCCGGTCAGCAAGGCGCTCACGGGTGTGGAGATCACGCTCGACGCCGCGCTCGAGTCCTGACGGGACGGCTCGTGACACCCCCGCCCGGCACGGTCGACCACCTGGTCGCCGTGCTGGGCGCCGTCGGGGTCGGCGTCGTCGGCGTGATCGAGACCGGAGGTGCACCGGCGTTCCCCGCCGGCCGACCGACCTGGGTGGTCGCGGTCCGACCCGCCGCCCCGCGCGCGCCCGGCGGCCCCGACGTCCTGGCCGACGCGGCGCGGTCCGTCGCGCGGCGTACGTCGGGCCCGGAGACCGTGCTCGCACCCGACCGTGACCTGCGCACCCCGATGAGCCTCGGACGTCGCTGGTGGCGGGTCCCGGCGCGCGACGCTGGCACCGCCGGCGAACCACCCGTGCCCCTCCTCGACGCCCGGCACGGCACGGCGGCGGCCCGCTGGACGCTGCGCCACCACGGCCGGTCGAGGTACGGCGACGAGCCGGCCGCGCTGGTCTGCGAGACCGGGCCGACCGCCCTGCGCACCGAGGCGCTCGGCCGGGCCCGCACGCTCGCCGAGGCGTACGACGACGCGGGGGCCGACGGCCTGGCCGAGCACCTGGCCGAGCACCTGGACGGACCGGACCTCGCGCGCGTGCTGGTCGGGCTGGTGCACCAGGCCGCCCGGGGCACGGTCGGCGACCCGGCGCAGGCGCGCCGGACGTGCGGCGAGGTCGACGAGGTGCTCCTCTGCGACCTGGACGCGCTCACGCCCGGCACCGGCGACCGCACGAGCGACCCGGCCGGTCTGCGCCGCGTGCTGTGGGAGACCCACCGCGTCGTCGGCGGTCTCGCCGTCAGGGCAGCCGGGCCCTGACCCAGGCGGGCGCGGGGTTGGTGACCGTCTCGTCCCCGACGACCACGGTCGGCACCGTCTCGTCTCCCCCGTTGGCCGCGCGCACCCGCGCCGAGGCATCGGTGTCGGTGGTGACGTCGACCCACACCGCCTCTCCGGCCCGCAGGCCGAGCGAGATCCGCAGCCGGAAGCAGTAGGAGCAGCCGGGGCGCCAGTAGACCAGCGGGCGCCCCTCGGCCGCCGCCCGGCGCCGCCCCTCGCTGTCGCCGGGCGAGCGCGGGAAGAACAGCGGCGAGAACATCCACGCGAGCACGAGCACCACCGCCCCGAGCGCGACCGACACCGGTCCGGGCGAGTCGCTGAGGAGCGCGACCGCCGCGAGCAGCACCGCGGTCGCGGGCAGCCAGCGCACCACGGTGCGGCCGGGACCGCTCACGGGTGCCGCGCCAGCACGTAGAGCCGCTCCGAGGTCTCCTCGCGCCACTCGTAGGGGCCGCGGCGGTACCACTCGACGTCGACCAGGCCGGCGGCCCGCACGGCCTCGACCACCTCGTCGAGCTCGTGGTGCACCAGCGTCAGGTCGACCGGGCGGTCGAGCCAGGTGTCGGACGTGCGTGTCGTGCGGCCGGCGTGCAGCGCGAGGAGCAGCCGCCCGTGCCGGGTCATCGGACGCGCCAGCGACGCCACCGCCTCGGCCAGCTCCGACGGCGCGAGGTGGATGAGCGAGTACCACGCGAGCACGGCGCCCCAGCCGTCGGCGGCCGGCGGACGCATGAGTCGCCGCAGGTCGCCCACGTCGTACCGGCCGTCGGGGAAGCGTCGTCGCGCCTCCTTGACCATCCGGGGCGACAGGTCGACGCCGGAGGCGTCGGCACCCCGCGCGGCCAGGTAGGCGGTCACGTGGCCCGGTCCGCAACCGACCTCCACCACCGGCGAGCCGTCGGCGAGATCGACGACCTGGTCGAGCAGCCACCGCTCCAGGGGCAGGTCGTCGAGCTCCTCGACGAACGTGTCGGCGTAGGCGTCGCTGATCGAGTCGTACGACGTCCGCACCCGCACGTCGCGGGCGTCCGGCCCCTCGGCGAGCACCTGCTCGCGCACCCCGTCGTCGCCGGCGGGTCCGGCCGGGGCCTGGCCCGCACCGGGGGCCTGGTCGCCGGTGTCGACCTCGCCGAGCAGGTGGACCCAGCGGGCGTCCTGCTCGCGGGCGCGTCGGGGCAGCTGGCGCACCAGCGGCGGCTCGCAGGCGGCCATCGCGGTCAGCGCCTGCTCGACCTCGCCCCGGTCGGCGAAGGGGTGCAGCCGCTCGGTGCGGGTGCGCAGTGCTCCGGGCGGCTGGGCGCCGCGCAGGAGCAGGACGGTGAGGAGCGCCCGGGTGCCCGGGTGGATCGCGTCGAGGTCCCAGGAGGTGGTGAGGCGCTGGAGGTACTTGAGCGTGCGCCGGCCGCTGTCGGCCCACGTGACCGCCACCAGGTCGCGGTCCTTGAGGGACTTCACCGTCTCCAGGAGCACGCGCTCGTCGTAGTCGGTGACCGGCTCCCGGCTGCTCGACTGGTTGCAGGCGGTGCGCAGCCCGGCCGCGGTCATCGGATAGCTGCCCGGAACGGTCACCTCCTTCTCGAGGAGGCTGCCGAGCACGCGCTGCTCGGCGGGCGTCAGGTCGAGGAGCTCGGACGGGTCGGCCACGCGACCAACCTACGGTCCGGCCGGAGCGGACGCCGTACGGCCCGCGGAGCCCGACCCGGGACCGTGCAGGGAGGTCGCCTCCCCGGTGTCGGGGTCCCACCGACGCAGACCGACCAGCGGGATCTCGACGTCGAGGTAGCCCACCGCGTCGAGGCAGCGCTGCACCTCCGACCGGGGCACCCTCCGGGCCAGGGTGAAGTGCGGGAGCCAGCCCTCGTGGCGCGAGCTGCCGTGCTCGATCCGCAGCGAGGCGACCTCACAGGTGAGCTCGTCGGGCACGTCGAGCAGCCGGGCGATGGTGACCCGCTGGCCGCCGAGCACCACGACGCCCGCCGCCCGCAGCGCCATCGGCAGCAGCGGCGCGAGGCGGCGTACGGCCTCGTCCTCGACCTCGGGGCCGAGCCGCTCGGCCTCGAGGACGGTCACGTGCGGGGCATTGGTGGTGCCGGAGTGGTCCAGCTGCGACGGCAGCCCGGCATCGCGGAGCTTCTGCCAGTCGCGCCGGATCAGCGCGACGCCCTCGGCGTCGGGCATCAGCTCCAGGGCGTGCTGTCGGACCATCCCCTCATCATCCCAGGAAGCGTCCTGCCCGGCGACTGTGACGCGCCTTCGTGGCGGCGTCCATCCGCTCGTAGGTGGTGGTCGCCATCCGCGAGCGCGGGTTGCGTGCGAACACGTCGTGGTGGTCGCGCACGAAGGTCCAGTACAGGCCGTCCCAGTCGGCCTGCCAGTCGGCGTCCTCGGCGTCCCCCGACTCCCCCAGCCCCCGCGCGTAGTCGCTCATCTTGCGCAGGTAGTTGCTGCCCGAGACGTACGGCTTCGTCGTGACCGCCTCACCCGCCGCGAACTGGCTCATCGCGTAGACGTTGGGGACCATCACCCAGTCGTAGGCGTCGACGAACATCTCCATGAACCACTCGTACGCCGCGTCCGGATCGACCCGGGTCAGGCACATCGCGTTGCCGAGCACCATGAGCCGTTCGATGTGGTGCGCCCACCCGTGTCGCAGCACCCGGTCGACCACGTGGTCGACCGGCGCCAGTCCGGTCTCGGCCGTCCACCAGCCCGGGTCCAGTGGGCGGGCGTGCTCGAGCCGGTTGCGGCTGCGCAGCCTGCGCCCGTGCAGGTGGTAGACGCCGCGCATGTACTCCCGCCAGCCGATCACCTGGCGCACGAACCCCTCGAGGCTGTTGAGCGGGACGTCGCGCTCCTCCCCCACCTCCAGCGCCCGGCGCAGCACCGTGCGCGGACTGATCAGGCCGATGTTGAGCGGCGGGGTCAGCAGCGAGTGGTGGACCCAGGTCTGCTCGGTCGACAGCGCGTCCTCGTAGGGCCCGAAGTCGGCGAACCGCTCGGCGAGGAACTGCTCGTACGCCGTCGCGGCCTCCGCGTGGCTGGTGGGCCAGGCGAACGCGTCGGCGTCACCCGGGTTGTCGGGGAAGGCGCGGCGCACCCAGGCCACGGCCTCGTCGACCTCGGCGTGCCGGTCGGGCCAGGTCGGCTGCGGGACCTCGTGCCCGCGCGGCAGCTTCCTGCGGTTGTCCTCGTCGAACGACCACTTCCCCCCGACGGGCTCGCCGTCGGCGTCGACCAGCACGTCCAGCCGGCGACGCTGCCAGGCGTAGAAGTGCTGCATCCGCTGGGTCCGTCGGCCGCCCTCCCCCAGCGCCTCGGCGAGCTGGGCCCGGGTGGTGAGGAAGTTGGGGCTCTCCAGCACGTCGGCGGCGGTCAGCTCGATGCCGGCGTCGCCGAGCGCCGCCTGCAGGTCGCGGCCGAGCCAGTCGTCGACCACGTCGTGCACCCGCACGCTGGTGGGCCGCAGCCGCTCGAGCACCCGCGCGAGGGCTGCCCGGCTGGTGGTGCGGCCGTCGGTCTCGACCACCTCGACGTCGTACCCGGCCTCGCGCAGGCGACCGGCGAAGCGCCGCATGCTCGCCCGGTGGAGCACCAGCTTCTGCACGTGGAAGCGGTACTGCCGGAACAGCAGGTCGTGCTCCACCATCACGAACGTCGTGCCGTCGGGGGCGTCGAGGTGCGTCTGGAAGAGCTGGTGCGGCATCACCAGGTGGACGGGCCGGGCGCCGAGATCGGGCATGGCCGCGACGCTAGGCACGCCGTACGCCGCACGGTCCACCCGATCGGCGCCCGTCCGGCCGCCGCGACCACTACGGTCGGCCCATGGCCCTCCTGGACAGCTGGACCCGCGGCGAGCACACCGCCGAGACGTTGCGCGGCACGCGCCTGACCCGTCCGACGTACCGCAAGGGCAGCGGCCCGGGCGTGGTCGTCATCCACGAGGTGCCGGGGCTGACGCCGAAGGTGATCGGCTTCGGCGAGGAGGTCGTCGCGGCGGGGTTCACCGTGGTGATGCCCGAGCTGTTCGGCGACACCGAGCGCACGCCCGGACCGGGCGCGATCGCCAAGGCGTTCCGGCAGGTGTGCGTCAGCGCGGAGTTCACCAAGCTCGCCCGCGGGCAGACGTCGCCCGTCGTCGGCTGGCTGCGCAGCCTCGCCGCGGAGCTGCACGCCGACGTCGGCGGCCCGGGCGTGGGCGCGCTCGGGATGTGCTTCACCGGCGGCTACGCGCTCGGGATGATGGTCGACGACACCGTCCACGCGCCGGTGCTGTGCCAGCCGTCGGTGCCGTTCGCGGTGAGCCCGTCGCGGCGCGCCGGTCTCGACCTCTCCCCCGACGACCTGGCCCGCGTCAAGGAGCGCGCCGCCGGCGGCTGCCAGGTGCTGGGCCTGCGCTTCGAGGGCGACCAGATGGTCGGCTCCCGGTTCACCACGCTGCGCGAGGAGCTCGGTGACGCCTTCCTCGCCGTGGAGTTCCCCGGGCGCCAGCACTCGACCGTCACCGAGCACCGGCAGTCCGAGGGCGTGGAGAAGGTGCTGGCGTTCCTGGACGAGAAGCTGCGGCCGAGCGCGTAGCCCTCGTCGACCGGGAAGTCCGTCCACCGGCACGAGCGACTGAGATCGGTACGGCCGGGCCTGGTCGCGGCGAATATCCGCGCGCTACCGCGCGCGCCAGGCGCAGATGAGCGCGAAGGCCTAGTCCTGTGACAGCCTGTCGCTTGACGTCCGCTCAAGCCACGAGCGGTTCATGCGAAGCGCGTCGTTGATGCCGTACCGAACCGCCAGGCGAATGACCTAGAAGGCCGACCACAGCACCATCGCGGCCACCAACACGAAGGCGATGACGGAGCCCATACCGTCTCCCGGGTTCATGTCGACATCGTACGGGTGGCCCGCCCGGTAGACCATGTCCAAATCACCCCCGGCATTTCGCTCATCGGCACGACCGAGCTGCGGCATACGAGTGCGCTTCGGCCTCGATGTGACACACCCAGAAGGTCGCTCCTGCTCCGTCATGAGACCTGGGCGGGGAGACCAGGACGACGCCGTCCGTGCCGGTGTCGGCGACGACGGTGGGGCGGGCCGCCCAGGCGCGACGCACCCTCCCCGGTGACCCACTCGGACGACACCGGCCGATCGACTGCGCGAGCCATCGAACAGACTCCACACCTAGTCGAACACACTTTCGATACGTCAGTATCCGCGGTAGACTGGGACCATGCCCGAAGGCCTCCTGACCTGCGACGACACCCCGACTGGGGTCGGCCTCGTCGCGGCGGTGCGGGACGCTGCGCACGTCGAGCAGCGGGCTCAGCTCGGCAAGGCCCGGGCGGTGCTCGAGTGGGTCGCGTCCCGTCAGCTGCCCGCCGACCGGGCGGTCGCGGAGTGGTCCGACGAGCGGCTGGGGCAGATGGGTCGGGACCGGTTCGGCTCTCAGGCGCTGCACCTCGCCGGCCCGGGCGCACCGGCGCTCGAGGAGGACGAGGCCTACGAGATCGCCGCGTCGTTGGGCCTGTCCCGCCAGTCCGGCTGCCGCTACGTCGGCGACCTCATCGAGCTGCGCTACCGCCTGCCCCGCGTGTGGTCGCGTGTGGTCGCGCTCGACCTGCCGCTGTGGAAGGCCCGCACGATCGCGAGCGCGACCGTCGTGCTCCCGCTCGACGGCGCCGCCTACGTGGACGCACAACTCGCCTGGGCCGCAGTCCGCACCACGGTCGCGCAGATCGAACGGACCGTCGGCGAGGCGATCGCCCGCTACGCGCCCGACCTGCTGTCCGAGGACCCGGCCGAGGAGCTCGACGTGCGACTGGGGTTCGACCTCGCCGGGGTCGGCACGGGCGTCGGCGCACGCGTCCCGGTCGAGGGACTGCTCGACCTCGACGACGCACTCGATCTCGAGGACGCTCTGCGCGCCGGCGCAGCCGCCCTCAAGGACGCAGGCTGCGACGACCCGCTCGGGGCGCGCCGGGCGAAGGCACTCGGCGACCTCGCCCGCGGACAGTCCGCGCTCGACCTCCAGTCGACGGGAACGGTGCCCGAGAAGCGGCCGCTGGTCGTCAACGTCGTCAACGGCCAGGCGACCTGCGAGGCGTTCGTCCGCCCCGGCCACCCGGTCGCCGTCACGGTCGACCAGGTCCGCGGCTGGTGCGCGACCTCGACCAGTGTCACCGTGCGAGAAGTGCTCGACCTGACCTGCGCACGGACGACGGCGTCGTACGCACCGACGGCCTACATCGCCGCCCAGGCCCGGTGGCGCCACCCCACCTGCGTGTTCCCCGGATGCGGCGTGCCCTCGGCGCACGCCGACCTCGACCACATCGAGCCCTACGCCTCTGGTGGGAAGACCACCGCTGACAACCTCGCCCCGCTGTGCCGACGACACCACCGCATGAAGACCCACACCCGCTGGCGCTACCGGCGACGCCCCGACGGGGTCCTCGAGTGGACCGGCCCGATGGGCCAGATGTTCACCGTCGACGACCGGTGGCACCGCCACCCGCCACCCGATCCGGGCACCCAGTAGCGCCACGTGATCCGGACGGCCCGACCCCGCACCGGCGGGGCCGGGCGAGCGGCACGCCCTCAGCCCATCGACAGTCAGGCGCCGAGCTCCGGCGCCGCGAGCTCCACCGGGTCACCCACCCGCACGGTCCCGCCCTCCAGCACCCGGCAGATCGACCCCGCCCGGCGCCGCAGCACCTCCTGGGCACCGGCGCCGATGGTGTCGTCGAGCAGCTTGCAGGGCGCCGCGACCCGGACGACCTCAAGCAGGACCGGCCCGACCCGGATCAGCGCGCCGGGGGTCCGCGGCACCTCGCCGTCGCTGACCGTCACGTTGCGGCGGGTCAGCCCGCGCCAGTCCTCCGGACCCAGCGACCCCAGCGACCCCGACGGGCCCGCCACCCCCCGCGCGGCGTACAGTTCGGCGGCCTCGGCGAGGGCGGCCGCGCTCTGCACGGACACCTGCCGATGCCGCGACCCGTGGTAGCGGTCGCCCACGATCCCGCGCTGCGTCTCGACCTCCACCGTGTCGACCGGGCGGGTGGGGAGCCGGGTCGCCTTGGCGACGTGGAGGGAGAGCACGGTGGGCACGTCCCGAGGCTACGAGGACGCCTGCGGGCCGGAGCCGGCGCGGGTCTACAGTCGCCGACGTGGGTCTCCTCCGCCGCCAGGCCGTGCTCGCCGCGCTGACCGCCAACGCCCTCCGCCCCGTGCCGGGCTTCCGCGCAGGCCTGCCCGCCTTCGCCGCCGGCTGGGTCACCGGCGAGCTGGCGCCGCAGCTGCTCGCCGCGAGCGCCGCCGACACCGCGCTGCACCTCGCTCGCGGCCGGCGCGACCCGCGGGCGCTCGCGCTCGCTGGAGCCACGACCGCCGGCCTGGCCCGGCTGGTCCGCGAGAGCCGCCTGGCCGAGGGCGAGGTCGAGGCGGCGCTGGTCGAGGCACTCGGGGACGACTACCGCGAGCACCTCGGCCCGCTCGAGGACGACGGCGTACCGGCCCGGACGCCGTGGCGTCGCCTGGTCAACCCGGTGCAGCTGCGCGCGCCCGGCGTGCACGTGGAGCGCGACATCTCCTACGCGCCGTGGGGGCGTCGCGGGCTGCTCGACGTCTACCGGCCAGCGGTCGACGAGGCCGGCACCGCACCCGCCGACCTGGCTGGTGCCCCCGTGCTCGTGCAGGTGCACGGCGGCGGCTGGACGATGGGCACCAAGGACACCCAGGGCCTCCCCCTCATGCGACATCTCGCCCGACGCGGGTGGGTGTGCGTGTCCCTCAACTACCGCCTCGCCCCGCGCGACCGGTTCCCCGCCCAGATCGAGGACGTCAAGCGCGTGCTGGCGTGGGTGAAGCAGCACGCGGCCGCCTACGGCGGCGACCCGTCGTACGTCGCGATCACCGGCGGGTCCGCAGGCGGCCACCTCGCGGCGCTGGCCGCACTCACCCCGCACGAGAAGGTCTGGCAGCCGGGCTTCGAGGACGCGGACACGTCCGTCGTGGCGGCCGCGCCGTTCTACGGCGTCTACGACTTCGCGGGAGCGACCGGCATGCGTCGCGCCGAGCAGCTGCGCGACCGCTACCTCGCGCCGCGCGTGCTCGGTCGCCGGTGGACCCAGGACCCCGAGGCGTTCGAGTCAGCCTCACCGCTGCTCCAGGTCACCCCGGACGCACCCGACTTCCTCGTGATCCACGGCCGGCGTGACAGCCTCGTGCCCGTCGACCAGGCCCGGCAGCTCGTGCACCGGCTCCGCGAGGCCACCGCCGGCACCGGCACCGCCGTGGCGTACGCCGAGCTGACCGGGGCGCAGCACGCCTTCGACGTGCTGCCCTCGATCCGCACGACCCACGTCGTCGACGGGATCGAGCGTTTCCTGCGGTGGCACTGGCACCGCCGCAGCCAGGCGAGCGGCTGACCCGCGCCGGTCCCGCGGCCTCCCCGCGACTCCCAGGGTCCCCGGACCCCTTCTGACCTGGACGAACCCGACGTCTCACCCCGGCGGATGAGGACGGAGGTCCCGGGACCTCCGTGGCACACCTGGGCAGGTGCGGCCGTTGTGCCCTGCCGCGCGCCCCGCGCAGCCGACGACGCTGGGGGCACACCAGGAGACGAGGCACAGCGTGAGCACGCGCACCACGGACGACCCGCGACCGAGAGACATCTCGGTGGTCTGCTGGGATACCCCCGACATCTACCTCCCCGACGACGTGACCCTCGTGATCCTCACCAGCACCCGCGACGACACCGTGGCCGCGATGCGCACCAGCGACGTCCTCGTCGTCGACGCCGACCACGCCGCCCCGCGCGAGGGTGACGGGTGGGACCGCCTCGGCGCCCTCGCCGAGCTGGCCGACGCCGGGCAGGGGTGCGCGGTCGTGATGGTCGTGGCCCCGCCGGCGGCGGAGGCCGACGGCCTCGAGGGTGACTGGGGCGACGCCGAGGAGGCACTGCGTGCGGGGGCGACGGAGGTCATCCGTTCCGGTGCCGACCGCGCCGAGGTGATGCGCGTGCTGCGATCGGCGCACGCACGAGGCCAGCTGGCACGACGCCGGCTCCGCTCCCACGACGAGAACGTCCGAGTGCGCGACGGCGTGATCGGCGCGATGGGCTCCCAGACCTCCCGCACTCCCGCCTCGGCGCGGCGCTACGGCATCCCGGGTGCGTCCGACGTCGACGAGGTGACCCGCGCGGCGCTCGTGCACAGGTACCGTCGCCTGGTGCAGGTGCGGCTCGACGAGCGAAGGTCCACCGTCGACCTCGCCTTCGCCCACCAAGCCCGTGAGCTCGCCCTGGAGGTCGCTGCGCTAGACCTCGGCGCGAGGGACGTGGCGACCCTGCACCGCGAGGCTCTCGCCCCGCTCCTGCACACGGCGGCGCCCGAGCGCGCCCGTGCCGTGGTGGCGGCGGGCGAGACCCTGCTCATCGCGGTCCTCGGGCACCTGGCCGACCGGTACCGCGTCCAGGGACGCGGCGTGCAGACCCTGCGCCCGCCCGCGGACCTCGCCGACCAGGGCACGAGTCCCGAGGACGACCTGGGGCTGGAGGTGCCGGGTTGAGCACCCACCTGTTCCGTCTCTTCGTCGCCGGTGCGTCACCCCGGTCGTTCCGTGCCCAGCAGTCCCTCGAGGCGCTCGTCGCGGCGGCCCTGCCGGACGAGCGCGAGGTCATCGAGGTGATCGACGTGCTGGAGCGCCCCGATCTCGCCGAGGAAGCAGGGGTCGTGGCCACCCCGCTCGTCGTGCGGGAGCGTCCGCTGCCCACCCGCCGCGTGGTCGGCGACCTGAGTGACCCGTTCCGCCTCGCCGACGCGCTCGGCCTGGACCGCCCCCTCCGATCCATCAGCAAGGAGCGCCCCACATGAACGCTCCGTCCGATCCCCGCCGACGGCGGGCACCCGAGCCGGACGCCCAGGCACCCGAGCAGCATCTGGTCTCCGTCGACGGCCCGTCGCCCGAGCCCCGCGCCGCGAGCGACACACCGCCCGGCGACGCCGGGCCCGGGGACACCACGGGCTCGACCGGCACAGCCACCGCTCCGTCGCGACCGGGCTCGTCGGTCGCCGGTCGCCGGTCCGGCCGGGGAGGCCCCGGTGACGGCACCCCGACGACGTCCCGGCTACGCCTCTTCGTCGCCGGCAGCACCCCCCGGGCCGCCCGAGCCGTCGACGCCGTGCAGGACCTGGTCCGGATGCTCGGCCCCGGGATGCTCGTCGAGGTCGTGGACGTGCTGGAACGGCCCGATCTCGCCGAGCAGTTCGGCGTCGTGGCCACCCCGCTCCTCGTCCGCGAGGAGCCACGCCCGATCCGCCGGGTGGTGGGTGACCTCTCCGACTCGACGCGCCTCGCCCAGGCCCTGGACGTGACCGTCCCGCCCGAGCACGACGACCACCCCACGCAGCAGGAGGACGACCGATGACCGCCGAGGTGCTGCCGCGTCTCATGCCCCGGGTCTCCCTGCGGCAGACCGGGCTCGACCAGGTGCTTGCCGGAGGGCTCCCCCAGGGACGCACCACGGTCGTCTGCGGCACGGCCGGCAGCGGCAAGACCATCCTGGGCATCCAGTTCCTCTCCGACGGCGCCCAGCAGGGCGAGCCGGGTGTGTTCGTGACCTTCGAGGAGACCCCGGACGACCTGCGGCGCAACGCCCGGGCGCTCGGCTTCGACATCGCCGACCACGAGGAGAACGGCGCCTGGCGCTTCGTCGACGCGACCTTCGACCCCGGCGCCGAGGAGGAGCTCGTCGGCAGCTACGACTTCGCAGGGCTGCTCGCCCGCGTGGAGCACGCCGTACGGGTCAGCGGCGCCACCCGGGTCGTCATCGACTCCTTCGGGGTCGTGCTCACCCGCTTCCCCGACGCTCCGACCGTCCGACGTGAGCTCCACCGGCTGGTGACGGTCCTCCGCGACCTCGAGGTCACCGCGATCGTGACCAGCGAGCGCAACGACGACTACGGACCGCTGAGCCGTCACGGCGTCGAGGAGTTCGTCGCCGACAACGTCATGGTGCTGCGCAACGCGCTCGACGAGGAGACCCGACGCCGCACCGTCGAGGTGCTCAAGTTGCGCGGGTGCGACCACCAGACCGGGGAGTTCCCGCTCACGATCCTGCCCGACGAGGGCATCGTCGCGATCACGCTCGAGCCGGAGCTGGCCACGACCGGCTCCACCAGCGAGCGGATCGCCTTCGGCCTCACCGAGCTCGACGAGATGTGCGGCGGCGGCATGTACCGCGACTCCGTCGCCCTCGTCTCCGGTGCAACCGGCACCGGCAAGACCCTCCTGGTCACCGAGTTCGCCGCCGGAGGGGTCCGCAGGGGTGAGCGCTCGCTGATCCTGTCGTTCGAGGAGAGCAACTCCCAGATCCAGCGCAACGCGATCGGCTGGGGTCACGACTTCCCGGCGTACATCGACTCCGGCAACCTCCGGGTCGTCTCGATCTATCCCGAGATGCGCTCGCTGGAGGACCACCTCGTGGCGATCCGGCGGGTCATCGAGGAGTACCAGCCCGACCGCCTCGCCGTGGACAGTCTGTCGGCGCTCGAGCGGATCGCGCCGGCGCGCAGCTTCCGCAGCTTCCTCATCGGCCTCACGTCGTTTATCAAGCAGAAGCAGATCGCCGCGCTGCTCACCTCGACCGCACGCACGCTCATGGGCGGGGAGTCGAGCACCGAGGCGCACATCTCCACGCTGACCGACATTATCGTGCTCCTGCGCTACGTCGAGGTCGGCGGCGAGATCCGCCGTGGCTGCACCGTGCTCAAGCTGCGTGGGTCTACGCACGACAAGCGGATCCACGAGTTCGACATCGACGGCGAGGGGATGCACATCCGTGCCCCGTTCCGCGACGTCGCCGGCATCCTGGCCGGCGCGCCGCGCCAGCTCCGGGACCCCGAGCGACAGGTCGACGAGGTGACGTCGTTCTTCGACCTGCCTGGATCTGACGGTGCCTGATCGGATACTGTTTCCGCAGGTGACAGCCGTCCCGGTAGCCCGCCCCCCACACGCCCGGTCCTTCCGGACGTGATCGAGGGCGCGGCTCCACCGTGCCCTGCCAGCACGACCCGGGAAGCACCGATGCCCCCTGCGGACCACCCCACCCGTCGTACGTCGCGAGCGATGTCGGCGCTCAGCGACGCCGACGTCGTCGACCTGTTCGACCGGGCCGACGACGGCCTCGTCCTGCTCGACGCCGAGGGCACCATCACCTACGGCAACGCCGCCGCCGCGACGCTGCTGGGGCTCGCACCGGGCGCGCCGGTCGTGGGTCGCCACTTCGGCCGTCCGGCCGCCTTCGACGGGCGTCAGCGGATCGAGCTCGTCGGCGCCGGTGTGGTCGACATGCACGTCACGCCGGTCCGGCACTCCAGCGGTTCCGGCTGGATCCTGTCGCTGCGCGGGGCCGACACCGGGATCGACACCGACGTCGTCGCTGCGAGCTTCCACGAGATCCGCAACAACCTCACCGCCGTCCTGATGGCCGTCGACGCCCTGGCCGAGCTGGACGACCTGTCCGACCCCGACGAGCGCCGGGACTCCCTGCTGACCCTCGTGCAGCGCCGCGCCCAGCGGATGACGCTCAGCCTCACCGCCTACCTGGAGGCCGCGCGCATCGTCGACGGCGCGCTCACCAGCGCACCCTCCGTCGAGCCGCGCACCCATCTCGCCGAGACCGCCGAGCCTACCTGCACGAGCTCGGGCCGGACCACGAGCACGTCGAGGTCGATGTCATGGAGGGTGCCGAGGACCTCCTGGTCGCGGCTGACCCGACCCATGTCACGGCCGTCCTGGACAATCTCGTCACCAACGCCCTGCGCTACGCCGGCCCGCCAGTGGTCATCGGCCTGGACGGGGTCGTGGACGGCCAGGCGCAGGTCACCGTGAGCGACGCCGGTCCGGGCATCCCCCATCGGGTGCGGGCGCGGCTGTTCACCCGGTTCGCCGCCGGCGACAAGGTGGTCGGCGGCGCTCCGAGCAGCGGCCTCGGGCTGTGGATCGTGCGCTCCCTCGTGACCGGGTACGGCGGCACGGTGCGGCACCGCAACCTCGATCCCCAGGGGTCGGAATTCGAGATCCGCCTGCCGCTGGCCGACGGCGTACCGGGCCCGGTGACGAGGTCGACCTCGTCCTGGCAGCGGTCGGCCGCAGCCCCCTGACCTGTGCGAACACCGAAGCGCGACTAGGGTTGGGGCATGGCCGTCACCCCGACCGAGACGCTCGACACCGCAGACCTCCTGGAGCGTGCCCGGAGCGCCACCGGCTTCATGCCGGACGACGAGGGACTGGCCCTGCACCGCCACGCGCTGGACGCCCTCCGCGACGGGCCGGTGCTCGAGGTCGGCACCTACTGCGGCAAGTCCGCGCTCTACCTCGGCGCCGCCGCCCGCGCCGTCGGGGGGACGGTCTTCACCGTCGACCACCACCGCGGCTCGGAGGAGAACCAGGCCGGCTGGGAGCACCACGACCCGTCGCTCGTCGACCCAGACCTCGGTCTGATGGACACCCTCCCCCGCTACCGCCGGACCATCGCCGACGCCGGCCTGGAGCGCGAGGTCGTCGCCGTCGTCGGGCACAGCGACGTGGTGAGCCGGCACTGGCGCACACCGCTGGCGCTGCTGTTCATCGACGGCGGTCACGGCGACGTGCCCGCGCACGAGGACTACGACGGCTGGGCACGCTGGGTCGCCGGCGACGGCCTGCTGGCGATCCACGACGTCTTCCCCGACCCCGACGACGGCGGGCGACCGCCGTACGACGTCTACCTGCGTGCCCTCGCCTCACGTGCCTTCACCGAGATCGACGCGGTCGGCTCGCTGCGCGTGCTGCGACGCACCGGCGGCGAGGCCGGCAGCCCGCTCCCCCGCTGACCGACCGGCGCCGACGTACGGCTCAGCGCACGGAGGCGCAGCCGCACTCCAGCGCGATCTCGGCGAAGTGCGGTGCGAGCGACGTGCCGCGCATGATCCCCGAGCCCGGGGTGGCGTGGCCGTAGGTCTCCCCGAGCGCGTCGACGGCCAGCACCACCGCGGCCGCGGTGTACGTCGTCTGCTCGCCGGGCCAGTGGACGTCGTCGCCGAACACCCAGCCGGTCCAGTACGACGCGTTCTCGTGGCGCAGATGCTGCACGTCGGCCAGCAGCGCCCGGGCGCGGGCGTGGTCACCGACGGCGTCGAGCGCCATCACCAACTCGCAGGTCTCCGCACCGGTGACCCAGGGGTTGGTGTCGACGCAGCGCGCGCCGAGCCCGGGCTCGACGAAGTCGCGCCAGCGCGAGGCGAGCAGCTCGCGACCGGCGTCACCGCGGACGGCCCCACCGAGCACCGGGTAGTACCAGTCCATCGAGTAGGTGCTCTTGTCGGTGAACCGGTCGCGGTGGTGGCGCAGCGCGTGACCGAGGCGGCCGCCGGCGAGCTCCCACTCCGGCTGCGGGTCGCCGAGCAGCTCGCCGAGGGCGACTCCGGCGCGCAACGACTGGTAGATGCTCGAGCAGCCCGCGAGCAGGCGCACGTCCTCGGTCGGCGTCCACCGGACGCCGCCGAACGGCTCCTGCTGCGCGACGACCCAGTCGAGTCCGGCACGGACCGGCTCCCAGTAGCGCTGCACCCAGGCCAGGTCGTGCCGCACCAGCCAGTGGTGCCACACGCCGACCGCGAGGTAGGCGCTCATGTTGACCTCGCCGCGGTCGTCCTCGACGGCGTCGGCCACGATCTTCATCGGCCATGAGCCGTCGGCCCGCTGGTGGGTCGGCACCCAGGCGTACGCCGCCTCGGCGGCCTCGACCTGCCCGCCGACGAGCAGCGCCATGGCGGCCTCGACGTGGTTCCAGACGTCGACGTGCTCGCCGGTCGTCCACGGCACCGCGCCGCAGGGCTCCTGCATGCCGGCGATCGACGCGGCGGTCTCGGCGACCTGGCCGGCGCTCAGGACGCCTGCGACGTACGGCAGCTCGGTACGGGTCACGCGCGGCCCGCCCTCGTCACGCGGCGGGCTTGCGGAGGTAGAGCACCATGCTCTTGCCGATGAGCGGGTCGAGCACCTTGCCCGCGACCTGGAGCGCCTTGGGCTGCTTCATGATCTCCCACACCAGCAGCCGGTGGTAGGCCTTGGCGAGCGGGTGGTCGTCGTTGTCGACGCCGACGGCGCACTTGATCCACCAGTACGGCGTGTGCAGGCCGTGCACGTGGTCCTTGCCCTCCAGCACCAGCCCGGCCCGGGTGAGCTTGTCGCCCAGCTCGGCGTCGGTGTAGATGCGGATGTGGCCGCCCTCGACCTCGTGGTAGGCCGAGGAGAGCTTCCAGTTGACGATCTCGGGGAACCACCGCGGCACGGTGACGGCGATGGTGCCGCCCGGGCGCAGGACCCGCACGAGCTCGCCGATGGCCTGGATGTCGGCCGGCACGTGCTCGAGCACCTCGGCCGCGACGACCCGGTCGAACTCGCCGTCGGCGAAGGGCAGCGCGAGCGCGTCGCCCTGCTTGATGTCGGCGGACGCACCGGCGGGCACCTCGCCCTGCTCCTTCATCGCGCCGAACACCTCGAGCACGCCGGCGAGCTCGTCGGCGTCCTGGTCGAAGGCCACCACGTCGGCGCCTCGGCGGTACATCTCGAAGGCGTGGCGACCGGCGCCGCAGCCCATGTCGAGCACGCGCTCGCCGGGCTGGAGCCCGAGTCGGTCGAAGTCGACGGTCAGCACGGGTGCTCCTCCTGGGGTACGGCGGTCGCGGTGGCGCGGGTGGTGTCGGGGGTGGTGACGGGCTGGTCGGTGGGCGAGCCGATGGACGCCGGCGGCGTGGTGCCGCGCTCGGCGTGGAACTCGGCGACCACCTCGTCGTACTGCTGCACGACCTGGTGGGCGACCGAGCGCCAGCTGAAGAGCTCCTGCACGCGGGCGCGACCGGCGGCGCCGTACCGGGCTCGCCTCTCCGGGTCGCCGAGGAGCGCCCTGAGCGCGTCGGACAGCGCGCGGGCGTCGCCGGGCGTCACGACGTCGGCGCACAGTCCGTCGGGTCCGACGACCTCGGGGATCGCACCGGCGCGGGAGACCACCAGCGGGGTCTCGCAGGCCATCAGCTCGGCGGTGGGCAGCGAGAAACCCTCGTAGAGCGACGGCACGCAGGCGACCTCGGCGGAGCCCATCAGCTCGACCAGGCGCTCGTCGCTGACGCCGCTGACGAAGCGCACGTGCGGGCCGAGGCCGAGCTTGGCCACGAGCTTCTCGGTGCGGCCGCCGGGCTGCGGGCGGGTGACCAGCACCAGCTCGGCGTCCGGGCGGCTGCGGCGCAGGTCGGCGAAGGCCTCCAGCAGCACGTGCACGCCCTTGAGCGGGGCGTCGGCCGACGCCATGGCCAGGATCCGCCCGGGCACGCGCGGCGCGGTGGGCGGCACGAACATCTCGTCGACGCCGAGCAGGATGACCCGGATCTTCTCGGGGTCGGCACCGAAGTCACGCACGATGTCGGTGCGCGAGGCCTCCGACGGCGTGATGATCCGGCGGGCCCGGCGTGCGACCTTGCCCTGCATGCGCAGGAAGGAGTACCAGCGGTGCAGCGCCCAGCGGCGGCGCGGGTCGCGGGTCTGGCTGAGGTCGATGCGCCGGTCGAAGGTGATCGGGGGGTGGATGGTCGTCAGCAGCGGCAGGCCGAGGTCCTCGACGTCGAGCATGCCGTAGCCGAGCACCTGGTTGTCCTGGACGACGTCGAAGTCGTCGACGCGGTCGGCCAGCGCCTTCACCACGCGGCGACTGAAGGTGCGCGGCTCCGGGAAGCCGCCGGCGAGCATGGTGAGGACCTCGGAGACGTCGGTGAGGTCGCGGTACTCCTTCGGCCCCGGCACCCGGAACGGGTCGGGCTCGCGGTAGAGGTCGAGGCTGGGCACCTTCGTCAGCCGCACGCCCTCGTCGAGCTCGGGGTAGGGCTGCCCGGAGAAGACCTCGACCTCGTGGCCGAGCGCCACCAGCTCACGGCTGAGGTGCCGGACGTAGATGCCCTGCCCCCCGCAGTGCGGCTTGCTCCGGTAGGACAGCAGCGCGACCCGCATCCAGCGCTTCCCTTCGTCGACGGCACTCGCCGCCACCCGGACGCCGCGGCGCCGAGGTGACTCGCCGGTAGCCTACGGCCCCGCCCGGTCGTCGTACGCCGGACCCGACCCGGTCCGTGGCTCCTAGACTGTGGGCATGAGCGCGGTCGAGGTGTGGAGGTCGTTCCCGCACGACCCGCGCGAGCCCGCGCACGCCGCGCTGCGCGCCTCCGACGCCGACCGCGACCTCGTGCTGGGTGTGCTCTCGCGTGCGTACGGCGAGGGACGCCTCGACCGCGACGAGCACGACGAGCGGGCCTCCGCCGTCACCACCGCGCGCACGCTCGGCGACCTGCCGGTGCTCATCGCCGACCTCGTGCCCGCCACCGAGCCCACCCAGTCGCTGCGGCGCCAGGCCGAGGAGGCGTGGGTCGAGCGACGACGCACCAGCGTCATCGGGTTCCTGGCCCCCAACATCATCTGCTGGGCGATCTATCTCGCCGTGAGCCTCGGCGCGGGCTCGTACGGCTTCCCGTGGCCGTTGGTCGTGACCGCGGTGACCACCGTCGCTGCGATGCGCTCGCTCACCGGGCGCGAGGAGTTCCTGCGGGCCGAGGTACGCCGGCTGGAGAAGCAGCAGGCGCGCGAGCTCAAGAAGCGCCGCCGCGGTCCGGGCATGCTGGGGCCCGGCCGGGGCTGACCCGGGGCTGAACCGGGGCTGAACCCGTGTGGCCGGAGGCACGCTCCTAGCCTGGGTCGGTGACGATCCGCGACCGCTCCCCCCGCGCGGCGGCGGCGCTGGTCGTCGGCACGACCGTGATGGCCAGCGTCGTGCTGTCGTTGGTCGGGCTGCCGTCCGCGGTGCTGTTCGGCGCGCTGCTCGGTGGCATGGCGCACGCACTCACCTCGCCCACCCCGCTGGCCGTGCCCGGCATCGCCTTCAAGGTCGCCCAGGGCCTCGTCGGGGTCACCGTCGGCACGCTGGTGAGCCTGTCGGCGCTGGAGCAGATCGGCCGGGACCTGCCGATCGTCGTGGCGGTCACGGTCGGCACGATCGCCCTGAGCCTCCTCGCCGGTCGGCTGCTGGCTCTGCGTCGCGACGTCTCCCCGTTGACCGGCGCCTTCTCGATGATCGCGGGCGGTGCGTCCGGCGTGGTCGCGACCGCACGCGACCTGGGCGCGGACGAGCGCGTGGTCACCGTGGTGCAGTACCTCCGCGTCGTGGTGGTGCTGGTGACACTGCCGTTCGTCACCGCCGTCGTCTTCCGGCCGGAGTCCGGCCAGGGCGTGGTCGGCGCCAGCGACGCCGGGCTCGGCGCAGACCTGCTGTGCGTCGCGCTCGCGCTCGGTGTCGGCCTGCCACTGGCCGCGCGGGTACCGGTCCCCACCGCCACGCTGCTCCTGCCGCTGGTGGCCGCGGCCGTGATCACCGCGTCGGGTGTTCTCGGGCCGGTCGCGGTTCCGACGGCCGTCCAGTGGGTGGCCTACGCGCTCATCGGCGCGCAGGTCGGCCTCCGGTTCACCCGCGACAGCCTCCGCTCGATAGCGCGGATGCTGCCGGTGGTGCTCGCGCTGATCGTCGCGCTCCTGGTGGCCTGTGCGCTGATGGGCGCCGCGCTGGCCTGGCTGACGCCCGTCGACGGGCTCACGGCGTACCTCGCGACCACGCCGGGCGGCCTCTTCGCCGTGCTTGCGGCGGCCGCAGACTCCGGCTCCGAGATCACCTTCGTGATGGCGCTGCAGCTGGTGCGCCTGCTGGCCATCCTCGCCCTCACCCCGGCCCTGGCCGCCTGGCTGCGACGCCGCGCCTGACGACGTGCCGGAACTCCTCGATCAGGGCTCGGGCACCTCGGCCGACCAGCGATCCCGGCGCTCCTCGTCGTCCTGCTCCCACCACGGCGTGCCGCGCTCCCCGAGGGCGACCTTGGCGGCCTGGACGCCGTCGCGGGCGCGGCGCTCGTCATCTGTGCCCTTGACCCGGCGCACCTCGCGACGCCAAGCCATCAGCACCCGCTGGAGCTCGTGGCGGCGATCGTCCGGAACGTCGGGGTCGGTGGCCCGCCAGCGGCGGCCGTCGACGACGACGTACCGGCCGTCCTCGGTGCGCTCCGGGCTGCTCATCAGGTCAGTCTGGCGCCGGTCGGACGCCTCACCGGCCACCCTCTCGGGTCAGTCGCGCACCCAGCGCAGCTCCTCGCGCGTCACGACCCGGCGGGTGCGCCGGCGGTAGCGCACCACCTGCACCGCGCCGAGCGCCCACAGGACGTACTGCGTGCTCATCGCCCACCGGAACGCCTCCGGCGTGTAGTCGGTGCCGCTGCCCGGGGTGCGCCAGTCGAGCACCAGACCGATCGCGATCACCAGCACCAGGGCGGCGGTGAACCCGGCCTGGTTGACCACGCCGGTGGCGCTCGCCAGCCGTGCCGCCGGGTTGGACGTGCGGGCGAGGTCGAAGCCGATCACCGACGCGGGTCCCCCGACGCCGACCACCTGGGTCAGGACGACCAGCAGCCAGAGCGGCGCCGGACCCGGCCAGGCCAGGACGACGGTCCAGGTGGCAGCGAGCGTCGCGGTGATGCCGAGCACCATCGTCGAGCGGTGCCAGGCGAACCGACTGACCAGCACCCCGATCACCGGCCCGGACCACATGAAGCCGACCACCATGAGGCTGAGCAGCACCCCGGCGGTGGCCTCGCTGCGCCCCTCGCCTTGCACGAAGAACGGGTACCCCCACAGCAGGCTCATCGCGTGGGCGCTGAAGCAGGTCACGAAGTGCATCCAGAAGCCCAGCCGGGTTCCGGGGTGCGCCCACGACGCCGACAGGCTCGCCCGGACCGACGTCAGGCTCATCCGCTCGCCGCGGTGGCGGCGCACGTCCGGGCCGTCGGAGACGAAGAGCAGGAGGCCGAGCGCGGTGACGACCCCGGCCGAGGCGCTCACCAGGTAGGCGCCCGTCCAGCCGAGCTCGCGCAGCGCCAGCCCCATCGGGATCGCCGCGGCGATCGCACCGGACTGACCGAGGGTGCCCGACAGCTGGGTCAGGACCGGCACCTGTCGCGCCGGGAACCACCTGCTCACCAGGCGCAGCACCGAGATCCACGTCATCGCGTCGCCCATGCCGACGAGCGTGCGGGCGCCGAGGGCGCCGACGTACGACTCGGTCAGGGCGAAGCCGACCTGCGCGACGGTCATCAGCGTGATGCCGGTGAGCATCACCGCTCGCGGTCCCCAACGGTCGACCAGCAGACCGACCGGCACCTGCATCCCGGCGTAGACAACCAGCTGCAGCATCGTGAAGGTCGCGAGCTGGGCCGCGGTGATGCCGAAACGGTCGGCCGCCGCGAGACCGGCGACCGCGAGGGAGGAGCGGTGGAAGATCGCGAGCACGTACGTCGCCAGCGCCACGACCCACACGGCGTACGCACGGCGGCCTCCGAGGCGCGGGGCCACGACGTCGCTCACTGCTCGGAATGTAGACCTGTACGCCGGGCCACCCCGACCCGGGCGTCAGACCGCGGGGCGCAGGACGTACGACGTGCCGTCGACCGCGTCGATCCAGCGGGCGCGGCTGCCGGCGCGGCGGAGCTTGGTACGGATCCCGCCCACCGCGACGTCGACGAGGTAGTCGGACTCCACGAACTCCCCCGCCCACACGCTCGCGGCGAGTTCCTGGCGGCTGCAAGGCTCGCCCTTGCGGCGGGCCAGGGTGGCGAGCACCTCGACCTCGATGGGAGTGAGCGGCACCGTCTGCTCCCCGAGAACGACCTGCTGCTCGGCGGCGCGCACGACCAGGCCGCTGCCCAGGTCGAGGGGCGCGTCGCCGGCCCGTGCGGGAGCGTCGGACGGCACCACCAGGCGCGCCTGGAGCGCGGTCGCCCGGGCGCGGAGCTCCTTCACCGAGACCGGCTTGCTGAGGTAGTCGTGCGCCCCGACCCGCTCGTCGACGAGGTCGTCGATATCGCCGTCGCGGGCGGTGATCATCAGCACCTGGGCACGTCGCTCGGCCCGCAGCCGCCGGCACACCTCGGTGCCGTCGAGGTCGGGCAGGTTCAGGTCGAGCGTGACGAGGTCGGGGTCGAGCGTCGCGGCCAGCTCGAGCGCCTCGACGCCGCTGTCGGTCGCGGTGACGTCGAGCCCGAGACCCTCGAGCACGAGCGCGATGAGCGACTGCGTGTCCGGCTCGTCCTCGACGACCAGCACTCGTCCGTTGCCCGTCACCCGCACCCTCCCTCGTGATCCAGCCGGCCTCGCCGGTCGTGGCGGCACCCCGTCGGGCCCGACACCCCCAGGGTACGGCGGCCCGCCCGGGCCGCGCGCCCGGCCTTCCGGGCGACCTGTCACCCGCGAGGCGGTGCGCGCGGGGCGCGTACGTGGTTCGATTGCCCCACCTTGCCTCGACCGACACCCCCCTAGCCGAGGAAGCTCTCCCGTGTCCCCCCACGCAACGCAGACGCCACCGGCGAGCCCCGACACCCCGACCGACCACGCGTCGGAGGGTGAGGAGCGCCGTCAGCGTGCCGTCGAGAGCCTCGGCCTGTCCCTCGACCAGGGGCACGAGCGCTTCGACCGGATCACCCGTCTGGCTCACCACGTCTTCGGCGTGCCGCTGGCCTCCATCACCGTCATCGACGGCGACCGGGCCCGGTTCCCCGGACGCTACGGCCTGCCGGTGCGCGACATGCCCCGCGAGGACACCCTCTGCCAGCGGGCGCACTCCCTGGGGCACGCGCTGGTCGTCCACGACCTGCTCGAGCACGACGAGTTCCACGACCACCCGGCGGTCACCAGGCTGGGCCTGCGGTTCTACGCCGGGCAGCCGCTGCGCGACCCGCTCGGCAACGTGGTCGGCACGCTCGCGCTGTACGACACCGAGCCCCGCGAGCTCGACGACGACCTGCGCGAGGCGCTCGCCGACATGGCCGGCTGGGCGCAGCAGGAGCTGGTCGCCAGCGACGAGTCGCAGCAGGCCCGGTTCGTGCAGCAGTCGATGCTCCCGCCCGAGCCGCTGCACCGCGACGGCTGGGACGTCCGCGGCGTCTGCCTGCCGTCGCTGGCGGTCGGCGGCGACTTCTACGACCACACGCTCTCGCGCGACGTCGTCCACCTGACGCTGGCCGACGTGATGGGCAAGGGCACCGGCGCCGCGCTGCTCAGCGCCAGCGTCCGCTCCGCCGTCCGGGCCACCCACGACGCCGTCACGGCCGGCGTCGACCTCGGCGTGACCAGCACCCGTGTCGCCCGCACGCTCCAGCCCGACCTCGACCGCAGCGCGTCGTTCGTGACGATCCTCGAGGCGGCGCTCGACCTCACCGACGGCTACCTCCGCTACGTCGATGCCGGCAGCGGGCTGATGGTGCTGCGCCGCGCCGACGGCACCGTCGAGCACCTGCGCGGTCGTGGCGCCCCGGTCGGCGTGATGCCCGACGACAGCTGGACCGAGCAGCAGGACCAGCTCGACCCCGGCGACCGGCTGATGCTGTTCAGCGACGGCGTCCTCGACCTGCTCGACGACGAGCTCGACTGGGTGCCTGAGGTCGGCGAGCTGCTCGGCACCGGCACCTCGGCCGACGACGTCCTCGACGCTGTCGCCGCGCTGGTGCAGCGGCGTACGGCGCTCGACGACGTCACGGTGCTGGTGGCGGTGCGCGCCGCGGAGGACGCCGCTCGATGACCGGCCGCCTGCTGCTGATCCGCGTCATCGTGGTGCTGGTCGCCCTGCTGGGCGTCAACTACGTGGTGTGGCGCTGGCTCTTCTCGGTGAGCTGGGACGCCTGGTGGATCGGCGTCCCGCTGGTGATGGCCGAGACCTACAGCCTGGTCGACTCGCTGCTGTTCGGGCTGACCATGTGGCGCCTGCGCGACCGCGGCGAGCCGCCGCCCGCGCCCGAGGGACTCACCGTCGACGTCTTCATCGCGACGTACAACGAGCCGATCGAGCTGGTGATGGACACCGCGCGGGCCGCGCAGGCCATCCGCTACCCGCACCGCACCTGGGTGCTCGACGACGGCAACCGGGCCGAGCTGCGCGAGGCGGCCGAGGCCGAGGGCATCGGCTGGCTGACCCGGTCGGCCGACTGGGCCGGCATGCCGCGGCACGCCAAGGCCGGCAACCTCAACAACGCGCTGCTGCACACCGACGGCGAGTTCATGCTCATCCTCGACGCCGACCAGGTGCCGAAGCCCGAGATCCTCGACCGCACGCTGGGCTTCTTCACCGACGAGCAGATGGCGCTCGTCCAGACCCCGCAGTGGTTCGTCAACGTCCCCGACAACGACCCGCTCGGCAGCCAGGCCCCCCTCTTCTACGGGCCGATCCAGCAGGGCAAGGACGGCTGGAACTCCGCCTTCTTCTGCGGCTCCAACGCCGTCATCCGCCGCGAGGCGCTGATGCAGCTCGGGATCTCGCGCTACGCCCAGGAGACCGCGGACGGCGTACGCCGGGCGCTGCGGGCGTCGAAGAAGGTCGTCGAGGCCGCGCAGGCCGACCTCGGGCCGGACGAGCAGCACGTGCGCGAGGCGCTCGACTCGATCCTCTACGACCTCGGCCGGGCGAAGCGCTCGCTCGACCGGGGCGACGCCCTGTTCGACGTCACCTACCAGTTCCAGCAGCGGCTGGCCGACGTACGACGCCAGCTCGTCGCCGCCGACCTCAGTGCCCTCCAGGCCGACCTCGCCGTCATCGCCGACCTCGAGGGCGGGCTGATCGAGCTCGACGCGGAGTTCGCGGCCGACGCCGGAGCCGACGACGCCGGGGGCGTGCGGGCCGGCGACAGCGTGCCGGTGCTCTCCGACGTGGCCATCGAGCAGCTCGCCGGGCGCGACTGGTCGCCGCTCGGCGCGGTCCAGAGCGTGATGACCCTGGTGTCGGCCGTCGACGTCGACCGGGCCGGCGAGGCGCAGCCGATCATGCCGCTGGCCACGATCTCGGTCACCGAGGACATGGCGACCTGCATGCGCCTGCACGGCCTCGGCTGGCGCACGGCGTACCACGACGAGATCCTCGCGATCGGGCTCGCGCCGGAGGACCTGCCCACGATGCTCACCCAGCGGCTGCGCTGGGCGCAGGGCACCGTGCAGGTGATGTTCCGGGAGAACCCCCTCCTGCAGCGTCGACTGCGGTGGACCCAGCGGCTGATGTACTTCTCGACGATGTGGAGCTACCTGTCCGGCTTTGCCGCGTTGGTCTACATCGCCGCACCCGTCGTCTACCTCACGGTCGGCGTGCTGCCGGTCCAGGCGTTCAGCGGCGACTTCTTCATCCGCCTCGTTCCGTTCCTGGTGCTCAACCAGCTCCTGTTCTGGGTGGTGGCCGACGGGAGACCGACGTGGCGCGGCCAGCAGTACTCCCTCGCGCTGTTCCCGGTGTGGATCAAGTCCTTCACCTCGGCGTTCGGCAACGTCTTCCTCGGCCGCGACCTCGACTTCGCGGTCACTCCCAAGACCGGGCGCACCGACGAGCGGCTGCGTTGGGACCTCGTCCGCCCGCAGCTGTGGGCGATGGGCGCGCTCGTCGCCGCCGCCGTCATCGGCGTCGTCCGGCTCGCCGTCGGCCAGGCCACCTGGCTGGGCGCCGGCGTCAACCTGATCTGGGTCGTCTTCGACCTGGTCATCTTCTCGGTGGTCGTGCAGGCCGTCCGCTACCGAGGATTCACCCCGGCCACCGACCCAGCCATCGACCCGGCCACCGTGCCCGAGGTCGCTCGAGGAGGAGCATCGTCATGATCGAGATCGACGTCGAGAAGCGCACCGGCGGGATCGGTGTGGTGCGGCCGCACGGGCGGCTCAACATGGTGGCCGCCCGCCAGCTGCGCGAGGTGCTCGGCGAGGTGGTCGCCGGGGGCGTCACCCGGGTCGTGGTCGACCTCGGCGAGACGTCGTTCCTCGACTCCTCCGGGCTCGGCGCGATCATCGCCGGCCTCAAGACCGCCCGGCAGGCCGGCGGAGACCTCCGGATCGCCCGGCCCACGCCGGCGGTGGTGACGGTGCTCGAGCTGACCAACATGGACCGGGTGCTGCGGCCCCGCGACACCGTCGACGGGGCCTACGATGCCTGACCCCCGCGAGCTCGACCTCGACCTGGCGGCCGTGCCCGAGTCGGTCGACGCCGCGCAGGAGGCGCTCGCCGCGCTGTGGGACCAGGTGCCCGACCTTGAGTCCGGGGTCCAGCTGCGCTTCGAGCTCGCGCTCGTGGAGATCCTGGCCAACATCGTCGAGCACGCCTACGAGGCCGACACCGAGCCGCACGTACGCCGCCTGGCGATGCGCGTGACCGTCTCCGACGAGGCCTTGGTCGGCGAGCTCTCCGACAACGGCCAGCCCGCCTCGCTCGACTTGAGCGACGTCAGCCTGCCCGACGACCTCGCCGAGTCCGGACGCGGCCTGGCGATGGCCAGCAGCGCGCTGGACCGGCTCGACTACTCCCGCGACGACGGACGGAACCGGTGGCACCTGGAGTGCCGTCGCCGCACGACGTGACCCCTCCCCGCCGGACCCGCTCCCTCCTCGGCACCCTCGTCCCCGCGCTGCTCGGGGTGGCGCTGGTGGTCGGCCTCGCCCTCGGCGCGACCGGACCGACCGTCCCGGTGACCGCCGCCGAGGCGCCTCCCGGCCCGGACGCGTGCCTCACCGCGTCGGTGCCGCCCGAGCCCTCGTCGTCCTCCGTGGCCGCCGCAGCACTGGAGCCGACGGTCCCGCCGCCGGGCTCGGCGTGGTTCGGGCCCGGGCTCGACTGGTCGGGGGACCTCCCGGCCGACTACGTCGACCGGCTCGGCGCCGTGCCGTCGCTGTTCTCGCACCGGGTCTCCTACCCGCTCGACGAGGGTGCTCGGGGCTCGCTGGTCGACCTGGCCGGCCAGGTCGCCTCGCAGGGCGCGGTGGCGGTCCTCGACGTCGAGCCCCAGGTCGACCTCGCGTCGCTCACCCGCGACGACGCCGACCAGCTGGCCGCGGTGCTGGAGTGCCTGCACGGCTCGCTCGGGACGACGTGGCTGGTGCGGTTCGGACCCGAGATGAACGGCTCCTGGACCCGCTGGGGCCAGCAGCCCACGGCGTACGTCGAGGCGTTCGGGGTGGTCTCCGAGGCTCTGCACGCGGCCGGAGACGGTACGGCGGCGGTCTGGTCCCCGGTCTACGGCTCGGGCTACCCGTTCGGCGCGGCGTACGGCGACGTCTCGCCGACCCGCGACCGCGAGGTCGACGCGCTCGACACCGACGGCAGCGGCGACGTCGACGAGGGCGACGACCCCTACGGTCCCTACTGGCCGGGCGACGACACCGTCGACTGGGTCGGGATGACGCTCTACTACTTCGGCACCGACCAGCGCGAGGAGGACAACGACCTCGACCCGTCCGGGGACGTGCTCCCGCCCGACGAGCAGGACGTCACCGGCTTCGCCACCAACACCGTGCCTCCGGCCACCGCACTGGAGGACCGGCTGGCCGACCGGTTCGGCTACGACGAGACCACCGCCGAGGAGCGGCGCTCGTTCTACGAGCGGTTCGCCGAGGAGTTCGACAAGCGGTTCCTGATGGAGACCGCCGCGCTCTACCAGCCCGACGCCGAGGGCGACGATGAGGTGGAGATCAAGGAGGCCTGGCGCGACCAGGTGCTCGCCTCGCTCGACTCCCATCCGCTCGTCGCGGCTGTGTCGTGGCTGGAGCAGAGCCGCTCCGAGCCGGAGGCCGGAGACGCCGTCGTCGACTGGCGGATGACCGAGGACCCCGGCCTCGCCGACGGGCTGCGCACTGCGCTGGAGTCCGCGCCGATCGTGCTCGGACCGGTCAACCCGGTGGTGCCGCTGTCCGACGTCGCGGCCACCGACACCGGCCCGGACCCCGTGGCAGAGGCCTACCTGCCCGCCCCCGCGTCCCCGGACGACGACACCGCCCGGGTGCTGGGCGTCGGGGTGGCGTTGGTGGTGCTGCTGATGCTGCTGGCCCAGCTCGCCGGTCGCGTGCGTCCGGCCTGGCGTGCCTCGGCGCCGGACGACGCCCCGGTCGAGGTCGCGCTCGGGCTGCTGGTCCTGGTGACGGTCGCGGTCTCGGTGGCCGCGGTCGGCACGGGCGACCTCGCGGGCGCGTCCACCGTCGTCGGCGTCGTCCTCTCCCCCGTCGTGCTGGCCGTGCTGGCCGGTGCCGCCACCGCGCTCCGGCTCCGGGAGGCCGCTGAGCGGCTGGGCGGCTGGGCGGCCGCGGTGCTCGGCTGGCGCCGTGCCGTCGCGGCGTACGTCGGTCTGCTCGGGGTGGCGCTGCTCGTCCGGCTGCTGCTGCTGGTGCCGTGGCTCGACGGCGCCGGTCTGACGTCGGTGGCCGACGACGGGCGGGTGGTCGACCTGTACCCGGAGGCCGCACGGCTGCTCGACTACCCGCCGCCGGAGTACGCCGTCGAGGCGCTGCTGCGCCTCGGGATCGGCCCGGCGGTGCCCATGGTGGCCGGCCTGCTCGTGGTGCTGCTGCTCGTGGCACCCGTGCTGGCGCTGCTGCTGGCGCGCGGCTGGTGGTGGGCGGTCCTGGCGCTGTCGCTGGCGTCGTACGCCGTGGGGGTGCTGGTGGCGCCGTCGGCGGTGGGTCCGCTCTTCGCGGACGCGCACCCGCTGCTGGTCTGGCAGCTGCCGTTCGTGCTGGGCCTCCTCGCCGCCTACCGGCCGGTACGCGTGCCGGGCGCGCTGCTGCTGGGCGTCGCGGTGGTGTGGGCCGGCGCGCTCGCCGCCGTCGCCGTGGCCGTGCCCGACGTGCTGGTCGACCTGCTCGACCCGCGGCGTCCGGGCCCGGTGCCGGTCGTGACCGCGCTCGTCGTGGCGGGCTCGCTCGTCGCGGGTGTCCGTGCCTGCTGGCGTCCGGTCGACGTCGCCCTGGGCCCGGTGCTCGTGCCGCTGGGCCGGGCCTGGCTGCCCGCGCTGGTGCTGCTGCCGGTCTGGGTGCTGCTGGCCGTCTCGCTCCCCGACGTGGTGCCGGGCAGCGACACGGTCCTCGCGGTCACCGCGGCGCTGCTCGTCGCCGGCCTCACCTGGGTCACGGCCCGGGTCGCGCTCCGCAGGCGGGCCGCTCCCGCCGGCTGACCGGGCCGGCAGGTCCTACTTCGTCGCCTCCATCATCTGGCGCAGCTCCTTCTTCAGGTCGCCGATCTCGTCGCGCAGGCGCGCGGCGACCTCGAACTGCAGCTCGGCAGCGGCGGTGCGCATCTGGTCGGTGAGCTCCTGGATCAGCTCGGCGAGCTCCGACGACGGCAGCCCGGCGACATCCTTCGCCTGCGTGGACGCGGCGCCCGACGCGAGCGCCGGGACGGGCTGACCCTGCTTGGGCTTCACGCCACCGGCACGGCCCTTCGCCTCGGTGCCGGCCCAGGTCTGCAGCAGCGCCTCGGTGTCCTCGGAGTCGCGGGCGAGCATCTCGGTGATGTCGGCGATCTTCTTGCGCAGCGGCTGCGGGTCGATGCCGTGCTCGGTGTTGTAGGCGATCTGCTTCTCGCGGCGACGGTTGGTCTCGTCGATCGCGGACTCCATCTGCGGGGTGATGGTGTCGGCGTACATGTGGACCTTGCCCGAGACGTTGCGGGCCGCACGTCCGATGGTCTGGATCAGCGACTTGTCCGAGCGCAGGAAGCCCTGCTTGTCGGCGTCGAGGATCGACACCAGCGACACCTCGGGCAGGTCGAGGCCCTCACGGAGCAGGTTGATGCCGACGAGCACGTCGTACTCGCCCAGCCGCAGCTCGCGGAGCAGCTCGATCCGGCGCAGCGTGTCGACCTCGGAGTGCAGGTAGCGGGTGCGGATGCCGGCCTCGAGCAGGTAGTCGGTGAGGTCCTCGGACATCTTCTTGGTCAGTGTGGTCACCAGGACCCGCTCGTTCTTCTCGGTGCGCAGCCGGATCTCGTGGATCAGGTCGTCGATCTGGCCCTTCGTCGGCTTCACGACCACCTCCGGGTCGATCAGCCCGGTCGGGCGGATGATCTGCTCGACGACGTCGCCGCCCGACTTGTCGAGCTCGTAGTCGCCCGGCGTCGCCGACAGGTAGATCGTCTGGCCGATCCGCTCCAGGAACTCCTCCCACCGCAGCGGCCGGTTGTCCATCGCACTCGGCAGCCGGAAGCCGTGCTCGACCAGGCTGCGCTTGCGGGACATGTCGCCCTCGTACATGCCGCCGATCTGCGGCACGGTCACGTGCGACTCGTCGACGACCAGCACGAAGTCCTCGGGGAAGTAGTCGAGCAGCGTGTTGGGCGCCGAGCCGCGCGAGCGGCCGTCCATGTGCATCGAGTAGTTCTCGATGCCCGAGCAGGAGCCGACCTGCCGCATCATCTCGACGTCGTACGTCGTGCGCATCCGCAGCCGCTGCGCCTCCAGCAGCTTGCCCTGCCGCTCGAACGTCGCCAGCTGCTCCTCCAGCTCGGCCTCGATGCCGGCGATCGCCCGCTCCATGCGGTCGTGACCGGCGACGTAGTGGCTGGCGGGGAAGACGTAGAGCTCGGTGTCGTCGGTGAGGACCTCGCCGGTGACGGCGTGCAGGGTCATCAGGCGCTCGATCTCGTCGCCGAAGAACTCGATCCGGACCGCGTGCTCCTCGTACATCGGGAACACCTCGAGGGTGTCGCCGCGCACCCGGAACGTGCCGCGCTTGAAGTCCATGTCGTTGCGCGTGTACTGGATCTCGACGAGCCGGCGCAGGATCGAGTCGCGGTCGTGCTCCTCACCGACGCGCAGCCGGATCATCCGGTCGACGTACTCCTGCGGGGTGCCCAGGCCGTAGATGCACGACACCGTGCTGACCACGATCACGTCGCGCCGGGTCAGCAGCGAGTTGGTCGCCGAGTGCCGCAGCCGCTCGACCTCCTCGTTGATCGAGGAGTCCTTCTCGATGTAGGTGTCGGTCTGCGGGACGTAGGCCTCGGGCTGGTAGTAGTCGTAGTAGGAGACGAAGTACTCCACGGCGTTCTGCGGGTAGAGCTGGCGCAGCTCGTTGGCGAACTGCGCGGCCAGCGTCTTGTTGGGCTGGAGCACCAGGACCGGACGCTGGACCTGCTCGGCCACCCAGGCGACCGTCGCGGTCTTGCCGGTGCCGGTCGCGCCGAGCAGCACGACGTCCTGCTGGCCGCCGTCGATCCGCCTCGAGATCTCCGCGATCGCGGCCGGCTGGTCGCCCGACGGCTGGTAGTCGGACTCCACCTTGAACGGGTGCACGCGGCGCTCGAGATCGGTGACTGGACGCATGCGTCGAGCCTACGGGCGAGCGCCGACAACGCCCCCGCCCGCGAGGGCGAGCAGGCGCTGCAGCCGCCCTACAGCAGCGGGCGCAGCGGCTGGAGGAACGCCTCGGTGAAGCGCCGGTGCACGTCGCGGGTCTCCCACTCGATGCTGGTGAGCAGCGCTGCGTTGCTCTCGTCGACGGTGAAGATCCGCTCGAGCTCGCCGGCGAGCCCGGCGTCGATGACCTCCACGTTGACCTCGTAGTTGCCCGACAGGCTGAGCCGGTCGATGTTGGCGGTGCCGACGGTCGACCAGGTGCCGTCGACGGTGGCGGTCTTCGCGTGCACCATCGCGCCGCGGAAGCGCAGGATCTTCACTCCGGCGTCCAGCATCTGCGAGTAGTAGCCGCGCGAGATCCAGTCGGCCACGACGTGGTTCGACTTCAGCGGCACCAGCAGCCGTACGTCGACGCCGCGGCGGGCGGCGTCCTTGAGCGCGTCGACGAAGTCCTGGTCGGGCAGGAAGTAGGCCTGGGTGATCCACACCCGCACGCTGGCCCGATTGATCGCCTCGAGGTACATCGCGCGGATCGGGAACATCCACAGCCGCGGCACGTTGCGGTGCACCCGGATCCGCGGCTCCCACGTCGACGCGGTCTCCAGCAGCAGCGGCCGCTCGCTGGCCCGGATCCGGCGGCGCCGGTGGAGGTTCCAGAAGTCGGCGAAGGTGCGCTTGAGGTCCCACACGCCCGGACCGGTGATCCGCACGTGCGTGTCGCGCCACTCGGTCTCGTAGGCCGTCCCGATGTTGTAGCCGCCGACGAACGCGACGGCGTCGTCCACGACGAGGATCTTGCGGTGGTCGCGGCCGTAGCGGCGCAGCGCGAAGAAGCGCCAGCCGGCGGAGTAGACGGGGTAGCGCAGCACCTTCATCGACGCCGGGAAGCGCTTGAACCGCGGCGACACCACGAGGTTGGCGAACCCGTCGTAGATGCAGTAGACCTCCACGCCCCGGTCGGCGGCGTCGGCGAGTGCCTTCTTGAACCGCTCCCCCGCGGCGTCGCCCTTCCAGATGTAGGTCTCGAAGAGGATCTGCCGCTCGGCCCCCTCGATGGCCGTCAGCATGTCGGCGTACAGGTCGCGACCGTAGGTGTACGTCGTGACGGTGCCCTCGCCGACGTCGACGGTGCGCGGGTCGTCGTGCGGGAACGGCTTGGGCTTCTTGCCGCGGCGCCGGTAGGAGTCGACGAGCGACATCAGCACCGCGAGCAGCACCTGGAGCCCGAGCACGACCAGCAGGGTGCGGCGCACCGCACCGGTCACCCGCTCGACCCTCGACCTCGCCACAGCGGCAATCTATCGACCGCGCGTCCGGTTTCTCACACGCCGCCCCGCGAGACGCCGGCCGCCCGCGCCCGCCGGGCGGGGTTCAATCGCGGACGTGCCCCTCCCCAACTCCCTCGACCCCGCCACCCGTCCGCGTCCCGTGGGCGTCGGGCGGCGCTGGGCGATGCTCGTCGCGAGCACGCTGGGGCAGTCGTCGGCGGCGGTGATGATGCACGGCGCGGCGTTCCTGATCCCGACCCTGCACGACCGTGAGGGGCTCTCGCTGGCCCAGGCGGGCGTGGTCGCGGCGATGCCCACGATCGGTGTGATGCTGACGTTGGTCGCGTGGGGCGCGGTCGCCGACCACCGGGGTGAGCGGCTGGCGATGCTGGCCGGCCTGGGGGGCGCGACGGTCGCCGGCGCGGTGGGTGCGCTCGGGGGCGGTCTGGTGTGGCTGTCCGTGGCGCTCCTGCTCGGCGGCGCGTTCGCCGCCGCCACCAACTCGGCCAGCGGCCGGGTGGTGGTCGGCTGGTTCCCGCCGGAGCGGCGCGGCCTTGCGATGGGCATCCGGCAGATGGGTCAGCCGGTCGGTGTCGGCATCGCGGCCGTCGCGGTCGCCGTCACCGCTGAGCAGTACGGCGTGCACGCCGCGCTGTGGGTGCCCACGATCGCCACGGGGCTGTCGTTCCTGGTGGTCGCCCTGGTGGTACTCGACCCGCCACGCCCCGAGCGCACCGCCGTGCACGGCGCGAACCCCTACCGGGCCGACCGGTTCCTGGCCCGGGTGCACGGGGTGTCGGTGCTGCTGGTGGTGCCGCAGTTCGTGGTGTGGACGTTCGCGCTGGTGTGGCTGGTGCAGGACCGCGGCTGGTCCGCCGCGGCCGCCGGCACCCTGGTCGGGCTGGCCCAGGTCGGCGGGGCGCTCGGTCGGATCGCGGCCGGTCAGCTCAGCGACGTGGTCGCCTCGCGGATGCGTCCGCTGCGCTGGGTGGCCGTCGCCGCCGGCGTGACCATGCTGGTGCTCGGCGTGACCGCCGGCGTCGGGTGGTGGGTCGCCGTACCGCTCATGGTGCTCGCGACCGTGCTCACCGTCGCCGACAACGGGCTCGCGTTCACGGCGGTCGCCGAGCGTGCCGGTCCGTTCTGGTCGGGTCGCGCGTTGGGCGTGCAGAACACCGCGCAGTTCCTCACCAGCTCGCTGGTGCCACCGCTGGGCGGGCTGGCCGTCACGCACGGCGGGTACGCCGCGACGTTCGGCGTCGCGGCGCTCTTCCCGGCGGTGGCGATCGCTCTGGTGCCCGTGCGCCGCGAGCGCGCGCTCTCCTGACCCCGGTCGTCGGGCAGCCCCCGGAGCACCCGCCCGGTCGTCGGGCAGCCGCCGGAGCACCCGCCCGGTCGTCGAGTAGGCAGCGGAGCGACGCAGGAGCGCAGCGGCCGTATCGAGACGCCGCGAGACGAGCTCCGAGCGCGACCACGACAGATCGAAGAACCCACGGGGACGCCCGCAAAAAACGGGAGACCCGCTCGACATCTCCCCCCAGAGCTGTCGAGCGGGTCACAAGTCCCGTTTCGGGGAACCGCCCGGAACGCTTGATCCCCCCAGACCACACGTTCCGTTCGGCGTGCTCGAAACATTAGCGCTCGCTCACGACGGAACGACCCACAGCGGCGCCACGGTTGTACACAAACCGGTAACACTCGGGCGCCGATCCCACACGTCCAACCATTTCGCAGGTCAGCGGGGGTGCCACGGTCACCGGACGCGGGCCGGCAGGTGCGTGCGCGGCGACATCCGGGGGCCGCGGCGCGGCCGGTGGAGGCCTGCGACGGCCACCAGCAGCGGCACCCGGCCGCGCTGTGGCCGGTAGGGCTCGAGGTACGCCGCGAGCTGCTCGTCGTCGAAGGGGGTGCCGGTCAGCGCCCACCCGACGTCCTTGGCCACGTGGTAGTCACCGAACGAGACGGCGTCCGGGTCGCCCAGCGCCCGCCACCTCACCTCGGCGCTGGTCCACACCCCGATCCCGGGCAGGCTCCGCAGGCGGCGGTCGACCTCCTCGGCCGGCCGGTCGACGAGCCGCTCGAGCGTGTCGGCGACCTTGGCCGCGCCGACCAGCGCGCGGGACCGGGCAGGGTCGACGTGCATCTTCAGCCACTCCCACGACGGCACGGCCCGGACCCGTGCGGCGCTCGGCTGCACCCACAGCCTCCGCTCCCGGCCGGGTCCGGGCGCGCGCTCGCCGTACCGGTGCACCAGCATCCGGAAGCCGGCGAAGGCCTCCTGGCCGGTGACCTTCTGCTCGAGCACGGCCGGGGCGAGCGCCTCCCAGAGCAGGCCGGTGCGACCGATCCGCACGTGCGGGTGGTGCCGCCAGGCCTCGGCGAGCACGGGGTGGCGGGGCTCGAAGCCCTCCCAGGAGTCGTCGGCGCCGAGCAGGGCGGGCAGCCCGTCGAGCGCCCACTCCGCCCCGGGCCCCCAGGCGCGCGCCTCGACCGCACCGTCGGCCGGGCGGGCGCGGACGTGGAGCGTCGCGGGGCCCTCCGGCGTGCGGCAGCCGCGCCAGATCCCGCCGTCGTCGTCGACCCTCATGGTCGGGTCTCCCCCGCCGCGGCGCAGCGGCCACAGCGCCGACCGGACCGAGCACGGCCAGTCGGGGTGCCAGGTGCGCTCCAGCGCGGGGGTGGCGTCCATCGCGCCCATCGTAGGAGCGACCGCCGACGCCGGCCCCCGAAGAGGCCGCAGGGTCCGACCACCTCCCCCATCCAGAGGTGGTCGGACCCTGCGCGACCGGGTTGTCCAGACCCGGCCGGTGGTCGTTGAGCCGCTCCCCTAGCGGGGCTCGGTGACCACGTACTCGAAGGTCGCTGCTCCGCCGTACAGGAGCAGGAACCCGGTGTAGGCGGCGCCCGGGGGCACGGCCTTGCTCTCGCCGTCGAGGATGAACTCGGTGCCCGACATGGGCTGGCACTCGTCGTCGTAGAAGGTGATGAGGTACTCGCCGAACGGCACCGAGGCGTTGACGGTCACCCGGTGCTTGCCGTCGCCGGCGCCAGCGGGCAGCTCGTTGATGTAGGCGTCGACGCCGTTGGCTGCCGGGAGGTCCGGGCACGACCAGGAGAGCTCGGTGACGCCGGGACGGTACGGGTCGAGGCCGAGGAGCTGGCCCTGCGCGGGGTTGCCGACCGAGACGGAGCCCTGCAGTGAGACCGGCGCGTCGGGCTTCGGCAGCCTCGGCGTGAGGTTCTTGACGGTCCCGAACGCCTGGACCTCGGCGACCACCGCGGAGCTGCCGTACGTCGCACCGGAGCCGAAGACGCTGTCGGGCACGGCCCGGAGGAAGCGTGCCTTGACCGGCTTCTTGAGCCGGAAGGTCTTCAGCATCAGGTCCGACACGGCCGGGCGCGGCATCTGGTAGGAGAACCGCGCGATCTTGACGGTGCGCCAGGAGCGGCCGTCCTTCGACGTCTGCACGAGCACCTTGTTCGCCGCGGAGAAGCGGGGCAGGCCGATCGGCTTGACCACGCTGACGGCGACCTCGCGCACCGTGGAGGGCTTCTTGAACTTCACGGTGGCGCTGGCGTTGCGGCCCTTGTTGTACGGCGTGCTGCCGTCGGCCGTGCGCCAGGCGGTGGTCTCGGCGTCGTCGAACGCGTTCTCGCCCGGCAGCGCGCCCTGCTCGCTGGTCGTGCGCACCATCGTGGCGCCGGCGAACACGGACGCCAGGTTGGGGCTGAGCCGCAGCGTGCGCCGCTCGGTCCTGCCCGCGCGCACCGTCACCGGTACCCGCTGGATGCCGAAGCCGGGGGCCTGCAGGGTGAGCGTGTAGCGGCCGGCGTCCATCCGGGCGCGCCCGAGGCCCGTGCGGCTCGTGGTGAGCAGCGGGGTGCCGCGGCCCTCGAACATGCCGCCGAGCACGCGGACCCCGGAGACGGGCTTGCCGGTCGAGGCGTTGCGGACGGTGAGCCTGAGGACGCCGTTGCGGCGCCGGTCGGCGACGTCGAATCCGGGCACCGGGTCGGTGTCGGACTCGCCGGTCGTGGACGCCGAGACGCCCATGCCGCGCTCGGCGAAGGCGTCCCAGACGACGTTCGTGAAGCGCTTGCCGTAGCGCAGCTGGGCGGCGGTGAGGATCGCGTCGCGCATGTCGAGGAACGACGGGGTCGGCGGGGCGATCGGCATCGCGTCGGTAACCAGGTGCTCGGCGATGTCGCTGGCGCGCTGCTGGTCACCGCGCACCGAGCGCAGGATCTTCTCGCGCAGGGTCCACAGCGCGGCGGTCCAGATCTCGCCGTCGGAGTGCACCTCCGGGCCGCTCATGTCGTAGCCGTAGTCGCCGTACGTCAGCGGGCTGCGGGCGTAGTTCCAGTTGCGGATGCCTCGCTGCGGGTCGCCGACGTACGGCGCGGTGACGGCGGTGCGCGAGAGGTTGCGGCGGAACAGGTCGTTCATGGCGTACCAGTCGCCCCAGCCCTCGCCCATCGCACCGGACTGGCCGCCGGACAGGGAGCCGAGGCCGCCGCCGCCGACGTACCGGTTGGACAGGCCGTGGGCGTACTCGTGCTGGATGATCGTGGCGTCGTAGTCGCCGTCGCGGGCCGGCGCCTCGAAGACGTCGTCGACGAACTCCCACAGGTACATGTTGGTGAAGCCGGGAATGCCGTCGGGCAGCGTCAGCATGTTGGCGTTGTTGCGGCCCAGGGCCAGCACGGCGGCGGTGAGGTTGAGCGCGCCGGACTGAGCGCCGCCCATGATCGGGTCGCCTCCCTGGCCGCCGGTGCCGGGCGGGTTGACGAGCTGGAAGTTGCCGCCGGACTCGGTGAAGCCGAAGTCGTAGAACTCGTCGTGGATCCGGTTGTGGTGGTAGAAGAGGTTGGTCGCGGCGGACTCGCGATCGGCCTGGTAGCCGGTGGGCGAGCCGTCGGTGCGAGCCCAGGAGTTGGTGAACCCGTAGCGGAACCGCGCGGTCGGGCTGACCGGGCGGTTGTACTGGTCGGCGGCCACCAGCGGCACGGTCCAGGCGATGACGCTGTTGGCGTTGTTGCCGGTCGTGGTGACGCCCGGCAGGCCCACGAGGCCGGTCGGGTCGAGCCAGCCGCCGGGCGACTCCGCGGTCTTGCCGAAGCTCTTCACGACCTGCTTGCCGCCCCGCTTGGCGCCGGGGTAGTTCTCGAAGACCAGGCCGTCGCCGGCGAGCGGGTCGGTCTCGTGCTGCACGAGGCTCTTGCGGAACAGCGTGCGACCGGTGGCGGCGTCCACGATCGTCGCCCAGGCCTCGTCCAGGTGGCGGACGAAGAGCACGGCGTACGCCGCCCGCGCGCCGCGGCTGGTCGGGAACGCGACCTGGCGGACGTACTGCGGGAAGCCGAGCAGGCCGGTGTCGAGGCTCTCGAAGACGGTGTAGTCGCCGGCGGTCTCGCCGGTGTCGCGGATGCCGAGGGTGCCGTCGAGATCGGGCAGGAGGTCGCCCGCGACCCGCTGGAGCGCCTGCTCCGGGCTGAGGTCGAACGAGCCGGTGAGCGCGGAGGTGCGCACCGGGTCGCCGGTGTAGGAGACGACGCGGCCTCGACCGTCGACCAGGACGGTGAGGATGCTGCCGAGCGCGGCAGGAACGCCCGCGAAGGTCTGGGCGAACGACACGACGTGCGCACCACCGACGCGGGGCAGCTCGTGGTCGCGGACGACCGCGAGGCGCGCGACGTCGGTGCGGGAGATGCCGAGGAGGGAGGCGTGGTCGCGGAGCCAGCCGCGGGCGACGTCGGCGGGCGCGGCGTCGCTGGGAGCGCTCAGGGTGCGGCCCAGAGCACGGACGGCGCGCGGGGTGCCGGTGCGGTTCCACTGGGTGGTGGCGCCGGTGCTGCGGGCCAGCGCCGAGGCGGCGCGACGCTGGACGGCGGTCGGGGCCAGCCTCGGGAGGGCGTCGCGGACGTCGAGGGAGAGCTCGCCGAGGCCGTCGCCCAGCGGCGGGACCGCGGTGTCGCTGGCGGACGCGGCCGGTACGCCGCGCCGTGCGCTCGCGTCCTCGGCGACCGCGCCGGGGGCCAGGGCGAGCGCGGCGAGGGAGGCCAGGGCGGCCACGGCACCGACCGCCCGGGTGCGCGCACCGGCGCGGAAGGTCGTGCTGGGGAGCGTGAGCGACACGGGATTTCCTGTCGTGGTGATGGGGGTGTCGCCGGAGGGGGTGGATGGCGACGACCCTCCCAACGAGGGAACCGCGCTGTCGGTACGGCCCGGTTCAATGAAACCTGTGCTTCTGCTCGACGTGGTCCAGACCAGTGCCGCCGTCGGCGCGACCCGATCCCGCAAGGAGAAGGTTGCGCACCTCGCTGACCTGCTACGACGCGCGTGGGAGGAGCACGGTACGGGTGGGGGTACGCCGTCCGAGTCGCTCGCGGCCGAGGAGGTCGACGTCGTCGCCTGCTTCCTGTCCGGGCGGCTGCGTCAGCGCCGCACCGGCGTCGGGTGGCGGGGGCTGGCGTCGCTGCCGGAGCCGGCGGCCGAGCCGTCGCTGACCGCGCTCGGGGTCGACGGGACGTTCGCGTCGCTGGGGTCGATCTCGGGCGCGGGGTCGCAGGCGCGGCGGGCGGAGGCGGTGGCCGCGCTGTTCGGCGCGGCGACCGTCGAGGAGCAGGCGTGGCTGCGCGGCGTGGCCACCGGCGAGGTGCGCCAGGGCGCGCTCGACGCGCTGCTCCAGGAGGCGGTTGCCGCCGCCGCCGAGGTGCCGCTGGCGTCCGTACGGCGGGCGGCGATGCTGTCCGGGTCGACGCTGGCGGTGGTGCGACCCGCGTTCGCGGAGGGTGTCGAGGCGCTCGACGCCGTCCGGCTCGAGGTCGGCCGGCCGGTCTCCCCCATGCTCGCCTCGTCGGCGCCCGACGTACCGGCTGCCCTGGCGAAGGCCGGTGGCGACGAGGTCGCCGTCGACGCCAAGCTCGACGGCATCCGGGTGCAGGTGCACCGCGACGGCGACGATGTGCTCGTGGTGACCCGGTCGCTGGACGACGTGACGTCGCGGTTGCCGGGCGTCGTCGAGGTCGCCCGCTCGCTGGACGCGACGTCGTTCGTGCTCGACGGCGAGGCACTGCTGGTCGACGACGCCGGGCGGCCCCGGCCGTTCCAGGAGACGGCGTCGCGCTCGGCGACCCAGGAGGGCTCGCCGACGTCGACCCTCACGCCGTACTTCTTCGACGTGCTGCACCTCGACGGCGCCGACCTGCTCGACTCCCCCGGTCACGAGCGCGCCGTGGCCCTGGAGCGACTCGTGCCCGTCGCGCACCGCGTCGCCCGTCGCGTCACGGCCGACCCCGACGAGGCCGAGGCGTTCACCCGCCAGGTGCTCGCCGACGGCCACGAGGGCGTCGTCGTGAAGGACCTCGCGGCGTCGTACGCCGCCGGGCGCCGGGGCGCCGCCTGGGTGAAGGTGAAGCCGGTGCACACCCTCGACCTCGTCGTGCTCGCGGTGGAGTGGGGGTCCGGGCGGCGCAAGGGCTGGCTGTCGAACATCCACCTCGGCGCGCGGGACGGCGACGGGTTCGTGATGCTCGGGAAGACGTTCAAGGGCATGACCGACGAGACGCTGGCCTGGCAGACCGAGCGGTTCACCGAGCTGGCGGTCGACGGCGCGTCGTCCCACGTCGTACGCGTGCGGCCGGAGCAGGTCGTCGAGATCGCGTTCGACGGGGTGCAGCGGTCCACGCGGTACCGCGGTGGCGTGGCGCTGCGCTTCGCGCGAGTGGTGCGGTACCGCGACGACAAGGCGCCGCACGAGATCGACACGATCGATACCGTGCGGTCGATGCTGTGACGACCCCGGTCGACGCGCGATCGACGTGCGCGGCGGGTACGTTGCTCTGCCGGCCGTCGCCTCGGACCCATGGCGACCCACTGGACCATCGGCTGCGACGCGATCGGCCCGAGGCGCCTCGCGACGTTCTGGTGCGCCGCGCTCGGGTACGTGCGCGAGCCCGGGTCGGACGAGCCCGACTGCGCGTCCATCATCGACCCCGACGGCGTCGTCGCGGCGATCGGCTGGCTGCGGGTGCCCGAGTTCGAGGCCGCGAGGAACCGGGTCCACCTCGACGTCCGGGTGACTCGCAACGCACCCGACGAACCGACCGTGCGCGGGGGCGCGGCGCTCGGACACGTCGTGATGCTCGACCTCGAGGGCAACGAGTTCTGCGTCGCGTGACGGCAGACTCGGGCCCATGAGCGCGAGTTCACGCTGGTCGGTCGGGTCGCACGACTCCGTGCTGTCGTTGTGGTCGGAGCACTCGGTGCTCTCGATCGGCAGCGTCGGGTCCGCTCTCTCGATCGGGTCGGTCGGCTCCTTCGCCTCGATCGGCTCGGCCTTCTCCGCACTCTCGGCCGGCTCGGTGCTCTCGCACCAGTCGCGCGGCGCGGTCCTCGCCCACCAGTCCGACGGCGCGGTGCTGTCCGCGCAGTCCGGGCGCGCCGTGCGCAGCCACCGGACGCAGGGCGACCTCCCGCCCTGGACGTCGTACGCCGTCGCGGGTGGCGCCGCCCTGCTCGTCCTCGGCGCCCACGCCGCGGCCCGCGCCGTCCGTCACACTCGTGCAACTCGCAGTTGCACACGCCGTACACTCGGCGGGTGACCACCGCCCCCCGCACCGACGGACGCCGTCGCGCCGCGGCCGCACGCCGCCGGCAGCGCGAGGCCGACATCATCGCCGCCACCCGATCGCTCTTCGACGAGCGCGGTGTGGGCGAGGCCCAGATCGACGACATCGCCTCGGCCGTCGGCATCAACCGGGCGATCGTCTACCGGGTGTTCACCGGCAAGGAGGAGCTCGTCGCGCTCACACTGGAGAGCTACCTCGACGAGCTCCGGGTCGCCCTCTCGACCGCGTCCGAGGAGGCCACCGAGGCTCCGGCGCGTCTGGCGGCCATCGTCGGCGCGTTCGTCGACTACGGCGTCGAGCACCCCGCGTTCGTCGACTGCGCGCAGACACTGATGCGTCGCCAGGGCCAGGACCTCCTCGACGAGATCACCGAGAGCGCGCTGTTCCGGCTCGGCCGGGCGATCTCGGGCTGCCTGGCGATCCTGTCCGGCGTCCTCGAGGAGGGCGTCGCCACCGGCGACTTCACCACCGACGACGACCCGGTCCTGATGGCCAACACGCTCTACGCCTCCGGTCTCGGCGCGCTCCAGCTCGCCCGCGTCGGCATCCTGGTCAAGGAGGCCGCGCCCGGCATCCCGACCGTCGGCACCATCACGTCAGACCAGGTGAAGACCCACCTCGTCGCCAGCGCCCTGGCCCTCGCCGGCGCACCCCGCTGACCGAGCCGAGAAACACGTCGACCCGGCGCAAACGTGCGCCGGGTCGATCTGATGGTCCGCCGACCCGGCGCACATGTGCGCCGGGTCGACGTCGGGATCAGGGACGCTCGAGGATCGCGGTGACGCCCTGGCCGCCGGCGGCGCAGATCGAGATGACGCCCTTGCCGGAGCCGGTCTCGGCGAGCTGCTTGGCCAGGCTGGCCACGATGCGGCCACCGGTCGCGGCGAACGGGTGGCCCGCGGCGAGCGAGGAGCCGTTCACGTTGAGCTTGGCGCGGTCGATCGAGCCCATCGGGGCGTCGAGGCCGAGGCGCTCCTTGCAGAACACCGGGTCCTCCCACGCCTTGAGGGTGGCGAGCACCTGCGAGGCGAACGCCTCGTGGATCTCGTAGAAGTCGAAGTCACCGAGCGAGACGCCCTCGCGCTGGAGCATCCGCGACATCGCGTACGCCGGCGCCATGAGCAGGCCCTCGCCACCGTGGACGTAGTCGACGGCCGCGGTCTCCATCGCGGTGATGTAGGCCAGCACCGGCAGGCCGTGGGCCTCGGCCCACTCCTCCGACGCCAGCAGCACGACGGACGCGCCGTCGGTCAGCGGCGTGGAGTTGCCGGCGGTCATCGTGGCAGCCTCACCCTTGCCGAAGACCGGCTTGAGCTTGGCGAGCTTCTCCACCGACGACTCCGGGCGCAGGTTGTTGTCACGCTCGAGGCCGCGGAACGGCGACACCAGGTCGTCGTGGAAGCCGCGCTCGTACGACGCCGCGAGGCGCTGGTGCGAGGTGGCGGCCAGCTCGTCCTGGGCCTCGCGGGTGACCTGCCACTCCAGCGCGGTCAGCGCGGCGTGGTCGCCCATCGAGAGGCCGGTGCGGGGCTCGCCGTTCTGCGGGATCGCCAGGCCGATGTCGCCGGGGCGGATCTGGGCGAGGGCGGTGAGCCGGCTCTTGGTGTCGCGGGCGGCGTTGACCTTCATCAGCTTCTTGCGGAGCTTCTCGCTGATGGCGACCGGAGCGTCGGAGGTGGTGTCGGTGCCACCGGCGATGCCGGCCTCGATCTGGCCGAGGGCGATCTTGTTGGCGACCTGGAAGGCGGCCTGGAGACCGGTGCCGCAGGCCTGCTGGATGTCGGTCGCCGGGGTGTCGGGGGCGAGCTTGGAGCCGAGGACGGACTCGCGGGTGAGGTTGAAGTCGCGGCTGTGCTTCAGCACGGCGCCGGCGACGACCTCCCCCAGCCGCTCGCCCTCGAGGCCGAAGCGGGTCACGAGGCCGTCGATGGCCGCGGTGAGCATGTCCTGGTTGCTCGCCTCGGCGTAGGCGGAGTTGGAACGGGCGAACGGGATGCGGTTGCCGCCGATGACGGCCACGCGACGAGGCTTGTCGATCATGCAACCATACTGACGGGTAACTACGCGTCCGCCAAGCCCGGTGAGGCCGACGTCACGAAATGTGGACACGGAGTTACACGACGAGTTACATCACTCGTGGACCTGTATGACCTGCCGCCAGCAGGCACGCACCACCCGAGAACAGCCCAGCACCGCACCGACCACGGAGGCACTGCCGCACCATGAGCGACCGCTACCAGGACTTCACCCGCACCCCGATCGGCAAGATCCTGGTCAAGAACCTCGGACTGCCCGCCCCGATGAAGCTCGACCGCTGGAGCGAGGGCGCGCCGCTCGTCGCCGGCACCGTGCTCGTCGGCGGCACCGGCCGCCTCGCCGAGTCGCTGCCGGGCCTGCTCGGCGACGTCCTCGGCGTCACCGCGACCACCGCGCTGGCCGAGGAGGGTGAGGGCAGCAAGGCCAAGGGCCTGGTCTTCGACGCCACCGGGCTCACCGAGGCCGGCATGCTCTCGGCGCTGCGCGAGTTCTTCCAGCCGGTGATGCGGCGCCTGGAGTACTGCCCGCACGCCGTGGTCATCGGCACCCCGCCGGAGCAGGTCACGGGCGCCGAGCGCGTCGCCCAGCGGGCGCTCGAGGGCTTCACCCGCAGCCTCGGCAAGGAGATCGGCCGCGGCGGCACCGTCCAGCTGGTGTACGTCGCCGAGGGTGCCGAGGGCGGGCTGGCCAGCACCCTGGGCTTTCTGCTCTCGCCGAAGTCGGCGTACGTCTCGGGCCAGGTCGTGCGCATCGGCGCCACCGGCACCGACGTCCCCGAGCTGCCCGCCGTCGCCGAGGCCGCCAAGCCGCTGATGGGCAAGGTCGCCCTGGTCACCGGCGCCTCGCGCGGCATCGGCGAGCAGATCGCCCGCGTGCTGCACCGCGACGGCGCCACCGTCGTCGGCGTCGACGTGCCGCAGATGGCCAGCGACCTCCAGGTGCTCATGAAGGAGCTCGACGGCGACTGGCTCACCCTCGACATCACCGGCAAGGACGCCCCACAGCGGATCGCCCAGCACCTCAAGGACAAGCACGGCGGCGTCGACGTCGTCGTCCACAACGCCGGCATCCCCCGCGACAAGAAGCTCGCCAACATGGACGAGGGCCGCTGGGACTCCGTCATCGCGGTCAACCTCACCGCCCCCGAGCGGATCACCCGCGAGCTGCTCGAGCAGGGCCTGGTCAACACCCACGGCTCGATCGTCGGCGTCGCCTCGATCGCCGGCATCGCGGGCAACGTCGGCCAGACCAACTACGCCGCCGCCAAGGCCGGCGTGATCGGCTTCGTCGACTCCCTGGCCGACGAGATGACCGACGGCATCACCATCAACGCCGTCGCACCGGGCTTCATCGTCACCCAGATGACCGCCGCCGTGCCGTTCGCGACCCGTGAGGTTGGCCAGCGCCTCAACGCGATGTCGCAGGGCGGCCTGCCGGTCGATGTCGCCGAGACGATCGCCTGGTACGCCAACCCGGCGTCGAGCCTGGTCAACGGCAACGTGGTCCGCGTGTGCGGCCAGATGATGCTGGGGGCCTGAGATGGCCGACTCCCCCGCCGCCACCGCGACCAGCACCATCGAGCCGCCCAGCGGCCTCTCGGTGCTGCTCAAGGCCGCACTCCCGTCGCTCCCGGTCGTCAACCAGCTGCCCGGCGTCCGCAAGGCCTCGCGCGACGGCTTCGCCGGGCTGTCGTACTCCCGCCCGCCCGTCAGCGTCGAGCGCGCCGCGGTCGAGGCGTTCGCCGACGTCTGCGGCTTCCCGCACAAGGACGTCGTCCCGCTCCCCTACCCGCACCTGCTCGCCTTCGGGCTGCAGATGGCGATCATGAGCGACCCGGCCTTCCCGGCACCCGCCGTCGGCACCGTGCACCTGGAGAACTCCATCACCCAGCACCGGCCGATCCGCATCGGCGAGACGCTGTCGGTGACCGAGCACGTCGGCGCCCCGGTGCCGCACCCCAAGGGCACCGTCTACGAGTTCGTCACCGAGATCCGCGTCGGCGACACCTCCGGTGAGCTGGTCTGGGAGGAGACCTCGGCCTACCTGCGCCGCGGGAAGTCCGACAAGGACGCCTCCTACGGCACCGTGTTCCCCGAGGCGAGCCCGTCCGGCGTGGTGTGGCGGCTCCCGGCGGATCTCGGCCGGCAGTACGCCGCGGTCTCCGGCGACCACAACCCGATCCACCTCTACCCGGTGACCGCGAAGGCGCTGGGGTTCCCGCGTCAGATCGCGCACGGCATGTGGACGATGGCGCGCTGCGTGGCGCACCTGGAGAACCGACTCCCGGACGCCGTGCGCGTCGACGTGGCCTTCAAGAAGCCGGTGCTCCTGCCCGGCAAGGTCGAGTACGGCGCCACGCCGGTCGACCGGGGCTACGCGTTCGGGCTCACCAGCACCTCGGGCAAGCCGCACCTGGCGGGGCGCACCACCGCGCTCTGAGCCCCCGGTCGTCGGGCGCCCGGTCCTCGGGCGCTCGACGACCGCGGAGCCGTCAGCGCTTGGGCCGGATCAGCCCCTCCTGGGCGACCGTCGCCACCAGCGTCCCGTCGGCGGTGAACACCCGCCCGAGCGACAGCCCGCGGCCGCCGCTGGCCGACGGCGACCACTGGTCGTAGAGCCAGTACTCGTCGACGCGGAACGGCCGGTGGAACCAGATCGTGTGGTCGAGCGAGGCCATCATCGTCTGGTCGGGCGTGCGTCCGTGCGCGGCCAGCGAGGCGCCCAGCAGCGACACGTCACTGGCGAAGGTGAAGAGCGCCAGGTGCGTGAGCGGCTCGTCGCCGATCTCGCCCACCACACGGATCCACGACCGCGACTGCGACGGGTGCTCGGGGTCGGGCTCGATGCCGCGCCCCGACGCGCCCATCCAGCGGATGTCGAGAGCGCCCCACTCCTTGAGCAGCTGCTCGGACTCGGTCGTGCCCCGCTTGCGGACGATGTCGAGCATGTCGATGCCCTGCTCGGGCGCCGCCACCTCGGGCATCAGCTCCTGGTGCTCCAGGCCCTCCTCGAGGCGCTGGAAGCTCAGGGTCTGGTAGTAGATCGCCCGGCCGTGCTGGCGGGCCACGACGCGACGGGTCGCGAAGGAGCGGCCGTCGCGGATGCGCTCGACGTCGTAGATGATCGGGACGCCGTAGTCGCCGGGCAGCAGGAAGTAGGAGTGCAGCGAGTGCACGTGCCAGTCGGCCTCGACGGTGCGGGCGCCGGCGATGAGCGACTGCGCGGCGACCTGGCCGCCGAAGACGCGGTCGCGAGTCGAGTCCGGGTGCCGACCGCGGAAGAGGTCGACGTCGAGCTCCTCGAGGTCCATCAGCCGGACCAGCTCTCGGCCCTGGTCGGCCACCGCAGGGGCGCCGTCGGCAGCGGCGTCGGCAGCGGCGTCGGGCGCGCTCACGGCGTACCTCCGTTGGACCAGCCGGTCTCGCCGTCGCTGCCGTCGCCGTCGTCGCCGTCGGCGAGCCCGGCGAGGAACTGCTCGAACTCCTGGCCGATCTCCTCACCGGTGGGCAGCGGCTGGTCGTCGGCGAGCAGGCTGCGACCGTTCTCCTCCGCCTCGGCGAAGGTGTCGTACTGCTGCTCCAGCGAGGCGACCACCTCGGCGACCTCCTCGTTGTCGGCGAGGTAGCGACCGATCTCGGCCTCGCGCTCGTCGGCGGCGGTGCGCAGGTCGGAGAGGTCGACGGTGATCCGTCCGGCCTTCTCGACCTCCTCCAGCAGCGACACCGCGGCCTGCGGGTAGTCGAGCTGGGCGAGGTAGTGCGGCACGTGGGCGACGAAGCCCATCGAGTCGTGACCCCACTCCCCGAGCCGGATCTCCAGCAGCGCCTGCGCCGAGCTCGGCACCCGCAGCTCCTGGCGCCACGGGCTGGTGGCGGTGAGCAGCGAGGCGTCGTTGGCGTGCGGGGTGATGGCGATCGGACGGGTGTGCGGCACGGCCATCGGCACCGAGCCCATCTGCACGACGCGGGTGACGCCGAACCGCTCGACGACCTCGCGGACCGCGCGCACGAAGGCCTCCCAGCGGTTGTCGGGCTCGGGGCCGTGCAGCAGGAGGTACGGCGTGCCGCCGGCGTCGCGGAGCAGCCGGACGACCAGGCGCGGCGCCTCGTAGTCCTCGTAGTGGTCGCGCGCGAAGGTCACCGGGGGCCGCCGGGCGCGGTAGTCGTGGAACGCGTCGACCTCGAACGTCGCGACGACGGAGCCGCCGGGCGCGCTGCCGCCGACAGAGGCCAGGTGGGTCGCGGCGAGGCCGGCCGAGCTGCCGGCGTCCAGGAAGCCCTCCAGCGCGACGACCATGGTCAACCGACCGGACTCGGGGAGGTCGGGCACGTCGTCGACGATGTGCACCAGTCGTTCACTCACGCCGACACGCTATCCGCCGGTCGCCTCGGCGGTGGTGGTCGGCTCGCCGTCCGGGACCCTGCTGGTGTCCGGGCTCACCGGCTCGTCGGTGTCCGGGCTCTCCGTGGCCACCGCGGCCGGGTCGTACGTCGTCAGCATCAGGCGGGCGCCGCGCCGGGCGAGCTGGTCGGTCGACAGCCCGAGGACCCGGCCCACCACGTCGTCGGGGTCCTCCCCGGCCGCCACACCGGCGGTGACCTCGTCGAGCAGCGTCCACGGCGCGGTGGGGCCGTACGTCGCGGCGACGTACTCGCAGGTCCACCAGGCGAGGGCGTAGTCGACCTCGGGTGCGTCGTGGAAGACGGCATCGGCGGGCATGCCCTCGATCCCGTCCCGCGCGGCGTCGAGGGCCTCCTCGGGCACGGTGCGCCGGGTGGGTGGGAGCGCCTGGACGGACGTCCACTCCGCGAGGCCCTCGGTGAGCCACACGGGGGCGCCGGTGTCGCGCTCCCCGACGGCCACGTGGACGAGCTCGTGGCGCACGAGGCGTCCGCGGGTCACCACGGACTCCCCCAGCACGCGCGGCTGGAGCAGCACCCGGCGCGACGCGACGGCCGGCGTGCCGCTCGCGTCGACCGGCCCTGTCGGCACGCTCACCGTGAGCCCGTCGAGCGCGTCCGCGTCGCCACCGGGTACGCCGGTCAGGCCGTCGAGGAAGGCGTCGTCACCCAGCAGGTAGACCACGACCCGGCCGTCCCAGTCGGGGAAGCGTGAGCGGACGTCGTCGCGCGCGGCCTCCACGACCCGCAGCAGCCGGTCGGCCTGGCCGGCCGTGCCGGCGTCGAGCACGGCGAGCACGCCGTCGACGTCGCGCACCGTGACCGGCTCGAGGTCCCACGGCTGCGACCCGACGCGGTTCTCGGCCTCCCAGGCGGCGTCGGAGGTCGAGGTCAGCACCTGGCGCCCTCCCGGGGTCGGGGAGAAGCGGAGGCGGTCGAAGGTGCGCACGGCGGCCACGTCGTAGCCGGCGAGGCGGGTGCTCACCTCGACCACGACCCAGTGGTCGTCGCCGTCGCGCACCAGGCTGCGCCGGTCGAGCCGGTAGGTCAGCTCGGCGAGCGGGAGCTGGGCGAGGTTGTCGAAATAGGCGCCCTGGGAGGCGGCCAGCCCGTCGCCGACGTCGGCGAGGAAGGCGTCGCGGTCGCCGGCGAGCACCGCCGCCGAGCGGCGGGTCAGCAGCCGGGCGAGGGTGCGGGCGAGGTCACGCGGCACCCGTACGCCGGACACGTCGGGCACGTCGGTGCCGCCGACGACGGCGCCGGGAGCGGCGTCCTCCGCGGTCCCCGAGGCGGCTGCGGCGTCCTCCGCGGAGGTCGCCGGACCGCTGGTCGGTTCCGTCGTCGCGGCGCCCTGCGCGACCGAGGAGGGGGCGCCGTCGGAGCACCCGGCGGCCACGAGCGCGAGCACGCCGCACAGCAGGGCGGCGACGACGCGGCGTACGACCTGGTCCGCCGCGCCCGGTCCCCCGGCCGTCGGTGCGGCCGGGCGTGACGGGGGTCGGTCAGGAGGTGTGCTCGGCATCGAGGAGGGTCCGGCCGTCCGCGATGGCGGCGACGTCCTCGACGATCCCGCGGGCGAGGGCCTGCGGCGCGAGGCCGATCCGCTCGAGGATGGCGCCCCGCTTGGCGTGGTCGAGGAACTCCTGCGGGATGCCGTGCAGGCGGAACGGCGTGCGCACGCCCTCGTCGACGAGCGTCTGGAGCAGCACCGAGCCGACGCCGCCGACGCGGCCGTTGTCCTCGATACTGACGACGAGCCGGTGGGTGCGCGCCAGGTCGACGAGCACCGGGTCGACCGGCTTGACCCAGCGCGGGTCGACGACGGTCACGCCGAGGCCCTGGTCGACCAGGCGCTGCGCCACCTCGACACCGGTGGTGGCCATCGCGCCGGCGGTGACGATGAGGACGTCCTCGGTGCCCTCGCGCACCAGCACGTCGACACCGCCGACCCGCTCGACCGCCGGTACGTCGTCCGGCGGCGGGCCCTTGGGGAAGCGCACCACGGTGGGCGCGTCGTCGACGTCGACCGCCTCGTCGAGGAGCTCCTTCAGCCGGGCGACGTCGCGCGGCGCGGCGAGCCGCAGACCCGGCACGACCTGCAGCACCGACATGTCCCACATGCCGTTGTGGCTGGCGCCGTCGTCGCCGGTGACGCCCGACCGGTCGAGCACGAAGGTGACGCCGCAGCGGTGCAGCGCGCAGTCCATCAGCACCTGGTCGAAGGCGCGGTTGAGGAACGTCGCGTAGACCGCGAAGACGGGGTGCAGACCGGCCATCGCCATGCCGGCGGCCGAGGTGGCGGCGTGCTGCTCGGCGATGCCGACGTCGAAGGTGCGGCGCGGGTAGGCGGCCTGGAACCGGTCGAGCCCGACCGGGTGCATCATCGCGGCGGTGATCGCCACGACGTCGTCACGGCGGGCGCCGATCTCGAGCATGTGCTGGGCGAAGTGGTCGGTCCAGATCCTGCCCTTGGGCTTCTCGGCCCCGGTCTGCACGTCGAAGGGGCCGGGTGCGTGGAACTGGTCGGCCTCGTGCCGCTCGGCCGGGTCGTAGCCGTAGCCCTTGCGCGTGATCGCGTGCACGATGACCGGGCCGTTGAACCGCTTGGCCTGCGACAGCGCCTGCTCCATCGCGCCGCGGTCGTGCCCGTCGACCGGGCCGACGTACTTCAGGCCGAGGTCCTCGAAGAGCCCCTGCGGCGCAAGGGCGTCCTTGACGCCCTTCTTCATCGCGTGCAGGGCGTCGTACGCCGCCGGGCCGACGCCGGGGACGGCGTTGAGGCGGCGCTTGACCAGGTCGAGGACGGACTCGTAGCGCGGGTTGGTGCGCAGCGCGGTGAGTGCGGTGGCCAGGCCGCCGATGGTAGGGGTGTAGGAGCGCCCGTTGTCGTTGACGACGATGACGAGCTTGCTGTCCTTGGCGATCGCGATGTTGTTGAGCGCCTCCCAGGCCATGCCGCCGGTGAGCGCGCCGTCGCCGATGACGGCGACGACGTGGCGGTCCTCGCCGCGGACCGCGAAGCCCTTGGCGAGTCCATCGGCGTAGCTCAGCGCGGTGGAGGCGTGGGAGTTCTCGACGATGTCGTGCTCGGACTCCGCCTGGCTCGGGTAGCCGCTCATGCCGCCCTCGCGGCGCAGAGTGCCGAAGTCGGCGACCCGGCCCGTGACGAGCTTGTGCACGTAGGACTGGTGCCCGGTGTCGAAGACGACGCGGTCGCGCGGGGAGTCGAAGACGCGGTGCATGGCCAGCGTCAGCTCGACGACGCCGAGGTTGGGTCCGAGGTGCCCGCTGTTGGTGGCGACGGTGCGGATGAGCAGGTCGCGGATCTCGGCGGCGAGCTGCTCGAGCTGCGCGTCGTCGAGGCCGCGCAGGTCGCGGGGTCCGGTGATCGACTCCAGCAGGGACATGGGCGAGAGTCTACGAGTCACGCGGTGCCGGACGACGAACCGCCGAGATCGTGCACGGCGACGGCGGGCTCGTGCAGGCTGCCGAGCCAGACCCGGCCCTCGTGCTCCCGCACGCCGGTGACCATGTGGTAGCCGGAGGAGTCCAGGTCGAGGTCGTGCACGAGTGCGCCGGCGTCGTCGTACGCCTGGACGCGGACGGTGCGCTTCGGCGCCGGCTGCACCTTCTCGGGCAGCTTGGTGACCAGTCGGCGCAGGGCCAGCGGGCCCTGCTGGAGGCGCTCGACCACCGGGTCCTTCGGGCTGGCCAGGGTGATCCAGATCAGCCCGTCGGAGCCGCGGGCGATGTTGTCGGGGTAGCCGGGCAGGTCGGCGCAGAGCCGGTCACGCATGCCCGCCCGCTCACCGGTCAGCCACAGGCGTACGACGGAGCGCCCGGCGGTCTCGGCGACGCAGACGTATTCCTCGGCCGCCGAGAGCGCGACGCCGTTGGCGAAGGCGAGCTGGTCGACGACGACCGTGACAGTGCCGTCCGGGTCGCGGCGCATCAGCCGGCCGGTGCGGGTGTTCTGGACGAAGTCGGCCTTCCAGTCCTCGATGCCGAAGCGCAGCGAGGAGTCGGAGAACCACACGGTGCCGTCGGAGGCGATCGCGGCGTTGTTGCAGAACTTCATCGGCGCGCCACCGACCGCGTCGAGGACGGCCTCGACTCCACCGGTCGCCGGGTCGACCCGCAGCAGGCCCCGGTGCGCGTCGCAGACCATGAGCCGGCCGTCGCCGTCGATCTCGATGCCGAGCGGGCGGCCGCCGGTGTGCGCGACCTTCTCGACGGTGCGGCCGTCGTGGCTGACCCGGTGGATCGCGCCGTCCTCGGTGCCGGTGAAGACGCTGCCCTCGTGCGGCCCGTGGGTGGCGACGACGACGTCCTCGGCGCCGGGTCCGTCGACGGGGACCACGGTCAGGTCGGTGCGGGTCATCGGGCTGCCTCCTGGGAGCCCGCGCTCGTCCGGCGGGCGGTCTCGGTGAGCGTGCGGTGGAGCGGGGACCCGACGAACCCGGGCAGCGCGGCGGCGGCACCCCGGGTCAGGGGCAGGCCGAGCGCCGTGGCCGGGTCGACGAAGACGATCCGGCGGCCCTCCCCCACGACGACCGCGTCGTCGGTGAGGTCGGTGGCGGCGGCGTACAGGCGCACCCGGTCGAGGGTGTCGTAGGCCTCGTGGAAGACCTCGACCTCGCCGTGCTCGACGAGCGTGCCAGGAGGCAGGCGTACGCCGGACTCCTCGGCGAGCTCGCGGTAAGCCGCGGCCTCGTGCTCCTCGCCGTCCTCGACGTGCCCGCCGGGGAAGCCCCAGCACTCCGGGTCGATCACCGGGTGCTCGTCGCGCTCCTGCAGGAGGAGCCAGCCGCGCGGGTCGACCAGCACGACGGAGGAGAACCGGTGCACGCCGCGACCCTAGTCGCTCGCGGCGTGCGTCACCTCACACCCCGGTCGCACCCGGGGACCGAGCGGTCACCGCCCATGGTCGGACCCTCAGAGCCGGGCCCGGTAGCGGGTGCCGCGCAGGGCGTCCTCGACGAGCCCGACCTCGCGGCGTACGGCGCGCAGGCGGGCGTCCTCGGACTGCCACACCTCGATCGCCTGCTCGATCACGTCGCGGGGCGCGACGTCGCGCAGCTCGGCCCGCGCCTCGCTGAGCCCGCGGCGTACGGCGGCCTGGCACCCCTCGACGTGCAGCACGGCGAACCGCGCCAGCACCACCACGTGGCGCCGCAGCGCGGGGTAGGTGCGGTAGTCGGGCGGGCACTGGTCGAGCAGCCACGACTCGGCCGTCATCTCCCAGCGCGGCGCGTCCGGCGGCCGCACCGCCCTGGGCCATCCGGGCGGGGCGACGAGCGACATGACCACTACTCTAGTCGAACACCTGTTCGATTCCTTGACGTTAGTCGGCGAACCGTTCCTCGATCTCGGCGAGGAACGGGTCGCGCAGGCCGACGCAGTCGAGCGCCCAGAAGGCGTCGCAGTAGACCAGCGCCCCACGGGGCAGGTCGTCGACGAGCAGCACCACCTGGAAGGCCGCGTCGGGGATCCGGGCCGAGGGCCGGGTGAAGCCGAGCGAGGAGGCCCGCTGCCATCCGCGCTCGCCGTAGTACGCCGGGGAGCCCTCCAGGAAGACGGCCGGCTCCGCCGCGGCCCGGGCGACCTCCACGGCAGCCGCGAGCAGCGCCGAGCCGACCCCGGTCCGCTGGACGTCGGGGTGCACCGAGAGCGGCGACAGCACCACGACCTCGACCAGGCGCTCGCGGGCGTCGACCCACGAGCGGCTGAGCTGGACGTGCCCCACCACCGCCCCGTCGACCTCGGCCACCAGGGACGCCACGACGCGCTCGGTGCGGTCGAGCTCGTCGAGCAGCCGCACCAGCAGCGGTCTCTCGTCGCCGAAGGCGGCCGCGACCACGCGGCGTACGGCCGCGGCGTCGGCGGCGTCGGCTGCGTCGGCTGCGTGAGCCCCGTCCGCCGCACGCACGGAGACGGCGCTCACCCCGCGGCGCCGTCGACCAGGAAGCTGAACCGCACGGTGCGGTCGGGGTTGTCGACGTTGAGGTCGACTAGGCAGATGCTCTGCCAGGTGCCCAGCGCAAGCTCCCCGTCGATCACCGGGACGGTGGCGTACGGCGGCACGAGCGCCGGCATCACGTGCGAGCGGCCGTGGCCGGGGGTGCCGTGCCGGTGCCGCCAGCGGTCGTCGGCGGGCAGCAGGTCGGCCAGGGCCGCGAGCAGGTCGTCGTCACTGCCTGCGCCGGTCTCCAGCACGGCCAGGCCGGCGGTCGCGTGCGGGACGAACAGGTGCAGCAGGCCGTCGCCGCGACCGGCGCAGAAGGTGACGCAGTCGCGGGTCAGGTCGAGCACGCGGTCGCGGCTGCCGGTCGTGTAGCGGCGGGTCTCGGAGTGCATGCCCCGATCCTGCCTGCCGGGCTCAGCCGCGCACGACCTCCCGGCGTACGAGGTCGACGACGGCCTCGGGCTCGAGCGCCGCGAGCAGCGCGTCCTTGAACGAGCTCTGGACGAGCCGACGGGCGAGCGCGGCGAGGATCGCGAGGTGGCAGTCGCCCTCCTCGTCGGGCACGGCGATGAGGAACACCAGGTGGGCCGGGCCGTCCTCGGCCCCGAACGGCACGCCGGCGTCACTGCGGCCGAACACCAGCGTCGGCTCGGTGACCGTCGCCGACCGGGCGTGCGGGACCCCGATGCCGCCCTCCAGACCGGTCGGGAGCTGCTCCTCGCGGACCTTCAGGTCGAGCACGAGCTGCTCGAGGTCGCCGGCCCGACCGGCCTCGACCGCCCGGCAGGCGAGCGCGCGGATGGCAGCGACCTTGTCGACCGGGGCGCCGTCGTTGGCGGCGTCGAGGTGCAGGTCGACGAGCGCGGGCGTGATCAGGTCGCCGGTGAACTCGGTCATGGGCAGCGTGCTCCTGGGGGCGACTGGCCGGTGCTGGGGTCACGGGCCGGACGGTGGGGGGCGGGCGTCGGGGGGGCACCACGCTGTGTGGGCGGCATCACACCACGTGGGTGCGGTGCCTTCCAAGTGCGCGGCGCCGCGGCCGGCTCAGCCGGCGGGCCGGTCCGGCGTCTCGAGCGCCTGCTCGAGCCGGTCGAGCTTGCCCTGCATCTCCCCCGTGCGCCCGGGCCGGATGTCGGCCTTGAGCACCAGCGAGACGCGGGGCGAGACGGCGGCGACCACGTCGACCGCACGACGTACGACGTCCATCACCTCGTCCCACTCGCCCGATTGGTTACGGTGGGACATAGGTCGGAGCATCCGGTCGTCGAGGAGGGTCACGGGCATGAGGGTAGTCGGGTACGCGCGACTGTCCCGGGCGTCGGAGGACTCGACTTCGATCGAGAAGCAACGCGAGATCCTGACGAAGACGGCGGAGGCGCGCGGCTGGGACCTCGTCGGGATCGAGGCGGACGAGGACTCCTCCGCGATCCGGACCCGGCTGGACCGTCCGGGGCTGACGGCGGCTCGTCGGCGCGTAGCGACCGGGGAGGCGGACGCGCTCCTCTGCTGGCGGCTGGACCGGGTCGCGCGCTCGGTCGTGGATATGGGGACGCTCCTGGACGAGGGGCTCCAGGTGATCTCCGCGACGGAGCCGCTCGACACGACTACGCCGATGGGTCGAGCGACGGTCGAGATCCTCCAGGTGTTCGCGGCCCTGGAGTCCCGGACGACCGGCGAGCGCGCTCGCGCTACTAAGGCGTTCCTGAAGTCTCGCGGGCGCTGGGGCGGTGGCCCGCGTCCGTACGGTTTCGAGCCGGTCCCGGCTGCGGACGGGATCGGGAAGGTACTCCGTCCGGTCGAGGAGGAGGCGCGGGTCGTCGTCCGGATCTTCGAGGCGCTCAACTCCGGGGAGGGTGTTTACACGATCGCGCAAGCGCTGAACCGTGACGGCGTCCCTACGGCGACCGGGCGCGGCACCTGGAAGCCTGCGAGCGTGCTCAACGTCGCGCGCTCCTTCCACGTCTCCGGCTTCCTGACGGAGGGCGTCGCTCCGGGCTCGCGCGACCGGCGCCCGGTCCTGGGCGAGGATGGCGAGCGGGTCCGGCCCTGGGCTCCCCTGGTCGCGGACGATCTCGCGGACCGGGTCCGGGCTCGCGTGACGTCCTCGGCGCTCAACGAGGAGCGGAGCGCGGCGACGAAGCGCGGGCTTTCCGGCGAGACGCGACGACTACTCTCTGGGCTCGCGTTCTGTCGCTGCGGGGAGCGGCTCCTGGTGAAGACGCGGAAGGGTCGTCCGTTCTACGGCTGTCGCGGACTGGGCGAGGGCTCTCACGTCCTGGCGGACGCGGTCCTTGTCGAGGAGGCCGCAACGGAGCAGGCTCTAGCGCTCTGGGGTTCCTTCCGTGTGACAGACGTCGAGGTCGAGCGGACCCCGGTCGCGGACGCGCTGGCGGACGTCGAGCGCTCCCTAGCGGTCCTGGGCGCGGAGATTGTCCGACCGGGCGCGCACGTCGCGGAGATCTCCTCGCGGATCTCGGCTCTCTCGGAGGAGCGGGCTCGACTTGAGGCGACGGATGACCGGGTCGTCCGGCGCACCCGTACGGAGACGTACGCGGACCTTTGGGACGGCTGGAGCGTCGAGGAGAGGCGCGAGCACCTGGAGATTTTGGGTGCGACCGTGACGGTCCGGGAAGCGGCTCGTCGCGGCTCTTGGGACCCGTCCCGCGTCGTCCTGGCCGGAGATCACGACTACTTAGCGGGCGCGCTCGACGACTGACGCGCGCGACTTGGAGCCCCTGGAGGAGATCCTCCAGGGGCTCTTTCGCGTACTGGGGCGGAGATTCGAGCAACCGTGAGCAGGCGGAGGACTTCCGGCCCACTCCTCTAACGAAGGTCGACGAGGTCGGGTCCGGGCAACGGAGATTTTGGAGAAACTTCGCCGTTTCGTGAGCAGTAATGGGCGCTGAGGCACATTCCTATGGCGTACCCCCGAAACTCCGGGACGCGCTGGACGGCGGCGAAACTCCTCCGCCGGATCGTGAGCAGCCGGGGGGCTCCTGGCTCACTCCTACTACGTGAGGCCCCGGAGCGGAGGCCGCGCGGAGGCGGAGAGTCCGTCCCGCTGCGGCGTCTCGCGGGCTCCTCGCCGTCGACCGGCGCGGAGAGAGGTCCTCCGGAGTGACGACCTCGGAAACAGTGGCGCTCTTCTTGTCTTCCTCTGTTACTTGTTCGAGACGACGACTCTCGAACATGTAACCCGGAGGGTGACGAGAAGCCTCACTGTTTCGGAGGGGTCAAGTCCCCGGGAGTGGTGTAGCGCTGCGGTCCTTCGCTGAGGGTTAGGCAGTCAGTGAGGGCAGGTCGTGGGCTCCGATCTCGGTGTCGGTGTGGGGGACGAGGTTGACGCGGCATCGGGCGAGGACTTCGAGTCCGAGGTAGCGGCGCCCCTCGGCCCATTCGTCGGTCTGTTCGGCCAGGACAGCGCCGACGAGGCGCACGATGGCCTCGCGGTTGGGGAAGATCCCGACTGAGTCGGTGCGGCGGCGGATCTCGCGGTTGAGGCGTTCGGCTGGGTTGTTGGACCAGATCTGGGTCCACACGTCCTTGGGTAAGGCGGTGAACGCGAGGATGTCGACGCGAGCTTGGTCGAGGTGGTCGTGGACCGCTGGGAGCTTGCCGTCGACGTAGTCCAGCAGCCGGTCGAACTGCGCGGCCACGGCGGGCGCGTCGGGCTGGTCGTAGACCGAGTGCAGCATCGCCTTGACCGCCGGCCACATCGACTTCGGCGTCACGGACATGAGGTTGGCGGCGTAGTGGGTGCGGCACCGCTGCCAGGTGGCGCCGGGCAGGTTCGCAGCGACCGCCTCGACCAAGCCCCTATGAGCGTCCGAGGTGACCAGGCGGACCCCGGTCAGGCCGCGGGCTGTGAGGTCGGCGAAGAACTCGTTCCACATCGGACCGGTCTCGCTGGTGGCCACCCGCATGCCGAGGACCTCACGGTGCCCGTCACCGTTGACGCCGGTCGCGAGCAGGACGACGGCGTTGATGACACGGCCGCCTTCGCGGACCTTCATGGTGAGCGCGTCGGCGGCCACGAAGGTGAACGGCCCAGCGGTGTCCAGGGGTCGGTGGCGGAACTGCTCGACGTGCTCGTCGAGGTCGGCTGCCATCCGCGAGACCTGCGACTTCGACAACCCGTCGATGCCGAGGGTCTTGACCAACTTGTCCATCCGCCTGGTGGACACGCCGGCGAGGTAGCAGTCTGCGACGCCGGTGATCAACGCGGTCTCGGCTCGCTTGCGGCGCTCGAGGAGCCACGCGGGGAAGTAGGTGCCGTTGCGGAGCTTGGGGACCGCGACGTCGATGGTGCCGACGCGGGTGTCCAGATCGCGGTGGCGGTAGCCGTTGCGCTGCGCGACCCGGCCTGGGGTGGGGCGGCCGTACTCGGCGCCGACCCCCGCGTCGACATCCGCGGACAGCAGCGCGTTGATCATCGTCTGCAACAGGCCGCGCATCAGATCTGGCGACGCTTCGGCGAGGGCTTCACCCAGCAGGCGTGCAGGGTCGACAATGTGAGGAGCGGTCATCGTGATGTTCCGTTCGAGAGTGCTGTGAGAGGTTCGCTCGAAGGATCACGCGGTGGCCGCTGCTTCGTCTGGCGTACACGCCGGTGACGATCTCGGCGACCGCGCTACACCACTATCGGGGACTCAAGGTTCGGAGGTCGTCACTCCAGGGGCCGGACCGCGCACGAACACGCACCCGAACCCTGGAAGGGCTCCCCTATGACAGACGACGGCACCCGGCACCTGGACGGGCTCGCATCGCTTCGAGACGGGCGCTACGTCGCGACCTCGTCCCGACGTCCTCGGCTCCTCCGGCTCGACTCTGGCGGCGCGGACGTCACGGTCGAAATCCCGGCTCCCCGCGTCCTGGTCGAGGTCCTGGACCTCTTCCCCGACGTCGAGGTCTTCCGGCGCGGACCGGCGCTCGTGGCTCGTCCTCGCGGCTCGGACGCGTCCGGCGACGCGCTCCAGCTGCTCGACGTCGCGCAAGAGGCGACGCGGCTCGTCGACCTCTTCGCGGCGCTCCCGGATCGGGAAGACGCTGGCAGGCCGTACCGGGACCTCCGGACGCTCGCGGCGGTCTCTCCGGACCTCGCGGGCTCCTACGCGCTGGAGGTCCTCCGGGCGCTCCGCTCGACGCTCTCGACGGCTCCGCGACCTCCTCGCGAGGTACGCGGGGAGACTCCCCGGATCGAGCGCGTACGGCGGAGCCGGGCGCAGGCCCACGCGGACGAGGAGTTCTCCTCGCGCTGGTGGCTGGAGGGTTATCTCTCCGGCTGGGGCGAGGAGAGCGAGGCCCCCGCTTCTGGGACGCGCGTCGCGGCGTCGCACCTGTACCGCGACGCGTGCTCGACGCTGGAGGAGATCGTCGAGCGGCGAAAGGAGACGCTCTCCCCGCTCCCTCCGTCCGGCCCTCCGCGCCCGACCGGCGACGCGGAGACGGACGCCCGACTCGCTCGCGACTACGCGCGGGCGGTCCGGGCTCGCGGCAAACACGCGGAGCGGTTGGAGGAGTGGGAGGAGGAGGCCGACGACGAGGGTCTCCCGCTCCGTCCTCGCGTCCCGACGTGGGCGCGCTTCTACGGCGTCGCCGACCTAGTTCTCGGCCCGCGCTCCCCGCGCTCGACGGCCGGGCTCCGCTTCTACACGGTTCCCGCCCGGACCGGGAACGTCCCTCCCGCGCTCCGGCGCTCCTGATCTCCTCCCCGGAGCCGCGTAGGACGGGCTGACACAAGGTCGCTCGTTCGAGTGCGGGTCTAGTGGTCCCCGCGCGCCGGTCGGTCGGTGCTGGCTCCGGGGAGGACCTACTCGCGCGGTCGAGCGAATCTCGCTCCCGCGCTCTTGCTCCCGTCCTGGGGGTCGCGGCGTCGCTTCGCCGCGTTGCCACGGCGCTCCTCCGCGCTGCGGCCTCCTGGGACGGGGCTGCGCGTCCTGTCGTGGGCGCGCTGGCCGGGGCTCGTCCCCGCGTTCGGCTGGTCGGTCCTCCGGCTCGCTGCTCGCTGGGACGGGCTCCGGTCCCTATCAGCTCCCGCTCGCGGTCCGATGCCGCGCGGCGGGCTGGACACGTCGAGACGTTCGGCGGTCCCTCTGAAAGGTGCTCGCGCATGGCGAACACGAAGACGAAGACGCACGAGAAGGACCGTCGTCGTCCGGGCGGCTCGCGGAGGCCTGGGCGGAAGCCCGTCACGGGTCCCCGTCGGCCGCGCTCGGAGCCGGTGAGGCCGGAGGAGATCCTCCCGATGGGTCCGGCGACGCTCTCGCCGGAGCACTACCGGGAGCGCTTCCGGACGGCGCTGCGGCTGGCGCTCGCGGAGGGCGCTCCTTCCGTGACGACCGCGCGCTCTCGGGCGGCGTGCTCGACCTGGCGCTCCGCGTCCGGCGTGGACTACGGCACGGCGGAGCGCGTCCGCTCGGAGGTCTATCGCGAGGAGTGCGAGCGGCTGGGCGTCGGCCCGCTGCGCGCCGGGGTCGCGCCGGATGAGCCGGTCGACTACGGGCCGCGCGAGGAGGACGAGGAAATCCGCGTCCCGCGTGGTCGTGCTCGGACAGACGACCGCGTCCGGCGCGGCGGCAAGCGCTGAGCGCGGCACGGAACACGACGGACGAGACGACGAGGAAAGGAACGAACATGCTGAAGATCCTGAACAGTGGCAGGCGGCTGGAGGGGCTCCCGGCTCGCGGGCTCCTGGCGCATGAGCAGAGCCCGGAGGAGGTCCGCGCGGCGCTGGCGGCGTGGGAGGACGCGCTCCAGGGGCTGAAGGAGCCGCGCGCGGCGCTCGACGCTGCGGAGGCTCAGGCTCGCGAGGAGGTCCTGCTCGTGCCCGGTGAGCGGAACCGCTGGGACGCGGAGACCCGCGACCGGACGACGACGCAAGCGGAGGCAATGCGGGCGGCTGAGCGCGCGCTGAGGGCTGCGGCGTCCGCGCTGGAGGCGGCGCTCACCGAGCACGCGGACGCGGTCGGCGTGCTGGGTGCGCGGCTGGCGCTGGAGGAGCACGCTCGGGCGCTGGACGCGGCGCTCGACGCTGCGGAGGCGCGTGCGCGCTTCTCGGCGTACGGCGGGAGCCGCTACGGGCTCCGCCCGGACCTGGACCCTCGGATCGTGACGCGGCAGCGTGCGGGGGCGGTCCAGGAGTCGACGCTCGATGTCCTGGACCGCGTCGACGCTCACGCGGTCGCGGAGCGGGCCGGGACGCGGCTCGACCTCGTCGAGGTCGTGAGTCGGCGCACGGGCGCGCGGATGCTCACGACGGAGCGGCGTGCGGCGTCCCTGGTGGGGCGCGGTCGCTCGGAGTGGCTGCACGTCGACAAGACGAAGGAGGGCGCGGCGTGAACCGGGAGGATCTCGGCCGGCTGGTCCTTGAGGAGTTCGCGGAGAGCACCGAAGCGGAGGTCGCGGCGGAAGCTCGTCGGCGGCTCCAGGAGCGGGAGGACGACGACGCTCTTGTCCGCACGGCTTGTGAGAGGCGGGGCGGCTGATGGGCGGCGCGCTGCGGCGTCCGCGTCCGGCGCTGGAGCCAGTCCGCATCCGGTTCGCTACCGGGCAGGATGCTACGCCCAAGCGCGCTCACCGTGCGGCGGAGCGCGCTGCGGCGGCGTCCAAGCGCGGACTGGACCGAGAGGACTGCGGGCGGGCGGGGACGGTGACTGCTGTCCCCGCCCGCACGCCGCCGGTCAGAAGGGGGGCCACCCCTGCCATGCGGCGAGTCCCGCAGCGCCCGACACAATCGAGCCAACGCCCACAAGAACGCCCCACGGTCCACGAATCCAGGCCGGAACTCGCGACGGTTCAGGAAGTCCTTCGCTCGAGGATTCCGCGTCCGCCGTTGCAGTAACGCCTGATGCCTGCGCGGTTGTGACGCTGATCTTGTTTCGCTTACCGCCGTTGATCACCACGCTGACCGCTTGGCTTGCAGCCTCCGCGCTCGGAACGTCGGTATTGGGCTCGACGGCGCGCATCTCCGCTACCAGAGCCACTAGGTTGGTCCTGGTCCGGTCGAGTACACCGACAACGGTGCTGCTAGCCAGGACCCAATACATTGCGCTAATCGATTGACCGTAAGGAGCTTCGTTATTCATGTAAGCGACCAAGTCACCCATCGCAGGAAGGGTTATCTTGATCGCGCCGTTATCGCTAGACAAAATAAGATGTTCGAGTTCGGCAACCCCCTGGGGCAGTTCAACCTCTTCCTTGATGCCCTCCTGAGCGAAGTCAGGGAGTGACGACCGCGCAATCCGCTGTTGCTTGATGACTGCGTTCATCGTCGAGCCGTCAATCGCGATGATCGCGTTCACGCGCCGGTAGGCCGGAAGTTCGTCGTCGGGGCCGTACCCTTCCAGTTCTCTCCGCGCCCACTCTCTCAGTTCCGCCGAACGGGACCTGCCGCCGAGAGCCACGCACTTTCTAAGTGCGTCCGCGATGGGGACGGAACTGTCTAGCGCCTCGGCCTCGATCTGCGACATGAGGCCCTTAGACGACATGGCCATACGTGTTGCCTTCCACCCTGAGCCCCTGGGGGGTGCCTCCCCCCTCCCCGGACCCTACGCGACCGGGAGGCATAGCGTCAGGGACTCTGTACGGGCATAGAGGTTGTGCCACCAGACTCGACGCTCCTGCCTGAGATTGGGAGCCGCGAGACGGTGTGAGCCGTGCCTACTGAGGGAAGAACCCGGACCGTCCAACTCCTGGAGTGCCTGTAAAGAAGTACACGGAGCACCCGTCAGCCTCGACGGATGGGGGCGTTTGATTCTCTAGGACAATGCTCTGTCCGGGATAACTCGTCGCCAGATAGGCGTACATGGACCTAGCAACGGACTGCGTCATCAGTTCGTCAGCGGGCTCCGCGTCTTCTCTCTTTTCCGCGTCCCTGTAAGTGAGCACAGGCGTGTCAAGAGCCAAGAATCCAGGGTGCGGGCGGTCACGCTCTATGCAGAACTCGCCAAGACCCACCACGAAGCCCGCATGCAAGATCGAGCGCATGCCTTTGCCTCGGTCCACCCGGTCGCGCTGCTGCATCACAACGTCCGGGGCGCCATCAAAGCTCACGGAGCATTCGTCGGCTCCAGGCACTCCCCACTCGGTCACGATCCGGGCAACGATGGCTGAAAACTCGCGCTGGCTTTGGCTCGAGATGCCCTCGGCAACCTCATCAGTTTTCTGAGGACGCTCCTGAGCAACACTCGCGCGCAGCGCCTCCAGTTCCTCGATGCGATCCCAAATCCCAATGGCCCTCTCCGTCTCCGAGCGGGTCTCCATGAGTCGCGACGCTTCCTCCTGATCAGGACGCATGTCCCGTTCAAGCTGTGCTAGTTGGTCGTCAATCGCTTGGGAAGCAGACTGAGCCTCACGGAGTGAGGCGAGGGCACGCCGTTCTTCATCGTTGATGCGCCCGAGCGTCAGCGAGAGATCGCGACGCAAAGTTGTGGTCTTCTCGATCTCCGCGTCGACGCTCAAAGACACCTCTGCCGACTCGTATACGGCATGCTCAGCGTTCTGGTGCTCTGGGGACGCCCCGCACAGAACACAGGCGCCACCTTGGAAGTATCCGAGGAAGGTGCCTACCTCTCGCACCATGCCCAATCGGTCGAGATCTGAAGAATACTTGCGATCCAAGAGGCCGAACCGTGCAGAAAGGGCGCGCGCGTCCGTCACAACATTACGGTGCCGCAGCGCTTCCTGTTCCAACTCGGATCGCCGCGCCACGAGCGTGGAGCGTGCATCGAGCCAAGCGGCCACGGACCGTGAGTTCTGAGCAATCGAATCGTTTAGTCGCGCCAGCTGGTCGAGAAGGGAAGGCCGCTCCGGAGACCCCGAGACATGCTCGTGCAACTGAGCGAGGGCTCGATCCAGCACCTCGACCTGCCCTCGGTTGATGCGTCGAAACTGAGTAGGGTCCTCACCACTAGAAAGGCCCGAGTCATCCTGACCCTCCAGAAGCAGCTTGAACACCGAGCGATCCGCCGTCCGCGCCATAGGCACGCCGGACTCGACTGGGGACCGCTTCGCGAGGATGCGCTCTTCGTCCACGAGACATAGATGCATAAGATTGCGAATCCCAAGCGCTTGCACCTGATTTCGATCGTTCTTCCGGACCTGCGCCCCAGCTAGGCCCAAGTCATTCAGCAGGTAGTGGGAGATCGTCTGCTCACTTCCCGTTACGTGCTGGGCCGACAAAGAATGATCGGGTGCGCGCTTAGGAAGTTCACGCAAATCGTCCTCGAACACTGAGACTCGCCCCCCGCGCAAGTCGCGGGCGAGAGTAACGGAACGACCGTCATTGAGATCAATGCCCAAGAGCATCGTCTGATAACCGATGCCTTCGGGAATGCTCCGTAACGCACGAGCGCCTAGCATGAAGTTGAGCGCGTCAATGATATACGACTTTCCGGCTTCCGAGGCGCCGTATATTACGGTAAGCCGGGGCGCGAACTCCACCGATGCCGCAGGGACGTCGGCGCCAACAGCGGTGAGGTGCAGGAGTCTCATCCGTCGTCCTCCTGCTCCATCACAGCTTCAGCGGGGGCCAAATCACCCAATTCCTCGCTCCAACTGTCCATCACGCCTGATATCCGATCACGAATTTCAACTGCATCCAACCCGCCAAACTCAGAAACGACCCACGTCGCGTATTGCCTGAGATCCCTCAAATGTGCCGACTCGAGCAACTCCAGAAACGGACTCGCCTCTTCTCTGGCGATGTATTCGAGGCCACGCTCGGTCGCAAGAGCTTCCACCATCCCGGCTCTCATCATGACCCGCAATCCGTGCTCAATAGCGGTACGCTTTACCCCAAGTTCTCCAACCCTGGCCGGAGTCTGCGGAAGTATGCTTTCCGGCCCGCCCAAGTCGGCACTATGCAGCAAACAATGGTCCATTAAGACCAAGCGGTTCAGATCTGCGCGCTCTGGGTAAAGGGACACTAAGATCACGACAGAACGGACCCCGAGTTCGATGGGACTGTTGAGTGGCTGCATAGTCACTCGTCACACCAAGTCAAATCGTCGACGTCCGACAGCTGATGACAGATTCCCGTGCGGTCACGCTGGTAGACGACGGGCACGAGTCCGTTTGCCGCGAGAGGCAGGTTGCGGGCCACTTCAGTCACCGCGTACAACCGGTCCATTCCACATTCGTGATCTCTGTCGTGAGTCTCGATCACGCCGTCGAGTATCTCTCTCTGCAGTGCCTCGAATGTCCCCGCCGGGACTGCATCTCTAGCGAACACGCGCAACGCTTCAGCACTGTAGAAGGCAACCCTCTGGCGCTCGAAATGGCGGCCATGCCGAGGGTGCTGCGCATGGATGTTATCGGGGGTGTAAGGCGGATCGAAATTTGTTTCGTTGTACACGTCCATCAACTTCGCGATGTAACGCCGCTCGATCGCCTGGGGAGTGGGGTGAGGCGCGGGGGCTTCCGGCCTCGGCGGAAGCGGGACACCGAACCGAACTCCGTGCCACCGTGTCCCAGAGTGCTGCTGGACAAGTTCATGGAGTTCTAGGGCACCGAAGATCGAAAAGTCTGCGTACTCGACGAAGCTGACGACCTCGGCCTGAGAAACGCCACCGAGTTGCCTCGCTAGGACACTGTTATCTTTGGTTAGCTCGTGAAGGAACGCGGGCTTTAGCAAGGAAGGACTGTCGATGATGTTGGCTAGGCCCTGACCGCAACCTTTTGGCGCCGCGAACCTATAGATGCGCGGCCACGTGTAGTGGTTCGCTAACGTTCCCAGGATTACCTTCAGGATCTCTGGGAAGGCGATACTTTGGGTGACCGGGGTGCCGTACATCTTGCACTGATAACAATCCCACTCGCCGTCGAATCCTTGATCACTTGCGAATCCGACTACGTCCACCCCGTGATCGTTGGCTCCTCCGTTGCGTCTCACAGAGACGTATGCAGGTTCCAGGGTCGTAGCCCACTCAAGAATAAATTCCTCCCACTCCGACGCCTCATAAAGCCAGATCAACTTCTCAGGTTTTAGCGACAGATGTTCAGGGATACTCGGAACGCTCCCCCCGTCGAGCGCCGTCGGGGCGTCAAGGCCAACCAGAACAACCTCACCAGCAGCGGGAGCTTCGCCAGATTCGTCCACCACGCCTCCTCCCCGAGAACCCTCTCACACGAGCCAGCAGCGTTGTGCTCTTTCGAACCCCGTCCTGACTCGTCCCCTCGTCCATTCATGGACACTGCCCTCCTCCGCAGTGACGGTCGGCTGGAGGGTCCGCAAACCCGGCTTGAAGGCGTCAGGCAGTCGACGCTCAGCCACCTACAGAGAGCCACTCAGACTTCTGTGTCTGGGTGCCAGCGAGAAGTACCACTGCTCTGACCTTCTTGCTGGCTTCGGCCGCCTCCGCGCCGGCCACGAGCCGATCCACTCTGTAGCCAGTGAGGTCAGCAGCAAGCCCGTTCAGCGTTCTCGGCTCATCAGAATGGTCCGCCAAGTCCGACGAGATGGCGAACTTGTCCTTGGCTTTCGTCTCCCAGCTAATCTCACTAATTTGGATTGACGCCAAGCCGGTGTTGATCACATCAACACTGACGACATCCAGCAAGAGCGGAGCTCCACCGATGTCGTTGAACAGCCATCGCCTCTGTCGCAGTCGCACATTCACTCGTGCCCCGGCTCTCCGGAAGGTCCGCACCGTGTACACGACGGCGATGACAGCAACGAGAGCAGCTATGGCTGACACGACTAAGGCGACATTGGCGGTCGGCCAGTCGCCCACCGTCGTCGCAACCGGGCTCTGCGGGCTCGGCGCGGGGCTTGGAGTTTGCGTCGGCACTACCGGTACGTGCGATGGCGTGGGTGGCAGGGGCCCCGAGCCAGGCGGCTTCGGCTTCGGCTCAAGCGCCGCCAAAAATGCCAGTAGACCGAACATGAGACCGCACCCTGCCACGAAGTTGCTCAACCAAGAGACGACGCAGCGAGATGGGGACAAGAGCACTGGCACCCGACGCGGCCGAGGACGGAAGGCGGCGGTTCGGCTCTAACTGGACATCTCGGCTCCGCGTCGTCGAATGTGAAGCGGACGCTCGCAGTTGCAGCGACAACGTGGGTTCGAACCATCATCCTCGACGATTCGGTCGTCGACCTGAACCACTGGGCGGCAGGGCGAGCACGGGTCGTCAACGTCAAACTAAGACTCCTCATCGAGAGCGGTCTCTAGCCGAGCAACCTTCGCATCCAGCTCACCTGTACGACCGGGGCGAATGTCGGCCTTCAGGACCAGAGACACTCGAGATCCGAACGGAGCGACCGCTTCGGTCGCTCGCTTCACCACCTCGAAGCAGGCATCCCAGTCACCTTCGATCGTCGTGAACATTGCGTCGGTGCGGTTTGGCAGTCCGCTCTCGCGGACGACGCGCACAGCTGCCGCGACTGCGTCCGAGACGGACCCGTCCTCCCGTGCAGACCCGCTGGGCGCTACCGAAAACGCTACGAGCATCGCAGGACCTCCCATGTCCTCTAGTAACTAATCGCCCTCGAGGTTGGTGAACATCGCATTGGTCTCGTGCGGCAGCCCGGACTCCCGGACGACGCGTACGGCGGCCGCGACCGCCTCGCTCACCCCGCCGGTGTCGTCGGCGGTGGCCGGGCTGATGCTGAAGGCGACGATCATGCGCTCAGGGTAGGCGGCGGGCCCGGGCGGCCGATCCGGCGTACCGGACCTCTCACCGGGCTCTCAGGAGTAGACCTGGTACGCCTCGGCCCCGAGGAAGAAGGCGGTCCCCCGCGCCTCGTCGACACAGGTCACCCCGTCGGTCCGCCACAGGCAGGCGATCCCGGTCTTCGACGACTTCCCGACCTGGCCGACCTCGATGGACGGTGCACCCGGCTCACGGATGGTGTCGGTGTTGCACAGCGGGCGGGGACGGTTCTTGGTGAGCTCGATGCGACCCACGCGCTGACTGGGTCCGTCGCCGCACAGCTCCGGCGCCCGGGCACCGCCCTGGAGCAGCTCGCAGGCGCCGCGCACGAAACCGGACTGCAGCAGGCAGTAGGTGCCGTCGGAGGTCTCGAAGCGCCCCATGGTCTGCGGGGTGCCGGCGCCGTCGACGCGCGCGACGGCGGCGTCGTACGACGGGGGCGGGCCGGTGCCGTCGTCGGCCTCGGGTGCGCTCGTCGTGGGGGTGCTGGTCGGGGTGACCGTCGGCTCCTCGGTCGGCGCGGCCGTCTCCGTGGGGGTCTCGGAGGGCGCCTCCGTCGTGGGCTCGGCGGTCGTCGGCTCGTCCGTGGGGGTCTCGGTCACGGACGGGCTGACCGGGTCGCTCGTCGGCTCCTCGGCCGCCGGCGTCGAGGTGCTGGTGGCGGCCGCGGGCGTGCTGTCGTCGGAGGCGCTGTCGTCGCCGACGAAGCTGCACCCGGAGGCCAGCAGCAGCGCCGCGCAGACGGCGCCCAGCCAGGTGAGGAGGGCAGGACGGGACCGGGAGGGGCGGGCGGGGAAGCTCACCGGGACATGGTCGCAACTCCGCAGCGGCAACCGGCGGAGCACGCGCCGGGCGTCCCCGGGTGGGTGCTCATCCGGCGCTCGGCCCAGCGCTCAGCCCAGCAGCGCGCGGACGACGAGCACGACCGCCGCCGCGGAGCAGACGATCAGCACCAGCAGCCGGAACCGCGCGCGGTCGACGTGCCCGCGCAGCCGGACGCCCAGCACCACGCCCAGCACCAGCGCCGGCTGGAGCACCACGGCGAGCGCGACGTCCTGGCCGGTCACGCCCCCACCGATCGCGAGCCCGCCCAGGCTCAGCAGCCCGCCGACCAGGAAGTAGACGGCCAGCGTCGGTCGCACGACCTCGGGACGCTCGTGCTGGTAGAGGAGCGCGAACGGCGGCCCGCCGATGGTGGTCGCGGTGCCGGTCACCCCGGACACGAAGCCCGCCCCCAGCAGCGTGCCGGGCACCAGCGGTACGACGTACGAGCTCAGGCTGGCGGCGACGGCCAGCAGCACGATGATCCCGACGATGCCGCCGAGGGTGCGCTCGTCAGCCACCACGACCAGCCACACACCGACGGCGGTGCCGGCGACGCGGGGGGGGCAGCGACCAGCGCAGGCCCCGCCAGTCGATCTCATCATGCTCCTTGACCAGCGTCAGCAGCGGCATCGTGGAGACGAGCACCAGCAGCATCCCGGGCATCAGCGAGGGCGCGACCAGGGTGATGACCGGGGCCGAAATGAGGCCGAGGCCCAGGCCGACGACGCCCTGCACGAGGGCGCCGACGACCAGGGCCACGGCGATGACGGCGACGATCCCGAGACCGACGCCGAACAGGGTCAAGCGGACATCAGCCCTTGAGCAGGTTCCGCAGCACGAACTGCATGATCCCGCCGTTGCGGTAGTAGTTGGCCTCGCCCGGGGTGTCGATGCGGACGACCGCGTCGAACTCGACGTCGCCGGCCTTCACCTTCACCGTGCGCGGGGTGGTGCCGTCGTTGAGCTCGGTGACGCCGGTGATGGAGAAGGTCTCCTCGCCGGTGAGGCCGAGGCTGTCGGCGGACTCGCCCGCGGGGAACTGCAGCGGCAGGACGCCCATGCCGATGAGGTTGGAGCGGTGGATGCGCTCGTAGCTCTCGGCGATGACGGCCTTGACGCCGAGCAGCGCGGTGCCCTTGGCGGCCCAGTCGCGCGAGGAGCCGGAGCCGTACTCCTTGCCCGCGAGGACGACCAGCGGCGTGCCGGCGGCGACGTACTTCTCGGAGGCCTCGTAGACCGTGGTGACCTCGCCGTCGCCGGCGAAGTCGCGGGTGAAGCCGCCCTCGGTGCCCGGCGCGAGCTGGTTGCGCAGACGGATGTTGGCGAACGTGCCGCGGATCATGCCCTCGTGGTTGCCGCGGCGCGAGCCGTAGGAGTTGAAGTCGCGCTGCTCGACACCGTTCTCGGCGAGGTACTTCCCGGCCGGGCTGTCCTTCTTGATCGCACCGGCGGGCGAGATGTGGTCGGTGGTGACCGAGTCGCCGAGCTTCAGGAGCACCCGGGCGCCCTCGATGTCGGTGACCGGCGTCGGCTCCTCCGGCATGCCGTCGAAGTACGGCGCGCGACGGACGTAGGTGGAGTCGGTGTCCCACTCGAAGGTGTTGCCCTCCGGGGTGGGCAGCGACTGCCAGCGCTCGTCACCGGCGAAGACGTCGGCGTAGCGACCGTCGAACATCTCGGTGGTGATGGCGGAGTCGACGACCTCCTGGACCTCGGCCGGCGAGGGCCAGATGTCCTTGAGGAACACGTCGTTGCCGTCGGTGTCCTGACCCAGCGGGTCGTTGAACAGATCGACGCGCATGGAGCCCGCGAGCGCGTAGGCGACCACCAGCGGCGGCGAGGCCAGGTAGTTCATCTTCACGTCGGGGTTGATGCGGCCCTCGAAGTTGCGGTTGCCCGACAGCACCGAGGTGACGGCGAGGTCGCCCTCGTTGACGGCCGCGGACACCTCGGGGATGAGCGGGCCGGAGTTGCCGATGCAGGTCGTGCAGCCGTAGCCGACGAGGTTGAACCCGAGCTTGTCGAGGTACGGCGTGAGGCCGGAGCGCTCGTAGTAGTCGGGGACGACCTGCGAGCCCGGGGCCAGCGTGGTCTTGACCCACGGCTTGCGGGCCAGGCCCTTCTCCACGGCGTTCTTCGCCAGCAGCGCGGCGCCGATCATGACCGAGGGGTTGGAGGTGTTGGTGCACGAGGTGATCGCGGCGATGGTGACCGCGCCGTGCTCGAGCGTGAGGTCCTGGCCGTCGATCGAGAAGTCGACCGTCTTGGTCGGCTCGTCGGTGTAGGCGGCGAGCGCCTCCTCGAAGCCGCCGGCGGCCGCAGAGACCTCGATGCGGTCCTGCGGGCGCTTGGGGCCGGCGAGGCTGGGGACGACCGTGGAGAGGTCGAGCTCGAGCTTCTCGGAGTAGCGCGGCTCGGCCGCCGGGTCGTGCCAGAGGCCCTGCTCCTTGGCGTAGGCCTCGACCAGGGCGAGCTGCTCCTCGGAGCGGCCGGTCATCTTGAGGTAGTCGACGGTCCGCTCGTCGATCGGGAAGACCGCGATGGTCGAGCCGAACTCCGGGCTCATGTTGCCGATCGTGGCGCGGTTGGCCAGCGGCAGCGCGGAGACGCCGGGGCCGTAGAACTCCACGAACTTCCCGACCACGCCGTGCTTGCGCAGCATCTCGGTGATGGTGAGCACCAGGTCGGTGGCGGTCGAGCCCTCGGGCAGGTCGCCGGAGAGCTTGAAGCCGACCACGCGCGGGATGAGCATCGAGACCGGCTGACCGAGCATCGCGGCCTCGGCCTCGATGCCGCCGACGCCCCAGCCGACCACGCCGATGCCGTTGACCATCGTGGTGTGGGAGTCGGTGCCGACACAGGTGTCGGGGTACGCCGTGGTCTCGCCGTCGACGTCGCGGACCATCACGGTGCGCGCGAGGTGCTCGATGTTGACCTGGTGGACGATGCCGGTGCCCGGCGGGACGACCTTGAAGTCGTCGAAGGCGCCCTGGCCCCAGCGCAGGAACTGGTAGCGCTCGCGGTTGCGCTCGTACTCGATCTCGACGTTGCGCTCGAAGGCGGCCGGCGAGCCGAACACGTCGGCGATGACGGAGTGGTCGATGACCATCTCGGCCGGGGCGAGCGGGTTGATCTTGGTGGCGTCGCCGCCGAGCTCGGCCATCGCCTCGCGCATGGTGGCGAGGTCGACGACGCAGGGGACACCGGTGAAGTCCTGCATGATCACGCGAGCCGGCGTGAACTGGATCTCCTGCGACGGGTCGGCGTCGGCGTCCCAGCCGGCGATCGCCTTGATGTCGTCGGCGGTGATGTCGGCGCCGTCCTCGGTGCGCAGGAGGTTCTCCAGCAGCACCTTGAGGCTGAACGGCAGGCTGTCGACGTCGAGGCCGTCACCGGCGACCGCGTCGAGGCGGTAGATCTCGTAGGACTTCTCGCCCACCTCGAGGGTGCTCTTCGCGCCGAAGCTGTCCTTGCTGGCCAATGCGGTCATCTCCTCGATCGGGACTGCGGGGACTCGACCCTCATCTTGCCGCCGACAGGGGCGTCGGGAGTAGTGAGGCAAGCCTTACCGCGGCACTCGGATTTGTCTCGACATCAAGATACATGACGACGAGAGAAATCCGGAGTGCCGCGCGGGAGGTCGCCCGACCGGGATCAGCGGTCCGCGACGGAGCCGTCCGGCGCGAACTGCACGATGATCTGGGCGTCGTCGTAGGAGCCGTACATCTCGTCCGGCGCGTACTCCAGCAGGCTCATCGTGAAGGTGTGGCGACCCTTGGTCACCGGGACGGCCGTGACCAGGCTCTGCCAGCCGTCCTGGAAGTAGTCGACGTCGCCGGGCTCCACGTTGCGGTAGGAGACGGTGTCGCCGTCCTGGGCCAGCAGGACGCCGACGTACCCCTTCTCGTCCGCGGGGTCGAGCGTCACCTGGGTCGTGACCAGGAGCATCCCGGCCGACGGGGCGGTGTAGGTGAGCTCGGCGACCTGCGTCATGCCGTTGCTGAGGCCGGCGTACTCGCTGGGCCTGCTCGCCGCGATCGCGGAGGCGGCCGGGAGCCGGAGGGTGCCCTCCTTGATGTCGGCGCCGGTGAGGGAGTTGTTGCGCACCTTGCCCGACGTCACGGCGTCCTTGCCGAGGTCGGCGGTCTTCACGGTGCCGTTCTTGATCTGGGGCGAGCCGACGGTGTTCTTGCCGAGACCGGCCGCGACGGCGGTGCCGCCGCCCGCGAGGGCGACGACGAGGGCGGTGGTCGAGACGACGTTGGCGTAGGTGAACCGGGTGCGCACGGATACCTCCGAGACGGGGCCGGCCCGTGGTGACGGTCCGGCGGCGGGAGTGCGCGGGTGGGGCCCCGGGCACGTCCCGGGCCGCAGGAGGAATCTAGGTGCTGACCGGGGTCGCGGTCCGGCGAACGGCGTACGTCGTCCGCCGGACCGCGTCCTGACTCAGCCCTGGGCGAGCTCGGCGTTGTGCTGCCAGGCCTCCCAGTCGGCGATCCGCTTCTCGTAGTCGGCCTTCGCGATCGACAGCGGCGCGGTGCCGAGGAAGGCCCGCAGCGGCGGCTCCTCGGCGTCGACGAGGGCCAGCACGGCCTGGGCGGACGCGGTCGGGTTGCCCCGGCTCGCCGCGGCGCGGGCGCGCATCTGGTCGACCCGGTCGTGGAGGTCGGCGTACTCCTCCATCCGCTCGGAGTGCACCGACGAGGAGCCGGCCCAGTCGGTGTCGAAGCCGCCCGGCTCGACCAGCGTGGTGCGGATGCCGAACTGCGCGACCTCCTGCGCCATCGCCTGGGTCCAGCCCTCCACCGCCCACTTCGAGGCGTGGTAGGCGCTCCAGATCGGGAACGCCGAGATGCCGCCGATCGACGTCACCTGGAGCACGTGGCCGGAGCCCTGCCTGCGCAGGATCGGCAGCGCGGCCCGGGTGACGGCGACCAGGCCGAAGAAGTTGGTCTCCATCTGGGCCCGCAGCTCGTCCTCGGTGACCTCCTCGGCGAACCCGAAGTGCCCGTAGCCGGCGTTGTTGACCACGACGTCGAGGCGACCGAGGGCCTCGTGCGCCTGCGTCACGGCGGCGTGCGCGGCGGCGCTGTCGTTGACGTCCAGCGGCACGGGGACCACCGCGTCGCCGTACCGCTCGACGAGGTCGTCGAGGGTCGCTGTGTCGCGGGCGGTGGCGGCCACCCGGTCACCGCGCTCGAGGGCGGCGATCGTCCACTCGCGGCCGAAGCCACGGGAGGCGCCCGTGATGAACCAGGTCTTGCCGGATGAGCTCTGCGTCGTTGCGGTCATGCTCTCGACGCTAGGGCTTGGAGCGCGCTCCAGATCAAGTCTCAGCGCCACCGGTGCGCGACGCGCACGACGACGCCGAGGAGCACCAGCTCGACGCCGCTGCCGACCATGAAGTAGACCCAGGTCTCCCCCACCGTCGCGCCGACGATCGTCAGTGCGTAGACCGTCGCCAGCACCAGGTTGGCGAGCCGGTTGTACCGGCGCGGGAGCAGGAGGCACCCGACCACCATCAGGCTCGGGACCAGGACGTAGAGCGTCACCAGGGCCAGGAAGGTCTGGCCGACCGTGAATCCCACCCCCGCGACCTCGCCGGCCAGGGCCGCCTCGATCACGTCGGCGCGGTAGAAGGCGAAGAGGTCCACGTAGACGAACACGAACAGCATCGAGATCCACAGGCTGCTGAGGACCAGCCGCCGGTCCAACGGCTCGTCTCGCGCGACGGGAGGGGTGGGCCGGGACGGGACACGGGTGTCGGACATGGGCGGAGGGCTTCCTCTCGAGGAGCGGACGGGGCGGGACGAGGCGGGACGAGGAGTCGGTCAGCGCAGGACCAGGGCGAGCGTCAGCGCCCCCAGGACGACGGTCTGCACGCTGTGCACCCCGATCCCGATGAGCGCACTGCGGTAGCGGCTGGCCGGGTAGGAGATGAGGAACGCGTCGAGCAGGCTCGCCGGGATCACCCAGGGCGTGTGCAGGTGGTACGCCGCGAAGAGGACGCCGTTGGCGACCCAGTCCCCACGGCCGAAGGCACCTCGCATCCGCGGGAGCAGCAGACCGCGGAACAGGAGCTCCTCCCCCAGGACGGTGTTGAAGACCATCATCACGAGGATCAGTGCGAACCAGGGCCAGTTGCCGGAGAGGAAGTCCTGGCCCGCGCCCGACCGGAGGAACGCCCCGAGGTCGCGGTCGTCCGGCGACGGGACGCTCGGCAGCTCCTCGGTGAGCGCCACCAGGGCTACCAGCGGGACCAGGAGCCACCACAGGCGACCACCGCTGCGACCGCTGCGGGGGCTGCGCGGGGACCGCAGCCACAGCGCCTCGCGGACCACCGGCCAGCGCAGCGTGCCCAGCTCGTGACGCAGCGCACCCAGCACGAGGACGAACTGCCACACCAGGCCGGCGGTCAGGCAGACCAGGATCGCCCGCGGCCAGGCGCTCGGCCCGTCCAGGGCGGCAGCCAGGAGCGGCGCGGCGACCCACGCGAGCGCCCCCATCGGGAGAGCTGCGGCCGCCCACGTACCGAGGACGCGCCTGCGGGAGTACTGCGCGACCGACGGCCGGGGTGCCGGTCCTGGTGCGGTGGCTGCGGTCCCCGGCCCGGCGGTGTGGGTCGTCGTGTCGTCTGAGAGGTCCATGCCGAGGACGCTAGGAACGGGAGGATGATCGGCGCGTCCGCCGGAGGGCGTCGTCCGGCCACGACCACCTGAGGACCCGGTGTCCGACCAAGGTAGGACGCCTGACGCCGGTCACGGCGCTACGTTGACGCGGTGCACCGGCTGCGGGCAGTCCTCCTCGAGCACGGGTTGGATGCGGTCATCGTCTGTCTCGCGACCGCGGCAGCCGTCCCCGTCATGACCCGCGACGACCGGGCCGGCACCGACGACGGCGCCGTGCTGGCCGTCGCGGTGGTCGCCATGACCCTCGCTCTGACCCTCCGGCGGCGAGCTCCCTTCGCGATCCCCGCCGGGACGTGGTTGGCGAGCGCCACCCTGTCGCTCGTCGACGGCACCCTGGTCGTCGACCACGCGGCCCTCTCCATCGTGGGGATGATCGCCGCGGTCCTCCTCGGCGACCTGCGGGACGCCGGGCAGGCCCGGGCCGGGCTCGGTGTCGTGGTGGCGTCGGCCGCGACGGTGACCTACCAGGACCCGGCCCGCACGACGGGTGACCTGTTCTTCATCCCCGGGCTCTTCGCCGCCGGGTGGCTGGTGGGCTTCGCGCTGCACGCACGGACCGCGCAGACCGAGGCCGCGGAGGAGCGCGCGGCGAGGGCCGAGTGGCAGCGCCGCAACGAGGGGCGCCTCGCCGTCGCCGAGGAACGGGCCCGGATCGCCCGCGAGCTGCACGACGTCGTCGCCCACGCGGTGAGCGTCATGGTCCTGCAGGCGGGAGCACTCAGGCACCGGCTGCCGTCCGAGGACGAGACGGGTCGCACCACCCTGCGCAACGTCGAGGACGCCGGCCGCGAGGCCCTCGGGGAGATGCGCAGGCTGCTGGATGCCATGCGCCGCGACGACGATCCCCTCGACGTCAGCCCCCAGCCCGGCCTCGGGGAGATCGCCGCGCTCGTCGACACCGTGCGTGCCGCCGGGCTGGACGTGGACCTCCACGTCCGCGGCGCCGTCGTCGACGTCCCTCCCGGGCTCGCGCTGTCGGCGTACCGCATCACCCAGGAGGGCCTGACCAACGTCCTGAAGCACGCCGGCACCCGGCACGCCGAGGTGCACCTGCGCTACTGCACCGACGGCCTCGAGCTGGAGATCCGCGACGACGGCCGTGGGCCGGCCGCGACGGACGGCCTCGGCCACGGCCTGGTCGGGATCCGCGAACGCGTCGCGCTGTACGGGGGCAGCATGACCGCAGGCGCCGGGCGAAGCGGCGGGTACGTCCTCAGGGCACGGCTCCCGCTGGCCCCGGAGCCGACCGCGTGAGCATCAGGACGTTGGTCGTCGACGACCAGGAGATGGTCCGGGCGGGGCTGCGCATGCTGCTCGAGGTCGAGCGGGACATCGAGGTGGTCGCCGAGGCACGCGACGGCATCGAGGCCGTCTCCGGCGCCGCCCGCCACCGACCGGACGTGGTCCTCATGGACATCCGCATGCCGCGGCTCGACGGGCTGGAGGCGACACGCCGGATCCTCGCCGCCGACGAGGGCGCCAGGGTGCTGGTCCTCACCACGTTCGACCACGACGACCTGGTCTACGAGGCGCTGCGGGCCGGCGCCAGCGGCTTCGTGCTGAAGGACGACCCTCCCGAGCAGCTCATCGCCGCGGTGCGCACCGTCGCGGCCGGGGACGCGCTGCTGTCCCCGTCGGTCACCCGTGGCCTCATCGCCCGGTTCACCCAGGAGCGCCGCGAGCCACGACCGCCGGCGCTGGACACCCTCACCTCCCGCGAGCTGGACGTCTTCCGGCTCATCGCCGCCGGCCTGTCCAACGCCGAGATCGGGCGCGAGCTCTTCATCAGCGACACCACCGTCAAGACCCACGTCACGCGTCTCCTGCGCAAGCTCGGGGTGCGCGACCGCGCCCAGGCGATCGTGCTGGCCTACCACCACCACGTCTTCGAGACCCGATGACCTCGACGACCCCGACGACCTCGACGACTTCGGAGGACCTGATGGATCTCGCGGACGCCGAGCGCGCCCTCCGAGCAGCCCAGCTCGGCGGGGACGCCGCCGCCCTTGAGGCGATCCTGCACCCCCGACTCGTCGCCGTCGGGCCCGACGGCACCCTGTTCGACCGGGCGGACGACCTCCACGCGCACCGGTCCGGCGCACTCCGCATCCTCCGGGTCGAGGAGGAGTCGTCCACCGTCCGCGACGACGGCACGACCGGGGTGACCGACCTGGTGGCCAGGGTGGTGGCGGTCCACGACGGCTCCGAGTCGGCGGCGCGGCTGCGCTACACCCGACTGTGGGTCCACGACGAGGGTGGGTGGCGAGTGATCGCGGCCACCATCGCCGCCGTCTGATGCCGCCGTCTGACACTGCCGTCTGGCGCGCGGCCGTGTCGATCTCAGCGCATCGGGGTCGGCGGCCAGTCGGCGGGCCGGCACGCGTGAGCCTGCCGGTCGGCAGCGAGGATCCGAGGAAGTAGGCCCGCCCGACGAGCGGCTCGGGTAGCGTCCGAGCCCGCGCCACGCCGGGCACTCCCGCGGGGCCTTCACCCACACCGAGGAGTTCGTGTGCGCCTCCGCCTTGCTCTCGCCGGCGTCGTGGCCGGTGCCGCCGCCCTGGCCGCAGCACCCGCACCAGCCCTGCACGCCGCACCAGCAGGGGTCACGGTGCTGTCCGTCGGCGACCCGCGCGGCGACGTCCAAGGTCCCCGTGCCGCACTGCGCAAGCAGCGGCTCGTCGCTGCCGCCGACATGACGTACGTGTCGTCAGTCGTCTACAAGGTGGTCGCGCTGATCAAGTTCAAGCAGCACAAGGACAACCCCGTCGGCACGTCCTGCTGCGCTCCGCCGCGGGAGCTCCGCCACACCCTGGTCATGGAGTTCCCGGACGCCACCCTGCTCGGAGAGGTCTCCCAGCGCAACGTGCGCGGCAAACGAGTACGCCACTTCTCGCTGTCGACCGTGACCTCCGACGGCGACCACCGCGTCCTCAAGGGGGTGCGCGGGGGCGTGCGTCAGGGCGGCCGAGTGGTCTGGATGAAGGTGCCGCTCGACCAGCTGCCCGGTGACGTGGCCTCCCGTGGCGTGGTCACCACGGCGCTCACCCTCGCCGGCGGCAAACGCACCCTGCGGGACGCGGTCTCGTTCGCCGAGGTCGACTTCCGGCGCTGACCGGGGACCGGCCGCGGGTCAGCCGGTCGCGGTCAGCAGGGCGACGCACTCGACGTGGTGCGTCATCGGGAACAGGTCGAAGGCCCGCAGGGACGTCAGCCGGTAGCCGTGCCCGGCGAAGTAGGACAGGTCGCGGGCCAACGCCGCGGGGTCGCAGGCGACGTAGGCGACCGCACGCGGGCGGCGTACGGCGACCTGCTCGACGACCGGGCGCCTCGCACCGGCGCGCGGCGGGTCGAGCACGACCAGGTCGACCGGGTCCGGCTCGCGCTCGGCGAGCACGGCGCCGACGTCGCCGGCCACCGCCTCGACGTCCGGGAGCGCAGCGCGACAGGCGGCGACAGCGGCGCGATCACCCTCGACGGCCAGCACGTGCCCCTGCTCCCCCACCGCGGCGCGCAGGAAGCGCGCGAACAGCCCGACGCCGGCGTACAGGTCGAGGACCCGCTCGCCGGGCTGCGGGTCGAGCGCGGCGAGCACCGCGTCGACGAGTACCTCGGGGGCGCCGGGGTGGACCTGCCAGAAGCCGTCCTCGGGCACCTCGAAGCGCTCGCCGCGCACCACGTGGGTCGAGGTGTCGTCGAGGTCGCGCGCCTCGAGCAGGCACTCCTCGACCTCGACCACGTCGTGCGAGCGGTGCACCCGCATGCCGCGCGCGCCGCCCGGCAGGTCGACGTACCGCTGCCGGGTGCGCCAGTGCAGGCCGCCCTCGTCGCCGGGGACGGCCTCGACCGTCACGTCGACGTCGAGCCCGGCGAACCGGCGCAGCTGCTCGGCGACGACGTCGGCCTTGAGCGCGCGCTGCCGGTCGAGCGCGACGTGCTGGAGGTCGCAGCCGCCGCAGAGCCCGGGGCCGGCGTACGGGCAGGGCGGCTCGACGCGGTCGGGCGAGGCGTCGAGCACCTCGACGGCGTCGGCGCGCCAGAACCGGTCACCCTCGCTGCCCTCGGTGACCTCGACGACCACCCGCTCGCCGGGCAGCGCGTGGCGCACGAAGACGGCCCGCCCGTCGACCCGGGCGACGCAGTGACCGCCGTGGGCGACCGGGCCGACCTCGACCTCGTGCCGCTCCCCCACGTGCGAGGCGCCGCGCTGGGTGCGCTGACGCACCGGACGCCCACCGCCGCGGCGGGAGCGTCGTCGGTCGCGGGTCACCGGCGGCGCACCTGGCCGCGGCGCAGGTCGCCGGGGTGCACGCGCTCGTCCTCGCGGCGCTCGCGCTCCAGCGCGATCTCCGAGGAGCGCAGCTGGTAGGGCACCGAGATGACCATGACGCCGGGCGCGAACAGCAGCCGGCCCTTGAGGCGCAGCGCCGTCTGGTTGTGCAGGAGCTGCTCCCACCAGCGGCCCACGACGTACTCGGGGATGTAGACCGCCACGACGCCGCGCGGGTTGGCCTTGCGGATCTCGGTGGCGTACTCGACGACCGGGCGGACGAGCTCGCGGTACGGCGAGTGCAGCAGCTTGAGCGGGACGCCGAGGTCGCGGCGGTCCCACTCCTCCACGAGCTTCTGGGTGCTCTCGGTGTCGGCGGCGATGTAGATCGCCTCGAGCACGTTGGGACGCGACGCCTTCGCGAACGCCAGCGCCCGCAGCGTCGGCTTGTGCACCTTCGAGACCAGCACGATCGCGTGGACCCGGGTCGGCAGCACCCGGTCCTCGTCGTCGGCGGCGAGCTCGGCGTTGACCTTGTCGTAGTGCTTCTTGATCGAGCCCATCAGCACGAAGAAGAACGCCATCGCCAGCAGCGTGATCCAGGCGCCGGCCAGGAACTTGGTGATGAGGATGACGACCAGGACGACGGCGGTGAGGCTGAGCCCGACCGCGTTGATCACCCGCGAGCGCTTGATGGAGCGTCGACGGGCGGCGTTGCGCTCGGTCTCCAGGGCGCGGGTCCAGTGCCGGAGCATGCCGAGCTGGCTGAGGTTGAAGGAGATGAAGACGCCGACGATGTAGAGCTGGATCAGCCGCGTGGTCTCGGCGTCGAACGCCCAGATCAGCACGATCGCGGCGCCCGCCAGGAAGACGATGCCGTTGGAGTAGGCGAGCCGGTCGCCGCGCGAGCCGAGGGCGCGCGGCGCGAAGCCGTCGCGGGCCAGGATCGAGCCCAGCACCGGGAAGCCGTTGAACGCCGTGTTGGCCGCCAGCACCAGGATCACGCCGGTGACGGTGACGACGAGGTAGAAGCCCGGCGAGAAGTCGTGGAACACCGCGCGGGCGATCTGGGCCAGCACCGCGTGCTGGTCGTAGTCCTCCGGCAGCGGCGACCCGTCGGCGTACGAGAGCCGGTCGAGCTCGTGCGGGTCGACGTATTTCAGGCCCATCTGCTTGGCCAGCACGATGACGCTGACCATCATCGTGATCGCGATCATCGCCAGCAGGAGCAGCGTGGTGGCGGCGTTGCGGCTCTTCGGCTTCTTGAACGCCGGCACGCCGTTGGAGACCGCCTCGACGCCGGTCAGCGCGGCACAGCCGGACGAGAAGGCACGGGCGAGCAGGAACATCAGCGCGGCGGTGGTGAGCGGCTCGTCGTACGACGGCGACGGCTCGATGAGCAGGTCGGCGCTCTCGACCTGCGGCAGCGTGCCGGTGGCCATCTCGATGAAGCCGTAGAGGCACATGCCGAGCACCGCGATCATGAACGCGTACGTCGGGAACGCGAAGAACGTGCCGGACTCCCGCACGCCACGCAGGTTCATCGACATCAGCAGCAGCACCATGAACGCGCCCACGAGCGCCTCGTGGTCGCGCATAGCGGGGATCGCCGACGCGGCGTACTGCGACGCCGAGGACACCGACACCGCGACGGTGAGGATGTAGTCGACCAGCAGCGCGCTGGCGACCGTGGTGCCCGCCGTACGGCCCAGGTTGACCGTGGCGACCTCGTAGTCGCCTCCGCCGCTGGGGTAGGCGTGCACCGTCTGGCGGTACGACGCGATCACGGCCGCCATGACGACGGCGACGGCGAGCGCGATCTTCCACGACCAGATGTACGCCGACGCGCCCGCCAGCGACAGCATGATGAAGACCTCGTCCGGTGCGTACGCCACCGACGACAGGGCGTCGCTGGCGAACACCGGCAGCGCGACGCGCTTCGGCAGCAGGGTCTCCCCCAGCTGAGCACTGCGGAGCTTGCGCCCGAGCAGGATGCGCTTCGAGACGTCTCCGACACCCACGGGCCGACAGCGTACGGCTCGTGACCCCCGACCAGGTACTCCGCCGCACGTCCGGCCGGTCGCGGCGCTACCGTGAGCGCGTGCACGTGGTGATCATGGGATGCGGACGCGTCGGCTCGACCCTCGCCCGCAGCCTCGAGGACCGCAACCACACGGTGTCGGTCATCGACAGCGAGCCCGACGCCTTCCGACGCCTCGGCCCCGCCTTCAACGGCGACAAGGTCACCGGCATCGGCTTCGACCAGCAGGTGCTGGAGAAGGCCGGCATCCGCCGCGCCGACGCCTTCGCCGCTGTCTCCAGCGGCGACAACTCCAACATCATCGCCGCCCGTGTGGCGCGCGAGACGTTCGGCATCGAGCAGGTCGTCGCCCGCATCTACGACCCCGGCCGCGCCGAGGTCTACCAGCGGCTCGGCATCACCACGGTCGCGACCGTGAAGTGGACCGCCGACCAGGTGCTGCGTCGCCTGCTGCCGGCCGGCGCGGAGCCCGACTTCCGTGACCCGTCCGGCACCATCCGCGTCGACCAGGTCGACGCGCCGCGACCCTGGGTCGGTCACCGCACGCTGGAGCTGCAGCAGCAGACCGGCACCCGTATCGCGTGGATCGACCGGCTCGGCGAGGGCGTGCTGCCCCGCTCCGGCTCGGTGATCCAGGAGGGCGACGTGCTGCACCTGGTGATGCGCGAGGAGTCCGCCGCGCACGCGCTCGAGGTGCTGGCCCGCGGGCCCGAGCAGGACTGACAGAGCCCGAGAGAGCAGGCAGGACGCACACATGAGGGTTGCCATCGCCGGTGCCGGCGCCGTGGGGCGCTCGATCGCGCGCGAGCTCATCCAGAACGGCCACGACGTGCTGCTCATCGACAAGAACGCCAAGTCGGTGATGCCCGAGCGGGTGCCCGAGGCGGAGTGGCTGCTCGCCGACTCCTGCGAGCTGTCCTCGCTGGAGGAGGCCCGCCTCGACCGGTGCGACGTCGTCATCGCCGCGACCGGCGACGACAAGGTCAACCTCGTCACCTCGCTGCTCGCCAAGACCGAGTTCGGCGTGCCGCGGACCGTCGGCCGGGTGAACCACCCGAACAACGAGTGGCTGTTCACCGAGGCGTGGGGGGTCGACGTCAACGTGTCGACCCCGCGCATCATGTCCGCGCTGGTCGAGGAGGCCGTCGCGATCGGCGACCTCGTGCGGCTGTTCACCTTCCGCCAGGGCAACGCCAACCTCGTCGAGATGACGCTGCCTGCCGACTCGCCGTACGTCGGTCGCCCGTGCGGGCTGATCCCGCTCCCGGAGAACTGCGCGCTCGTCACGATCCTGCGCGACGGGCAGGTCTACGTGCCCGACGCCGAGCAGCCGGTCGAGTCGGGCGACGAGCTGCTGTTCGTCATCCCGGCCGAGGGCGAGAAGCAGCTCGAGAAGCTGCTCGCGCCCGCGCTGCACCCGGAGTGAGCCGTTCAGCCTCCTGAGGAGGCGGGCTCCTCCAGCGGAGTCGCGTTGCGGGCGAGCAGCCAGATCATCGCCGACCACGAGGCGATCCGCAGCGGCCAGCCGAGGCCGTAGCGCAGGCCCGCGATGATGCCGACCGCCAGGCCGGGCGAGATCGTGTCGCTCCACCCGAGCAGCCAGACCGGACCCTGTAGCAGGACGCCGATGCCGCCGGGCGCGGCGAGCAGCCAGGTGAGCCGTGACGTGAGGGTGACGACCTGCGGGTTCTCCCGCCAAGCCGTCGGGTCGCCGGTGACGCTGCCCAGCATGAAGCCGACCACCGGCCAGCGCACGAGGCAGGAGAAGCCGAGCACGATCGTGTAGCCGAGGCTGTAGAGGATGCCGGGCAGGAAGAACGCCAGCGCCTGGTCGTCGGCCGCCCCGCCGCTGCTGGCCGCGATCCGTACGAACACCCAGCCCAGGCCGATCGAGAACAGCGCGTTCATGACGTACTGGAGCGTGCTGCGCTGGAGCAGGCGGATCGCCAGCGCGACGCCCGCCGCGACCAGCGACAGGACGAGCGCGAGGCGGATGTCCTTGGTCGGCAGCCACACGAACGTGAAGAGCAGACCGGGGACAGCAGCCTCGATCATGCCGCGCCGGCCGCCGAGGGCCTGCGACATCTGCTGGCGCACCATCGCCTCGACGGTGGCCACCGAGGGCACCGGCCGGTGCTCCTCCTGCGCCTCGGGCTCGTGGGCGCTCATGCGCGCAGCTCGTAGCGCGGGTTGAACAGCGTCCGGGTGCCGTCGTGGCGACCGATCCGACCCGACACGGTCAGCGCGCGGCCGGGCTCGATGCCGGCGATCTGTCGCCGCCCGAGCCACACCACGAGGATCGAGCCGCTGCCGTCGCCGAGCTCGGCCTCCAGGGCCGGTACGCCGCCGCGCGGGCGCACCACGAGGGTGCGGACGGTGCCGCGCAGGGTCACCCGGTCGCGGTCGGGCGCGTCGGCGATCCGGAGCTCGCCCGACGCCGTGTCGGGCGCGTTCTCCAGCTGGAGCTCGCGGGTGTCCTGCGCACCCACGTTGGCCCAGCGGCTCAGGGTGCGCCGCACCTTGCTCGGCTCGCTCACGGCGGTCCGTCCCTCAGGCGGTCGGCGGGGTGACCCGCCGGGCGTTGTCGGGCAGCACGATCGGCAGCGGCTCCCCGACGGGCATGGCGTGGTCACCGCGACGGACCGCGACGGTGCGCAGCGTGCGCTCCCAGGCCTCGGCGGCCTCCGGCTCGGTGGCCGGACGGCCCAGGAAGGTGCCGCGCAGCAGCCACCGCGAGCCGTTGAGGCCCACGATGCGCGACGGCTGGGTCGCGGCGCTGCCGTCGGGGCGGCGTACGGGCATCCGGCAGTGGAGCTCGGTGCCGAAGGTGCCCTCCTGCTCGGTGGCGGTGCCACCGCGGCGCGCCATGTCGGCCGCGATCTGGGGGCGGACGTCGCCCCACAGGTCGCCGTTGCGGGGTGCGGCGAACGCGCGGATCTCCAGCGCGCCGTCGACACCGGCGAGGAGGACAGCCTGGACGTTGCCGGTCTTCTCGTCGACCTGGAGGCGCAGCTCACGGCCCTGCTCCGGCGGGACGAGGAGCGACCCGAGGTCGACGCGCTCGACGTCCTCGGCCGGGAGGTCCTCGGCGTCGTACGGCCCCAGCGGGCCGGCGTCGGCCTCCTCGGCCGACGACGCGCCGGGCTGCGCGTCGTCCGCGGCCTCGACGGCCGGGTCGTCGGCGGACCTGCGACGGAACCTCACGTGCTCTCCTCCAAGGACTGCTCGGGTGGGGCGTCCGACCCGGTGTGGTCGGTACCCGCAGCAGGCCCCGGCGCGGCGACGCGGCCGAACCCGCCGGTAGAACCGTAGCCCGCGGCGCCCCGGACGCTGTCGGGCAGCCGGTCCACCTCGGTGAAGACGACGTGCTCGACGCGCTGCACGACGAGCTGGGCGACCCGGTCGCCGCGGCGCAGCTCGACCGGCTCGGCCGGGTCCAGGTTGACCAGGAGCACCTTGATCTCGCCGCGGTAGCCGGCGTCGACCGTGCCGGGCGTGTTGACGATCGACAGGCCGTGCCGGGCGGCGAGGCCGGAGCGCGGGTGCACGAACGCGGCGTACCCGTCGGGCAGGGCGATCGCGACGCCGGTCGGCACCAGGGCCCGCTCCCCCGGCGCCAGCACGAAGTCGACGGTGGTGCGCAGGTCGGCGCCGGCGTCGCCGGGCCGGGCGTACGCCGGCGGCGGCAGGTCGGGGTCGAGCCGCTGCAGGGCGACCGGCAGCGACGTCACCGGACCGTCCACGGGGTCGGGGAGCTGCTCTGACGGGGCCACGGCGGGAGGGTAGAGGACCCGGGTGGGAAACTCCTCCCGTGCACGACCACGACCCCGCTCCCACCGCGCCGCCCGGCGACGACCGGGGCACCACCTACCGCGAGCGGCTGCACGTGCCGCTGCGCTGGTGGGTGCAGGGCACGATGCTGGTCGCCAGCCTGTGGCTGGCCCTCGTGGTGTCGGTGCCGGGCACGATCGCCTGGACCGCCACCGGCGTCGCGCTGGCACTTCTGGTTGCGGTACTCCGCGGGTACGGCGGCACGCGGGTCGAGGTCGCCGACGGCTGGCTGCGGGCCGGCTCCGCCCAGGTCGAGGCGGCGTACGTCGGGGGCGTCACCGCGCTCGACGCCGAGGAGACGCGCCGGGTGGCCGGCGTCGAGGCCGACGCGCGGGCGTTCCTGCTGCTGCGGCCCTACCTCAAGCGCGCGGTGCGGGTCCGGCTCGACGACCCGGCCGACCCGACGCCGTATTGGCTGATCAGCTCGCGGCGCCCCGAGGCGCTCGCGGCGGCACTGTCCGGCCTGGACGACACCTCACCCGGGCGGACGTCGAACCGCACCGACCAGGACGGCTAGGGTCGGGGCATGGCGAAGGACAAGGACGCGTCCGGCAAGGACCCGAAGGTCTGGACGGTGTTCGCGCTGGTGTCGTCGCTCGCCGGCGCCGCCGTGGCGAAGAAGGCCCTCACGACCGGCTGGAAGGCCGCGACGGGCAAGGAGCCGCCGGCCAACCCGGCCGACCCCGACGTCGCGATGCGCGAGGCCGTCGCGTGGGCCGTTGCGAGCGGCACGCTCGTGGGGCTGTCGCGGATGGTCGCGCAGCGGCGGGCGGCGAGCTACTTCGCCCGCTCGACCGGGCACCTGCCGCCGAGCCTGCAGAAGGACTGACGCAGCCGCCTCGGCGCAGCGGCACCACGCGGCATACGCCGGCGCAGACGGCGACCGGCCCGGAGGCGAGTACCTCGACGGGCCGGTGGCGGCGTGTCAGGCCCACGCGAGGGGCGCCGGACGTCCTGTGGCAGGATGGCCGCCGTACCGCAGATCGAGCGGCCGGCGGCCGTGATCACGAGAAGATCACGAATCGATAACGCTGGTCACGACAAGGTCACGGCGTCCCGAACGGGCCTTCCCGCGCTCAGTCGCAGTCGCGGCAGATCATCTTCTTCTCGTCGGCCAGCTGGCTGCGGTGGTGCACCAGGAAGCAGCTCATGCAGGTGAACTCGTCCTCCTGCTTCGGCTTGACCTCGACCGCGAGCTCCTCGTGGGAGAGGTCGGCGCCGGGCAGCTCGAACGACTCAGCGGCCTCGGTCTCGTCCTCGTCGACCTTGCCGGAGTTCTTGTCGTGGCGCCGGGCCTTGAGCTCCTCGATGCTCTCCTCGGACTGGTCCTCCTCGTTCTTGCGCGGTGCGTCGTAGTCGGTCGCCATCGCTCTTCTCCTCGGGTCTCGCAGGGCCCGTCCGGGCGGGCCAGATTGTGCACCATGGGGCCGATGCTGGGAACACCGGGCATCGGGGAGCGTGGGAACGCCCACCCGGTCTGCGGTATTCCGCGCGCGGGACGCGACCGACGGCATCGACGTCGCACCGCGTCTTCCCAGGTCAGACAGCGTGTCGCAGGCCACGTCGGCGACTCCCTCGGCGGGCCGCCGGCCACGGGTCTCCCCGGCCCTGCGTCTCAGTGGTCGGTCGCCGCCCAGTAGCCGGCGTCGCGGGTGAGCCGCTCCAGGTCGTCGAAGCCGTCGTCGGGTCCCGCCAGCAGCAGGTCGCGCCCCGACGCTCCCGGTCCGCGCAGCACCCGTCCGCCGGCCGCCCGCACCAGCAGGGCGCCCGCCGCGTGGTCCCACAGGTGCGTGCCTTCCTCGACGTAGCCGTCGAGCGAGCCGCCGGCCACGTGGCACAGGTCGAGCGCGCACGCGCCCATCCGGCGTACGTCGCGCACCCGCGGCAGCAGGTGCACCAGCGAGCGCGCCTGCTGCTCGCGCACGGCGGCGTCGTAGCTGAAGCCCGTCCCGACCAGCCGCTGCCCGAGCGGCACCCCGGGACGCACTCGGAGCGGTACGCCGTCGCGCAGCGCGACCACCCGGCCCGAGCCGTCGTCGGCCACCCGGGCGACGTACGACGTGCCGGCGGCCACGTCGACCACCACGCCGGCCACGGTCTCGCCGTCGACCTCGGCGGCGACCGAGACGGCGTACTGCGGGAGGTCGTAGAGGAAGTTCACAGTGCCGTCGACGGGGTCGACGACCCAGCGGACGCCGGTCGTGCCGGCGACGTCGTCGCCCTCCTCCCCCAGCACGGCGTCGTCGGGACGCAGCACCGCCAGCCGGGCCCGGACCAGCTGCTCCGACGCCCGGTCGGTCTCGGTGACGACGTCGACCTCGCTGGTCTTGCTCGCCGCCACCTCGACGTGGCCCCGGCGCGCCTGCCGCACGAGGGCGGCGGCCTCCTCGGCGACCGCCACCGCGACGTCGGCGAGCCCGGCCGCGAGGACCGGGTCGGCGACGACCGGGAACGGGCCGCCGCTGGGGTCGCTCACGCCTCGGCGGGCGCCGTGCCGCAGAGGGCCGGGCGGTCGGGGTCGGTGAGGTTGCGGCAGCAGTCGACCGGGCAGCGGTCCCACATCGGGCCGGTGGTGCCGACCGCGGGACGCTCGGGGTCCTCGCCCCGCTCGGCGGCGGCCCGCTCGACGAGCAGCTCGCGCACCATCGACACGAACCGCGGGTCGGTGCTCGACGTCGCCGACCGGGCGGCGGGGAGCCCGAGCTCCTTGGCGGTCGCGAGCGCCTCGGTGTCGAGGTCGTAGACGACCTCCATGTGGTCCGACACGAAGCCGACCGGCGCCAGCACGACGGCGGGCACGCCCTCGGCGACCAGCGCCTCGAGGTGGTCGTTGACGTCCGGCTCCAGCCACGGGGTGCGCGGCGAGCCCGAGCGCGAGCAGTAGACGAGGTCGTGGGCGTGCTCGGTGCCGCGCACCTGCGAGACCCGGGCGCTGATCGTGGCCGCGAGGTCGAGGTGCTGCGCCTCGTAGGCACCGGAGGTCTCGGGCGGGCCGCTCGCGTCGTTCATCGCGGTGGGGATCGAGTGCGTGACGAACACCAGGCGGGCGCCGTCGCGGACCTCCTCGGGGAGCTCCTCGATCGCCGCGAGCACGCCGTCGACGGCCGGGTCGACGAAGCCGGGGTGGTTGAAGTAGTGCCGCAGCTTGTCCAGCGCGGGCGCCGTGGCGCCCTCGGGCACCGCGGCGACGGCGTCGTGGAGGTTCTCGCGGTACTGCCGGCAGCTCGACCACGACGAGTAGGCGCTGGTCATGAAGCACGCCGCGCGCTGCACGCCGTCGGCGGCCATCTGCGCGAGCGTGTCGGAGAGGTAGGGGTCCCAGTTGCGGTTGCCCCAGTAGACCGGCAGGTCGGCCAGCCCGTGCTCGTCGAGGTCGGCGCGGATCGCGGCGAGCAGGTCGCGGCACTGGTCGTTGATCGGCGAGCGTCCGCCGAAGAGGAAGTAGTGCTCCCCCACCTGCTCGAGGCGCTCGCGCGGGATGCCCCGGCCCCGGGTGACGTTCTCCAGGAACGGCACGACATCCTCGGGCTTCTCCGGCCCTCCGAAGGACACGAGGAGGAGCGCGTCGTACGGCGCGACAGCGGGCGGTGCGGCATCGGTCGTCACGGGCCTCATCGTAGGAGCGCCGCGGGCCACCCGATGGTGGGCCCGACGATGCCGCTCGCCGGCCCCCGCGGTGCGACGCTGCGGTGCGTGAGCACGACCGCCGAGCAGACCGCGACCTGGCGTCGGTACGGCGTCCTGCTCGCGGTCCCCGGCGCTCGCCGGTTCTGGGTGGCGGGCATCGTGGGCCGCTTCCCGATCTCCACCCTCGGCATCTCCCTCGTGCTCCTCGTGGAGGGCGCGACCGGCTCCTACGGGTTCGCCGGCGCAGTGTCGGCCACGGCGCTGGTCGCTCAGGCCGCCGTCGCGGTGCTCCAGGGCCGCTGGCTGGACCGGTTCGGCCAGCGCCGGGTCCTCGTGCCGGCGTCGGCGACGTGGGCGCTCGGCCTGGCGATGGTCGCCGTCTGCGTGGAGTACGACGCCCCGACCGCACTCGTCCTGGCGTTCGCCGCCGTGGCGGGGGCCGCCCAGCCCAACGTGGGTGGCTGCACGCGGGCCAGGTGGGCGCACGTGCTCGACGGGCCGGCCGACCGCGACAGCGCGTTTGCGCTCGAGGCAGTGGCCGACGAGGTCGTCTTCATGACCGGACCGGTCGTGGTGACCGCGCTCGCGGCGGCCTGGCACCCGCTTGCGGGACTCGTGGCCGCCGTGGTCGTCGGCCTCACCGGAGCGCTGGCGCTCGCGGCCCAGCGGGCGACCGAGCCGCCCGCGCACCGGCCGGTCCGCGGCGGTCCGGCACCGGCGGCGATGCCGTGGGGCACGGTGCTGCCGCTGGCGGTCGCCATGCTCTGCCTCGGCTCGCTCTTCGGGGCGGCCGAGGTCGCCACCGTCGCCCTGGCCGCCGAGCAGGGCGCCCCTGCGGTCGCGGGCGTGCTCCTGGCGCTGTGGGCCACCGGCAGTCTCGTCGCGGGCCTGGTCACCGGGGCCCTCGTGCTGCGTCGTCACCCGCTGACCCGCACCCGCCTCGGCGCGCTCGCGCTGACCGTCGCGATGTCCCCGCTGATCGTGCTCGACCAGCTCTGGCTCGTCGCGCCGGTGCTGCTCGTCGGCGGCCTGGCGATCGCCCCGACGCTGATCGCGATCATCTCCACGGCCGAGCAGGCCGTGCCGTCGTCCCGGCTCACCGAGGGCCTCGCGGTCCTCCAGACCGGCATCGCGGCCGGGGTCGCTCCGGGCTCGCTCTTCGCGGGCCTGGTCGTCGACGCCCGGGGCGCGCACGCGGCGTACGTCGTCTGCGTGGTGTCCGGCGCGCTGGCTCTCCTCGCGACGCTCCCGGCCCGCCGATGACCTGCTGCGACCGGGCCGACGGCACCGCCTGCCGAAAGGCGGTCCGCCCTGCCGCGCGTCGTCCCGATCGCACCCGGCGCTGGCGTAGGCTCGCGCGGCAAAGCACGTCGCGAGGGAGGAGGCAGGGTCCATGGCCCACCTGAGGCTCACGTCCGTGAGCACGGACGGGCGCCGACTCCTGCTGAGCGACGAGGACGGCGCGGAGCACGTCCTCGAGATCACCGCCGACCTGCGGGCGGCGCTGCGTGCCGGTACCCGCTCCACCCCCCAGGAGAGCAGCATGGACAGCACCCTGCGCCCGCGCGACATCCAGTCGCGCATCCGGTCCGGCGAGACCCCGGAGTCCGTCGCCGAGGCGGCCGGCACCACGGTGGAGCGGATCATGCCGTTCGCCGGCCCCGTCCTCGCCGAGCGCGAGCACGTCGCCGAGCGCGCCCAGCTCTCCCACGTACGCCGCTCCGGCGGCGAGGGCGCCCGCACCCTCGGCGACGCCGTCGCCGCCCAGCTGCGCTCGCACCGCACCGACCCGTCCGGCGTCTCCTGGGACGCCTGGCGCAAGGACGACGGACGCTGGGCCCTGACCGCCGAGTTCGCGTCCGCGGAGCGGTCCGGCACCGCCCACTTCAGCTACGACGCGCGCGGCAGCTTCGTCGTCCTCGACGACGACGACGCCCGCTGGCTGGTCGGCGAGACCCTGCCTCCGGCCGCAGCGCCGGCGCCCACCGAGGACGACCTCAGCACTCGGCGTCGCCGCCGCCTGGCCGCTCTGCCCGTGGAGGGCGAGGCGGGCGAGGCCGCGCTGCCGCTCGGCGACGACGCGCTCGACCTGCTCGCCGAGGAGACCCGGTCCGCCGAGGTGCCCGTGCCGGCTGCCCAGCCGACCGCCGAGACCACGTCCACCGTTCCGGACGCGCCCGCCGCTGCCGAGCCGGCTGCCGCGCCGGCCGCCCGGTCCGGCACGGCGACCGACGAGGTCGGGCAGACCGGGCAGACCGGGCAGACCGACGAGGACGACGACGCGCCCGCGACGCCGGCCACCCGTCGACCCGTCCAGAAGCGTCGCGGCCGCGCGTCGGTGCCGTCGTGGGACGAGATCATGTTCGGCGGCAGCGACCGCTGAGGAGCCGCACACCCACCGACCCCGTCTGACCTGCGCGTCGGGCCCCGGGCCGGTCCGCACCGGTTCGCTCCGAGGGGGAGCGCCGGAGGCCGCGGCCGACTAGTGTCGCGCCCATGACCTCCTTCGTGACCGGCGCCACAGGCTTCATCGGACGCCACCTCGTCTCCGAGCTGCTCGACCACCGCGAGGGCGAGGTGTTCGTGCTGGTGCGGGAGGGCTCCCGCGGACGCCTGGAGACGCTCATGCGTCGGTGGGGCAGCGACCGCGTCGTACCCGTGGTCGGCGACCTCGCCGCCGACGGCCTCGGCGTCGATCCCGCCTGGGTCGCCGAGCACGTCGGCACGATCGAGCACTTCTTCCACCTCGCGGCGATCTACGACATGACGGCCGACGACGCGACCAACCAGACGATGAACGTCGACGGCACCCGCAACGCCCTCGCGCTGGCGGGCGCGCTGGAGGCCGGTTGCTTCCACCAGGTCTCCTCGGTCGCCGCCGCGGGCGACTTCACCGGGGTCTTCGACGAGACGATGTTCGCCGAGGGGCAGCACCTCCCCTCGCCGTACCACCGCACGAAGTACGAGTCCGAGCAGATCGTGCGCGAGGAGTCGACGGTGCCGTGGCGGGTCTACCGGCCCGCGATCGTCGTCGGTCACTCCGAGACCGGGGTGATGGACAAGGTCGACGGTCCCTACTACTTCTTCCCGGCGATGAAGGCGCTGCGCGACCGACTGCCGCAGTGGGTGCCGCTGGCCGGCATCGACCTCGGCGAGACCAACGTCGTGCCCGTCGACTACGTCGCGAGGGCAATGGACCACCTCGCGCACCTGCCCGGCCACGACGGCGAGGCGTTCCACCTGGTCAACCCCGAGCCGCAGCCGACCATCGACATGGTCAACGCGTTCTGCGCCGCCGCGGGTGCCCCGGGCTTCGTGATGCCGGTCGACCGGGCGCTGTCCGCGACCCCTCTGGGCAGCCTGGGCGGCCTCGTCCCGCGCCGGCTGCGGCCCTCGTCGATCGTGACCGGGATCGTGCGCAGACCCGCCGCGCAGACGCTGCTCGACCAGACCATCGGCCGCCTCGGCATCCCGGCCGAGGTGCTGGGCCACACCGGCTTCAGCGCGACCTTCGACTCCCGCCGCACCCAGCAGGCACTCGCCGGGTCCGGCATCGCCGTGCCCGACCTGGACAGCTACGCCGCGACCCTGTGGTCCTACTGGGAGGACAACCTCGACCAGTCCACCGGGCGCGACCCCGACGCCCGGGCGGCACTGCAGGGCAAGCACGTCGTCATCACCGGCGCCTCCTCCGGCATCGGCCAGGTGACCGCGCTCAAGGTCGCCCAGGCCGGCGGCGTCCCGGTGCTGGTCGCCCGCGGCAAGGACAAGCTCGAGGACCTCCGCGCCACCATCGAGATGCGCGGTGGCACGGCGCACGTCTACCCGTGCGACCTGTCCGACCTCGACGCGATCGACCGGCTGTGCGAGCAGATCTCCGCGGAGCTGCCGTCGGTCGACTTCATCGTCAACAACGCCGGCCGCTCGATCCGCCGCTCGCTGCGGCTCTCGATCGACCGCTTCCACGACTTCCAGCGCACGATGCAGCTCAACTACTTCGGTGCGATCCGCCTCGTGATGGGCCTGCTGCCGGTGATGACCGAGCAGAAGGCCGGCCACGTGGTCAACATCAGCTCCATCGGCGTGCAGACCAACCCGCCGCGCTTCTCGGCGTACGTCGCCTCCAAGGCGGCGCTCGACTCGTGGAGCAACGTGGTGGCCAGCGAGGTCGTCGGCAGCGGCGTCACCTTCACCACGATCCACATGCCGCTGGTGCGGACGCCGATGATCGCCCCCACCAAGCTCTACGACAAGTTCCCCACGATCTCCCCCGCGCAGGCGGCCGACCAGGTCATCACCGCGATGGTCGAGCGTCCGCACGAGATCAACACGGTGCTGGGCAACGCCGGGGCCGTGGCGCACACGCTGGCGCCGAAGGCGGCGTTCCGGGTGCTCAACCTCGCCTACGGCGTCTTCCCCGACTCCGCCGCCGCCCGCGGCGAGCAGGGCCAGGGCGGCACCCGCGAGACCGAGCAGCTGATGCTGGCGCGCCTGTTCAAGGGTGTGCACTGGTAGGCCTGACGGGTCGGCCGGGGGTCAGGCCTTCCCGTAGCGCCGGTCGCGCCGCGCGTAGGTCTCGACGGCGTCCCACAGGGTGCGCCGGTCGACGTCGGGCCACAGCACGTCGCTGAAGACCATCTCGGCGTACGCCGCCTGCCACAGCACGAAGTTCGACAGCCGCTGCTCTCCCGACGTGCGCCAGACGAGGTCTGCGTCGGCGAGCTCGGGCACGTAGAGGTAGCGCGCGAAGGTCTTCTCGTCGACCTTCTCGGGGTTCAGCCGTCCGGCCGCGACGTCGCGCGCGATGGCGCGGGCGGCGTCGGCGAGCTCGGCCCGGCCGCCGTAGTTGACGCACATGGTGAGCGTGCAGACGTCGTTGTCCTTCGTGAGCTCCTCGGCGACCTGGAGCTCCTTGATGACCGACTTCCACAACCGGGGCGCCCGACCGGCCCAGCGCACCCGGACGCCGAGCTCGTGCATCTCGTCGCGGCGGCGCCGGATCACGTCACGGTTGAAGCCCATGAGGAAGCGGACCTCCTCGGGCGAGCGCGTCCAGTTCTCGGTCGAGAAGGCGTACGCCGACACGGCCTTCACACCGATCTCGATGGCGCCCTCGACGACGTCGAAGAGCGCGTGCTCTCCGGCCTCGTGCCCGCGTGTGCGGGGCAGTCCGCGCTCCTCGGCCCAGCGACCGTTGCCGTCCATGACGACCGCGACGTGGCGCGGCACCAGGGCCGCGGGGATCTCGGGGGGCCGGGCCCCCGACGGGTGCGGGGTCGGCGGACGGACGGCGCGCTTCACGAGTCCGCACCCTACGACGCGGGCGCGCCGGTCACCGCTCGACGTGCTCCAGCGAGCGCAGCGCCCGCTCGAGGTGCCACGACACGAACGCCGCGACCAGACCGCTGGCCTCCTTGAGGTGGCGCGGCTCGGCCGACTCGATGGTCGCCCAGTCGCCGGTCAGCAGCGCCGCGAGCAGCAGCGTGGTCTCCGGCGCGGGGTTGGCCGACCCGGGGATCCGGCAGGTGCCGCACAGCACGCCGCCCATCGCGGGGTTGAACCACCGGTGCGGCCCGGGGCGGCCGCAGTGGGCGCAGTCGCTGCACGAGGGCGCGTACCCGGCCACCGCCAGCGCGCGGAGCAGGTAGGAGTCGAGCACCTGGCCGGGGCGGCGGGCTCCGCTGGTGAGCGCCCGCAGCGCCCCGACGAGCAGGTGGAACTGCTGCAGCGCGGGCTCCCGCTCCTCCGGCACCAGCCGGTCGGCGGTCTCGAGCATCGCGGTGCCGACGGTGTAGCGGTCGTAGTCGCGACCCACGCCGTCGGCGAACGGGTCGCGGGTCTCGGCCTGGGTGACGACGTCGAACGTGCGGCCCTCGGCGAGCTGGAGGTCGACGTGGGTGAACGGCTCCAGGCGCGACCCGAACCGCGACGTCGTACGTCGTACGCCGCGGGCGACCGCCCGCACCCGGCCGCGCTCGCGCGTCAGCAGCGTGACGATGCGGTCGGCCTCGCCCAGCTTGTGGGTCCGGAGGACGACCGCCTCGTCGCGGTAGGTAGGCACCCCTCCATTCTGCGGGGCCACGGGTCGACATCGGCCCGCGCCGCGCCGTCGCGCGGTCTCTCTGCAGGTCAGCGGGGTGCGGCCGCGGACGGCACCGCAGCGGCCCGGAACCCGCGCCCGGTCTGGACCACCCGGCCCTCGGGCCACCCCGATTCGCCCCGCTCGGGCGTCCGACCAGGCAGACTGAGGGAGCGATGTCCTCCCCCCGACACTCTCCCGGTCTCCGCCTGCCCGCCCAGGTGCTGCTGCTCGCTGCCGTCGTGGCGATCGACCTGTCGCTGGTGCGGGTGCTCTGGGACGTCGGCTCGATGGCGATCTGGTGGTCCAGCGTCGGTGTCTCGATGGGCCTGCTCGCACGATCCCGGCTCCGTGACTGGCTCTGGCTGGTGCCCGCCGTCGCGCTGTCCGGGGTGCCGGTGGCGCTGGGCTCCGACCTCACCCTCGCCGAGAGCCTGCCCCCGGCCTCGCTGCACGCCGTCGAGGCGTCTGCGGGGGCCCTCATCATCACGTTGGCCGGCCGCCGCCTGGCCGTGCTCGACAGCCTGGTGTCCCTGGCCCGGCTGACCGTCGCCGCCTTCGTGGTCGGGCTCCTCGCCGGTGGCGTGGAGACCCTGGTGCGTCCCGACTTCGTCGCCGGTCCGGGCTTCGCGCTGCAGATGTTCGTGGAGCACGCCAACGCCGCGATGCTGCTCGGCGCCGTCGTGCTCACCGCCGACCGCCTGGTGCTCAAGGATCCCGCCCGCCCGGTGACGGAGTCGCGGGTCTGGCTCGGCCTGCTCCAGGCGAGCGCCCTCGTCGCGGCGACGTGGTGGGTCTTCGTCGGCGACGCCGCCGCACCGCTGGACTTCCTGCCGGTGGCGCTGCTGGTCACCGGGGCACTCGTGGCGGGCTTTCCCGTCGTCGTCGCACAGCTCGCCGCGTTCGCGGTCGTCGTCACCTACGCGACGTCGCAGGAGATGGGACCGCTCGCGGCCACCTCCGGCGAGGTGCTCGACACCGACGCACAGGGCCTGGTCACCATGGCCTACCTGCTGAGCGCCACGGTCGTCGCGCTGCCGCTCGCGGCGGCGATCAGCTCGCGGCGCGAGCTGATGACCAGCCTGGTGGTCGACGAGGAGCGCTTCCGCCGCAGCTTCAGCGCCGCGCCCGTGGGCATGCTGCTGCTGACCGAGGAGCCCGGCGGCGCCCTCCTGGTCACCGATGCCAACGACGAGGCACTGCAGGTCCTGCGCCTCACCTTCCCCGAGGTGTGCAGCCGACGGCTCGACGACCTCCTCGACCTGCACGACGCCGGACAGGCCCTGCACCGGCTCCGCCACGACTCCGATGCCTCCTGGCAGGGCGGTGCGTCCGTGGTGGAGCATCCCGAGGTCCGCCTGCGCACGGCACTCGCCCGCATCGACGAGGGTTCCGGCCAGTGGGCGGCACACCTCATCGACGTCTCCCAGGAGCACGCGGCACGCCGCCGCCTGGAGGAGGCGCACAAGCTCAACGACGCCACGCTCGACACGACCGCCTGCGTGATCCTGGTCTGCGACGGCGACGGCCGCGTCGTGCGAATCAACGCGGCCACCGAGGACATCACCGGTTTCGGCGAGCACGACCTCATCGGCCGCCTCCTGTGGGACACCACGCTGTCGGCACTGTCGCGCAGCGAGACCGAGGCGATGTTCCTCTGGCCCAACCGCGACGGCCAGCCGATGGTGCGCGAGGCCAGCGCCACGACCGCGGCCGGCGACCACCTGCGCCTGGTGTGGAGCTACAACGTGGTCCGCGACGACCACGGCTTCCCGGCGTACGCCGTGCTCACCGGCATCGACGTCACGGCCGAGCGCAGCAGCACCGGCATGATGGCGCACCTCATGCAGGCGTCGATCGCGACCGCTCTGATCGGCGTCGACACGACCGGCCTGGTGACCGTCTTCAACACCGGCGCCTCGCAGATGCTCGGCTACGAGACGAGCGAGATGCTCGGCCGGCCGTTCGTCACCCTGCTCGACCCCGAACAGCTCGCCGACCGCACCGGCGCGACCGGCGAGCACGACGGCTGGGTGTCGCTCATTGGCTCGATCGGCGACCGGGAGGAGTCCCGCACCCGCGACTGGACCTGGCGCACCAAGCGCGGCACCGAGCTCATCGTGTCGATGTCGCTGTCGATGACCGACGACGGCGTCACCGAGCGGGTCGGCTTCCTCGTGGTGGGTCGCGACGTCACCGAGCAGCGCCACGGCCAGGAGGCGCTGGTCTCCGCGCTGGAGAAGGAGCGCACCGCGCTGGAGCGTCTGCGTGCGCTCGACAACGCCAAGGACGAGTTCGTCTCGACGGTCTCGCACGAGCTGCGCACCCCCGTCACCAGCATCCTGGGCTACGCCGAGATGCTCACCGACGGCTCGGTCGTCGACGCCCTGCCCGAGCAGGTCAACATGCTCGGCAGCATCCAGCGCAACGGCGAGCGGCTCGTCGCGATCTGCAACGACCTGCTGCTGCTCAGCGGCTTCGAGTCGCACGGTCAGATCACCCAGCGCGACACCATCGACCTGCGCGGGACCCTCGCTGTGGCCGAGGACTCCCTGCGCGGCCAGCTCGCCGACCGCGAGCTGCTGGTGACGTTCGAGCCGGGCGAGCAGCCCTGCACCGTGCTCGGCGACCGCGGTCAGCTCGACCGCGTCGTGGTCAACCTCGTCAGCAACGCCGTCAAGTTCACCCCCGACGGGGGCAGCGTCTTCGTCGACATCAGCCAGGACGGCCCCTACGCCGTGGTCACCGTGCGCGACACCGGCATCGGCATCCCGGCCGACGACGTCGAGGCCGTCTTCCAGCGCTTCTACCGGACCGAGCGGGCCCAGACCCTGGCCATCCCCGGCACGGGGCTGGGCCTGCCGATCGTGGCCTCGATCGTCGACGCGCACGACGGTCGCATCGAGCTGGAGTCCGAGGTGGGCGCCGGCACGGTCTTCCGCGTCTGGCTGCCGAGGGCCGAGACGCCAGCTCCCCCGCGGAGCCAGGCCCCTCGCGAGCCGGCGTCCACGATCCCCGAGCGTCGTGCCGAGGAGGACCGGGCGTCGTCCGGCCCGCGTCACGCGGACCGGACGACCGGCACCGAGGCCCGCTCAGGCGTGTGAGCGAGCCGCGCGGTTGACCGCGCTGACGACGGCCTGCAGCGACGCCGTCACGATGTTCGGGTCGACGCCGACGCCCCAGACGACACGGTCGCCGACGGAGCACTCGACGTACGCCGCGGCGTAGGAGTCGCCGCCCGCCGTGAGCGCGTGCTCGGCGTAGTCGAGGATCCGCACGTCGAAGTCGTGCGGCAGACCGTTGATGGCGTCGCAGAACGCCGACAGCGGGCCGTTGCCGGTGCCGCTCAGCGTGCGCTGCTCGCCGTCGACGCTCACCTCGACCTCGATGCCGTCCTTCTCGCCGGAGCGCGAGGAGGTCTCGGCGCCGTCCAGGCGCAGCGGCGCCTCGCGGTCGAGGTACTCGGAGCGGAAGATCGACCAGATCTCCTCCGGCGTCACCTCGCCGCCCTCGGAGTCGGTGCGCTGCTGGATGACCCGGCTGAACTCGATCTGCGCGCGGCGCGGCAGGTCCAGCTTGTGGTCGGTCTTGAGGATGTAGGCGACGCCACCCTTGCCGGACTGGCTGTTCACGCGGATGACGGCCTCGTAGCTGCGACCGACGTCCTTGGGGTCGATCGGCAGGTACGGCACCTCCCACGGGTGGTCGTCGACCCGGACGCCCGCGGCCGCGGCGTCGCGCTCCAGCGCCTCGAAGCCCTTCTTGATGGCGTCCTGGTGGGAGCCGGAGAAGGCGGTGTAGACGAGGTCGCCGCCGTACGGGTGGCGCTCGTGGACCGGCAGCTGGTTGCAGTACTCGACCGTGCGGCGGATCTCGTCGATGTCGCTGAAGTCGATCTGCGGGTCGATGCCGTGGGTGAAGAGGTTCAGGCCCAGCGTCACCAGGCAGACGTTGCCGGTGCGCTCGCCGTTGCCGAACAGGCAGCCCTCGATGCGGTCGGCACCGGCCAGGTAGCCCAGCTCGGCCGCGGCGACCGCGGTGCCGCGGTCGTTGTGCGGGTGCAGTGACAGCACGACGTGCTCGCGGTGGGCCAGGTGGCGGTTCATCCACTCGATCGAGTCGGCGTAGACGTTGGGCGTCGCCATCTCGACGGTGGCGGGCAGGTTGATGATGACCGGCTTCTCGGCCGTCGGCTCGAACACGTCGAGCACGGCGTTGCTCACCCGGACCGCGAACTCCAGCTCGGTGCCGGTGTAGGACTCCGGGCTGTACTCGTAGTAGACGGCCGTCTCCGGCACGGTCTCCTCGTACTTCTTGCACAGCCGTGCGCCCTGCACCGCGATGTCCTGGATGCCGTCCATGTCCAGGCCGAAGACGACCCGGCGCTGCAGCGTGGAGGTGGAGTTGTACAGGTGCACGATCGCCTGCTTGGCGCCCTTGATCGCCTCGAAGGTGCGCTCGATGAGCTCCTCGCGGGCCTGGGTCAGCACCTGGATCACCACGTCGTCGGGGATCAGGCCGTCCTCGATGAGCTCGCGCACGAAGTCGAAGTCGGTCTGGCTCGCGCTCGGGAACCCGACCTCGATCTCCTTGTAGCCCATCTTCACCAGCAGCTCGAACATCGTGCGCTTGCGTGCCGGCGACATCGGGTCGATGAGCGCCTGGTTGCCGTCGCGCAGGTCGACGGCGCACCAGCGCGGCGCCGTCGTCATGTGCTGGTCGGGCCACGTGCGGTCGGCGAGCACGACGGGCACGAAGGGCTGGTAGCGCCCCGCCGGCATCCCGGAGGACTGCTGCGGGTTGGCGACGGGGTTGCCGGTGACGGTCTGGGGCTGCTGCTCGGTCATGGTCTCTCCTGGCTGGGGTTCGGGCCCTCGGCTGTCATCACGAGGAGGCCCGGAAGCGGTGTCGCCGGCGCACAGCGCACTCCGCAGCGAGGAGGTCGGCGGGTCAGACCTCGCTGCGGCAGCGAAGGAGGAGGCGTGCACTGTCCATGACGACGTCCACCATAGCGCCTCGCCGGCGACCGCACCGACAACCGTCCGGGTCGCGGCCACCCGGCCTGCCGGGCGGGCCTCGCCCCTCCCTCGGGGTGTGGCGTCGAAATTGTTCCTGAGAGTTCGCCCTGACCTGCGTCTTCGGCCCCACACTGGTACCAGCGCCGCGACGGCGCCACCACGCGCGGGACGGCGTGGTCCATGGGGTCACAGGAAGGTCGTCACGACGATGTCGCTGCCGGGTGACCCCTCCTTCGACCGCTACGCCCGGATGGTGCGACGGACGCTGCACGCGCCGGTCGCCCTGGTCTCGATGGTGGAGACCGACCGCCAGGTCTTCATCGGGGCCGAGGGCCTGGAGGTGGAGCCCTGGGCTTCGACCCGCGAGACCCCGCTGACCCACTCGTTCTGCCAGTACGTCGTCGCCGACCGCCGGCCGCTCATCGTGAGTGACGCCCGCGAGGAGGCGCGCCTGCGCACCAACCTCGCGATCCCCGACCTCGGCGTCGTCGCGTACGCCGGCTGGCCGCTCACCGACCACACCGGCACCGTCGTCGGCTCGCTCTGCGCGATCGACGGGGAGCCCCGGCGCTGGTCCGACGAGGACATCGAGGCGCTCTCGGACCTCGCGGCGTCCTGCTCGGCCGAGATCGCCCAGCGCGAGCTGCGCCGGATCGGCCTGGAGCGCGCCGAGCAGGCCGAGCACCTGCGCCGCCGCTCGGAGGCGCTGCTCGCGCTGAGCGAGCGACTCTCCACGACCCGCACCCTGCTGGAGGTCGCCGAGGCCGTCGAGCAGGTCGGCACCCAGCAGCTCGGCTGCCTGCGCACCGGGATCTGGCTGCGCGACGACCTCGACCGGGTCGAGGAGGGCGTCGACGCGTCCGCCGTCACGACCCTCGAATACCTCGACGACGGCACCGGCTGGCACGGCGCCCGCGCCAACTCCGGAGTCCCGAACGACGACACCAACCCGATCGGCGCCGCCTTCACCGCGGGCTCGGCGGCGTTCTACCGCGACCGCGACACCCAGGACGCGATCTTCGGCACCGAGTGGCTGGCCCGCGGACCCGTGCGCGACCCCGACGGAGCCCGGGCCTGCATCCCGGTGAGCCACGGCGGCGTCCGCTTCGGCACGCTGGTGCTGCTGTGGCCCGAGCCCCGCGAGCTCGGCGCCGACGACCGGATCACCCTCCAGGCGTTCACCTCCTACACCGGCCAGGCGCTCGGCCGGGCCGTGCTGATCCACCAGCGCGACCAGGTCGCCACCACGCTCCAGCGCGCCATGCTCACCGCCCTCCCGGACGTGCCCGGCACGGCCCTGGCGGCGGCGTACCGACCGGCGTTCGAGCGCGAGCAGGTGGGCGGCGACTGGTACGACGCCATCTCGCTGCGCAGCGGGGCCACGGCGCTCGTCATCGGTGACGTCGTCGGGCACGACATCGAGGCTGCCGCCGACATGGGTCTGCTGCGCAGCACCCTGCGCGCACTCACCTGGGCCGCCGACGACAAGCCGTCGGTCGACGTCGGCAGCCTCGACCGCGCGCTGCCCGACCTCGGCATCGCCACGATGGCCTCGCTGCTGCTCCTGCGGGTCGAGCCCGCAGGATCGGTCCAGGACGACGACGGCCATGTCGTGCCGGGCTCCCGGCTGCTGCGGTGGTCGAACGCCGGTCATCCGCCGCCGGTGCTGGTGCGCGCGGGTGACTGCCCCGCCGAGCTGCTCGGCGCCGACGACGGCGACCTCATGGTGGGGGTCCTGCCGGGGTCGCTGCGGACCGACCACGAAGCGGTGCTCCACCCCGGCGACACGATCCTGCTCTACACCGACGGACTGGTCGAGCGACGCGACGAGGACCTCTCCGTCGGTGCCGCGCGACTCCTGGAGGCCGCGGGAGCGCTCGGCGCGCTTCCCCTGGCCGCGATGGTCGAGAACCTCCTCGACGCCCTGCTCGCGCCGCCGCTGCGCGACGACGTCGCCGTGCTCGCGGTCCGGGTGGTCGACGACACCGTGACGGTCTGCTCCGAGGGGTGAGGCCGCCGGGGTCCCCCGTGCCTACCGTCGTGTGGTCGCGGTACGCCACCCCCAGCGCGCTGCCGCCGGCCCGTCCACCGGACGCGGCTCTCGGGTGTCGAACGGAAGGACGAGTCGATGACGCAGGGTCTGGGCGACCCGCCACTCCCCGTGTGGCGCCCGTCGGAGGCTGCGCCGCCGCCGTCGCCTCGCTCGAGCGCCCCCTTCCGTGACGTCTTCTCGGCAGCCCTGTGCGGCGTGCCGACCACCGTCGTCGGCCTGGCCGAGGCGCCCCGCCCGCTGCGGACCGACGACTGGACCCGCACCGCCGACGCCGTCGACCACGCCATGGTCGCGGCCTGCACCGGTCCCACCGTCGACCTCGGCTGCGGCCCGGGACGGCTCACCGAGGCGCTGACGGCGCAGGGGCGCACCGCGCTCGGCGTCGACGTGGTCGCCGAGTCGGTGCAGCGCACCCGGGCGCGCGGCTGCTCCGCCGTACGCCGCGACCTGTTCGCCAGCCTGCCCGGCGAGGGCCGGTGGGACGCCGCGCTGCTCGCCGACGGCAACGTCGGGATCGGCGGCGACCCGGTGCGGCTGCTCGCCCGGGCCGCCCGCCTGGTCCGCCCCGACGGCCGGGTGGTCGTCGAGGTCGCCCCACCCGGCGTCGTCTCGCGCTCCGGCTGGGCCCGGCTCACCGGGGGCGGGCTCACCTCGAGCGCGTTCCGCTGGGCCGTGGTCGGGGTCGACGACGCCCGCGCGGCCGCCGAGGCCGCCGGCCTGCAGCTGCTCGAGCAGGTGCACCACGCGGGTGACCGGTGGAGCGTCGTGCTCGCCCGACACTGACGCCATGTCTACGGTGAGGACGTGCCCGTCCTGCTCGTCGTCCACCACTCGCCCACCCCCAGCGTCGAGACGCTCACCGAGGCCGTGCTCGCCGGCACCCGCGACGAGGCGATCTCCGGTGTCGACGTGCTGGTGCGGCCCGCCCTGGAGGCGACCGTCGACGACGTGCTCGGCGCCGACGGCTACCTGATCGGCACCACGGCCAACTTCGGCTACATGAGTGGCGCGCTCAAGCACTTCTTCGACTCGCTCTTCCTCCAGGTCGGGGGCTCGCTGGCCGAGGACGGGTCGGCGTCCGGCGCCGGCGGCGGCAAGAAACCGTTCGGGCTGTGGGTGCACGGCCGTTACGACACCACCGGCGCGGTGCGCTCGGTGCTGTCGATCACCGGCGCACTCCCCTGGCGGCAGGCGGCCGAGGTGCTCGAGGTGCTCGGCGACGTCGAGGACGACGAGCGCGCGGCGGCGTACGAGCTGGGCGGGACGCTGGCCGCCCTGGTGGCCGGCTGACGCGCACGCGGGATGAGGGGGCGTTCGGAGCCCGCCGGTACGATCGCCGGTCGGGGTCGGCCGGTGCGCCGCTGGCGGTGTCCGGCCCGCCCGTCAGGTCGTCACACAGGTCGTCACAGGTCGTCACAGGTCGAGGAGGTCGCGGGTGCGTCGGGTCGTCGGGCTACTCGCGGTCGTGGTCCTCGCCCTGGGTCTGGCCGCGTGCGACGACAAGAGCGAGCCCGCCGGCGGACCGGTCGACCGGGAGCAGGTCGACTCCGTCGCCGCACCGGCCGACGGTGCCTGCCGACGGCTGACGCCCGCCGACGTCGCGGCACCGACCAACGCCACCCGCACGGTGGCCTGCGACGGCGCGCACAACGCGCAGACCTTCCTGGTCGAGGACCTGCCCGACGAGGTGGCCGCGGCGGGCTACGGCTCGCAGGACGTCGCGTCGTACGGGTACGGCGCGTGCGGTGACGCCCTGCGCGGCTACCTCGTCGGCGACGAGAGCACGGTGATGCGCAGCGTCCTCGGCTGGGCCTACTTCCTGCCCTCGCAGAAGGCGTGGGACGACGGCGCCCGCTGGTACCGCTGCGACGTGGTCGGCGGCGGGGCGACCTCCGAGCGTCTCGTCCGTCTCCCTGCGACCGCCCGGGGTCTGCTCGCCGGCAGGCCGGCCGACCGCTGGATGGTCTGCGCGACCGGCAACGACGTCGACACCGGCACGAAGGTGCCCTGCTCGCGCCGGCACGACTGGCGCGCGGTCACCACCATCAAGCTCGGTGAGCCCGACGAGGACTACCCGGGAGACCAGCTCGTGCAGACCCGCACCCAGGACTACTGCTCCGACTCGGTCGGCGCCTGGCTCAACTACCCCGACGACTACCAGTTCGGGTTCACCTGGTTCGGGCAGGCCGAGTGGGACGCCGGCAACCGCCGCTCGATCTGCTGGGCGAGGACCACCGAGTGAGGCCCGGCCGCACCGCGCCGTACGTCGTCGCGCTCGTGCTCGCCGCCCTGGCGGTCCTGGCCGGCTGCTCCGCGAGCGGCGAGCCGGAGGCCGCGCCGACGACCAGCGCCACCCCGACCGAGACGGCCACGCCGACGCCACCGCCGACCGCCGAGCCCGTGCCGCGGCCCGAGGCCGACGCCTGCTACGACCTCACCTACGACGAGGTCGTCGCGCCCGTGGCGGACGACCAGGAGACGGTGCGGTGCAATCGTGCCCACACCAGCCAGACCTTCCGGGTGGGCAGGATCGACAACCTCGTCGAGGGGCACCTCCTCGCCGTCGACTCCGACCGGGTGCAGGACGCCGTCGCCGAGACCTGCACCGACCGGCTGCGCGACGCCGTCGGAGCGACCACGGAGCAGCTGCGGCTCTCCGTGCTGCGCGCGGTGTGGTTCACGCCGACGCTGGAGGAGTCCGACGCGGGCGCCGACTGGTACCGCTGCGACGTCGTCGCGACCGAGGGAGCCGACGGCCTGGCGTCGGTCAAGGGCTCGCTGCGCGACGTCCTGGCCGACCAGGCCGGCCGCGACCGCCTCGGCATGTGCGGCACCGCCGCGCCCGACGCCGACGGGTTCAGCCGGGTGCCGTGCCGCGACGACCACTCGTGGCGCGCGGTCTCGGTCGTCGAGCTCGAGCCCGGCGACTACCCCGGCCAGGGCGCGGTGGCCGACGCGGCCGAGGAGCCCTGCCGCTCGCTCGCGGAGTCCCGCGCCGACGACCCGCTCGACTACGAGTGGGGTTTCGAGGGCCCCGACAAGCAGCAGTGGCGCGCCGGGCAGACCTTCGTCCGCTGCTGGCTCCCCGACTGACTCGACATCGACCCGGCGCAAACGTGCGCCGGGTGGGCGTCGACCCGGCGCACATGTGCGCCGGGTCGATCCAGGGGCCGGGTAGAGCCTGGCTAGAAGCCGAGCCGGCCGAGCTGCTTGGGGTCGCGCTGCCAGTCCTTGGCGACCTTCACGCGCAGGTCGAGGTGGACCGGCGTGCCGAGAAGGGCCTGGATCTGCAGGCGGGCCTTCCTGCCGACGTCGCGCAGGCGGCTGCCGCGGTGGCCGATGACGATGCCCTTCTGGCTGTCGCGCTCGACGTACAGGCTGGCGTGGACGTCGAGCAGCGGCTTGTCGGCGGGTCGGCCCTCACGCAGGCCCATCTCCTCCACGACCACGGCGATGGAGTGCGGCAGCTCGTCGCGGACGCCGTCCAGGGCGGCCTCGCGCACCAGGTCGGCGACGAGCACCTCCTCGGGCGCGTCGGTGAGGTCGCCGTCCGGGTAGAGCGGCGGTCCCTCGGGCAGCAGGCCGACGAGGAGGTCTGCCAGCAGGGAGACCTGGTGCCCGGACTTCGCCGAGACCGGCACCACCTCCTGCCAGTCGATGCCGAGCTCGGCTCCGAGCGCGGCGATCTCCAGCAGGTGCTCGCCGAGCCGCTCGGGCGCGACCAGGTCGGTCTTGGTGGCCACGGCCACCTTGGGCGTACGCCGCACCTTGGCCAGCTCGGTGACCAGGAACCGGTCACCCGGACCGATCTTCTGGTCGCTGGGGAAGCACACCGCGACGGCGTCCACCTCGGCCCACGTGGTGTGCACGAGGTCGTTGAGCCGCTCGCCGAGCAGCGTGCGCGGGCGGTGCAGGCCGGGGGTGTCGACCAGCACCAGCTGGGCGTCGTCGCGGTGGACGATGCCGCGCACCGCCGACCGGGTCGTCTGCGGCTTGTCGCTGGTGATGACGATCTTGGTGCCGACGAGCGCGTTGGTCAGCGTCGACTTGCCCGCGTTGGGACGCCCGACCAGCGACACGAAGCCGCTGCGGTGGTCGGACCAGTCGCGCACCGGCGCGGCCGCGGGTGCCGGCAGGGCGCCGAACCCCTCGGGTGCGTCCTCGTCGTCGAGGTCCAGCTCGTCCTCGTCGAGCTCCACGTCCTCCTCCACGTCCTCGTCATCCAGCCCGTCGGGCTCACGCTGGTCAGCCATCGGTCGCCTCCCGCGCCTGGTCGTAGTCGGCCCAGATCTCCTCGTCGGACTTCCCCGCCGCCTTGCCGGCCCGGTAGATCGGGCCGGGGTCGACGGCGCGGGGCCGGCGACGGGCCGAGCGCCAGTAGCCCATCACGTCGTACGCCGTCGCCGGCATCCGCCGCTCACGCATCAGGTGCTTGCGGATCGCCCGCATCTGCGCGGACTCCCCCGCCATCCAGAAGTAGCCGTCACCCTCGGGCCAGTCGATGCCCTCGACGACCTCGGCGAGCCGGGACTCGCCGTCGCCGGGGGCGTCGAGCCAGGTGACGTCGAGGCCGTCGCGCTCGGTGAGGTAGTCGGGCAGCGGGTCGGGCACCTCGGCCCACACGTACGTCGGCAGGTCGACGCTCTCGGTCACCCGCGCGATGGCGGGCATCGCGGTGAGGTCGCCGACGAGCATCAGCCAGGCGGCGTCGGTGGGCACGTCGAAGGAGCCCTTCGGCTCGGTGATCGTGACCGTCTCGCCCGCCACGTCGCCGGCGGCCCACTCGGTGACCAGCCCGGTGTCGTGCACGACGACGTCGAGCACGAGCCGGTCCGGCTGCAGCGCCCGCACCGTGTAGTAGCGGCTCTGGAACTGACCCGGCACCACCAGGCCGACCCACTCGTCGGGGATCCCGGTCGAGGCGAAGCCGGCCAGCCCGGGGCCGCCGACGACGAGGCGCACCAGGTGGTCGCTGAGCGGGGTCCGCTCGAGCACCTCCACGGCGTAGGTCTCGGCGCGTCTGCTCACCGGGTCACTCTAGGCGCCGACGTGCTCGACGAGCCGACTGCCGTCACCAGGTCGGGCGCAGCGCGAACCCGTCGTTGCCCTCCTCGCCCGTGCGCACGCCCAGCACCTGGTGCAGCTGGATCTCGTTGCGCTCGAACGCGATCTGCGAGCTGGCCATGTAGAGGCCCCAGACGCGTGCGGTGCCCTCGCCGACATCGGCGACGGCCTCGTCCCAGTTCTCGACGAGGTTCTCGCACCAGCCCTGGAGGGTCTTGGCGTAGTGCAGTCGCAGGTTCTCCTCGTGCATGACCTCCAGACCGGCGTCCTGCGCGGCCGTGATGATCGTGCCGGAGCCGGTGAGCTCGCCGTCAGGGAACACGTAGCGGTCGATGAACGCGCCGGTGGCGGTGTTCTTGTTGTGGTGGCGGGTGATGCAGTGGTTGAGGATGCGTCCCTCGTCCTTGAGCTTGCCGCGCAGGAACGAGAAGTACGACGGGTAGTTCTTGATGCCGATGTGCTCCAGCAGGCCGATCGAGCTGACCGCGTCGAAGTCCTCCTCGAGGACGTCGCGGTAGTCGAGGTGGCGCACCTCGGCGAGGTCACCGAGGCCCTCGCGGTCGATGGCCTCCTTGGCCCACGACGCCTGCTCGCGCGACAACGTCACGCCGAGCGCCTTCACGCCGTACTCCCGGGCGGCGTGGCGGACCATGCCGCCCCAGCCGCAGCCGACGTCGAGCAGACGCATGCCGGGCTGGAGGCCGAGCTTGCGGGCAACCAGGTCGTGCTTCTCGAACTGCGCCTGCTCCAGGGTGGCGTCCTCGGTCGGGAAGACCGCGCAGGTGTAGGCCATTGAGGGGCCCAGCACCATCTCGTAGAAGCGGTTCGAGACGTCGTAGTGGTGGTGGATGGCCTCGGCGTCGCGGGTCAGCGAGTGCCGCACGCCCTCCATCACCCGGCGCCAGCGCGGCAGGTGCTCCTGCGGCGGAGGCGGCGGCGGCTTCAGGTTCGACAGGCCGAGCCCGCGCACGATGCCGACCAGCTCGGCCGGGCTCGGGGTGCGGAACTTGGTGTGGTCCTTCATGAACTGCATCGCCGGGTAGGGGTTGCCCGGGTGCACGCCGTGGGCGACCAGGTCGCCGGCGGTGTAGGCGCGGGCCAGACCGAGGTCGCCCGGCGCGGTCATCAGGTAGGCGAGACCGCGCTGGTTGACCAGCTCGAGGCGGATCTCGGAATCTGCGGGCCCGGCGGAGGAGCCGTCGTAGGCGGAGAAGTGCAACGGCATCCCGTCGCGCATGAGGTCGGCGACGACGTCGGCGATCTTGAGGGTGGGCATGGAGTACCTCGATGCTGCTCGTGCTGGGTGGTGGGTGGGTGGGTGGGTGGGTGGTGTGCGTCGTGCGGGAGGGAGTCTCAGGCGTTGCGGACGGTCTTGTCGTACAACGAGGAGAGCCGGTCGTCGGGGTCGTACGTCGCCTTGACCCGCGCCAGGTGCGGGCCGTCGTACAGGCGGTCGAAGGTCTCGCGGTCGTAGAACGCCTCGGAGTAGAGCGACTTGTGGCCGCCGAGCTCGTGGACGCGCTGCTCGATGGCGCGGTTCATCGGGGCGTCGACCCGCTCGGGGCCGACGTGGACGGTGCCCCAGAAGCCGGCGTTGACGTAGACCTCGCCCGGCTCGAGGGGGTACGTCGGCCAGCTGGCTCCGCCGGACGTGCCGCGGGAGACGAGCGGGCACAGCCAGACCGGGCGCATGCCGACCTCGGCGTCGAACCACTCGAGGAAGTCGGGCACCCGCTCGACGGGCACCTCGATGTCCTGCACGACCCGCTCGCGCAGCGGGCGGCCGGCACGCTGGTCGAGCCGGTCGGCGATCGAGAACCGGCGGTCGAGGCCGAGGAGCTTCATGTAGACGTCGGAGCGGCGCTTGGAGCGCGGCCAGAACCGGCGGATGCGGGGGTTCTGCGCGCCGAACGCGCCGGAGCACCAGAACCAGTCGGTGTCCCAGCGCCACAGGTAGTCGTACATGGTCAGCAGGTCGCGCTCGCGCTCCTGCAGCGACCGGAAGTAGACCTGCTGGCCGACGTAGTCCGAGGGCGAGGCCTCGCCCGTCGAGTCGGTCCAGCGGGCGAGGGTCAGGTAGTACTCCCCCGGCTCGAAGGCCACCCCGTCGAGCCCGTCGACGCGCTCGCCGTCGTACTCGCGGGTCTCGGTGACCTCGGTGATCGTCTTGGCGAGCAGTCCGGCGTCGTCGAAGCGGACGTGGCGCAGGGCGACGTACGCCGGCACCGGCTCGAGCTCGATGACCAGCCGGGTGGCGTAGCCGAGCGACCCGTAGGAGTTGGGGAACGTGTCGAACAGGTCGTCACCGGGGCGGCACGTGACGACCTCGCCGGCGCCGGTGAACACGTCCATCTCGCGCACCGACTCGTGCGGCAGACCGTTGCGAAAGCTGGTCGACTCGATGCCGAGGCCGGTGACCGCGCCGCCGAGGGTGATGGTGCGCAGCTGCGGGACGACCATCGGGACCATTCCGTGCGGCAGGGTCGCGTCGACGAGGTCCTCGTAGGTGCACATCCCCTGCACGACCGCGGTGCGGGTCTCCGGGTCGACCGACAGCACGCCGTCGAGGCCGGTGACGTCGAGGCCCGGCGTGAGCGTCTCCGCACGCGGCCGGAACAGGTTGGTGGTGCGCTTGGCGAGCCGGACGGGCTCCCCGGCGGGGATGGCGGCGTACGACGCCCGCAGGCGGGCGACCGCCGCGTCGTGCTCGGCTGTGGTGCGGGGCTCGATCACCGCTCGGAGGTTACTCCCGGTCGGTGTCGCGCGCGTTTCGGGTGGTTCCCGGGGCGCGTCGTGCCGGTGAGGTCGCCCACAGCCGGGCGGCGGAGGGCCGCCCGGCCGTGGTTCAGCGCTGCTGACCCTGCGGCGACCGTGCCGCCGGCCGCAGGACCGTGACATCGCCGGAGGGCGTGAAGATCGCCGTGAGCGTGCGTCCGAAGAGGTAGCTGCCGGCACCGACCTCCATCGCCTCCAGGTCGAAGGTGTGGGCACCGGCGCTCACCGGGAACACGAACGACACCGCGCCGGAGGCCGCCACCGCGCCACCAGAGGGACTCATCTCCTCGTAGGCCAGCTCGTGGTTGTACTCGAACGACGGCGACGCACCGTCCAGCGACACCCGGTAGTTGAGCCAGCCCGGGCCGACGAGCGAGGTGTCGTCCTCGGCGCTGATCGATCCGGTGACCAGGACGAATCCGTCGGACGGCGCCGTCATCGACAGCTCCAGGACCGAGGTGAACGAGTTGGCCGTGAAGTCGTTGACCTCACCGAGGTCGGAGGAGCCGAACACCGCGACGTCACCGTCGCCGAGGAGGCCCTGAAGGCTCGACTCGTCGACCTGGGCACCGCTCACCGAGTCGGCGGCGAGGTCGGCACCGGTCAGCGACCCGTCCTTGACGTCGGCGCCGCTCACGCTGCCGTTCTTGAGGTCGGCGCCGGAGACGCTGCCGTTCTTGAGGTCGCCGCCGGAGACGCTGTTGTTCTTCAGGTCGGCACCCGTGAGCGAGCCGTTCTTGATCTTCTTCCCGGTGACGCTGTTGTTCTTCAGGTTCTTGCCGTTGATGAGCTTGGCGGCCTCGCTGGGCGCGCCGGTGACGACGAGCAGCGCGAGCGTGCTGACGACGAGGGCGAGCCGGCCGCTGCTGATGCGCGGCAGGGTGGGACGACGCATGGGACTACCTCCGAGAACGTGGACCGACGTACGTGGGGAGTCACGCTAGGAGGGCGACCACACCCCGGGGGTGGTGGTCTGGACCGCCTCGTCGAGTCTTTACCGTCTGTGCGACCGACGCACCGATCAGCTCTCGAGACTGCTGCTCACCGCGCCGCGCGGGTCGCCCACGTGCACCGTGACGCCCGTGCCGGCGAAGTCGCGCAGCGCGGCGAGGTCGGTCTCGGCCACCTCGCCGTCCTCCCCGAGCACGACGGCGGCCTGGAGGCCGGTGGACCCGGAGGAGACGGCCATCGCGATGCACACGCCGAGCGCGGACACCTGCAGGTGGGGCAGGTCGACCGTGGCGGCGGCGTACGTGCGGGCGTTCTCGTCGCGCACCGCAGCGCCCTGCGCGGCACGGGTGCGGGCGCGGGTGGCGCGGGCCAGGGTGACGAGCTTGGCGTCCTCGCTGCTCAGGTCCATGGGACCGAGCCTAGGGCGTGGTGGTCAGAGCCCCGGGGCCGACCGTCAGCGCACCGTGATCCCCCACGGCAGCGACAGCACGCCGTGCGGCACGGCGACGCCGAGCGCGGCGGCGGCCCGGTGGAGCAGCGCCTCCGGACCCGCGCCCACGAGCCCGGTGTCCAGCAGCGGTACGGCGGCCGCAGCCGCCGGCGACTCGCTGGACTCGGCCGGCTTGAGCCGGGCGAGCAGGTCGAGCGGCGAGGTGCCGAGCACGTGCACGTCGTCCGGGTCGAGGTCGGCGAGCTCCGCCGCCCGGCGCAGCGCCAGGCGCGAGCCGCCCAGGTGGTCGACCAGACCACGCTGGTGCGCGTCGGCGCCGGTCCACACCCGGCCGCGGGCGTGCGGCTCGAGCTCCTCCCAGGGCATCGCGCGGTCGTGGGCGGCCTTGCGGGTGAAGTCGTCGTAGACCTCGTCGAGCCAGTCGTCGAGGACGCGCCACTCCTCGTCGGTGAACGCGCGGGTGCCCGACAGCATCCCGGCGCGGTCGCCGGCGTCGACCGACTCCTGCACCACGCCGACCCGGTCGAGGAGCCCGGCCACGACGACCTTGCCGGCGAGCACGCCGATCGACCCGGTGAGCGTCGTCGGCTGGGCGACGACCTCGTCGGCCGGCATCGCGACGAAGTAGCCGCCGGAGGCCGCGACCGATCCCATCGAGGCGACCACGGGACGGCCCGACTCACGCAGCCGCAGCACCTCGCGGCGGATGGCGTCGCTGGCGACGTAGGACCCGCCCGGGCTGTCGACGCGGAGCACCACGGCCTTGACGGCGTCCTGGCGTCCGACCGCCCGCAGCCGGGCGCAGACCCGGTCGGCGCCGGCCTGGCGGCCCTGGCCGGGGCCGAGCACGATCGGGCCGCCGACGTCGACGACGGCGACCGAGGGCCGGCGTCGGGAGGCGCCGGACAGCCCGGCGAGGGCGTCGCGGCGGCGGGCGGGGTCGTCGGCGGCGTACCGCTGGACGTAGCGGGGCCGCCAGGCGGGCGCGGCCTCGGGAGTCCAGGTGGCGTGCGCCCAGGCGTAGACCTCGTCGCGGTAGCCGACGTGGTCGACCAGGCCGAGCTCGTGCGCCCGGCGGGCGGAGACCGGCGACTGCGCGACCGCGGCCCGTACGTCGTCCTCGGCGAGGCCGCGGGCGGCGGCGACCCGGGCGACGGTGTCGTCGAGCACCGAGTCGGCGATCCGCTGGATCATCGTCCGGTTGGCGTCGGTGACCTCGCGGGCGGCGAGCTGGTCGGCGGCCGACTTGAACTCGTGCCGCTGGGCGAACTGCGGCTCCAGGCCGACCTTCTCCAGAGCCCCGCGCACCAGCGTGATGGCGGCGTGCACGCCGACCAGGCCCACGGCACCGGACGGCTGGACCCACACGTCGTGCGCGGCCAGGGCGACGCGGTAGCCGGCCATGCCGCTGCCGAGCTCGCCATAGGTCTCCGACCAGGCGGCCACCGGCTTGGAGGTCGCCAGGTCGGCCAGCAGGTCGGCGACCTCGTCGGCCTCCGGGAGGCTCAGGGGGCACGTGCCGACGTGCACGAGCACACCGAGGACGTCGTCGTCGGACGCCGCCCGGCGCAGGCCGTCGCGCAGCGCGCGGACCGACGGGGCGTTGCGCTGCCGCAGCGCCTCCATCGGGCTCGACGGCGGCCCGGTGACCAGGCCGTGGGCCAGGTCGAGCTCGAGGACCGTGCCCGGGGTGGCCCGTCCCGGGAGTCCCGGGAGCCCGGGGACGCGACGCAGGACGGCGGACGGTACGGCGGGCACGCGCATGCGGCGACCCTAGCCAGCACTCCCAGGCCCGACCCCGGGCCGGCGCGCTACTCGTCCTCGTCGGACCCGTCGTCGTCGGGGACGTGCACGGGGCGCACCTTCACGGTGGCGATCCGGTTGCGTCGGCCGGTGGGGTCCTCGGCCTCGAAGCGCAGCCCGTGCACCTCGACCGAGGCTCCGGGGATCGGGACCCGGCCGAGGTGCTTGGCCATCAGGCCGCCCACGCTGTCGACCTCCTCGTCCTCGACCTCGACCCCGAGCAGCTCGTCGAGGTCGTCGATCGGGAAGCGCGAGGACACCCGCCACTCCCCCTCGCCGAGGTGCTGCGGCTCGAGCTCGTCCTCGTCGTACTCGTCGGTGATCTCGCCGACGATCTCCTCCAGGAGGTCCTCGATGGTCAGCAGACCGGCGGTGCCGCCGTACTCGTCGACGACGGCGGCGATGTGCTGGCGGTCGGCCTGCATGGCCGACAGCTGGGCGTCGACCGCCTTGGAGTCCGGCACCCAGGCGACCGGGCGCATGACCGCCTCGACCCGCTGGGTCAGGTCGGCGCCGGGCGACTCGAAGTCACGGCGTACGACGTCCTTGAGGTAGAGGAAGCCGCGAATCTCGTCGAGGTTCTCCCCGATGACCGGCACCCGGGAGAAGCCGCTGCGCAGGAAGAGGCTGAGCGCCTGGCGGAGGTTCTTGTAGTGCTCGATGTAGACCACGTCGTTGCGCGGCACCATCACCTCGCGCACGGTGGTGTCGCCGAGCTCGAAGACCGACTGGATCATCCTCCGCTCGCCGGACTCGATCGTCGCCGATGCCTCGGCGATGTCGACCAGCTCGCGCAGCTCGGTCTCGCTCGCGAACGGGCCCTCGCGGAACCCCTTGCCGGGCGTCAGCGCGTTGCCGAGCGCGATGAGCAGGCGCGACACCGGGCCGAGGACGGTGGTCAGGGCCATCACCGGCCCGGCCGACAGGCAGGCGACCGACTCGGAGTGCTGGCGACCGAGCGTGCGTGGGCCGACGCCGATGGCGACGTACGACACCACCAGCATGATGCCGATCGCGGTCAGCCGGGCGACCACGCCGTCGAGCACGGAGGCCAGCTCGAAGGCGACCAGCACGATCGCGGCGATCTCGCTGAGCAGCCGCAGCAGCAGCGCGGTGTTGAGGTGCCGGGCCGGGTCGTCGAGGAGCCGCACCAGGCGGGCGGCGCCGGCGCGGTTCTCCTCGGCCAGCTCGGCCGCGCGGGCGCGCGAGAACGACCCGAGCGCGGCGTCGACAGCGGTGAACAGCCCCGCGAGCAGCACCAGCGCCGCAGCGCCGAGGAACGTCAGCAGGCCGCCGCTCACGCGGCCGGACCCCCGGAGCGCCAGGCGGCCAGGAGCTCGTCCTGGAGACCGAACATCTCGCGGTGCTCCTCGGGCTCGGCGTGGTCGTAGCCGAGCAGGTGGAGCACGCCGTGGGTGGTGAGCAGCTCGATCTCGGCGAGGGTGCCGTGCCCGGCGGTTTCGCCCTGGCGCTCGGCGACGGCCGGGCAGAGCACGAGGTCGCCCAGCACGCCCTCCTCCGGCTCCTCGCCGGCCAGACCGGGCCGCAGCTCGTCCATCGGGAAGGCGAGCACGTCGGTCGGGCCCTCCTTCTCCATCCACTGCTCGTTGAGCTCGGCGATGGTGTCCTCGTCGACGGCCTTGATGCACAGCTCGGCCATCGGGTGCACGCGCATCCGGTCCATCACGAACCGGGCCAGCCGGGCCAGGTGCCGGACGTCGACGTCGCGTCCGGACTCGTCGAGCACCTCGATGCTCACCAGCGGGTCCTCCTGGTCGGTGGCCGTCTCTCGGGCCGTGTGGTCAGGGCTGCCGGGCTCGCTCACGGGCGGTCCCGGCGGTCGGTGCGCGGGCCGCGGCCGCCGCGCGGCTCGGGCGCCGCCTGGAGCGTGCTGCTGCGCGCGTCGAACTCGTCGTACGCCGCCACGATCCGGCCCACGAGCCGGTGCCGCACGACGTCCTGACCGGTCAGACGCTGGAAGGAGATGTCGTCGACCTCGTCGAGGATGTCCTGGATGACCCGGAGCCCCGACTTCGTGCCGTTGGGCAGGTCGACCTGGGTGACGTCGCCGGTGACGACGATCTTGGAGCCGAAGCCGAGGCGGGGGAGGAACATCTTCATCTGCTCCGGCGAGGTGTTCTGCGCCTCGTCGAGGATGATGAACGAGTCGTTGAGCGTGTTGTGCGTGACGATGAAGTCGTCGGTGACGTAGAGGGAGTCCTCTGCGGCGACCTGGATGCACATCGTCTCGGCGCGCCCGGCAGGCTCGATGGACTCGATGAACCTCATCGGTCGGCCGCCACCGGTGGCGTCGTACTTCGCCGACTTCCTGGACAGACCAAACGGCGTCCAACCGGCGGGCAGCCGGATGTCCAGCACGTGCGAGTCGTGGCGGTAGTGGACGTCGCGTCCTCTGGCCCGCCCCGGCCTGCGCCCGGACGTCGGCCGGGTACGGGTGTGGGCAACACCGCCGAGTGAGCGCACCAACCACACGACGTCGTCGCGGAGGCGAGCCGACGTGGTCGTGTACTGGATCCGGCAGGTGCGACCATCCTGGGTGACCGGCCCACCGTCGGTGTCCAGCAGTCCCCGGAGCAGCTCGATGCGGGTGCGCGCGTCGTTGAGTTTGTAGACGTCGGGGACGAACTTCGTCGAAGAGGTGCAGCCGGCGAGTCCAAGCTCGCGCAGTGCGGTCGTCACCGGGTTGGCGATACGCAGTCCACCTCGACCGCCGTCGTCATGTCGGAGGACGAAGTCATACTCACCCTTCGCAACCAGCGAGATACCTGGCAGTGCCGCCTCGAGTGCCCTGGCCAGCTCGGGGTCCGCCGTGGTGAAGCTCGGCGTCGTCCGTGTCGTGATGCACCCGTCGCCGAGCAGGAGGCCCAGTGCGTACGGGTCGACGGGAACCGCCCTCCCGGGCAGATTGGCGAAGTCGAGCAGGGGGAGCTCGTACCGGTGAGCGTGCCCCTGGCGAAGGCCGTCGACCATGTCCTGCGTCTCGAGGGTGCGGCTCGTGCCCCGGCGACGATCGTCCGGAGTCTGCACGGTCCACAGATGCTCACCGCACGCGACGGTGGAGGCTCCGTCGCTCGTCGCCACCCGATACACGTCCTTCTCGCCCTGGGGGTAGACGCCGAGCACCGGAGTGGGCATGCCGTTCCGCCCGATCACGAGGTCACCGACCTCCAGCGATCCCATGTCGACGAATCCGTCGGGAGTGAGCACCTGGGCGTCGAGCGGCTGCGCACGTCCCCGCATGTATGCCAGCGGGGCGACCTCGATCGTGCCGGCAGCCATCAGCTTGGGGATGGTCTCGGGGTCGATCATGTCGTGCAGCGCGTCGTAGAGCGGGCGCAGGTAGGGGTCGATCTTCTCGCTCAGCGTGCCCGGGAGGTACCCGAGCCGCTCGCCGGCCTCGACCGCGGGACGGGTGAGGATGATCCGGTTGACGTCCTTCGACTGCAGCGCCTGCACGGCCTTCGCCATCGCCAGGTAGGTCTTGCCGGTGCCGGCCGGGCCGATGCCGAAGGTGACGGTGTGCCGGTCGATCGCCTCGACGTACCGCTTCTGGTTGAGCGTCTTCGGGCGGATCGAGCGGCCGCGGTTGCTGAGGATGTCGAGCGACAGCACGTCGGCCGGGCGCTCGGTCGTCTCGGCCCGCAGCATCTGCACCACGCGCTCGACGGTCTCGCCGGTCACGCCCTGGCCGGTGCGGATGATCGTCACGAGCTCGTCGAGCAGGCGCTCGGCGAGGGCGACCTCGGCGGGCGGGCCGTGCAGGGTGATGCGGTTGCCGCGGACGTGGACCTCGGCGTCGAAGCTGCGCTCGAGGATCCCGAGGTGCTCGTCACCGGGGCCCAGGAGGCTGACCATGTCGACGCTCGTCGGGACCACGACGGTGTGCCGGGTGCGCAGGTCGCCGCCGACGGGAGGATGGCTGGAGTGGGTCATGGACGCCCCGGCGGGGGCTCGCCTTTCGGCTCGGGTGCTGAACCCCACCGATTCTAGTGGCCCGGCGGACAGCCTCCACACGGGTTTCCCGCGTACGGTGGCCCGCATGCGAACCGGCGGCGACGGGGCGGACCCCGACGACTGGCCGAGCGAGCTGCGCGACGCGGGCATCGACCCGTGGGACGACTTCGTCCGCGACGAGTTCGACACCGACTTCTCCCCCGACAGCGACGCCCCGCCCGTGTGGTTCCCCGGTCAGCACCTGCCCGGGGACGCGCGCCGGATGGGACTGACGCACCACGTGCCCGACGGTGCCCTGCTCGACTTCGCCGGCAATCTCTCCTCCCACAAGCCGCTGCACCGGGTGACGGCGTGGGTGCTGCTGGTGGTCTTCGGGCTGCCGGTGGTGTTCGCCCTGATGCGGATCTGGGTGGGTCTCACCGGCTGACCCGGCTCCTGAGGGTGCGGCTGTCCGTCTCCTGTGCGCGAACTGGGCGTGAGGTAAGGCTTGCCTTAGGGTGTCGCTCGTGACGCCCTCGGTCCTGCTGCCCGCCGCGCCCCCGGCGCGCGCCGGCGCGCCCGCCGTCACCGGCACCGGTGTCCACCTGGCCCGCGGCCTGCGCGACCACGGCCACCGCGTCGCTGTCGTCGCCGGCGGCGAGCCCACGACGTACGCCACCCTGGCCGACCTGGTCGACGCCCGCCGCCGCATCCTCGGGAGCACCCGCTCGCTGGTGCTACTCGCCGCGCGCACCGACCTCGACACCGTCGTCACCCACCTCGCCGCGCTCGCCGACGGGCACGTCGTGCTGCCGGTCGACGCCGACCGGCCCGACCACGTCGCCGCGCTGGCGGAGACCTGGGACGTCGACGTGATCGCCGACGGTGCCGCCCTCGACGTACGCCGCCCTGCCGCGGCGCGCGAGCCCGCCCGGCTCCACGACGACCTCGCCCTGCTGATGTCGACGTCCGGCACCACCGGCTCACCGCGGCTGGTGCGGCTCGGGCGCGCCGGTGTCGAGGCCAACACCGACGCGGTCGTCGAGGCGCTGGGCGTGCGCTGCGACGACGTCGCGGCCCTGACGCTCCCGCTGCACTACTGCTACGGCCTCTCGGTGCTGCACACCCACCTGCGTATCGGCGCGACGGTCGTCCGGCCCGAGCACCCGGTCGCCACCGACGGGTTCTGGGACGAGGCGGCCCGGCACGCGGTGACGACCTTCCCCGGCGTGCCGCACACCTTCGAGCTGCTGGAGCGGCACGGGTGGCCGTCGGTCGCCGACGGTCGGGCCGCCTCGGTGCGCTACCTCACCCAGGCCGGCGGCGCCATGCGGCCCGAGCGCGTGCGCGCGTGGGCCGAGCGCGGCGCCCGCGCCGGCTTCGACCTGCGGGTGATGTACGGCCAGACCGAGGCCACCGCCCGGATGACGGTGCTGCCCGCCGACCTGGCCGCCGTCCGCCCCGGCAGCGTGGGCCGTGCCGTGCCGGGCAGTCGGGTGCTCGCGGTCGACACCGGGGACCCCGACCGGGTACTCGCCGCCGGCGAGGTGGGCGAGCTGGTCCTGGAGGGGCCGGGCGTGATGCTCGGGTACGCCGAGAGCGCCGCCGACCTGGCACGCGGGCGCGACGTCGTACGCCTGCGGACGGGCGACCTGGGCCGGGTCGGCGCCGACGGGCTCGTCGAGGTGGTCGGCCGGACCGCAAGGTTCGCCAAGGTGCTCGGTCTGCGCGTCGACCTGGACCGGGTCGAGCGAGCGCTGGACGCCGCAGGCCTGCCTGCCCTCGTGGTCGACGGCGGCGACCACCTCGCCGTCCTGGTGCGCGGCGGCCACCGCCGCACCCTGCTCGCACGCGACGCCGCTGCCGACGCCACCGGGCTGCCGGTGCACGCCGTCCGGGTCGCCGGTACGGGCGCGATCCCGCTCCTGGCCAGCGGGAAGCCCGACCGCTCCGGCGTGCTCGCCGCTGTGGCGGCTCTCGCCGGCGACCGGGGCCCCGGCGAGACGGTCGCCGACCTCTACGCCACGGTCCTCGCGGTGCCCGCCCCCGCTCCGTCGGCGACCTTCGCCGGGCTGGGGGGCGACTCGCTGTCCTTCGTCGAGGCGTCGGTGCGGCTCGAGCGGCTGGTGGGCACCCTCCCCCACGACTGGCACGTGCGCCCGGTCGCCGAGCTCGATGCGCTCCGCACGGCCCACGCAGACGCCCCGCCGCCGACCGCCCGGCGGACCGGGGTCGTGGTCGAGACCGGGGTCGTCGTGCGGGCGCTGGCGATCACAGCGGTGGTCGCAGGCCACGCCAACCTGCTCACCCTGCTCGGCGGCGCGCACGTGCTGCTGGTGCTGGCCGGGCACCAGCTCGCCCGCTTCCACCTCGCGCCCACCACCGCCGGCGACCGGGTGCGCGGGCTGCTGCGCGGTGCCGCCCGGGTGGCCGTGCCGACGGTCGTCTGGGCCGGCGCGGTCACCCTGGTGAGCGGGTTCTACCCGTGGACCACGGTGCTCCTCCTCAACGACCTGCTCGGGCCCGAGGGGTGGTCGGAGCCCGCGTGGTACCTGTGGTTCGTCGAGGTGCTCGTCGTGGTGCTGCTCGGCGCCGCCGCACTGTTCGCGGTGCCGGTCGTGCACCGCGCGGAGCGGCGCTGGCCGTTCGCGCTCCCGGTCGCCCTCACCCTGGCCGCGCTCACGACCCGGTTCGGGCTGGTGCCGCTGGCCGACGGCGACGTCATCCACCGCGCCCCGGCGGTGCTGTGGCTGGCCGGGCTCGGCTGGGCCGGCGCGCGGGCCACCACCCCGACCCGACGGCTGCTCGTGAGCGCCCTCGCGCTCGCGGCGGTGCCGGGCTTCTTCGACGACCCCGCCCGCGAGGCGCTCGTGCTCGCAGGCGTGCTGGTGCTCGTCTGGGTACGCCGAGTCCGGCTCCCCCGCCCGCTCGTGGCGCCGCTGGCGGTGCTGGCGTCGGCGTCGCTGTGGATCTACCTCACCCACTGGCAGGTCTACCCGCACCTCGAGGACCGCTGGCCGCTCGCCGCGACCGTCTCCTCGCTGCTCGTCGGCGTCCTCGCGTGGCGGGCCTGGGAGTCCGGCGTACGACGGCTGGCCGCGGTCAGGCGCCGGGTGGCGCCGTCATCGCCCGGTCGCCCGACAGCAGCACCGGCCGTGCCCCGGCCACGACGCTGACGTCGACCTCGGCGCCCACCGGCAGCCGGTGGCCGTGCCGCCCGGAGCGCACCGTGCGCCCGCTCGGCAGTCGTACGACGTGCACCGCGACCGCGCCCTGGTAGTCGACCCGCTCGACGACCGCGCCGCTGCCCGGCACCGCGCGCAGCGCGACCTCGTGCGGGCGGAGCATCACCTCGACCTCGGCGTCGACGCCGCCCCACCCGGGGACGGTCGAGACGACGCCGACCTCGCTGGTCAGCAGCGCGTCGCGCACGTGCGCGGGCAGGAAGTCGGCCTCGCCCATGAAGGTCGCCACGAAACGCGTCGCGGGCCGTTCGTAGACCTCCTCCGGCGTGCCGACCTGGCAGATCGCGCCGTCGCGCATCACCGCCATCCGGTCGCCCATCGCCAGCGCCTCGACCTGGTCGTGCGTCACCACGACCGCGGCGCTGCCGGACTCGCGCAGCACGGCCAGGGTGTCGGCGCGCACCTGGACGCGCAGGTTGGCGTCGAGGTTGGAGTAGGGCTCGTCGAGCAGCACGACGGCCGGCCGCGGCGCCAGCGCGCGGGCCAGCGCGACGCGCTGCTGCTCGCCGCCGGACAGCTCGTGCGGGGCCCGCTGCGAGAGGTGCGCCAGGCCGACGAGGTCGAGCACCTCGGCCACCCGGCCGACACGCTCGCCGCGGGGCAGCCCGTCGAGGCCGAAGGCGACGTTGCGGGCGACGTCGAGGTGCGGGAAGAGCGCGTGGTCCTGGAAGACCAGACCGACCCGGCGGCGCTCCGGCGGCACCCAGGCCCCCTCGCCCGCCACGGTGCGCCCGCCGACCGACACGGTGCCCTCGTCGGGCACCTCCAGCCCCGCGACCAGGCGCAGCAGGGTCGACTTGCCGCAGCCCGAGGGCCCGATGAGGGTGACGACCTCGCCCGGGTCGAGCGCGAGGTCGACCTCGCGGACCGCGGGCGTTCCGGCGTACGCCTTGGTCACCGACGACAGCGCGAGGGCCGTCGCCGGCGCCGTGGTGGGATCGGCGGCGGTGCTCACGGGGTCATCCTCGCCGGTCGGCCCCGCCGCGGAACGTCAGGGCCACCGGGACGACCGCCACGAGCACGATGAGCAGCGCCGGCAGGGCGGCCTGCTCCCAGAAGTTCTCCGAGGCCAGCTCGTAGACCCACACCGAGAGCGTCGTGAAGCCGAACGGGCGCAGCATCAGCACCAGCGGCAGCTCCTTGAGCGCGTCGACCAACACCAGCGTGAGTGCCACGCCGACTCCGCCGCGGGCCAGCGGGAGGTGCACGCGCGACAGCAGGCGGGTCGGGCCGGCGCCGAGCGACAGCGCGCTCGCGCTCACCGACGGCGGGATCCGCACGAAGCTCGCGTCGACGGCCTGGTACGCCGGCGCGGTGAAGCGCACGACGTACGCCACCAGGATGCCGAGGACCGAGCCGGTGACCAGGATGCCGGTGCCGTTCGCGCTGCCCAGCGCCACCGCGAGCCGGTCGAGACCGACGAAGAGGGTCAGCACACCGATGCCCACGACCGCGCCCGGGACGGCGTACCCCAGCGTGGTGACCTGGGCGGCACCACGCACCCCCCGGCCCCCGCCGAGCCGGGTGGCGTGCGCGAGGACGAGCGACACGAGCGTGCAGGCCAGCGCGGCGACGACCGCGACGACCAGCGCGTTGACGAGGTGCTCCACGAAGCGTCCGTCGACGACCCGGCCGGCGTCGTCGGCCAGCGCCGAGGCCGCCCAGGTGACCAGGCGCAGCACCGGCAGCGCGAAGGCCAGCGCGAGCACCGTGCAGGCGGCTCCGCAGGCGGTCGCCGCGCGCCAGCCGTGCAGGCGCCGCTGCTCCAGGCCGCGCCCGCGCCCACCGCGCTGGTGGTAGCGCGCCCGGCCGCGCAGCGCCCGCTCGGTGGCGAGCACGGCCACCGCGAACATCAGCACCAACAGCGCCAGCGACACCGCCGAGCCGACGTCGTAGGTGCCCTTCCAGGTCAGGTAGACGCCGACCGAGACGGTACGGACGTTGAAGTACTGCACGGTCGCGAAGTCGGTCAGCACCTCCATCGTCACCAGGGCCAGGCCCGCGGCCAGCGACGGCCGCGCGAGCGGCAGCAGCACCGTGCGGAACGCCCGGGCGCGCGAGGCACCCAGGCTGCGGGCGGCGTCGTACGCAGACGGGGCGAGGTCGAGGAACGCCGCCCGGGCGAGCAGGTAGACGTAGGGGTAGAGCGTCAGCGTCAGGACGACGACCGCGCCGCCGACCGAGCGCACCGGCAGGCCCGGCAGGTCCTCGCCGAGCACGGAGCGCAGCGCGCCCTGCACCGGCCCGGCGTAGTCGAAGGTGGAGAGGAACACGAAGCCGAGCACGTACGCCGGCATCGCCAGCGGCAGCACCAGCAGCCACGACAGCACCCGCCGCAGCGGGAAGTCGTAGGCGCTGACGAGCCAGGCCAGGCCGGTGCCGAGCACGCCGGTGCCGATGGCGGTGCCGGCGAGCAGCAGGAGCGTGGTGACCACCATCGAGCCCGTGCTGGACGGGAGCGACACCGGACCCTGCGCGGCGCCGTACACCGCGACGGCCACGACGGGCGCGGCGACGACGGCCGCGACCAGCACGGCGGCCAGCGACCAGGTGCGACGTCCGCGCCCCGGGCGCGCCCAGCCACGCCGCCGGCGCCGAGGCCCTGGGTCCTGGCTCGCGGCGGGTGCCGGGACGGGGGCGAGGGCGGTCACCGGTAGCCGGCGGCCTCGAGCACCTCCACGGCCTCGCCGTTGAGCGAGCCGTACGCCGACGCGTCGACCGGCATCCGCTCGAACTCACCGAACGAGGCGACGAGCGGCTCGGGCTCGACGTCCGGGTTGACCGGGAGCTCGTGGTTGGCGTCGACGAAGGCGCTCTGCCCGTCGGTGGCCAGCCACTCCAGGAGCGCCTGGGCGTCCGCGGCGTTGTCGGAGCCCTCGACGACGCCGGCGCCGGAGATGTTCACGTGGGTGCCGGCGCCGTCCTGGCTGGCCCAGTAGAGCTCGACGCCCAGGTCGGGGTCCTCCTCCAGCAGCCGCGCCAGGTAGTAGTGGTTGGTGATGCCGACCTCGCAGCCGCCGGCGGCGATCGTCTCGATCTGCTCGACGTCGTTGCTCATGATCTGCACGTCGTTGGCGACCCAGCCCTCGACGACCTCCTGGGTGGCCTCGCGGCCCTGGAGGCCGATGAGGCTCGCGACCAGACTCTGGGTGTATGACGCCGTCTCGTCGCGCATGCACAGCCGACCGGCCCACTTGGGGTCGGTGAGGCCGGCGTAGGTGTCCTCGGCGTCGAACTCGGCCGGGTCGACCTTCTCGGGGTCGTAGACGACCGTGCGGGCGCGCATCGCCAGGCCGAACCAGCGGCCGTCGGCGTCGCGCAGGTCGGCGGGCACCGCGCCCTCGAGCTCCGGGGAGTCGATCGCGGCGAGCTCGCCCTGCTCGGCGGCGTTCCAGAGGTTGCCGGCGTCGACGGTCATGAAGACGTCGGCGGGCGTGCCGTCGCCCTCGGCCTTGAGCCGCTCCAGCAGCTCGGCGTCGTCGCCGTACAGGAACTCCACGGTGATGCCGGTGTCCTCGGTGAAGTCGGCGAACGCCTCCTCCAGGTCGTAGTGGCGCGCGGAGTAGACTTGCAGGTCGGCCTCCTCGCCACCGACCAGGCCGCAGCCGGCGAGCGGCACGAGCGTGGCGAGTGCGATCAGGGGAAGTACGGCGCGGGTGCGCTTCACGTCGGGGCTCCTCGACGAGTCCGGGCGGGGTTTCGGTAAGGCTAACCTGAGTGCCTGCTGTGCAGAAATGTGCGGCCCGTCTCCCCGACCGTGTCAACCGGTCGCCGGGCTCACGCGTCGCACTAGCGTGACCAGCCATGCACTGCTCGGGACGGCACCGGTGAGCGGCACCGGCGACGCCGCTGGTGCCGGCGACCCGCGGCACTGGAGCGCGGACGAGGCACTGGAGCACCTGTACGCCGCCCACTGGCGCCGCCTGGTGCGGCTCTCGGTGCTGCTCGTGCGCGACCAGGGCACCGCCGAGGAGGTCGCCCAGGACGCCTTCGTCGCACTCCACAAGCGGTGGCGGCGCCTGCGCGACCCCGACCGGGCGGCGGCGTACCTGCGGCAGACGGTGGTCAACCGCTCCCGCTCGGTGCTCCGGCACCGGGCCGTGGTCGACCGGCACGCAGCAGCGCTGCGCCGCGAGGAGCCGGTCACCGACGGAGCCGACGCCCCGGCGTTGGACCGGGCCCGGCGCGACACGGTGCTCGACGCCCTCGCCGCCCTGCCGGACCGCCAGCGCGAGGTGCTGGCGCTGCGCTACTACGCCGACCTCTCCGAGGCCGAGATCGCCGACGCGCTCGGCATCGCCCGCGGCTCGGTGAAGGCGCACGCCTCCCGGGGCGCCGCCGCGCTGCGCGGGCTGCTCGCCGACGAACGGCCCACCGCCCCACCCGAGCCCGACCTGAACAGGGACGACCAGTGACCGACGACCCGCACTCGATGCGCCACCTGCTCCACGACGCCGTCGACGACGTCGAGCCCCGCGACCGGCTGACGGCCGTGCGAGCCCGCGCTGTACGCCGCCGCGGGGCCCGTCGCGCCGCCTGGGGCGGCGGGGCACTGCTCGCGGCCGCCGCCACGGTCGTGGCCGTCGCCCTCGTGCCCGGGACCGACGCGCCGCGAGCGCTGGACCCCGGCTCCCCCGGCTCCCCCGGCTCCGCCGGCTCGCCCGGGCCGTCGGCGACGGTGCCCGACGGCGCCACCACCGGCACTCCCAGCGAGGGCGGGACGGTGCTCCGCGCGCTCTACTTCGTCGGCGACACCCCGCGCGGCGACCGGCTGTACCGGGAGTTCCGGCAGGTGCCGGTCGGGACCGGACCGGACGACCTCGCACCCGTGGTCGCCGCCCTCGCGGCCGGCCCCGACGACGGCGACTACCGCACCCGGGTCACGGGCGACGGCGTCTCCGCGCAGGTGGTCGAGGGTGAGGTGCGGGTGCTCGTCCCGGACGCGCTGTACGACGACCCGCTGGCCGCGCAGCAGCTGCTGCGCACGCTGGAGGCGGCCACGGACGGCCTGCCGTCGACGTGGTACGCCGCCGACGGCCGGGTGGGCTCCGTGGCGGACGACCGCGACCTCCTGGCGAGCGTCAGCATCAGCGACCCCGCGGAGGGCGTCGCCGTCAGCGGTGTCCTGCGGGCCCGCGGGCGCGGCTACGTCTTCGAGGGGACCGTCGCCTGGCACCTGTACGACGTCGACGGCGGCAGCGTGCGCGACGGGGTGACCACGACCGCGGACTCCAGCAGGTTCTCCCCGTGGCAGGTCGAGGTGGGCCTCACCGGGCTCCCGGCCGGTCGCTATCTCTTCGTGGTCGAGGAGGACGACGTCACCGGGGACGGCGCGACCTCCGACACGCGCTGGATCACCGTCGAACCCGACCCGACTGACTGGAGGATGGACCCATGACCCTTCCCCACCGCACCTCTCGGGCCCGCCTGCTGCCCGCCCGCACCGGACTCGCGGCGCTCGCCGTCGTGGCCGCCGCCGGGCTGCTCGCCGGCTGCGGCGAGGACCCCACCACCACCGCCGCCGACACCGGCGAGGCCACCCCCGCGGAGACGGCGTCCAGCGAACCGGCCGAGGAGACCACCAGCGAGCCCGCGCCCGCCGAGGAGACGACCACGGCCGGCACCACCGTGCCGGTCTACTTCACCGGCGACTCCCCGCAGGGCACCCGGCTCTACCGGGAGTTCCGCCAGGTCGACGGTGACCCCCTGACCGCGGCCGCGCAGCTGCTCGTGTCCGGAGACGCGCTGGACCCCGACTACGGCACCCTGCTGGGTGACCTGTCGGTCGACTCGGTCACCGACGACGGCTCCACCATCACCGTCGCCCTCAGCGAGGACACCGCGCTGACGCTCGACAAGTCGGCCCCGCCGGCCGACGCCGAGGTGGCCGTGCAGTCGCTGGTCTACACACTCCAGGGCGTCGCGGGCTCCCGCGAGCCGGTCGTGGTGGAGCAGGCCGGCACCCCGGTCGACCTGCTCGGCCAGCCGACGTCCACCGGCGTCGAGGCGGCCGACGAGCTCGACGTGCTCGCGCTGGTCAACGTCACCTCACCGGAGTCCGGCGCGGCCCTCAGCGGCACCGTGACCGTGTCCGGCGTGGCGTCGTCGTTCGAGGCCACCGTGCCGTGGGAGGTCCGCAACGACTCCGGTGCGTCGGTGCTGAGCGGCTTCGCGACCGCCGAGGGCTGGATCGACGGTCTGTACCCCTGGGAGTCCGAGGTCGACCTGTCCGGCCTCGCGCCTGGCGACTACACCTTCGCCGCGATGACCGACGACCCGTCGGGCGGCGCCGAGGGTCCGGGCCCCTACGAGGACACCAAGGCGATCACGGTCGGCTGACGGCGTACTCCGGACGGGCCGGACGCGAGAGTCAGCGCCAGCGGCCGGTGCGGCTCAGCACCGCGCCGGCCGCGACGACACCGGCGGTCGACGTGCGCAGCACCTCCGCGCCGAGACGCACCGAGCGTGCGCCGGCACCGACCAGCGCGGCGACCTCGTCGTCGGTGAGCCCGCCCTCCGGGCCGACCACGAGCAGCACCGTGCCCACCTCGGGCACCGGCACGTCGGCGAGCGGTTCGGACGCGTCCTCGTGCAGCACGACCGCGAGGTCGGCCTCGCCCACCAGCGCCAGCACGTCGTCGGTCGACGCCAGCGGCTGCACCTCGGGGTGCCACGGCCGGCGGGCCTGCTTGGCGGCCTCGCGGGCGGTGGCGGACCACTTCGCGTGACCCTTGGTCGCCCGCTCGCCCTTCCAGACGGCGACCGAGCGGGCGGCCGCCCACGGCACCACCCGGGCCACCCCGACCTCGGTCAGCACCTCGACGGCCAGCTCTCCGCGGTCGCCCTTGGGCAGGGCCTGCACCACGGTGAGCGCCGGGGTCGGCGCGGGCTCGTCGCGGCGCTCCACGACGGCCACCTCGAGCACCCGCTTGCCGGTGGCGGTCACCTCCGCGATCACCGACGCGCCGCGCCCGTCGGTGAGCACGACCTGCTCGCCCACCCGCGTACGCCGTACGGCGACGGCGTGGTGCGCCTCGTCGCCCTCGACCCGCACGGGGTCGCCGACCCCGACGCCGGCCAGGTCCGGCACCAGGTGCACCGGGAGCGTCACGAGCGCGACCTCCGGCTCAGTGGCCGAACAGGCGGCCGAACACCGACCGGCTCTGCGGCTTCACCTGACCGTCGGGACGCTCCTCGTCGCGGATCTGCGCGAGCTCGCGCAGCAGCTCCTCCTGGCGGGCGTCCAGCCGGGTCGGGGTCTCCACGGCAACGGTGACCCGCAGGTCGCCGCGACCGCCGCGCAGACCCGGCACGCCGCGTCCGCGCAGCACCTCCTCGTGACCGGCCTGGGTGCCGGGGCGGATCTCCAGGTCGAAGGCGGTCTCGACGCCCGAGCCGTTGCCCTGCTCGACGTCGGCCTCCAGCGTCGGGAGGCTCAACGTCGTGCCGAGCGCGGCCGCGGTCATCGGGACGGTGACGGTGCAGTGCAGGTCGGAGCCCTCGCGGGTGAAGGTGTCGTGCGGGGCGACGTGGATCTCGACGTACAGGTCGCCGGCCGGGCCGCCACCGGGACCGACCTCGCCCTGACCGCCGAGCTGCACGCGGGTGCCGGTGTCGACGCCGGCCGGGATCTTCACCGTCAACGTGCGGCGCGAACGCACCCGGCCGTCGCCGGCGCACTCGCGGCACGGCTCGGGGATGACGGTGCCGAACCCACGGCACGCCGCGCACGGGCGCAGGGTGCGGACCTCGCCGAGGAACGAGCGCTGCACGTGCGCGACCTCACCGGCGCCGCGGCAGGTCTCGCAGGTGATCGGCTCGACGCCGGGCGCCGCACCGGTGCCGGTGCAGGTGGTGCATACGACGGCGGTGTCGACCTTGATCTCGCGGGAGACGCCGAAGGCGGCCTCGGCCAGCTCGACCTCGAGGCGGATCAGGGCGTCCTGGCCGCGGCGTACGCGCGAACGCGGGCCGCGCCCGCCGCCGGCGCCACCGGCCTGGCCGCCGAAGAAGGCGTCCATGATGTCGGTGAAGGAGAAGCCCTGGCCGGCGGCGCCGCCGGGGAAGCCGCCCCCGCGCGGGTCGCCGCCCCGGTCGTACGCCGCGCGCTTCTGCGGGTCCGAGAGGATCTCGTAGGCGGCCGAGACCTCCTTGAACTTCTCCTGCGTCGCCGGGTCGGGGTTGACGTCCGGGTGCAGCTGGCGCGCGAGCTTGCGGTAGGCCTTCTTGATGGTGTCGGCGTCCGCGTCGCGGTCGACACCGAGCAGCTCGTACGGGTCGCTCACAAAGGTTCCTTCTCTGCTGTCTGCGTGCGTGGTGCGTGCGTGGTGCGTTCGTGCGGGAGTGGTCTGGGTGCCCGGCGCGGACCGTCAGGCCTCGTCGAGGAAGCGGGAGACGTAGCGCGCCACCGCGCGCACCGCCGCCATCGTGCCGGGGTAGTCCATGCGCGTGGGGCCGACGATTCCGAGAGTGGCCAGGGCGTCGTCCTGCGGCCCGTAGCCGGTGGTGACGGTGCTGGTCGACGACAGCTCCTCGTAGGGACCCTCCGCACCGATGCGGACGGTCACCGTGCCGGACGCCGTCGCCTCGCCCATCAGCCGCAGGAGGACGACGTGCTCCTCCAGGGCCTCCAGGAGGGGGCGGACGGCGGAGTCGAAGCTGTCGCCGTACCGGGCCAGGTTGGCGGCTCCGCCCACCGCGACCCGCTCGTCGGAGCGGTGGTCGACGAGCGCGTCGACGAGCAGCGTGGCCACCACGGCGGTCGGCCAGGCCATCGTGTCCGCGAGCGCCCGGAGCGCGGTCACCGCGGTGGCGATGATCTCGCCGGTGGCAGCGCCGTTGACCTGGTTGCGCAGGTCGGCGACGGCGTCCTCGGTGAGCGGGTGACCCAGCTCGAGAATGCGCTGCTCGACCCGGCCGGTGCTGAGGATCAGCACGACCAGCAGGCGGTCGGGGGCGATCTGGACGAGCTCGACGTGGCGCACGGTGGAGCGCGACAGCGTGGGGTACTGCACGACGGCGACCTGGCGGGTCAGCTGCGAGAGCAGCCGCACGGAGCGCTGGACGACGTCGTCGAGGTCGATCGCGCCCTCGAGGAAGCTGGTGATCGCGCGCCGCTCGGCGGTGCTGAGCGGCTTGAGGGTGGTGAGCCGGTCGACGAAGAGCCGGTAGCCCTTGTCGGTCGGCACCCGGCCGGCGCTGGTGTGCGGCTGGTGGAGGTAGCCCTCGTCCTCCAGCGCCGCCATGTCGTTGCGGACGGTGGCGAGCGAGACGTTGAGGCCGTGGCGCTCCACGAGGGCCTTGGAGCCAACCGGCTCCTCGGTGGCGACGTAGTCCTCGACGATGGCGCGCAGCACGGCCAGGCGGCGGTCCTGCATCGACTGGTCCTCCCTGCTGCGACGTCGGCTGGGTCAGCGGCCACGTGGCCGGTCCCGAGCCTGGCACTCCGTGGGTTCGAGTGCCAATCGTACGACGGACGCGCAACGCGCCGGGGTGGCGCGGTAGAGTGCTTTAGGCAAGCCTTACCTCAGCAACCCCCGCCCTCGTCGTCGGAGCTCCCCGTGGCCCACCCGCTCACCCGGTCCCAGCCGGCCTCCTCCCCCGACCACGCCCTCGCCCGCGCCGTGCTCGCCTGCCCTGCGGACGCGGAACTGACGCTCGAGGGCCCGGTGACGTCGCTCGAGGACCTGCTCACCGGGGCGACCCTCACCGATGACGACGGCACCCCCGAGCTGCGCTGCGCCGTCGGGAGCCCGCTCGACCAGGTCGGGGCGTCCGGTCCGCGGGTGCTGCTGCGGCTGTGCAGCGGCCTCGGGGCTCCCCGGTCGAGCGACCGCGACCTCCGGCTGCTGCTCGGTGGGGTGCTGCGTCGTACCGGCGTGGTGTCGTGTGCGTGCTGCCCCGAGGTGCAGCGTCGCCTCCAGGTCGACCTCGACCTGGTTGTGCTGACCGACCGCGAGGGCCTGCCCCGACCGCGGCTCGACCCCGCCCACTTCGCTTCGCCCCGCCACCAGCTCAACCGCGGCTACCTCCAGCGGGCCGCCGAGCACCTCGGGCACGGTCATCTCACCGACCTCCGCACGACCGCCGCCGCGGTGGCCCGCCTCCACGACGTCGCCGACGTCCTCGGTGCCGGCGTCGCCCGGCTCACCACGACCGAGCTCGAGCTCACCTGGGTGACGGCCCAGGGCGGCGACCACGTGGTGCTCCCCCTCGCCCGGCCCGCCCGCGACCCCCAGGACCTCGGCAACCTCGTCGCCGACGCCCTCGCCGTCGCCGCCCGCTGACCTCCCACCGGGTCGAGCCGTCGTACATGTACGACGGCTCGACGTGCTCCGCGTTCCCGGGCGCGCCTACGGTGGACCCCGTGCCGAGCAGATTCACCGAGGTGGCCGACCGGGTCTGGGTCGCCCGCTACCCGACGTACGACGTCAACGTGTCGCTGGTGGGCGGAGCCGACGGCCTCGTCGTGGTCGACACCCACGCCTCCGCCGCGCACGCCCGCGAGGTCGTCGAGGACGTCCGGGCGCTCGGCGCCGGCGACGTCGTGCGGATCGTCAACACCCACGAGCACTTCGACCACTGGCTCGGCAACGGCACGGTGCGCGCGGCGTGGCCGGACCGCGAGGTGGCGGTGCACGCGCACGAGACCGCCGCAGCCGCGATGACGGCGTACGCCGCCGACCCGCCGTCGGACGTGCCCGAGGGCACCGTCCCGGCGCCGGCCGACCACACGTTCTCCTCCGTCGCGGTCATCGACCTCGGTGACCGGGCTGTCGAGCTCGTCCACCCCGGCCGCGGGCACACCGCCGGCGACCTGGTCGTGCGGGTGGCCGACGCCGACGTGCTCCTCGCCGGCGACCTGGTCGAGGAGTCGGCCGAGCGGGAGGCGACGCCGGGGTTCGGCGCCGACTGCTTCCCGCTGGAGTGGCCGCTCACGCTCGACTTCGTCGTCGGGCTGACCGAGGAGGGCACGACGGTCGTGCCCGGGCACGGTGCGGTGTCCGACCGCGACTTCCTGCTCGACCAGCGGGCCCGGATCGGCGTGCTGGCCGAGACCATCCGCGACCTGGCCGAGCGCGGCGTACGCGTCGAGGACGCCTTGACGGACGACGACGTGGAGTGGCCGTTCCCGCGGCGCTACCTCGACGACGCCGTACGACGGGCCTACGACCACCTGCCCCGCAGCCAGAAGCGGCTCCCGCTGCTCTGACCTGCGCCCGGCCGGGCCCACCGCGCGGGGTGGTGCCGCGACGAGGACGGCGACCTAGCGTCGGTGCATGAGCGAGTCGACCCCCGAGCACGAGCCTGCCGAGGCCATCTCCGACGACCAGCTGCCCGACGACCTCCAGCCGGGCGAGGACAACCCGCTCGCCGACGGCCTGGAGCCCGGCGAGACCGCCGGCGACCTGCTGGAGGACGGCAAGACCGCGGACGAGTCCCCCGATCAGGAGGACGACGCCGAGGAGTGACGGGGTCCACCCGGCGCGTCTCCCCGACCACTGCCGCCGGGCGACCTACGGTCGTTGGTCGTGACCGACCGCTACGGCTCCGACGTCCTCTCCACCGACTGGCGCGCCCCCAAACGCGGCCGCGCCACCGAGGCGCCCGCCGAGATCGGGGCCGTCGTCGAGGAGGTCACCACCGACTGGGTCGGCGAGATCGTTGCCGTCGACCGCGACCTGTGGACGCTCACCCTGGAGGACCGTCGGCAGCGACGACGCACCTTCCCGCTCGGTCCGGGCTTCCTGCTCGAGGGCAAGCCGGTGATCCTCGTGCCGCCGGTGCGCACGACCGCCCCCGCCAGGCCGACGCGTACCGCCTCCGGATCGGTCGCCGTGCACGACGCGAAGGCCCGGGTGGCGCGCGCCAGTCGCATCTTCGTCGAGGGCCGCCACGACGCCGAGCTCGTGGAGAAGGTCTGGGGCGACGACCTGCGGGTGGAGGGCGTCGTGGTCGAGCTTCTCGAGGGCGTCGACCACCTGCACGAGGTGCTGGCGGAGTTCGGCCCCGGACCCACCCGCCGCGCCGGCGTCCTCCTGGACCACCTGGTGCCCGGCTCGAAGGAGCAGCGGATCGCCGACCAGGTCACCGGGCCCGGCGTGCTCGTCGTCGGGCACCCGTTCGTCGACGTGTGGGCCGCGGTCAAGCCCGAGCGGGTCGGTCTCGAGCGCTGGCCCGACGTGCCCCGCGAGATCGAGTGGAAGAAGGGCGTGTGCGCGGCCCTCGGCTGGCCGCACGACGACCAGCGCGACATCGCCCGCGCCTGGCAGCAGATCCTCTCCCGGGTCAGCACGTACGGCGATTGCGAGCCGGCGATGCTGGGCAGGGTCGAGGAGCTGATCGACTTCGTGACCGAGGTCGACTGACCCCCGGAGGACCCGCATGAGCCAGAGCCCGCCGCCCCCGCCGTACGGCTCGCCCGAGCCCGGTGCGCCGTACGTCGGTCACTACCCGGGCGTCTCGCCCGCGCAGGCCCGAGGTGCGGACGGGCTCACGTCCGAGGAGCGCACCTGGGGCGGCGCCGCCCACTGGTCTGCACTCGTCGGATCGGCGTTCGGGCTGGCCTTCCTCGGTCCGCTCGTGGTGATGCTCGTCGGCGGCGACCGCTCGCCGTGGATCCGCCGCCAGTCGGTGGAGTCGCTGAACTTCCAGCTCTCGATGCTGCTCTACGCCACCGTCGGCGGGGTGCTGGCGGTCGTCGTGGCCATCGTGACCCTCGGCCTCGGCGTGCTGCTGGTGCTGCCCGCCGCCCTCGCGCTGGGCGTGCTGTGGCTGGTGCTGACGATCATCGGCTCGGTGCGGGCGAGCGGCGGCGTCGACTACCGCTACCCGCTGACGATCCGCTTCCTGTCCTGACCGCGCCCCCTCAGGGCAGCAGGCGGTGCACCACACCGTCAGCGAGCAGGCGTCCGCGCCGGGTGAGCACCAGCCGGTCGGCCCGGTCGGGCCGTTCGGGCACGGGGACCAGCTCACCGAGCCCGTCCCCGACCACCCCGGCCACCGCCTCCCGTCCGGCGTCGTCGAGCGCCGACAGCGGCAGACCGTCACGCAGCCTCAGCTCCAACAGGACCCGCTCGACCCGCCGGCTCTCCTCGTCGAGCACCTCCCGCGCGTGCCCGGGCGAGCGACCCGCGGCCAGCCGGGCGGCGTACGCCGCGGGGTGCTTGACGTTCCACCAGCGGGTGCCGCCGACGTGGCTGTGCGCCCCGGGACCGACGCCCCACCAGTCGCCGCCGCGCCAGTAGGCGAGGTTGTGCCGGCACGCCGCGCCCAGCCGGCCCCAGTTGGAGACCTCGTACCAGCCGAGTCCGGCCGCGTCCAGCCGCTCGTCGGCCACGACGTACTTGTCGGCCAGGTCGTCGTCGTCCGGCATCGGCACGACGCCGCGGGCGACCTGACGGGCGAGCGCGGTGCCCTCCTCGACGATCAGCGCGTACGCCGACACGTGGTCGGGGCCAGCGTCGAGGGCCGCGTCGAGCGAGGTCTCCCAGTCGGCGAGCGACTCCCCCGGCGTGCCGTAGATGAGGTCGAGGCTGACCTGGTCGAAGCCGGCGTCGCGCGCCCACGCGACCGCCCGCGGCACCCGCTCGGGGTCATGGGTGCGGTCGAGCACGGCCAGTACCGACGTCACCGCCGACTGCATGCCGAAGGAGATCCGGGTGAAGCCGGCGTCCCGCAGCCGACGCAGGTCGTCCGGGGTCACCGAGTCGGGGTTGGACTCCGTGGTGACCTCGGCGTCATCGGCCAGCCCGAACTCCGCGTCGACGGTCGCCAGCAGGCCGCCGAGCGCGTCGGGCGCGAGCACGGTCGGGGTGCCGCCGCCGACGAAGACGGTGTCGACGCGGCGCCCGTCGTCGGCCAGCACCCGGCGCGCGAGGCGGACCTCGTCGGCGGCCGTGGCGGCGTACGACGTCCGCGAGGCGCCGGGGCCGAGCTCCTCGGCGGTGTAGGTGTTGAAGTCGCAGTAGCCGCAGCGCGTCGCGCAGAAGGGCACGTGCAGGTAGAACGACAGGCTCCGCGCCTCGGCGCCGACCAGCGCCGACGACGGCAGCGCGCCGTCGTCGGGCACGGGGTCACCGGGTGGGAGCACGGAGGGCACCGGGTGATCCTGTCACCCGGTGCCCTCCGGTGGCGCGTCGGCTCAGCGGCCCGGCCGGCGCCTCGCGAGGCGCGGCCGCGGCGGCCCGCTCAGCTGTAGAACGACGAGATCAGCTCGGCGTTGTTGGACTCCACGACGTTGCGCTTGACCTTCATCGAGGGGGTCAGCTCGCCCGACTCGATGGTCAGGTCGGAGGAGAGGATCTCCCACTTCTTGATGGTCTCCCACCGGTTGAGGCGGGTGTTGAGCTCGTCGACGTAGTCGCCGATCATCGTGCGGACCTTCTCCGAGGCCACGACGTCGGCGTAGTCGGCGCCCGCCATGCCGTTCTCGTTGGCCCACTCGGCCATCGAGTCGGGGTCGAGGGTGATCAGCGCGGAGACGAAGTTGCGCTCGTTGCCGAAGACCATGAACTGGCTGGCGTAGGGGCACACGGCCTTGAACTTCGCCTCGATCGCCGACGGGGCGATGTACTTGCCGCCCGACGTCTTGAAGAGGTCCTTGATGCGACCGGTGATGGTGAGGAAGCCCTCGGCGTCGAGGCTGCCCTTGTCACCGGTGCGCAGCCAGCCGTCCTCGGTGAACGTCTTGGCGGTCTCCTCGGGCAGGTTGTGGTAGCCGGCCATGATGTGCGGCCCGCGCAGCTGCACCTCGTCGCCCTCGCCGATGCGGACCTCGGCGCCCGGGAGCGCCGGGCCGACGGTGCCCATCTTGTAGTTGTCCGGGTGGTTGACCGTGGCGCAGGCGGCGTTCTCGGTCATGCCGTAGCCCTCGAGGATGAGGATGCCCGCAGCGTGGAACCAGTCGGCGATCTCGGCGTTGAGCGCGGCGGAGCCGGAGATGAAGAACTTCACCCGGCCACCGAAGCGCTCGCGGACCTTGCTGAAGACCAGCTTGTCGAACAGGCCGTGCTGGAGCTTGAGCGGGAGCGGGATGCTCTGGCCCTCACGCTTGCGACGGTCGACCTCGGTGCCGACCTTGAAGGCCTGCTTGAAGATCTTCTCCTTGGCACCGCCCTCGGACGCGGTCATCTGCACGATGCGCGAGTAGGCCTTCTCGAAGATGCGGGGGGCCGCGCCCATGAAGGTCGGCTTCACCACGCCCAGGTTGTCGACGATCTTCTCGACCCGGCCGTCGACGGCGGTCGCGAAGCCGCACGCGAGCTGGGCGGAGAGGAGCACCTTGCCGAACGAGTGCGCCATCGGCAGCCAGAGGAACTGCAGGTCGGACTCGTCGAGGATGTGCTGCGCCTCGATGGCGGACCCCTCGTAGACCCACGCGCGGTGCGTCAGGCGCACGCCCTTGGGGTTGCCGGTGGTGCCGGAGGTGTAGATGAGCGTGGCGAGCTGGTCGGCCGGGATCTTCTCGGCGATCTGCTCGATGACGCCGGGGTGCTCACCGAGGTAGGTCTCGCCCAGCGCGGCCAGGTCGTCCATGGAGATGACCCAGTCGCCGTCGGCGGTGCCGTCGAAGGTGATGACCTTGCTGAGCGCGGGCAGCTCGTCGCGGTGCTCGCGGAGCTTGGCGATCTGCTCGTCGTCCTCGGCGAAGATCAGCCGGCACTCGGAGTCGCCCACGATGTAGGCGGTGCCCTCGGAGTTGGTGCTCGGGTAGACCGTGGTGGTCGCGCCGCCGGCGCACATGATCGAGAGGTCGGCGAGGATCCACTCGTAGCGGGTGCCCGCGGCGATGCCGACCCGCTGCTCGGCCTCCAGGCCCAGCGACAGCAGTCCGCCGGCGAGCAGCCGGACGCGGTCACCGACCTGCTTCCAGGTCACCGACTCCCAGGACTCGCCGACCGGGAAGCGGTAGGCCTCGCCCTGCGGCGACGCCTCGACCCGGTCGAGGAACTGGACGGCGACGTTCTGCTTCATTCGGTCGACGAAGGAGTGGTCGGTCTGCATGGGCGTGGAGGCTCCTGGCGGACGTGCGTGGGCGTGCTCGGAAGGGCACCTTCTCGGGGTCACCGGCAAAGGTGACTGGGAGGTAACCTAGATCACTCCCGGTGACCGCGGGTAGGGACCTCCGGCATCCGGCGCGCTTTGTTCAGCGCCCGTCCCGAGCGGCGAGTGCCTTCGCGCGGGCCTCCCGCACCAGGTCGTCGACCTCCAGCAGCCGCGGCAGCAGCTCTCGCTCGGTGGTGAGGGCACGGAACATCGTCGTCACGGTCACCCCGTGACCGGGCCGGTGCTCCACGACCAGGCCGTCGCCCGCACGCACCGTGCCGGGCTCGAGGACCTTGAGGTAGGGCCCCGGCCGACCCTCCTCGGTGAACCGCCGCACCCACGCCTTCGCGTCGAGCCCCAGCTCGCCCACCCACGCCTGGAACACGTTGCACGGGGTGCGCATCGAGCGGACCTCCAGCAGCAGGCCACCACCGTCCTCGGACCCGCCGATGCGCCACCGCTCCCCGATCTCGGCCTCGTTGACGTCGAGGCCCTCGGTGGTGAGGTTCTCCCCGAAGGCGCCGTCGGCGATCTCCGTGCCGAGCCGGTCGCCCCAGAAGTCGAGGTCCTCACGGGCGAACGCGTAGACCGCCTTGTCGACGCCACCGTGGTGCTTGAGGTTGGTGACCTGGTCGCCCTCGAGCCCGAGCTCGTGGACCGTGACGGGTCCGCTCACGGAGGTCTTGTCGATGGAGCTGCGGCGTCCCTCGGCCAGCCAGGGGGCAGGACGGGGACGACCGACGTTGACGGAGCGGATCACGGGCACCGGTCGAGTCTCGCACCCGGAGCGCGTCCGGTGCGCGCGGGTTTCGGCCGTCGGGTGCGACGTCGTGCGCGCCGTCAGGTACGCCGACCCGCGAACACCGCGAGGGCGCCCACCGCCACGGTGCACCCCAGCACGGCCACGAAGGCCGAGCGGTCGGCCGCGGTGCCCACCGCGGTGAAGACCAGGCCGACCACGGCGACCGAGGAGGCCGCACCGACGGCGTCGCTGATCGTGAGCGCCGACGAGGCCGACCCCCGTTCGGACGGTGACGTGCGAGCCAGCACCGCGTTGGTGGTGCGGGGGAAGGCCAGGCCCATGCCGGACGCGGTGAGGGTCCAGCCCAGGCCGATCACGAGCGGGTGCAGCCCGAGCGCCGTCGCCACGAGCACGGCCGCGATGCCCGAGGTGACCAGCACCGGGCCCAGCGCGAGCGCGCGCTCGTCGGCGAGCCGGTCGCCGAGCCGGCCCTGCACCTGGCTCGCGGCGGCCCAGCCGAGCGTGGCCGCGGTCAGCACCAGCCCGCTCACCGCGACCGAGACGGCGTACTGCTCCTGGAGGAGGTAGGGCAGGTAGGCCTCGGAGGCGAAGAACGCGCCGCCGAGCAGGCCGCGCACGCCGACGACGGCCGGCAGCCCGCGCGCCAGCCGGAGCGTGGCGGGTGGCAGCAGCGGGCGGACCGCGACCACCGCGACCGCGAGCGCGACCGCACCGGCGGCGGCGCGGGCCGCGCCGTCGAGGGAGCCCGCGAGGTTGAGCCCGACGACCGCTGCGGCCACCACGGCGGCGAGGCCGAGGCGACGTACGCCGGCTCGTCGGGCGGGCGTCGCTGCCCGGTCGTCGTGCGGGTCGGCGTCCGGGCGGACCGGCGGGTCCACCCGGCGCAGGCTGGGGACCAGCGCCGCGAGCGCCGCGCCCGCGAGCCCGACGACGCCGAGGAACACCCAGCGCCAGCCGACGGTGTCGGCGACGACCCCGGCCAGCAGCGGCCCGACCAGACCGGGCAGCACCCAGGCGAGCGCGAAGACGCCGAGCACCCGCGGCCGGTCGGGCGGGTCGAAGACCTGGCCGACGAGCACGTACAGCGCGACCGTCAGTCCACCGGCGCCCAGGCCCTGGAGGAAGCGGCCGACGACGAGGACCTCGATGCCGGGCGCGAGACCCGCGACCAGCAGACCCGCGCCGAAGCCGCCGACGGTCGCCAGCAGCGGCTTCACGGCGCCCACCCGGTCGGCCCAGGCGCCGGTGGCGACCATGCCCACCACGCTGGCGGCCAGCGTCGCCGAGAACGCCACGGCGTACCACTGGCGACCGTCGAGGTCGGCGGTCACCTCGGGCATCACGGTGGCGACCGCGAGGGCCTCGAAGGCGGCCAGGAAGACCAGCGTGAACGCGCCGGTGGTCGCGCCGCGGTAGCGGGCACCGAGGAGGTGCTCGCGGGGTCCCGGGACGACGGTCGGCGTGGTCACGGGAGAGACGCTAGGACCTCGACCCGGGTCGAGGTCCATTCGCCGACGTCAGCCGACGACCGCCTTGGCGACCGTGATCATCCGGGTGACGTAGTCGCGGTCGACGGGCCGGCCGGCGTCCGCCTCCTCGACCTCCCAGAGCGCGTTGAGCAGCAGCCGCACGTGCACCCAGGCCCGGGCGCGGTCCTCGTCGAGCCCGGCGGTGTCGACCAGGGTCTCGAACCGGGTGCGCAGCGAGCGGTGCACGTCGCCGGCGGTCTCCTCGAACCGGTTCCACAGCATCGGCGCGAGCTCCCAGGTCGGGTCGCCGTTCATCGCGTGCGGGTCGATCACCCGCCACTCCCCCGGCGCGCGCGGGTCGGCCAGCACGTTCTCGTAGTGCAGGTCGCCGTGCACGAGCCGGCCGCCGGTCACGCCGGCCTTGTCGGCCACCAGGTCGCGGACGTGGGCGAGCCACTGCTCGACCATGCGGTGCGGCAGCGGCCCGTCGACCGGCAGCGCGCGCATCCGCTCGACGTACGACCCGACGTACGACGCCACGGTGCGCACGCGAGCGGGCGCGGGCACGTGCAGGTCGCCGTACAGCCGGGCGACGGTCTCGCAGGCGGCGAGGTCCCACTCCTCGGTGAGGTCGCGCCGCTCCAGCCGCTCCAGCAGGACGGCCCGGCGGTGCGGGTCGGCGCGCAGCAGCGTGACCGCGCCCCGACCCGACCAGGTGCGCAGCGCCAGCGCCTCGTGCTCGGTCTCGACGTCGGGGAAGGCCACCTTGAGCACGACCTCCGAGCCGTCGTCGTCGACGACCGGGAGCACGACCGAGGCGTGACCCCACCAGACCGGGCCCTCCGGACGCAGCGACCACTCCTCGACCAGCTCGCGCAACAGGCGCGGCACCCGGTCGACGTACGCCGCCCAGTCGTCGCCGCGCGTCGCCATCGCGAGCACGGGGTCGGGCAGGGTCGGGAGCACCCGTCCAGTCTGCCGCTGCTGCGTCTCGACGACGACGGTGGTCGTGCGCCTCCTCGACAGCGCCTACCTCGCGCACGTCGGTCCAGGGCACCTCGGCGTGCGCGGCGCCGTGCCGCAGGGCGACGCCGGGCAGGGCGTCGGGCGTCCCTACTTCTTCGGCTGGTCGCCCGTCGGGCCGGTGGTGGCGAGCGCGGCCACGAAGGCCTCCTGGGGGACCTCGACGCGGCCGACCATCTTCATCCGCTTCTTGCCCTCCTTCTGCTTCTCCAGCAGCTTGCGCTTGCGGCTGATGTCGCCGCCGTAGCACTTGGCGAGGACGTCCTTGCGGATGGCGCGAATGGTCTCGCGGGCGATGACCCGGGCGCCCACGGCGGCCTGGATCGGCACCTCGTACTGCTGGCGCGGGATGAGCTCCTTGAGCTTGCCGGCCATCATCACGCCGTAGGCGTACGACGCGTCGCGGTGCACGATCGAGCTGAACGCGTCGACCGGCTCGCCCTGCAGCAGGATGTCGACCTTCACCAGGTCGGCGGCCTGGTCGCCGGTGGGGTCGTAGTCGAGGCTGGCGTAGCCCTTGGTGCGCGACTTCAGCTGGTCGAAGAAGTCGAAGACGATCTCGGCGAGCGGCAGCTTGTAGCGCATCTCGACCCGGTCGGGAGACAGGTAGTCCATGCCCTGCAGGTCGCCGCGCTTGGTCTGGCAGAGCTCCATGATCGTGCCGATGTAGTCGCTCGGCGCCAGCAGCGTGGCGTCGACGACCGGCTCGCGGACCTCGTGGATCTTGCCCTCGGGGAACTCGCTGGGATTGGTCACCTCGTGCTCGGTGCCGTCCTCCATCGTGACCTGGTAGCTCACCGACGGTGCCGTCGAGATCAGGTCGAGGTTGAACTCCCGCTCGAGACGGTCGCGCGTGATCTCCATGTGCAGCAGGCCCAGGAACCCGCACCGGAAGCCGAAGCCCAGCGCGCCGGACGTCTCGGGCTCGTAGGTCAGCGAGGCGTCGTTGAGCTGGAGCTTCTCCAGCGCCTCGCGCAGGTCGCCGAACTGGTCGCCGTCGATGGGGTACAGGCCCGCGAAGACCATCGGGTTGGGGTCGGAGTAGCCGCCGAGCATCTCGGTCGCGCCGTGGTGCTCGGTGGTGATGGTGTCGCCGACGCGGGACTGGCGGACGTCCTTCACGCCGGTGATGAGGTAGCCGACCTCGCCGACGCCGATGTCGTCGGCGGGGTTCTGCTCCGGACTGATGACGCCGATCTCGAGCATCTCGTGCGTGGCGCCGGTCGACATCATCTTGATCCGGTCACGGTGCTTGAGCTCGCCGTCGATGACGCGGACGTAGGTGATGACGCCGCGGTAGGTGTCGTAGACGGAGTCGAAGATGAGCGCCCGGGCGGGCGCGTCGGCGTCGCCCACCGGCGGCGGGGTCTGCTTGACGACCTCGTTGAGCACCTTCTCCACACCGAGGCCGGTCTTCGCCGACACGCGCAGCACGTCCTCGGGCTCGCAGCCGACCAGGCCGGCGAGCTCCTCGGCGTACTTGTCGGGGTCGGCGCTGGGCAGGTCGATCTTGTTGAGCACCGGGATGATGTGCAGGTCGGCACTCATCGCCAGGTAGAGGTTAGCCAGGGTCTGCGCCTCGATGCCCTGCGCGGCGTCGACCAGCAGGATCGCGGCCTCGCACGCCGCCAACGACCGGGAGACCTCGTAGGTGAAGTCGACGTGGCCGGGGGTGTCGATCATGTTGAGGACGTAGGTGCCGGGCTCGGCGCCCTCCTCGTTGCCGTCCGGGACCGTCCACGGCAGCCGCACGGCCTGGCTCTTGATCGTGATGCCCCGCTCGCGCTCGATGTCCATCCGGTCGAGGTACTGCGCGCGGGCGCTGCGCTCGTCGAGGACACCGGTCAGCTGGAGCATCCGGTCGGCCAGGGTCGACTTGCCGTGGTCGATGTGCGCGATGATGCAGAAGTTGCGGATGATCGCCGGGTCGGTCTGTCCGGGGACGGGCCAGGACGGGGCAGGCACAGCAGGCACGGGGTCTCGAGGCGCTCTCGTCGAGGGGGCGGGGGTCGGGACCCAGTGTCCCACTCACTCCGGGCTGGTCACGAATTCCTTCGTCTTGGCGATCGCGAAGCCCCAGCCCTGCTCCAGGGTCGGCTTGGAGGGGATGGCGATCTCGTCGGGGTTGGTGACCACGTCGAGCAGCACCGGACCCTCGTGCGCCATCGCGCGGCGTACGGCGTCGTCGAGGTCGTGGCCGTTCTCGACCCGGATGCCGGTGATGCCGACCGACTCGGCCAGCTCGGCCAGGTCCGGGTTGTGCAGGACGGTGCCGAACTCCGCGAGCCCGACCTGCTCCATCTCGAGCTTGACCATGCCGAGACGGCCGTTGTCGAAGACGACGAGCTTCACCGGCAGGTCGTGGGCGGCGATGGTGAGCAGGTCGCCGAGCAGCATGGTCAGGCCGCCGTCGCCGCAGAAGGCGACCACCTGGCGGCGCCGGTCGAGCGCCTGGGCCCCGATGGCCTGGGGCATCGCGTTGGCCATCGAGCCCAGGTTGAAGGAGCCGAGCAGCCGGCGGGTGCCCTCGAACCGGACGAAGCGCGAGAGCCAGGTGGTGGCCATGCCGGTGTCGGTGGTGAAGATGGCGTCCGGGGCCGCGTGCCGGTCCACGAGGCCGGCCAGCAGCTCGGGGCGGATCTTGCGCTCGGGGTTGTCGACCTTGCGGCGCAGGAAGCCGGCGGGCTTCTTCTCGTAGTCGGGGTCGACGAAGTGCTGCTGGAGCTTGTGCCACTCCTCGTAGGCGAGGCGGGCGTGCTCGAGGGGACCGCGCTCGGTGCGGGGCCGGGTCTGCGCAAGCAGGTGCCGGACGACCACGCCCGCGTCCCCGACCACCCCGACGTCGATGGGGTGCCGACGCCCGAGGTGGCTGCCGTCGACGTCGACCTGCACCACCGTCTTCCCCGACGGGTAGAACTCCCGGTAGGGGAAGTCGGTGCCGAGCATGAGCAGGACGTCGCAGGTCTCGAACGCCAGGGTCGCCGCCGGGTTGCCGAGCAGCCCGGACTGACCGACCTCGAAGGGGTTGTCCCGCTCCAGGCCCTCCTTGGCCTTGAGCGTCAGCACCATCGGCGCCGCCAGACGGTCGGCCAGGGCCAGGACGTCCTCGCGCGACTCGCGCGCGCCCTGCCCGACCAGCATCGTGACCTTCTCCCCGGACTCCACGGCGCGCAGCGCCTCCTGCAGCGCCGCGTCGCTGGGCGTAGACAGGGGCTGCTCGGTGACGAACGACGGCACCGCAACCCCGTCGGGCACGTCGAGGCCACCGACGTCGCCCGGGATGGTCAGCACTGCGACGCCGCGCTGCTGCAGCGCGGCGTTCCCGGCCTGCTCGATGAGGTGGGGCAGCTGGGAGGGATCGGTGAGGGTGGCGCTGAAGACCGACACGTCGGCGAAGAGCACCTCGTTGTCGACCTCCTGGAAGAAGTCGGTGCCGATGTCGGGGCGGGGCACCTGGCCACAGATCGCGAGCACCGGGGCGTGCGACTTCTTGGCGTCGTAGAGGCCGTTGAGGAGGTGGATCGAGCCCGGCCCCACGGTGCCCATGCAGACGCCGAGCCTGCCTGTCAACTGCGCCTGGGCGCCGGCGGCGAAGGCACCGGCCTCCTCGTGCCTGACCCCGACCCACTCGAGGCGGTCCTCGCGGCGGATGGCGTCGGTGACCGGGTTGAGCGCGTCGCCGACCACCCCCCACACCTGTCGGACGCCGTGGTCGGCGAGGGCGGTGGTGAGCAGTTCGGCAACAGTGGTCATGACACCAATCTCTCCCCACGCCGCTCCTGCGCAGCAGGTCCCGTCGGGTGAGATGTCGACGACATCACGCCACCGGCCTCACTGGACGAACCGGTCCGCAGTGGCCCGCTGCCAGTCCGCGGCCCACGCCTCGGGCGGGTCCTGGAGCAGCTCACCGGGGGCCAGGTGGTCGAAGAGCTCGGCGTAGGTCGCGACGCGACCGTGGTCGATGTTGCGGCGTAGCATGTGCGGACGCAGGTCGGTGAACGACGTCAGCCCCATCGACGCCACCACCTGCATCGCCTGGTCCACGGTGCCGCGCTGGTATTCCACGACGCGCTGGGTCTTGCTCGGCACATGCAGCGCCCGCATCCGCTTCGGGTCCTGGGTGGCCACGCCCACGGGGCAGGTATTGGTGTGGCACTCCTGGGCCTGGATGCAGCCGACCGCCATCATCATCGCGCGCGCCGAGTTGGTGTAGTCGGCTCCCTGGATGATCCGCTTGACGATGTCGACGCCGGTGGCCACCTTGCCGCTGGCCCCGACCTTGACCTGGTCGCGCAGCCCGACGCCGCGCAGCGCGTTGTCCACCGTCATCAGGCCCTCGGTCAGGGGCATGCCGACGTGGTCCTGGTACTCCGCCGGGGCCGCCCCGGTGCCGCCCTCGGCGCCGTCGACGATGATGAAGTCGGGAGCGATCCCCTCCTCGAGCATCGCCTTGCAGATCGCCAGCACGTCGGTGCGCGAGCCGACGCAGAGCTTGAAGCCGGTCGGCTTGCCGTGCGTGATCTCGCGCAGGTGACCGATGAAGTGCACGAGCTCGCGTGGCGTGGAGAAGACCTGGTGGTAGGGCGGCGAGATCACCGTCTGGCCCTGCGGCACGTCGCGGGTCTTGGCGATCTCGGGGGTGACCTTGGCTCCGGGCAGCACGCCTCCGAGGCCGGGCTTGGCCCCCTGGCTGAGCTTGAGGCTGATCAGCTTCACCTGGTCGTCGGAGGCCTTGTCGACGAACTCCTGCTCGTCGAAGCCACCCTCGGAGGTGCGGCAGCCGAAGTATCCCGACGCGATTTCCCAGACCAGGTCTCCGCCGTTGCGGTGGTAGGGGCTGATCGCTCCCTCCCCGGTGTCGTGGGCGAAGCCGCCGGCGGCTGCGCCCCGGTTGAGCGCCTCGATCGCGTGGGCGCTGAGCGAGCCGAACGACATGGCTGAGACATTGAGTATGGCCATGTCGTAGGGCTGGGTGCAGTCCGGTCCGCCGATGCGCACCCGGGGCGGCTCGTCGAGCTTCTTCGCGGGCGCGGTGGAGTGCACGAGGTACTCGTAACCGACCTCGTAGACGTCACGCTCGGTGCCGAACGGCGCCTCCTCCTTCTCGGCCTTGGCCTGCTGGTAGATCGACGTGCGGGTGTCCCGGTCGAAGGGGCGCCCGTCGAAGTTGCGCTCGATGAAGTACTGCTGGAGCTCGGGACGGATGCTCTCCATCAGGTACCGCATGTGCCCCAGCACCGGGTAGTTGCGCAGGATCGCGTGCCGGGTCTGCACGAGGTCGTAGACGCCGACGGCGAGCATGGCGACCACCACGACCAGCAGCACGATCCAGCCGGGGCCACCGATCACGGCGGCGAGAGTGGCGAAGGCACCGAGGACGGCCAGCAGTCCGATCACGAAGAAGCGCAGCACGTCGGACAGGTCTACTCCCATCGCCAGCGGATCGCCGCCACCCCTGCGGGCGTACGCCGGGTCGCAGCGGGTCGCGTGTCGGTGCCGGGCAGGGCCCCGGGTCGTCCCGCAGGATGGTGCGCGTGCCCGTCCCGCCGACGACCGTCCCGCCCGCGCCGCAGGGCCGCACCGCCCGCCGGCTGTCGTGGGCCCACCTCCCGCCGTCGGTGCGCGCCGAGGTCGAGCGGCGTCTCGGCTCGGAGGTCGTGTCGGCACAGTCGCAGGACGCCGGGTTCACCCCCGGCCTGGCGTCGATCCTGACCTGCGCCGACGGGTCGTCGGTGTTCCTCAAGGCGGCCTCGCTGGTCGCCCAGCGTGCCTTCGCGGAGTCGTACCACGAGGAGGCACAGAAGCTCTCCTTCCTCCCCGACGGGGTGCCCGCGCCCCGGCTCCTGTGGACCTTCACCCGCGCCGACTGGGTGGTGCTCGGGCTCGAGCACGTCGTCGGACGGATGCCGCAGCGGCCGTGGGACGACGACGAGCTCGACCAGTGCCTGGAGCTGCTGACGCAGGTGGCCGACTCCCTGACCCCGGCTCCGCCGGGTCCGTGGTCGACCTTCGCGGAGGAGACCGCGGCCTGGCCGGCGTGCTGGGAGCACGTCGCGGCACACCACCGGCACCTGGTCGGCCCGTACGCCGAGGAGGCGGCCGCGCTGGCGCGGGCGGCGGCGGACGCGTCAGCCGGCGACACCGTCGTGCACTGCGACGTCCGTGACGACAACCTGCTGCTCGCTGACGACGGCCGGGTGCTGCTGTGCGACTGGAACTGGCCGGTGGTGGGCGCCCGGTGGGTCGACGCGCTGCTCCTGCTGGTCATCGCCCGGGGCGACGGCGTCGACACCGAGCGGATCGTGGCCTCGCACCGGCTCTTCTCCGACGCCGACGCCGACGCGGTCGACGCGGTGCTGGCGCTGGCCACCGGCTACTTCCTGCGCAGCTCCGACCATCCCGCGCCCACCTCGTCGCCGTTCGTGCGCGACCACCAGCTGTGGTGCGGCGAGGTCGCCTGGGACTGGCTGGCGACCCGGCGCGGCTGGCGCTGACCGGCACCGGGCGGCGTACGCTCGGCGGACGGCAGCGCGGTGGCCCCGCATGATTTGGGCGGCCTCCGACGACGCTGCTAGATTGATCCGTCGCGTGTCAGGCAGCGCCTGCGTGCCCGGGCGATTCGGTCCCGAGCCGGGTGAGCCGACCGCGACATCCAGTGGCCTCGTGCCGCTGGCCTGAGCCTGAGCAGCACGTCCGAGATTCCCGTACGACCCGAAGGTTGACCTGTGGCGAACATCAAGAGCCAGATCAAGCGCAACAAGCAGAACGAGAAGGCGCACGAGCGCAACAAGGCCGTGAAGACCGGCCTGCGCACCGCGGTCCGCAAGTTCCGCGAGGCCGCCGACGCCGGCGAGAAGGACAAGGCCGTCGAGCTGGGCCGCGCGGCCAACCGGATGCTCGACAAGGCCGCCTCGAAGGGCGTCATCCACAAGAACCAGGCGGCGAACCGCAAGTCGGCCATCGCCAAGCGCGCCGACTCTCTCTGATCCCGCCGCGGCGGCCGGTCCCTCCGGGACGGCCGCTGCTTCTCCGGACGGCTCACGGGCGTCGCTCCCTCACGGGAGCGGCGCCCGTCGTCATGTCCTGACGACGACGGTGGCGGCCGTCCGCGGCCTGGTGCCAGTCAGCGGTCGTGCAGGCCGGTGACGGTGATGACCATCCGCTCCAGGGCGTAGCTCGGGTCACCGGCGGCACCCTTCACGTCGGCGTCGGCCTGCGCGACGGCACGGATCGCGCCACCCAGTCCGACGTCGGACCAGTCGCGGGCCTGCCCGCGGATGGAGCGCAGCTTCCAGGGCGGGACGCCGACGTCGCGCGCCAGGTCGGCCTCGCGCATCCCGCGCGGGGCGCCCTTGTAGCGCGCCAGCCCTCGGGCGCTGCCGGCGAAGGCCGACGTCACCAGCACGGCGGCCGTGCCGGTGTCCAGTGCCCAGCGCAGCGCCTCCAGCGCCTCGGTGCGCCGACCGGTGAAGGCGAGGTCGGCGATCGCGAACGACTTCACCTCGGCGCGGCCGCCGAAGTAGCGGCCGACCATGTCGGCGTCGACGCGCTTGCCGACGAAGTCGAAGGCGAGCTGGTGGGCGGCCGCGGCGAGCGCCCGGAGGTCCTGACCGACGGCCTGCACCAGCGCCGCGGCGGCGTCCTGGGTGATCTGGCCGCCGTGCCGGCGGACCTCGGCGGACACAAAGCCGGGGTACTCCGACGGCTTCGGCTCACCGACCTTGATCTCGGAGACCGTGCCGAGCTTGCGGAGCTTGGTGAGGGTGCCCGAGCCCTTCTGTCCGCCGCCGTGCACGAGCACGAGCGCGACGTCCTCGGCCGGCGCCGCGGCGTAGCCGAGGAGGCCGCTGACGGACTCGTCGGGGAGGTTCTCCAGGCTGTTGACGACGACGCAGCGCACCGACGAGAACAGCGACGGCGCGGACATCTCCCCCAGCGTCGCGAGGGTCAGCCCGGATGCCTCGGTGTCGGAGTGCTCTGCCTCCGCGTCGTGGCGGCGGACGGTGGCCCGGACGTCGGTGACCGCGCGCTCGCGGAGGAACTCCTCCTTTCCTGTGACCAGGATGACCCGACCCAGCCCCTCCGCGACGTCCACGGCCCCAGCCTCCCACGGCGTGCCGACACCGCCGGCGCGACCCGCGGTCACCCGCCGCGCAGCAGGACCGTGCCGTCGAGGTCCGTGCGCCGCACCCGTGCGCCGCACGCCTCGAGCGCGTCCAGGGTGCTGGCGGCCGGGTGGCCGTAGTCGTTGTCGACGCCGACCGGCACGAGGGCCACGGCGGCGCCGAGCGAGCACAGCCACCCGGTGTCCTGGTGCGCCGAGCCGTGGTGCGGCACCTTGAGCACGTCGACCCGCAGTCCGGGCAGCGCCCGCGCGAGACCCGCCTGGGCGGGTGGCTCGACGTCGCCGGTGAGCAGCACCCGCAGGCCGCCGACCTCGGCGAGCAGCACGAGGCTGGCGTCGTTGGCCGTGCTGCCGTCGCCCGGCCCATCCCGAGGGGTCCGGTCGAGCGGCCACAGCGGCGTCAGCGTGACCGCGCCGTACGTCGTCGCGCCGTCGGGTACGGCGCCCAGAGCCGGCCCCATCTCGGCCAGCTCCGCGGCGACGGCCGCGACCGTGTCGGGCGGGTCGCGCAACGGTGAGGTCCACACCTCGTCGACCTCGCGCCCGTCGAGGACACCCGTCACCCCACCGACATGGTCGGCGTGGAAGTGGGTGAGCACCAGCAGCGGCACCCGGTCGACACCGAGCCGGTCGAGGCAGTCGTCGACCGGACCGGGCTCGGGGCCGGTGTCGACCACGACACCGCTCGCGGGCCCGGTGCGCAGCACGAGGGCGTCGCCCTGACCGACGTCGCACAGGGCGACGTCCCACGCCTCCCCCGCCCCGCTGCCGGGCGGGAGCCGCAGATCGGGCAGCCCCGGGAGCGCCAGACCCCCGGCCGGTGCGGTCCGGAGCGCGGCCACGACCAGGAGCGTCGTCAGGGCGAGCAGCAGCAGCCTGCGTGCCGTGGACCCCTCGCCGGCGCCGCCCCGCCGTGCCCGGAGCCGTCGTACGAGCGGGACGGCGGGGACCAGCACGAGGCAGAGCGCCGTGAGCACCACCAGGCCCGGCGCGTTGCTCGGCCAGTCGACCGCTGCCCCCGGCACGTCGGCGCCGCGTCTCGCCACGGTGACGATCCATCCGACGCACAGGCCGGCCGGCGTACCGAGGAGGTGTGACGTGGGCGCGTGGACCAGCGCGACCAGTCCCCCGGCCAGGCCGAGCACCGTGGCGGGGCCGACCACCGGGCCGACGAGCAGGTTGGCCGCGACGGCGACCAGGCTCACCTGGGAGGACAGGGCCGCGACGACCGGCGTGCAGGCGAGCTGGGCGGCCGCCGGCACCGCGATCGCCTCCGCGAGCCACCGGGGCACCCAACGGGTCATCGCATCGCGCCAGCCCGGCGCCAGGAGCACGATGCCGGCTGTCGCGAGGACCGAGAGCGCGAACCCGGCCGTGATCGCGAGGGCGGGCTGCACGAGCAGCAGCACGACGACGGCGACCCCGAGGCCACGCAGCGCCCGGCCCCGGCCGCCCGACCCGAGGGCGAGCAGCCCGACCGTGCCCATCGCCGCAGCTCGCAGCACGCTCGGCTCGGTGCGGGCGAGGAGCACGAACCCCACCACGCCGAGGGCCGTCAGCACGTGACGTGCCCGGCCCCGCACGCCGCACCAGGCGCCGACCTGGCCGAGGAACGCGACGAGCAGGGTGAGGTTGGTGCCCGAGACCGCGGTGAGGTGGGTCAGTCCGGTCGTCCGGAAGTCGTCGGCGAGCGCGGGGTCGAGGTCGGTGTCGTCGCCGTCCACGAGCGCCGGCACCAGGGCGCGCTGGTCGTCGGGGCGCCCGGAGACTGCCTCACGGACCCCGGCCCGGACGGCGGCTGCCCCGCGCCACCAGACGTCCGGCCGGCCGTCGACGCGCGGCGGCCCGGCGTCGAGCAGCGCCGCGGTCTCGCGGTCGTCGGTCGGCGCCAGCCGTCCGACCGTGCTCACCGGGGCGCCGAGCGGCACGGCCGCCCACTCCTCCCCGCCCAGCACGAGCACGGGCCGGCGGAGGTCGTGCCGCAGGCCGCGACCCTCCACGACCCGCACCTGGACCCGCACGAACACCTGGACGGTGCCGAAGGTGCCCGTGAAGCGACGCGGGTCGCCGCCCGTCACCGCCTCGACCCGCACCGCCGCTCGCTCGGCCGCGAGGTCGGCGAGCGGTCCGTGGTCGACCGCGGACTGCCGCAGCACGGCCGAGGCGGCGACGCCCGAGGCGACCACGAGGGCCGCGAGCACGGTCGCCACGGCCGCGCGACGGCGTACGCGGTCGACCCGGCGGGTCGTGAACAGCAGCCCGGCGGCGCAGGTGATGAGGACCCCCACCACGGTGGCGATCGGCAGCACGAGCGCGCCCACCCCGGCCAGCCACGCGGTGCCTGCGACAGCGGGCATCCTCAGGTCCGGCGGCTCGGTGGGAGTCGCGGTCGACGGTTCGTCCAGCCTGGGCACCCGACGTCACACCGTCACCAGCGGCTCGAGGCGCGCGAGCGTCACGTCGCCGATGCCGTCGACCTCCAGCAGCTCGTGCACCGAGGTGAACGCACCGTTCTGCTCGCGCCAGGTGAGGATCGACGTGGCCGTGACCGGCCCGACGCCCGGCAGGGTCTCGAGCAGCGCCTGGTCGGCGAGGTTGAGGTCGACGAGCGCGGGCGGTGCTCCCGGGGCGGGAGCGGCGCCCGACGGCGTCGGCGCGGCGGCACCCGCCGGCTCCCCGACGAGCACCTGCTCGCCGTCGACCAGCACCCGGGCGAGGTTGAGGCTGCTCAGGTCCACACGGGGTCGCGCCCCACCGGCCTCCTCGATCGCGTCGACCACCCGGGAGCCGGCCGGCAGGTGCAGCACGCCCGGTCGGCGGACGCGCCCCGCCACGTCGACGACCACCTCGTCCGGCAGCTCACCCTCGGCGACCGTCGCCTCCGTGACCGACCCGCCCCCGGCCGGTGCGGCCCCCTCCTGCTCCGGGGTGGCCGCGCTCGGTTCCACCGAGACCGACGTGCCCGCTGCCACCGGCACCACCACCTCCGCCGTGCCGGCGTCGCCGCGCACCACCCACCAGCTCGTGACCACCAGCGCGACCGCGACCAGGACCGCCAGCACCGCCACGTGCGAGGCACCCAGCGCGACCCGGCCCCGCATCGTGGGTGGCACCAGCTCGCCCCATCCGGGGAGGACCGGCCGCCGGGAGGCGTGCCGGCCGGGCTCGCGGAGGGTCGTCAGCCCGCTGCCGTCCGCGAGCCCGGGCGGCGCGGGCGCGGCGTTCGTCTCCCGGCCCCGGTCCTCCTCGAGACCCGACCCGGGACCGGTGTCGAGATCTGTGTCGAGACCTGTGTCGTGATCTGTGTCGGGGTCGGGAGCAGGCGCCGACGGCCGGGTGTGCCCGGCCCACCAGTCTCCCGACCTGGGGAGGGCCGCCTCCGGCGCGTCGTCGGCCAGCTGCGCGGACAGCTCGGCGAGCCGTCGCGCGACGGCCTCCTGGTGGGCGGTGCGGGCAGCCGGACGGGATCGCATGCAGGGACGCTAGGAAGAACCACCACTCGCACGCGGTCCCGCTCGCAGCGCCTGGGGACAGCGACCCTCGACCCGTCGACTGTGGACGCCGAGCGGTCACCCGCCCGGCGTGTACGGCGCCTGCGCCGACTCCGACGTACGCCGGGTCAGTCCGCGGGCCGGGGCGCGACGCAGACCGCGACCATCCCCGGTCCGACGTGCGCACCGAGCACCGCACCGAGCTCGCTGCACCAGACCGGTCGACCCTCCAGACCGGCTGCGAGCCGCTCGCCGAGCATGTCCGTGAGCCGTCCGGCCCGCTCCTCGCCGGCCAGGTGCGCGACCGCGACGTCGACGGGCTGCTCGCCCGCCGCCTCGACCGCGAGGTCGGCCAGCCGTCCGAGCGCCCGCCCGGCCGTGCGCACCCGTTCCAGCGACGTGACGGTGCCGTCGGTGATCGTGAGCAGGGGCTTCACCGCGAGCGCGCCGCCGAGCAGCGCGGCCGCGGCCCCGATCCGGCCGCCGCGGCGCAGGTACTCCAGCGTGTCGACGTAGAAGAACGACTCGCAGGCGTCCGCCCGCGCCCGAGCGGCCGCCGCAGCCTCCGCGCGCGACCCGCCCGCAGCGACCACCTCGGCCGCCGCGATCGCGGCGAAGCCGGTGGCGACGCCGACCTGGCGGGAGTCGACCACGTCGACGTCGACTCCCTCGGCGGCACGTGCCCCGAGCTGTGCGGCCTCGACCGTGCCGCTCATGTCGCCCGACAGGTGCACCGACACCACGTCGGTGAAGCCGTCGGCCGCCAGCCGCTCGTAGACCTCGCGGAACACCGTCGGCGCCGGTCGGGACGTGCTGACCGGGCGGAACTCCTTGAGCGCCTCGGCCACCTTCGCCGGCGTCGCCGCCGGCGACCCCTCGTCGTGCACCTCGGCGCCGATGACCACCTGCAGCGGCACCACGACCACGTCGTACGCCGCGGCGACGTCGGCCGGGAGGCTGGCCGTGGAGTCGGTGACCACCGCGACACGGGCGGACCCAGGCGAGGCGGACGGCATGGGCGAAGGCTAACCCGCAGGTCGCGGGGCCCGAGAGACCCGGGTCACACCATCACGTGGTGCACACCAAGGGCGGTGCCGATCTGGCTCTCCTCGTAGCGGAAGTGCGACTCCAGCAGCGTCCGGAAGTGCCCGTAGACCTTGACGAGCGCGTCGAGGTGAGCCGGGTCGCCGGGCTCGCGGGCGACCACGACCAGGGCGTCGTCGAGGCGTCCGAGCAGGGCGTGCACGACGTCGTGCTCCTCCCCCAACCGGTCGAGCACCGCGGCGAGCCCGTCGTCGGCAGCGCGCAGGGCCGGGTAGAGGACGGCGTCCTCGATCCGGTGGTGCTGCTCGACCGCGCGGCACAGCTGCCCGCACCACGACCCGGCCGTCCGCACCGGGGCGCCGAGCGCGTGGATGCCGCTGCGCGCCTCGCCGAGCGCGGTCGCCGAGGCGGCCTCGTCGTCGCGGGCGGCCACGGCGGTGTCGAGCGCGGCGGCCACCTGGTCCAGACCCTGGCGGTACATGTCGTGGATCTGGCGCAGGTGGTCGCCGCGGGCGACGGCGCCCGGGTCGGCGTCGTCGTACGTCGTGGTGGTCGGTCGCGCGGACTCGTCCCAGGTCGGGAGCGGACCGGTCACACGACCACGTTGACCAGCTTGGGCTCGCGCACGATCACCTTGCGGACCGGGCGACCGTCGATGGCGGCGACCAGCGTCGGGTCGGCCAGCGCGGCGGCCTCCAGGTCGGCGGCCGAGACGTCGGGCGCGACCTCGATCCGGCTGCGGACCTTGCCCTGCACCTGCAGCACCGCGGTGACCGACTCCTCGACCAGCAGCTCGGGGTCGACGGCCAGCCAGGTCGACTGCGCGACGCACGGCTGGTGACCCAGGCGCGCCCACATCTCCTCGGCCGTGTACGGCGCCACCAGGCTCAGCAGCTGCGCCACGCCCTCGACCGCCTCACGGACGGCCGGGTCGGACCCGCCGGCGCCGGAGTCGATGGTCTTGCGAGTGGCGTTGACCAGCTCCATCGTGCGGGCGACGACGACGTTGAACCGGTAGCCCTCGACCAGCTGCTCGGCGTCGGCGACGGTCTTGTGCGTGACCCGGCGCAGCGCCAGGTCACCGGTCGCCGGGTCGACCCCGGGCTCGGAGGTGACGTCGCCGGACAGCCGCCACGCGCGCTGCAGGAACTTCTGCGAGCCGGCTGGCGAGACGTCGGCCCAGTCGATGTTGTCCTCGGGCGGGCTGGCGAAGACCAGCGTCAGGCGCACCGCGTCGACGCCGAACTCCTCCAGCTGCTCGGCGACGTTGACGCCGTTGCCCAGCGACTTGCTCATCTTGCGGCCGTTGTTGATGACCTTGCCCTGCGACAGGTACGCCGAGAACGGCTCGTCCCAGGTGATCAGCCCGGCGTCACGCAGCACCTTGGTGAAGAAGCGCGCGTACAGCAGGTGCAGCACGGCGTGCTCGTCGCCGCCGATGTACAGGTCGATCGGGCCCCACGCCTCGGCCAGCGCCGGGTCGAACACCTGGGTGTCGTCGTGCGGCGACACGAAGCGCAGGAAGTACCACGACGAGTCGACGAAGGTGTCCATCGTGTCGGTGTCGCGCCGCGCCGGGCCGCCGCAGGTCGGGCAGGTCGTCTCGACCCACTCGGTCGCCGCTCCCAGCGGCGAGGTGCCCTGCGGGCGCAGGTCGGAGCCCCGCAGCTCGGGCAGCTCGACGGGCAGCTGGTCGACGGGCACCGGCACCTCGCCGCACGCCTCGCAGTGCACGATCGGGATCGGGGCGCCCCAGTAGCGCTGGCGGCTCAGCAGCCAGTCGCGCAGCCGGAAGTTGACGGTGCCCGAGCCGGTGCCGCGCTCGGTCAGCCGCTCGATCATCGCGGTGATGCCGGCGGCCTTGTCGGTCATGCCGTCCAGCGGGCCGGAGTTGACGTAGGTGCCGTCGCCGGTGGTCGCGACGTACGTCTCCTCGGGGTTCTCCTCGCCGGTGTCGACGACGGTGCGCACCGGCAGGTCGAACGCCTTCGCGAAGTCCAGGTCGCGCTGGTCGTGCGCGGGCACGGCCATGATCGCGCCGGTGCCGTAGTCGGCCAGCACGTAGTCGGAGGCCCACACCGGCACCTGCTCGCCGTTGACCGGGTTGGTCGCGGTGATGCCCAGGTCGACGCCGGTCTTGGGCCGCTCGGTCGACAGCCGGTCGATGTCGGAGGCCTTGCGCACCTCCTCCAGGTACGCCGCCAGCGCGTCCGCCTGCGCGGGCGCCACCACCTCGGCGGCCAGCGCCGCGTCGGCGGCGACCACCATGAACGTCGCGCCGTACAGCGTGTCGGGGCGGGTGGTGAAGACGGTGACGTCCTTCGTGGACCCGTCGGCCAGGTTCAGCGCGAAGTCGACGTGCGCGCCCTCGGAGCGGCCGATCCAGTTGCGCTGGGCATTGACGACCTTGCCGATCCAGGTGGACTGCAGGTCGTCCAGGCAGTCGTACAGCTCCTGGGCGTACTCGGTGGTCCGGAAGTACCACTGGGTCAGCTCGCGCTTGGTGACCACCGCGCCGCACCGCTCGCAGGTGCCGTCGGCCAGCACCTGCTCGTTGGCCAGCACGGTCTGGTCCTTCGGGCACCAGTTGACCGGGGAGTTCTTGCGGTAGGCCAGCCCGCGCTCGCGCATCAGCAGGAACAGCCACTGCGTCCAGCGGTAGTACTCCGGGTCGGAGGTGTGCAGGCGACGCGTCCAGTCGAAGCTCACGCCGTACCGCTTCATCGAGTCGTACTGCGTCTCGATGTTGGCGTAGGTGTACGTCGCGGGATGGGTGTCGTTGCGGATGGCGGCGTTCTCCGCGGGCAGGCCGAAGGAGTCCCAGCCCATCGGGTTCATGACCTCGAAGCCGCGGAAGCGCCAGTAGCGCGAGATGACGTCGTGCAGCGCGAACACCTCGGCGTGACCCATGTGCAGGTCGCCGGAGGGGTACGGGAACATCGTCAGGGCGTACTTCTTCGGGCGCTCGCCGCTGGTGACGGCCTCGTCGGAGGCCACGAACGGCTGCAGGTCGTCCCAGACCTGCTGCCACTTCGCCTCGACGGCCTTCACGTCGTACGTCGTGGGGTCCTGGTCCTGCTGGTCGGGTCCCTGGTCCTGCTGCTGCGTGCTCATCGCTTCTTCCTCGTGGGAGTCGGTGTCCTGCTCTGCGTGGGCACCCGCACCCGGGCATCAAAAAACCCCCTGGGTGCAGGGGGTGGCCGCGTCGGGTGGTGCTCGCCGACGCGGCTAGGTAAGGAGCAGGCTCCGGATCACCCGACCATCGTAGCGCCGTCGCGCCCCGGTCCGCGCCACGGACCCGGGGACGCCCCACCGTCGGACCGGTACCGATCGATCGCTCGGTCCCCTAGGGTGCGGGCATGACCCAGACTGATGCAGCGCAGCGCAGCGTGCCCGACCTGTTCCGACTCGACGGGAAGGTCGCGGTGGTCACCGGCGCTTCATCGGGCCTCGGCGTCGCCTTTGCGGAGGGCCTCGCCCAGGCCGGGGCCGACCTGGTGCTCGGCGCGCGGCGTGTCGACCGCCTGGCCGAGACCGCCCGGCTCGTCGAGGCCGCGGGCCGCCGGGCGCTGTGCGTGCAGACCGACGTCGCGGACCCCGAGTCGTGCAGCAACCTCGTCGCGCTGGGCGTGGAGGAGTTCGGCCACGTCGACGTGCTGGTCAACAACGCGGGCGTCGGCACGGCCGTCCCGGCGACGCGGGAGACGCCGGAGGAGTTCCGCGGGGTCATCGACGTCAACCTCAACGGGTGCTACTGGATGGCGCAGGCGTGCGGGCGGGTCATGCAGCCCGGCTCGAGCATCATCAACATCTCCTCGATCCTCGGCATCACCACCGCCTCGCTCCCCCAGGCAGCGTACGCCGCGTCGAAGGCCGGGCTCATCGGCATGACCCGCGACCTGGCCCAGCAGTGGACGGGTCGCAAGGGCATCCGGGTCAACGCGATCGCCCCGGGCTTCTTCGCCTCGGAGATGACCGAGCAGTACCCCGACGGCTACCTCGACTCGATGAAGGCCCGCATCCCGGCCGGCCGCAAGGGCGACCCGGCCGAACTCGCGGCCGCCGTGGTCTTCCTGGCCTCCGACGCCGGCGGCTACGTGACCGGTCAGACCATCGCGGTCGACGGCGGCATCACGATCACCTGAGCGAGGGCCCGGGCCGAGGCCCCCGGGGCGCGTCAGCCGATCTCGACGTCGACCCGGTCGGCGACGAACGCGACGTGGCCGGCGATGTCGAGCACGCCGGGGAACGGCGCCTCGTAGCCCCACACCGCGTCGACCAGGTCGCCGCTGCCGAGCACGAGGGTCCAGTAGCTCGCGACACCCTTGAACGGGCAGTACGTCGTGGTGTCGGTGCGGCGGAGCACGCCGGGGTCGACGTCGGCCAGCGGCACGTAGACGACCGGCGCGTACGACGCCTCGCGCAGCGTGCGGGTGCGGTCGGAGGTGGCGACCACGGTGCCGCCCGCGCGCACGACGACCCGGCGTCCGGTCGGCTCGACGGTGATCGGGTGGTCGGGGCCCGGGTCCAGGTGGGGGGCCGTCGCGGGTCGCAGGCTCATGGCGGTCCCAACGATGTCAGCCCGCGGTGTGTTCCCGGTCACCCGGCGGGGTGACCGGGAACCACCGCTCGCCGCTCAGGGGCGACGGGTCACCTGCACGACCGTCGGCCGCGGACCGGCGAACTTCCCGCCACCGCTGGTCTCGACGTAGTCGGGGAAGAACGAGTGCTGGTCGTCCCAGCTGCCGTCCTCGCCCGGGTGCTGGACGGCCACGAAGACGGAGTGGTCGTCGTCGTGGATGACCGGCCCGCAGGTCTCCGCCTCGGTCGGCACGGAGAGGAACTGCTGCACCTGCCCGCGGCGGGCGCCGTCGACCTGCACCCGGTGGAGGGCGTCGTTGTAGCCGATCGTGCCGGGCTGGCCGTCGGTGGAGACCCACAGGTTGCCCTCGCGGTCGAACGCGACGTTGTCCGGGCAGGAGATCGGGCTGACCCGGCCCTCGAAGCCGCCGAAGTAGGTGTCGGCCTCACCGGGCACGCCGCAGAGCAGCAGGATGTTCCAGTCGAAGAAGCGGTGCTCGTGGTTGCCGTTGCGGGGCCGCATCTCGACGACGTGGCCGTTCTTGTTGGCCGGGCGAGGGTTGGCCTCGTCGACCTGCTCCGCCGTACGACGGGTGTTGTTGGTGCACGCCATGTAGACGAAGCCGGTCGCCGGGTTGGGCTCGACGTCCTCGGGCCGGTCCATCTTGGTCGGTGAGACCGCGTCGGCGGCCAGGCGTGTGTGGACCAGCACCTCCTCCAGGGAGAAGCCGGGCACCATCGACTCGCCGTCGCGCGTGAGCGGGATCCAGCGACCGCCACCGTCGGAGACGCCGTCGTCGAGGCCGTCGCCGTCGAACCGGGCGACGTACAGGTCTCCGTTGGAGAGGAGCTTCTTGTTGTGCCGGCGTGCTTTGACCGAGCTCCCCGGCTGGTACTTCTCGCGCGAGACGAACTTGTAGAGGTAGTCGAAGCGCTCGTCGTCGCCCATGTAGGCGACCACGCGGCCGGTGCTGTTGACGACGACCGAGGCGCCCTCGTGCTTGAAGCGGCCCATCGCGGTGTGCTTGACCGGGGTGGAGCGCGGGTTCTCCGGGTCCAGCTCGACGATCCAGCCGAAGCGGTTGCCCTCGTTCTCGTAGCCGGTGCCGGTGGAGACGTCGAAGCGCGGGTCGACCGAGCGCCAGTTGCCGGCGTCGTTGGCCCCGAAGCCGTAGCGGGCCTGGGCCGGGCTGAGCTCGGCGTCGCCGTTGTAGAAGTAGAAGTTGAAGTTCTCCTCGCCCGACAGCACCGTGCCCCACGGCGTCGTACCGCCGGAGCAGTTGTTCATCGTGCCGAGCACGCGGCGACCCGAGGGGTCGGCCACGGTCTTGAGGAGGTCGGAGCCGGCGGCCGGGCCATCCATGACGAACGGGGTCGTCAGCGTGATCCGCCGGTTGAGCCGCGCGCCCTTCACGTAGCGCCAGCGACCGCCGCGCTTGCTGCGCTCGAGCTCGACGACCGACATGCCGTAGGCCATCCAGGCGGTGCGGATCCGGGCACCCTCGCTCATGTCGGGCGGGAACATGATGGCGTCGTTGGTGTACTCGTGGTTGCAGACCAGCAGGCCCTTGCGCCCGTTGCGGCTGGTCTCCCAGACGTCGAGGTAGTCGCAGTTGTAGCCGAACTGGCCGCGCTGGGCCTTCGGCGACTGGTGGAGCGGGTCGAACGCCGGCGCGTTGCGCAGGATCGGGTCGCCCCAGCTGATGATCGGCTTCCACCGGAAGCCGTCGGGCACGGTGAGGCGGTCGACGGTGCTGGGCACCGGGTCGATCGGCGTGAAGCGGAGCACCGTGCGGCGGCCCTTCGCCGCCTTGCGGGCCGTGGCCGGGACGGCCTCGTCGGCGGCGGCCGGGAGCACGCCGGCGCCGAGCGCACCCGCGGCGGTCACGGCGGCCGCGGCGACGCCGCCGGCCCGCAGGACCGAGCGGCGGTTCAGCGCGGCTGACGCGACGTCGCGGAAGTAGCTGGTGTCGGTCGTGTTGGGGACCGGCTTGGCGCAGGCGTCGCCACAGCGGAGGTGGCAGGTGACGGGGCTGCGGTTGCCGCAGGTCAGGCCCGCCATCGGCAGGGTGCGGCGGTGCTCGGGCGTGAGCGTCATGGTCGTGCTCCCGAGAGGTGAGGGGGTGGGTCGGGGCAGACCCTCACGGACGCCGCCGCACTCGCGGGGACGAGCGGGTGAACGTCGGTCGACGAGCGGACCGACACCCGGGGGCGTACGACCCGCCGGGATTCTGACCGGATGCCCTGTCACATTGCCGTTCCTCCCCCTACGGTGTCGGCATGGTCAGTGCTGACGTCGTCGTGATCGGTGCCGGTTTCGGCGGGCTGGGTGCGGCCCGCGCGCTGCAGCAGGCGGGGGTGACCGACGTCGTGGTGCTGGAGCGCGCCGACTCCGCGGGCGGCGTGTGGCGCGACAACACCTACCCGAACGCCGCGTGCGACGTACCGTCCCCGCTCTACTCGTGGTCGTGGGCGACCAACCCGCGCTGGGGGCGCCGGTACTCCCCGCAGCCGGAGATCCTGTCCTACCTGCGCGAGGCCGCCGGGCGGGAGGGCCTGCTCGACCTGGTGACCACCGGCGTCGACGTCGTGTCATGCACCTTCGACGAGGACGCCGGCACCTGGGACGTCGTCGCCCGCGACGGCCGCTCGTGGACCGCCCGCGCCGTCGTCTCCGCACCCGGGCAGCTGTCCAACCCCGTCGTCCCCGACCTGCCGGGCGCCGACACGTTCGCCGGACCGGCCTTCCACTCCGCCGACTGGCGCCACGACGTCGACCTGCGCGGGAAGCGGGTGGCCGTCGTCGGCACCGGTGCGAGCGCGATCCAGTTCGTGCCCGGGATCGTCGACGACGTCGCCGCGATGACGGTCTTCCAGCGCTCGGCGCCGTACATCCTCCCCAAGCCCGACCAGGCCTACCACGCGCTCCACCAGCGCGCGTTCGAGAAGGTCCCGGCCCTGCTCTCGGCCGAGCGGCGCACGGTGTTCTGGCTCTCGGAGAGGCTCAACGCCGCCCTCGCCGGGGAGGAGCGCTGGTCGACCGGCTTCCTGAAGGTGCTGCGGTCGGTGTGGCGGTTCCACCTGCGCCGCCAGGTCAAGGACGCAGCCCTGCGCGAGCGGCTCGTGCCCGACTACGAGATCGGCTGCAAGCGCATCCTGTTCTCCAACGAGTGGTACCCCGCGCTCGACCGCGACCACGTCGACGTCGTCACCGACGCCGTCGCGTCCGTCGAGCCCGGCGGCGTCCGCACCCGCGACGGCCGGTTCGTCGAGGCCGACGTGCTCATCTGGGGCACCGGCTTCGCCGCCACCGACTTCCTCGCCGGCACCGAGGTCACCGGCCGCGGCGGCAGGCTGCTGTCCCAGGAGTGGGCCGACGGCGCCTGGGCCCACCTCGGCATCAGCGTCCCCGGCTTCCCCGGCTACTTCCGCGTCTACGGCCCCAACACCAACCTCGGCGGCTCCTCGATCATCGGGATGATGGAGGCGCAGGCCGACTGGATCGCCCAGGTCGTCGCCCGCGCGCTCCGCGAGGGCCGCCCGTACGACGTGCGCCCGGACGCCGCGACGACGTACGACGCGGAGGTCCAGCGCCGCCTCTCCTCGTCGGCCTGGTCGACGTGCGGGTCCTGGTACAACGACGGCGGTCGCATCACGACCAACTGGCCGGGCCGGGTGGCGGAGTACCAGCACCGCACGGCGCGGGTGCACTGGTCGGACCTCGAGCCGGCCTGAGGGCCCGCAGCCGACACGCCCTCTCTCACAAGCGACGCACAGGGTCACGACCGAGCACTCACGGACGCGACCGGCACCGTGAGGTCATCGCACCCACCGTGACCGAGGAGCCGTCGCATGAGCACCATCCCCGAGCCCGACCAGACCCCCGAGGGTCCCGCCTTCGAGGGCCGGCTGCTGCCGCGCCCCGAGGACGAGGTCGTCGACCAGGGCCCGGCCTTCGACATCGCCACCGTCGTCACCCGGCGCCGCGTCCTCGCCCTCGCCGGTGTCGGTGTCGGCGCGCTGACCCTCGCCGCGTGCGGCGGGTCCGGCAGCACCGCGTCCGACACCACGGACTCCTCGAGCAGCTCCTCCAGCGGCTCGTCGTCCTCGTCGAGCACGGGCACCACCAGCACCGTCGCGGACGGTGAGATCCCCGAGGAGACCAACGGCCCCTTCCCGGCCGACGGCACCAACGGCGTCAACGTCCTCGAGGAGTCCGGCATCGTCCGCTCCGACATCACCTCGAGCATCGACGGCGACTACACGGTCGAGGGCGTGCCGCTGGAGTTCAGCTTCAACGTCACCGACATGCTCAACGACGACGCACCGTTCGAGGGCGTCGCGGTCTACGTATGGCACTGCGACGCGCAGGGCCAGTACTCCATGTACTCCGAGGGCGTCACCGACGAGACGTTCCTGCGCGGCATCCAGGTCGCCGACAGCGACGGCACGGTCACCTTCCAGACCATCGTGCCCGGCTGCTACACCGGCCGCTGGCCGCACATCCACTTCGAGGTCTACCCCGACGCCGACTCCGCCACCACCGGGGAGAACGCGATCGCCACCTCGCAGGTCGCGTTCCCGACCGACGTGCTCGACGCCGTCTACGCGCTGGACACCTACTCCGGCTCCACCGCGAACCTCGAGGCCCTCGGCGGCATCGAGAACGACAACGTCTTCGGCGACGGCTACGAGCTCGAGATGGGCACGTTCTCCGGTGACACCTCCGGGTACGTCGGCTCGCTCGCCGTCGCGATCGACACCTCCACCGAGGCCTCGGGCGCCTCCGGCGGTGCCGAGCCGTCGGGCGGCGGCGGACCGGGCGGTGACGGCGGCCCCGGTGGCGGCGGCCAGCCGCCGGCCGGTGACCCGCCGACCGACATGCCGACCGGCATGCCCACCAGCTGACCTGCCCCACCACCAGCACCGACCACCCAGGAGAACCCCATGCTCGCGAACCTCACCGGATGGCACGCCCTGCTCATCCTCGCCATCGTCCTGCTCGTCTTCGGCTCCTCGAAGCTGCCCGCCCTCGCGCGCAGCGTCGGCCAGTCCGTCCGGATCCTCAAGGACGAGGTCGCCGAGGGTGAGGCCCAGCAGCAGACCTCGTCGGCCGACACCCGGAGCCACCACCAGGACCAGGCCCAGAATCAGGCCCAGCGCCCGGTCAGCCCGGTCAGCCCGGTCGCCGGCGACACCGCCGAGACCACGGTCCGGCAGGCGTCGTGACCACGGCCGCCGTCGCGCGGGGCACGATGCCCCTCGCCGAGCACGTGCGGGAGCTGCGCAAGCGCGCCGTCCGCGCGGCGGCGGCCTTCGGAGTGGCCGCGGTCGCCGGGTACCTGCTGTTCGACCAGCTCCTCGACCTGCTCCGCGCACCGGTGGAGCAGGTCGCCGCGGAACGCGAGGCCAGCCTCAACTACTCGACCGTCACCGCGGCGTTCGACCTGCGCATCCGGCTGGCGATCCTGTCCGGCCTGGTGCTGTCGGCGCCGGTCTGGTCCTACCAGCTGATGGCGTTCCTGCTGCCCGGGCTCACCCGGCGCGAGCGGCGCCACGTCGTCGGCTTCCTGGCGGCCGCCGTGCCGCTCTTCGTGGCGGGATGCGCCTTCGGGCTGATGCTCTTCCCGCACATGGTGCGCGTGCTGACGGGGTTCTCCCCCGACGCCGACAGCACCATCCTCGACGCCTCGACGTACGTCGACTTCGTCATCAAGTTTGTGCTCGCCATCGGCCTGTCGTTCGTGCTGCCGGTGCTGGTCGTGATGGCCAACGTGCTCGGCCTGGTCTCCTCGCGCACCATCCGCCGCTCGTGGCGGGGGATCGTCGTGGTGATCACGCTGTTCAGCGCGCTGGTGACCCCGGCCGCCGACGTGCTGTCGATGTTCTTCGTCGCCGTCCCCATGGCCGCGCTGTTCGGCGCCGCCGTCGCCATCACCCACGTCCACGACCGCCGCTCCCTGGCCCGCGCCGACGCCGAGCGTGCCGGTGAGCTGGTCTGAGGAGGACCCAACGTGTTCGGACTGACGCTGGAGAAGCTCGTCCTGGTCGTGCTCGTCACCGGCCTGGTCATCGGGCCCAAGCGGCTGCCGGAGTACGCCACCCGGCTCGCCGAGTGGGTCCGCGCCGCCCGCGCGTACGTCGACGGCGCCCGCGCCGCCGCCGAGCGCGAGATGGGCGTCGCGGTCACGCGGGAGGAGTGGGAGGCGCTCGACCCGCGCCGCTACGACCCGCGCAAGATCGTGCGCGACGCGCTCGACCCGCGGACCGCCGCACCGAGCCGGCGGACTGCTGCGTCCGAGGTGCTCGACGAGCCCCAGGCCGTCGACACCGCACCCGCGTCGTCAGCGGAGGAGGAGCCGGAGCCGGCGTACGGCCCGGCCGTGCTCGAGGAGGCCGCCCGCGTGCGACCCGGTCAGCGCTACCTGGTCACCGGCGGTTCCGCCCACCCACGTCGCACGCCGATCGACTCGCTGCCCGCCGACGATCCTCGTCGGCTCGCCGCCGAGCAGGCGGTGGACCAACCGGTCGAGACGCCGGTGGACGTTCCGGGGGTCCGGGCCTCGGCCTGACCCGCGAACGTCCACCACACCGACGTCAGACGTGGATGCGCAGCCGCACGACCACCTCGTCGTCCAGCTCGACGCCCTCGGCACGGCGTACGGCGGCCTTGAGCGGTACGACGTACCCGCCGTCCTGTGGCCACAGCGACGTCGTGAACTCCGACTCCCCCAGCCACCCGCGCACCGGGACCATCCCCCAGCCGTAGGTGACGGCCTGTGCGGTGTCGGCGATCAGCTCCGCCTCGGCCTCCGGCACCCGGACGAAGTGGTGCGGGGCGGGCCCGCGCCACTCGAAGACGACGCCGCTGAACTCCAGCTCCATGGACGGCGACGGTACGCCGGGTTCCGGCCGCGAGTCGTCCGCAACGGCGCCTCGGACGGCGGGCGAAATGACTGGAGCCGGCCCGCACCAGGAATGACGGAGCCGCTACCAGCTGCGCCGGCGCCGACAGCGCGACCCCGAAATGATCGAAGCCGGCCCGCACAGCGGACCGGCTTCATCTCGATGGTGGAGGTTCTGGGACGTTATTCAAAACTGGAACCACTCAAGACTTTCCCAGAGGTCGAGGCCTACCGTTCGCTCCCCCAAGATCCGCCACCCCGCGTCCACAAGCTCGACCAACGCCTCGATCCGACCGCGATCGCCGAGATCGTAGCTAGCTACGAAGCTGGCATGTCGAGCGTGAAGCTCATGCGAACGTACGGATTGGGCAAGGGCAGTGTCCTCAAGCTCCTTCGTGAAGCTGGCGTGCAGATCCGAAAGCCGGGCCCGCAGCCGCCAAGCTGAGGTGCAAGCGCCTGAGCATGCCCGTCACGCCTCGATGTCGACGAACTTCGGGAAGAAGCGGTACAGCTCGGCGTACGTCGCGGCGTCGGCGACCGGGATGCCGACCTCCTCCAGGTCCGCGAAAGTGTCGCCTGGCAGCTGGGCATCCAAGTGCCGCATCTCCTTCAGGGTCAGCTTCGGCACCTCGATCGTGTACGCGTCATCTGCGTCTCTGAAGAAGTCGAACTCGTCGAATCCGCATCCGTTGAAATGCGCCTGCTGCCCGGCGTCGTGGACCAAGCCACCAAGCGTAAGCATGCGAGCACCATCGGAGTACTGGAAGTTGAAGAGCTGCCGGTAGGCGAACTGCGCAGCGGCCGGCTGTCCGGCATTACGCTCGCCCAGCGAAATCTGGATCTGTTCGTTGACGACCTCGCGGTACATCTCAGCCGTACCCCAGCCACCCAGCGACTCGTTCGACGCGGTCCGCGGGAGCGCAGAGTCAAGATCGGCACGCGCACGCTGGAGGCGCTTCTCGATGTCTGTATGGGGATGGGCGTTAACCGAGAGCACTACGACACTCCCGCTCGGAACGTTGCGCATCAGGTAGTCGAGGTCCTCCAGCTTCGCCGCATCCAGGCGACCGTCGTAGTCCAGCCACACGATCGAGCGCTGCGTCCACGAGAGCTCAGCAAGGACCTCCCCCGACTCGCCAAACTTCAGGTCGATGCTTGCGAACGGAGCGTTGAAGCGAAATCGAGCCTCATCGTCGATCTCGTGCTCAATCGAGACCATCTCGCGGATGCCAAGCGATCGATGCAGCAGCGCAAAGTCCGCGAAGTACGGAGATCCGAACCCCACGTAGCGGTAGTGCGCGAGCGACGCTGATCTGTCGAGACGCCGCAGAAGCTCGACCATCATCTTGCGCTCGATCGCCTTGGCCGGCCGCAAGCTGTAGTTGATCTTGGTGTAACTGGCGTCGTTACTCATCGTCCGCGCACTCGCGCTTGTAGAAGTAGTCGAACGTCCCTTCTCCGACCTTTCCGGCCGACGAGACCTTCAACTTCTTTTTGATGGCATCGATCTGCTTCTTCGGTCGAACGAACTGAATCGATTGCGTCTCCGGGGGCTTGGGAGCCTTCGGTCGCTGCGGGGATGTGAAGGTCGTCGTCGTGGTGATCTGCCCCAGCGTCGAGGGCGAACTCTCAGCCGCCGAGACAAAGGACTCGAGAGACTCTTTGCCCGGGGCGGGGTTGTCCTTCTCCGCGTCGAGAGCGTTGAGGAAGGCCATCACTGGCCGCATCGCGTCGACCATCCGCGGCTTCAGGGCTCGATATGCCCAATGCCCAGAGTCGACACCCTCCTTGGTCGTCGTCCAGGGGAGCTTGTCGACGCTCGCGCTCTCGAAGAACAAGTAGCCACGAAAGCGGGCGTACTGGTTGTGATACTGCGGTACGCCACGAGCCGTCCCCCAGCCCGTGACCGACGTTCGGTCGGGCCCCAAGATCAGGCGGCCGTTGCAGTACACATACCAGCCTGCATCGGCCGGCGACGAAGCCGAGACGCCGGTGTACATCGATACATGTACCGGCGTCTCCGACTCTTCGTCGAGGGCCTCGGCGAAGTACCCGGGCTTCAGCTCCTCCGACGTCAACAGGGTCAGTACGTCAACGTCAACAGGGATGCCGTTCAAGGAGACCGCCAGGCCGTCACTCATGCTCGCCTGATGGCGCATTGACAGCTCATCGGAGAGCTCTGTTTCAAATCGCTTCAACGAGAACGACTCGCTTACTGCTGGGTGCAGGTCGGTGACCGTGATGGTGGTCCCAACCTCGTTGCTGGCGTGCGAATCGGGCCGGTAGGTGACGTCCGAGAAGTTCCACTCGGAGGAAGCGCTCCACTCGGGCACGTTCACGCGCAGCTCGAAGTCCTCCTTCTCGGTGACCGAGCGAACCGTAAACGCATTGCCCAACTTGAAAAGGGCACGCTTCATGCCGATACCGAACTGCCCAATCGAGCCGGGAGTAGACGGAGCTTCGGTCGGCCGGCCGAAGCGAAAGGCATAGTTGCTCGCCGTTTCCCAGCTGATACCGCCGCAGTTGTCGATGATCTCGAAGCTCTCCGCGGTGATCCTGAGTGCGACAAAGAGGCCGTCGAAACGTTCTTCGTCTCCACGGTCAGGATCATCGGCCGGCCGCAGCCGGCGTCCGCCGTCAACGGAGTTATCGACCAGATCGACGATGGCAGGAATCAGCCCGATGTCTCGGACCAGCATCGAGATAAAGAAGTCTTTAGTCGGCTCGCCTTGTACCACGAAGGACTCGACGCCGGACGCGTCAGCCATCGACCCTCCTCAGGGATCGTCAGGATGGTTCGCGCCAGACTAGGCCCCGGACGGACTGAGCGTGTCGACTTGCAACACTCTGTTCAATCGCCAGCTACTGTCGGTCGGCGTCGATAGGGTGCACCTGATGAGATAGGTGTCGTTTGACCACGGGAGGCTTGAGCTTGGCTGCGTCGCGTGGTAGTTCGACGTCGGCTAGGCGACCGGTTGCGATCGACCTCTACGCCGGCGCCGGGGGCCTGTCGCTCGGCATGGAACAGGCCGGCTTCGACGTGCTGGCCGCCGCCGAACTCGACCCGATCCACGCGCTGACGCATCGGTTCAACCTCCCGCAGACGGCGGTCCTCTGTCGAGATCTGAGCGACGAGCCGGTAACGAAGGTGGCCTCCGCTCTCCTCGCGGCGGCCAAGGCATCTGCGGGGTCCCACCGTGACGACGAGCCCATCGATCTCGACGCTGTCGTGGGCGGGCCGCCCTGCCAGGGCTTTTCGGTTGGCGGTGTCCGGGACGCCGAAGATGAGCGCAACGGTCAGTTCTTGAGATTCGTAGATCTGGTGGTCGCCCTCCAGCCGAAGGTCTTTTTGCTTGAGAACGTGGCCGGCCTGTTGGAGCCGCGTTTCGAGTCGCTGCGCAAGGAGGCCCTGCGTCGACTAACGGTCGATGGCGGCTACGAAGTGACCGGCTTCGATGAGGCTCTCAGCGCGGTCGACTTCGGCGTGCCGCAGCGTCGCCGTCGAGTGCTGGTCATGGGATCGCGCATCGGCGATGTTCCGACCTTGGTCGCTGACGAGGCGGCCGCCAAGGTGACCGTCGGCGATGCCCTCGCTGGGCTACCCAACCTCCGCTCCTACTTCGCCTTGCTCTCAACAGACGAGGTCCCCCTGAAGGAGGAGGACCTCGTCCGCTTGCACGGGGCGCGATCGACCTACGCGCGAATCCTCGCTGGCCAGGAGATCGAAGACAGCGACTTCAGCTGGCCTCGCGTCTACAACCCTGCGGTCATCACCAACTCGCTGCGTACCGTGCATAAGGCCAAGAGCGTGCAGCGGTTCCGCAGCACGCCGAAGGGTGGGGTGGAGAAGATCAGCCGGCTCTACCGACTCGACCCGGACACTCAGGCCCGAACACTGCGCGCCGGTACCGGATCTGATCGGGGCTCGCACACTTCGCCGCGCCCCATCCATCCCGAGAAGGCCCGGGTCATCACGGTTCGCGAAGCGGCACGGCTGCACGGCTACCCCGACTGGTTCCGCTTCCACGGGACCAACTGGCACGGTCACCGACAGGTCGGCAACAGTGTGCCTCCTCCGCTGGCGGCCGCCGCGGGGCGAGCGCTCATCAAGGCCCTCGGGACACCCACCTTGTCGCGTCCGACCGAGGCACTGAAGCTTGGCGATCCGGAGTGGCTGTGGATGGGCCGTGCCGAAGCCGTCAAGGAGCTGGCGCGGCTGGACGAGGTCACGAACGGCAGTACCGGCGAGTCAGGCACGACGAGCTAATCGAGATCCAGGTCGCGCAAGCCGGCGAGCATCCAGATGCCGTCTTCGAACAGCACCTCGAACTGCATCTCGTGGCCTGACGTCGACCGCAGCGGCCGAGAGTCGACGAAGCGCTGCCCGTCGCGACGCAGGGCCGCCGCGTCACGCGTGTCGATCGCACGAAAGATTCCGGCAGATCCGTCGGTATACCAGCCGTTGTTCACCTTCCGAAACCATACGCTCTCATGACGGCGACGAGAGGACCCGAAATCGAAAAGTATGCGCGCCAGAAGAAGATCGGCGGTCTATCTCGCGACGTAATAGCCACGGTGACTGTTCGCCTTGATGAAATCGAGCAGCGTCTCGCGGCTCAGGAACTTCCCAATACCGACCCACTCGATGTCGCCCTGGCTCATCATTTGGTAGAGGGTGGCATGACTGATCCCGAGGCTCTTTGCCGCGTCTTTGACGCTCAGTAGCAGTGGTCCGTCGTTCGACAGACTCGACGGTCCGATGACCGTTGTCTGTTCGGCCTCAACGATCTCGACCTCGGAGGAGGTCGTCTTCCACGAGCCGAAGTAGCCATACGGGCGTGATGCAGCCGCTGGTGACAGATTCGGTTTAGGCCGCGACCGCGGCCTTGGCGGTGATCTTCTTCTCGTACTCGATGGGGGTCAACCCGCCGAGTGAGTCTTGTGGGCGCTGCCGGTGGTACTTCCGCTCGATCCACACCACGATCGCCAGACGCAGGTCCTGTCGGGTGGCCCAGCGGCGCTGGTTGAGCACGTTGGTCTGCAGCAGTGACCAGAAGCTCTCCATCGCGGCGTTGTCGCCCGCGGCACCGACTCGGCCCATCGAGCCGACCATGCCGTGACGGTTCAGTGCGTGACCCATCTTCCGAGAGCGAAACTGGCTGCCCCTGTCCGCGCGCAGGATGCAGCCAGCGACCTCCTGGTCCTCGAGCCGGCGACGTGTGACGGCGCTGTTGAGGGCGTCGACCGCGAGCTGGGCGGTCATCCGATCGCTGATGGAGTAGCCGACGATCCGGTTGGCGTAGACGTCCTTGATCGCGCAGCAGTAGAGCTTGCCTTCGCTGGTGGGGTGCTCGGTGATGTCGGTGAGCCAAACCCGGTTCGGGGCGTCAGCGGTGAAGATCCGCTGCACGTGGTCGTCGAAGACCGGCGGCCCGGCCTTCTTGCCCTTGCCGCGGCGTCGTCGCTGCGCTGCGGACAAGATCCCGGAGGTCGAGCACAGTGACCACGCGGTGCGTCGACACATCCGCCACCCGGCCTTGCGGGCCTCGTGGGCGAGGAAGCGGTAACCGAAGGTCGGGTCGTCGCGGTGCGCGTCGTGTAGCGCGTTGATCCGGTGCGCCTGGACCCACTCGGCGGCGGTGACCGGGTCCACGCGCCACCGGTAGTAGGGCTGGCGGGCGATCTTCAACACCCGGCACGTGACCGTGACGGGGATGCCGTCGGCGGCCAGATCGCTCACGAGCGGGTACATCATTTTCCCGAGCCACCGAGCTTCAGGTTGGCCTGTGAGAGGTAGGCCGCCGCGCGGCGCAGCACCTCGTTCTCCTGCTCGAGCAGCTTCGTCCGACGCCGCAGCTGCTTGAGCTCCTCGGCTGCGTCCGAGGCCATCCCCGGGCGGACGCCTTCCTCAACATCGGCGGCCTTCATCCAGTTCAACAACGTGCCTTCGCTGATCCCGAAGTCCTCGGCGATCTGCTTCAAGGTCGTCCCTGGCTCACGGCCGCGGGCAACCGCCACGACGTCGTCGCGGAACTCTTGGGGATAGGGAGCAGGCATAGCAACATCCTCTCTTCCAGCGCCGAGCACCAGAAGTCAGTTGACCTGCCCCACCGCTTGGGTTCCAGATTCAGTGGCTAACTGACTGCGGTGTTGGCGTTGTGTTCGGACAGTAGTTCGTACTCGATTGGCGTGCGGTAGCCGAGCGCTGAGTGCCGTCGTCGGCGGTTGTGGAAGATCTCGATGTACTCGAAAATCGCGTTCGCCAGCTCGACCCGAGTCTTCCACTTCTTCCGGTTGAGCAGCTCGATCTGCATGGAGGACCAGAAGCTCTCCATCATCGCGTTGTCGAGCCCGTCGCCGACGGTCCCGAACGACGGCAAGAGGCCGGCAGAGCGGATGTTCTCGCCGAATACCCAGGAGGTGAACTGGGCTCCATGATCGGCGTGAACGATGCCGCCGGGGCCACCGGGCTCGGGGCGCCGGTTGCGGATGGCCATGTCGAGTGCGTTCACGACGAGGGTGGAGTCCTGCTTGGAGTCGATGGACCAGCCCACGATCCGTCGGCTGTAGGCGTCCAAGACGGCCGCGCAGTAGATCCAGCCTTCCCTCGTGCGGTGTTGCGTGATGTCGGTGACCCACAGCTCGTTGGCACGCAGCCGATGGAACTTGCGATTGACCAGGTCGTCCGCGGTCACGACGCCGCGAAGACGCTTGACCCTCGTGGGACCGGGCAGGCCGTAGATGCCGGCCTCGTTCATCAGCGCCCACACGGTTCGGTCGCACACGGTGATGCCCATGCCCAAGGTGAGTTCGGCGTGGACGCGGCGGTAGCCGTAGGTGCCACGTGAAGCGACGTGGACCTCACGGATCAACCCGGTCAGCCACTGCCTTCGCAGCTGGGTCGGGGTCGTAGGAGTCCGCTTGGCTTTGTAGTAGTTCTGCCGGGCCACGCCGAGGACCCGGCAGCAGCGATCGGCCGGGACCCCGGCGTCGACNAGTCGGTCGATCACCGGGAAGAGCCTTTTNGGCGNGGCCGGTCCTCGCCCAGGAACTTGGCGGCCTGGCGAATGATGAGCAGCTCTGTCTCGAGTTCACGGATGCGTCGTCGAGCGGCACGTAGCTCCGCGGACTCCGCAGTGCTGATGCCCGGGATCTCACCGCGGTCGATGCGGTCCTGCTTGACCCACTTCGACAGCGTGACGGGATGGATGTCGAGCTCGGCTGCCGTCTGGTTCTGCGGTCTGCCGGCTCGAACCAGCGCGATGGCCCGAGCACGGAACTCGGCGGGATAGGCACGTGGCACGGTGTTCAGCCTTCCGGTGAAGGCAGTCACTTAGCCACCAACACTGGAACCTTTCCGGTGGGGCAGGTCAAGTTGTCACCTACGGCTGCATCACGCCCGCATGCTCTTCTGCGCGCGGTGCGACGCCAAGGGGCGGCTGAGCCGTCTGATCTACACGCGAGCAAAGGGACGTAATGGTCGCGAGTACTCCTATTACCTGTGCCGATCGCGTCAAGACGCCCTCTGCGATCTGCCGCACCTGCCGGTTGCACAAGTCGAGGACGCCATTGAGCGGCACTACGACACGCTTGCGCTACCGCGGGACTTCATCGACGCGATCGACGGCAAACTGACCAAGACGCTCGACGAGGACCTGGAGAGTACTCACGAGATGCACTCGCACCTGACAGGGGAGCTAGCCAAGCTCGACCGACGCGAGGAGCGCCCCATCGACCTGGCTGCCGACGGACTCCTCGACAGGTCGAAGATCCAGGAGCGAAGCAACCAGATCCAGATCGAGCGTGCCCGGATCAGCGACAGCCTCAATAGCACAGCTCGGGATCTGCTCAGTGGAGCAGCCAACCTGCGGTCCTGCCTCGAGCTGCTGCAGGAGCCGAACACGCTCTACAAGCGCATGCCCGACGCCACCAGGCGTCACCTGAACGAGACGTTCTTCGAGCGCTTTTTCCTCGACGACGAACCGGTGAGGGTGACTCAGGAACTCCGCCGCAAGCCGTTTGATGAGTTCCCGGAAGCAGTGGCAGCCCATCAGGGCCTTGCGNGTCTCAGCNCAGGCTGGAAGCACGGTGCGCCACCTAGCATCCGGGAGAAGACAAGAAAGCGACCTGCCCCGTCGGACAGATCGCATTCTCATAACCGAACACCCGTACTCGCTGACCTCTTTCGGTCCAGTGTTTCGAGTAAGCGTGTCCTGGTGGAGCTGAGGGGACTCGAACCCCTGACCCTCTGCATGCCATGCAGATGCGCTACCAGCTGCGCCACAGCCCCAGGTGTTGCCGCTCCGGGATCGCCGGTGGGCAACTCGGTAGAGATTAGCCGATGGGTGTCATCGGGCGAAATCGGGGGGTGCCCCACCCGTCACACGGGTCACCCGCCGGAGGCGGCGTCCACGGGCACCGGCGCGACCGCCTCGGAGACGGTGCGGTTGTAGGCCCGCAGGCGCAGGCCGCGGGGCAGGACGGGGTCGGTCGACCCCTCCTCCAGCACCACCCAGGCGCAGTTGTCGAGGCCGTGCAGCGAGTGGTGCGAGCCGGTGGGCAGCCCCACCATCGCGGCGGCGGCGACCCGGATGGCGGCACCGTGCGACACCGCGACCGACGTCGACCCGGCGGGCGTCTCGGCGAGCAGGTCGTCGAGCGCCGCGCACATCCGCTTGGCGACCTGCTCGGCGCGCTCGCCGCCGGGCACGACGTCGAAGTCGCCGACCTTGAACCGGGCGTACTCCTCCGGGTGCGCCGCGGCATACTCCCCCGCGTCCATGCCCTCCCGCTCGCCGAGGTGGTACTCCCGCAGCCGGGCGTCCTCGACCGCGGTCAGGCCGGTGGCCTGCGCGACGTACGACGCGGTCTGGCGTGCGCGGGAGAGGTCGGAGCACCACAGCAGACCGGGAGCGAAGTGCGGCGCGACGAACGCAGCGGCGGCCGCCGCCTGCTTGTGGCCGGTCTCGTCGAGCGGGATGTCGACCTGACCCTGGATCCGGCGGGCGTGGTTGTACGCCGTGCGGCCGTGGCGCAGCAGCACCAGCCGACGGCCGCCGGCGGGCGGCTCAGCGCTCATGCGAGACGACGTCGGCGGGCAGCTCGATCGTCGGGCAGTCGCGCCAGAGCCGCTCGAGGGCGTAGAACTGCCGCTCCTCGGCGTGCATCACGTGCNCGACGATCTCGCCGTAGTCGATGAGCACCCAGCGGGCGTCGCGCTCGCCCTCGCGGCGGATCGGCTTGGCGTCGTTCGCGCGGAGGGTGTCGAGCACCGCGTCGACGATGGCGCGCACCTGCCGGTCGTTGGCGCCGGAGGCGATGACGAAAGCGTCGGTGATCGCGAGCTGCTCGCTCACGTCGAAGGCGATGACGTCGGTGGCGAGCTTGTCGGCGGCCGCGCGGGCGGCGGTCACGACGAGCTCACGGGCGTGGTCGGTGGCGGTCATGCATCTCCTGGGGCCTGGTGGCCGGTGGTCACGAGTGGTGCGGTGTCGCGGTCGGGCCGCGGGTAGAGGCCGTGCTTGGTGATGTACTGGACGACGCCGTCGGGCACGAGGTACCAGACCGGCTTCCCGGCGACCTGGCGCTCGCGGCAGTCGGTGCTGCTGATCGCCAGCGCCGGGATCTCCAGCAGGGTGACGGCGTCGTCGGGGATCGAGGCGAGCACCGCCGGGTCGACGACCGCCCCGGGCCGGGTGCACCCGACGAAGTGCGCCAGCGCGAACAGCTGATCGACGTCGCGCCACCCGAAGATCTCGGTCAGCGCGTCGGCACCGGTGATGAAGTAGAGGTCGGCGTCGGGGTGCTGGGCGGCGAGGTCGCGCAGCGTGTCGATGGTGTACGTCGGCCCGGCGCGGTCGATGTCGACCCGCGACACCCAGAACCTCGGGTTGGCCGCCGTGGCGACGACCGTCATGAGGTACCGGTGCTCGGCCGGCGACACCTGTCGGTGCGCCTTCTGCCAGGGCCGGCCGGTCGGCACGAAGACGACCTCGTCGAGGTCGAAGTGCGCCTGTGCCTCCGAGGCGGCCACCAGGTGGCCGTGGTGCACGGGGTCGAAGGTGCCGCCCATGACGCCGAGGCGGCGTCGTCGACCACGTCCGGGACCGGGATCGGTGCCGGGAGCCTCGGTCGGCGTCACCGTCGGCACGAGCGTCAGCTGTGCTCGCGTCCCCCGCCGAAGCCCACGACCCCGGCGAGCAGGACCAGCAGGATGAGCAGGGCACCGCCGCCGACGATCCACGGGTTGACGGCGGCCTCCGAGTGCTCCTCGGCCGCGGCGAGCGCCGGGGCGACGAGGGCAGCGAGAGTGCTCAGGAACGGCGTCATGCCGCGGAGCCTACCGTCTGGTCGGCCCGGGACGAGCACCCGGCCGCCGGGTCACCGGGAGCCTCAGTGGAAGAGCAGCTCGACGCCCACGATCACGAGGTAGAAGCGGATCGCGCGCCCCACGAAGACGGTCGGCACGAAGACCCACATCGGCATCCGCAGGGCACCCGCCACGACGGCGATCACGAGCAGCGGCGGGATGCCGACCGAGGCGGCCAGGAACGTCACGATGCCGCCGTACACGGGGCGTCCCGACAGCCGCGCCTCCCACCGCTCGTACGCCGCCCTGGTGCGCGGCTTGTCGAGCTTCTTCTGCGCCCAGCCGCTGTGCATCCCGCGCCGGGCGACCTCGTACCAGACGATCTTGCCGACCAGCTGACCCGCGGAGGCGACGACCGCCAGGCCGAACGCGCCGGCGTTGCCGAGCGCCCCGACCCCGCCGAGGTAGACCTCGACGTTGATGACGGGGATCAGCGCGGACGCGATCGAGAGGAGGAACGTCGTCAGCAGCAGGCCCACGGCGTCCTCCTCGGGCCGCTCACGCGGGCTGCCCCGGCGACGGCGCGGGCGCGCGCTCGGGCATCGGCATGCCCAGGTCGAGGAGCCACTTGAAGGAGACCGACTTCAGTGCCAGCAGGCCCAGGGCGATGACCAGCCCCAGCCACCACCAGCCGGTGACCAGCAGCAGCACGGCGAAGAGCGAGGAGTTGACCGCCTTGGCCGGCTTCGACCAGTTCCAGCGGTAGATCCGCTCGTCGACCTCGTAGAAGTAGTTGGGGCTGCGGATCGGCCAGGCGAGGAAGGCCAGCGACAGGTAGAAGTCGACGACCATGAACTCCAGCAGGTAGATCGCCACCGGCAGGATCATGTCGTGCTGCAGCCAGGCCAGCCCGAGGTAGAACGCCGCGCAGTTGAGCCGGTCGCAGAGCATGTCGACGACCGCACCGATGCGCGTCTCGCAGTCGAACACCCGCGCCCAGGCGCCGTCGGCCATGTCGCCGACCCAGTAGACGCCCAGTCCCGCGACGAGCCACCACAGCTCGCCCTGCCAGGCCCCGACGAGGCACAGTGCGAACGACGCGACGGTGCGCACCGCGGTGATGACGGTGGCTCCGGTCCACAGCCGCTCCGCAGCCGGGTCAGCGTGGGTCGCACGGGTCGCCGATGACACGACGAGCACCCTAGGCCACGCCCGTCGTCGTACGCCGGAGGGTGTGGCGGAGGGTGTGGCGGAGGGTCAGCGCACGTGCCCGTCGCCGGTGACGACGTACTTGGTCGTGGTCATCTCGGGCAGGCCCATCGGGCCGCGGGCGTGCAGCTTCTGGGTGCTGATCCCGATCTCGGCGCCGAACCCGAACTCACCGCCGTCGGTGAACCGGGTGGAGGCGTTGACGACGACCGCGGCGGAGTCGACGGCAGCGACGAAGCGCCGTGCGGCGGCCTGGTCGCGGGTCAGGATCGCCTCGGTGTGGCCGCTGGAGAAACGGCGGATGTGGTCGACCGCGGCGGCGAGGTCGTCGACGACGGCCACCGAGATGTCCATCGAGAGGTACTCCGTCGCGTGGTCCTCGTCGGTCGCCGGTACGACGCCGTCGAGCCGCGCCACGACGGGGTCGCCGTGCACGGTCACGCCGGCCGCCTGGAGCGCGGCGACCGCCGACGGCAGCCAGGTCTCGGTGAGCGAGGCGTGCACCAGCAGCGACTCCGCCGCGTTGCACACGCTGGTGCGCTGGGTCTTGGCGTTGAGCAGCACCGCCAGGGCCTGCTCGGGGTCGGCTGCGGCGTCGACGTAGACGTGGCAGTTGCCGACGCCGGTCTCGATCACCGGCACCGTCGACTCCTCCACGACGCTGCGGATCAGGCCGGCGCCGCCGCGCGGGATGAGCACGTCGACCAGGCCACGGGCACGCATCAGCGCCTTGACGGTGTCGCGGGTGTCGGCGGGCACCAGGAGCAGCGCGTCGGCCGGGAGCCCGGCGGACGCGACGGCCTCACGCAGCACGGCGACGACGGCCTCGTTGGAGCGGGCGGCGCTGGACGAGCCGCGCAGCAGCACCGCGTTGCCGCTCTTGAGGCACAGCCCGGCGGCGTCCGCGGTGACGTTGGGCCGACCCTCGTAGACCATGCCGACCACACCGAACGGCACCCGTACCTGACGCAGCTCGAGCCCGTTGGCCAGGGTGCTGCTGCGCACGACCTCGCCCACGGGATCAGGCAGTCCGGCGACGTCGCGCAGCCCCTGGGCCATCCCGGCGACCCGCTCCTCGGTCAGCCGCAGCCGGTCGACGACGTTGGCGGGCGTGCCGAGGCGCTCGGCCTCGGCGACGTCCTCGGCGTTGGCGGCGAGCACCGGGACCACCTGCGCCTCGAGCGCGTCGGCCATCGCCCGGAGCGCGGCGTCCTTGGCGGTACGGGTGGCGAGCGCCAGGTCGTGCGAGGCCTCCCGGGCCCGCAGGGCCAGCTCGCGGACGTCGTCGGCGGTGGTCGTGCTCACGGGTGAAGCGTAGGGGCGTACGGTCGCTGACGTGCGCGTGGTCTTGCTGGGTGACTCGCACCTCGCCCGGGTACGACGGGAGTCCGGCCGTCTCGGTCGCGACGTCTCCGACGTGGTCAACGCGGCCGTCGGGGGCGCGCGTTGCGACCAGGTCGCCGACCAGGCCGCCCGTGCCGGGGTCGGCCCGGCCGACGTCGTGGTGCTCTCGATCGGCACCAACGACGCGGCGCCCTGGAAGCAGGTGCCGTTGACGATCTTCCGCGCGACCCTGCGCGGCCTGCTGGTCGAGGTGCCCGCGCGGGCCTGGGTGCTGGTCTCCGCCCCCGGCGTCGACGCCGACCGGCTCTCCGGCGAGGGCGACCGCACCGAGGAGGTCGTCGCCCGCTACCGCGACGCCGCCGCCGAGGTGCTGGGCGGCGCCGGCGCGGTCGTGATCGACTCCCCTGCGCTGCTCGCGCCACTCGGCCCGGCCGAGACGTTCCTCGACGACGGGCTCCACCTCACGCCCGCGGCGTACGACGTGCTGCTTCCGGCCGTGGCGGACGCCGTCGCCGCGACCGTCTGACCCTCCGCGAAGCGGTCGTCCACAGCCGCCGGGACCGTTGGCGTACGGCGCGGGCGGTCCGGGCACCCGTACGACGTGCGCCCACCCGACTCGCTCGCCGAGCTGCTCGCGCTGCAGGACGGCGTGGTCTCACGCGCCCAGGTCCACCGGCTCGCTGAGGCCGACCACGACGTCGAGCGGCGCCTACGCCGACGTGAGTGGGCCCGCGTGCACCCCGGCGTGTACGTCGAGCACACCGGTCCGCCGACCTGGCGCCAGCGGGCGTGGGCCGCCGTGCTGGTGCACGGCGAGGCCTGGGTCGCCGACGCCTCCGCACTCCGGCTGCACCACGTGCGCACGGGCGCGGCGGATGACGACGGACCGGTGAGCACCGTGGTCGACGCGGAGCGCCGGGTCGCCGCCCCGGCCGGCGTCCGCACGAGCCGGCTCGCCGACCCGACGCGGTGGGTGCACCACGGGGCCGGGCTGCCCTGCATGCGGCTGGAGCCCGCCCTCCTGCGCGTCGCCTCCGCGACACCGACGGCCGACGCGTGCGTGGCCGTGCTCGGCGACGCCGTGCAGGACCGGCGCACCACCACCGCACGCCTGCTCGTCGACCTCGACGCGATGCTGCGCCTGCCCCGTCGGTCGCTGCTCCGCGAGGTCCTGGTCGACGTGGCCGAGGGCGCCCTGTCGGCGCTCGAGCGGCGCTACCTGCGCGACGTCGAGCGGGCCCACGGCCTCCCCTCGGCCGACCGGCAGGTGCGCCGGCGGGCCGACCGCGCCACGACGTACCGCGACGTCGAGCACGCAGCGAGCCGGGTCGTGGTCGAGCTCGACGGATCGCTGGCCCACCGCGGGACCCGGTGGCGCGACCTCGAGCGCGACGCGTACGCCGCGGCGGACGGCTGGATCACGGTGCACGCCGGGTGGCACGAGGTGCTCGACCCGTGCCGGCTCGCCCGTGTCGTGGCCCGGCTGCTGCAGGCCCGCGGCTGGACCGGAGTCCCACGCTCGTGCCCACGGTGCATGCCCCGAGCTGCCTGAAATGCCGGACGGCGGAGGATCCTCGGCACGTGGTGCCGACGATCCTCCGCCGTCGCGGGTGGAGCGGGTTGCGCCGGTGGGCTCAGCCCTTGCGCTGGTTGATCGCCTCGGTCGCGGCGGGCAGCACGGCGTGGAGGTCACCGACAACACCGAAGTCGACGAGCTCGAAGATCGGGGCCTCCTCGTCCTTGTTGACGGCCACGATCGTCTTCGACGTCTGCATGCCGGCGCGGTGCTGGATCGCACCGGAGATGCCGTTGGCGACGTAGAGCTGCGGCGACACGGTCTTGCCGGTCTGACCCACCTGGAAGGTGTGCGGCATCCAGCCGGAGTCGACGGCGGCGCGCGAGGCGCCGACGGCGGCACCGAGGGCGTCGGCGAGGCCCTCGATCGGCTCGAAGTTGCCGCCGGTGCCACGGCCGCCGGAGACCACGATGGCGGCCTCGGTGAGCTCGGGGCGACCGGACGCCTTGCGCGGCTGCTGGGCCACGATCTGGGCGGTCTTCGCAGCGTCGGAGATGGTGGCGGTGAACGCCTCCACGGTGCCGGCGGCGCCGACCTCCTCGACCTGAGCGGAGTTGGGCTTGACCGTGATGATCGGGGTGCCCTTGGTGACCTTCGCCTTGACGGTGTAGTTGCCGGCGAAGACCGACTGCGTGGTGACCCCACCCTCGGCGAGGTCGACGGCGTCGGTGATCAGACCGGACTCGGTCTTGATCGCCAGACGGGCGGCGACCTCCTTGCCCTCGTAGCCCGACACGAGTAGGACGGCGGCCGGCGAGGCCTTCTCGACCAGCTGGGCGAGCGCCTCGGCCTTGGGGGCCACGAGGTAGCCCTTGATCTCCGCGTCGTCGACGACGTAGACCTTCTCGGCACCGTGCTTGCCGAGCTGCTCCGCAGCGGTGGCACCGGCGTCGGCCGAGCCGAAGAACACCGCAGCGGGCTCGCCCAGGCCACGGGCCAGGGTGAGCAGCTCGAACGTGGGCTTGCGGATCGCACCGTCGACGTGGTCGACGACGACCAGGACCTCAGACATGTATGACTCCTTCGTCTCTCGCGGCGGCGCTCAGATGAACTTCTTGGAGACCAGGAACTCGGTCAGCGCGCCGGCGCCGGACCCGTCCTCGTCGGTCACGATCTCGCCGGCGGTGCGCGGCGGGCGGGCGGCGGTCTCCTCGACCTCGCTCCACGAGACCGACAGGCCGACCAGGCTGGGGGCGACGTCGATGTCGGCGAGCGACAGCGTCTCCATCGGCTTCTTCTTGGCCGCCATGATGCCCTTGAAGGACGGGTAGCGGGCCTCGCCGGTCTGGTCGGTGACCGACAGCACCAGCGGCATCGTGCCGCCGATGACCTCGGTGGCGGTGTCGGAGTCGCGCTTGATACGGACTTGGTCGCCCTGGGTCTCGATCTTCGAGGCGAAGGTGACCTGCGGGAGGCCGAGGCGCTCGGCGAGCATCGCCGGGACGACCGAGCCGGAGGCGTCGGTCGAGGCCATGCCGCACATGACGAGGTCGGGGACGCCGATCTTCTCGACGGCCTTGGCCAGCACCAGCGAGGTGGCGACGTAGTCGGAGCCGGCGATCGCGTCGTCGGTCACCAGGACGCCCTTGTCGGCACCCATCTGCAGGGCCTTGCGGACGGCGTCCACGGCCTGCTCGGGGCCCACGCAGAGCGCGGTGACGGTGACGTCCTCGGGGGACTCCGCCTTCTCCTTCAGCTGCAGCGCCTGCTCGACGGCGTACTCGTCGAGCTCGGACAGCAGACCGTCCACACCCACGCGGTCGACCGTGTTGTCCTCCTCGAACTTACGGTCGGCGGTCGCGTCGGGCACGTACTTCACACAGACGACAATGTTCATGATGTGGCCCGCAGGCCCCTCCTGCTGCACTCGGGTGGCCGCGGCGCCGGATCGGACGCGCGGCGGACTCGCGGTTGCGACCCTGCCGAGGTTACCGGCGGGTCACCACGCGGGGAACATCCTGTGAGGTCGGACACCTCCGAAAAGTGTCCGTCGTCACACGCCGTGGCCGCCGCCCCTCAGAGGGGCGGCGGCCACGACGAGGTGGATCAGGGCCGGATGACGCGGTCGGCGACGCGACCGATCACGAGCCACACGACGGCGGCGATGCCGTAGTTGAACAGCGTCGTCTTCGTGTCCTCGATGCCGTCGACCTTGGTGTCGAAGTCCTTGATCGGGTTGTCGAGGTCGAAGAAGCCGAGATCGATCTTGTCGGAGGTGTCGCCGATGAACTTCACCAGCTCGTTGCCGGTGTTGGCGTCGAGCGCGCCCAGCAGCGCGGCTGCGGCGAGGATCAGCGCGAACAACGCGCAGACCAGCCACACCACGCGGGCCACGGCGGTGCGCGCCCGGGCGACGTCGAAGCTCATGGCGGGCATCCGGCGCTGGCCGCCGGACGTGCTCTCGGTGGCCTCGGTCTTGTCGCCGGTGCCGGTGGTCTTGGTGCCGGCGTCGGTGCCGGTCTTCTCGTCACTCATTCAGTGCCCTTCGAAGGTGGCCTTGCCAGGCCCGTGGTCGATGAAGGATCGCATGCCTGTTGAACGGTCGTCAGTAGCAAAAAGTGACGCAAATTGCTGTCGCTCGATCTCCAGGCCGGTCTCGAGGTCGGTCTCGAGGCCCCGGTCGACGGCCTCCTTGCAGGCCCGGAGGGCCAGCGAGGCGCCGTTCGCGAACTGTCCAGCCCACTCCACCGCGGCGGTGTAGACGTCGCCGGCGGGCAGCACCCGGTCGGCCAGACCGATGCGCAGCGCCTCGTCGGCCTTGACGAACCGGCCGGTGAAGATGAGGTCCTTCGCGGTGCTCGGGCCGACCAGGCGCGAGAGCCGCTGCGTGCCGCCGGCGCCCGGCATGATGCCGAGCAGCACCTCGGGCTGGCCGAACACGGCGTCCTCGGCGGCGAAGCGCAGGTCGGCGGCGAGCGCGAGCTCGCAGCCACCGCCGAGCGCGTAGCCGTTGACCGCCGCCACGACCGGCTTGGGGATCCGGGCCACCGCCGCGGTGGCGGACTGCACCGAGGCCGACACCTTCACCATGTCGGCGTAGGAGAGCTCGGCCATCTCCTTGACGTCGTTGCCGGCGGCGAAGACCCGCTCGCCACCCCAGACCACGACGGCCTTGACGTCGTCGCGCTCGGTGGCCTCCGCGGCCGCCTCGCGCAGCTCGGACTGCACGGCCACGCTGATCGCGTTCATCTTGGGCCGGTCGAGCCGCAGGGTGCCGACCCCGTCGGCCACCTCCAGCCGTACGAACTCACCCATGCGGACTCCTCCCTGGTACGCCGGTGCGCCGGCTCGGCCGAGCCGGTCGGTCGGGGCCACGACCGCCACGTGACGGGGACCACCTCGCCGGACCCTAGTACCTGCCCGCGGCTGCTGCGGGACCCCTCCACGCCTAGTTGAATGGACCGGTGAGCACCCACACCTGGACCGCCGTCGGCGAGCGCACGCCCGTGTGGCCCGGTCGGCGCGAGCCGCTGGGCGCCACCTGGTCGCCCGCCTCCACCAACTTCGCGGTGCACGCACCACACGCCACGTCCGCGTGGGTCTGCCTGGTCGACGACGAGGGCACCGAGACCCGCTACGAGCTCACCGAGCAGTCCATGGGCATCTGGCACGGTGCGCTGCCGGAGGTCTCCCCCGGCACCCGCTACGGCTTCCGCGTCGACGGCCCCTGGGACCCCGACCAGGGCCTGCGGTTCAACCCGCACAAGATCCTGCTCGACCCGTTCGCCCGCGCGGTCAGCGGCGAGCTGGTGTCGCGCCCCGAGGCGTTCGGCTACGACATGGCCGACCCGTCCCGGCCCAGCACCCTCGACTCGCTCGGCTCGGTGCCGCTCGGCGTGGTCGTCGGGCCGGACGACGTCGACTGGGGCGACGACGCGCCCCGCCGGCAGCGCTGGCGCGACACGGTCGTCTACGAGGTCCACGTCAAGGGAGCCACCGAGCTGCACGCCCTGGTGCCCGAGGAACTGCGGGGCACGTACGCCGGCCTGGGCCACCCGGCCGTCGTCGACTACCTGCGCGACCTCGGCGTCACCGCGGTCGAGCTGCTCCCGTGCCAGCAGTTCGCCTCCGAGACCGGGCTGCTCGAGCGGGGCACCACCAACTACTGGGGCTACAACACCATCGGCTTCCTCGCCCCGCACGCGGCGTACGCGGCCGGCGGCGACCGCGGCCAGCAGGTCGCGGAGTTCAAGCGGATGGTGAAGGCCTTCCACGACGCCGAGATCGAGGTCTACCTCGACGTCGTCTACAACCACACCGCCGAGGGCGGGCCGCTCGGCCCGACGCTGTCGATGCGCGGCCTGGTCGACCGGGAGTTCTACCCCCGCGTCGAGCCGGGCCGGCGCGGTCGCGAGCACTTCGACGACACCTACTTCGACGCCACCGGGTGCGGGAACACCGTCTGCACCGACGACCCGTTCGCACTGCGGCTGGTGATGGACTCGCTGCGGCACTGGGCGACCGAGATGCGCGTCGACGGGTTCCGCTTCGACCTGCTCCCCGCGCTGACCCGGCGCCACCGGGCGGTCGACATGCGCGGGGCGTTCATGACCGCGGTCCAGCAGGACCCGGTGCTGCGTGGCGTGAAGCTCATCGCTGAGCCCTGGGACGCCACCGGCGAGGGCTACCAGGTCGGCCGCTGCCCGGCGCCGTGGGTCGAGTGGAACGACCGGTTCCGCGACGAGGTGCGCGACTTCTGGCGCGGTCACGTCGACGGCGTACGCACCTTCGCCACCCGGCTGGCCGGCTCCTCCGACCTGTACGGCGACGACGGGCGCTCGCCGTACGCCTCGGTCAACTTCGTCACCGCGCACGACGGCTTCACCGTGCGTGACCTGGTCTCCTACGACCTCAAGCACAACGACGCCAACGGCGAGCACAACCGCGACGGCACCGACAACAACCGCTCGTACAACCACGGCGTCGAGGGCGAGACCGACGACGCCGACGTGGTGGCCCGCCGACGGCGTACGGCGGCCAATCTGATGACCACGCTGTGCCTGTCCACCGGCGTGCCGATGCTGGTGGCCGGCGACGAGCGCGGCCGCACCCAGGGCGGCAACAACAACGCCTACTGCCAGGACAACGAGACGTCGTGGATCGACTGGTCCGACGCCGACTCCTGGCCCGACGTCCACGACCACGTACGCCGCGCGCTCACCCTGCGCCGCGAGCACCCGACCCTGCGCCAGCGGCACTGGTTCGAGGGCCGCCCGACGCTGCGGGGCGGACCGAAGGACGTCGCCTGGCTGCACCCCGAGGGCCGCGAGATGACGGCCGCCGACTGGCACGACGGCTCGCTGCGCACGCTCGGGATGTTCCTGCTGGGCTCCCCGCTGCGCTCTCCCGGGCCGCGCGGGGAGCAGCAGCACGACGCGTCGTTCGTGCTGTGGTTCCGCGGCGAGGAGGGCCCGCTGGACGTGCGGCTGCTGGAGAACACCTGGGTGCGCGAGGGCGAGGTCGTGCTGTCGACGGACCCGTCGCTCGCGCTCGGCACGCCGGTGACCGCCGGCGGGACGTTGCGCCTCGACGGGCCGTGCGTGGTCGTGCTGCGCGACACCGAGACCCGCTGACACCGAGACCCGCTGACCCCGCTCGACCCCGCTCGGCCCCACTCGGCCCCACACGGAGCGCGGTCGCCTACTGCGCGGCGGCGACCAGCCCCAGCTCGGCGACGGTCGCCAGCGCCGGGTGTCGCGGCACGACCCGGACGGTCCAGCCGAACGCACCGGCGCGGTCGAGGGCGAGCGAGCCGCTGAACCGCTGCCGGCCGCCGTCGGCGTCGCCGGTGGGGTCGAGGCGCGCCACGGCGACGTGCTCCAGGGTGTCGTCGCGCCTGGCCCGGCCGTGCACGAGCTGCACCTCCACGTCGTCGGGGGTCAGCGACCCGAGCTGTACGTCGGCGTGCACGGCGAGCCGGTCGCCCACCTCGGGCACGTCGCTGACGCCGCCGCTCTCGACCGACTCGACCCGGACGTAGCCCCAGGCCGAGCGCACCCGGCCGGTCCAGGCGGCGAGCTCACCCGCGCCGGCGAGGTCGGCGCCGAGCGCCCGCGCGGACGCCGCGGCCGGCGCGTAGAGGTCGGTGACGTAGTCGCGCACCATCCGGGTCGCGAGCACCTTCGGCCCCAGGGAGCGCAGGGTGTGGCGCAGCATCTCGACCCAGCGCACGGGCACGCCGTCGGCGTCGGTGTCGTAGAAGCGAGGTGCGACCTCGTGCTCGACGAGGTCGTAGAGCGCCGCGGCCTCCAGGTCGTCGCGCCGGTCGGGGTCGTCGACGCCGTCGGCGGACGGGATCGCCCAGCCGTTGCCGCCGTCGTACCACTCGTCCCACCAGCCGTCGAGGATCGAGAGGTTGAGGCCGCCGTTGAGCGCGGCCTTCATGCCCGAGGTGCCGCAGGCCTCCAGCGGCCGCAGCGGGTTGTTGAGCCACACGTCGCACCCGGGGTACAGCGGCTGGGCCATCGCGATGTCGTAGTTGGGCAGGAACACCACCCGGTGCCGTACGCCGGCCTCGTCGGCGAAGCGCACGAGCTCCTGGATCAGCCGCTTGCCGCCCTCATCGGCCGGGTGCGCCTTGCCCGCGACGACCAGCTGGACCGGACGCTCCGGGTGGGTCAGCAGGGCGGTGAGGCGCTCGCGGTCGCGCAGCATCAGCGTGAGCCGCTTGTACGACGGCACGCGGCGCGCGAAGCCGATGGTCAGCACGTCGGGGTCGAGCACGTCCTCGACCCAGCCGAGCTCGGCGGGCGAGGCTCCCCGCTCGGTCCAGGAGGCGGCGAGCCGGCGGCGTACCTCCTGCACCAGCCGTGCGCGCAGCACCCGCTTGGTCGCCCAGATGTCGGCCGACGGCACCCGGTCGATGGCGTCCCAGAAGGCGTCGGTGTCGTCGGAGGCCGGATCGGCGCCGGCTTGCTCGGCGAGCTCGAACACCTCGCGGGCGACCCAGGTGGGTGCGTGCACGCCGTTGGTGATCGACCCGATCGGCACCTCCTCGGTGTCGAACTGCGACCACAGGCCGTGGAACATGCCACGACTGACCTCGCCGTGGAGCTGCGAGACGCCGTTGGCGCGCTGGGCGAGCCGGAAGCCCATCACCGCCATGTTGAAGACGCCCGGGTCGCCGCCGTCGAAGTCCTCCGCCCCGAGGGCGAGCACGCGCTCGACCGGCACGCCCGGGGTGGCGCCGCGCTCGGTGTCGAGGTAGCGGGCGACCAGGTCGCGCGGGAAGCGGTCGATGCCCGCGGGCACCGGGGTGTGGGTGGTGAAGACCGTCGAGGCACGTCCGGCGGCGATCGCCGACTCGACGTCCAGGGGACGACCGGTGCCGGAGGTCACGAGCTCGCGCACCCGCTCCACCCCGAGGAAGCCGGCGTGCCCCTCGTTGGTGTGGAACACCTCCGGCTCGGGGTGGCCGGTGAGGCGGGTCCAGGTGCGCAGCGCCCGGACGCCGCCGACCCCGAGCAGCAGCTCCTGGCGCAGCCGGTGCTCCTCGCCCCCGCCGTACAGCCGGTCGGTGACGGCGACGTAGTGGTCGGGGTTGCCCTCCACGGCCGTGTCGAGCACGAGCAGCGGCACCCGGCCGACCGACGCCACCCAGACGCGGGCGACCAGGTCGGGCCCGTCGGGCATCGCGACCGACACCGAGGCCGGCGTGCCGTCGGCCTCCAGCAGCAGCGAGATGGGCAGCCCGTCGGGGTCGACGAGCGGATAGCTCTCCTGCTGCCACCCCTCCCGCGACAGCGACTGCTCGAAGTAGCCGTGCCGGTAGAGCAGGCCGACCCCGACCACGGGCACGCCGAGGTCGCTGGCGGCCTTGAGGTGGTCGCCGGCGAGGATGCCGAGCCCGCCGGAGTACTGCGGCAGCACCGCGCTGATCCCGAACTCCGGCGAGAAGTAGGCGATGCAGCGCGGCGCCGAGGACGTGCCGTCCTCCCCCACCGGGTGCCGGCGCTGGTACCACCGGTCCTCGGAGAGGTACGCCGTGAGGTCGTCGTGGGCGGCCGACAACCTGGTCAGGAACGCCTCGTCGGCCGCGAGCTCGGCCAGCCGGTCCGGGCCGAGGTCGCCGAGGAGCCGGACCGGGTCGTGCCCGCTGGCCTCCCAGAGGTCCGGATCGGCGGCGGCGAAGACGTCCTGGGTGGGCGGGTGCCACGACCACCGCAGGTTGGCGGCGAGCTCGCCGAGCGCGGTGAGCGCCTCGGGCAGGACGGGTCGGACCGTGAATCGTCGGATCGCGCGCATGTGGTGACGCTAGCGCCGCGTGGATCGTTCCAAGGCCTCTGACCGGCCCTTTCTCAGCGCCGGAGGGCGCGACACTCCCACCGGTACGGCCCGACCATCCTCCGCCGACGGTTGTGATTCACGACCTTTTCTCAGGCCCGCCATAACCGGAGCCTTGATTTTCCGTTGAGACCGGTCATGACCCGAACGCCTCGCCGTCGGCTCGTCGCCGCGGCAGCAGTCAGCTCCGTCGCCGTGATGGCGACCCTCCTCCCCAGCCCCAGCACCTCCGCGGCCGCCGTGCCCGACGAGCAGCGCCCCGTGGGCGTCGGCGCGTCGGTGCTCGGAGCGGCCGAGGGCGTGATCGGACTGCGCGACCTCGACCTGCGCGGCTCCGCACGCCCGACCGCGGTGCAGAAGCGCGCGGCACGGGCCCTCGACAAGCGGCTCGGGGTGGACCTGCGCTGGAACTCGTTCGGCACGCCGTCCTCGATCCTCCCGTCGACCGGTCCCCTCGGTCGCGGCCCGAAGGACGCCCCTGTCGCGACCGCGCGTCGCTGGCTCGCCGCGAACGCCGCCCTCTTCGGCCTCAGCGCCGCGGACATGAAGAGCCTCGAGCTGGTCAGCGACCAGCCGCTGGCGATGGGCGGCGGCAACGCCGTGCTCTTCCGCCAGCGCTTCGGTGGCCTGTCCACCTCACGCGGCAGCATGGTGACCGTCGGCGTGGCCAAGGGCCGCATCGAGTACGTGTCCTCCTCGCTGGCCCGCGCCGGCTCCGGCACGTCGGTCGCCGACGCGCGGCTGACCCCCCGCCAGGCCTGGAAGCGCGCCGCCGCGACCATCGGGTACGACCTCTCCGAGAGCACCCTCTCCGGCATCGTCGACCAGGCGGTCGACGGCTGGTCGGTCATCAAGGTGCCGGGCTTCCTCCAGCGCCAGCAGGTTCGCCTGCGCGCCCTGGCCCTGGCCAACGGCACCGTGCGCCCGGTCCTGGAGACCAACGTCATCGACTCGCAGGGCGGCAACGCGCTCGCCTACACGCTGATGGTCGACGCGGTGACCGGCAAGATCTGGACCCGCCAGAACCAGGTCGAGGCCCAGAACGACGCCTTCACCTACACCGGCACCTACACCGCCACCACCTGCGGCCCCAAGCACTCCTTCACGCTCACGGACAACGCGACCAGGTCGATCGTGATCCTCGGCACCGCGGTCAACCCGGTCAACGACATCACGCTCAACCTGTACAACCCGGCCGGCCAGGTCATCGCCAGCCAGGACCTGCTGACCAGCCCGGAGGCGCTCACCTACAGCGCCGCCAGCATCCCGGCGGGCGACTACGCCGCGCAGGTGTGCCCGTTCGACGGCACTGCCCTGGTGCCGCCGGCCAACTACTCGATGACGGTCACCACGACCAACCAGGAGATCGGTGGCGCCGGCGGCAGCAGCCAGCCCGAGGACGGCCAGGCCGGCAACCCGCGCTGGCGCTACTTCCCGGCCAACCCGACGCCGGACTTCCGCACCACCACGACGCCGCGCAACACCTCGATCGTCTGCTGGTTCAAGACGTCCGGCTGCACCCTCCCGACCGGTGCGGTGCGCAACGTCGCCGCCCCCGGGCCGTGGGACTCGCTGACCACCACCGGCATGTCGACCTTCACGACCACCGGCAACAACGCCACGACGCACGAGGCATGGGCCAGCCCGCTGACCCCGGGCGGTCTCGCCCAGGCGCCGATCTCGCTGGCCCAGCAGTACACGACGCAGTTCACCGACGCGTGGAACAACTCCGGCTGCTCGCCGACCGAGCTGGTCCCGACCGGTAACGACATCGACTTCGTGACCGGCAACCTGTTCGTCTCTCACAACCGGATGCACGACTGGTCGTACTACCTCGGGTTCACCGAGGAGAGCTACAACATGCAGCTGGACAACCTGGGCCGCGGTGGCGTCGACGCCGACCCCGAGGTCGGCAACGTCCAGGCGGGCGCCCTCACCGGTGGTCAGCCGTCGCTGCTCGGTCGCGACAACGCCAACCAGATCACCCTCCAGGACGGCGTCCCCGGCATCACCAACCAGTACCTCTTCCAGCCGATCGCCGGCGCGTTCTACGCCCCGTGCTCCGACGGCTCCCTCGACATGGGCATCGTCGGCCACGAGTACACCCACGCCATCTCCAACCGGATGGTCGGCGGTCCGGACGAGGGTCTGACCACCGAGCACGGCGGCGCGATGGGCGAGTCGTGGAGCGACCTGGCCGCGGCGGAGTACCAGTTCAGCCACGGCTACGACACCGGCGGCAACGTCTTCGCGGTGGGCTCCTACGCCACCGGCAACAAGTCCGTCGCGATCCGTGACTACGCGATCAACAAGAACCCGCTGAACTTCTCCAACTACGGCTTCGACACCACCGGCCCCGAGGTCCACGCCGACGGCGAGATCTGGAACGGGATCAACTACGAGGTCCGCCAGGCACTGGTGAAGGCCTACAACAAGAAGTTCCCGTACAAGAACGAGACGCTCCAGCTCAAGTGCGCCCAGGCCGGAGCGGTCAAGGGTGTCGTCCGACCGCAGAAGTGCCCGGGCAACCGTCGGTGGATCCAGCTGGTCTTCGACGCCTTCCTGCTCCAGCAGGGCGCCACGTCGATGGTCGACGCCCGCGACGCGATGCTGGCCGCCGACCGGATGCGCTTCGGCGGCGACAACCAGGACCTGCTCTGGGCGGCCTTCGCCCGCCGCGGTCTCGGCTCCACGGCGTCGGTCAAGGACGGCGAGGACGTCTCCCCCAAGCCGTCGTTCCGCACCCCCACCGGCAAGGACAACACCAAGGTCGTCTTCAAGACCTCCGGCCAGGGCAACCTGTACGTCGGTGACTACGAGGCCCGGGTGACCCCGGTCGCCGACACCTACAAGAAGACCAAGCGCGGCGCCGCCGTGCTGATGACCCCGGGTCGCTACGACATGCTCTTCGTCGGCAACACCCACGGCTTCATGCGGTTCACCGTGAAGGTGCCCGCCGGCAAGCGGCGGACCGTCGTCAGGCTGAACACGACCAAGAACCTCGCGGCAGCCCGCTCCGGCGCCAAGGTCATCTCGGCCACGGCCGGCTCGATCAACCCCGAGCAGCTGATCGACGGCACCGAGGACGCCTCGTGGGGCAGCGTCAACGACTCCAACGTCGACGCCGCCAACCCCTCGGTCGCGGTCGACCTCGCCGGTGGCAAGCACACCATCCGCACCGTCGCCGTCAGCGCCATGCTGCGCCCGGCGACCTCGGCCGACGGTGCGGCCGGCTCCCGCTTCACCGCGCTGCGCCGGTTCGCCATCGAGGCCTGCACCACCGGGTGCGGCTCCTCGAACGCCAGGTGGAAGCGGGTCTTCACCTCCAAGCCGAACGCCTTCCCCGGCGCTCGTCCCCGTCCGGTCGCCCCGAACCTCAACATGCGGGCCTTCCGGATCAAGCCGACCAAGGCGGCCGCGCTGCGGCTGGTGGTCCTGGAGAACCAGTGCACCGGGTTCGCCGGGTACGCCGGTGAGCAGGACTCCGACCCGCTGAACGACACCGACTGCAAGACCGCCTCCGACCGCGGCACGATCGTGCACGTAGCCGAGATGCAGGCCTTCACGAGGAACTTCGGCAGCTGGAAGTCGTCGTACGGCATCAACAACGCGCAGCGCTCCTTCCGCTGACGCACCCCGGTGGCGGGCCCCGAGCGGGGCCCGCCACCAGCACCTCGGCCCAGGTCGGGACCACGGTCCCCTGACCTGGGCCGACGTGCGTCCGGGCGACTTCCTCACACCCCGAGGAGGTTGCGGTGGCTTGGCCCGACCCGGTTGTCTAGCCGTCATGGTCGGACGCATTCCCGTCATGGACGTCATGCCCGTGGTGGATCTCGGAAGGCAGTCGGCGAAGGCCACTGCCGGGGAGCCGCTGCCGGTCTCGGCGACGGTCTTCCGCGAGGGCCACGACAAGCTCGCTGCCGAGGTCGTGCTCATCTCACCCGACGGCGTGCGCGGCGCGCCGGTGCGGATGGAGAGGCTCACCGACCCGGTCGACCGGTACCGCGCGTGGGTGGTGCCCGACGCGGTCGGCGCGTGGACCTTCGAGGTGCACGCGTGGAGCGACCCCGTCGCCACCTGGGACCACGCCGCCGGCATCAAGGTGCCCGCCGGCATCGACGTCGAGCTGATGCTCACCGAGGGCCGGCTGCTGCTGGAGCGCACCCAGGGCCTGGTGCCACCCAAGGGTCCGGAGGCCGCGGTGCTGGCCGCCGCGGCCGCCGCGTCCACCGACACCACCCTGGACGCCGAGGAGCGACTGGCCGCCCTGGTCTCACCCGAGGTCGCCGCGGTGCAGGCGGCGTACCCGCTGCGCGAGCTGCTGACCGTCGAGGGACCGTTCCCCGCGTGGGTCGACCGACCCCGAGCGCTGTTCGGCAGCTGGTACGAGTTCTTCCCCCGCTCCGAGGGTGCCTACGTCGACGAGGAGACCGGCAAGGTCGTCAGCGGCACCCTGCGCACCGCCGCCGAGCGGCTCGACGCCGTCGCGGCGATGGGCTTCGACGTGATCTACATGCCGCCGATCCACCCGATCGGCGAGGTCAACCGCAAGGGCCCCAACAACACCCTCACGCCCGGCCCGGACGACCCGGGCTCGCCGTGGGCCATCGGCAGCAAGGACGGTGGCCACGACGCCGTCCACCCCGACCTCGGCACGATCGAGGACCTCGACCACTTCGTGGCGCGGGCCGGCGAGCTCGGCCTCGAGGTCGCCCTCGACCTGGCCCTCCAGGCCGCGCCGGACCACCCGTGGGTCACCGAGCATCCGGAGTGGTTCACCACCCGCGCCGACGGCACCATCGCCTACGCCGAGAACCCGCCGAAGAAGTACCAGGACATCTACCCGGTCAACTTCGACAACGACCCCACCGGCATCTGCCGCGAGGTGCTCCGGGTGGTGCGGCACTGGATGGCGCACGGCGTCCGGGTGTTCCGCGTCGACAACCCGCACACCAAGCCGTTGGCCTTCTGGGAGTGGCTGCTGGCCGAGGTGCGTCGCACCGACCCCGACGTCATCTTCCTCTCCGAGGCTTTCACCAAGCCGCCGATGATGCACGGCCTCGGCGCGGTGGGCTACCAGCAGAGCTACACCTACTTCACCTGGCGCACCGGCAAGACCGAGATCGAGGACTACTTCCTCGAGGTCAGCCACGAGTCCGACCACACGATGCGGCCGAACTTCTTCGTCAACCCCCCCGACATCCTGCACGCGTTCCTCCAGTACGGCGGCCCGGCCGCGTTCAAGATCCGCGCCGTCCTCGCCGCGATGAGCGTGCCGAGCTGGGGCGTGTACGCCGGGTACGAGCTCTACGAGCACGTCGCGGTGCGTCCGGGCAGCGAGGAGTACCTCGACACCGAGAAGTTCCAGGTCAAGGTGCGTGACTGGAAGGGCGCCGAGGCAGAGGGCCGCACCCTCGCGCCATACATCACCCGGCTCAACCAGATCCGCCGCGACCACCGCGCACTGCAGCTGCTGCGCAACATCACGGTGCACCGCACCGACGACGACCACGTCGTCGCCTGGTCGAAGACCGCGACGCTCGAGGACGGCTCGGAGGACACCGTCCTGGTCGTCGTCAACCTCGACCCGCACGGCACGCGGGAGACGATGATCCACCTCGACATGCCCGCGCTCGGGCTCGGCTGGGACGACTCCCTGGTCGTGCACGACGAGCTCACCGGGGAGGAGTGGACGTGGGGCGAGCACGCCTACGTCCGGCTCGACCCCGGCCACGAACCCGCCCACATCCTCACCGTCAGGAGGACCGCCCCGTGACCTCGGAGGTCGCCCCACCCACCACGGGCCAGCCCGTCGACCAGCCGATCCCCGGATCGCCCACCGCCACCACCGGTACGGGGGGTGCCCTGCAGCCGGTCAACCAGACCCCGGAGTGGTTCAAGACCGCGGTCTTCTACGAGGTGCTGGTCCGCAGCTTCCGCGACTCCAACGCCGACGGCACCGGCGACTTCCAGGGCCTCATCGAGAAGCTCGACTACCTGCAGTGGCTGGGCGTCGACTGCCTGTGGATCCCGCCGTTCTTCACCTCGCCGCTGCGCGACGGCGGGTACGACGTGGCCGACTACACCAACGTCCTCCCCGAGTGCGGCACGGTCGAGGACTTCCACGCCTTCCTCGACGCCGCGCACGAGCGCGGCATCCGCGTGATCATCGACTTCGTCATGAACCACACGAGTGACGCCCACCCGTGGTTCCAGGCCTCACGCAGCGACCCGGACGGGCCGTACGGCGACTTCTACGTGTGGAGCGACACCGACGAGCTCTACGAGGAGGCCCGCATCATCTTCGTCGACACCGAGCCGTCGAACTGGACGTGGGACCCGGTGCGCCAGCAGTACTTCTGGCACCGCTTCTTCTCCCACCAGCCCGACCTCAACTTCGACAACCCCGCCGTGCACGACGCGATCCTCGACGCGGTGTCGTTCTGGTTCGACATGGGTCTGGACGGCTTCCGCCTCGACGCCGTGCCCTACCTCTACGAGCGGCCCGGCACCAACGGTGAGAACCTCCCCGAGACGCACGACTTCCTCAAGAAGATGCGCCGGTACGTCGACGAGAAGTACCCCGGGAAGATCCTGCTCGCCGAGGCCAACCAGTGGCCCGACGACGTCGTGCACTACTTCGGCGGCGACCGCGACCCGGAGACCGGGGAGTACACCACCCCCGGCGACGAGTGCCACATGTGCTTCCACTTCCCGGTGATGCCGCGCATCTTCATGTCGGTGCGCCGGGAGTCGCGCTACCCGATCTCGGAGATCCTCGAGCAGACCCCGTCGATCCCCGACGGCGCCCAGTGGGGCATCTTCCTGCGCAACCACGGCGAGCTGACCCTCGAGATGGTCACCGACGAGGACCGCGACTACATGTGGGCGGAGTACGCCAAGGACCCCCGCATGAAGGCCAACATCGGCATCCGCCGGCGCCTGGCCCCGCTGCTGGACAACGACGTCAACCAGATCGAGCTGTTCACCGCGCTGCTGCTCTCGCTGCCCGGGTCGCCGGTGCTCTACTACGGCGACGAGATCGGGATGGGCGACAACATCTGGCTCGGTGACCGCGACGGCGTACGCACGCCCATGCAGTGGACCCCCGACCGCAACGCCGGCTTCTCGGCCGCCACGCCCGGCAAGCTGCACCTGCCGACCGTGCAGGACCCGGTCTACGGCTACCAGAGCGTGAACGTCGAGTCGCAGCTGGAGAACCCCTCCTCGCTGCTGCACTGGACGCGCCGGATGATCCACGCCCGCCGCCAGCACCCGGCGTTCGGCCTGGGCACGTTCACCGACCTCGGCGGCTCGAACGCCAGCGTGCTGTCCTACGTGCGCGAGCACGCACCGCACCACCCCGACGGCTCCCCCGTGCCGGCCTCCGAGGCCGCGGAGAACGACCTCATCCTCTGCGTCAACAACCTGTCCCGCTTCCCGCAGCCGGTCGAGCTCGACCTGCGCCGGTTCGAGGGGATGGTGCCGGTCGAGCTGCTCGGCGGCGTGTCGTTCCCCGCGATCGGCGAGCTGCCGTACCTGCTGACCCTGTCGGGCTACGGCTTCTACTGGTTCCGACTGATGCCCGGCGAGAGCAACGAGGAGGGAGCGCTGCTGTGAGCACCCCCGACCATCCGACCGCGCCCACCGGCGACACCGGTCTGGCCGACTCCGGCGAGACCGTCACCCACATCGAGCCGTCGGCGTTCGTCACCTACCTGGAGAAGACCCGGTGGTTCGGCGGCAAGGGCCGCCCCTTCGAGGTCACCGACGTACGCCGGCTGGGCCGGCTGGGCGACGGCGCGCCACGCGTCGACGTGCTGCTGGTGCAGCTGACCTACGGCGACGTCGCGCCCGGCGCCCCGGACGCCGTCGAGCTCTACCAGGTGCCGCTGGCCTGCTACACCGAGGCCGAGCACCGCCTCGACCACGCCTTCATCGGCTGGTGGGAGGACCCCGAGGAGGGGTGGCTGCACGCCTACGACGCCCTGCACGACAAGGAGGCGATGGCGCTGTGGCTGGCGGCGTTCGTCTCCGCGGAGGTGCCGACCGACGGTGCCGACGCGGCCGAGGAGGGCGCCTTCGACGAGGGCGGGATCGACTTCCGTCGCCTGCCCGGTCACGAGCTCGAGCCCGACGCCACCGCGTCGCTGTTCTCCGGCGAGCAGTCGAACTCCTCGGTGCGCTTCGGTGAGGACTCCGTGCTGAAGGTGTTCCGCAAGATCACGCCCGGCGCCAACCCCGACATCACCACGCACGCCGCGCTCACCCGGGCCGGCAGCGAGGACGTCGCGCACCTCTACGGCTGGGTGCAGGCCGAGGCCCCCGACGGCCTGGTCGGCCCCTCCCCCGACGGCACCGACGTGCTGCACCTCGGGATGCTCCAGAAGTTCCTGCGCACCGCGACCGACGGCTGGGAGCTCGCGCTGTCCAGCGTGCGCACCCTGTACGCCGAGGAGGGCGTGGACGCCGAGGTGTCCGGCGGCGACTTCGAGGGCGAGGCCGCCCGCCTGGGCCTCACCCTGCGCGCCGTGCACGACCTGCTCGTCGAGCACTTCGGCACCGGCACCACCGACGCCTCGGCGGTCGCCGACCAGATGACCACCCGGCTCGACGCCGCCGTGGCCGCCGCGCCCGCGCTGGGCGAGCACCGGACCGCCCTGACGTCGGTGCTCGACCGGCTGCGCGGCCTCGGCGAGCTGCCGGTGCAGCGCGTGCACGGCGACCTGCACCTCGGCCAGACCCTGCGCACGTCGCTCGGCTGGAAGATCGTCGACTTCGAGGGCGAGCCCGCCAAGCCGCTGGCCGAACGGCTCCTGCCCGACTCACCCTGGCGCGACGTCGCCGGGATGCTGCGGTCCTTCGACTACGCCCCGCACGTCGTGGCGCGCCAGGCCGACGACCTCGGCGACGAGGAGAACGACGCCGACCGCCGGGTGCGCGGCGCCGCGTGGGCCGCCCGCAACCAGCTGGCCTTCCTGGCGGCGTACGCCGGAGGGGAGCTGTCGGATACCGAGAAGACCCTGGTCGACGCCTACCTGGCCGACAAGGCCGTGTACGAGACCGTCTACGAGACCCGCAACCGACCGGCCTGGGTGGAGATCCCGCTCTCGGCCGTCGCGCGGATCGGAGTCGCATGACCCAGCAGCAGCCCAGCAGCAAGCCCGGCAACAAGCCCGGCAACAAGCCCGGCAACGGAGGCGGAGGCGGCAAGCACGCCGCCGTGTCGACCGACGACGTGCCCGCCCCGGTGGGGTTCGGCGAGATCGACCAGGTGGTGCGCGGCGAGCACTGGCAGCCGCACGCCGTCCTCGGACCGCACGTGCACGAGGGTGCGGTCACCGTGCGGGTGCTCAAGCCGCTCGCGCACTCGGTGGCCGTGCGCGCCGACGGCGTCGACACCCCGCTCACCCACGAGCACGCCGGCGTGTGGGTCGGCACGCTGCCGGGCATCGAGGTGCCCGACTACCGGGTCGTCGTCGACTACGGCGACGGGCCGTCGGTGCTCGACGACCCGTACCGCTTCCTGCCGACGCTCGGCGAGATGGACCTCCACCTGGTCAACGAGGGACGCCACGAGAACCTCTGGACCGTCCTCGGCGCCCGGGTGCACCACTACGAGGTGCCCGGCGGCGAGCCGATCCACGGCACGTCCTTCGCGGTCTGGGCACCGCACGCCCGCGGCGTGCGGGTGAAGGGTGACTTCAACGCCTGGGACGGCCGCGAGCACCCGATGCGCCAGCTCGGCACGTCCGGCGTGTGGGAGCTGTTCCTGCCCGGCGTCGGTGCCGGCGCGTCGTACAAGTACGGCGTCCTCGGCGCCGACGACGTCTGGCGCGAGAAGGCCGACCCGATGGCCTCGTACGCCGAGCAGCCGCCGCACACCGCCTCGAAGGTGTTCGAGTCGAGCCACGAGTGGGGCGACGACGCCTGGATGGCGGCGCGGGCCGAGCGGCCCCCGCACGAGGGCCCGATGTCGACGTACGAGATGCACCTCGGCTCGTGGAAGCGGCACCCCGACTCGACGTACTGGTCCTACGACCAGCTCGCCGACGACCTGGTGCCGTACCTCACCGAGCTGGGCTTCAGCCACGTCGAGCTGATGCCGGTCATGCAGCACCCGTTCGGCGGCTCGTGGGGCTACCACGTGACGTCGTACTTCGCCCCCGACAGCCGGTTCGGCGACCCCGACGGCTTCAAGCGGCTCGTCGACCGGCTCCACCAGGCCGGCATCGGCGTCATCCTCGACTGGGTGCCCGGGCACTTCGCGACCGACGAGTGGGCGCTGGCGCGGTTCGACGGCACGCCGCTCTACGAGGACCCCAACCCGCAGCGCGGCTGGCACGCCGAGTGGGGCTCCTTCATCTTCAACTTCGGCCGCCACGAGGTGCGCAACTTCCTCTACGCCAACGCGCTCTACTGGCTCGAGGAGTTCCACGCCGACGGACTGCGCGTCGACGGCGTCGCCTCGATGCTCTACCTCGACTACGCCCGCAACGAGGGCGAGTGGACGCCGAACAAGCACGGCGGCCGGGAGAACCTCGAGGCGGTGCAGTTCCTCCAGGAGATGAACGCCACCGTCTACCGGCGCGTGCCCGGCATCTGCACCATCGCCGAGGAGTCGACCTCGTGGCCCGGCGTGACCGGACCGACCTCCGGCGGCGGTCTGGGGTTCGGCTTCAAGTGGAACATGGGCTGGATGCACGACACGCTCGACTACCTCGCGCGCGAGCCCGTGCACCGGCAGTACCACCACCACGACCTCACCTTCGGGCTCACCTACGCCTTCAGCGAGAACTTCGTGCTCCCCCTGTCGCACGACGAGGTCGTGCACGGCAAGGGGTCGCTGCTGCGCAAGATGCCGGGCGACCGGTGGCAGCAGCTGGCCAACCTGCGGGCCTACTACGCGTTCATGTGGGCCCACCCGGGCAAGCAGCTGCTGTTCATGGGCTCGGAGTTCGGCCAGGAGTCGGAGTGGGCGGAGTCCCGCGAGCTCGACTGGTGGCTGCTGGACCACCCCGAGCACCGCGGCCTGAAGGACCTCGTGCGCGACCTCAACGCGGCGTACGCCTCCTCGCCGGCGATCTGGGGCAGTGACGTCGAGCCGGCGTCGTTCGAGTGGGTCGACGCCGACGACACCGGACGCAACCTCTACTCCTTCGTCCGCCGCTCCCCCGGCGCTCCCGACCTGGTCTGCGTGGTCAACTTCGCCGCCAGCCCGCACGACTCGGTGCGCGTGGGGCTGCCGTCGTCGGGCGTGTGGCACGAGGTGCTCAACACCGACGCGGCAACCTACGGCGGCTCCGGGGTCGGCAACCTCGGCTCGGTGCTCGCCGTCGACGGCCAGGAGGGAGCGATGCCGGCGCACGCCGACGTCGTCGTACCGCCCCTGGCCGCGCTGTGGCTGCGCAAGCAGGAGACCGCGTCCGCGTCGGTCGGTTCGCCCGCGTCGCCGGCCGCCGGCGACGACTGAGCGCCGACTACGGTGAAGGGGTGAGCGAGCCGTCGGCCTCCGGGGCGCCCCGGGTGACCCCCGTCGACGACGGGATCGCCCGGATCGCCTGGGTGCCCGGCGAGAACGTCGACGTCGTACGTCGTGAGGTCGCGGCCGCGCTCGTCGACCACGCCCGCGTCGAGGCGCTCGTCGACGCCGACGACACCGACGCCCAGCGCACCGCGACCTGGTCGGGGATGCGCCGGGAGGGCGTGATGCGGGGCGTCGACGGCGACCGCGTCGTCTACGCGCGCCTGGCCACCGACACCCCCGTGCACGAGCCCGGCGGCTTCCGGGCACTGCTCAACTCCTTCCTGCCCCGCAAGCGCGGCATCGGCCAGATGCTGCTGCGCGACACCACGGCCGCCGAGGCGGGCGGGCCGCGGGTGCTGCTGTGCCAGCTGACGTACAAGACCGACTGGGACCTGCCCGGCGGCGTCGTCGAGGTCGGCGAGTCGCCGCGCGACGCGGTGGTGCGCGAGGTCGAGGAGGAGCTCGGGCTCGTCGTGCCGGCCGGCCCGCTGCTGCTCACCGACTGGCTGCCGCCGTGGGGCGGCTGGGACGACGCGCTGTGCCTGGTCTTCGACGGCGGCGTGCACGACCCGTCGGTGACCGACCGCGTGGTGATGCAGGCGCGGGAGATCAAGGACGTCGCCTTCTGCACGCTCGACGAGGTCGACGAGCGGGCGGCCGACTTCACCGCGCGGCGGGTGCGGGCGGCCGTTGCGGCGCTAGGGTCCGGGGCGGCGTACACGGAGTCGGGGCGGGCCTGACCGGCTGTTGGACTCACCGGTGAACCGGTGGTTCCCACACGTCCTGCAGGAAGGTTCCTGCCAGAAGTGTCAGATCTCTGCCGGACGTCGCGCCTCGCCCGCGCGGTCCTGGAGCCCGACGCCGCGTCGTCCGACCCGCGCGCCGCGGCCCGGCGTCACCGCCACCGCGACGCCGGCGACCATCACCACTCCGCCGAGGAGCTCACCGGCCGTCGGCACGTCGCCCAGCAGGACGGCCGCCGACGCCATCGCGACGACGGGCGCGAGCAGCACCCACGGCACGACCTTGGCGCCGGGGTAGCGCGCCAGCAGGCCGTTGAAGAGCGCGTAGCCGACCAGGGAGGCGAGTCCGGCGGTGTAGAGGGTCGACGCCAGCGCGGCCCAGCCGAACGCCTGGACACCCGCCGCGACGCCCGCCGGGCCGTCCACCACCAGGGACAGCAGCACCAGCGGGACCGGCACGACCACCGCCGACCACACCGTCAGTGACAGCCCGGCCGCCCGACCTGCGCCTCCCGCCGCAGCAGCGGCCGCGCCCGACGCCCGGGACACCACGTTGCCGACCGCCCAGCTCAGGGCGGCGAGCAGGCAGGTGAGCAGCGCGACGAGCGGTACGTCACCGTCCCGCCCGAGCGCCACTACGACGAGCCCGAGCGTCGCCAGCACCACACCGACCGTCTGGCGGCCCGTCGGCCGCTCCCGCAGGGCCGCGGCCGCGACCAGCACCGTGAGCACCGCCTGCGCCTGGAGCACCAGCGCCGCGAGCCCCGGAGGCAGGCCGGCGTCCATGGCGACGTACAGGAGCGCGAACTGGCCCAGCGACATGAACGTCCCGACGGCGGCGACAGTGCGCCAGCCGATCGCCGGACGCGGCACGAGCAGCACGGCCGGGAAGATCACGACCACGAAGCGCGCCGCGACGAACAGCAGCGGCGGCACGTCGCCCATGCCGACCTCGATCACGACGAAGTTCAGGCCCCAGACGGTGGCGACGAGGGCGGCCAGGAGGGAGTCGCGGCGGGTCACGGGGACCAGCCTGGTCGGGCCGACCGTGCAGCACCAGCGAATGTTCGTGCATCACACTCGGTAGCAACACTTCACGAACGTGCGAGGATGGCCGCGTGATCGACCTGGGAGCGCTGGTGGCCCTGCGAGCGGTCGACGAGCACGGCTCCGTCGTCGGCGCCGCGGAGTCGCTCGGGTTCACCCCGAGCGCCGTCTCGCAGCAGGTGAAGCGGCTGGAGCGGCAGACCGGCATCGCCCTGCTGGAGCGCGTGGGTCGCGGGGTGGTGCTGACCGGCGCAGGGCGTCACCTCGTCGACGCCGGTGCCGCGGTGCTCACCGACCTGGAGGCCGTCGAGGCCGGGCTGCACCGCCGCAGCGGGCACGTCGTCGGGCACCTGCGCCTGGCGGCGTTCTCCACCGCCGTCCGCGGCCTGGTCGCCGGCGCCGCGCGAGACCTGCTCGCCGCCCACCCCGACCTGCGCCTGACGATCGTGGAGCAGGAGCCGTGGGAGACCGTCGACCTGGTCGCCGCCGGCCGGGTCGACGTCGGCCTCGTGCACTCGTGGGGCGGCGCGAAGGTCGAGGTGCCCGACCACTGCGTGCGTACGCCGGTGCTCGCCGACGAGGCCGACGTGATCCTGCGCCACGACCACCACCTCGCGGACCGCACCGTGCTGACCCCGCGCGACCTCGCCGACGAGCCGTGGATCGCCACGTCCGAGGGCACGATCTGCCGGGAGTGGCTGGGCCGGATGTACGCCACGCTCGACCGGCGCCCGCGGATCGCCCACGTCTCCGCGGAGTTCGACAGCCACCTCGCCCTGGCGGCCGCCGGGCTCGGGATCGCGCTCGTGCCGCGGCTCGGCCGGGCGCCGCTCAGCGCCGACCTGCGTGCCGTTCCGGTGACCGACCCGGTGCCGACCCGCGACGTCGTGGCGGTGCACCGCCGCAGCATGGGCGACTCCCCCGCCGTCGCCGCCGTGCTGGCGGCGCTCGCCGGCTGACGTCGTACGACGCGGCGTGGACCGCGACCGCAGGCGCCAGGAGGCACTACGGTCACTGCCGTGACGTCTCGCATCCCGCTCCGCCGTCCCCGCGGCCTGCGCCCCACGCTCCGCCCCGCCCTGGCTGCCCTGGCCACCACCGCGCTCCTCGGCACCCTCACGGCGTGCGGCGACGACGACGCGGAGCCCGCGTCGTCGCAGACCGCGTCCACGGGCGAGTCGAGCCAGGCGAGCTCGGCACCCGCGGACGACCCGAGCAGCGCCGCCGAGGCGTCCGAGGACACCGGCCTGCCGTCCGAGACGCCGACCGGTGACGCGGGCGCCGAGGCGCTGGCTTTCTTCCAGTCGACGCAGGCGGACTGCGACGCGTTCGCCGACAGCGTCGGCAACCCGCGCATCCCGGTGCCGTACTTCGCCAGCGCCCAGGTGGTCGACGACCTCGGCGGCGACCAGTGGCTGCTGCTCGACGGCGCCGGCAACCGGCTCGTCGTCGACCTCGGCGCGGGCGTCGTGCAGAGCCCCGACGGGCCGGACGCGACGCTCCCGACGGAGTACTCCTTCGGCTGCCCGTCCGAGCTCTACCTCGGCTCGGCCGCGGACTGAAGTGCCTCAGCCCAGCAGCGACGCCAGCGCCGTGGGCGTGCGCCCACCGACCCGCTCGACCACGTCGGTGACCTCGGCGAGGTAGCCCTCACGGGTCGCGGCACCGAACGACGCGAGCAGCTCGGCCACCGGCGCGGGCAGGCCGGCGTGCTCGACCAGGGCTGCGGCGTACGCCTCGTCGGACAGGTCGACGACGGCGACCTCTGTGCCGGCGCCGCCGGCGAGCGCGGCGAGGTCGGCGGCGGTCAGGGCGGCCGGGCCGGTGACGTCGTACGCCTGGCCCCCGTGGCCGCTGCCGGTCAGCACACCCACGGCCACGGCGGCGCAGTCGGCGCGGGTGACGTACGCCGTCGCGCCGGCGCCGGTGTTGACCACCAGGCTGCCGGTGGCCGCGGCCTGGGCCAGGGTCGGCGGCTGCATGTCGGCGTACAGGTTGTTGCGCAGCATGGTCCAGGCCAGCCCGCTCTCGCGCAGGGCCTGCTCGGTGCCGGCGTGGTCGGCGACCACGAGGGCCGGGTTGGACGCCTCCGGGCGCGGCACGGAGGTGTAGGCGACGTGCTGCACGCCGGCGGCCTTCGCGGCCTCGATCGCGGCGACGTGGCCCTCGAGCCGGGCACCGACGACATCGGTGGAGACGAGCAGCAGCCTGTCGACGCCCTTGAGCGCGTCGACGAGGCCGTCGGGGTCGCCGAAGTCGGCGGCGCGCACGTCGGCGCCCCGCTCGGCGAGGTCGGCCAGACGGGCCGGGTCGCGGGTCAGCAGCACGACCTCGGCGGGGTCGACGGTGGCGAGCAGCTGCTCGGCGGCGAGGCGGCCGAGCTGCCCCGAGGCGCCGGTGACGGCGTAGGTCATGAGGGTCCTCCGATGTAGGTCCGAACCGTCATCACAGTGACGACGTTTCAATAACTGTAATCACATTGGCGACGGTATGCGACACTGGGTCCGTGGCCACCCCGACCAACACCCAGTTCGCCGTGGCGGTGCACGTCCTCGTCTACCTCGCCTCCGTCGGTCGCAACGAGCAACGCTCGATCGGCTCCGAGGAGCTCGCGGGCAGCACCGCCGTCAACCCGGTGCACGTGCGACGCGTGCTCGGCCCGCTGCGCACGGCCGGTCTGGTGCACAGCAAGCCCGGCGCCAAGGGCGGCTGGGAGATCGGCGCCGACCCCCGCGAGATCGGCCTCGACCGGGTGTGGGCCGTGCTCCAGGGCGACGACCCCGTGCTCGGCCTGCACGGCCCCTCCCCCCGCTGCGCGGTGGGCGCCGGGGTGCAGGAGATCCTCCAGGGCGTCGAGCGGGAGGTCTCGGCCGCGGTCGTCGACCGGCTCGCCCGGCGCAGCATCGCCGACCTGGTCACCGAGGCGCACCTCGAGGCGGCGGTCGGCCCGCCGCGGTGACCCTCAGCCCGTGAGCCGTGCGTGGTCGTCCAGCACGTCGCGCACCAGCGCGGTCGCACCGGCCACGGCGGCGGGCATCACCAGCACCCCGCCGAGCGGCACCAGGAAGCACAGCTGGACGGCGACGCCGAACCCCAGCACCCGACCGCGGTACGGCGCCAGCAGCGCGCGCTGGGCGGCGGCGTCCAGCCCCCGGCCGGCCAGCGGACGCGACACCAGCTCGCGACCGAGCAGCCGCCCGGCCAGGAGCACGCCGAGGGTGATGCCGAGCACCGGGCCGGCCACGGGCACGAACCCGCTCAGCAGCACCAGGAGCGAGGCCAGCAGGCCGGCAGCGGCCAGACGGAGACCGTCGACCGCCGAGCGCCAGAAGCCGACCTCGACCGTGGGCACCGGTCCCCCGAGCTCGGACTCCACCGACTGCCAGATCCGCTCGTAGAAGGGGTCGCCGACGGTCAGCGTGAGGCCCGTGAAGACGGCCGTGAACAGCAGCACCGACCCGACCAGCAGGGCCAGGCCGAGCAGCAGCCGCACCAGGCCGCGCAGCCACGCGACCCAGTCGTCGGCGAACGGCGTCGCCCACGAGACCAGGTCGCCCACCTGCCACACCAGCGTCAGCCAGGCGGTCGCCAGGAGGGCGAACACCAGCAGCCCCGGGAGCATCCCGAGCAGCATCAGCCGCGGGTGCCGGCGTACGAGGTCCAGGCCGCGACCGAGGTACGACGGTCCTGCCGCGAGGTCTCGAGCGCCGCCCGGCGTCATCGGCGCGGCGGCGCTCAGAAGAGCGCCGAGGCCAGCGCCTGACGACCCTTGGCGACCCGCGGGTCGTCGTTGCCGACGGCCGCGAACAGCCCGAGCAGGTGCTCGCGGGCCTTGGTGCGCTCCGCCCCCGCCGTACGCCGCACCAGCTCGACGAGGCGCGCGAAGGCGTCCTCGACGTGGCCACCGAGCATGTCGAGGTCGGCCACCATCGTCTGGGCGTCGACGTCGTCGGGCGCAGCGGCGGCAGCGGCGCGCGCGGCGTTGAGGTCGACGCCGCGGGTGCGCTGCAGGACGGTCGCCATCGCCAGGCCGGCGGCGGCCTCGCCGTCGGCCGGGTTGGCGTCGACGAGCTTCTGGTACTCCGCGACCGCGGTGTCGACGTCGTCGCGGGCCAGCGCCTCCTGCGCGGGCAGGTAGCGCGGGTCGACCGGCGGCTCGGCGTCCTCGCCCTCGTCGCCGGCGGCGACCGGGTGCCGCGGCTCGTGCCGGCCGCTGACGCCCTGCGCGGTCAGCTGCTGACCGAGCTGCTGGAGCAGGGTGCGCACGTCGTCGAGGCCGAGCAGGCCCGGGATCGGCTGGGTGACGGGGCGGCCGTCGAGGACCACCAGGAGCAGCGGGATCTGCTGGATCTGCATCGCCTGGGCGATCCCGGGCGAGGCGTCCACGTCGACGAGGCCGGCGAGGTAGCGGCCGTCGTACTCCCCGACCGCCTGGGCGACGTCGTCGGCCATGTCGGCGCTCTCGGGCGACTGCGACGGGGAGTAGAAGCAGAGGATGACCGGGGCGGTCATCGACGCCTCGACGGTCGCCTGGAACGACTCCTCGCTGACCTGCACGGCGTACGCCGCCTGGGCACCGCCGCCTGCGGCGCCACCGCTCGGGGCGCCGGGGGCACCGGGGCCGCCGGGGCCGCCGGGCCCGCCGGGGGCCGGCTGACCGGGCTGGGGAGCGGGGCGCTTGAGTCCGGAGAGGTCCACGGCACCGCGCGCCATGAACGGCTGCTGGGGCTGCTGCGTCATGCCCCCGATCCTAGGGGCGACCACCGTCACGCAGGGGTGGCCCTCCTGTCACCGGCGCTCGACGGGCGGCGAGGTCAGAAGTCGCCGGCGTCGTGGCGCACCGGGCGCATCAGCTCCGACACCGCGCCGCGCTGCTGCTCGTCCAGCGCGCCGAGCCCGAAGTCGGCGGCGACGAGGTCCTGGGTGGCCTTCTCGACCAGGTCGCGCCCGGCGTCGGTGATCGTCGCGAGCACGGCGCGGCCGTCGTCGGGGCTCTGCTGGCGCTCGATGAGGCCGTCCTCGGCGAGGCGTCGCGCGATCGACGTGACCGACGTCGGGTGCACCTGCAGCCGCTCCCCCATCTTGCCGAGCGGCAACGAGCCGCGCGAGGAGAACGTCAGCAGCACCAGCGCCTCGTAGCGGGCGAAGGTGAGGCCGTGCGGCTTGAGGATCGCGTCGAGCCGGGCGATCACCAGCTGCTGCACCCGCATCAGCGACGTCACCGCGTGCATCGCGGGTACGCCGTCCCACCGCTGCCCCCACTGACGAGCGGCCTCGTCGATGGGGTCGAACGGGAGCGCCATGGGCGTGGACTCTAGGGCATCGTGCGGCACGCGCGGCGGTACGGACCGGCGCTCAGCCCTGCACGACCGCCAGCAGCTCGTCGGCGGCGGCGTACGGGTCGAGCGCGCCGTCGACGACCCGGCCGGCGAGGTCGTCCAGCCCGTCGTGCCCGGCAGCGGTGGCGTCCCAGCGGCGGCGCAGGTCGGCGACGGCGATGGCCTCGACCTCGGCGCGCGCACGGCGTACGCGACGTCGGCGCAGCGCGCCGGTCTCCTCCAGCCAGGCCCGGTGCTCGTCGAGCGCCTCGACGACCTCGGGCACGCCCTCGCCGGACTGCGCGGTCGTACGTCGGATCGGCGGGCGCCAGGCGTCGTGGGTCCGCTCCCCCAGCGAGAGCATCGCGCGGAGGTCCTGCGCCACCTGGCGGGCGCCGTCGCGGTCGGCCTTGTTGACGACGTAGACGTCGCCGACCTCGAGGATGCCGGCCTTGGCGGCCTGGATGCCGTCGCCCATGCCGGGCGCGAGGAGCACCACCGTGGTGTCGGCGAGCCCCGCGACCTCGACCTCGCTCTGGCCGACACCGACCGTCTCGACGAGCACGACGTCGTAGCCGGCCGCGTCGAGCACCCGCATCGCCTGCGGGGTCGTCCAGGAGAGCCCGCCGAGGTGGCCGCGGGCGGCCATGGAGCGGATGTAGACGCCGTCGTCGGTGGCGTGGTCGCCCATCCGGACCCGGTCGCCGAGCAGCGCGCCGCCGGAGAACGGCGACGACGGGTCGACGGCGATCACGCCCACCCGACGACCCTGCTCGCGATAGGCGCGCACGAGCGCGTTGGTGGAGGTCGACTTCCCGACGCCGGGGGCTCCGGTGATGCCGATGACGTGGGCGCGGCCGGTGTGCGGCGCGAGCGCGGCCATGACCTCGCGGAGCACCGGCGACTCGTCCTCGACGAGGGACACCAGCCGGGCCACGGCCCGCACCTCGCCGTCACGCGCGCGGCGTACGAGGTCGGGCACGTCGACGCCCGCGCGCCGACCCCGCCGAGGCGGGTCCGGACGCGCGGGCGTCGGCGAGGTCACCTGCTCAGGCAGAGGGGACCTTCACGATGAGCGCGTCGCCCTGACCTCCGCCACCGCAGAGCGCGGCCGCACCGGTGCCGCCGCCGCGGCGCTTGAGCTCGAGGGCGAGGTGCAGGACCACGCGGGCGCCGGACATGCCGACCGGGTGGCCCAGCGCGATCGCGCCGCCGTTGACGTTGACCTTGTCGTCGGAGATGCCGAGCGCGCGGGCCGAGGCGATGCCGACGGCGGCGAAGGCCTCGTTGAACTCGACCAGGTCGAGGTCACCGGGCTCGATGCCCTCCTTGGCGCAGGCCTTCGCGGTGGCGTTGGCGGGCTGCAGCTGCAGGGTGGAGTCGGGGCCGGCGACCATGCCGTGCGCGCCGATCTCGCAGAGCCAGTCGAGGCCGAGCTCCTCGGCCTTGGCCTTGCTCATCACCACGACGGCGCAGGCGCCGTCGGAGATCTGCGAGGCCGAGCCCGCGGTGATGGTGCCGTCCTTGGCGAAGGCCGGGCGGAGCTTGCCGAGCGACTCGACGGTGGTGTCGCCACGCACGCCCTCGTCCTCGGAGACGACGACCGGGTCGCCCTTGCGCTGCGGGATCGAGACCGGCACGACCTCGTCGTCGAAGACGCCGTTCTTCCAGGCCACGGCGGCCTTCTGGTGCGAGGCGGCCGCGAAGGCGTCCTGCTCCTCGCGGGTGAACTGATCGGTCGCGGCGTTGCACTGCTCGGTCAGGCCGCCCATGGCCTGCTGGGTGGCCTGGTCGTAGAGGGCGTCGTAGGCCATCGAGTCGACCAGCGCGGTGTCGCCGTACTTGAAGCCCTCACGGGACTTCGGCAGCAGGTGCGGGGCGTTGGTCATCGACTCCATGCCACCGGCCACGATGATGTCGGCCTCACCGGCGCGGATCATCTGGTCGGCGGTGGCGATCGCGTTGAGGCCGGACAGGCAGACCTTGTTGATGGTGATCGACGGCACCGAGGCGGGGAGGCCGCCGGCGAGCCCGGCACCACGGGCGGGGTTCTGGCCCGCGCCGGCGCCGATGACCTGGCCGAGGATGAGGTACTCGACCTGCTCCGGGCTGACGCCCGCCTTCTCCAGGGCGCCCTTGACGGCGATGCCGCCGAGGTCGGCGGCCGAGAGGGTCTTGAGTCCGCCGAGCAGGCGGCCGATCGGGGTGCGGGCCCCGGCGACGATGACGCTGGACATGAGCTGCCTCCGCGAGTCTGTGCTGTTCCGAGCTGAACGGGCTGGATGGACGGGACCCACGACGGGGCCCTGTGCTGCGGCGCACACTACCCGCGAGTCACCTGCGGGGACGGTCGTGTGTCCACCGTCACGTCCCGTGGCTGCCGTCAAGCCCGTGGCTCGGCCACAATGGCGCGCATGACGGCCCCGATGGACATCCCCGAGACCCTGTTCACCGCGATCGACCACGTCGGCATGGCGGTGCCCGACCTCGACGAGGCGATCGCGTTCTACCGCGACACCTTCGGCATGCGGCTGGCCCACGAGGAGGTCAACGAGGAGCAGGGCGTCCGCGAGGCGATGATGGCGGTCGGCGACTCCACCTCCTGCGTGCAGCTGCTCGCGCCGCTCAACGACTCCTCCACGATCGCGAAGTACATCGACCGCAACGGCCCCGGTTGCCAGCAGGTCGCCTACCGCGTCACCGACGTCGAGGCGGTCAGCTCGATCCTGCGCGAGCGCGGCCTGCGGCTGCTGTACGACGCCCCGAAGCGCGGCACCTCCGACTCCCGCATCAACTTCGTGCACCCCAAGGACGCCGGCGGCGTGCTGGTCGAGCTCGTGGAGCCGGCCGCCTCCGCGCACTGACGCCTCTCCGGCGCTCCTCCCCCGCTCGTTCCTCGTCGACCCGGCGCACGTTTGCGCCGGGTCGACGTGCGTCCGGGGTCGACCCGGCGCACGTTTGCGCCGGGTCGATCAGATCCAGCCGCGCTCGCGGGCGACCCGGGCCGCGGCGGCGCGGGTGCGGGTGCCGGTCTTGCCGATGGCGGCCGACAGGTGGTTGCGCACCGTGCCGCCCGACAGGTGAAGCCGCGCGGCGATCGCCGAGACCGGCTCGCCGTCCAGGGCGGCACGCAGCACGTCCGACTCCCGCTCGGTGAGCGGGCTGGCGCCGTCGACCAGCGACTCGGTCGCGAGCACGGGGTCCACGACCCGCAGCCCGGCGCGTACCCGGCGTACGGCCTCGGCGAGCTCGGTGGCCGGGGTGTCCTTGACGACGAACCCCGACGCGCCCGCCTCCAGCGCGCGCCGCAGGTAGCCGGGGCGCCCGAACGTCGTCACCACCAGCACCCGTACGTCGGGATGGGCGGCGCGCACCGCGGCGCAGGCCTCGATGCCGTCGATGCCGGGCATCTGGATGTCGAGCAGGCACACGTCGGGCCGGTGCTCGGCGACCGCCGCGAGCACCTCGTCGCCTCGACCGACCTCGGCGACCACCTCCAGGTCGGGCTCGAGAGCCAGCAGCGCCGCGAGCGCGCCGCGCACCAGTGCCTGGTCGTCGGCCAGCAGCAGCCGCGTGGTGCCGCTCACCAGCGCACCTCCAGCCGGGTGCCGCCGCCGGGCTCGGCGGCGAGCTCGAGCCGTCCGCCGCTGGCCGCGACCCGCTCGCGCAGCCCGGCGAGCCCGGTGCCCTCCTCCGCTGCCTCGGGCGGCCCGACGCCGTCGTCGACGACGACCACGGCGTGCGACTCCAGCACCACCTCGCACCTCCCGGCGTGCGCGTGGCGCACCACGTTGGTGACGGCCTCGCGCCCCGCCCACGCCGCGACCGTACGACGCCGCGGGTCCAGCACGTCGACGTCGTCGGGCAGCCGGGCGTCGATCCCCGCGGCGGCCAGCGCGCGGGCGGCCGCCTCGACCTCGTCGCCGAGCCGGGCCGACCGGAGTCCCCCCACGGTGGCGCGCACCTCGGCGAGCGACTGCCGGGCCAGCGCCTGGATGTCCGCGAGCTCCGCACGGGCCCGCTCGGGGTCGGCCTCGACGAGCCGCTCGGCGAGCTCGGCCTTGACCGCGACGACGGTGAGGCTGTGCCCGAGCACGTCGTGGACGTCGCGGGCGACCCGGTCGCGTTCGGTGCCGAGCCGCAGGTCCTCCTGGGCGCGGGCGTGGGCGTCGCTCTGCTCGGCCAGCCACCGGCCGGCGGACGTGCCGATCGCGACGGCCACGAGGGTGAAGTCGAGGAACAGCCACCCGGTCGACGGGTCGACGACGACCTGCACCGCCACGGCCGCGACGAGCACGAGGCCGGGCCAGCCCCAGCACCACGGCCTGGGCAGCACGAACACCCCGAGTGCGACCAGGAACGGCGCGAACGACAGCACCCCGAGCCCGAGCGGCACCGCGGTGAGAAGCGTGACCACGGTGAGCGCGCCGAGGAAGGCGGGGCCGCGGGTCGGCCCGGCAGCGGCGCTGGTCACGCCGGGACGCGTGAAGGCCGCGACGTAGCCCACCCCGAAGACCGCCGTGCCCACCAGCCCGCCGACCCGCTCGGCGGTGGCGGGCCGGTCGAGCGACTCCAGCACCGGGAAGACCAGGAACACCAGCCAGGCCGCCCACAGCAGCCAGCCCCAGCGGCGCCACGGCGCGTCGAGCTCCGGGGCCACCGCGTCGCTCACTGCCGGCCGCGACCGCGCCGCACCAGCAGCGTCGCCGCCACCGCCAGCACCAGGGTCCACACGGCCACGTTAGTGATCGGCAGCCACAGCGGGTCGTGGACGAGCGAGTCGTCGCCCGTGACGACCCAGCCCTCGGTCAGCGGGTAGCGCGCCAGGGCGACGTACCCGTACAGCGGCGTGAGCTTGGCGAAGGCCAGCAGGCCGCCGGACAGCGGGAAGAAGATGTTGCCGAGGAAGCTCAGCACCACCACCGAGCCGCTCGCCCCGGACACCGCCGCCTCCGAGCGGAACGCCAGGCCGAAGCAGAGCCCGTAGAGCGCGAACGCGGTCGCCCCGCACGCCAGCACGACGTACGACAGCAGCCAGGCGGAGGCGTCGCCGGACGCGCCGGCCACCGCGCCGAGCAGGTAGACGAGGGTCAGCGGCGCCAGCGCGACCAGCACCGACAGGCTCGCCTTGACCAGGACGTAGGTGCGGTCGCGCAGCGGGGTGAGCCCGAGCTGGCGGCCCCAGCCCTGCGAGCGCTCCACGGCCGACGACGCACCGATCGAGACGGTCGCCGAGACCGCGCCGTACCCGGCCATCGCGATCATGATCGCCATCCCGACGTTGCCGTTGCCGATGTCGTCGCCGGCGTAGTCCTCCGACGTGCCGAAGATCAGGAACAGGAACGCCGGCAGCGCGACGGTGAAGAACAGCGTCACCGGGTCGCGCAGCACGCGGCGCAGCTCCAGCCGCAGCAGGGTGAGGGCCGCCGGCGTACGCCGCCCGCTCGGGGCCGTGGTCGACGCAGGGGTCGTGGTGCCAGGGGTCACGGTGCCAGGGGTCGTGGTGCTCATCGGTGCTCCTCGGTCAGCAGCAGGAAGGCCTCGTCGAGCGAGCCGGACACGACCTCGAGGTCGTGGGCTCCGAGGTCGACGAGGAGGGCTCGGGCGACGGCGTCGGGGGCGGCGGAGCACACCCGCAGGCGCGCTCCCTGGACCTCGACGTCGGCGACGGCGGACGGCAGCAGCGCCCGCAGGCGGTCGGCGGCGGCGACCGCGGCCGACGGGTCGGTCACCGAGGCCGACACGACGCGCCCGGTGGCCCGGGCCCGCACCTCGGCGGTCGACCCGTCGGCGACCACGCGACCGCCGGCCATCAGCACGATCCGGTCCGCGAAGGCGTCGGCCTCCTCGAGGTAGTGCGTCGCGAAGACGACGGTGCGTCCGCGGGCGGTCTCGTCGTGCATGGTCGCCCAGAACTCCCGCCGCGCCGCGACGTCCATCGCCGCGGTCGGCTCGTCGAGCACCAGCAGGCTCGGGTCGGGCAGCAGCGCGAGCGCGAAGCGCAGCCGCTGCTGCTCGCCACCGGAGCACGTGGAGACCCGGCGGCCGGCGAGGGCGGTCAGCCCCGTGCGCTCGAGCACGTCGGCCACGCTCGCGCTGCCGGTCGGCAGCCGCCGGTAGGTCGCGGCGACGTACTCGAGGGTCTCGCGGACGGTGAGGTCGGCCAGCAGCCCACCGGTCTGGAGCACCGCGGAGACCAGTCCGGCGTCGACGGCCTCCCGCGGCGCCCGGCCCAGGACCCGCGCCGTGCCCGACGAGGGCGGCACCAGGCCGAGCACGACGTCGAGCGTGGTGGTCTTCCCGGCCCCGTTGGGCCCGAGCAGGGCGATGATCTCGCCGGTGCCGATCTCGAGGTCCACGTGGTCGACGGCGACGACCTCGGCACCGCCCGCGGCGCCCGGGAACGTGCGGCGGAGGGCGTCCAGGCGCACGGCCGGGACGTCGTGGTGGTGCGCGCGGCGCCCGACGTCGTACGACGCGGGGGCGGTGCTCGGCGGCAGGGTGCTCGTCATGGCGCCCAGCGTCGTCGCGTGGACGGTGCCGCGGATCCGTCGGCTGTCAGCACCTCGCCATGACACCTGTCACGGGTGCAACCACGCGGCAACGGCCATCGGGCACACTGCTCACCCGACGAGACGTGCGCCACACTCGGCGGACGCCAGAGTTACTCACGGGTATCTTCCGCCCGGACGACCAGCCCGCCGACCAGTAGGAGACGCAGTGCAGCACATCCTCGACGCCATCACGGCCGGAGACACCAGCAGCGAGGACTTCGCGAACCTCGACCTGCCGGAGTCCTACCGCGCCGCCTTCGTCCGCAAGGACGAGGTCGACATGTTCGAGGGGATCCCCTCCAAGGAGAAGGACCCCCGCAAGTCGCTGCACGTCGACCAGGTCGACATGCCCGAGCTCGGCCCGGGTGAGGCGCTCGTCGCGGTGATGGCCTCGGCGATCAACTACAACACCGTGTGGACCTCGATCTTCGAGCCCGTCTCGACGTTCGGCTTCCTGGAGCGCTACGGCCGCCAGAGCGAGCTCACCAAGCGCCACGACCTGCCGTACCACGTGGTCGGCTCCGACCTCGCCGGCGTCGTGCTGCGCACCGGACCCGGCGTCACCAAGTGGAAGCCCGGTCAGGAGGTCGTCGCGCACTGCCTCTCGGTGGAGCTCGAGGACCCCGACGGCCACGACGACACGATGCTCGACCCCCAGCAGCGGATCTGGGGCTTCGAGACCAACTTCGGCGGCCTCGCCGACGTGGCGCTCGTCAAGGCCAACCAGCTCATGCCGAAGCCCGACCACCTCACGTGGGAGGAGGCCGCGTCCCCCGGCCTGGTCAACTGCACGGCGTACCGCCAGCTGGTCTCCAAGAACGGCGGCGCGATGAAGCAGGGCGACAACGTCCTGATCTGGGGCGCCTCCGGCGGCCTCGGCGGCTTCGCCACGCAGTACGCCCTCAACGGCGGCGCGACCCCGGTGTGCGTCGTGTCCAACGACGAGAAGGCCGCCATCGCCCGCTCGATGGGCGCGGAGCTGATCATCAACCGCTCCGAGGAGGGCTACCAGTTCTGGAAGGACGAGCACACCCAGGACCCACGCGAGTGGAAGCGCTTCGGCTCGCGCATCCGTGAGCTCACCGGCGGCGAGGACATCGACATCGTCTTCGAGCACCCCGGCCGCGAGACGTTCGGCGCCAGCGTCTACGTCACCCGCAAGGGCGGCACCATCACCACCTGCGCCTCGACCAGCGGCTACATGCACGAGTACGACAACCGCTACCTGTGGATGAACCTCAAGAAGATCATCTCCAGCCACTTCGCCAACTACCGCGAGTCGTGGGAGGCCAACCGCCTCGTCGCCAAGGGCAAGATCCACCCGACCCTCTCGCGCTCCTACGCGCTGGAGGACGTGGGCCAGGCCTCGCTCGACGTGCACCACAACAAGCACCAGGGCAAGGTCGGCGTGCTCTGCCTGGCGCCCGAGGAGGGCATGGGCGTCCGCAACGCGGAGATGCGCGAGGAGCACCTCCCCGCGATCAACCGCTTCCGCGGCGTCTGATCCCAGCGCGACAGTCACACCAGCAACACCCGTCACACCAGCACCCACCGTCCCGGCGTTCCTGATCTCGGCGCAGGAAACATCCCGGACCCCGGTACCGGGTGTCGGTCATCACGTCGACCGACACCCGGTACCGCCCTGGGTTCCTCGCCCGTCATCGGGAATCATGTGCCTGTCACCCCCGACCGAGTGAGGATCACCCGATGAGCAACCAGGGCCTGTCCATCTTCGACTCCCAGCCCGAGAACGGGGACGAGCCCGACCGCAGCGCCTCCGACGCCGACGGCGAGCGCACCCAGGTCATCCCCGCTGTCCCGCGCGACGACCAGTCGACGGCGCAGCAGCCGACCCAGCAGTCCTCCCAGCAGCCCTCCCCGGGCCAGCGGCCGGCGCAGGGCTCCGCGCCGCAGCGCCCGGCCGGCGCCCCGACGGGCGGCACCACCGCGGCGACCAGCACCTTCCCCGTCGTACGCCGCAACGGCTACGACCGCGCCGCCGTCGACGCGCGCGTGCGCCAGCTCAGCAGCGAGAAGTCCGGCCTCAGCGCCAGCCTCACCCAGTCCGAGCGCCGGGTGATGGAGCTGGAGAAGGAGGTCGAGACCACGCGCAAGGAGATCTCCGAGCACGAGAGCCCCTCGTACGCCGGGCTCGGCGGCCGCGCCAGCACCATGCTGCGCCTCGCCGAGGAGGAGGCCGACGAGATCCGCGAGATCGCCCTGCGCGACGCCAAGGAGATCCGCGCCCAGGCCGACCGCGACGCCAAGGCGATCCGCGCCGACGCCGCCCGCGAGGTCGAGGACATGAAGGTCGTCCAGCTCCGCGAGCTCGACGAGATGCGCGCCCGGCTCAAGGCCGACGCCGAGCAGGAGCGCACCCTGGCGAAGGGCCAGGCCGACGACCTGGTCGCGGCCGCCCAGCGCGAGGCCGACCAGGTCCGCCTCGCCGCCGAGCAGGAGACCAACGAGCAGCGCACCGGTGCGGCCCGCGAGGTCGAGCAGCTGCGCGCCGGCGCCGACCGCGAGGTCCAGGAGACCCGCCGCACCCTGGCGGTGGAGAAGGAGCGCCTGGCCCGCGAGGCCACCGACCACCACTCCTCCGCGATGGCGGAGACCAAGCGGCTCGTCGAGGAGGCCGAGCGGCGCGCCACCGCCGCCGAGGAGCGCGCGGTCGCCGCGACCGAGCAGGCCAACAAGGACCGCGGCGCCGCCAAGGACGAGGCGGAGGGCATCCTGTCCCGCGCCCGTCGCGAGGCCGAGCAGGTCGTCGCGGCTGCCCAGCAGAAGGCGGAGTCGATCGTGTCGTCCAGCGACGACACTGTGCAGCGCGAGATCGCCGCCACCCGCGCCGAGCTCGAGCGCCTGCAGAAGCGTCGTGACTCCATCACCGCCCAGCTCGCGATGCTGCGCGACGTCGTCGCCGGGTTCGGCGACGAGGGCGGGTCCGAGGGCCAGGGGTGACCGACTCCCCCGCCGCCGGCGACACCCCCGGTGACGCCGGCGGCGGGGACACCGGTCGCCGCGAGCCAGCCACCGAGCCGGCCACCGGCGAGGTCGAGCTGGCCCTCGCCCGTGCCGAGCGTGCGGCCGACCGCGCAGCGCAGTCCGCCGACGTCGCGGCCGACGAGGTCGCCGCCGTCCGCGACCTGGGCACGCCCGGCGCACCGCTGTCCCAGCACAGCCCGTTCTACTTCGGGTTCTTCGCCGGCCTCGGCGCGCTCCTCGCGTGGTTCCTCTTCACCGCGCTGACCAGCATCGGCGGCACCGTGCTCATCGTCGTGGTGTCGATGTTCCTCGCTGCGGGTCTCAACCCGGCCGTGGAGTTCCTGGGGCGCCGCGGGATCACCCGCGGCTGGGCCTGCACCATCGTCATCACCGCAGCGCTCGGCGCACTCGCCCTGTTCGTGCTGGCGCTGGTCCCGGTCATCACCGAGCAGGTCGCCCGACTCACCGACAACCTGCCCGCGCTGCTGGACAGCCTGGAGCAGAACGAGCGGGTCCAGCGGCTCGACGAGGAGTACGACGTCCTGTCCAAGGCGCAGGACTACGTCACCCAGGGCGACTACCTCAGCACGCTCTTCGGCGGCGTGCTCGGCTTCGGCCTGGCCATCGTCAACGGGCTCTTCAACGCCTTCGTCATCGTCGTCCTGACGCTCTACTTCCTGACCTCGCTGGAGACCACGAAGTCCGCGCTCTACCGGATGGCGCCGGCCTCGCGCCGCGACCGGGTCGCCCGGCTCGGCGACGAGGTCGTGCGCAGCATCGGCGGCTACGTCTCCGGCGCGTTCTTCGTCGCCCTGACCGCCGGCATCAGCTCGCTGGTCTTCCTGTTCTTCGCCGGGCTGTCGGAGTACGCCGTTGCACTGGCCTTCGTGGTCGCGCTGCTCGACTTCATCCCGATGATCGGCGCCACGCTCGGCGCGGTCGTGGTGAGCGCGATCGGCTTCGCCACCGACGTGAAGATCGGGTTGGCGTGCGTCGTCTTCTTCGTCGTCTACCAGCAGATCGAGAACTACGTGATCTACCCGCGCGTGATGGGCCGGGCGGTCGACCTGCCCGGTGCGGTCATCGTCATCGCCGCGCTGGTCGGCGCGGGCCTGCTCGGCGTCGTCGGCGCGCTGCTGGCGATCCCCACGGCCGCGGCGGTGCTGCTGCTCGTGCGGGAGGTCGTCGTACGCCGCCAGGACGCACGGTAGCGGCTCAACCGCCGGGGTAGACCCGGAAGCCCGCCAGGCGCCGGTGGCCGAACGTCTCGTAGAAGTCGGCGGCGTCCGGGTCGGCCACCAGGTCGAGCCGCTTGGCGCCGGTGGCCTGGAAGACCGCGACGAGCAGCAGGCGGGCGATGCCGCGGCGCCGGTGGTCGGGGTGCACTGCGAGGAACGACAGGTGCGCCTGGAGCACCCCGTCGCCGAGCGCCTGAGCCCAGCCGACCACGGCGCCGTCGACCTCCGCGACGTACGCCGACGCGCCGGGTGCGGTGCAGACCTGCGCCACCACGCCGGGGTCGGTCAGCGAGGGCCACTGCACCGTCGTGGACAGCGCCGCGATCGCGCGGGCGTCGCCGTCCTCGTAGGGACGCACGTCGACGACGCGGGACGGCAGGGAGGGCATCCGGGGCACCCTACGACGCCCGGGACCTGGGTGTCGTCCGGCTCAGACCTGCGTCGGCACCGGGCTCTCGGCGACGGTGCGGCCCTCGCCGAGCCGCACCACCACGACCCCGGCGACGATCAGCACGCCGCCGAGCAGCTGCACCCCGGTCGGCAGCTCACCGAGCAGCAGCCAGGCGAAGACGACCGCGGCGAGCACCTCGGTGAGGCCGACGAACGACGCGACCCGCGAGCCGAGCCGGCGGGACGCCTCGATGCCGGTCACGTAGGCGACGGCAGCGGCGACCAGGCCGAGGCCGAGCAGCGGCACCCACCAGGCGACCGCGTAGCCGCGGAAGACGGCGTCGTCCGTGGTGGCCTCGAGCGGGAGCACGCCGGCCACCCCCAGCCCACCGAGCAGCAGGGCCCCGACCAGGAGCCCGCCTGCCGCGAGCGCGAGCGGCGGCAGGCCGTTGTCCTCGTCGGCGCTGATGACGAAGTACGCCGTCAGCCCGACCATGGCGCCGAGTGCCCAGAGCACGCCGACCGGGTCGACGTCCGCGCCGCCGGAGAGCAGGTCGATGACCAGCACCAACCCGGCCGCGGCGAGCCCCGCGCCGGCGAGGGTGACCACGCCGGGACGCTGGCCGTGGCGCAGCCAGAGCCACAGCACGACGACCGCCGGGGCGGTGTACTCGATGAGCAGCGCGGGGGCGACCTTCATGTGCTGCACCGCGGAGAAGTAGCAGAACTGCGCACCGGCGACGGCGAGGGCGCCGTACCCGACCACCACGACGGCGTTGCCGCGCAGCAGGTGCCAGCGACCGCGCATCGCGGCGAGGCCGAACGGAACGACGACCAGGGCGCCGAGACCGACGCGCACCAGGGTGACCGCACCGGGCGACCAGCCGGCGTCCAGCGGGCCGCGGCCCAGGGCACCGGCGAGGCCGAAGCTCAGCGCGGAGAGCAGGGCCAGGCCGAGTCCGGCACCGGCCTTCCTCGCGGCCGTCGTGTCCATGGTCGTCCCCACCACCGTCTCGTGCGCGTCATGAGCCATCGTCGTCATGGGACATGACAGTAGATCTGGCGCTGTAACCTGTCAAAATGATCTTCGCTCATGACACGCAGGTGGCACTCCAGGCCGCGGTGCAGCTGGCGAACTCTGCCGGCGACCCCGACGGGCTCGCCTCCGCCGACGACCTCGGCGAGTTCTTCGCCGACCTCGGGTACTCCGGCCGGCTCGACGGCGACCGGGCCGAGCTCGAGGCCGTCCGCGCGCTCCGGCCACGGCTGCGCGAGCTCCTCGTCGCCGACCGCGACACCGCCGTGAGCCTGGTCAACACCATGCTCACCGAGACCGACGCGCTGCCCCAGCTGGTCCGCCACGACGGCTACGACTGGCACCTGCACTGCGTCGAGCCCGACAAGCCGCTGGCGGTGCGCATCCTCGCCGAGACCGCGATGGCGATGGTCGACGTCGTCCGGGCCCAGGAGCTCTCCCGGCTCGGCGTGTGCGCCGACGAGGGCTGCGACGGCGTCGTGCTCGACCTGTCGCGCAACCGCTCGCGCCGGTTCTGCTCCACCGCCTGCGGCAACCGCAACGCGGTCGCGGCCTACCGCGCCCGGCAGAGCGACGACGAGGACTGACCCTCCCGGCCCCCGCCGCGCGGGCTCGGTCGCCTCAGCACCACCGGGGCCGGTACGACGGCGCCAGGTCGCGGTCGCGGCGCACCACCGCCAGCAGGTCGCCGTACCCCGCGCAGGTGCGCTGGAAGTCGCGGTCGCGGTACTCCACGACCAGCACCTGGTCGCCGTAGTGGCGCACGTAGCGCCCGCACTCGTCGTAGCGCCCGCACTCCTCGGCCACCGCGAAGTCGAAGCCGATCCGGGTGCCGTCGTAGCCGGCGAGGTTCTTCTGGCCCGCCAGCAGCCCGGCCCGGTGCGCCCGGGCGACCAGCAGCCGGGCGAACGCCAGCGCCTGGCGGCGGGTGATCATCCGGTGGCTGCGGGTGAAGGAGTCGAGGTTGTCGTACTCCACCGCGTCGTAGCCGGCGCGGGCGCAGCCGTCGGTCCAGCGCCCGACGATCCGGGCGAGCGCGGCCCGCTTGGACCGGGTCCGTACGTCGAGCAGCCACTCGCCCCACGCCTCGTCGACGACCGGGCGGCCGTCGCGGCGCAACAGCAGCCGAGGGTGCTGGCGCCAGAACCGCTTCTCGTCGGGCTGGGTCTGGAACCCGTTGACGTAGCAGACGTCGGCCTGCGCCCCGGCCGGCCGGGCCGTGCGGTCGCGCACCACGATGCCGACCCGGGCGGGCCGTCGTACGACACCGCCGAGCTGGTAGTCGAGGTCGGTGCCGGCGGGCAGCCGCTCCAGCGAGGCCCGTGGTGCGGCGGGCACGCCGGGGTCGCCGGCGGGGACCGCGACGGCCGGGTGCGGCAGCAGCGCGAGCGCGAGACCCACCACGACGGGCAGCACGAGCAGGAGCGCGCCGCGGGCGGCGTACGGGCGCCCCGGCGGGCGGACGGTGCTCACCCGGGCACGGTACGCGTAACCCGGCGCCGACCTGGGCCGTTGGGACCGCGAACCCACCGTTCCCGGACGAAGGACCCCCGATGACCCAGCCGCGACGCCTGCGACCCAGGCTCCTCGCGCTCTCCGCAGCCGCCGCCCTCACCCTGGGTCTCGGCGCGGTCCCCGCCACCGCCGCGCCCGCTGTCGCCGCCGCACCGGCCGGTCCGACGACCGCGGCCACGGTCTCAGCGCCGGTCGCCGGTCTCCCCGACGCCTCGCTGGCCCAGCTGCGCCGTACCCGGCCCGGGCTCGACCGCCTGCTCACCCAGGGAACGAGCACCGGCCGCGCGATCGTGACGCTGGAGTCCCGGTCCGACACCGCGACCGTCCGCGCGCTGCGCTCGCTCGGCCTCACCGTCCGCCCGATGCGCCGACTGCCGCTGGTCGTCGTCGAGGGCCCCGTCGCGTCGATGACCGCCGCCGTCGTCCGCGGCCTGGCCGCCGACGTCTACCCCGACGAGCAGCTCGAGTACACCGACACCGCCTCGTCGGAGGAGATGTCGAGCTCGCCGGCCGCCGCCCGGACCCTGCGCCGCCGCGGCTTCACCGGCCAGGGCGTGACCGTCGGCGTCGTCGACTCCGGCTGCGACGCGACCCACCCCGACCTCGCCCAGCGGGTCACCCACAACGTGCTGATCGTCAGCCCGGAGTACGCCAACCTCGGCACCGCTCCCCTGCTGCCGGTCCCGCTCGACCAGGGGCCCTACTCCAACACCGACCTCGGCAGCGGGCACGGCACGCACGTGGCCGGCATCATCGCCGCCGACGGGTCCAGCAGCCGCGACCACCTCGGTGTCGCCCCCGACGCCGACCTCGCCTGCTTCGCGATCGGCGCGGTCATCACGACCGCTGCCGTCGTGAGCGCCTACGACTACATCCTGTCGCAGCCCGGACTGCTCGGGATCGACGTCATCAACAACTCGTGGGGCAACAGCTTCCGTCAGTACGACCCGGCCGACCCGGTCAACGTCGCCACGAGGGCCGCCGCCCGTCGCGGCGTCGTGAGCGTCTTCGCAGCCGGCAACTCCGGCTCCGACGACGCCGAGTCGAGCGTGTCGCCGTTCAACCAGGCGCCGTGGGTCCTCTCGGTCGCCGCCGGTGACCTCGACCGCCACCGCGGGTCCTTCTCCTCCAACGGCCTGCGCTTCGACAACGGCCAGGCCGTCCCGATCGGCCGCGGCGGGCACACCGTCGCCACCGGCGACCGGGTCGGCACCACGATGCCCGACGTGATGGCGCCGGGCGTCTCGATCTCCTCGACGTGCGACAGCACCGGCAGCGCCATCGGCCCGTGCCCCACCGGCGGCAACGCCACCGCCAGCGGCACCTCGATGTCCTCCCCGCACGTCGCCGGCGCCGCCGCAGTCCTGCTCTCGGCCAACAGGCGGCTCTCGGTCCGCCAGGTCCAGCTCGCGCTCACCTCGACCGCCACCCCGGTCACCGACGAGGACGGCGCCCGGCTCCGCTCGTGGCAGGTCGGCTTCGGCCACGTCAACCTCGACGCCGCCGTGCACGCGGTCCGGGTGAAGGGCTGGCAGAATAAGCTCGCCCGCCGGCACCGCCAGGCCGTACGCCGCCTCGCCCGTGAGGACGCCTGGGACGTCCGCCGCGCCGACCTGTGGCAGGACGACGCACCGGTGGTGACCGTCGGCACCTACCGCCGTACCCGCGTGGTCCGGGTCGGTCGCGGTGTCGAGGCGCTCAAGCTGACGCTGGTCTACCCGACGCCCGGCACCGCGGCGAACCTCGCCCGCTACACCGCTCGGGTCAAGGACGCCTCCGGGAAGGTCGTGGCCACCACCACGACCGACACCTTCTACTCCCACGGCACCGCGGCCGCGACGCTGCGCCGTCCGGCGGCCGGCCGCTACACGATCGAGGTCGTCGGCGACTACTCCGTCAGCGACCCCGACACGATCGACAGCGACTCCCTCAACGGCCGCGTGGTCTTCCTCCAGGCGGCCCAGCTGGACCGCCGCTGACATCCGTCATGGGACGGCGACGTCGTCCCGGGGCACAGTGGGTGCCATGAGCACGCAGGAGCGACTCGAGGTCACCCGCACGATCCACGCGGCCCCGGGCGACGTCTTCGCCGTGCTGTGCGACCCGCAGGGCCACGTCGCCATCGACGCGACGGGCATGCTGCAGGACGCCAGTGGCGACGTCGTCAGGGCCGCCGGCGACTCGTTCGTCGTCCACATGGACCGGGAGTCGCTCGGCGACCTGCCCGAGCTGGGGCGGTACGACGTCACGGTGCAGGTCCGCGACCTGGAGCCGGACCGGCTCATCTCGTGGACCGTGCTCGGACGGATCCGACCGCAGATCGGACACGTCTACGGATACCGGCTCGACCCCGCGACCGGCGAGGACGGGGCGACGGCGACGGTGGTGACGTCGTTCTACGACTGGTCCGACATCCACCCCGACTACCGCCCGCTCGACATGTTTCCCATCGTCTCGGCGGCGGCGCTCGCCTGCACGCTGGGCATCCTCGACCGCACGGTCCGCCGCGGGTACGTCCGCGCTGCCTCCCGCTGACGACCCGCTGATGGTGCACTCGGGGCGGCGACCGGAAAGGGGTCGCACCTGTCGGCACCAGGCGACACGATGGCGCCATGGCTCCCCGGACGATCCAGATCACCTTCGACGCCGCCGACCCGATCGCGCTCTCACGCTTCTGGGCCGACGTGCTCGGCTACGTCATCCCTCCCCCGCCCGGCGTGACACTCGCCGCCGGGGACGACCCGATCGACACGTGGATGGCCTTCCTCGCCGACCACGGCGTCCCGGAGGAGGAGCGGCGTACGTCGTCGGCCCTGGAGCACCCCACCGGCGCCGGGCCGCGGATCTACTTCCAGAAGGTGCCCGAGCCGAAGGGCACGAAGAACCGTCTGCACGTCGACGTGCGTGCCGGCACCGGTCTGCAGGGCGACGAGCGGATGGCGGCGCTCGAGGCCGAGGCCGAGCGACTGGTGGCGCTCGGTGCCACCCGGCTCGACCGGTTCGAGCCGGACCCGCTCAAGGGCGCCGGCCACGTGGTGATGGCCGACCCGGAGGGCAACGAGTTCTGCCTCGACTAGGGAAGCCACCCGGACGGCACGACGCCCGGCCTCCCTGGGCTCACCAGGGACGCCGGGGCGTCGTCGTACGTCGGGAGCGGCTCAGCGCTTGCTGTAGTCGCGGAAGCCCTTCTGGGTCTTGCGACCCAGGTAGCCCGCGGTGACCAGCTGCTCCAGCAGCGGGGCGGGCGCGAAGCCCGGCTCACGGAACTCCGAGAAGAGCTCCTTCTGGATCGCCAGCGACACGTCGTTGCCGACCACGTCGAGCAGCTCGAACGGCCCCATCGGCAGCGCGCAGCCCTGCTTCATCGCCACGTCGATGTCGTCGGCGGTCGCGTAGTGCGCCTCGAGCATCTTCACCGCGTCGTTGAGGTAGGGGAACAGCAGCGCGTTGACGATGAAGCCGGCGCGGTCACCGCACGACACCGCGACCTTGCCGACCTTCGCGCACAGGGCGGTCGTGGTCTCGCTGACGGCCGGGTCGGTCGTCACGGTCGAGACGACCTCGACGAGCTTCATGATCGGCGCGGGGTTGAAGAAGTGCATGCCGATGACCGACTCGGGCCGCTTGGTCGCCTGGGCGCAGGCGATGATCGGCAGCGACGAGGTGGTGGTCGCCAGGATCGCGCCGGGCTTGCAGATCTCGTCGAGGTTCTCGAACAGCGTGGTCTTGACCGCGAGGTCCTCCGCGATCGCCTCGACGACGATGTCGACGTCGCCGAGGTCCTCGATGGAGGTGGTGCCGTTCAGGCGCGCGAGCACCTCGGCCTTCTTCTCCTCCGTGGAGCGACCGCGCTGGATCTGCTTGTCGAAGCTCTTGGTGATCGCGGCGACGACGCCGTCGACCTTGGCCTGGCTGCGGCCGACGAACAGCACGTCGTACCCGGACTTGGCGAAGACCTCGACGATGCCCGACGCCATGGTGCCGGTGCCGACGACGCCCACGGTGCGGATGTCGTGCTGCAGGGTCGGCTGGTCGTCGGCCGACGGGGTCTTGTCGTCGGCGACGACGACGGGGCTGTCGGGGCCCTCGTAGGTGTAGAACCCGCGGCCGGCCTTGCGACCGAGCAGACCGGCGGTGACCATCTGCTTGAGCACCGGCGTCGGCGCGTGCAGGCGGTCGCGGCCCTGCTTGTACATCGTCTCGAGGATCTCGTACGCCGTGTCGAGACCGATCAGGTCGAGCAGCGCCAGCGGGCCCATCGGGTAGCCGCAGCCGAAGCGCATGGCGGCGTCGATGTCCTCGCGGGTGGCGTACTTCGACTCGAACATCGAGGCGGCGTGGTTGAGGTAGCCGAAGAGCAGGGTGTTGGCGATGAAGCCGGCCTTGTCGCCGCAGACGACCGGGCTCTTGCCGAGGCCCTCGACGAGTGCGGTGACGTCGGCGAGCACGTCGGGCTGGGTGACGACGGTGCGCACGACCTCGACGAGCTTCTGCACCGGCGCGGGGTTGAAGAAGTGGATGCCCACGACGCGGCCGGGGTGGGAGTTGGCGGTCGAGATCTCGGTGACCGACAGCGACGAGGGGTTGGTCGCCAGGACCGCCTCCGGGGCGACGATCGAGTCGAGCTCGCTGAAGATCGCCTTCTTGGTCTCCAGCGACTCCACGATCGCCTCGACGACGAGGTCGGCCTCGGAGAGGTCCTTCAGCGAGGTGGAGAAGGAGATGCGACCGAGGAGCTCGCTCTGCTCGGCGTCGGTGATCTTCTCGCGCTTGACCGCGCGAGCGGTGGAGTTGGCGAGGTGCTGGCGTCCCCGCTCGACGCCGTCGTCGTCCTTCTCGACGCCGACGACCTGGTAGCCGTGGCGGGCGAAGATCTCCGCGATGCCGGCACCCATGGTGCCCAGGCCCACGACGCCGATGGTGGTGAAGGTGCGTCCGCCCGCCTCGGGCGCGCTCTCAGTGCTCGTCATGGGCCGGATCATGGCATGCGTCACGCTCCGTGACAGCCCCTAAGTTGACTCACGGGTAACTTTTTCGGGCCAGCGTGACCATCATCACGCACCGTGGTCCCGCGCCGTCGAGACCGAGTTCCTGCTCGCGGGCCCGCAGCGCCGCCTGGAAGGGCTGGAGGTGCGCCTCGTCGACCTCCTCGAAGCCGGCCGAGCGGTAGAACGGCCCGTTCCATGGCACGTCGCGGTAGGTGCACAGCGACAGCCGACGGTGGCCGTCCCACCGGGCCCGCTCCCGGGCCGCCTCGACCAGCGCGCGACCGACTCCCCGGCCCTGGTGGGTCGGCAGCACCGACAGCTGCTCGAGGTGCGCCCACTCCCCCCAGGAGTCCTGGTGGCTGAGGTGGGCGAAGCCGACGGGCCCGGGGCCGGCCGGGCCGTCGTCGGCCACCGCCACCAGCACGGTGCCGGTGAGGTCCCGGTCCCCGCCGGACGGCGCCGGGCTCGCCAGCGCTGGCACCATCCGGTCGCCGAGGTGCTCCTCGAACTGCGCGACGCCGCTGTTCTCCACGCCGGCGAGGTGGCGCAGGTCCGAGGGCCTGGCCTCCCGCAGTCGTACGACGCCCGGTGCGGGCGGCGTACGACTCACGGGGCGCACCGCCGGCGCAGGGTCACGTGGTGGCTCGCTCCTCGACCGGGACCACGGCGATTTCGCCGGTCTCGCGGCCGCGCAGGAACGAGCGGACCTCCTCGCGCACCTTCGGCAGCAGGATGTAGAGGGCCAGCAGGTTGAAGACCGCGCAGACGAAGAGCATGGCGTCGGCGAAGTCGAGGACGCTGCCGAGGTCGACGACGGCACCGATGACGGTGAAGACGCAGAAGACGACCTTGAAGACATTCTCCTTGAAGGCGCTCTTGCCGACGAGCGTCGTCCAGGCACGCATCGTGTAGTAGCTCCAGGTGATGAGCGTGGAGAACGCGAAGAGGGCGACCGCGAGCGCGAGCACGTTGTCGAAGCCCGGGAGGAAGGAGTCGAAGGAGTCCGAGGTGAGCGTGACGCCGTTGTCGGAGCTGACCGACTCGCCGGCCTTGGACTTCTCGATGAGCTCGCCGTAGCGCGGCACGTCGGCGATGACGATCGTCAGCGCCGTCATGGTGCAGATGATCACGGTGTCGATGAACGGCTCGAGCAGGGCGACGAAGCCCTCGGAGACGGGGTGCTTGGTCTTCACCGCGGAGTGCACGATCGGCGCCGAGCCGACGCCCGCCTCGTTGGAGAACGCCGCGCGCTGGAAGCCGACGATCAGGACGCCGATCGCGCCGCCCGCGACGCCGTCGGGGTTGAACGCGCCCTCGATGATGCGGCCGATCGCGCCGGGGACCTCGGTGGCGTTGATGCCGATGACCAGGAGGCAGGCGGCGACGTAGATGACGGCCATGACCGGCACCAGCTTGCTGGTGACCTTCGCGATCGACTGGACGCCTCCGATGATCACGATGCCGACGAGACCTGCGAGCACGAGGCCGAAGATGAAGGAGGCGGTGCTGGAGGCCAGGAAGCTGTCCTCGCCACCCGTGACGTTGACGGCCTGGGCGTAGGTCTGGTTCGACTGGAAGGCGTTGCCGCCGAGGGCGCCGAAGAGGATCAGGGCGACGGCGAAGATGCCGACCGCGAGCCCGCTGACGAGCTTGCCGGCACCGGCGAAGGCGACCGGCATGTAGCGGAACGGACCACCGGTGACGGTGCCGTCCTCGTGCACCTCGCGGTACTTCACGCCCAGCGTGCACTCGACGAACTTGGTGCACATGCCGAGCAGGCCGGCCAGGATCATCCAGAAGGTCGCGCCGGGACCACCGATGGACACCGCGACCGCGACACCGGCGATGTTGCCGAGGCCGACCGTGCCGGACACCGCGGAGGCGAGCGCCTGGAAGTGCGTGACCTCGCCGGGGTCGCTGGCGCGGCTGTACTTGCCGCGCACCAGGTCCCACGAGACCCGCATCGAGCGGAACTGGATGCCTTTGAAGTAGATCGTGAAGATCGTCGCCCCGGCCACCAGCCAGAAGACGATCAGCGGGAACGTCGCGGGGCCGATCGTGACCTCGTAGAAGACGACCGAGGTGACGGCCGTGGCGATCGGCTCGAACCCGGAGTTGATCGCGTCCTCGAGGCTGGAGATCCACCCCCCGTCCTCGGCAGCGAGCGGGGCAAGAAGTGGCAGGAAGGACCCGAGAGCGGCCGCCAGTGCTGTCATGCGCCGTTACTGTTCACCTCCGCGCGCGACGCCTGCCTCACCCTCTTGGGGAGCCCTAGTAGATTGCGCGCCCGTGAGGATCGTGGTCGCCCGCTGCCAGATCGACTACGCAGGTCGCCTGACGGCGCACCTGCCGATGGCCACCCGTGTGCTGATGATCAAGGCCGACGGGTCGGTGCTCGTGCACTCCGACGGAGGCTCCTACAAGCCGCTGAACTGGATGTCCCCGCCGTGCACGCTGCGCGAGCAGGTCGCCGACGACGGCTCCCAGGAGTGGACGGTGACGTCGCCGAAGACCGACGACACCCTGCGGATCTCGCTCGCCGAGGTCCTCAGCGACACCTCCCACGACCTCGGCGTCGACCCGGGTCTGGTCAAGGACGGTGTCGAGAAACACCTGCAGGAGCTGCTCGCCGAGCACCCGGCGACGCTCTCCGACGGCCTCACCCTCGTACGCCGGGAGTTCCCGACCGCGATCGGCCCGGTCGACCTGATGTGCCGCGACGAGGGCGGCCTGTCGGTGGCCGTTGAGATCAAGCGCCGCGGCGAGATCGACGGGACGATACAAGCGCCAGCGAAACACGTCGCTGTTGAGATCAAGCGCAAGGCAAACATCGACGCGGTCGAGCAGTTGACCAGATATCTGGAGCTCCTGAACCGCGATCCGCTCCTCAAGCCTGTCCGAGGAATCCTTGCCGCCCAGTCCGTCGCTCCCCAAGCTCGCACCCTGGCCGAGGATCGCGGTATCACTGTCGCCCTCGTCGACTACGACGCGCTTCGTGGACTCGACGACCCGACTGAACGACTCTTCTAGGCTCATCCCATGCAAGCGCTTCACACCGTCGCGGTGACACGCCCTTGGCACTGGGGCATTGCGATTCTCTCGGACCCCAGCCTTGGAGGCGAGATTCCGGAGGTGGACCCGAAGGCCCGCGTTTCCGCGAGCTCCAACGGGGTCGTCGTACTTGTTCGGCATGCCCAAGATGTCGAGAGCTTTGAAGACGACTTCGATTGGGCTGAGGCCACGGTGACGATCCGCCACTGGTCCGCCGCTCCCGAGACCGAAGCGGATCGAACTGTCGTCTTCGAAGGCGTACTTGCAACTCCCACTGGACGGCTGTGGCTCGGCGACGCCGACGAAGAGGTCGTGATGACCGGGCTGAGCACCGAGACGGCGCTGCGAGTCCTGTCGCCATCCGATGATCTCGACTCCCCCGATCACGTGTGGGTGGACGTGTGGGAATCCTGATGGCCGAAGCGGCGGTTATCGACTGCATCGACGGCGTGCTCCAGCTGGAGCGCTACCTGGAGCTGCTCAACCGCGACCCGCTGCTCACCGCCAAGGGCCCGGTGCGCGGCATCTTCGCCGCCCAGGAGATCAAGCCCCAGGCACGGGTGCTGGCCACCGACAAGGGCATGACCTGCGCGCTGGTCGACTACGACGCCCTGCGGGGTCTCGACGACCCCACCGAGCGGCTGTTCTGAGGAACGACGCCCGCTGTCCACAACCCGTCCCGCTCCCCTGGCGGGTCATCGTGCACGGACCTACCGTGAGGACATGACCAGCGATCAGGACCTCACCCGACGCGTACGACGGCTCGAGAACGACCGCGACGCGATCTACGAGCTCCTGACCGACATGGGGACGGTCCTGGAGGACCACACTCGACGGCTCGACGGCATCGACGGCCGCCTCGACGGCATCGACGGCCGCCTCGACCGGATGGACGTCCGCCTCGACGGCATCGACCGACGCCTCGACGGCATCGACCGACGCCTCGACCGGATGGACGTCCGCCTCGACCGGATGGACGTCCGCCTCGACGGCATCGACCGACGCCTCGACGGCATCGACGGCCGGCTCGACGGGATCGACGGTTCGCTCTCCCAGATCACCACCTCGCTCACCGAGGTCCTGCGCCGACTCCCCGACGCCTCCTGACCGCCTCCCGAGCGGGTGCAGCGCCCGGCCTACCCTTCGCCGGGTGAGGATCATGCACCTCGCCCTCCGGGCGGACTGGGAGACGGGCCGCGACGTCGGCGCCTACACGATCTCCACCCGAGGGCGCACGCTGGCCGAGGAGGGTTTCGTCCACTGCAGCCGCGGCGACCAGTGGCAAGGGGTGCGGGAGCGGTTCTACGCCGACGTCACCGAGCCGATGGTGCTGCTCGTGGTCGACACCGACCGCCTGGGGGTCCCGGTCGTCGACGAGGCACCGCCCGGCGCGCCCGCCGGTTCCGAGACCTTCCCGCACGTCTACGGCCCCATCCCGGCCGACGCGGTCGTGCAGGTCCTGCCGCTGGACCCCGACGGTCGGGTGGCCGAGCAGCAGTCCTTCACCCAGCTGTTCCTGCGCGAGGTCGCGGTCCGGGTCGTCGTGACCACCGCGGTCCTGCTGGCCGCCGTCGTCGGCACGCTCGTCGGGCTCACCGGCGAGGCCGACTGGGCACCCCTCGCCGGCCTCGTGATCGGCGCGGCCCTCGGTGTGGCCGGGGTGCTCGTGGTCCGCTCGGTTCGGCGACGTAGGTTCGGGGCGTGACCGTCCGCCGCCCACTCCTCGCCCTCGGGGCGGCCGTCCTCGCCGTAGGAGTGCTCACCGGGTGCGGGGGCGACGACGCGATGTCGTCGACGACGTGCGGCGAGCTCACCGCGATCAGCGTCGACGAGCGGGTCGCACTCCTCACCGAGATCGCCGAGCAGGCCCGCGACGACGGCGTCGAGGAGGTCTCGCAGTTCCTCGACGCCTCCGACGACGACCAGCGCACCGTGGCGGAGGCCGCGCCCGACGCCCTGTGTGCCGACGTCGACGACGACACGACCCTCGCTGACCTCGAGCCCTTCTAGCCGTCGAGCCGCTTCAGTCGTCGAGCACCTCGGCCGCGAGCGACGCGACCTCGTCGGCACAACCCCACGAGACCGTCACACCGGCGCCGCCGTGCCCGTAGCAGTGCACGACCCGCCCGCGCCGCTCCACGCGCACCGAGGGCCGCGCCGGCCGTAGCCCGACCTTGTGCCGCAGCACCCGCGCACCGGCCAGTGCCGGCTCCAGCTCCGCCGTACGCCGCAGGATGCTCGCCGCGGTCTCCTCGACCGGCGTGCGGCTCCAGTCGCCCTCGTCGGCGGTCCCACCGAGCACGATGTCGCGCGAGCGCGGGACGACGTACGTCGGCAGTGGTCCGTCGTCGGCGACCCACCACCGCTCCAGGCCGACCTGCTCCACGACCACGACCTGCCCCCGCACCGGGTGCACCTCCGGGTCCGACGCCAGGTGCCGCGACCCGATCCCGGTGGCGTTGACGACCACGTCGCCGCCCGGCGGCAGCGCGGAGAGGTTCATCCGGGTGATCGTCCCGCCCAGCGACTCCACCCGGGCGGCCAGCCACGGCAGGTAGCGCGGCATCTCGACGACCGGCGAGACGAACGACCAGGCGTCGGCGTACCCCCGCGGCGGCTCGACGCGGCGCAGGTCGGGCACCGCCGACGCCCACCACGGGTCGGGCGAGACCCGCGGGAGCACCTCGGTGCCGTCGCGGAGCACCACGCCCGCACGCTCGCCGTCCGCTCCTGCGGCGATCTCCTCGAGCACGGCGCGGGTTCGCGACCCCCAGGCGGCGACCTTGTCGTGCGGCGCCGCGCGGTAGGGGTACCAGAAGGCTGCGGCGACCGCCGACGTCGTCTCCAGCGGGAGGTCCCGTGCGACGACGTCGACCCGGCGCCCGGCCTCGAGGAGCCGGACGGCGCACGACAGCCCGACGACCCCGGCTCCGACCACCACGACGCGGCTCATGCCGCGCAGTCTGTCAGCCGGCGGCGCCCGCGGCCCGCGGGGCTGTGGGGTCCTCGCCGCCGGCGTCGGACTCGCGCGCGATCCAGTCCTCGATGTCGTCGATGTCGTCAGCGTTGCGCGTGACGACCGCGAGCAGGTCGGACATGCTCGACACCTCCTCCACCTGCTCCTTCACGAACCAGTGCAGGAACTGCTCCGAGGCGAAGTCGAGCTCCTCTCGCGCGACCCGCACGAGGTCGTTGATCTGCGCGGTGACCCGCTTCTCCTGGTCGAGCGCGAGCTGGACGGGCGCGACCACGCCATCGAACCGGCTGACCGGCGCCTCGGTGCCGGGCACCACGACCTCGGCGTCGGTGTCGAGGAGGTACTGCACCATCATCATCGCGTGCTCGCGCTCCTCGAGCGCCTGCCGGTAGAAGTACGCCGCCATCTGCGGCATCGTCAGCGCGTCGTAGTGCACGGCAACGGCGAGGTACTGGTGGTGGGCGGCCAGCTCGTGCCCGATCTGGGCGTTGAGCTGGGCGACGAAACGGTCGGCGGGCACGGTGACTCCTGGTGGGATCGGGCAGTACGTCGGCAGCGGTGGTCACAGGGGGCGGGCGGTCGCGACGCCGTTGCGAGCACGAGCGCTGGCAGGCGCCCGACCGTGGCGTTCAGGCAGCGAGGTCCTTCTTGCGCACCTTCGAGCCGTCGAGGTGCACCAACCGACGCCGCTTGACGGTGTAGCCGTCGGGCAGCGTGCCCTCCTTGAGCATCCGCAGCGGGCAGCGCTTGCACTTGTCGCGAGACACGCAGCACTCCACCTTCGGGAGGCTCTTGCGCGCCTTCTTGTCCGCCTTCGAGCGGGACTTCCCCTTGCCCATGCCGCGATCGTAGCAGTCAGTTAGGTGAGGCTAAGTTGACCTGGGCTGATCGAGCAGGTTTCCCGACCACACCACGCGGACACAGTGCGGGGCATGACGACCTCCGCCCTCCCCCGGCGCACCCGCACCCGACAGACCACGCGCATCGCCCTGACGCTCGGCTCCGCCGTGCTCCTCGGCACCACGCTGACCGCCTGCGGCGGCAGCACCGACATCGACGAGATCACCTGCGGTGAGTTCACCGACCTCTCCGCGGGCGACCAGGAGGACCTGGTCCGCGATTCCGCCGAGAACGAGGAGGACTTCGAGGGTCTCAGCGAGGAGGAGCGCGAGCAGACCATCGGCTTCGTCGTGGACCTCGGCAACGCCGCGTGCGAGGGCCAGGACCCCGACACCAAGCTCGCCGACGTCGAGCCCGACCCCGAGGACCTCGCCGACCTCGAGCTGCCCGGCCTGGACGACCTGCCCAGCGACCTGCCCAGCTGACCCGGCACGGCACGAGACGGCCCGCCCGGGGAGCTCTCTGGGCGGGCCGTCTCGCGTGGATGTGGTCAGGAGGCGCCGTACGACGGCGGCGCTCAGGCCTCGTCGAGGCCGTTCGCCCGCCGGATCACCTCGACGATGCCGCCCATGATCTCGGTCAGGCCGAAGTCCTTCGGCGTGTAGACCGCCGCGACCCCGAGCTCGACGAGCTTGCGCCCGTCGGACTCCGGGATGATGCCGCCGACGATGACGGGGACGTCGTCGAGGCCGGCGGCGCGCAGCCCGTCGATGACGGCCGGCACGAGCTCCATGTGCGAGCCCGAGAGGATCGACAGGCCGACGCAGTGGACGTCCTCGGCGACCGCGGCGGACACGATCTGCTCGGGCGTGAGCCGGATGCCCTGGTAGACGACCTCGAACCCGGCGTCCCGAGCCCGTACGGCGACCTGCTCGGCGCCGTTGGAGTGCCCGTCGAGGCCCGGCTTGCCGACGAGCAGGCGCAGTCGCCCACCCAGCTCGTCACCGGTCGCCTTGACCCGGTCGCGCACCTCGGTGAGCTCGGCGCCCGCCTCGGCGACGCCGACCGCGCCGGCCACGCCCGTGGGTGCGCGGAACTCGCCGAACACCTCGCGCAGGGTGCCCGCCCACTCCCCGGTCGTCACGCCGGCACGCGCGGCCTCGAGGGTGGCGGTCATCAGGTTGACGTCGGTCTTGGCGTCCTCCGCGAGGCGCTGGAGCGCCGCCTGGGCACCGGCCTCGTCACGCTGGGCCTTCCACTGCTCGACCGAGTCGAGCGCGGCCTGCTCGGCAGCCGGGTCGGCCGCCATGATCGCGGAGTCGAGGTCTGCGGTCAGCGGCGACGGCTCGGTGGTCTCGAACTTGTTGACGCCGACGATGACCTCGGCGCCGGACTCGATGCGTGCGCGACGTGCGGCGTGGGCTGAGACGAGCGCCTGCTTCATGTAGCCGGAGTCGACCGCGGAGATCGCGCCGCCCATGGCCTGCACCCGGTCGATCTCCTCCTTGGCGCCGGCCACCAGCGAGGCGACCTTGGCCTCGACGACGTGCGAGCCGTCGAACAGGTCGTCGTACTCCAGGAGGTCGGACTCGAAGGCCAGCACCTGCTGGAGCCGCAGCGACCACTGCTGGTCCCACGGCCGCGGCAGGCCGAGCGCCTCGTTCCACGCGGGGAGCTGCAGCGCGCGGGCCCGGGCGTCCTTGGACAGCGTCACGCCGAGCATCTCCAGCACGATGCGCTGGACGTTGTTCTCCGGCTGCGCCTCGGTCAGGCCGAGCGAGTTGACCTGCACGCCGTAGCGGAAGCGACGCATCTTCGGGTCCGTCACGCCGTACCGCTCGCGGGTGATCTCGTCCCACAGCTCGACGAAGGCGCGCATCTTGCACATCTCCTCGACGAAGCGCACGCCGGCGTTGACGAAGAACGAGATACGACCGACGACCTTCTCGAAGTCGTCGTCGGAGACCTGACCGGCGTCCTTGACCGCGTCGAGCACCGCGATGGCGGTGCACAGCGAGTAGGCCAGCTCCTGGGTCGGCGTCGCCCCGGCCTCCTGCAGGTGGTAGCTGCAGATGTTGATGGGGTTCCACTTGGGGATGTTGTTGACCGTGTAGGCGATCATGTCGCTGATCAGCCGCAGGGAGTGCTGCGGCGGGAACACGTAGGTGCCCCGCGACAGGTACTCCTTGATGATGTCGTTCTGGGTGGTGCCGGCCAGCTGGGCGGCGACCTCCTCCGGCATGGCCTTCCCCTCCGGCACACCGGCCTGCTCCTCGGCGACGACCTGGTACATCGCCAGCAGCCACATGGCGGTGGCGTTGATCGTCATCGAGGTGTTCATCCCGGTGAGCGGGATGTCGTCGAAGAGCCGGCGCATCTCGCCGAGGTGCGGCACGGGGACGCCGACCTTGCCGACCTCGCCCTTGGCCAGCGGCGAGTCCGGGTCGTAGCCGGTCTGCGTCGGCAGGTCGAAGGCCACCGACAGGCCGGTCTGCCCCTTGGCGAGGTTGGTCCGGTAGAGCGCGTTCGAGGCCGCGGCCGACGAGTGGCCGGCGTAGGTCCGCATCACCCACGGGCGGTCCTTGGGCCGCGGGGCGTCGTTCCGCTCGGGCTGCCCCGACTGCTGGAGGTCCTTCTCCGTCATGGGGAGAGGGTAGAGCGCCGGTTACGCGTTGGTAACCGGTTCCCGGTGTGCGACATCCGTCACACCGCCGCCGGGCCGCGTGCCGCAGCGGGTCTCAGGCGAGGTCGGCGAGCGGCGACCGGGGCGCCTCGACACGCACGGCGCGGGCCAGCCGGGACACGTGCAGCAGCCGTCGTACGCCGGGAGCCGGGTCGCGCAGGACGACCTGGCGACCCCGGTGCTCGGCGTACCTGGTCGCGGCCGCGAGCACCCGGAGCCCGGTGAGATCGACGGCGTCCACCTCGGCGAGGTCGACGACCACGCGGTCGTGCACCGCCATCAGGGCGTAGAGCTCGTCGCGCACCCGACGCGTCGAGCGCACGTCGAGGTACCCCTGCACCGCGAGCACGCCGAAGGCGCACGGCTGCTGCGGCATGGTGGCTCCCGAGGACTGGTGCGAACGCTTCACACAGGTACTGACGCGTTCAGCGTCTCCGAGGTTGCACGTCGTCGGCAACGAATTTCACCGGTCCTGACACGTCCCGAACGAACCCGGACGCCGCGAGCCCGCTGCCGACGCCGAGCAGCGCCATGCCGAGCACGCCCCAGGGGGCGAAGATGTGGAACCAGTGCACGAGGGCGGCCCCCACCACCACGAGCAGCACCGGCCACGCGCGGACCCCGCGCCGAACCACCTGGTCGATCGCGAGCACCACGACGCACACCAGCAGCGACCAGGAGCCGACCTTCCCCAGCGGGGTCCCGATGGTGAACATCCGGCTCACCGCCTCCGGGCGGGGCACGCCCGGCCCGAGCTCGTGCGTGACCCAGCCCGCACCGACGCCGCTGATGACGTCCAGCGCGGTGTAGAACGTGGCGTAGCCGTACGCCGTCAGTCGCACGACCCAGGCCACCACGTCACGCCGGCCGCGCACCAGCCACCAGGGGGCGGCGGCCACGAGCGGGAACACCAGGACGCCTGGCACGTGCAGCGCGAACCAGCGGTACGACGTGTCGTAGGTGAGGTGGTCCGGGTGAAGGAGCCCGGCGGCGCCCAGCGCCAGCGCGGGGAGCGCCAGCAGCACCGGGACGACTCGGGCGGGCAGCACGGACGGGGCGGACTCGGGGGTGGTCACGCTCGCTACCCTCCCCCCATGGTCAACCTCACCCGCATCTACACCCGCACCGGCGACGCCGGCGAGACCCGGCTCGGCGACATGAGCGTGACCACGAAGAACGACCTCCGGCTCCACGCGTACGCCGACGTCGACGAGGCCAACGCCCACCTCGGGCTCGCCGTCGCCTCGGGTGGGCTGGAGGACGACGTCGTCGCTGTCCTCACCCACGTCCAGAACGACCTGTTCGACGTCGGCGCCGACTTCTGCACGCCGGTCGTGCCCGACCCGGAGTTCCCGCCGCTGCGCGTCGAGCAGGCGTACGTCGACCGGCTGGAGGCCTGGTGCGACGAGTACAACGAGCACCTGCCGAAACTGCGCTCGTTCATCCTCAGCGGCGGCACCGCGGGCGCCGCGCACCTGCACGTGTGCCGCACCGTCGTACGTCGGGCCGAGCGCTCGGCCTGGGCGGCGTACGAGATGCACGGCGAGTCCATGAACAAGCTCGCGATCACCTACCTCAACCGGCTCAGCGACTTGGTGTTCATCCTCGCGCGGCACGCCAACCGCGAGCAGGGCGACGTGCTGTGGGTACCGGGCGGGGAGCGCTGATCAGGAGGCGCGGTTGGTCCAGTCGGTGCCGGGCGGACGCGCCTCGAGCCACGACTGGAAGCCGGTGAGCGATGCCGGGCTCATCGCCAGCTCGACGACCCCGTCCGGGCCGTCGCAGCGGATGACCAGGTGCCCGGGGTAGAGCGCTACCTGCTCGTCGCCGCCCGGGTCGCGACGACCCTCGTAGGACAGCGCGGTGCGAGCCCAGACCACCTTGGGCCGCGGGGAGAGGGAGAAGATCCGGAACCACTCCAGCTGCTCGCCGGAGTAGCGACCGATCCCGAGAACCCAACCGCGCCCGTCCTCACGAGGACGGGCGCGGTGGGACAGCTCGAAGGTGCCGCCGTCACGTCCGAGGAAGCGACGACGTACGACCAGGCCGAGACCGTAGAGGACGACGGCGATGAGCAGGACGCCGGCCACGTCGACCAGCCACTGCCACCATGCCACCCGATCCCCCTCTCGGCAGGGAGACCCTAGCGGGTGGCCCCGTTGACGTCGTACTCGGCCCGGTCGACCTCAGGAGGCCTTGCGGTAGGCCCGCACGCGGGCCTCGGCACGGCGGATGCGGCGCTCCCGCTCCTCACCGGCCGAGAGACCGTTCGCGGTCTCCAGCTCGGCCTCGACCTCGTTGATCTTGATCTCCTCGGCGAGCAGCGCGTGCTCGGTGAGGATCGAGACCCGGTCGCCGGCGACGGAGATGAACCCGCCGTCGACGACCGCGTGCACGACGCCGTCCGGGGACGTGATCTCGACCTCGGCCTCGGTGAGCACCGACAGCAGCGGCGCGTGCCCGCGGAGGACACCCACGTCGCCGTCGACGGTGCGCGCGATGACCATGGAGCCCTCGCCCGACCACACGGTGCGGTCCGCGGCCACCAGCTCGACCTGGAGGCCGGTCCCGATGCCGGTGTCCGCCATCAGAGGCTCTTCTGGATCTCGGCCCAGTTGCGCTCGACGTCGTCGAGGCCACCGCACATGAAGAAGGCCTGCTCGGCGACGTGGTCGTACTCACCGTCGGCGATCTTGTTGAACGCCTCGATGGTGTCGACGACGGGCACGGTCGAGCCCTCGATGCCGGTGAACTGCTTGGCCACGTAGGTGTTCTGCGACAGGAAGCGCTGGATGCGGCGCGCCCGCGACACGATGACCTTGTCCTCCTCGGACAGCTCGTCGACACCGAGGATCGCGATGATGTCCTGGAGCTCCTTGTTGCGCTGCAGGATCTGCTTGATGCGGATCGCGCAGTCGTAGTGGTCCCGACCGATGTACTGCGGGTCGAGGATCCGGGAGGTCGAGGTCAGCGGGTCCACCGCCGGGTAGATGCCGAGCGAGGCGATCTCGCGGGACAGCTCCGTGGTGGCGTCCAGGTGCGCGAACGTCGTGGCCGGCGCCGGGTCGGTGTAGTCGTCCGCGGGCACGTAGATCGCCTGCATCGAGGTGATCGAGTGACCGCGGGTCGAGGTGATCCGCTCCTGCAGGAGGCCCATCTCGTCGGCGAGGTTCGGCTGGTAGCCCACCGCGGAGGGCATGCGGCCCAGCAGCGTGGACACCTCGGAACCCGCCTGGGTGAACCGGAAGATGTTGTCGATGAACAGCAGCACGTCCTGGTTCTGGACGTCGCGGAAGTACTCCGCCATCGTCAGCGCCGAGAGGGCCACGCGCAGACGCGTGCCCGGCGGCTCGTCCATCTGGCCGAACACGAGGGCGGTCTGCCCGAGGACGCCCGCCTCCTCCATCTCGACCATGAGGTCGTTGCCCTCACGGGTCCGCTCGCCCACACCGGCGAACACCGACACACCACCGTGGTCGCGGGCCACACGCGCGATCATCTCCTGGATGAGCACCGTCTTGCCCACGCCGGCACCGCCGAACAGGCCGATCTTGCCGCCCTGCACGTAGGGGGTGAGGAGGTCGATGACCTTGATGCCGGTCTCGAACATGTTGGTCTTCGACTCGAGCTGGTCGAAGGCCGGAGCCTTGCGGTGGATGCCCCAGCGCTCGTTGACCTCGAAGGTCTCGCCCTCGGCGAGGTTGAGCACGTCGCCGGTGGCGTTGAAGACCTTGCCGAGCGTCGCGTCGCCCACGGGGACGCTGATCGGGCCGCCGGTGTCGGTCACCTGACCGCCGCGGACGAGGCCGTCGGTCGGCTTCAGCGAGATGGCACGGACCATGCCGTCACCGATGTGCTGGGCGACCTCGAGCGGGAGGGTGGAGGTCTCCCCGCCCAGGGTCACGTCGACCTCGAGCTTGTTGTAGATCTCCGGCATCGAGTCGACGGGGAACTCCACGTCGACGACCGGGCCGATGACCCGGGCGATCCGGCCGACGCTCGCCGCACCGGAGGTGGTGGTCTCTTCAACCGTTGCAGTCATGTCTCTCACTTACCTTCAGTCGCTGGCGGCGTTGGCGTCGGCCAGCGCGTTCACGCCACCGACGATCTCGCTGATTTCCTGGGTGATGCCGGCCTGTCGGGCCTGGTTGGCGATACGCGTGTACTTCTTGATCAGCTCGTCGGCGTTGTCGGTCGCCGACTTCATCGCCTTCTGTCGCGCCGCCAGCTCGGAGGCCGCAGCCTGCAGGAGCGCGTAGAAGATCCTGCTCTGGACGTACTGCGGCAGCAGCGCGTCGAGCACGGCCTCCGGGGAGGGCTCGAACTCGTAGAGCGGGAGCACCTCGTCGTCGGCGGGCTTCTCCTCGCCCTCGACGACCTCCAGCGGCAGCAGGCGCACCGCGGTGGGCTCCTGCACCAGCATCGAGCGGAAACGGGTGTAGACCACGTGGACCTCGTCCACGCCGCCCTCCTCGCCCTGCTCCTTGAGGAAGGCCTCGATCAGCGCCTCGCCGATCTCGGCCGCGACCTCGTAGGAGGGCTGGTCGGAGAACCCCGTCCACGAGCGCACGACGCGCCGGTTGCGGAACCTGTTGTACGCCTCGCCTTGCGGCCGCAGACGTAGGTGTCGATCTCCTTACCCTCGTCGCGGAGCCGCTCGGCGAGCCGCTCGGCCTCCTTGAGGACGCTGGAGGAGTAGGCACCCGCCAGCCCGCGGTCGCTCGTCACGACGAGGACCGCGGCCCGCTTGGGGTTCTCCTGCTCGGTGGTCAGCGGGTGGTCGACGTTGGAGAACGTCGCCACCGCCGACACCGCACGGGTGAGCTCACGGGCGTACGGCGCTGCCGCCTGTGCCCGCTGCTGCGCCTTGATGATCCGGGACGCAGCGATGAGCTCCATGGCGCGCGTGATCTTCTTCATCGACTCGGTCGATCGGATCCGCGCGCGGTACTCACGCAGCGATACGGCCATGTGGGTCAGCCCCGCTTCTGCTTGACGATCTGCTCCTGCTCGAGCTCGTCGTCCTCGAGCGCCTCGGCCGCAGCCTCGTGACCGGGCTTCACCGAACCGCCCTCGCTGGTCTCGAACTGGTCCAGGAAGGAGTCGTAGGCCTGCTCGAGCGACGCCTCGTCCTCGAACTTCGTGGTCTCGCGGATGCCGGCGAGGATGCCCTCGTGCGACCGCTTCACGTAGTCGATGAACTCCTGCTCGAAGCGCAGCACGTCGTCGACCGGGACGCGGTCGAGACGACCGGTGGTGCCCAGCCACAGCGCGACGGTCATCTCCTCGACCGGGTACGGGGTGTACGCCGGCTGCTTGAGGAGCGCCATCAGCCGCTGACCGCGGTCGAGCTGCTGGCGCGACGCGGCGTCGAGGTCGGAGGCGAACATCGCGAACGCCTCCATGGCGCGGAACTGCGCCAGGTCGACCTTGAGCGAGCCCGTGACGGCCTTCATCGCCTTGGTCATCGCCGCGCCGCCCACGCGGGACACCGAGACGCCGACGTCGATCGCGGGCCGCTGGTTGGAGGCGAAGAGGTCCGACTGCAGGAAGATCTGGCCGTCGGTGATCGAGATGACGTTGGTCGGGATGAACGCCGACACGTCGTTGGCCTTGGTCTCGATGATCGGCAGGCCAGTCATCGAACCCGCGCCCATCTCGTCCGACAGCTTGGCGCAGCGCTCCAGCAGGCGCGAGTGCAGGTAGAAGACGTCGCCCGGGTAGGCCTCGCGGCCCGGCGGACGGCGCAGCAGCAGCGACACCGCGCGGTAGGCCTCGGCCTGCTTGGTGAGGTCGTCGAAGACGATCAGGACGTGCTTGCCGTCGTACATCCAGTGCTGGCCGATGGCCGAGCCGGTGTAGGGGGCGAGGTACTTGAAGCCGGCGGAGTCCGAGGCCGGGGCGGCGACGATGGTGGTGTACTCCAGCGCGCCGGCCTCCTCGAGGGCACCGCGCACCGAGGCGATGGTGGAGCCCTTCTGGCCGATGGCGACGTAGATGCAGCGGACCTGCTTCTCCGGGTCGCCGGTCTCCCAGTACTGCTTCTGGTTGATGATCGTGTCGATCGCGATCGTGGTCTTGCCCGTAGCGCGGTCGCCGATGATGAGCTGGCGCTGCCCGCGACCGATCGGGGTCATCGAGTCGATCGCCTTGATGCCGGTCGCGAGCGGCTCGTGCACCGACTTGCGCTCCACCACCGACGGCGCCTGGAGCTCGAGGGCGCGGCGGGCGGAGGTCTCGATCTCGCCGAGGCCGTCGATCGGGGCACCGAGCGGGTCGACGACGCGGCCGAGGTAGCCGTCGCCGACGGGCACCGAGAGGACCTCGCCGGTACGGCGGACCGTCTGGCCCTCCTCGATCTTGTCGAAGTCACCGAGGACGACGACGCCGATCTCGCGGGTGTCGAGGTTCAGCGCGAGGCCGCGGGTGCCGTCCTCGAACTCGAGGAGCTCGTTCGCCATGGCGGACGGCAGACCGCTGACGCGGGCGATGCCGTCGGCGGCCTGGGCGACCGTGCCGACCTCTTCCTTGCTGGCGGCGTCCGGCTGGTAGTCGGCGACGTACTTCTGCAGCGCGTCGCGGATCTCCTCCGGACGGATGGAGAGCTCCGTCATCGTCGTTCCTTCTCTCTGGCTTCGGTGGCCCGGGAGGGCCGTGAGGTGCGGGCTTGTTGCTGGGTGGGTGGTGGCGGGCGGCGGACCGGGGTCAGCCGACCAGCTTGCGACGTGCGTCGTCGAGACGGCTGGAGACCGTCCCGTCGATCACGTCGTCGCCGATCTCGACGCGGATGCCACCCAGCACCGCGGGGTCGACCAGCAGGTTGAGGTGGACCGGACGGCCGTACTGCGCCGACAGCGCCCGGCTGAGCCGCTCGGTCTCGGCCGGGGTGAGCTCGCGAGCGACCCGCACGGTGGCGACACCCTGGCCGTGGACCTCGGCCGCGGCCCTCTCGTACGCCTGGAGGGCGGCCGAGACGGTGCGGTAGGAGCCCGCGAGGGCCTGCTTGACCAGCGCCACCGTGGCCGGGAGCGCCTTGCCGGCGAGCAGGTCGTCGACCAGCGCCGCCTTGTCGTCGACCGACCGGACCGGGTCGGACAGCGCGTCGCGCAGCGACGGGTTGTTTTTCACGACCTGGCCGACGCCGAAGAGCTCGTCCTCGAGACGGCCGGAGTCGTTGCCGGCGGAGCGCACCGCCGCGACGACGCCGAGGTGCTCGAGAGCGTCGGCGAGGTCACGGGTGAGCGTCCAGCGGCGCGCGACCGCGGAGGTGAGCACCGCCGAGGCGGCCTCGGACACCTTGCTCCCGAGCACCTCGCCGGCCAGGCCCTGGCGGGCCTGGGTCGGCACCGAGCCGTCGGTGAGGAAGCGCCGCAGGGCGCCCTCGCCGCGGAGTGCGGCAGCGATCGAGAACAGGTCGGCGGAGATCGTCGCCGCTGCCGACGGGTCGGAGGTGTGTGCCTCCAGCTCGTCGGTGAGGGCGGCGACGGCGTCGGCCGATGCTCCGCGCAGGTCCATCTGGTCAGTCTCCTTCGTTGTCGACCGGCTGGTCAGCGGGCGCCGGGGGCGCCCGACTCCAGGTCGGTGAGGAAGCGCTCGACCACGCGGGCCTGACGCTCGTCGTCCTCGAGGCTCTCACCGACGATGCGACCGGCGAGGGTGGTGGCCAGCGACCCCACCTCGGCCCGCAGCGAGGTGACCGCCTGCTGGCGCTCGGCCTCGATCTGGGCCTTGCCGCTCTCCACGATCCGGGCCGCCTCGGCCTGGGCCTGGTCGCGCATCTCGGTGACGATCTGCGCGCCCTGCTCCCGAGCCTCCTCGCGGATGCGGGCCGCCTCGTGACGGGCGTCGGCCAGCTGCTGCTCGAGCTCGGCGAGCTTGGCGTCGGCCTCGGCCTGCTTGGTCTCGGCCGCGGCCAGGCCGCCCTCGATCGCCTTGGTCCGCTCGGCGAACGTGGCCTCGAAGTTCGGGACCACGAACTTGCGCACCGCGAAGAAGAGGATGCCGAACACGACGAGCGACAGGATCAGCTCGATCGGGTGCGGCAGGAGCGGGTTGAGCTCCCCCTCGCCAGCGGCCTGGATCACCAGGGGCGCTACATGTGACTGCATGGGCAGGTCCTTCCAGGTCCTACGTCAACGTCGGAACGGCCGCAGGCGGCCGACGACCGGAATGGTCAGAGGACGAAGGCGAGGGCGATACCGATGATCGCGAGCGCCTCGGCGAGCGCGAAGCCCAGGATGGCGATCGACTGCAGGCGGCTCTGGGCCTCCGGCTGACGGGCGACACCGCTGATGTAGGCGGCGAAGATCAGACCGATGCCGATACCCGGGCCGATGGCGGCCAGGCCGTAACCGATCATGTTGAGGTTGCCGTCCACGGCTGTTTCCTTTCGGTTGTTACTACAGGGGTTCTGCTGGACAGGTCAGGGAAGTGCGGGAGGGGCTCAGTGCTCGTCGGCGAGCGCGCCCTGGATGTACATCGCGTTCAGCAGGACGAAGACGTAGGCCTGCAGGAACTGGATCAGCACCTCCAGGATCGCCACCGCGATGAACAGGACCCAGGCCAGGATGCCGACCGGGGCGTAGGCGAGCGGCTGGTGGAGCAGGATGTACTCGCCACCGAGCGCGAAGAGGATGAGCAGGAGGTGGCCGGCGAACATGTTGGCGAACAGTCGCAGCGCCAGCGTGAACGGCCGGACCAGGATGTTCGACATGAACTCCAGCGGGATCAGCAGCAGGAGGATCGGGCCACCAACGCCGCCGGGCACCGACTGGAGCTTGAGGTAGCCGAGGAAGCCGTGCTTGGCGATGCCGACGCCGTTGTAGATGATCCAGCTCAGCAGGGCGAGCGAGTACACCATCCCCGACCTGGAGAAGGTCGGGAACTGGATGAACGGGATCGTCGCCATGAAGTTGTTGAACAGCACGAAGAAGAACAGCGCGAAGAGGTAGGGCACGAAGCGCTGGAAGTCGTGGCTGCCGATGATGTCGCGGCCCATGGAGTTGCGCACGAAGCCGTACGCCTCCTCGCCGACGTACTGGAACTTGCCCGGCACCATCGCCCGCTTGCGCGAGGCGTAGTAGAAGACGACGAAGACCAGGACCGCGGCCAGCACGATCTGGAGCATCGGCTTCGTGACGCCGGCGACCTGCGCCTGGCCCAGGAAGTCGAACGTGCCGTCGCCGAAGACGGCGGGCAGGTTGAAGTCGTTGGGGCTCGGCGGAGTGAACTCCTCGTCGGCTGCCATGAGGATGGTGCTCACGCGGTCTCCTGTGTCTTCGGGATCGTCACGTCTGAGTGGCCTGCTCGTCCGGCTCGTCCGGCTCCGGCCCGTCGGTGTCGGTCGTGGTCTGCTGCGGGTGCGCCACCGCGTCCTCCGGATCCTCTCGATCCTCGGGTATGCGGAAGCGCGTCCAGGTGAGGTACAGCCCCAGGACCGCCCCCAGCAGGATGCCGATCGCGACCATGAAGCCCGTGCCCCACCACCGGTCGAGCAACCAGCCGATGGAGCCGTACAGCATCACGCCCGCGACCAGGTACCCGAACGCGTGCCACGGGTCCCCCCGTGGTCTCTCGTCGGCCTGCGCCATGGCGAGTCGGACGATAGCAGTCAGTGGCGACCATCGCGCACGCCCCTCTCCCCGGGCAGGACCACGTCGTACGCCGGGATGCGCGCGCGGGTCGCGACGCGGAGCTGGGCGACGGTCCAGACGGCCGACACGCCCACCGCGGCGGCGGCCAGCCACGACGGCGACAGCACGTCGGAAAGGCCCTCGGACCGGGAGGCGGCGACCAGCACGGCGGCGAGCACCACGACGTGCAGCGTGTAGGTGAGGAGGGCGACGACGAGCGAGAACGCCGGTCGCGCGGCGGCGACGAGATCGACCGCGGCGAACCCGGAGGCGAGCACGAGGAGCGTCACCGCTCCCCCGGCGAGCGCACCGAGCAGTCCGGCGAGGCCGGCCGAGGCCAGACCCACGAGCGACACGACGGCGAGGACGGCACCCGAGGCCGTGAGCGCCGCGCCGAGCGCGGGAGCGCCCACCGGTCGCGCCTCTCGGCGGGTGTCGGTCGTCATCGTCGGCGGCCGTCCTGTCGGGGGTCGTGGTCGGTCCCGGCGGCCTCCGCGGAGGCTGGTGGAACCGTCTCCCACCTGGAGGAAAGTCCCCTCCGGGTGCTCGTGAAAGTTATCACAAGGTCTTCCCGGGCCCCTATCCGGGTGGCCCGCCGGGGTGCTCCTCGGCGGGCGGTCCGGCCCCCGCCGTGTCCACCGCCTCGGCCTCCGCGTCGACCTCCGCGTCGACCTCCGCTTCGACCAGCCCGGTCGGCTCGAGGCCAGCCTCCACGGCCTCCACCAGGGGACCGTGGACCTTGGGCAGGAGGAACGTGAGGACCAGGGTCAGCCCGAAGCCCGAGCCGATCGCGACCCACACGGTGGGCCCGGTGTAGAGCGACGCGAGCACGGTGCCGAAGGCGATGAGGCCGGCCCAGAACCACATGATGACCACCGCGCGCCGGTGGGAGTGGCCGATCTCCAGGAGGCGGTGGTGCAGGTGCTGCTTGTCCGGGGCGAACGGCGAGCGTCCCGCGCGCGTGCGGCGTACGACCGCCAGCACCAGGTCGGCGAGCGGCACGATGAGGATGAGGATCGGCAGCGCGAGCGGCAGCAGCATCGGCAGCAGCGAAGCCCGGGCACCGTCGGCCCCCAGCGCGATGTCGTCGCTGGAGAACTGCGTGGTCACGGTGATGGCCGATGCGGAGAGCACCAGTCCGATCAGCATCGACCCGGAGTCGCCCATGAACAGCCGCGCCGGGTGGAAGTTGTGCACCAGGAAGCCCGCGCAGGCGCCGGCGAGCGCGGCGGTGAGCAGCGCTCCGGCGGTGGCCCGGGTGACGCCGTTGATGCTGGTGAGCGTGTAGCAGTAGGTGAAGAAGGCCAGCGCGCTGATCCCGACGACGCCGGCAGCGAGGCCGTCCAGGCCGTCGACGAAGTTCACCGCGTTGACGGTCGCGATGACGATGAACGCCGTCAGCAGCGCTCCCTGGCTGGAGTCGAGGGCGAACTGCACCCCGTCGGGCTGGTAGAAGAACCGGAACTGGATGCCGGAGTAGACCAGCAGACCCACCGCGAGCACCTGGCCGCCGAACTTGGTGAGCGCGTCGAGCTCGAAGATGTCGTCGAGGACCCCGACCGCGCAGACCAGCGCTCCGGCCATCAGCACCGCACGCACGTCGGGGAAGATGAACTCCCCCGACTGCGTCGACAGGAACGGCAGCTGGCGCGCCACGAGGTACGCCGCCACCAGGCCGCCGAGCATGGCCAGGCCGCCCATGTACGGGATCGGCTCGGCGTGCACGTCGCGGTCGCGGACCGCGGCGACGGCGCCCGTGCGCAGCGCGATCTCACGGGCCACGACGGTCAGCAGGTAGGTGACCGCCCCGGCGACGAGGAAGACGACGAGGTACTCGCGCACGACCCGGGCTGCCCCTACGCCTCGTCGGTGAGGGTCGCACCGAGCGGCTCGAGCACCTCGTTGAGCTGGTCGAGGGAGAGCGCGCCGTGGCGCAGCACGCGGCCCTGGGCGCCGGTGGCGTCGACGATGGTGGAGGCCTCTCCCCCCGGCGACGTGCCGGCGTCGACGACGACCGAGACGGCGTCGCCGAGCATCGCCATCGCCTGGTCGGCGTCGGTGGCCGCGGGTCGGCCGGTGAGGTTGGCGGAGCTCACGGCCAGCGGGCCGGTGCGCTCGAGGACCGCGAGGGTGACCTCGTGGTCGGGCATCCGCACCGCGACCGTGCCGCGGGTGTCACCGAGGTCCCACTGCAGCGACGACTGCTGGCGGCAGACCACCGTGAGCGGGCCCGGCCAGAACGCCTCGACCAGGCTGCGGACCCAGCCCGGCACCTGGGTGGCCAGCGCGTCGAGCGTGCCGGGGGCACTCACCAGCACCGGCGGCGGCATCGCGCGACCGCGGCCCTTGGCCTCGAGGAGGTCGGCGACCGCGTCGGGGTCGAAGGCGTCGGCGGCGATGCCGTAGACGGTGTCGGTGGGGAGCACCACGAGCTCGCCTCGCTGCAGCACGAGGGTGGCCTGCTCGACCGCCTCGTCCCGCTCCTCGGGCGTGCTCGTGGGGTAGCGGTCGGCCGTCACGGCTTCAGGGTACGGCGGGCGGTCAGGTAGCGCGGACGCCCCACCAGGTCGGCGTGGTCGCGAACCCGGTCCCACCGGCCGGTGCCGCTCAGCACGGCCGGCGCGGACTCGCCCTGGAGGTCGGCGTGCTCGGCGCCGACGACCCCGCCGGGGCGCAGCAGTCGGGCGGCCACGCGCTCGAGCACGCGCATCGCGTCGAGCCCGTCGTCGCCGGAGAACAGCGCCAGGTGCGGGTCGTGGTCGCGGGCCTCAGGCGCCACGCCGTCCCACGCGGTCAGGGGTACGTACGGCGGGTTGCACACCACCACGTCGACCTGGCCGTCGAGGTCGACGAACGCCTCGGCCATGTCGCCGTGCCGCAGGTCGACCCCGGACCCGGCGAGGTTGCGCTCGGCCCAGCCGAACGCGTCCGGGTCGAGCTCGACGGCGTGCACGCGAGCGCCGGGCACCTCGGTCGCGACGCTCAGCGCGATCGCGCCGGACCCGGTGCACAGGTCGACGACCACGGCGTCGGGCCGGGCGCCAGCCTCCTCGACCGCCCAGCCGGCAAGCAGCTCGGTCTCGGGCCGAGGGGTGAACACGCCCGGTCCGACGGCCAGCTCGACGTACCGGAACGCGGCGGAGCCGGTGAGGTGCTGCAGCGGCTCGCGGGCGGCGCGGCGCGCGACCAGGTCGTCGTACCGCTCCCCCGGCGTCCCGGGCCCCGTCGGTACGTCGTCCACCAGCGGCAGCGCGCTCCGGGTCGTGCCGAGCACGTGCGCCAGCAGCTCGAAGGCGTCGTGCTCGGGACTGGGCACCCCGGCGGCGGCGAGCCGCGCGACGGCCTCGGCCAGCAGCGACCGCGGGCGGGTCACGCGCCCTCGAGCGCCGCCAGGCGGGCCTGCACATCGGCCTCCACGCAGGAGTCGAGCACCGGCTGGAGGTCGCCGTCGAGCACGTGGTCGAGGTTGTGCGCCTTGTAGCCGGTGCGGTGGTCGGAGATGCGGTTCTCGGGGAAGTTGTAGGTGCGGATCCGCTCGGAGCGGTCGACCGTGCGGACCTGGCTGCGGCGGGCCTCGCCCGCCTCGGCATCGGCGGCCTCCTGCGCGGCCGCGAGCAGGCGGGAGCGCAGGATCCGCATGGCCTGCTCGCGGTTCTGCAGCTGGCTCTTCTCGTTCTGGCAGCTCACCACGACGCCGGTCGGGAGGTGGGTGATCCGGACCGCGGAGTCGGTGGTGTTGACGCTCTGCCCACCGGGCCCGCTGGAGCGGAAGACGTCGATGCGCAGGTCGTTCTCGTCGACCTCGACGTCGACCTGCTCGGCCTCGGGCAGCACCAGGACGCCGGCGGCGCTGGTGTGCACCCGGCCCTGCGACTCGGTGACCGGGACGCGCTGCACCCGGTGCACGCCGCCCTCGAACTTCAGCAGGCCGTACGGCGCGCCGCCCGGCTCGGTCGCGCCCTTGGCCTTCACCGCAACGGTGACGGACTTGTACCCCCCGAGGTCGGACTCGGCGGCGTCGAGCACCTCGACGCCCCAGCCACGCTGCTCGGCGTACCGGGAGTACATGCGGAGCAGGTCGCCGGCGAACAGTGCCGACTCCTCACCGCCCTCGCCGGACTTCACCTCGAGGATCGCGTCCTTGTCGTCGGCCGGGTCGCGGGGCACGAGCAGCCGGCGCAGCCGCTCCTCGGCCTTGACGCGCTGCGCGGCCAGGTCGTCGACCTCGTCGGCGAACGACGGGTCCTCGGCGGCGAGCTCGCGGGCGGCCTCGACGTCGGCGCCGAGCCCCTGCCAGGTGCGCCAGGTCTCGACGATCGCGGTCAGCTCGGCGTACCGGCGGTTGAGCCGCTTGGCCAGGCGCGCGTCGGCGTGCGTCTCGGGCTGGGCCAGGCGCCCCTCGAGCTCGGTGTGCTCGGCGAGCAGACCCTCGACGGCCTCGAACATGACGCTGGCTCCTGGCTGCCCCCGACGGGGCGGTGGACGGCTCGGTGGACGACCCGGTGGACGGCTCCGGACGCACGAACGCCGACCCCCGCGCAGTGGCGGGGGCCGGCGTCCGTGGAGGCAGCTACTTGGCGGCCTTCTTGGCGTAGCGGGCCTCGAAGCGGGCGACGCGGCCGCCGGTGTCGAGGATCTTCTGCTTGCCGGTGTAGAACGGGTGGCACTGCGAGCAGACGTCGGCGCGGATGACGCCGGAGCTCTCGGTGCTGCGGGTGGTGAACGTGGCGCCACAGGTGCAGGTGACCTGGGTGGCGACGTACTCCGGGTGGATGTCCTTCTTCATGGTGTCCTCTCGTTTCCCTCGACGGGAGCGCCCCGGGTCGTCACCGCGGGATGCGGGACGTGAACCGGGACCGACGTTGCAGAGTAGTCAACGGCACGGGTGCGCGACGAATTCCCGGGTGCGTCTGCCTCAGCGGCCGCGGTCGGGCCCGCCGCGCGGCCGCACCGGACCCAGCGCCCGCTCCTCCAGGCCGGTCGGCCCGGGCGGGCGCAGCCGCTCCTCGTCGGGCGCGACCTGCCAGCGCTGGCGACGCCGCTCCCGGCGTGACGGACGGCCCGGCCGCGCGGGTCGTACGTCGTCGGGCCGACCGCCCGGGACCGGTTTGCCCGAGGTCGTCGTCGCGGGCGCCGCCGTGACGGGCGCGGACCGGGACGGAGCCCGCCCGGCGGCCGACGCGATGACGACCGGCTCCGGTCCGGTCCGAGCGGTGGCGCCGTCGCGGTTGCGGGGACCGTCGTTCCCGGCGGGGACCTCGGCACCGTCCTCGACACCGTCCTCGACACCGTTCTCGGCGCCCCGGGCGCCCCGGTGCCGGCGTGCAGCCGCAGCCGCACGTAGACGGTGGTGCCCTCGCCCTCGGCGGACTCGATGACCACGTCCCCGGCGTGCTTGTCGATGATGGTCTGCACGATGCGCAGGCCCAGCCCGGTGCCGGCGATCTCGTTGGTCATCGCGTTGGAGGCCCGGAAGAACCGGGTGCCGAGCCGGTCGAGCTCGGCCCGCGGGATGCCGATGCCGTGGTCGCGGACCGCCAGCTGCACACGGTGCCCCACCTGGGTGAGCTCCACCTCGACCGCGCCGCCGTCGTGGCTGAACTTCACCGCGTTGGTCAGGATGTTGAGGAACGCCCGGTAGAGCATGGCCCGGTCGCACACGACCTCGAGCGCGTCGTCGGGCGCGGTCAGCTCGACGGTGATGCCGCGACGCGCGGCTGTCATGCGGACGTCGGTCACCGCGTCGGAGACCAGCACGCCCGCGTCGGCCGGTTCCAGCTCGGTGACCCGGTGCTCGGCCTTCGACAGAGCCAGCAGGTCGTCGATGAGGGCTCGCAGCCGGGTGACGTTGCGCCGGGTGGCCTCGAGCATCCGCTCGTGGCGCGGGTCGAGCTTGCCCTCGAACTCCTCCGAGACCATCTCGAGGTAGCCGGCGATCGTCGTCAGCGGCGTGCGCAGCTCGTGGGACACGTTGGAGACGAAGTCGTCCTTGGCGCTGTCGAGGACGTGCAGCTCGTCCTGGATGCGGCCTTCGACGGCACGGGCGCGGTTCTGGGCGTCGGCCAGGTCGTTGAGCGCCCGGGCGACCGCCCGGACCTCCTTCGGACCCCGGTTGGGGTCGGCGCGGCCCTCGGGGTCGTGCTTGAGCATCCGCTGCACGACCTTCTCCAGCTCCAGCAGCGGTTCGGAGACCTGGGCGAGCATCCGGGTCTGGGCGCGTCCGATGACGTACCAGCCGAGGCCCAGCAGGAGCAGCGCGATGCCGATGGACAGCCGGAACACCAGCACCGCGTCGTCGGCGGCGTCGTCGCGCAGCGCCTGCACCTGCTCCTCGGTGCGGGTGCGGGCGTCGGTGAAGGACGAGTAGAGGTCCTGGCCGGTCATGAAGCGCTGCGCGTCGTAGGTGCCGTCGCCGCCGGGTTGCTGCATCCGCGGCACGGCGTACTGCGCCAGCCAGGTGTCGGCGGCCCGCCGCTCGACGACGACCGACGTCTCCAGGGTGGCGTCGTCGGAGGCGAGCTCGACCAGCCGGTCGGCGCTCTCGGTGTACGACGCGCGAGCGGTGCGGAAGTCGGCCTTCCAGCGCGGGTCGCCGCTGCGCGACCAGGCGTTGACGGCCTGCTGGAGGTCGCTGACGTCGTCGGAGAACGTCGCGTGCGCCGCGCCCATGGTGTCGATGTCGCCGCTCAGCGACTGGACCGCCTGGGTGGCGACCAGCGCGCCGCCCACGCAGGCGGCGGCGAGCAGCAGGAGGAAGAGGTAGACCTGCCGGGTGGCGGGCGCGACCAGCGCGGTCACCGGCCTCCCGGCACCGGCACGGGCGCTCGACCCGTTAGCCATACCCACCCCCATGGTCTCGCGACCCGGCGACTTCTCCCCATGCGCCCGGACGCAGGCAGCACTCTACCCGGGTCGGGCCCCCGTGGGGCGGAACTGCGCAGGCCAGCGGCCCGGAGGCCGTACGGCGTCAGGCGCGGCCGCGCTCCAGCAGCGCCTCGACCCGCGAGCCGAGCTCGCGCGGGCTGAACGGCTTGGTGATGTAGTCGTCGGCACCGGAGTCGAAGCCGTGCTCGACGTCGGACTCCTGCGCCCGGGCGGTGAGCAGGATGACCGGCAGGTCGTTGAGCGTGTGGTCGGCCCGGATCATCCGGATGGCGTCGAGACCGGACACGAGCGGCATCATCACGTCCAAGACGCACAGGTCGGGACGTTTGGCCTGGCAGGCCTCGAAGGCCGCCTGGCCGTCGCCGACGGCCTCGACCTCGTGGCCCATCGCCGTCAGCTTGAACTCCACCAGCTCACGGATGTCGACGTCGTCGTCCGCGACCACGATCCTCGCCATGGGTCAGCCCTCCCCGCCCAGTCCTGCGCCTCGTTGCAGCTGCATCAGCAGCTCGATGTTGGTGCTGGTGGTCCGCAGCCGGTCGATCAGCGCGGACAGCCCGGCGGACGGACCCGCCTCGGCCACCGCGGACCGCAGGGTGCGGAGCAGCGCCACCTCCTCCTCGCCCATGAGGAGGTCCTCGCGCCGCGTGCCCGAGGCGGCGACGTCCACGGCCGGGAAGAGCCCGGCCTCGGCGAGCTCGCTGCGCAGGCGCAGCTCGAGGTTCCCCGTGCCGGAGAACTCCTCGAGGATGACCTCGTCGGTCTCGGAGCTGTCGACCAGCGCGGTCGCCAGGATCGTGAGCGAGCCACCGTCCTCGACGTTGCGGGCAGCGCCGAAGAACTTCTTCGGCGGGTACAGCGCAGCGGCGTCGACGCCGCCGGCGAGGCTGCGGCCCGACGGCTGGGTGGACAGGTTGTAGGCACGTCCCAGGCGGGTGAGGCCGTCGAGCAGGACGACGACGTCGTGACCCAGCTCCACGAGGCGCTTGGCCCGCTCGATCGCCAGCTCCGCGACGATCGTGTGATCGCTCGCCGGGCGGTCGAATGTCGAGGCGATCACCTCGCCCTTGACCGTGCGCTGGTAGTCGGTGACCTCCTCGGGCCGCTCGTCGACCAGGACCACCATCAGGTGGCACTCGGGGTGGTTGGTCGTGATCGCGTTGGCGATGGACTGGAGCACCACCGTCTTGCCCGCCTTCGCGGGCGACACGATGACGCCGCGCTGTCCCTTGCCGACGGGGGCTGCGAGGTCGACGACCCGACCGACGAGGTTGTCCTTGCCGGTCTCCATCCGCAGCCGCTCGGCGGGGTACAGCGGCGTGAGGTCGTTGAAGTCGACCCGCTCCCGGGAGACGTCGGGCTCCTGCCCGTTGACCCGGTCGATGCGGACCATCGGGTTGTACTTCTCGCGCCGCTCGCCGTCGCGGGGCTGGCGCACCTGCCCGACCACGGCGTCGCCGCGGCGCAGACCGAACTTGCGCACCATCGACAGCGACACGTAGACGTCGTCGGGACCCGGCAGGTAGCCGGTGGTGCGGACGAAGGCGTAGTTGTCGAGCACGTCGAGGATGCCCGCGGCCGGGACGAGCACGTCGTCCTCGAGCACGGTCGTGTCGGGCTCGTTGCGCGAGCCGGCCCGGTTGCGGTCGCGCCCGCGGCGGCGACGGTTGCGCCCGCGACCGCCCTCGTCGTCCTCGTCGTCCTGAGACTGGTTGCCCTGACCGCCGCCCTGGTTGCCCTGGCCGCCCTGGTTGCCCTGCTTGCCCTGCTGGCCGCCCTGCTGCTTGCCCTGGTTGCCCTGGTTGCCCTGGCCGCCGCCCTTGCCCTGCTTCTCGGGCTGCTTCTCGGGCTGCTTCTCGGGCTGCTTCTCGGGCTGCTTGTCCTGCTGCCGGTCCTGCTGCTTGTCGCCACCACCCTTGGCAGACGCAGAGCCGCTGTCCCGCGACACGTCCCCCTGCTTCTCGGGCTGCTTCTCGGACGGCCTGCCCGACTGGCGGGTCCGCTCGCGGGCAGCGGGCTGCTCCTGCGGCGCGCCCTGGTCGGCCTGCGCGGGCACCTCGGTGGGCGCCTCGGTGGACGTCTCGGGAGCGGCCTCCCGTCGGGTACGCCGACGGGCGGGCGCCGAGTCGGCCGAACCGCCCGCAGCCGCGGCGCCGCCCGAGCCGCTGCCCGAGCCGCTGCCCGGGCCGCTGCCCGGGCCGGAGCCCGAGCCGGAGCCCGAGCCACCGGGCGCGGAGCCGGCCTGGGCCGCCTTGATGGCGTCGACCAGCTCGGCCTTCTTCATCGAGTCGGCACCGCCGATGCCCATCCCGCCGGCCATCGCCTTGAGGTCGGCGATGCGCATCGCGTTGAGCCCGCCGCCACGCTTCTTGGGGGCGGGGGCGTCGGTCGTCTCGGTCACGTGAGGTCCTTCCCACGGATCGCGTGCCGAAGCCGCCTCGAGCGGGTCCGGCGTCATGGTCGCTGGGGCCTCGCGTCCGGGCGGTGAGCACCCGGTGTGGACGAGGCCAGGCGCCCGTGGACGGACGCCACGCCGGTGCGATCGGCGCGCCCGCACAGTACCACCGCAGGTGGCCTGGTCAGGGCAGGACCGTCAGCACGCCCCGGGCGTCGACGGGGAGGGTCAGCGCCGCCCAGCCCGCGGGCGCCCGGCCGAGCACGTCCGCGACCGCTGCGTCGTCGGCGTCGACCAGCAGCGCCAGCACCGTCGGCCCGGCCCCGGAGACCACGGCGGCCACGCCGTCGGCGCGCAGCTCCTCGACAAGGTCGATGGTCGCGGGCATCGCGGGACGGCGGTACTGCTGGTGCAGCAGGTCACGGGTGCCGCGCAGGAGCTGGTCCGGCTCCTGGCTGAGCGCAGCGACCAGCAGCGCGGCCGCACCGGCGTTGGCCGCGGCGTCGGTGTGCGGGACCTCGGCGGGCAGCAGTCCGCGGGCGCGCTCGGTCTCCACGCCGTCGGGCGGCACCAGCACCACGGGCGTCACCCGCGGGTCGACCGCGAGGCGTACGGCGTACCACCCGGCGTCGTCGCGACCGGCGACGACCAGGCCGCCGAGCGCGGCCGGGGCGACGTTGTCGGGGTGGCCCTCGATGTCGGCGGCGAGCCGGAGCAGCGCCTGGTCGTCCATCCGCTCCTCGCCGTCGACGACGAGGCCGCGGCCGAGGGCGAGGCCGCCGACGATGGCGGCGGACGACGACCCCAGTCCGCGAGCGTGCGGCACGACGTTGTGGCACACCAGTCGCAGACCGGGTGCCTGCTCCCCCAGCGCCTCGAGCGCCGCGCGCACGGAGCGGACGACGAGGTGGGTCTCGTCGAGCGGGACCGATCCCTCGCCCTCGCCCCGCACGACGACCTCGAGGCCCTCGGGCAGCACCTCGCCGTCGAGCCGGTCGCGCATGTCGAGCGCGAGCCCGAGCGCGTCGAAGCCCGGCCCGAGGTTGGCCGACGTCGCGGGCACGCTGACCCGGACGACGCCCTCGCGGAGCGCCACGGTCAGCCGGCCAGCCCCGCGGCGGCCGCCGCGGCGTCGACGTCGGCGTCCACGACGGTGTCGACGAGGGAGCCCATGCCCTCCAGCGCGGTCGCGGTGTCCTTGAGCCCGTGGCCGGTGACGGTGAGCACCGTGCTCAGGCCGGCGTACGACTCACCCTGCTCGAGGTCCTGGAGCAGGCCGGCGACGGACGCGGCCGACGCCGGCTCGACGAAGACGCCCTCGGAGGAGGCGAGCAGCCGCTGCGCGGCGAGGATCTGCTCGTCGGTGACCGAGCGGAACCGGCCCCCGGACTCCTCCGCCGCGGCCTCGGCGAGACCCCACGAGGCGGGGTTGCCGATGCGGATGGCGGTCGCCTTGGTCTCCGGATCCGGAAACGGCCGGCCCTCGACCAGGGGGGCGGCACCGGCGGCCTGGAAGCCGCGCATCACCGGCGTACGGCTCGCGACGCCGAGGTCGCGGTACTGCACGTAGCCCAGCCAGTACGCCGAGATGTTGCCGGCGTTGCCGACCGGCAGCACGTGCACGTCGGGGGCGTCGCCGAGGAAGTCGACGATCTCGAACGCCGCGGTCTTCTGGCCCTGGAGCCGGACCGGGTTGACGCTGTTGACCAGTGCGACCGGATAGTCCTTGGCCAGCCCGCGGGCCATGTCGAGGCAGTCGTCGAAGTTGCCGCGCACCATGATCACCTGCGCGCCGTGCACCAACGCCTGCGCGAGCTTGCCGGCGGCGATCTTGCCCTCGGGCACCAGCACGAGCGGTTTGAGCCCGGCCTTCGCGGCGTACGCGGCCATCGAGGCGGAGGTGTTGCCGGTGGAGGCGCACACGACGGCCTGGGCGCCCTCGGCCTTGGCGACCGAGATCGCCGCGGTCATGCCGCGGTCCTTGAAGGAGCCGGTCGGGTTGTCCCCCTCGACCTTGAGCCACACCTCGCCGCCGGTCAGGCCGGAGAGCCACTCGGAGTGCACCAGCGGAGTGCCACCCTCGCGCAGCGTCACCGCCGGGGTGCCGGCCGGGATGTCGAGGAGGTCGCGGTACTCCTCGATCACCCCGCGCCACTGGTGGGTGCGGCGGGTCTCCCCCGCAGCGCCCGTGGTCGTGGTCTCGGTCGACACCATCACTCCTCGCCTCCCTCGACGCGCATCACCGACGTCACCTCACGCACGATGTCGAGGTCTGCGAGCTGGGAGACGGTCGCGCTGAGCTGCGCGTCGGTCGCCCAGTGCGAGACCACGACGAGCTGGGCGTCGTCGTCGCGTCCCTCCTGCTTCACGGTCTGGATCGAGACACCGTGCTCGGCGAAGACCTGCGCGACCGTGGCGAGCACGCCGGCGCGGTCGTCGACGTCGAGCGCGACGTGGTAGCGGGTGCGGGCCTCGCCCATGGGCAGCACCGCCCGCTCGGCGTACGACGACTCGCCGGCGCCGCGGGCGCCCAGCACCTGGTGGCGAGCGACGGTGACGAGGTCGCCCAGCACGGCCGACGCAGTCGGTGCGCCGCCGGCGCCGGGTCCGTAGAACATGAGCTGTCCGGCGGCCTCGGACTCCACGAACACCGCGTTGTAGGCCTCGCGCACCCCGGCGAGCGGGTGGGTGCGCGGGATCATCGCGGGGTGCACCCGCACGGAGACGGCCTCGCCGCCGGGCTCGCCCTCGACGCCGTCGCGCAGCTCGCAGATGGCGAGCAGCTTCACCACGCAGCCCATCTCCTCGGCGGAGCGGACGTCGGCGGCGGTCACGTCGGTGATGCCCTCGCGGTGCACGTCGTTGGCGGTGACGCGGGAGTGGAAGGCCAGCGAGGCGACGATCGCGGCCTTGGCGGCGGCGTCGAAGCCCTCGACGTCGGCGGTCGGGTCGGCCTCGGCGTACCCGAGGTCCTGGGCCTCCGCGAGCGCGTCGGCGAAGCCGGCGCCCGAGGAGTCCATCTTGTCGAGGATGTAGTTGGTGGTGCCGTTCATGATGCCCAGGACGCGGGTCACGCGGTCGCCGGCCAGCGACTCGCGCAGCGGCCGGACGATCGGGATCGCGCCGGCGACGGCGGCCTCGTAGTAGAGGTCGACGCCGGCCTTCTCGGCAGCCTCGTAGAGCGTCGGGCCGTCCTCGGCGAGCAGCGCCTTGTTGGCGGTCACGACGCTGGCGCCGTGCTCGATGGCCGACAGGATCAGCCCGCGCGCGGGCTCGAGGCCGCCGATCACCTCGACGACCAGGTCGACGTCGTCACGCGCGACCAGGCCGGCGGCGTCGGTGGTGAGCAGACCTTCGGGGACCTCGACGTCGCGCGGCGCGTCGAGGCGGCGTACGGCGACGCCCGCGAGCTCCAGCGGTCGTCCGACCCGGGCGGCGAGATCGCCGGACTGCGTCGTCAGCAGCCGCACCACCTCCGAGCCGACCACGCCGCAGCCCAGCACCGCCACCTTCAGCGGCTGTCCCTCACCCATCACGCACCCACGTCCGTCGCCAACAGGTCGTCCTCGGTCTCACGCCGCACGATGACACGCGCCTCGCCGTCGCGCACCGCGATCACCGGCGGTCTCAAGGCGTGGTTGTAGTTGGAGGCCATCGAGCGGCAGTAGGCGCCCGTGCCGGGCACCGCGAGCAGGTCGCCGGGGGCGACGTCTCCGGGCAGGAACTCGTCGCGCACGACGATGTCCCCCGCCTCGCAGTGCTTGCCCACCACGCGCACCAGCACCGGCGGCGCCTCGGAGGTGCGCGCGGCCAGCGTGCAGGAGTAGTCGGCGTCGTACAGCGCGGTGCGGATGTTGTCGCTCATCCCGCCGTCGACGCTGACGTAGGTGCGCACGGCACCGCCGTCGAGCGTCACCGGCTTGACGGTGCCGACGGTGTAGACGGTGCACACGGCCGGTCCGACGATCGCGCGGCCCGGCTCGATCGACAGCCGCGGCTGCGCGATGCCGAGCGCGCGGCACTCGTGCTCGACGATCTTCGTCATCTCCGTCGCCAGCTGCGCGGGGTCGGAGGGGTCGTCCTGGGTCGTGTAGGCGATGCCGTAGCCGCCCCCGAGGTCCATCTCGGGCAACTCGACGCCGAGCTCCTCGCTCACCCGCGCGTGCAGCGCGAGCACCCGTCGGGCGGCGACCTCGAACCCGGAGGTCACGAAGATCTGGCTGCCGATGTGGGAGTGCAGGCCGGCGAGCTCGAGGCCGGGGGCGGCGAGCACGGCCTGGACCGCGCGGAACGCGTCGCCGTGATTGATCGAGAAGCCGAACTTCTGGTCCTCGTTGGCCGTCGAGATGTACTCGTGGGTGTGCGCCTCGACGCCCGCGGTGACCCGGACCATGACGGTCTGGGTGCGGCCGAGGTCGGCGGTGATGCGGGTCAGCCGCTCGATCTCGTCGAAGGAGTCGACCACGATCCGCCCGACGCCGGCGTCGACGGCGCGGCGCAGCTCGGGGTGGGTCTTGTTGTTGCCGTGGTAGCCGATGCGCGCGGGGTCGAAGCCGGCGCGCAGCGCGACGGTGAGCTCGCCGGCCGAGCAGACGTCGAGGTTGAGGCCCTCCTGCGCCACCCAGCGGGCCACCTCGGTGCACAGGAACGCCTTGCCGGCGTAGAACACGTCGTACGCCGCGAACGCCTCGCGGAAGGCGCGGGCCCGGGCCCGGAAGTCGGCCTCGTCGAGGACGTACGCCGGCGTGTTGTGCTCGGCGACCACGTCGGCCACCGCCATCCCGCCGACGACGAGGTCGCCGTCGACCTTGTGCGCGGTGCCGGACCACAGCGAGGGGACGAGCGCGTTGGGGTCGGCCGGCTCGCGCAGCCACGACGGGCCGCGCAGCCCGCCGGGGGCGTGCGCCCACCCGGCCTCGTGCGTGGTGCTCACATCCGCTCCGGGGCGGTGACGCCGAGCATGGTGAGGCCGTTGGCGAGCACCGTGCGCGCGGCTACGGTGAGCAGCAGCCGGGCGGTGTTGACCGGCGCGACCGGCTCGTCGCCCTGCGGGAGCATCCGGCACTCGCGGGTGTCGTACCACTTGTTGAACACCGAGGCGAGGTCCTCGACGTAGCGCGCGACCCGGTGCGGGGCGCGCAGCTCGGCGGCGCTGGTGACCACCCGCGGGAACTCCGCGAGCGCCCGGAGCAGCTCGCCCTCGCGCTCGTGCGAGAGCAGCGACACGTCGACGTCGGCCAGGTCTGCCGCGTCCGTGGGCAGCAGCATGCCGAGGTCGGCGGCGTTCTCGGTCATCCGGCAGGTGCGTGCGTGGGCGTACTGCACGTAGTAGACGGGGTTGTCGTTGGAGGCCTTCGCCCACAGCTCCAGGTCGATGTCGATGTTGACGTCGCTGGAGTAGCGCGCGAGGACGTAGCGGCTGGCGTCGACGCCGATGGCCTCGACGAGGTCCTCGATGGTGACGACCGTGCCGGCCCGCTTACTCATCCGCAGCGGCTGGCCGTCGCGGAGCAGGTTGACCATCTGGCCGATGAGGATCTCCAGGTTGGTGCCCGGGGTGTCGCCGAACGCGGCGCACATCGCCATCATCCGGCCGACGTAGCCGTGGTGGTCGGCGCCGAGCATGATCAGGCACCGCTCGAAGCCGCGCTCGCGCTTGTCGAGGTAGTAGGCGAGGTCGCCGGAGATGTAGGCGCCGTCGCCGTCGGACTTGATGACGACGCGGTCCTTGTCGTCACCGAACTTCTCGGTGGCCAGCCACGTGGCGCCGTCGGCCTCGTAGACGTTGCCCATGTCGCGCAGCCGGGCGATCGCCCGGTCGACCGCACCGGACTTGTGCAGCTCGTCCTCGTGGAAGAACACGTCGAAGTCGACGCCGAAGTCGTGCAGCGACCGCTTGATCTCGTCGAACATCATGTCGACGCCGATCGCCCGGAACGCCTCGTTGGCCTCGTCGTCCGGGAGGGCGGGCGCGTCGGGACGCTGGGCCACGACCGCCGCGGCGATGTCGTGGATGTACTGCCCGCCGTACCCGTCCTCGGGCACCGGCTGCTGGCGCGCCGAGGCCAGCAGCGACCGGCTGAACCGGTCGATCTGCGAGCCGTGGTCGTTGAAGTAGTACTCCCGCGTCACCTCGGCGCCCGAGGCGGTGAAGATCCGCCCGAGCGCGTCGCCGACGGCCGCCCAGCGCACGCCGCCGATGTGCAGCGGGCCCGTGGGGTTGGCCGACACGAACTCGAGGTTGACCTTCTCCCCCGCGAACGCGTCGTTGGTGCCGTACGCCGCGCCGGCCGCCACGACGTCCGAGGCGACCTTCCCCTGGGCGTCGGCGGCGACCGTGACGTTGATGAAGCCCGGACCGGCGACGTCGACCGCGGCGATGCCGTCGTCGGCGAGCAGCCGCTCGGCCAGCTGGGTCGCCAGGGCACGCGGGTTGGTGCCGGCCTTCTTCGCCAGCTGGAGCGCCACGTTGGTCGCGTAGTCGCCGTGGGACTTGTCCCGGGGTCGCTCCACCGTCACCTGGTCGGGCACGCCACCCTCGAGGGTGAGCGCCCCGGACTCGACGAGCGCCTCGAGGGCGCTGACGACAGTGGCGGAGAGCTGAGCCGGATTCACCCGTCAAGCCTATCGACGCCCTCCGGTTTCCGTCGCACCAGTGACGCCGGGTAGTGTCCGCACCGCGCCGCGAGGCGCCTGCCTTCGTAGCTCAGGGGATAGAGCACTGGTTTCCGGTACCAGGTGTCGCAGGTTCGAATCCTGCCGAAGGCGCCCCGTCTCCACCCGCTCCCACCGCGACCGTCCGGCCGCACCGCGTGAGCGACGTCACCGCCGGGCCCCGCACCCGTCGTCCTAGCCTGGGACGTGTCCGTGGACCTCACCAGGAGGCTGCGAGACCCGACACCCAAGGAGAGCTCGACGATGAGCACGCCCGAGGAGACCGCGCCGTACGGCGGCGGGGCGCAGACGTCCCCGCCCGCCACGCCCGTGCGCCGCGTCCGCACCCACCACCTGCGGGAGCTCAAGGAGCGCGGCGAGCGCTTCTCGATGCTCACCGCCTACGACATGTACACCGCCGAGATCTTCGACGAGGCCGGCGTCGAGGTGCTGCTCGTCGGCGACAGTGCGAGCAACAACGTGCTGGGCAACGCCACGTCGCTGCCGATCACCGTCGACGAACTGCTCCCGCTGACCCGCGCGGTGTCCGGCTCGGTCACCCGCGCGCTCGTGGTCGGCGACCTGCCGTTCGGCTCCTACCAGGCCTCGCCCGAGCAGGCGTACCTCACCGCAGCCCGGTTCATGAAGGAGGGCGGCGCGCACTGCGTGAAGCTCGAGGGTGGCGTGGAGATGGTGCCGCAGATCGAGCGGCTCACCCGGGGCGGCATCCCGGTGATGGCGCACATCGGCTTCACCCCCCAGTCGGAACACGCGCTGGGCGGCTACCGGGTGCAGGGCCGCGGCGCGACCGGCTCGCGGGTGCTCGACGACGCCCTGGCGGTCGAGGCCGCCGGCGCGTTCGCCGTGGTGATGGAGATGGTGCCCGGCGACGTGGCCGCGGAGATCACGCAGAAGCTCACGATCCCGACCATCGGGATCGGAGCGGGCGTCGACTGCGACGGGCAGGTGCTCGTGTGGCAGGACGCGTTCGGCCTGCGGACGGGCCGGATGCCTCGCTTCGTCAAGCAGTACGCCGACGTGCGGTCGGTGCTGCTGGAAGCGGCTCGGGCCTACGACGCCGACGTCAAGGGCGCGACGTTCCCCGGCCCGGAGCACACCTTCGAGGTGTGAGGCGGGCAGGACGCCGGGCCGCACGGCCCGGCGTCCGCACGCTGCGGGTCAGCTGACCGCGACGACCTTCGCGTCGAGCGAGACGCCCGCGCGGGGGCTGTAGGTGACGGTGTCGCCGACCTTCGCGCCGATGAGCGCCTTGCCCAGCGGGCTGCCCGGGGTGAGCACCTCGACGCCCGTGGCGGCCTGCTCGACCGAGCCGACCACGAAGGTCTCGGGGCCGTCGCCCAGGTCGAGGGTCACGGCGTCGCCCAGGGAGACGACGTCGTCGCTGTGGTCGGAGTGCTTGAAGGCGTCGATCTCGTCCATCAGGCCGGCGATGCGCTCGTCGAGCAGCGAGAGCCGGATGTTCGCCTCGACGTTGACGGCACGGTCGGCGATGTCGCCGGAGCTGGTGCCGACGGTCTCGGCGAGGACCTGGTCGCGCTCGGCCTGCAGGGCGGTCAACCGGGCCTCGAGGAGCGCCAAGCGCTGCTCCGGGGTCGTGGGCGCCGCGGTCTCGGTGCCGGCACCGCCGGTGGGGGAGGTCAGGGTCATGGGTGGGGATCCTTCTGTGCACGGTGTGGAACGGCATCACCCTCAAGGGGCGACGATGCGAACAACCAGCAGTCCGCAGACCTTCCCGGCTGTCCCGAGCACAATCGGACGAGTCCCGCGGAGACCTTAGTGTCCACCGTCGGTCAAGTTCTCCGTCCCGGACGCGCCTACGGTGGGACGCATGGCCGAGACCACCCCGGACACCGCCTCCCCCACCTCCCCCGCGACCCCCGCGACCTCCGCGACCGAGCCCGGCGCCGCCCGCCCGGCCGAGCCGGTCGACGACCTGGTCAGCACCGAGCACGAGCTGAAGACCGGGCGACGCACGCTGCGCTACACCGCCACGACCGGTCGGGTCGTGCTGCGGGAGGAGGCCGTCGAGGACGGCGTCTTCGTCGGCCACCGCGCCACCGCCGAGGTGTCGATGACCTCCTACGTGCTCGACCAGGGCGGCGTCAGCGAGGAGGAGCGCGTACGCCGCCCGGTCACCTTCGCCTTCAACGGCGGCCCGGGCAGCTCGAGCGTCTGGCTGCACCTCGGCCTGCTGGGCCCGCGCCGGGTGCTGATGGGGGACGCCGGCGACCTGCTGCCCCCGCCGTACGGCCTGGCGGACAACGCCGAGACCCTGCTCGCCGAGAGCGACCTGGTGTTCATCGACCCGGTGTCGACCGGCTACTCCCGCGCTGTCGAGGGCCGCAAGGCGGCGCCCTTCCACGGCTACGAGGGCGACATCGACTCCGTCGCCGAGCTGATCCGGCTGTGGACCACGCGCCACCGCCGTTGGCTCTCCCCCAAGCTCCTCGCCGGGGAGTCCTACGGCACGCTGCGAGCCGCCGCCCTCGCCGAGAGGCTGCAGAGCCGGCACAGCCTGTACGTCAACGGGCTGGTGCTCATCTCCAGCGTCCTCGACCTGGGGTCGATCGACTTCGAGAACCAGCGCAACGACCGCGCCCACGCGCTGTACCTGCCGACGTACGCCGCGATCGCCGCCTACCACGGTCGTCTCGGGCGCACGTCGGTGCGCAAGGCCGTCGCTGCGGCCGAGGCGTACGTCGACGACTACCGCACCGTGCTGGCCCGCGGGAACCGGCTCAGCGCCAAGGAGCGTGCGGCCGCGGTGAAGCGACTGGCCTCGCTGACCGGCCTGACGGAGGAGTACGTCGACCGCGCCGACCTGCGCATCGAGCACTGGCGGTTCTTCGGCGAGCTGCTGCGCGACCGCGGGCTCACCGTCGGCCGGATCGACGGCCGCTTCACCGGCCCGGCCGCCTCCGGCATCGCCGAGCACATGGACGCCGACCCGTCGATGGACGCCCTGTTCGGGCCGTACGCCGCCGGGCTCAACCACTACCTGCGCGTCGAGCTGGGCTACGAGAACGACCTCGCCTACGAGCAGATCAGCCGCGCCGTCCACCCGTGGTCGTTCAAGGAGTTCGAGGGCCGGCCGATCGACGTGACGCCGCTGCTGGAGCGGGCGATGCGCGCCAACCCACACCTGAAGGTCCACGTCGCCTACGGCTACCTCGACGGCGCCACGCCGCACCACGCGGCCGAGGACGTGCTGGCACACCTGCGCATCCCCGAGAAGCGGCGGGCCGACATCGAGCACGTCTACTACGAGGCCGGGCACATGATGTACGTCCACGAGCCGACCCGGGTGCAGCAGAGCAAGGACGTCGCGGCGTTCGTACGCCGCGCGTGCGGCACCGGGCGCCGCTGACGCCTCACCGTCAGCCGCCGTGAGCCGCCATCACCCGTTGTCACCCCTGCCGACGGGTCCCCGGTGTCGGCGCAGCGGGTTACCGTGCCGCATGCGCACGCGCCTCGGGACCGTCCTCGCCGCCCTGGTCACCTCCGCCACCGCCGCTGCAGTGCTGCCGTCCGGCACCCCGGCGAGCGCCGTGACGCCGGTCGGGGCGGGGGTCGCGGCCGCGGCACAGACGGCACCGACCGCCGCCCGGGCCACGCCCCGACTGCGGATCAGCGTCCGCGCCCGCGGCCTGAGCCACGCCTGGGACGCCAAGCCCATCGGCCGCGGCCGGGTGCTCATCACCGAGCGCGAGCCCGCGCGCCTCACCGTCGCCGCCGGCTCGGGCACCCGCCGCGTGCGGTTCCCGACCGGCAAGGTCTTCGTCAGCGGCGAGACCGGTCTCATGGGCCTCGAGATCGACCCCGGCTACTCCTCCAACCGCCGCTTCTACACCTGCTCCGGGTGGCGCACCGGTGGCGGCGGGCACGACGTCCGGGTGATCGCCTGGCGGATGAACGACGCGGCGACCCGCGCCCGGATGATCAAGCCGCTCGTCACCGGTCTGCCCTCCACCTCCGGCCGGCACGGCGGCTGCCGCCTGCTGGTCACCGACGGCGGCGCGCTCGTCGTCGGCACGGGCGACGCCGCGGTCGGCCGCAACCCGCGCAGCCTCACCTCTCTCGGCGGCAAGACGCTGCGGCTGCAGCTGCCGAGCGGGCGCCCCCACCCGGCCAACCCGTTCGCCGGGGCGAGCAACCGCAAGAAGCGCTACGTGCTCACCTACGGCCACCGCAACGTGCAGGGCCTGGCCCAGCGCCGCGACGGCAGCCTCTGGTCGGTCGAGCACGGCCCCGACCGTGACGACGAGGTCAACAGGCTCCGCCCCGGCGGCGACTACGGCTGGCACCCGGTGCCCGGCTACGACGAGTCGGTCCCGATGACCGACCAGTCGCTGCCCGGCAAGCAGGTCGGCGCGCGCTGGCGCAGCGGGCGTCCGACCCTGGCGACGTCCGGGTCGACCTTCGTCGACGGCCGCAAGTGGGGCGCGTGGAACGGCGTGCTCGCGGTCGCCGCCCTCAAGGCCGAGCGTCTGGTGCTCATGCGCTTCGACCGCCAGGGCCGCTTCGTCCGCTCGTGGGCGCCCCGCCAGCTGCGTCGCTACGGGCGGCTGCGGACCGTCACCCAGCTGCCCAACGGCAACCTCCTGGTGTGCACCGACGGCGACGGCGGTGCCGGCAAGGTGCTGCTCGTCAAGCCGGTCTGACCGGGCCGGGGCTCAGGCCCAGCCCCACCCCTGGGCGATCCCGCCGCCGACGACGACCAGTGCCCACAGCACGAACCCGGCCACGGCCACCACCGGCAGCCGTCGCGGGTGCGGCGTCCACCAGCGCAGCTGCAGCACGAGCAGCGCCACCCACGCCACCCACAACGCCCCCGCGACCCACCAGGGCGCGAGGAGCGGCGTGGCGCCGTACAGGAACAGCACCGAGACGTGGATCCCGAGCCCGACGAACGGCGCGGCCGGCACGGCCTGCTCGGGCCGTGGGGGCCGGGTCGGCCGTCGGCGCGACAGCGCGGCCACGGCGGCTCAGTCCTCGAGCGCGTCGTCGTTCCAGCGTGGGTCGTGGTCCCACGCGTCGTTGTTCTCCTCGACGCTCTCCAGCGCCCGGGCCGCCTCGGCCTGGGTGGCGTAGGGGCCGAGACGGTCCTTGTTGGGGCAGCCGTCGCGCCCCTCGACCCGGTGGTGCTTGAGGCAGAACCAGAACTCCGGGGCGTCTCCGCCGCGGCCGCTGCCGCCGGTCGTCCCTGAGCTGTCGGAGGAGGCGTCGGACATGCGTCGACGGTACCGCTCGGGAGTGCGGTCCAGGTCACACCCCGTCGGGCACCCCGTGGTGGCACCGCCCCACAGTCCGGCTCGCTAGGGTCGACACATGGAGAACGCAGCGACCGCCGCAGGGAGCCCGGAGGCCGCCCACCACCACCCGTCGCCGTGTCCCGTCCTGGGGAGTGCGGAGGGTCGTCAGCGGTGAGCGCGATGTTCCAGGGGTACGGCAGCACCGGCCCCGCCTTCGACGAGATGTTCGACGGTGACACCCTCCGTCGGCCCTACCTGCGTCTGCGCGAGTCGCTCGCGCAGATGACGACGCCCGAGCTGGTCAGCCGGGTCGAGGCGCTGCAGGCCGGGTACCTCGACCAGGGCGTCACCTTCGACATCGGCGGTGAGGAGCGGGCGTTCCCGCTCGACATCCTCCCGCGGGTGATCGAGATGGACACGTTCTCGACCATCGAGGCCGGCGTGCAGCAGCGGGTCAAGGCGCTCGAGATGTTCCTGGCCGACGTCTACGACGCGGGCGAGGTATTCGAGGACGGCGTCATCCCCCGCCGCGTCATCACCACCTCCAACCACTACCACCGTCAGGCCGCGACCGTCCGCCCGGCGAACGGCGTACGCGTCCACGTGTCGGGCATCGACCTGATCCGCGACAACGCCGGCGAGTTCCGCGTCCTCGAGGACAACGTGCGGGTGCCGTCGGGCGTGTCGTACGTGATGACCAACCGGCGCGCCATCTCCTCGGCGCTGCCGGAGGTGATCGCCGAGCACCGCATCCGCCCGGTCGCCGGTTACCCGCAGAAGCTGCTCGCCGCGCTGCGCGCAGCCGCACCCGCGGGTGTCGCCGACCCGACCGTGGTCGTGCTGACGCCCGGCGTCTTCAACGGCGCCTACTTCGAGCACGCGCTGCTCGCCCGCACGATGGGTGTCGAGCTCGTCGAGGGCCGCGACCTGGAGTGCCGCCGTGGCCGCGTGATGATGCGGACCACGCACGGCCTGGAGCCGGTGCACGTGATCTACCGGCGCATCGACGACGAGTTCCTCGACCCGGTGCACTTCCGGGCCGACTCCGTGCTCGGCTGCCCCGGTCTGATCGACGCGGCCCGCGCGGGCAACGTGACGCTGGCCAACGCGGTCGGCAACGGCGTCGCTGACGACAAGCTCGTCTACACCTACATGCCCGACATCATCCGGTACTACCTCTCCGAGGAGCCGGTGATCAAGAACGTCGACACGTGGCGCTGTGGCGACGCCGAGGCACGCGAGGAGGTGCTCGACCGGCTCGACGAGCTCGTCCTCAAGCCGGTGGACGGCTCCGGCGGCAAGGGCATCGTCATCGGCCCGCGAGCCTCGAAGGAGGAGCTCGACGAGCTGCGCCAGAAGGTGATCGACGACCCGCGCGAGTGGATCGCCCAGCCGGTGGTGCAGCTGTCGACCGTGCCGACGTTCGTCGACGGCGAGCTCGGCCCCCGCCACGTCGACCTGCGGCCGTTCGCCGTCAACGACGGCAACCGGGTGTGGGTCCTGCCGGGTGGCCTGACCCGGGTCGCGCTCGCCAAGGGCGAGCTCATCGTCAACAGCTCGCGCGGCGGCGGCTCGAAGGACACCTGGGTGCTCGCCGGTCCCGCGCCCGAGGGCCTGTCCGCCGACCCGGTCGACCTGGCCGCGCTCGCGGGGGTCGACGAGGACGCCGTCGCGCCGGAGCCCGGCGCCGAGCCGGACATCGAGCCGGACATCGAGCCGGACATCGACACCGAGCTCGACCGGGAGCCCGAGGACGCCTCCGCGGACCAGCCGGAGTCCGCTGCCGAGCCGGTCGTCGAGCCCGTCGAGGCAATCCCGACCGCCCAGACCGAGGCGGCAGCCCCGCCCGGACCCGCCTCCTCCCCCGGGCCCGCGCTCGGGATGGCCGAGCAGGAGCAGCAACAGCAGCAGCAGCGCGCCCGCGCGCCGCACCCGAGCCGGCGTACCGACGCCACGACCGTGGAGGGGGACCTCTCGTGCTGAGCCGGATCGCCGAGTCGCTGTTCTGGATCGGCCGGTACGTCGAGCGCGCCGAGGACACCGCGCGGATCCTCGACGTGCAGACGAGTCTCCTGCTCGAGGACGCGACCCTCGACGAGCACCAGACCTGTCACGGCCTGCTCTCCATCATGGGCGTCGAGGACGCCCCCGAGCACGTCGACCTCCAGCACGTGCTCGCCGCCCTGGCCTACGACCGCACCTCGCCGGCGTCCATCGCGAGCAACATCGCCGCGGCTCGCGAGAGCGCCCGGCGCGCGCGGGAGACGCTGTCGGTGCCGCTGTGGGAGGTCATCAACCCCACCTACCGGGACATCGCCTCCGGCACGTTCGCCACCCGCCGCTCCCCCGCGGTGTTCAGCTGGGTGCGCGAGCGGGCGGCGCTCATCAACGGCACCGCCGACGCCACGATGACCCGCGACGAGGGCTGGCAGTTCCTCATGCTCGGTCGGTGCGTCGAGCGGGCCGACATGACCTCGCGCCTGGTCGCGACGGCCGCGCTCGCGTCGTCCGGCGCGTCGGACCAGTGGACCGCGACGCTGCGCGCCACCGGTGGCTACGAGGCGTTCCTGCGCACCTACCGGGGCCTGGAGACCGAGCGGGCAGCTGCGGAGTTCCTGCTGCTGGACCGGCTCTTCCCGCGGTCGGTGGTGTTCTCGCTGAACCGGGCCGAGCAGTGCCTGGACAACCTCGACGCCGGCACGCGGGCGGGCTTCCACAACGAGGCCCACCGGATGCTCGGCCGCACCCGGGCCGACCTGGAGTACCGATCGTTGAGCGACGTGCTCGCCGACCTGCCCGCGGAGATGGAGCGACTGCAGCGCACCTGCGCGATGGCGACCGAGGCGGTCACCGGCCGGTTCTTCGCCGGCGCGGAGGCCAAGGAGTGGCACGGCATGGGAGGCGGCCGATGAGCATGCAGCTGAGGGTCGTGCACACGACCCGGTTCGACTACGAGGGCAAGGCCGAGGCGTCGTACAACCAGGCGCGGCTGACCCCGGCGACGACGGCGCACCAGATCGTGGTGCACAACCGCATCGAGATCGGTCCGAAGCCGTGGACCTACGAGTACCGCGACTACTTCGGCAGCCTGGTGACGGCGTTCGAGATCGTCGACCCGCACGACGCGATGACGATCGCGGCGACCTCCACCGTGCAGGTCAACCGACCGGCCGCGCCGGAGCCGGTGCTCACCTGGGAGGCGCTGACGACCCGCGAGGTCGAGGACCGGTGGACCGAGTACCTCGTGCTCCCCGACGTCGTCGCCCCGCCCGACGAGTTCGCGCGTCGCGTCCAGCAGATCGCGGCCGACCACGAGCGACCCGGTGACGCCGCGCGCGACCTGTGCGCGCTGGTGCACGACGAACTCGAGGTCGCGCCCGGCACGACCGACGTACGCACCCACGCCGCCGCCGCGTGGCAGCAGCGCGCGGGCGTGACCCAGGACATGGTCCACCTCGTCATCGGCGGGCTGCGCTCGATGGGCATCCCCCCCCGCTACGTCTCGGGCTACTACCACCCCGACGTCGAGCCGGTCGTCGGGCTGTCGGTCGACTCCACCCCGCACGCGTGGGTGGAGTGGTGGGACGACGGCTGGCACTCCTTCGACCCCGCCAACGACGAGGCGCCGAGCGACCGGTACGTCAGCGTCGCGCGCGGTCGCGACTACCGGGACGTGGCCCCGCTCAGCGGCATCTTCTCCGGCGTCGGCACCTCGCGGCTGACCGTGGGGGTCGAGGTCACCCGGCTCGCGTGAACGGGCTGTCGAATCGAGACACATTTCTCGGGGGATACGGCTAGCCTGCGCCGCATGACTCCCGGGGACCAACGCCTCGTCCATGGGGTGCTTCGCGCACATCCCGACCTTATCCATGTGGTCAACACGGTGCACGGCGGTGACTGGGATGGTGCCCGCCAGTTCTTGGACGAGCTCACCACCTCGTCAGATCGCACGTTTGTCGTCATCGCGCTCGCTGAGGTGGACGCCGGTTCCACCATGCTTCGGGCAGCCGCCGAGCACGACCCCTGGGCCGCCTGTGTGCTGGCGCGGCGGTGCATTCGCGCTGCAGTTGCGGCCCGAGGCCACGGGTCTGCAGCCGTCCTGTCCCAGCAGCAGATCGATGAGCACCGGCGGCACAGCATTGAGGCCGAGCAGATCCTGACTCGCACTGTCGCCCGACACCCCGACTTCGCCGAGGCCTGGGTCGCACGGCTGACGACTGGGCGGCGACTCGGGCTAGATCGGTCCGAGGCGCGACGGCGATGGCAGCGCGTTTCCCAGCTGGCACCCGACAATTTCTGGGCCCACACGGAGATGCTCCAGTACTGGTGTCCGAAGTGGTACGGGAGCTGGGACGACGTCGAGCAGTTCGTCGGCGAGGCCGTGGCTGCTGCGCCCGCCGGATCACCCTTGCGGGCACTCCCCGCATACGTGGAGATCGAACGCTGGGCGCAGCTCGAGCACCCGGCCGCGGGCGAGTACTTCCTCGATCCCGGATCCATGGGCCGTGTCTGGTCCGCCGCGCGGGAGAGCGTCGGGCATCCGTCGTACGTCGAGACCTACGGCTGGCCGGAGCTCGAAGGCGTCTTCGGCCTGATCATGTGCTTGGGCAAACAGTTCCCGCAGGCCGACGGGCACCTACAGCGGTTGGGCGACATCGCGCCGGACTTTCCGTGGTCGTATCTCGGCGACGACCCTCAGCATCAGCTCAACCTGCACCGTGGCGATGTTGCAAGATCGCTGGCCTCGATGGGGAGGGGGCGGAAGTGATCGAGCGCATCGATGTCGACGGGGTCCCCGGCGTTCACGTGCGACGCCCCGGACCGCTCACCGTCAGCCTAAGCTTTCGGGTCGGAACTGCCGACGAGAATCTTCCCCAACGCGGCCTCACCCACCTCGTCGAACATCTCGCACTCCACCCAGTTGGTCTGACGGACTACCACGCCAACGGACACACGGGCGCCGCGGCGACGACGTTTCATGTGTCCGGAACTGATGAGCGCGTTCAGCAGTTCCTCACCACCGTCTGCGCCGCTCTCACGTCGTTGCCGCTCGACCGCCTCGAGATGGAACGCGGTGTTGTCATGACCGAGGAGTCGCGACGCGGTGGGGCCAGTGACATGGCGCTCTGGCGACATGGTGCCACGGGCTACGGCACGTCCAGCTATCCCGAATGGGGGGTGCCCCGAGTCCAACCGGAGGAGCTCGAGTCCTGGGCCGACTCCTGGTTTACGCGGGGGAATGCTGTGATCTGCGTCCTCGGCGATCTCCCGCCTGGAATTGTGCTTCCGCTGCGTTCAGGTCAGCGGATGCCCCTTCCACCACTCACCTCAACGGTCCCGACTATGCCTGCGTACTACTCGAGCGGCCGTGGCTCTGCCGCGTTCGACAGCATCGTCACCCGTTCCACGGCCGCGTCGTTCTTCGCTCGTTGCCTGGAGTCCGACCTGTTCGAACGTCTGCGGGGCAGCGCCGGCCTCTCCTACGCCGTGCACGCCGCGTACGACGCCTTCGACGCGCACCGGGCGGGCCTGGCGGTGCACGCCGACTGCCTCGAGGAGAGCGAGGGCGCGCTGGTCGGCGAATTGATCGACGCTCTTGCGAGCGTCGCCGAATGCGGCATATCCGCGGAGACGCTCGAAGCGGTGCGTCGCCGTGCCGCAGAGTCATTCGCACATCCGGACTTCGACGCTGCACGCCTGCCGAGCACTGCGTACGACCTACTGGTGGGAAGACCCGACCTCTTCCAGGTGGAAGATCTCGTCGCACAGGCGGAGTCGGTGACGGTGGAGGACCTCGATAGGGTTGCGGACGAGGCACGGGCGACGATGCTGCTGCGCGTGCCGTCGAGCACGGTTGCGGACTGGGCCGGATTTCACGCGGCGCCCCTGGTGTCCGAGGCGGAGATCGCGGGTGAGCGCTACCCGTCGCTGGACGACTCAGGGCAGGCGCTCGTCGTCGGTTCGGACGGAGTCAGTTGGGTGCTGGAAGCGGGCCCCGTGACAGTCCGGTACGACGAGGTCGTCGCCGCTCTCACCTGGCCCGACGGGGCGATCCATCTGATTGGTCCCGACTCGATGACGGCACGGATCGAGCCGACGATCCATGACTTGCCTGATGGGCTTCTAGACAACGTCCGGGACCGTCTCCCGGCGGACGTTCTTGTGATGCTGCCAGCGAGAGACCCGGCCGCGATCCCTCAACGGACGCAACGTGCGGACCCGCCCACGCGCCCACGGCTCTGGCGTCGCCGCCGGGCCTGACGCTGGTCCCCTCACAGCCATGTGACCCGACTGCAATGATCCTCCGATGGGAGGAAGTCATGCCCGTCGAGGCCATGCGGTCGCGACCGGCCACGGTCACGGGCACGGCGCCGCTGAGGTCGACGTACGACCGGTGGCGCGGTGGGTGCTGCTCGGCTTGCTCGTCGTCGCCGGGCTGATGGTCGTGGCCGGCGTCGTCTGGCTCTGGCCGGACGGCGACCGGGTCGACGCCCTGTCCGCGGACGTGTCGTTCTCCGGTCCGGGCGTCACGTACCCGGAGGCCGAGGTGCTCGACGTTCAGCCGGCGTGCGCCGCGGTCGGTGACCCGGGGTGCGGACAGGTGTCCGCGCGGGTCGTCGACGGCGACGGCGCAGGCGACGAGGTCTCCGTGGCCGTGCCGCCCGACGTCAGCGAGTCCGGCCTCGACGTCGGCGACCGGGTGCTCCTGGTCCGCGAGCCTCCTCCGGAGGACACCGGCGCGGGGGCGCCGCAGGAGGTCGGCTACGCCTACTTCGGCACCGTGCGCACGTCCACGACGCTGGTGCTGCTCGTGGCCTTCGTCCTCTCGGTGCTGCTGGTCGCGCGGTGGCGCGGGCTGATGGCGCTGGTCGGGCTCGGGTTCGCGGCGCTGGTCGTGCTCGGGTTCGTGCTGCCCGGGCTGCTGTCCGGCCTGCCGGGACCCATGGTCGGCGTGGTCGGCTCCGCCGCGATCATGTACGTCGTCCTGTTCACCACGCACGGGTTCTCCCTGCGCACCGCGGCTGCGCTCGCGGGCACCCTGCTCGGGATCGTGCTGACCGGCCTCATCGGCTGGTGGGCCGTGACGTCGTCCCACCTCGGTGGCATCAGCGACGAGGGCTCGCAGACCCTCGCGACCTTCGCCCGCGACCTGTCCTTCCAGGACCTCCTGGTGTGCGCCGTGATCATCGCCGGGCTCGGCGTGCTCAATGACGTCACCATCACCCAGGCGTCGGCGGTCTGGGAGATCCGCGCGGCGGCACCGGACCTGTCGCGGCGCGCGGTGTTCGCCAGCGGGATGCGGATCGGCCGCGACCACATCGCCTCCACGATCTACACGATCGTCTTCGCCTACGCCGGCACCGCGCTGGTCGTGCTGATGGTGCTCCAGCTCTACGACCTCCCGTTCCTCCAGCTGCTCGCGACCGAGGAGATCGGTCAGGAGGTCGTGCGGACGCTCGCGACCAGCATCGGCCTGGTGCTCTCGGTGCCGCTCACCACCGCCATCGCGGTCGCGGTCCTGCCGCGCGGCGCGGAGGACGACGGGCTCATCTGAGCGGTCTATCCGAGCGGCTCGTCGTGCAGGAGCCGCTGGAACAGCACGTGGTCCTGCCAGGCCCCGGCGAGGAAGAGGTACGCCGGCACCACGCCGATCCGCTCGAACCCCGCGCGCTCCAGCACCCGCTGGCTCGGCACGTTCGCCAGCATCGTGCCTGCCTCCACCCGGTGCAGGCCCAGCTCGAGCGCGCGGGCGCACAGGGACTCCACCATCGCGACCGTCAGCCCACGGCGTACGTGGTCGGCGGCCACCCAGTAGCCGATCGACGCACCCTGCATCGCGCCGCGCACGACGTTCTGGAGGTTGGCCCGCCCGACGACCTCGCCCGCGTGCCAGAGCACCCACGGGTCGGCGAGCCCCAGATCGCGCGCCACGAGCCGATGGTCGAGGTCGGCCTGCTGACCCGCCGCGGTGAAGAACTCCTCGCTGCGCACCGGGTCCCACGGCGCGAGGTGCTCCCGGTTGCGCCGGTACGCCGCTGCCAGCGCCGCCGCGTCGTCGGAGCCGAGTGGTCGGAGGTCGTAGCCGTCGGCGAGCACCCCGGCACTCTAGGGCGCTACGCTCCTCCTGCGGACGGGCCGGCCGGACGACCGCGGCGCACCGGGCGACCGATGCGACGAGGAAGGTCCGGGCTCCACAGAGCAGGGTGGTGGGTAACGCCCACCCGGGGTGACCCGCGGGACAGTGCCACAGAGAACAGACCACCGCTCCCTCCAGGAGCGGCCAGGGTGAAACGGTGGAGTAAGAGCCCACCAGCGCTCCGGGCGACCGGAGCGGCTCGGCAAACCCCACCCGGAGCAAGATCGGACAGCGCACGCTCGAGGGCTGCTCGCCCGAGTGCGCGGGTGGATCGCTCGAGGCCGCCGGCAACGACGGCCCTAGATGGATGGTCGTCCTCGACAGAACCCGGCCTACAGGCCGACCCGTCCGCACCCGGCTCCACGGTGGTTGAGCCCGACCGAGCGCCAGCGCCTCCGGTGGTTGAGCCCGACCGAGCGCCAGCCCGCTCCGGTGGTTGAGCCCGGCCGAGCGCCAGCGAGGGAGGAAGTCGAAACCCTGCACAGCCGACCGCGAACCGCATCCACAGGAGTCCTCTGCGCCAGAGTCGACTGTCGGTGGTCGCACCTAGAATCGGGACATGCGAAAAGCGCTCCTGACCTGCGACGACTCACCGACTCCGGTCGGTCTCGTCGCCGCCGTCAGGGCTGCTGCGGACGTCGAGCGGCGGGTCCAGCTCGACAAGGCACGGGCGGTGCTGGAGTGGGTCGCCGCCCGCCAGCTCCCCGAGGACCGCGC
>PBYI01000010.1 GCA_002729525.1 Nocardioides sp.
CGTACGGCGGTGCGGAGTGGGAGTACCTGGGTGCCAACGTGAAGTTCAAGGAGTCCGGTGACCCGGCCCTCGACGGCACGTGGATCAAGGAGATGGACGGCGTCCAGGTGGGCTTCGTGGGTGCGGTGACCGAGCACCTCGACGAGCTGGTCTCCCCGGCCGGCATCACCGACATCGAGGTCACCGACATCGTCGAGGCGACCAACGCCGCGGCCGACGACCTCAAGTCCGAGGGTGCCGACATCGTGGTCCTGCTGGTGCACGAGGGTGCCCCGAGCAACGACTGCGACGAGATCGCCGCGCTGGGTGCCGAGACGGACTTCGGTTCGATCGTCCAGGGCGTCAGCGACGACGTCGACGCGATCGTGTCGGGCCACACGCACCTGACCTACAACTGCTCCTTCCCCGTCGCGGGCTGGAGCGACCGCGAGGTCACCGAGCGTCCCGTGGTCTCGGCCGGTCAGTACGGCTACAACCTCAACCAGATCCTCTTCTCCGTGGACGAGGAGACCGGTGAGGTCGTGGGCATGGAGCAGAACGTGCTGCCGCTGACCATCGGCGTCGACCCGTACACCGCCAACTACCCGGCGGACCAGGACGTCCAGGACATCGTCGACGCCGCCGTGGCGGAGGCCGACGTCCTCGGCGCCGAGCCGCTGGGTGACATCGACGGTGCGTTCTACCGGGCGAAGCTGGAGAACGGCACGACGGAGAACCGAGGTGGCGAGTCCACCCTGGGGAACCTGGTGGCCGAGATCCAGCAGTGGGCGACCAGCACGGAGGAGCGGGGCTCGGCGCAGATCGCGTTCATGAACCCCGGTGGTCTGCGTGCGGACCTCACCGGCTCGGGGGACACCTTCCCCAAGACGGTGACCTACAAGCAGGCCGCCAACGTCCAGCCGTTCGCCAACACCCTGGTGAACATGGACCTGACCGGTGAGCAGCTCAAGGACGTGCTCGAGGAGCAGTGGCAGCCCGACGGCGCCTCGCGTCCGTTCCTCAAGCTCGGCATCTCCGAGGGCTTCACCTACCTCTACGACCCGACGGCCCCCGCCGGCGAGCACATCCTCCAGATGCGCCTCGACGGTGAGGTCATCGGTGCCGACGACGTGTTCTCGGTGACGGTGAACTCGTTCCTCGCCGCCGGTGGTGACGACTTCGACACCTTCGCGGAGGGCGCCGACGCCCGCGACACGGGCTACAGCGACCTGCAGGCCCAGGTGGACTACTTCGCGGAGTTCGCCACCGAGGAGGCCGTGCCGGTCGACTACAGCCAGCGTGCCGTCGGCATGGTGCTGCCGGACGACTGGGGCGTCTACGAGGCCGGCGACACCGTCGACCTCGAGCTGTCGTCGCTGTCGATGACCAGTCCGGGCGACCTGACCGACTCCGAGGTCAGCCTCACGGTGTTCGGCACCGAGCTCGGGAGCGGCACGGTCGAGACCGTGAAGCAGTCCGCGCTGCCGGGCTTCGACGAGGCCGGTACGTCCTCGGCGTCGCTAACGATCCCCGACAACGCCGCCGGCGGCCTGTACGACGTGACGATCGAGGGGCCCGACACGGGCACCGCGGTCACCTTCACGATGGCCGTCGAGGAGGCGCCGGACACCACTCCGCCGCCGCCGGTCAAGGCACCCTCGGTGATCAACGTCCGTCACAAGCCGGCCAAGCCGGTGGCCGGCAAGGACCGCGTGCGGATCATCGTGAACGTCGCGTCCGAGGGCAGGCCCGCCCAGGGACGGGTCGTCATCAAGGTGGCTGGTCGCAAGGCCTACACCATGCTGCTGAACCGGTTCGGTCGTGCGGTGGTCAAGGTGCCGCCGTTCGGTCAGCCGGGACGCAAGCAGGTGAGGGTGACCTACAACGGCAACAAGGAGACCGAGCCGAACCGCGTGCGGCACGTGATCCGAGTGGTCCGGTAGTCCCACCACGCGGCTGACGCCGCACCTGCAACAACCCCGAGGGGGTCGGCTCCGGCCGGCCCCCTCGGGCGCGTCCGGGGAGGGTGGCGCCCACGGGCTGGACCGGGGAGGGGAACCACCCCCCGGAACACCACGGCTTTGTGTAGCGTTGGGGTGGAGGACGCAAGGAGGGATCCCCATGGTGCTGTTCCGCCGCCTGCTGGGCGACGTGCTGCGAGAGCGCCGGGTGGAGCGCGGCCTGACGCTGCGCGAGCTCTCCAAGGAGGCCCGCGTGAGCCTCGGCTACATCTCCGAGATCGAGCGTGGTCGCAAGGAGGCCTCCTCCGAGCTCCTGGCCTCGCTGTGCGAGGCGCTCGAGACGCCGCTGTCGGCGGTCCTGCGCGACGTGTCGCACGCGGTCGCCGTCGAGGAGCGGGCCGCGATGCCGGCCACGCCGCTCACCGTCCCGGCTGCGGTCACCGTGCCGGACGACGCCGAGGTCGTCGCCTCCGCGGCCTGACCCGCCCGGGTCGACCGCTCGGTCGCCTGCTCGCGCCGCCGCGTAACGCGCTGGTGCACCCGTCGTTGAGGACACCGGAGCGTCCGCTCGACGAGGAGCGCGTTCTGCCTGCGTACGCCGCCCTCGACGCCACAGGATGTCCCCGTGACCCACGCGCCCCGCCCCGCTCCCGACCGATCCGCGGGAGGTGCCGTCCGACGTCTCGTCGGCCTCCTCTCCGCCCTCCTGGTGGTGGCGGTCCTGCCCGTCCTCGCCCTGGCCCCGTCCTCGGCGGCCGACGAGGAGCCGGCCGACACCGACGGGTCCGGCGCGGTCGCGCTGCTGACCCCGCTGACCTCGTTCACCCAGGACACCGCGCGGCGCACCACGGTCGAGCCGTCGACGTACGTCGGGGGCCGCCTCGACCTGGCCGCTGCGCGTACCGCGCTGGCGCCGGCCGCCGAGCGCACCGTGCGGATCGCGCTGCCCGCGCCCGACGGCACCCTGGCGGAGTTCGACGTCACCGAGTACGCCGTGATGGAGCCCGGCCTGGCCGCCCAGCACCCCGAGCTGCACGCCTACGCCGGCCGGGGCGTGACCGACCCGCGCGAGACGATCCGTCTCGACGTCACCCCGCTCGGCCTGCACGCCTCGGTGCGGCGTACCGGCGGCGTCCGGGCGTGGTACGTCGACCCGGCCTACTACGGCCGCGGCGTCACCGCCCACATCAGTTACCTGATCGACGACCTGCCGGAGCGTGACCTGGAGATCGTCGAGCCGGAGATCAAGCGCGCCCCGGGCGGCGCGTCCATCGCCACCGACGCCTCCCGGACCGGCCTGCAGCGCGCCGGCGAGGTCGTCACCCAGCGCACCTACCGGATGGCCTGGGTGACCACCCCGTCGTACGCCGAGGACTTCGGTACCGAGAACGTCACCGCGGTGAAGTTCATCCAGCTCAACCGGGCCAACCACATCTACAACGACGACATGGCGATCAGCTTCGTCCTCGTTGACGGCACCGACGACCTCAACCTCGACACGCTGGAGAAGGCCACCGGCGACGACGGCCCGTGCGGCGCCAACGCGTGCTTCGCGGAGTCCGAGATCACCTCCTGCGGCGGCAACGGCATCGACCGCAACAACTTCGTCGCCGGCCAGATCGTCGGCGCCGACAGCTACGACATCGGCCACCTCGGCTCCGGTGAGGGCTCCGGCGGCGTCGCCTACCTCGGTGTCGTCGGCGGCGAGCTCAAGGCCGGCGGGTGCACCGCCCTCGACGAGCCGCGCGGCGACTTCTACGCTGTCGACTTCTTCGCCCACGAGGTCGGCCACCAGATGGGCGGCAACCACACCTTCAACGGCACCAACGGCTCCTGCGCCGGCATCAACCGCAACGGCGAGACCTCGGTCGAGCCCGGCTCGGGCTCCTCGGTGATGGCCTACGCCGGCATCTGCTTCAACGACGACCTCCAGCCGCACACCGACCCGTACTTCTCCCAGCGCACGATCGACGAGTTCACCGCCGTGAGCACGGCCGAGCCCGAGCTCCTCAGCGAGCAGCAGGTCGTCAACCTGACCGGCCTCAGCGGCACCGACAGCTTCAACCTCACCTATCCCGGCGCGGCTCCGCAGCTGATCACCAACGGCGCCAACTACACCGCCGCCGGTCTGGAGACCGCGATCCTCGCCCTCACCGGCACCGTCGCCGACGTCAGCGGGTACGACGGCGCGAGCGCGCCGAGCGCCGACGGCTTCACCGTGGACTTCGCCGGCACCGCCGACCTCGACCGGCTCGGCGTCACGCCCGTCTCGGGCGACGTCGCCGGTTTCACCGGCGTCACGATCGAGGGTGGCCCGACCACCAACCAGGGCATCGCGACCGTGTCGTCCAACCACCGCCCCGTGGTCGACGCGGGTGAGGACAAGGACCTGCCGATCCTCACGCCGTTCACGCTCACCGGCTCGGCCACCGACGCCGACGCCGGCGAGACCGAGGGTCTGACCTACCTGTGGGAGCAGAACGACCCGGGCGTGAACCCGCTCGTGGGCGACCTGCTCGCCTCCCCGGTCAAGCTCACCGGCCCGCTGTTCCGCGTGTTCGGCACCAAGGCCGAGGTCAGCGACGAGGACACGCTGCTCTACGAGTCGCCGGGCGAGAACCTCGCCGACGGCGACCCGAGCCGCACGTTCCCCGACATCGTGCAGGTCCTCGACGGCAACACCAACGCCGCCGGTGTCTGCCCGGTGCCGACGACCGACCCGACGTCTCCGATGGAGGGTGACGCGCTGGACTGCTACTCGGAGTTCCTGCCGGACGCGGCGTACGCGCTGGCCAGCGGTGAGCTGAACTTCCGCCTCACCGTGCGTGACGGCAACGACCTCGCCGGCGGCACCGGGTACGACGACGTCACGCTGTCGCTCGACCCGACCGCGGGTCCGTTCACCGTCGACTCCCGGTCGACCTCCGGCAGCCCGACCGAGGCCGGGGCGACCGAGACCGTCGAGTGGACCGTGGCGGGCACCGACGCCGCGAGCCTCGCGCCGAACGTGCGGATCCTGCTCTCGACCGACGGTGGTCTGACCTACCCCGAGGTGCTCGCGGAGTCGACCCCGAACGACGGCGAGCAGGCGGTCGTGCTGCCCGACGTCAACACCGAGCAGGCCCGGATCCGGGTCGAGGCGGTCGACAACTACTTCTTCGGCGTCAACGGGGCCGACTTCACCATCGTCGGCACCGAGACCCCGGAGCCGCCGACCGGGAAGGCGCCGACCACCTCGGTGGTGTCCGGTCCGGGCATCAACTCCTTCGTGCTCGGCCAGCGCGCCGTCTACCAGCTGGAGTCCGACGCCGAGGACGCGGAGTTCTACTGCCGCCTCGACGGCGAGCTCGTCGACTGCCTCGACGGTCGGGTCGTGCTCACCGGCCTCAGCGGCGGCACGCACCTGCTCATCGCGTCGGCGTACACCGAGGAGGGTGGGTTCGACACCACGCCCGCCCAGCGGCGCTTCGCCGTCGTCGCCAACGAGCGGACGATGATCCAGCGCACCGACAACTGGGCGACCGGCAAGGCCGGCTGGGCCTACCGGACGTCGTACTACCGCACCGCGAAGAAGGACCAGGAGCTGCGGATCCGTGGACGCGAGATGCGCAAGTTCGCGCTGCTCGTGCGACGCGGCAAGGGCTACGGCAAGGTCGCGGTCTTCGTCGGTCGGAAGAAGGTCGGCACGGTCAACCTGGCCGCCAGCCGAACCCAGAACAAGGTGCTGGTGAAGGTCGAGGCGTTCCGCACGCCGCGCACCGGCACGATCCGGGTGCGGACGCTGACCGGCAAGAAGGTCATCATCGACGGGATCGGGATCTTCAACCCCGACCTCTGAGGACGGCTCACACGCCCTGGGCAGCACCGGGCCGGTCGGGCTGGCAGCGCGGACACCAGTAGGTGGCCCGCTCCCGCCCGGCCGGTCCGGTCATGTCGACGGCGACCGGGGCCGCGCAGCGTCGGCACGGACGACGGTCGCGCCGGTAGACCCAGTGCGGCTCGCGCAGGTCGCCGGTCGTCGCCTGGACCGGTCGGTCGCTGTTGACCCGGAGCACCTGGGCCGCCCGGGCGACGAGCCGGGGCAGCGCGTCGACCTCGCCGACCGGCGTGCGCGGGTGGACGCCGGTCAGGAAGCACAGCTCGGCGGCGTACATGTTGCCGATGCCGGCGAGGTTGCGCTGGTCGAGGAGCGCCTCCACCAGCGGCCGGTCGGGATCGGCGCGGAGCCGGCGCAGCGCCTCCTCGGGATCCCAGCCGGGACCGAGGAGGTCGGGGCCGAGGTGCCCCACCACGTCGTCCTCGTCGGCGGTCGGCAGCAGCTCGACGACGCCGAGCGAGAAGCCCACGGCCTGCCGCCGCGCGGTGGTGAGGACGACGCGGGCCTGGCGCGCCGGACGAGGCCAGCGCCCGCCGGGGCGCAGCACCCGCCAGGCGCCCTCCATCTTCAGGTGCGTGTGCAGCGTCAGCCGCTCTCCGTCGGCGTCGACGCGGGTCAGCAGGTGCTTGCCGCGGCTGGCGGTGCCGACGACGGTGGCGCCGACGAGGTCGACGGTCGCGTGCTGAGGCACCCGCAGGTCGGCCGCCACCAGACGGTCACCGGTCAGCGACCGGTCGAGCAGTCGCGCGGCCCGGAAGACGGTGTCGCCCTCGGGCACGACTCAGCCGCGCCCGGCGTAGGTGCTGCCGCGCAGACGCAGGCCCTGCGGCGTCGCGGTGAACCCGGCCGCGTCGAGTGCCTCGCGCAACGGCGTGGCGCCGCCACCGAGGAGCGCGGTGCCGTCGGCCTTCTCGACCGTGAGCCGGCCCAGCGAGCCGCGCTGCACGGTCTCGGCCAGGGCCGCGGCGGCGGGCTGGAGCAGCGTGGGCTCGTCGCTCCAGGTGAGCAGCGTCTTCCCACCCCGCTCGACGTAGAGCACCAGGACGCCGTCGACGAGGACGACGACCGCGCCGGCCTTGCGCCCGGGACGATGGCCGCTCTCGCGGTCGTCGGGAGCGTCGGGCCACGGGAGGGCGGCCCCGAACGGGTTGGCGGGGTCGGTCGCGGCGAGCGCGATCGCGGCCGGCTTGTGCGCGCCGCCGTCGGGTGCGAACGGGTCGTCGGACGTCGTCGCGCCCGGCGCCTCGGCGAACGTGCGCAGCCGGTCGACCGCACCGGCCGTGCCGAACTGGGCCGCGCCGAGGCCCTCGACGAAGTAGCCGCGCCGGCAGCGGCCGGAGTCCTCGAACGCGGACAGCACCTTGTAGACCGCGGCGAAGCCGCCCGGGGTGCGCTCACTGACGACGGCGCCGCGCAGCACCACGCCGTGTCGGTCGAGCAGACGCTCGGCGTGCGCGTGGGCACGCCTGGTCGGGTCGGTGTCGACGTCCTCCAGCAGCGCCCAGCGGCCGGCGGTCTCGGGAGGACCGGAGCGCACGCTGCTGCCGGAGCGACGGGTACGCGGCGGCGTACGGCGGGTGCGGTGGCTGGCGCGGCCCGCCCGGGTCAGCGCCCGCAGCGGGGCGAGGGTGTCGTTGGTGACCCGGCCGCTCCACACCAGCTCCCACAGCACCTCGCTGATCGCGGCGTCGGCGAGGCCGGGCCGGTCGAGGGCGCGGCGGGCAGCGTCGGCGAGCTGGCGGAAGAACAGCGCGCCGCCGGGGGCGAGGGCCTCGAGCAGCGGGTCGCCGAGCTCGGAGGCCTCCAGCAGCGTCGGCTCCGGCAGCGTGAGCGGCGCCTGGTCGGGCAGGTGGAGGCTGACCCATCCGTCGGTGCCGGGCAGGGTGCCGTGGCCCGCCCAGACGACCTCCCCGGCCGACGTCAGCTCGTCGAGGTACGACGGCTCGTAGTCGCGCACCCGGGCGCCCAGCACCAGCGGCTCCAGGGCGCTCGCCGGCACGGGGGCGCCCGCGAGCTGCTCGACGACCGTGAGCACGCCGTCGACGCCGTAGACGCCCGACCGGTCGCGACCCCCCTTCCCCTGGCCGTGCCCGGCGCCGGCGACGTGCTGCCAGGCGCCGAGGAACCGGGCGAGCGCGGCGGGCTCGACCGGCTCGACCTCCTTGCGCAGCCGGGCGAGCGACCGGCGGCGCAGCCGGCGCAGCACCTCGGCGTCGCACCACTCCGAGCCGGAGCCGTGCGGGCGGAACTCGCCCTCCAGCATTCGGCCGTGCGCGGCGAGCCGCTGCAGGGTGTGCCGGACGACCGCGGCGCCGAGTCCGAGCCGCGCGGCGACGTCGGCGGTGGTGAACGGGCCGTGCGTGCGGGCGAAGCGGCCGACGAGGTCGCCGAGCGGGTCGTCGACCGGGTCGGCGAAGACGTCGGGCGTGCCGGGTGGGACCGGGACGCCGAGACCGTCGCGCAGCCGGGCGACGTCCTCGACGACCGCCCAGCGCTCCGTGCCGGCGATGCGCACCTCCACCACCCGGCGGGTGCTGCGCAGGGTCGCCAGCCAGTCGGTGACCTCGGCCGCCACGTCGTCGGCCACGTCGGGCCGGGTACGGGCGGCGAGCTCCTCGACGCTCATCGGCCCGAGCACCCGCAGCGCGTCGACCACGCCCTCGGCGTCACGGACCCGGCGGTCCTCGGCGAGCCGCTGGAGCTCAAGCTCGACCTCCTCCAGCACCGCGGGGTCGAGCAGCTCGCGCAGCTCGGCGCGGCCGAGCAGCTCGGCCAGCAGCGACTGGTCGAGCGAGAGCGCCGCGGCCCGGCGCTCGGCGAGGGGTGAGTCGCCCTCGTAGACGAACTGCGCGACGTACCCGAACAGCAGGCTGCGCGCGAACGGCGACGGGGAGTGCGTGGCGACGTCGGTGACGGTGACCTCGCGCTGCTCGACGCGCTTCATCAGCGCCACCAGGTTGGGCAGGTCGTAGACGTCCTGGAGGCACTCGCGGACGGCCTCGAGGACGATCGGGAACGAGGGGTACTTGCCGGCGACCTCGAGCAGGGCCGCGGCGCGCTGGCGCTGCTGCCACAGCGGGGAGCGGCGGCCGGGGTCGCGGCGGGGGAGGAGCAGCGCGCGGGCGGCGCACTCGCGGAAGCGGGAGGCGAAGAGCGCCGACCCGCCGACCTCGTCGGTGACGAGCTGCTCGATCTCGTCGGGCTCGAACACGACCACGTCGCCCGAGGGCGGCTCGGCGTCGGTGTCGGGCACCCGGACGACGATGCCGTCGTCGGAGGCGACCGCCTGCCCGTCGACGCCGTACCGCTCACGCATCCGGGCGTTGATCGCCAGCGCCCACGGCGCGTGCACCGGGACGCCGTACGGCGAGTGGACGACCAGGCGCCAGTCGCCCAGCTCGTCGCGGAATCGCTCGACCAGGATCGTGCGGTCGCTCGGCACGACGCGGGTGGCCTCGACCTGCTCGGCGACGTAGTCGACGAGGTTGCGCGCCGCCCACGCGTCGAGGCCGGCCTCCTGGACGGCGGCGACCGCGGCGTCGGGCTTCCGGCCGGCGATCTCCCGGGTCAGCGCTCCGACCGCGGCGCCCATCTCGGCGGGACGGCCGAGGGCGTCGCCCTTCCAGAACGGCAGCCGTCCGGGGACACCCGGCGCGGGGGTGACCAGCACCCGGTCGTGCGTGATGTCCTCGATGCGCCAGCTCGTCGCGCCGAGCGCGAACACGTCGCCGACGCGCGACTCGTAGACCATCTCCTCGTCGAGCTCGCCGACCCGCTTGCCCGGGCCCTCGCCACCGGCGAGGAACACGCCGAACAGGCCGCGGTCGGGGATGGTGCCGCCGCTGGTGACGGCGAGCCGCTGCGCGCCCGGCCGGCCGGTGAGGATGCCGACGACGCGGTCCCAGACCAGGCGCGGGCGCAGCTCGGCGAACTCGTCGCTGGGGTAGCGGCCGCTGAGCAGGTCGAGCGTCGCGTCGTACGCCGAGCGCGGGAGGTGGGCGAACGGCGCGCTGCGGCGGACCAGGTCGTAGAGCTCCTCGACGCCCACCGGCTCCAGTGCGCAGGCGGCGACCACCTGCTGGGCGAGCACGTCGAGCGGGTTGGCGGGGACGCGCAGCGACTCGATGCCGCCGGTGCGCATCCGCTGGACGGCCACCGTCGTCGGCGCGAGGTCGCCGCGGTGCTTGGGGTAGAGCACGCCGCGGGAGGTCTCGCCGACCTGGTGACCGGCACGACCGACGCGCTGCAGCGCACTGGCCACGCTCGGCGGCGACTCGACCTGGACGACCAGGTCGACGGAGCCCATGTCGATGCCGAGCTCGAGGCTGCTGGTCGCGACCACCGCGGGCAGCCGGCCGCGCTTGAGGTCGTCCTCGATGAGGGCGCGCTGCTCCTTGCTGACCGAGCCGTGGTGGGAGCGGGCGATGACGACCTCGGCGCCCTTGCTGGCGCCGGACTGGGCCATCACCTGCGCGGGCGGACTCGTGGGCGAGGTCTCGGCCGACACCTCGGCGTCGGGGTCGACCGCACCGGCGCGGCGGGTGGCGATCTCGTTGAGCCGCGCGGTCAGGCGCTCGGCGAGGCGGCGGGAGTTGGCGAAGACGATGGTCGAGGTGTGCTGCTCGACCAGGTCGACGATGCTCTCCTCGACGTGCGGCCAGATGCTGGCGTTGCTCGCGCCGTCGTCCCCGTCATCCCGGTCGAAGCCGCCCGGGTCGCCGCCCGCGGCGGCCGATCCGTCGTCGTACGCGCCGGGGGAGGTCATGTCCTCGACCGGGACGACGACCTTCAGGTCCCACCGCTTGTCGGCGGGCGGGGCGACGATGTCGACCGGGGCGGTGCCGCCGAGGAACCGGGCGACCTCCTCCAGCGGGCGCACCGTGGCGGACAGGCCGATGCGCTGCGCGGGCTTCTCCAGGAGCGCGTCGAGGCGCTCCAGCGACACCGCGAGATGGGCTCCGCGCTTGCTACCGGCGACGGCGTGCACCTCGTCGACGATGACGGTGTCGACGCCGCGCAGCGCCTCGCGCGCCTGGCTGGTGAGCATGAGGAACAGCGACTCCGGCGTCGTGATCAGGACGTCGGGCGGCTTGGTGGTGAGCTTGCGGCGGTCGGCGGCGGCGGTGTCGCCGGAGCGGACGCCGACCTCGACCTGCGGGACCCGGGTGCCGAGCCGCTCGGCGGTCTGCCGGATGCCGGTGAGGGGCGCCCGGAGGTTGCGCTCGACGTCGACACCGAGCGCCTTGAGCGGGCTGACGTAGAGCACCCGGGTGCGGTGGCGCCGGTCGTCGGGCGGTGGGGTGGTCAGCAGCCGGTCGATGGACCAGAGGAACGCGCTGAGAGTCTTGCCCGATCCGGTCGGCGCCACGACGAGCGCGTGCCGACCGGCCGAGATCGCCTCCCACGCCCCGTCCTGCGCGGCGGTCGGCTCCGCGAACGCCGCCCCGAACCAGGTGCGGGTGGGCGCGCTGAAGCGCGCGAGCGCGCCGTGCGCCCCGCGGTCGTCAGCAGCCCCCGCGTCGGTGGGCGGGCCGTCCGGTCCGGTCACGCTGCACAGTCTCGCCCAGCCCGCCGACAACACCTCCGCCCGATCGGGTGCCGACCCGTCGTACATGGACGACGGGTCGGCTCAGGCGGAGGCGGTGCGGAGCATCGGCGGCTGGATGGCGCGGGCCGAGCCGCGCCGGTAGAGCACGGCCGGGCGTCCGCCGGCTACCGAGGCCCCGCGGGTCTCGGTGGCCACGACGAACCCGTCGGTGCCGAGCACCTTGCGGCGGAAGTTGCCGAGGTCGGGCGGGGCGCCCCACACCGCGGCGTACACCCGGCGCAGCTCGGGGAGGGTGAACGGCTCGGCGACGAACTCCAGCGCGAGCGTCGTGTACTCCAGCTTGGCGCGGATCCGCTCGCGGGCGTCGCTCAGGATCTCGGCGTGGTCGAAGGCCAGCGCGGGCGCGTCCGGGCTGGCCGGGCTGCCGGGCTCCACGTCGAGCAGGTCGTCGACGGCCCACCACCGCGCCTCGGCGGCGTCGCTGCCGGCCGACGGCTCGGGCAGGTCGGGCGCGAAGGCGACGTGCGCGACCGACACGACGCGCATCCGCGGGTCCCGGTCGGGCGCGGAGTACGTGCGCAGCTGCTCGAGGTGGCCCTCGAACTGAGCGACGCCGGTCTCCTCGTGCAGCTCGCGCCACGCGGCCGTCTCGGTGTCCTCGTCGACCTGGACGAAGCCGCCGGGCAGCGCCCAGGTGCCGGCGTACGGCTCGGCTCCCCGCTCGACCAGCAGCACCGAGAAGGCCCCGTCCCGGATGGTGAAGACCGCCAGGTCGACGGTCACCGCGAACGGCGGGTGCTCCGACGAGGCGCTCACGCCGACCCCTCCGCCCCGGCGTCGGCCATCTCGACCAGCGCCGCCTCCGACGTCGCCGGCGCGACGCCCGCGTGCAGCCCGGGCAGCAGCCGTACGCCGAAGCCCTCGCGCCGCGCGTCGAGCACGGTCGCGCGCACGCAGTAGTCGGTGGCGATGCCGGTGATGTCGACGTCGGTGACGCCGAGTCCGCGCAGCAGGTCGGCCAGGCGGCCACCGTCGTCGGTGGTGCCCTCGAAGGCCGAGTACGCCGGCTCGCCGGTGCCCTTGCGCACGTGGTGGGTGACCTGGTCGAGGTCGAGTCCGGGCGCGTAGTCGGACCCGGGACCGTCGATGACGCAGTGCACCGGCCAGGTGTCGACGAAGTCGGGCTCGGTGCCCTCGGCCGCGAAGTGGCCGCCGTTGTCGGAGTGCGGCTCGTGCCAGTCGCGCGAGGCGACGACGGCGGCGTACTCGTCGGCGTGCTCGGCCAGGTGGGCGCTGATCCGCCGGGCGACCTTGTGGCCGCCGTCGACGCCGAGCGACCCGCCCTCGACGAAGTCGTTCTGCACGTCGACGACGAGCAGGGCCCGGGTGGAGGTGGTGTTCATGCGGGGTCTCCTTCGGTTGCGGGGTGGGCATGGTCGGTGGTCACGTCGGGGACGTCGTCGGCATCGCGGACGACGGTGAGGTACGGCGGGCCCGCGGCCACCGCGCGGGCCGGGGCGGGGAGCGAGGCGACGGCGGCCAGGCAGTGCCGGCGCACCTCCTCCAGGTCGGGGTCGTGCACGACGCGGCCGGCGCGGATCGCGGGCACCTGCGCGGCGACGGCGTCCGCGGGCACGACGTCGTCGGTGCGGAACCACTCGCGCCGCAGCACCCCGTCGGCGTCGTAGGCGCGCCAGGCGGTCTTGCGGCTGGCCACCGAGACCTTGTCGTGCGACTTCTTTGCGACGCCACGCAGCGGCCCGTCGGGGGAGTCGGCGACCGCGACCAGCTTGTAGACCATGCTCGCGGTCGGGTGGCCGGAGCCGGTGACGACCCGGGTGCCGACGCCGTAGGCGTCGATCGGGGCGTCGGCGAGCGCCGTCATGACGTACTCGTCGAGGTCGCTGGTCACCACGACCCGGGTGCTGGTGGCGCCGAGGTCGTCGAGCAGGGCGCGGGCGGCGGCGGAGGTCTCGGCGAGGTCGCCGGAGTCGATGCGGATCGCGCCGAGCTCGGTGCCGGCCACCTCGACGGCGGTGCGGATGCCCTGCTCGGTGTCGTAGGTGTCGACGAGCAGGGTGGTGCCGACGCCCTGGCTGGCGACCTGGCTCTCGAACGCCTCCCGCTCGCTGGTGTGGGCGAGGGTGAAGGCGTGCGCGGCGGTGCCGACGGTCGGGACGCCGTGCAGGCGCCCGGCGGCGAGGTTGGAGGTCGAGGCGAACCCCGCGACGTACGCCGCCCGGGCCGCGGCCACCGCGGCGCCCTCGTGCGTACGGCGGCTGCCCATCTCCATCATCGGCCGGTCGCCCGCCGCGACGGCCATCCGGGCGGCGGCACTCGCGATCGCGCTGTCGTGGTTGAGCACGCTCAGCACCAGCGTCTCGAGCACGACGCACTCGCCGAGCGTGCCGGAGACGGTGAGCACGGGGCTGCCCGGGAAGTAGAGGTCGCCCTCCCGGTAGCCGTCGACGTCGCCCGCGAACCGGAACTCGCGCAGGTAGTCGGCGGTGGCCTCGTCGACCACGCCCTCGGCGAGCAGCCAGTCGACCTCGTCGGGGTCGGGCCGGAACGCCTCGACCATCGGCAGGAGGCGGCCCAGCCCGGCGAGCACGCCGTAGCGGCGACCCTCGGGGAGCCGGCGCGCGAACGCCTCGAATACGGCCGGGTGGTCGACGGTGCCGTCGGCCACGAACGACGCGAGCATGGTGAACTCGTAGCGGTCGGTCAGCAGGCTCGGGGTGACGTCGGGCATCGGTCCTCGCTCCCAGGTTGTAGTCATTGTGACTATAACACCGTGGTCCTCGCCCTCTAGGGTGCCTCCCGTGCGTGCCGCCCGCCCCGAGGAGCAGTGGCGCGACGCGCTGCTCGCGGTGGAGTCGTACGCCGGCGACCGGGCCGCCGCCTGGGACGCCGTCCTCGCGCTGGTCGGCGGCATCGAGCGGCCGGACCTCCCGACCGACGTGGCCGCCCCGTGGCGCGCGCCGGGTGCCCTCGACGCCCTGGCGGCGCTGCACGAGTCGTCGCTCGACGCGGGTGACCGGGTCGCCCGCGGCTCCTTCTACACGCCGCCCGCGCTGGTCGGCTGGCTGCTCGACCGCGCGCTGCCCGCCGGTGCCGCCCTCGCGGCCTCGCCGCCCGTCGGTGTGCTCGACCCCGCGTGCGGGGCGGGGGCGTTCCTGGTGCCGGTGGCGCAGCGGCTGCTGGACGCGGGCCTGCCCGCCGTCGACGTGGCCGCCCGGCTGCACGGCACCGACCTCGACCCGGTCGCGGTCGGCATCACCCGACTGCGGCTGCGGGCCCTGCTCGGCGTCGACGTGCCGGGCGTGCGGGTCGCCGACGGGCTGGCCGCTCCGGCGCCCGGGGACGTGCCGGCGGACGTCGTGGACGTCGTCGTCGGCAACCCGCCCTTCGGCGGCCAGCTGCGGCGGCGTACGACGCGCTCCCGCGACGCCGCCCGCGGCCCGGGCGCCTACACCGACACCGCCGCGCTGTTCCTCCGCGCGGCGCTCGACCGGGTCGCGCCCGGCGGCACCGTCGCGCTGGTGCAGCCGCTGTCGGTGCTCGCCGCCCGCGACGCCGCCCCCGTACGCCGCGCGCTGCGGGCCCGCGCGAGGCTCACGGCCGCGTGGGCGACGACGACCATGCTGTTCCCGGGTGCACGGGTGCTGACCTGCGCAGTCGTGGCCCGCGCGGACGACCGCGACGCCCCGGCCCCGCGGGGCGGCACGACCGTCGCCACCTGGGCCGGCGCCGACCTGCGCCGCGGGCCGGACGTGCCGCTCGACGACGACCTCGACGCGCCCTGGGGCGTGCTGGCCGCCCCCGCCGCGGGCATCCCGGTCGTCGCGCCGCGCACGCTCGGTGTGCTCGGCGACGAGGTCGCCGTGACCGCCGACTTCCGCGACGAGTACTACGGCCTGGTCCCCTACGTCCGCGAGGCCGAGCCGGGGGACGCACCCCTGGTCACCTCAGGTCTCCTCGAGCCCGCGGAGTGCTGCTGGGGCGAGGTGGCGGCGCGGTTCGCCGGCACCCTCTACGAGCGCCCGGGCGTCGACGTGGCGCGTCTGCTGGCCGACGGTGGGCCGCTCGCCGCCTGGGCGGGGGAGCGGCGGGTGCCCAAGCTGCTCGTCGCCACCCAGGGCCGGCTGCTGGAGGCGGCCGCCGACCCGTCCGGCGAGTGGCTGCCGTCGGTGCCGGTGCTGACCGTCGTGCCGGCCGACCCCGCCCGCACCTGGCACCACCTCGCCGTCCTGCTCGCCCCGCCGGTCGCCGCCCGGGCGGGTGCCGCCTACCTCGGCGCCGGGCTCTCCGCCGACGTCGTCAAGCTCAGCGCCCGCCAGGTCGCCGGCCTCCCGCTCCCGGCCGACCGGACCGCCTGGGACGACGCCGCCGTCCTCGTGCGGGCCGCGCAGGAGGCCGGCGACGACGACCGTGTCGCCGCCCTCGCGGCATACGCCGAGGTCGCGTGCGCGGCGTACGGCGACCGGGACGCGCTGGACTGGTGGCTGGCCCGACTGGCCCGCCGACCCCCGGCGCTGCGCCGGAAAATCGGTGGCTCGACCCCGTCCGACACGGCGAAGATTTCACGTGGCGCGCACCACGGCGCAACCGCCCGGACACGCCCGCGTGAGACATAATCCGTGACAGCCCGGTCCTGGGGCCGGGCCTGACCACCTGAGGAGGTGGCAGCACCATGACGACGCTGAGCGGCTCGGTGCTGCTGTACAACGCCTCCTTCGAGCCGATGGGCCGGGTCAGCTTCCAGCACGCGGTGCGGATGCTGGTGCGCGAGGTCGCGGTCGTCCACGAGGCGCACGGCGAGCGGATGATCGGGCCCTACCAGTGGCCGCGTGCGCTGCGGCTGGTGCGCTACGTCGCCACCAAGTGGCTCTACCGGCCCGCCGGCTACACCAGGCGCGCGGTGCTGGCCCGCGACCGGCACCGATGCGGCTACTGCGGCGGCCACGCCGACACCGTCGACCACCTGTTCCCGCGCTCGCGCGGGGGCGGCTGGACCTGGCTCAACACCGTCGCCGCCTGCGGGCCGTGCAACGAGCGCAAGGGCAACCGCACACCCGAGGAGGCCGGGATGCGGCTGCGGGTGGTGCCGTTCCACCCGACCCGTGCGCAGGTCGCCGCCTGGTCGTGAGCCGCGGTCCGCGTCAGCGCGGGTGGCGGTCCAGGTGCTGCACCATCAGCCGCGGGCGCATCCGGGCGATGGTCTCCTCGTCGTGCCCGCCGCGCAGCCGCCGCAGGTCGACCCGGGCGTCCTGGCGTGCGCGGGTCCGCGTCACGAACGTCCGGACGGTGTCGGGCGTGGTGACCGTGTCGGCGTCGCCGTACCAGAGCTGCACGGGCAGGCCGCTGTAGCCGCCGGTCCGTCCGGCCCGGTCGCGCTTGCCGGGCTGCGGCTCCCGCGCGATGACGACCGGGTTGTGCCGGGGGCCGTCCTGGCCGTCGCGGTAGCGGCCGCCGTACGCCCGGTCGAGCGACCCCTGCCCGACCCAGCGCAGGGTCTTCAGGTCGACAGCCGGGAGCAGCCCCACGACGGCGCCGACGTGCCCGCGGCGGCGCACGGCGTACGACAGCACGGCGGCCGCGCCCATCGAGGTGCCGACCAGGCCGACCGGACCGGGCGTGCCGCCCTCCTGCTGACCGACGTCGACCGCCTCGGTGATGAGGCGGTGGTTGCGCCGGTTGCCCCACAGGCTGCCGCCGAGGTCGCCCACGACGACCAGGTAGCCCGCCCGGGCGAGGCCCTCGATGACCTCGCGCTGCCGGTCGCAGCGGGCGTCGTCGCGCAGCAGTCGCGCGGTGCCCGCCCACCCGTGGTGGTAGACGACGACGGGGCGCCGGCCGCGGGTGCGTCCGCCGCGCACGAGGAACGTCTCGCCGCCGGCGAGACCGGGGACCGGCTGCCAGGTGCAGGTGGGGCTGGCGATCCGGCGCCCGGTGGCGGTCGGCGGGTACGGCTCCGCCGTGCTGGCCGTGCGCCCGGAGGCGTGTCGTACCGGCGTCGGCACCGCCCTGCGGGCGGCACTGGAGGAGGCCTCGCGCGGCGAGGTGCCCGGCCTGGTCTACGAGTACGCCGACGGCCAGCCCGCCGCCGAGGCGGCGACGCGCGCCTGGGGGCTCGCGGTCTCCGACCGGCACCACGAGTCGGCGCTCGACCTGACGGCACCCGACGTGCGCGAGCGGCTCACCGCGCTGGCCGACGTCGCGGGGCAGGGCCGCAGCCCCGGGACCGCGCTCGGCCACGTCGACCCCGCGGGCCTGGACGAGGACGCCTGGGTGGGCCTGCACGCCTACTTCCAGGAGCGGTTCCTCGACGCGCCGGACGCCGCCGACGGCGGGGGGACGGGTGCCGTTCGCGGTCTTCCGCGGCCTGGTCACCGACGACTGGCAGCTGGTCGTGGCCCGCGACGGCGACCAGCCGGTGGCGCTGACGATGGTGACGCCGCGACCCGGGCCGGGCGTCGCGCACGAGGCCAAGACCTTCTTCACCGGCGTCTCGCCCTCGCACCGGGGGCGCGGGCTGGCCGTCGCGGTCAAGGCGGCGCAGGCGCTCGGCATGGTCGAGCGGGGCATCACCCGGCTCAGCACGCAGAACATGGACGGCAACGCCCCGATGCTCGCCGCGAACGCGCGGCTGGGGTTCGTGCGGTCCGCGACGTCGTGCGACGTGCCGGTCCGGCTCGGCTGACTGTCCGGGTGACTGCTCGGCCCGGTGTGTGTCAGGCGGTGCCGGGCGTCGGTAGGTGTCGCTGCACGAACCGCACCACCCGGCGCGGACGGATCGCGTCGTACGTGCGCCGCTGGTGCCCGCCGGGCAGCGCCACCGTCTCCAGCCGGTCGCCGACCCGGGTGCGCACCGCGCTCGTGAACGCCGCCACGGAGTCGGGGGTGACGATGCGGTCCTCCGTGCCGAACCACAGCTGCACCGGCAGGTCGGTGTAGCCGCTGGTCCACGGGAGGCGGATGCCGCTGGCCACCGGGCGCTCGGCGATCACCAGCGGGCTGTGCCGCGGTCCGTCGACGCGGTCGTCGTAGGAGCCGTCAAAGGCGCGGTCGAGCGACCCGTCGCCCAGCCAGCGCATCGCGTCGAGGTCGAGCGCGGGCATCAGCGCGACGACCGCGGCGGCGCGCTCGCGGTGCAGCGCGGCGTACGACAGCACTGCCGCTCCGCCCATCGAGGAGCCGACCAGCGCGACCGGGCCGCCCAGGCCGCCGCGGGTGCGGGCGATCTCGACCGCCTGGTCGAGGTAGGCGTGGTCGAGGTCGTTGCCCCACAGGTCGCCGCCGAAGTCGGAGACCACCACCAGGTAGCCCGCCGCGGCGAGCCGCTCGACCAGGCGACGCTCGGCGGGCGTGTGGGTACGCCGCCGCACGGTGTCGGCGGTCGCGCCGAACCCGTGGTGGTAGAGGACCACCGGTCGCCGACCGCGCACGCGGCGGTCGCTGACCAGGTAGACCGTGCCCTGCTCCTGCCCCTGCACGTCGACCCAGCGGAACGGCGAACGGCGTCGGCGCCGGGCCTCGGCCCGGCCGGCGGTGGCGGTGGTGACCACCGGTGCGGCGAGCAGGCCCGCGGCGGCCGCGGCGCACGTCGTACGGCGGTGGGCGGTGGGACGGAGGTGTCCGGCGGGGTGGCTGGCGGGGTGCCTGGTGAGGTGGTGCATCGGGTGCCTCGTGGTTCGACGGCGGGTCGGACGGACCCGGGCGCCCAGGACTGCGCCGTACCGAGTGGGTCTCTCCTGCACCATCGGCCGTGCGGGCCTCGTCCTGAGGACGGGAGGGACCCGGACGGGACACCTGGCGGCGGATCGGTGACGAAGGTCCTGGCCGGCAAACCCGGGTGCCGCCGTCGGCGGGGGCCACTACAGTCCCGGCACGTGAACGACTCCATGATCTCGGCACGGGGTCTGCGCAAGGCCTTCGGCGAGTTCGAGGCGGTGCGTGGCATCGACCTCGACGTGCGCCGGGGCGAGGCCTTCGGCTTCCTCGGCCCCAACGGTGCGGGCAAGTCCTCGACGATGCGGATGGTCGCGGCGGTCTCACCGCCCACCGACGGCGAGCTGCGCATCCTCGGGATGGACCCGGCCGTCGACGGGCCGGCGATCCGCGGCCGGATCGGCGTGTGCCCGCAAGCAGACACGCTCGACAGCGAGCTCAACGTCCGCGACAACCTCGTCATCTACGCCCGCTACTTCGGCATCGGCCGCGCCGAGGCACGCGCCCGCGCCGACGAGCTGCTCGAGCTGGTCAACCTCACCGAGAAGGCGAAGGCCAAGGTCGACGACCTGTCCGGCGGCATGAAGCGTCGGCTCACCATCGCCCGCAGCCTGGTCAACCGCCCCGAGCTCCTGCTGCTCGACGAGCCGACCACCGGGCTCGACCCGCAGGCGCGCCACCTGCTCTGGGACCAGCTGTTCCGGCTCAAGAGCTCCGGCGTCACCCTGGTCATCACCACCCACTACATGGACGAGGCCGAGCAGCTCTGCGACCGGCTGGTGGTGATGGACGGCGGCGTCATCGCCGCCGAGGGATCGCCGGCCGCGCTGATCGCCGAGCACTCCAGCCGCGAGGTGGCCGAGGTCCGGTTCGGGTCCGCCGACACCGCCGCCGACGCGGTCAACCCGCACGAGCGGTACGCCGAGCAGCTCGCCGACCTCGGCGACCGGGTCGAGGTGCTGCCCGACCGGCTCCTGGTCTACGCCGCCGACGGCGACACGGTGCTGGAGGGCGTGCACGCCCGCGGCCTGCACCCGGTGGCGACCCTGGTGCGCCGCAGCACGCTGGAGGACGTCTTCCTCCGCCTCACCGGCCGCACCCTGGTCGACTGATGACGAGCACCGACGTGCCCGCCGGCAGCGGGATCCCGGGCGGGTCCCCGGGCGGGGCCCTGGGCACCCTCACCGCACTCGGCCGGCTGAGCGACTACTGGGTCACCGCGTCCCTGCGCACCTGGCGCGGCTCGGTGGTCTCGGCGTTCCTGTCACCGATCTTCTACGTGCTCGCGATGGGCGTCCTGCTCGGCGGCTTCATTGAGGGCGACCCCGACCGGCTCGAGGGTGCGCCGACCTACCTGGCGTTCATCGTGCCCGGCCTGGTGGCCGCGCACGCGATGCAGACCGCGATGGCCGAGACGTCGTGGCCGGTGTTCTCCAACTTCAAGTGGAACCGCGTCTACGACTCGATGGTCGCCACCCCGCTGACGGTGCGCCAGGTCGCGCTCGCGCACCTGGTGAGCGTGACGGTGCGGATCACCCTCATCTGCGCCGTCTTCGTCGTGGTCACCGCGCCGTTCGGCGTCTACGCCACCTGGTGGGGCCCGCTGCTCGGGCTGGGGGTGCAGGCGCTCACCGGCATCTGCTTCGGATCGCTGATGTACGGCTACTCCTGCCGGATCACCACCGACGCGGCGTTCGGCGTGCTGTTCCGGCTCGTGGTCTTCCCGATGTTCCTGTTCAGCGGGGCGTTCTTCCCGGTCGCCAACCTCGGACCGGTGGGGGAGCGGCTGGCGCAGCTCACGCCGCTGTGGCACGGCGTCCACCTGTCCCGGATGCTGTGCCTCGACACCGTCGACGGCCCCGTCGCGCTGCTCAACCTCGCGGTGCTGCTCGTGGTCACCGCGGTCGGCGTCCGCTGGGCCGTCACCGGACTGGAGAGGCGGATGGCCTGGTGAGCGCCACGACCCCGACCGACCGGCTGACCGTCGCCCCGCTGACGTCGGTCCAGGCGACGCTGCTGCTGGTCGAGCGCAACGCGATCACCTACCGCGGCGCCTGGAAGCTCTTCCTCACCGGCTTCCTCGAGCCGGTCTTCTACCTGTTCTCGATCGGCATCGGCGTCGGCGCGCTCATCGAGTCGTTCACCTACCACGGCCAGGAGGTCCCGTACGCCGAGTTCGTCGCGCCCGGCATGCTCGCGGCGTCGGCCTTCAACGGCGCGCTGCTCGACTCCTGCTTCAACTTCTTCTTCAAGTTCAAGCACCAGCGGCTCTACGACTCCGTGCTCGCGACGCCGATGGTCACCGACGACGTCGCGCGCGGCGAGGTCATCTGGGGCCAGCTGCGCGGCGGGTCCTACTCCGCGGCGTTCCTCCTGGTGATGCTGGTGATGGGCTACCTCTCGTCGTGGTGGGCGCTGCTGGCGCTGCCGGCGGCGCTGCTCATCGGCTTCGCGTTCAGCGCAGCGGCGATGGCCTGGACGACGTGGTTCACCTCCTGGCAGGACTTCGAGAAGGTCACCCTCGTCCAGGTGCCGCTCTTCCTGTTCTCCGCGACGTTCTTCCCGGTCACCGCCTACGACGGCGTGCTGCGCTGGGTGGTGGAGTGCACCCCGCTCTACCGCGGCGTGGTGCTGTGCCGCGAGCTCTGCACCGGCAACGTCGGCGTCGAGTCGGCGATCTCGGTGGTCTACCTCCTCGCCATGGGCGGCATCGGCCTGGCGATCGTCGGTCGGCGGCTCGACAGGCTGCTGCTGACGTGATCTCGGCCGTCGCCGCCGGTCGGGCCCGGACACGTCCGGATGTCGCGCAGGGTTGTCCGGATCCCGCTGGTCCGGGCGGTGCGCGCGGGCGAGGATCGGCCGCATGAGCACGCCCGCGCCCCCGCCCCTCGACCTCGCCCCCGCCGCACCGGACTCCAAGGACTGGACCTGGGTGCTGGAGCGGCCGTGCGACGACTGCGGGTTCGCCGCGGGTGACCAGACCCCGGCCGACGTGGCGCGTGAGCTGCGGGCCGGCGTGCCGCTGTGGCGGGCCGTGCTCGCCGCACCCGACGCAGCGGTCCGGCCCGACCCGCTCACCTGGTCGCCGCTGGAGTACGCCGCCCACGTCCGCGACGTGCACCGCACCTTCACCGAGCGGCTCGCGCTGATGATGGAGCACGACGCCCCGCAGTTCCCCAACTGGGACCAGGACGCCACCGCCGTCGAGGAGCGCTACTTCGAGCAGGACCCGGCCGTGGTCGCCGCCGACCTGGCCGCGGCCGCGGAGGCCGTGACGGCGGCGTACGACGCGGTGCCCGACGACGCGCTCGACCGTCCGGGCCTGCGCAGCAACGGCAGCGCGTTCACGATCGCCAGCCTGGCCCGCTACCACCTGCACGACGTGGTCCACCACCAGTGGGACGTCCGCACGGCAGCCACCCGGGCGGTGTACTCCCAGGGCGCGGAGGCGTACGCCGGCGGCACGCAGGCCGCGACCGACCGGGTGCTCGCGACGCTCGACGACCTCGCGGCCCGGCTCGGCGCCGGTGCGCGGGTGCTGGAGATCGGCTCCGGCGGCGGCCGCGACGCGCTGCTCCTGGAGGAGCGCGGGCTGTCCGTGCACCGCACCGACGTGGCGCCCGGGTTCGTCGAGCGGCTCCGGGCCGCCGGTCACGACGCCGACGTGCTCGACCCACTGACCTCGCCCGACAACGTGCTCGCCGACGCCGCACGCGACGGGGCGCCGTACGACGGGGTGTGGGCCAACGCCTGCCTGTTGCACGTGCAGCGCGACGACCTGCCGACCGTGCTCGCACGCCTGCACGGCGTGGTGCGTCCGGGCGGCGTGCTGCGGCTGTCGCTCAAGGAGGGCGACGGCGGCGGCTTCAGCAGCCATGGCAGCATCGACAGCCCGCGGTGGTTCACCTACTGGCGGCCCCCGGCGCTCGTCGACGTGCTGGACGGCGCCGGGTGGGACGTCGTCGACACCGGTGACGGCGACGGGCTGCGCGGGGAGCGGTGGCTGATGGTGGCCGCCGTACGACGACCTGACTGACGCACCGAGCACCGAGGGGGACCGCGTTGCGGCACACGGAGTTCTGGGCGCGGATGGAGTCCGCGCTCGGGTCCGGCTACGACCACGTCTGGGCAAGCACGCAGGTGCTGCGCGACCTCGGCGGTCGCACGCCCCAGCAGGCGCTCGACGCGGGCGAGGACCCCAAGACGGTGTGGCGCGCCGTCTGGGCCGACCTGGAGCTCCCCGACCGCGAGCGCTGAGCCGCGCCCCTCGGGGTGACCGGGCACGTGGCTAGGGTCGGACCCATGAGCGCAGGGACCCCGACGGCCGAGGTCGCCGTCATCGGCGGCAGCGGCTTCTACTCCTTCCTCGACGACGTCGAGGAGGTGGAGGTCGAGACGCCGTACGGCGCCCCGTCGGCGCCGATCGCGCTCGGCGAGGTCGCCGGACGACGGGTGGCGTTCGTGCCGCGGCACGGCAAGGACCACCGCTACCCGCCGCACGTGATCCCGTTCCGCGCCAACGCCTGGGCGCTGCGCTCCCTCGGCGTGCGCCAGGTGCTCGCCCCGTGCGCGGTGGGTGGCCTGCGGCCGGAGGTCGAGCCGGGCGACCTGGTGGTGCCCGACCAGCTCGTCGACCGGACGTTCCGCCGGATCGGCTCGTTCGTCGAGCACGGCGGCTGCCACCTCCCGTTCGCCGACCCCTACTGCGCGGGCGTCTCCGCCGCGCTGGCGGGCGCCGCCGACGACGTGAAGCAGGGCGGCACCATGGTCGTCATCGAGGGGCCGCGGTTCTCGACCCGCGCCGAGTCGCGCAACTTCGCCGAGGAGGGCTGGACGCTGGTCAACATGACCGGCGCGCCCGAGGCAGCACTGGCTCGCGAGATGCGCACCTGCTACGCCCCGATCGCACTCGTCACCGACATGGACGCCGGTGCCGAGACGGGCGGCGGGGTCAGCCAGGACGAGGTCTTCGCGCTCTTCAAGCAGAACCTCGACCGCCTCACCGGGCTGCTCGAGCAAGCCATCACCGCGCTGCCCGACCCCGACGGCTGTTCCTGCTCCACCTGGGCCGACGGCATGGAGCTCACCTACGACGTGCCTGCCCTCCCGGGCTCCTGATGCGCGTCGTCCTGACCGGCTCGGCCGGGTTCATCGGCGGCGCGATCGCCGACGCGCTGGGCACGGCCGGGCACGAGGTCGTCCCGGTCGACCTGATGCTGCCCGCCGCGCACGGCGAGGCCGAGCCGCCCGCCGGCACCCACCAGCTCGACGTCCGCGACGCCGCGACCTCGCCCGAGTGGGCCGCAGTGCTGCGCGGCGCCGACGCGGTGTGCCACCAGGCCGCGATGGTCGGCGCGGGCGTGTCGCCGGCCGACCTGCCGGCGTATGCCGGTCACAACGACCTGGGCACGGCCGCGCTGCTCGCCGGCATGCACGCGGCCGGCGTACGCCGCCTCGTGGTCGCCTCGTCGATGGTCGTCTACGGCGAGGGTCGCTACGCCTGCCCCGAGCACGGCGTCGTCGCGCCGCCGCCGCGCACCGTCGCCGCGCTGGACGCCGGCGACTTCGACAACCACTGCCCGACCTGCGACCGGGCGCTCGGCTGGGAGACCGTCGACGAGGACGCCCGGCTCGACCCGCGCAGCAGCTACGCCGCCAGCAAGGTCGCCACCGAGCACCTGACCTCGGCGTGGGTGCGGCAGGCGGCGTCGTCGGCGGTCGCGCTGCGCTACCACAACGTCTACGGCCCGCGGATGCCCCGCGACACGCCGTACAGCGGGGTGGCGGCGATGTTCCGCTCGTCGTTGGAGCGCGGCGAGGCGCCGACGGTCTACGAGGACGGCGCCCAGATGCGCGACTTCGTGCACGTCTCCGACGTGGCCCGCGCCAACCTGCTCGCGCTGGAGCAGGTCGTCGCCGGCCCCGACGAGCAGTACGCCGCCTACAACGTCTGCTCAGGCCACCCAGTCTCGATCCTCGACGTCGCCCGCCAGGTCGCCGCCGGCACCGGCAGCGACCTCGAGCCGGAGGTCACCGGCGGCTACCGCCTCGGCGACGTCCGGCACATCGTCGCCTCCCCCGAGGGCGCGGCGGCCGGACTGGGCTTCCGCGCCGAGGTGCTGCCGGACGACGGCCTCCGCGCCTTCGCCACCGCCCCGCTGCGCGCCTGACTCTTCCCGCCGTCGAGCAGGTATGCAGCGAGCGACAGGCTCGGCCCGGTCGTCGAGCAGGTGCGGAGCGAGGGACGGTGCTCGGCCCGGTCGTCGAGTAGGTGCGGAGCGAGGCACGAGCGGAGTGCCGTACCGAGACGCGGTGAGCCGACCGGAGCGGGTGACCACGGTGGTCGCGGTCGCTGATCCGCTCCCTGGGACGCTCCTATGTCTGGTCAAGGGGTGCTCGGGGTGGGTTTTCGAGGATTCGGTAGAGGTCGCGGGCGATGTAGCGCTTGAGGCAGCGGCGGATCTCGCGGGGGTTCTTGCCGTCGGTGGTGCCCTCTCGATACAAGTCAGACCCCGGAACCGGGTGAACACATCCTCCCTGTCTCGATATGCCCGGTCCCTCGTTCCTCGGGGCCGGGCTACTCGACGTACGGGGTTACTCGACGTCCGGTGGGGTGGGGCGGTCGTCGACTGTGAAGACCTGGCCCATGGGGCCGGTCCACGCGAAGACTCCGTCGGGTCTGCGTCGGTAGCGCCAGCGGGCGTGGGTCTTCATCCGGTGATGACGCCTGCACAGCGGCGCGAGGTTCTTCGTCGAGGTAGGTCCGCCGTCGGCGTAGGGCTCGATGTGGTCGAGGTCGCAGCGCTCGGCCGCCCGACTGCAGTTTGGGAACACGCATGTCGGATGCAGCCAGCGGACCTGGGCTGCGAGCTTCTCGGTCGGCGTGTAGGAGTCGGTCGAGTAGTCGGCGGCCCGGTCGATGACTTCCCGCACGGTCACCTTGGTCGCCGAGGTGCACCAGTCACGCACCTGGTCGACGCTCACGGTGACGGGCAGGCCGGGGCGGACGAACGCCTCGCAGGTCGCAGCGCCGTTGACCACGTTGACCACGAGCGGGCGGCGCTCCTGCTGAAGGTCCAACGCTCCCTGTCCGCGGGCGAGGTCACCGAGGGCCTTGGCGCGGCGGACGCCGAGCGGGTCGTCGGAGCCGACTTCTTTGAGTGCGGCGGCGCCGGCGCGCAGGGCGTCCTCGAGGTCGAGGGCGTCGTCCAGGTCCAGCAGCGCGTCGATGGACACCAGACCGTGCTTGGCCTGGTCGAGGTCGACGATCACGTCGCGGTGGTCCGACGGGTCCTCGGGCAGCAGGTCGGGTGCGAACCGCACAAGGGCCTCGTCGACGGTGCGGTCGATCTGCGCGAGCGTGGTGCGGGCGGCGGCCCAGGCGAGCTGGTGGTCGGCGTACGCCGCACCTGCCTCGGGGAGCGTGCAGGTCGCGGCGGCGATCTTCCTCGCCTTCCACAGCGGGAGGTCGAGCGCGGTCACGCGCGACCAGATGCGGGGCAGGCGGTAGCGGAGCTCGATGAGTTCACCGACGTACCGCGACCCGGACTGGCGGGACGGGCCGAGGGCGGCGGCGATCTCGTAGGCCTCGTCCTCCTCGACCACCGGGGCACCTGGTCCGGCGAGGTGGAGCGCCTGGGACCCGAAGCGGTCCTTGGCCATCTGGTCGAGGTGCTCGTCGGAGCATTCGTCGGCCGCGCGGTCCTCGGGGAGCTGACGGGCAGCGACCCACTCCAGAACGGCGTACGCCTCGGTCAGTGCGGCCTGCTTCTTGACCTCAGCGGCAGCCCTGACGGCAGCGACGAGACCGACGGGAGTCGGCTCGTTGTCACAGGTCAGGAGCGCTTTTCGCATGTCCTGATTGTAGGTGTGACCACCGACAGTCGGCGCTGGCTCGAGGGCTGGTCGTGGATGCGGTTCGCGGTCGGCCGTCCGGGGTTTCGACTTCCTCCCTCGCTGGCGCTCGGTCGGGCTCAACCACCGGAGGGCGCTGGCGCTCGGTCGGGCTCAACCACCGGAGCCGTCTGGCGCTCGGCCGGGCTCAACCGGCTGGTCCGGGGCGGGGCTCACCAGCTCGTGTAGAGCAGCGTCTCCACCACGAGCGCGGCGAGGACCTGCAGCCCCAGCCCCCACGCCCGCCACCTCGGAGGCAGGACGGCGACGGAGACCGTCAGCCAGGGGATGAACGGCAGCCAGATCCGCTCGACCTCGGCGCGGCTCATCTGCGAGGCGGTCGCGACGAGCACGGTCAGCAGCGCGGCGAGGGGGAGGACCAACGCAGGGTGGAGCGCGGACGCCGTACGACGCCGCTGCCAGAGCAGGACCAGCACGGTCGCGACACCGGCGGCGAGCAGCGGGCCACCGGAGAGCAGCAGCGCGCCGAGGTTGCCCCAGGTCCAGTAGGTGCCGGGCCGGTCGCTGGCAAGGCCGTCCCAGTAGCGGTCCTTGAGGACGGGGTAGGCCTCGAACCAGGAGTACCCGAACGGCACGAACGAGACCACGACAGCCAGCGCCGCCGCCGCCGCGACCGGCAGCGGCCACCACGAGCCGCGTGCTGCGAGGAGCACCGCGAGCGCCAGCAGGCCGAGCAACGGGAGCCCGTAGGACGACATCACGCACCAGCCGAGCACGAGCCCGGCGAGCACCGACCACCCCAGCAGGACAGCGGAGGACCGACCACGCCGACGCGCGGTCGCCGCCAGTGCCAGCGCCGCCAGCCCGCCCGCCGCGAACGCGGCGAACATCCCGTCCGCCGACACGCACATGAAGATCGCGGCCGGGCTGAGCGCGAGGAACGGTGCCGCCCGCCGCGCGGCCGCCTCGGCGTCGAGGGCGCGCAGGGTGACCAGCACGAGCGGTGCGGCCAGCGCTGCCAGCACGGTCACCGCGAGCCCGGCGGTCCAGGTGGTGTCGAGGCCCAGCCGCACCATCGCCACGAAGACGAGCAGGGCCCCCGGTGGGTGGCCGGCGACGTGCGTGGGCCAGTTGTCGGGGTGGTCGCGTGGGATCCGCTCGACGTACTCCCGCAGAGCAGCGGGCACGTCGTCGGTGGCGAGCGCGGTGTCGAAGTACTCGTACGGGTTCGCCAGCACGTGCGACACGCCGTCGCGACCGTCGGTGAGCGCAAGCGAGAGCATCCACGCCAGCCCCACGGCGTACGTCGTCAGCAGCAGGCCGCGCCACGGCAGCCGCGCGGCGAGCCGCGGCCCCCACACCACCCCCGCGACGGCGAGCAGCAGTGCCGGCACGGTGCCCGGCCCGAACCACTGCGGGTCCCAGAACCCGTGCAGCGGCTCGACCGTGCCGTGCTCCTCGGGGTCGGCGCGGGCGTAGACCTGCCAGTCGAGCAGCCGGGGCAGCGTCATCGAGACCACGACGAGGAGCAGCCCGCCGACCAGGCCGACCCAGGGGGCGCGGGCCTGCGGCGCGGCCTCGGGGGCCACCTCGGTCGCGGTCACGCCCCGACAGTAGGCAGAGCGCACCCCGCGGAGCACGACCACGGGGGTGGTCGGGCGCCGGCGTCACGACTTCGTAAGCGCTCGTCACCCCGCCGGAGGGTCGGGGATCAGTACGTTCGTGCCATGCCCGACCCCCACGACGAGGTCCTCTGCGACCTCGTGCTGCCCTGCAAGGACGAGGGGCCCGCGCTGGCCACCCTGCTGCCCGAGGTGCCCGCGGGCGTCCGGGTGGTCGTCGTCGACAACGGCTCCACCGACGACACCGCAGCCGTCGCTCGGCGCCTGGGCGCGACGGTCGTCACCGAGTCCGTCCCCGGGTACGGCGCAGCGGTGCACGCCGGTCTGGAGGCGGCCACCGCGGAGCTGGTGGCGTTCATGGACGGCGACGGCTCGTTCGACCCCGCCGACCTGCTGCCGCTCCTGGAGGACGTCCGCAGCGGGCGGGCCGACCTGGCCGTCGGACGTCGCCGCCCGGCCGGCCGCGGAACCTGGCCGTGGCACGCCCGCGCCGGCAACGCGCTCGTCGTCGCCTGGCTCCGCCGTCGCATCGGCATGGCCGCGCACGACATCGCCCCGATGCGGGTCGCTCGCCGACAGGCGCTGCTCGACCTCGGCGTCGAGGACCGCCGCTTCGGCTACCCGGTCGAGTTGCTCCAGCGGGCCACCCTCGCCGGCTGGCGGGTCTCCGAGCGCGACGTCGCCTACCGGCCGCGCGCCGAGGGCACCCGCTCGAAGGTCTCCGGCTCGGTACGCGGCACCGTCCGCACCGCCCGGGACTTCTCCCGCGCGCTGCGGCGCACCCGGGCCCGTGTCGCCGCCGAGGCGGCGACGCGCACGCCCACCGGGAGGGAGGTCGCGTGAAGGTCCTCGTGGTCGCCAAGAGCCCCGTGCCGGGCCTGGCCAAGACCCGCCTCGCCGCGAGCGTCGGCGACCCAGCCGCAGCCGACTGCGCCGCCGCGGCGCTGCTCGACACCCTCGACGCCGCCGTGGCGGCCGTCGGGGCCGAGCACCGGGACCGGGTCGTGGTGTCCTTCACCGGAGACCTCGCCGCCGGCGCCCGTGCCGACGACCTGCGCACCGCCCTCGCGGGCTGCACCGTCGTGCCGCAGGTCGGCGACGGCTTCGCCGAGCGCCTGGTGCGGGCCCACCTCGACGCCGGCCCCGGCCCGGTCGTCCAGGTCGGCATGGACACCCCCCAGGCCACCGCCGAGCACCTGCACGCCGCGGCCGCCGGGCTCGAAGCCGCCGACACCGTGCTCGGCCCGGCCGACGACGGCGGCTGGTGGGTGCTCGCCCGCACCGACCCCGCGGCGGCCGCACCGCTGGCCGGCGTGCCGATGTCGACGGAGTCGACGCACGACGACACGCGTGACGCGCTCGTGGCGGCCGGGTTCACCGTCGCCGCGACCGGGCCGCTCCTCGACGTCGACACTGCCGCCGACGCGGACCTGGTGGCGGCCGCCGCGCCCGGCACCCGGTTCGCCGCAGCCTGGGCCACCTGCCGCAGGGGAGTGGTCTCGTGAGCACCCGACCGTCCTTCTCCCACGCCTTCGGCCGCGCCCTGCGCGGCGAGCCGTACCGGGTCGTCGGCGCCGACGGGTCCGTCCAGGACCTCCCGGTCGGCAGCTGGACCCGCGACCCGGACGCCGCCGACGAGGCGCTGCTCGACCTCTGCCGCGGGGCCACCCTCGACGTCGGCTGCGGCCCGGGCCGGCTGTGCGCCGCGCTGTCGGAGCGCGGGCAGGTCTCGCTCGGCATCGACGTCGTCGGCGAGGCCGTGCGGCTCACCCGCGACCGCGGCGCGTCCGCGCTGCGCCGCGACGTCTTCGGGTCCCTGCCCGGGGAGGGCCGGTGGCGCACCGCGCTGCTGGCCGACGGCAACGTCGGCATCGGCGGCGACCCGGTCGCCCTGCTGCGCCGGGTCCGCGAGGTGCTCGACCCGCGCGGCCGCGTCGTCGTCGAGCTCGCCCCGGCCGGCACGCCGTCCGGCACCAGCTGGGCCGCCCTCGAGCCCGCGTCCGGGCTCGCGGCCGCCCGCAGCAAGCCGTTCCGCTGGTCGGTGGTCTCCGTCGACGACGTCGGCGCCCTGGCCACCGGCGCCGGGCTGGCCGTGCACGAACAGGTCGAGGTCGGCCCCGGCCGCCCGGTCGCGGTGCTCGGCGAGGTCGTCGTACCCTCGGGGTCGTCGTGGTGAGCCCCGCCGACGTCCGCGTCCCCCGCGAGGACGACTTCACCTCCCGGCTGCACAGCCCGGCCGTGGCGTCGCGGGTCGGGCTCTGGCTCGGCATCAGCTTCGCCGTCTGCTTCCTCACCGGCCTGGTGAGCCACTGGGCGCAGACCACCGACCCGCTCGTTCCGTTCCCGACGTCGCCGGCGTGGGGCTACCGCTTCACCCAGGGCCTCCACGTCGTCACCGGCTACGTCTGCGTGCCGCTGCTGCTGGTGAAGCTCTGGACCGTCTACCCGAAGCTCTTCGGCCGCCCGCCGCGCGCGCTCCCGGCCCTGACCCTGGAGCTGCTCGAGCGTGCGTCGATCGGCGTGCTGGTGGGCGCGTCGGTGTTCCAGCTCGCCACGGGCCTGGTCAACGTCACCCAGTGGTACCCGCCCTTCAGCTTCCGCCCCGCCCACTACGCCGGCGCCTGGATCGCGATCGGGGCGCTCGTCGTGCACGTCGCGGTCAAGCTCCCCACCATCCGGGCGGCACTCGGACGCGACGTCGACGACACCGCGCTCGACCGGCCCGAGGCCGTCGCGGAGGGGTCGCTGTCGCGCCGCGGCCTCCTGCGTACGACGGGCGTCGCGGCCGGCGTCGCCGTGCTCGCCACCGCCGGGGCGACCGTGCCCTGGCTGCGCCGCGTCTCGGTGCTGGCCGTCCGCACCGGCGAGGGGCCGCAGGGCCTGCCGGTCAACCGCAGCGCCCAGGCCGCGGGCGTCCTCGGCCTCGCCGACGCCCCCGACTACACCCTGGTGCTGGTCCACGCCGGGCGTGAGGTGACGCTGACCCGCGACGACCTCCTGGCGCTCCCGCAGCACGAGGAGACCCTGCCCATCGCCTGCGTCGAGGGCTGGAGCGCGAGCGCGACCTGGACCGGCGTACGCATGGTCGACCTCCTCGCGCAGGTCGACCGTCCGTCCGGGGCCGACGTCGTCGTCCGCTCGCTGCAGACCCGCGGGGCGTTCGCGACGACCACCCTGCAGGCGCAGTTCGTCGAGGACGACCGCACCCTGCTCGCCCTCGCCGTCAACGGCGAGACCCTCGACCTCGACCACGGCTTCCCCTGCCGGGTCATCGCCCCCAACCGCCCCGGCGTGCTGCAGACCAAGTGGGTCACCCGGCTGGAGGTGGCGACGTGACGGCCCGGCTGCTGATCGGCGCGGTCGGCGTGCTCGCCGGCCTGTACGGCGCGCTGCTGCTCCTCGAGCGCACCGACGACCTGGTGCCGGTGCTGCTCTGGGTCGCCGGTGGCGTGGTCCTGCACGACGGGGTGCTGGCGCCGCTCGCGCTGCTGCTCGCCGTGCTCGTCCTGCCCCGGCTCCCGTACGCCGCCCGCACGCCCGCCGCCGCGGTGGCTCTCGTGCTCGGCTCGGTCACCGTGTGGGCCGTGCCGGTGCTCGGCGGCTGGGGCCGGCGCGAGGACAACCCGACGCTGCTCGACCGCGACTACTGGCTGGGGTGGGGTGGCCTGGTGGTCGCCGGTCTGGCCGTCGTGCTGGTGTGGACGGTGCTGCGGCTGCGGGCGGGGGAGCGCGACCGCGACGCGGCGACCGGGGAGGATGCCTGACGTGGCACAGGTGCTCGTGGTCGACGACGACGCGACGGTGCGCGAGGTGGTGGTGTCCTACCTGCGCGCGCACAGCCACGACGTACGGGAGGCCGGCGACGGCGAGGAGGCGCTGCGCCTCCAGCGCGAGGACCCCTCCGACCTGGTCGTGCTCGACATCATGCTGCCCGGCATCGACGGGCTCGAGGTGCTGCGCCGCCTGCGCGCCGGTGAGCGCCCCGACGTACCCGTGGTGATGCTGACGGCGCTGGGCGCCGAGGTCGACCGGGTCGCCGGGCTCGAGCTGGGGGCCGACGACTACGTCAGCAAGCCGTTCAGCCCGCGCGAGCTCGCGCTGCGGGTCGGGTCGGTCCTGCGCCGGGCCGAGCCGTCCGCACCCGCCCGCGGGCCGGTCACCGACGGCGACCTCGTCGTCGACCCCGACCGCCGCGCCGCCACGCGCGGGGGAGTCGACCTCGGCCTGACCGTGCGCGAGTTCGACCTGCTGCACTTCCTGGTCACCCACCCCGGCACCGCCCACACCCGCGACCAGCTGCTGGAGCAGGTGTGGGGCTGGACCTTCGGCGACCACTCGACGGTTACGGTGCACGTGCGCCGGCTGCGCGAGAAGGTCGAGGACGACGCCGCCCGGCCCGTCCGCCTCGCGACCGTCTGGGGCGTCGGCTACCGCTGGGAGTCCGCGTGAACACCGAGCAACTCGACATCCTCCGCACCGCGCTGACCTGGGCCCTCGCCGTCGGCGCCGCCGGTCTCGTGCTAGGCGTCCTGCTGCGCCGCCGCTCCCTGGCCTGGCAGGTCGCGCTGGTCGCGCTGGTCGCGGTGCTGGCCTTCCTGGCCGGCGTGCTGGGCGTGGCCCGCAAGATGTTCATCTCCGAGCACGACCTCGGCGTCCTCACGCTCGTCTCGGTCGGTGCGGGGCTCTTCGCCCTGCTCGCGGCCGGGGTGCTGGGCGTGGCGATCGTGCGCTGGGTCGACGCCGTGCGCGACGACGTACGCCGGGTGGGCGCGGGCGAGCGGGTCGAGGGCGGCATGCGCGGCCCGGCCGAGCTGCGCCAGCTCGCCGAGGAGATCGCCGCCATGCAGGTGCGTCTCGAGGCCGCCCGCGAGCGCGAGGTCCGCCTCGAGGAGGCGCGGCGCGAGCTGGTCTCCTGGGTGTCGCACGACCTGCGGACGCCGCTGGCCGGCCTGCGCGCGATGAGCGAGGCGCTGGAGGACGGCGTCGCCGCCGACCCCACCCGGTACGCCGCGCGCATCCGGGGCGAGGTCGACCGGCTCAGCCGGATGGTCGACGACCTGTTCGAGCTGTCCCGGATCCACGCCGGCGTGCTGGTGGTCGACAGGAGGCCCGTCGACCTGGGCGACCTCGTCAGCGAGGCGCTCGCGACGGCCGAGCCGGTGGCCGCGACCCGCGGCGTGGACGTCTCCGGCTCCGTCGCCGCCGGCCTGGTGGTCGACGCCGACGCCGACGGGCTGACCCGGGTGCTCGGCAACCTGGTCACCAACGCCGTGCGACACACGCCGCCCGGCGGCCAGGTCGTGATCCGCGGCGAGGTGCGCGACGGCCACGCGGTGCTCAGCGTGACCGACGGCTGCGGAGGCATCGCCGAGGAGGACCTGGAGCGCGTGTTCGACGTCGCCTGGACCGGCTCCTCGGCCCGGACGCCGGGTGCCACGGTGGTCGACGCGCAGCCCGTCCGCGGACCCGGTGGCGCTCGTGCGGGGCTGGGACTGGCCATCGTGCGAGGCATCGTGGAGGCGCACCACGGGGTGGTCGACGTCGCCAACGTCGACCCCGGCTGCCGGTTCTCGGTGCGGCTCCCGCTCGAGGCCTGAGCGCCCGGCGCGCCGGGCCCGCGACACGCCGCGTGTCGGTGCTCGCTTCGAACAGGTGTTCGCCTACGCTGGTGTCCGTCCGGAGGTGCTGCAGCCGGGTTCTCCACAGCCCGCTCCCGTGACGGGAGCGCGTTGTCGGCGGTCCGGTCTAGCGTCCCATCACGACGAAGGACGACACACCCGACCGCACCCAGCGACGGCCTCCGGCCGGCGCACCGACGACTGCGAAGGACTGACCGACATGGCTGGTGGAGACCGCGACAAGGCCCTCGAGACCGCGCTGCTGAACATCGAAAAGCAGTACGGCAAGGGCTCCGTGATGCGCCTGGGCGACGAGACCCGGGCCCCCCTGGAGGTGATCCCCACCGGGGCGATCGCCCTCGACGTCGCGCTCGGCCTCGGCGGCCTGCCGCGCGGCCGCGTGGTGGAGATCTACGGACCGGAGTCCTCCGGTAAGACCACCGTCGCGCTGCACGCGGTGGCCAACGCCCAGGCCGCCGGCGGCATCGTGGCGTTCATCGACGCCGAGCACGCCCTCGACCCGGAGTACGCCAAGAACCTCGGCGTCGACACCGACGCCCTGCTGGTCTCCCAGCCCGACTCCGGTGAGCAGGCGCTCGAGATCGCCGACATGCTGATCCGCTCCGGTGCGCTCGACCTGATCGTCATCGACTCCGTGGCCGCCCTGGTGCCGCGCGCGGAGATCGAGGGCGAGATGGGCGACAGCCACGTCGGCCTCCAGGCCCGCCTGATGAGCCAGGCGCTGCGCAAGATGACCAGCGCCCTCAACCAGGCCGGCACGACCGCGATCTTCATCAACCAGCTGCGCGAGAAGATCGGCGTCATGTTCGGCTCGCCGGAGACCACCACCGGTGGTCGGGCGCTGAAGTTCTACTCCTCGGTCCGCCTCGACGTGCGCCGCATCGAGACCCTCAAGGACGGCACCGACATGGTCGGCAACCGCACCCGGGTCAAGGTCGTCAAGAACAAGGTCGCCCCGCCGTTCAAGCAGGCCGAGTTCGACATCATGTACGGCAAGGGCATCTCCCGCGAGGGCGGCCTGATCGACGTGGGCGTCGAGTGCGGCCTCGTCCGCAAGGCCGGTGCCTGGTACACCTACGAGGGCGACCAGCTCGGCCAGGGCAAGGAGAACGCGCGCGGCTTCCTGCGCGACAACCCCGACCTCGCGAACGAGCTGGAGAAGAAGATCCTCGAGAAGCTCGGCGTCGTGCCCAGCGTCGAGGACGACCTCTCCGACGAGCCGATCGGTGTCGATGACTTCTGAGCCGCACGGCTCGGCAGGTCAGCCCGCATCGCGGGAGGCGACCGACGACCCCTGGGCCGGCGACGTCCACGACGGCGTCGCCGCCTGGGTGCGCCGGTCGGCTCCCGCGACCGAGCGCGAGCGACCGGCGCGGTCCGGGCGCTCCACGGGCGCTCGGGGAGGCGGCCGGTCGCGCCGTCGGTCGGGGCCCCCACCGGAGGACCGGGCGGCCCAGCCTCCTGCGGCCGACCCCGAGCAGGTCGCCCGCACCATCCTCCTCGACCAGCTCACCGGCCGGGCCCGCAGTCGGCAGGAGCTGAGCGACAAGCTGCGCAGCAAGCAGGTGCCCGACGACGTCGCGGCACCCCTGCTCGACCGGTTCGAGGAGGTCGGGCTGGTCGACGACGCCGCGTTCGCGCGGTCGTGGGTCTCGGGCCGTCAGCAGGGCAAGGGCCTGGCTCGGCGAGCGCTCGCCCAGGAGCTGCGCCGCAAGGGCGTCGAGGACGAGGGGGCGCGCGAGGCCCTCGACGAGATCGACCCCGACGAGGAGACCGAGGTCGCCCGGCGCCTGGTCCGCAAGAAGCTCCGGACGCTGAGCCGCGTCGACGACACCACCGCGACCCGGCGCCTGGTCGGCATGCTGGCCCGCAAGGGCTTCCCGGCCGGGACCGCCTACGCCGTGGTGCGCGAGGAGCTCGCCTCCTCCGGGCGTGACGAGCCCGACGGGCTCGACGGCGCCGACCCCTGGTGAACGACGTACCGCCGCCGGGCGGCAGCACCCTGACCACCACCGCCGGACCGCTGCCATGATGGCCCGGTGGCGGAGAGCGAAGAGCGCGAGGTCCTGACCTACGAGTTGTTCGGCACGGCGGTGCGCGACCTGGCCCACCAGGTGGCCGAGTCGGGCTACGAGCCCGACATCGTGCTGGCGATCGCCCGTGGCGGGCTCGGCCTGGCGATGGGCCTCGGGTACGCCCTGGACGTCAAGAACCTCTCGGCAGTCAACGTGGAGTTCTACACCGCCGTCGAGCAGCGTCTCGACGTCCCGATCATGCTGCCGCCGACCCCCGACGCCATCGACCTGTCCGGCCTCAAGGTGCTCATCACCGACGACGTCGCCGACACCGGCAAGACGCTGGAGATCGTCCGTGCCTACTGCGCCGACCACGTCGCCGAGGCGCGCACCGCGGTGATCTACGAGAAGCCGTGGACCGTGGTCAACCCCGAGTACGTCTGGCGACGCACCGACCGGTGGATCAACTTCCCCTGGTCGACGGAGCCCCCGGTGGTCAACCGCACCGCGGTGGTCGACGCGTGAGCGCCGACCTGGCACCCGTCGGCGAGCTCGCGGCCGCGCTGCGGCTGTCTCCCGGCCCGGTCGACCTCGCCGCCGTCGACACCCGGGCGACGCCCGGGTTCGACGGTGACAAGACCGACGCGGAGGCGGCGCTGGAGAGCCTGGCCGCCGAGCTCGGCACGCACCAGGAGAAGCTCTTCGCCGAGGGCCGCACGGGTGGGCACCGCAGTCTGCTGCTGGTGCTCCAGGGCATGGACACCGCCGGCAAGGGCGGCACCGTGCGGCACACCGTGGGGCTCGTCGACCCGCAGGGCGTGAGCATCACTTCCTTCAAGGCGCCCACCGAGGAGGAGCTCGCGCACGACTTCCTCTGGCGCATCGAGAAGGCGCTGCCGCGCGCCGGCGACATCGGCGTCTTCGACCGCTCGCACTACGAGGACGTCCTCATCGGGCGGGTCCGGTCGCTGGCCGACCCCGAGGAGATCGAGCGCCGCTACGACGCCATCAACGACTTCGAGGCCCGCCTGGTCGCCGAGGGCACCGTGGTGGTGAAGGTGATGCTGCACATCTCCGCCGAAGCCCAGCGCGAGCGGCTGCTGGAGCGGCTCGACCGCCCCGACAAGCACTGGAAGTACAACCCCGGCGACGTCGACGAGCGGCAGGTGTGGCCGGCGTACCGCGAGGCCTACGAGATCGCGCTGGAGCGCACCAACACCGAGATCGCGCCGTGGTACGTCGTCCCGGCCGACCGCAAGTGGTACCGCAACCTCGCCGTCGCCGGACTCATGCTCGACGCCCTGCGCCGGATGAGCCCGAGCTGGCCCACGCCGGACTTCGACGTCGAGCACGAGCGTCAGCGGCTGGCGGACGAGGACCCCGTCTCGTGAGCGCGACGCCCGACGGCGTCGCGCTGCCCCGGGTCACCGTCACGCGCTACCTCACGCCGCTGCGGGAGGGCGGGTCACTGCCGGGTGTGGTGGAGGCTGCGGACCTCGGCACGTACGTGTGCAAGTTCCGCGGCGCCGGTCAGGGACTGCGCGTGCTGGTCGCCGAGGTCGTGGTCGCCGGGCTCGCTGTCCGGGTCGGCCTGCGCACCCCGCAGCAGGTCGTCCTCGACCTGCGCGAGGAGATCGCGCGCTACGAGGCCGACGAGGAGGTCCAGGACCTGCTGCGTGCCAGTCTCGGCGACAACCTCGGCATCGACCTGCTGCCCGGCGCGTTCGGCTTCGACGGCAGCTCGGCGGTGACGGCCGAGGTGGCGTCGACGGTGCTGTGGCTCGACGCCTTCACCGCCAACGTCGACCGGTCCTGGCGCAACCCCAACCTGCTGGTCTGGGGCGGTGACCTGTGGGTCATCGACCACGGCGCCTCGCTCTACTTCCACCACGCCTGGGGCGGTGGGGTCACCGACCCGGCGCGCTTCGCGGCACAGCCGTGGGACGCCACCGACCACGTGCTGCGCACGCAGGCGACGGAGGTCGCCGAGGCCGACGAGCGCCTCACGGCCCTCGTGACGCCCGACGTCCTCGTCGAGGTGGTCGCGGCGGTGCCGGACCAGTGGCTCGAGGCCGTCCCGGGCGCCGAGACACCGGACGCGCTGCGGGCGGCGTACGTCGCGTTCCTCACCGCGCGGCTCGGCACCCGCCAGTGGCTGCCGGAGGCGGACACGTGATCGGCGGCGACCCGGGGGAGCGGCACGCCTACCAGTACGTCGCGCTGCGCTGTGTGCCGCGCGTGGAGCGCGAGGAGTTCGTCAACGTCGGCGTCGTCGTCTACTGCCACGCCACCGACTACCTCCGTGCGGCGTGGCGCGTCGACGACGCCCGGGTCGCCGCCCTGGCGCCGGAGGTCGACCGGGACGTGCTGCGCGAGGCGCTGGCCTACGTCGACGCGGTCTGCGCCGCGGACCCGCGGGCCGGCAGCGCCGCGGGCGCGCCGGTGAGCCAACGGTTCGGACTCCTCAAGGCGCCGCGCAGCACCGTCCTCCAGCCCGGGCCGGTGCACGGTGGCACCACCACCGACCCCGACGCCGAGCTCGGACGCCTGCTGACCTGCCTGGTCTGAGCATCCCTGGACGTCGAGTAGGTGCCCCGCTCGTCGAGTAGGTGCGCAGCGAGGGACGAGCGGAGCGCGGTATCGCGACGCGGTGGGACGACAGCCTGCAGCGACCACCGTGCTCACCGGCGTGCGTTCGTCCTCCGGCGTCTCGGTACGCCCTCTGCGCTCCTGCGTCGCTCCGAGGACTACTCGACGACCGGATCGGGATTGCTCGACGACCGGAGTGCCCGACGAGCGGCGGCGCTCAGACCGGGACGAGTTCCACCGCGCCGACGGCGTACCGCGCGAGCAGCATCCGCGCGATCTCCGGGTGCGCACCGAGCGGCGCGGACACCGCGATCGCGCCGGCCTCCAGGGCCAGCTCGGTCGCGCGGTCGCACAGCTCGCCGTGGGTGAGGAAGAGCGAGGCGACGGCTATGTGCCGGCGGCCCTCGGCGCGGAAGGCGCGCACGGCCTCGCCGGTGGCCGGCGGGGCGCTGGAGGCGTACGCCGCGGTCACGGGCAGCTTGTGGTGGTTGCCCCAGACACGGGCGAGGCGCGCGACGGTCTGGTTGGTGAGCGGGTCGGCCGAGCCGGAGGCGGCGAGGACGAGCGCGTCGAGCTCGCGCACGCGTGCGGTCGACAGCGCCTCGCGCATCCGGATGTCGAGGACCTCCAGCAGCGCGGTCTCCAGGCCGAGCGGTGCGGCGACCCGCACGGCCAGCGGCCGCTCGGTGCGGGCGAGCGCGTAGCCGAGGTCGACGACGACCGCGGCGTCGTCGGTGAGTGCGAGCGGCACGACCACGACCTCCTCGACGCCGTTGCGGGCGAGCTTGTCGAGGACGGCGTCGAAGGTCGGGCGGTGGCGGCTCGAGCCGCTGCCGATCCAGGCCTTCTCGACGCGCAGGTCGGGGCGCTGGAGGCGCACCTGCTCGACGAGGTCGGTGACGGCGGCGGCGGTCCGGGGGTCGCGGTCGGCGCGCGCGAGGGCGACGAGGACGGGTGCGGTCATCGGAGGCTGCCTCCTCTCGGGGTCGAACGGTTCGTGGATCGGTGGAGTCGGGTCACGTGTGGATCCCGCACTCGGTCTTGTTGGTGCCCGCCCAGCGACCGCTGCGGGCGTCCTCGCCCGGGGCGACGCGGCGGGTGCAGGGAGCGCAGCCGATCGAGGGGTAGCCGTCGTGCACGAGCGGGTTGACCAGCACGCCGTTCTCGGCGATGTAGTTGTCGACCTGCTCGTCGCTCCACCGGGCGAGGGGCGAGATCTTGACCTTGCCCTTCTTGGCGTCCCAGCCGATGACGGGTGCGACGACACGGTTGCGCGTCTCAGCGCGCCGCAGCCCGGTCGCCCAGGCGTCGTACGACGACAGGGCGTCGTTGAGCGGCGCGACCTTGCGCATCGCGCAGCACAGGTCGGGGTCGCGCCGGAAGAGCTCCGGTCCGTGCTCGGCGTCCTGCTCGGCCACGGTCTGCTTCGGCGTGATGGTGAGCAGGTTGACGTCGAGCGTGGCGGCGACGGCGTCGCGGGTGCCGATAGTCTCGACGAAGTGGTAGCCGGTGTCGAGGAAGACGACGTCGATGCCGGGGACGACCTTAGAGGCGAGGCGCGCCAGCACGGCGTCGCCCATGGAGGAGGTCACGCAGAACCGCTCGCCGAACGTCGCGGCGGCCCACTCGACGATGGTCTCGGCGGGGGCGAGCTCGAGCTCGGCGCCCCAGTGCGACACCAGGTCGCGCAGCTCCTCGGGCGAGCGGCCGGCGGTCTCGGTGCCGCGGTAGGCGCGGGCGGAGGCGGCGTGGGCGGTGGTCATGACACGCTCCCTGCGCCGCTGGCGGGTCGGACCAGGCCGAGCCCCTTGAGCGCGAAGGCGCGCAGGCACCCGCGGCACTCCCAGGCGCCGTGCGCGACCGAGCCGTCGGCGGGCTCGTGCGGGAAGAGGTCGGTCTCGCCGCAGTAAGGGCAGTGGAAGGGGACGGCGCGCTCGCTCATCGGGCGCCTCCGCTCCCGGCCAGCGCCGGCTCCTCGCCGCGCAGGAAGGCCTCGTCCGCGCGTGCGGCCCAGTCGGCGAACGACTCGCCCTCGGTGCGGTCGGCGAGGTAGGACCGGGTCACGCTGACGACGTAGTCGCCCAGACCGGCGCTGGTCACCTTGTGCGCCCGCAGCTTGCGGCCGAAGTTGGCGCCGAGCCCGGTCGCCCCGCCGAGGTGCACCTGGAAGCCCTCGACCTGCTCGCCGTCCTGCATCACCAGCTGGCCCTTGAGGCCGATGTCGGCGACCTGGGTGCGCGCGCAGGCGTTGGGGCAGCCGTTGACGTTGACGGTGATCGGCACGTCGAGGTCGGGCACCCGCTCTTCGAGCTCGGCGATGAGGTCGCGGGCGCGGTTCTTGGTGTCGACGATGGCGAGCTTGCAGAACTCGATGCCGGTGCAGGCCATCGTGTTGCGCCGCCAGTTGGAGGGGCGCCCGGACAGGCCGATGCCCTCGACCGCGTCGAGCAGCGACTCGACCCGGTCGCCGTCGACGCCGACCAGCACGATCTTCTGGTACGGCGTGAGGCGCGCGCCGGCGACGCCGTGGGCCTCCATCACGTCGGCCAGTCCGGTGAGCACGTCGCCCGACACCCGGCCGGCGACCGGGGCGAGGCCGACGTAGAACTTCCCGTCGTGCTGCTCGTGGACTCCGATGTGGTCGCGGTGGCCGACGGGGGAGGCGGGCGACTCGCAGGAGACCAGCTCGCGGCCGAGGTACTCGTTCTCCAGCACCTCGCGGAACTTCGCGACGCCCCAGTCGGAGACCAGGAACTTCAGCCGCGCCCGCGAGCGCAGCCGGCGGTAGCCGTAGTCGCGGAAGATCGAGGCGACGCCGGCCCACACGTCGGCGACCTCGTCGAGCGGGATCCACACGCCGAGCTTCTGCGCCAGCATCGGGTTGGTCGACAGCCCGCCGCCGACCCAGACGTCGAAGCCGGGGCCGTGCTCGGGGTGCACCGTGCCGACGAAGGAGACGTCGTTGGTCTCGGGGGAGACGTCGTGACTCGGGTGGCCGGTCAGCGCGGTCTTGAACTTGCGAGGGAAGTTCGAGAAGGCCGGGTCGCCGATGTAGCGGCGGTGGATCTCCTCCAGCGCCGACGAGCCGTCGATGATCTCGTCCTTGGCGACACCCGCCACGGGGGAGCCGAGGAAGGGGCGCGGGGAGTCGCCGCACGCCTCGAGGCTGGAGAGGCCGGCCTCGTCGAGGCGCTTCCAGATCTCGGGGACGTCCTCGATGCGGATCCAGTGGTACTGGATGTTCTCGCGGTCGGTGACGTCGGCGGTGCCGCGGGCGAACTCCGTGCCGATCTCGCCGAGCGCGCGGACGACCCCGGGGGCGAGCAGGCGGCCGTCGGAGCGCACGCGCAGCATGAAGTAGCGGGCGTCGAGCTCCTCCTCGGGCACCGTCGCGGTCTTGCCGCCGTCGAACCCGGGCGCGCGCTGGGTGTAGAGGCCCATCCAGCGGAACCGCCCGCGCAGGTCGGCGGGGTCGATGGAGTCGAAGCCGCGCTTGGAGTAGATGTGCAGGATCCGCGCCCGGACGTTGAGCGGGTCGTCGTCCTTCTTGCTCTGCTCGTTCTTGTTGAGCGGCTCGGCGTAGCCGAGCGCCCACTGACCCTCTGCGCGACGGGGTCGCGGGATCTCGGTGCGGGCGGCGGGCTTGGCCTGGTGGCGCAGGTCGGACATGAGGTTCCTTCGCTGGTCGCGCGTCGCTCGCGCGGGGTGGTCACGTGACGGCGGACGCTGTCCGGCTCCCGGTGTCCCGGGCTGGGGGTGACTCAGCGATGGCGACAGATCATGCTGCGCACGCGCATGAGGTCCACGTGGCGGCGGACCACGAGGTGCGTGGTGGTGGCAGCGGAGACCATGGGAAGCAGTCTCACGAGTCGGACACGGGTTCCACAAATCGGAATCTCGTGATGTGAGACGGCCGTCTCGCATCGTGACCAAAGGCCCGGCGGGCGCCGCTCGCGGATCACGGATCCGGGCGCTCACGCCACTACGCTGGCGGCCATGACGTCCCAGGCCGACCACGACGCCCTCACCAGCTCCGCGTACGCCCAGGCACTCGAGGTCATCGGTGCCGTCGAGCCCCGCATCGCCGAGGCGACCCGCGCCGAGCTCGCCGACCAGCGGGCCTCGCTCAAGCTGATCGCCAGCGAGAACTACGCCTCGCCTGCGGTGCTGATGACGATGGGCACCTGGTTCTCCGACAAGTACGCCGAGGGCACTGTCGGCCACCGCTTCTACGCCGGCTGCCAGAACGTCGACACCGTCGAGTCGATCGCGGCCGAGCACGCCCGCGAGCTGTTCGGCGCGGAGTACGCCTACGTGCAGCCGCACTCGGGCATCGACGCCAACCTGGTGGCCTTCTGGTCGATCCTGGCGCACCGCGTCGAGGGTCCGTGGCTGCAGAAGGCCGGTCTTCGAGGCGTCAACGACCTCACCGAGGCCGACTGGGAGGCGCTGCGCCGCGAGCTGGGCAACCAGCGCCTGCTCGGCATGAGCCTGGACGCCGGCGGCCACCTCACCCACGGCTTCCGACCGAACATCAGCGGCAAGATGTTCCACCAGAACCAGTACGGCACCGACCCCGAGACCGGGCTGCTGGACTACGACGCCCTGGCCGCCAAGGCGCGTGAGTTCAAGCCGCTGGTGCTGGTCGCCGGCTACTCCGCCTACCCGCGTCGGGTGAACTTCGCGAAGGTGCGCGAGATCGCCGACGAGGTCGGCGCGACGCTCATGGTCGACATGGCGCACTTCGCGGGCCTCGTCGCGGGCAAGGTGTTCACCGGCGACGAGGACCCGGTGCCGCACGCCCACGTCGTGACCACGACGACCCACAAGTCGCTGCGCGGGCCGCGCGGCGGCATGGTGCTGGCCACCGAGGAGTACGCCCCGAGCGTCGACCGCGGCTGCCCGATGGTGCTCGGCGGTCCGCTCAGCCACGTGATGGCCGCCAAGGCCGTCGCGCTGGCCGAGGCCAAGCAGGAGTCGTTCCGCACCTACGCCCAGCAGGTCGCCGACAACGCCCAGAGCCTCGCCGCGGGCTTCACCTCCCGCGGTGCCCATCTGGTCACCGGCGGCACCGACAACCACCTGGTGCTGCTCGATGTCTCCTCCTACGGTCTCACCGGCCGCCAGGCCGAGTCGGCACTGCTCGAGGCGGGCGTCGTCACCAACCGCAACTCCGTCCCCGCCGACCCCAACGGCGCCTGGTACACCTCGGGCATCCGCTTCGGCACCCCGGCGCTGACCACCCGCGGCTTCGGGCACGACGAGTTCGACACCGTCGCCGACCTGGTCGTCCAGGTGCTCAGCAGCACCCAGCCCGGCACCACCAAGGCGGGCGGCCCCAGCAAGGCGTCGTACGTCCTCGGCGACGGCGTGGCCGACAAGGTCAAGGCCGCGTCGGCGGAGATGCTCGACAAGCACCCGCTCTACCCGGGCCTCGACCTGGCCTGAGCCCCCGGAGGGCGCTCGTCAGTCGGTCGCCGCCAGGAGCTCCAGGCTCCAGGCGGTGATCGCCGCGCGCTCCGGCACGGCGGCCGCGAGCACCTCCGGCGGGCCGTCCAGCAGCTCGAACGGCAGGGCCGACAACCCACGCCACACGAACAGCTCCAGGGCGTGGGCGCGGCGCAGGGCCTCCGGGTCGACGTCGAGGCCCTCGGCGGCCAGGCTCTCGCCGTACGACGCCAGCAGGCGTGCGTCGAGGACCGCGAGGTCGCCCGCGGGTCGGGCGCCGACCGAGACGTCGCCGACCAGCAGCTGGCCGAGGTCGAAGCCGGCCGGCAGTGCCGCCCACAGCCCGGAGTCGACGAGCACGAACCCGTCCGGGTCGCCCGGGTCGGCGAGCAGGTTGTTCGGGCAGGCGTCGCCGTGCGCGGCGATGCGCGGCAGCGCGTCGTACTCTTCCACCAGTGCGGGCAGCCGCTCGGCCGCCGCGAGCAGCGGTGCGCGCAGCGGGGCGAACGCGCCGAGGGCGGGGTGGTCCCAGATCGGCGAGCGCAGGATCGGCAGCACCTCCATGTCGAGGCGGCCCTCGAGGTAGAAGCGGCCCGACAGGGGCAGCTCGGCCAGGTCGGTGCGGGCCCGGCACGCGGGGGGAGGTGGCCGTCCGGCCCAGGAGGTACGCCGCCCGGGCGCGGCGGTCGTCGTCCCACACCGCCGGTGCCGGGGCCACCAGCTCCAACCACAGGGCGCAGGCCTCGCCGTCGGGTTCGACGAGGTCGACGACGGCGTGGGTGCGCGGCATGCGCAGCCCGGACGGCAGCACCGCGCCCAGGTCGGAGCGGTAGACCGCCGGCTCGGTCCGCCAGGGGAAGCCGGCGGCGGCACGCTCGTGCAGCTCGGGGGGCACCATCGCGAAGAGCGGCGACCGGCTCCAGGGGCGCACGGTCTTGACGAAGAAGCCGAACGGGCGGCGGCCACCCGGGGTGGCGACGGTGCCGGTGAGCGTCCAGCGCCCCGCCGTCGTGATGGTCGCGACGTCGTACGGGAACTCCCGGACGACCCCCTCGGCGCCGGCGACGTCGTCGGGGTCGAGGCCGAGCTGGTCGGCCACCCGTCGCCGGAGCTCGTCGCCGGTGGGCGCGGCTGGTCCGAGGAGGTCGAGGTCGCTGATCACGGAAGTGGTAAAGTTACTTTCATGAATCCGGTCAAGAGCTTCGGCACCCCCGCTCCCGCGCCGGCGCCGCACCTCGGGATGCTGCTCGGTCTGGTGCGTCGGCGGCTGCAGGACGACGCCGCCCACGCCGTCCGCGACCGGGGACTGCGGATCTCGCACGCGCGGGTGCTGGGCGCGGTGCCCGGCCTCGCGGACGACGCGCACGGCATCGACCTGGCGACGGTCGCGCGCCGCGTGGGCTTCACCTCCCAGGCCGCCGGCCAGTTCGCCACCGACCTGCGCGGGCGCGGACTGGTGGAGATCCGGGTCGACCCGGTCGACCGCCGGCGTCGCCTGGTCGCGCGGACCCGCGCGGGCGACGAGGTGGTGCGGGCCTCCGACGACGCCCTGGCCGCCGCCGAGCGCAGGTGGGCCGACGAGGTCGGCCCGGAGCGGTGGGCGGTCGCCCGCGCGGTGCTCGAGGAGCTCGCCGCGCCCGGACTCGCGGATCTGGGTGGGACGACCGACCCGGGGTCGTGACGCGCAGGCCTCAGGTCCGGCGGTACTCCACCTCCGGCCGCCCGCCCCCGCCGTAGCGCGGGTGGCGGGTGGCGCGGCCGGTGTCGGCGAGGTGCTCGAGGTAGCGGCGCGCGGTCACCCGCGACGACCCGACGACGCCGGCCGCCTCCGACGCCGACAGCGGCCCGTGGTCGCGCAGCGCGACCTGCACCTGCCGCATCGTCTCGGGGCTCATGCCCTTGGGCAGCGGGGCCGAGCCGCCGGTGCGTAATGACCCCATCATCGCGTCGACCTCGTCCTGCGCGAGCTCCTCGGAGCCGGCGTCCACGCTGGCCCGGTACGCCGCGTACTGCTCGAGCTTGGCGCGGAACCCCGCGAAGGTGAACGGCTTGATCAGGTAGAGCACCACGCCCTGGGCGACCGCGTGCCGCACCACCTCGGCGTCGCGCGCCGAGGTCACCGCCACCACGTCGCACAGCACGCCCGCGGCCCGCAGTCGCTGGAGCAGTGCGAGACCGTGCCCGTCGGGCAGGTGCAGGTCGAGCAGCACCAGGTCGACGTCGGCGCCCGGCGCGGCCAGGGCGCGGGTGGCCTCCGCGGCGCTGCGAGCCACCCCGACGAGCGTGAACCCGTCCAGGCGGTCGACGTACGACGCGTGCGCCTCGGCCGCGAGCGCCTCGTCCTCGACGACGAGGACCCGCACGCTCACGGCGTACCTCCCGTGCCAGCCGGTCCCGCGGCCGGGTCGCGCAGGGTGACCTCGACGGACGCGCCGCCCAGGGCGGAGCGCCCGATGCGGACGTCCCCGCCGTGGCGCCGGGCGACCTGGGCGACCAGCGCCAGCCCGACGCCGCGGCCGCCGGGGGAGGACGACGCCTTGGTGGTCCACCCGGTCTCGAGTGCGTGGCGCGCCTCCTCGTCGTCCATGCCGGCTCCGGAGTCCTCCACCCGCACGACCGCCTCCCCGGCGGCCGGCCCCGGGGCCAGGGTGAGCCGGACCCGGCGCCGCTCGGCCGCGCCGGGCCCGGTCGCGGCGTCGACCGCGTTGTCGACGAGGTTGCCGACGACCGTCACCAGGTCGCGGCCGTGCAGGTCGAGCCCGGGCAGGGTGCCGACGACCTCCAGGTCGGTGCCACGCTCGGCAGCCGCGGCCGACTTGCCGAGCAGCAGCGCGGTCACCACCGGGTCGGTGGTCGCCCCCACCAGGCGGTCGGTCAGCAGCTGGGCCAGCTGGAGCTCCTCGGTGGCGAACTCGACCGCGTCGTCGGGCCGTCCCATCTCGATGAGGGAGACCACGGTGTGCATGCGGTTGGCAGCCTCGTGGGTCTGCGCCCGCAGGCTCTCGGTCAGCCCGCGCACGACGTCGAGCTCGCCGCTGACCGCCCGCAGCTCGGTGCGGTCGCGCAGCGTCACCACCGAGCCGACCGCGCGTCCGTCCCACGCCGCGGGCGACGAGCTGACGAGCAGCACCCGGTCGCCGGCGACGTACAGGTCGTCGGGCGCGGCGTCGCGGCCGAGCGCGGCGTCGACGAGGGCCGGGGCCAGGTCGAGGTCGGCCAGCGGTCGGCCCTCGACGCCGTCGGGCAGGTCGAGCAGCCGCCGGGCCTCGTCGTTCAGCAGGGCCACCCGACCCTCGCGGTCGAGCAGGAGCAGGCCCTCGCGCACGGCGTGCAGCACGGCGGAGTAGTACTCGAACATCCGGGTGATCTCCTGTTCGCCCAGACCGTGGGTCTGGCGGCGCAGTCGACGTCCCACGAGCCACGAGCCGAGCAGGCCCACGAGCAGGACCGCGAGCGCCACCAGGCCGATGAGGCGCAGGTCCTCGCGCACCTGGTGGTCGATCGAGGCGACGGTGATGCCGACCGAGACCAGGCCGACCAGCGTGCCGTCGTCGAGCACCGGCACGACCGCGCGGATCGAGGGGCCCAGCGTGCCGGCGTACTGCTGGGTGAAGACGCCGCCGTCCGGGGCGTCGCCGAGGTCGCCGATGAACGGCCGGCCGATCTGCGCCGGGTCGGGGTGGGTGAAGCGGGTCCGGTCGGGCGACATGACCACCACGAAGTCGGTGCCGGTGTCGCGGCGCACGTCCTCGGCGTACGGCTGGAGGACAGGCGTCGGGTCGGTCGTGCCGAGGGCGTCGCGCACCGTCGGCGAGTCCGCGACCGAGCGCGCCACTGCGACCGCCTGCTCGGTGGCGTAGTCGTGCGCGTCGGTCGAGGCGTCGATCCAGGCCAGCGCGCCCGAGGCGGCCACGAGCACCAGCACTACGACCAGCTGGAGGGCCAGCACCTGCTGGGCCACGGAGCGCTCGCGGGTGCGCGGGGCGCCGTCGGTGGCCATGCGCGGATCGTGCCACGCGCCCGCGCCGGCCCCGCGGCAGCGGCGCCCGCGAACACAACGACCACAACGGTGACCGGGGTCACACGCGGTCGCAGAGTGAGGTCCGCGCCGCGACGGACCCGGCGCGGCAGGAGGAAACCATGACCACCACGCCCGTCCCGGGGAGCGCGCCGCAGGAGGCGCACCCGACCCGGAAGCCCCCGCGCAACCGGACGCACTACCTCTACCTCGCGGTCATCGCCGCGGTGGTCCTCGGCATCGTCGTGGGGCTGACGGCGCCCGACGTCGCGGTCGAGCTGAAGCCGCTCGGCACGGCCTTCGTGGGCCTGATCAAGATGATGATCCAGCCGGTCATCTTCTGCACGATCGCCATCGGCGTCGGCTCGGTCGCCAGCGCCGCTCGGGTCGGCAAGGTCGGCGGCCTCGCGCTCGTCTACTTCCTCGCGATGTCGACCGTCGCCCTGGCCATCGGGCTGGTCGTCGGCAACCTGCTGCACCCCGGCGACGGTCTGCGGATCACCTCCGACGTCGCCGCCACCGGCCAGAGCCAGGTGGCGTCGGACCACTCCACGACCACCGACTTCGTGCTCGGGATCATCCCGCAGTCGCTGCTGTCGGCGCTCACCTCCGGCGAGGTGCTCCAGACGCTGCTCGTCGCGCTGCTCGTCGGCTTCGCGCTGCAGGGCATGGGCGCGGCCGGCAAGCCGGTCCTGCGCGGGATCGAGCACGTCCAGCGACTGGTCTTCCGGATCCTCGCGATGATCATGTGGGCCGCCCCGGTCGGCGCGTTCGGCGCGATCGCGGCGGTCGTCGGCTCCACCGGTGTCGACGCCCTCAAGGGCCTCGCGCTGATCATGCTGGGCTTCTACGCCACCTGCGTGGTCTTCGTCTTCGGCGTGCTCGGCACGCTCCTACGACTCGCGACGGGCATCAACGTCTTCAGCCTGCTGCGCTACCTCGGCCGGGAGTTCCTGCTGATCGTGTCGACGTCCTCGTCGGAGACCGCGCTGCCGCGCCTGGTCGCCAAGATGGAGCACGCCGGCGTGGACAAGCCGACCGTGGGCGTGGTCGTGCCGACCGGCTACTCGTTCAACCTCGACGGCACTGCGATCTACCTGACCATGGCGTCCCTGTTCATCGCCGAGGCGCTCGGCGACCCGCTCAGCATCGGCGAGCAGGTCTCCCTGCTGGTCTTCATGATCATCGCCTCCAAGGGCGCCGCCGGCGTCACCGGCGCCGGACTCGCCACGCTGGCCGGTGGGCTCTCCTCGCACCGCCCCGAGCTGCTGGACGGCGTCGGCCTCATCGTCGGCATCGACCGGTTCATGTCCGAGGCCCGCGCGCTCACCAACTTTGCCGGCAACTCCATCGCCACCGTGCTCATCGGCCACTGGACCGGCGGACTGGACCGCGAGCGGCTCGACGCGGTGCTGCGCGGCGACCTGCCGTTCGACGAGGCCACGATGCTCGACGAGCACGGGTACGACGACGGGTCGGCCGGGGAGGCGTCGGTCGCCGCGGCGTCGGAGCGGGCGCCGGACCCGGTGTCGGACCCGGTGCCGGCGGGCCGCGGCTGACGCAGCTGACCGCCGGCCGGCGGGCCGAGCCCTCACCGAACCCCTCGACCACCGGGCGATCCCCGGTGGTCGAGGTGCGTCCGTCCTCAGGCCACGGGCGTGGTGCGCTCCACGACGGCGCGCAGGTCGCCGCCCTCGAGCGTGCCGAACACCCCGTCGTACGACGACCCGAGGCGGGAGGCGCAGAACAAATCGGCCACCTCGGGCGGGGCGAAGCGCACCAGCAGCGAGCCCTGGAGGCACAGCGCCATCCGGGTCGCCAGCCGGCGGGCGTTGCGCTCCATCGCGGCCGGGTCGGCCGCACCGGCGCCGAGCATCGCGAGGGTGTCGTGGATGGCGGCGTCGAGCCGGGAGTCCTCGCCCTGGGCGAGGCCGACCTCGGTGATCCAGGCGTCGAGCACCTCGGGCTCGCGGGTGAGCGCGCGGAGCACGTCGAGGGCGTTGACGTTGCCCGAGCCCTCCCACACGGAGTTGAGCGGTGCCTCGCGGTAGATCAGCGGCATGCCGGACTCCTCGACGTACCCGTTGCCGCCGAGGCACTCCAGCGCCTCCGCGACCATCGCCGGGGTGCGCTTGCAGACCCAGAACTTCGCCAGCGGCAGCGCGATCCGGCGCAGCGCCGCCTCGTGTCCGGTGCCGAGGCCGTCGACCGCCGCGGCGAGGCGGATCGCCAGGGCGGTGGCCGCCTCCGACTCCACCGCCAGGTCGGCGATCACGTTCTGCATCAGCGGCTTGTCGACCAGGCGCGACCCGAAGGCCGAGCGGTGGCTGACGTGCCACGACGCCTCCGCCACCGCGCGCCGCATCAGGCCGGCCGAGCCGAGCACGCAGTCGAGGCGGGTGGCGGCGACCATCTCGATGATGGTGCGCACGCCGCGGCCCTCGTCGCCGAGGCGCAGCGCCACCGTGCCGTCGAACTCCAGCTCGCTGGAGGCGTTGGAGCGGTTGCCGAGCTTGTCCTTGAGCCGCACGACGTCGAGGGTGTTGCGGGTGCCGTCGGACAGCACGCGCGGCACCACGAAGCACGACAGGCCGCCGGGCGCCTGCGCGAGCACGAGGAAGACGTCGTTCATCGGGGCCGAGGTGAACCACTTGTGCCCGTGCAACGTGTACTGCCCCTCGGTCGACGTCGGCCGGGCGATCGTCACGTTGGCCCGCACGTCGGAGCCGCCCTGCTTCTCGGTCATCCCCATGCCGGCGAGCGCGCCGAGCTTCTGGTCGGCCGGGCGCAGGCCGAAGTCGTAGCGGGTGGAGGCCAGCAGCGGCGTCCACTCCTTGGCGATCGCGTCGTCGGCCCGCAGCGCCGGGACGGCGGCGTACGTCATCGACACCGGGCAGCCGTGGCCGGGCTCGGTGTGCACCCAGGCCAGGAAGCCGGCGGCGCGGCGTACGTGGGCGTGGGTGTCGCCCTCGTCGGCGCGCTCCCACGGGGTGGCGCCGAGGCCGTGACCGATCGCCTTGTCCATCAGCCAGTGCCACGACGGGTGGAAGCGCACCTCGTCGACGCGGTGGCCGAACCGGTCGTAGGGCACCAGCTCGGGGTGGTGCTCGTTGGCCAGCGTGCCGTGCTCGCGGGCCTCCGGGGTGCCGGCGTCGCGACCAAGGTCGGCGAGGCTCGCCAGGGTGGCGGCGTCGGCGTGCCGCAGCACCGCCTCGCTGAGCGCCCGGTCGGTGGCCACGACGTCGTGGTCCTGCAGCGGCGGCGGCTGGTTGGCGGAGGTGCGCAGCGTCGACCGGGTCGGCGGGGGACCGCTGAACGGGTCGTCCCGGCTCTCGTCGCTGGTCGTGGCTACCGGCTCGGGGGCGCTCATGTCGTTACCGTAATCCGCATGGCCGTCGACACCCATGGCGCGCCCGTGGAGGGGCGCGACGACGGTGCTCCCTCGCGATCCGTCGGGTCGCCGGCCCTGACGGCCGTACGCCGGCTCGCCGGGCGTACGCGCTCGGCGGTGCCGTCGGGGGTGGTCGAGCGCCTCGCGTCGCTGTGGCGGCTGGTGGTCAGCACCGTGGCGGCCTGCCTGCGCTACCGGGTGACGGGCCTGGCGGCGGAGGCGGCCTTCTTCGCGGTGCTGTCGGTGCCGCCGCTCATCTTCGCCCTCGCCGGTGCCGTCGGCTACGTGTCGGCGGGCTTCTCCGACACCCGGCTCGACGACGTGCGCGGCACCGTGGTCGACCTGGCGGGCACGTTCCTCACCGACTCCGCGGTCGACCGGGTGATCATGCCGACGCTGTCGGAGGTGCTCCAGGGGGGCCGGTTCGACGTGATCTCGGTCGGCTTCGTGCTCGCCCTGTGGTCGGGCTCGCGCGCGCTCAACGTCTTCGTCGACACCATCACGATCATGCACGGCCTCGGCGGGGTGCGCGGGATCGTGGCCACCCGGGCGTTGTCGTTCGGGCTCTACGTGCTGGCGATGGTGACCGGCGCGATCTCGATCCCGCTCGTGGTGGCGGGTCCGGACCTGGTGCGGCGCTGGCTCCCGGAGCGGCTGGAGCTGCTGATGACGCTCTACTGGCCGATCGTCGTGATCGTGTGCGTGTGCTTCCTGGCCACGCTCTACCACGTGTCGGTGCCGGCCCGGACCCGCTGGCGGGTCAACCTGCCCGGCGCGGTGTTCTCCCTGGCGGCGTGGGTCGGCGGCTCATGGGTGCTGCGCTGGTTCCTCACCGTGACGGCGGCGGAGTCCCGGTCGATCTACGGTCCGCTCGCCGCCCCGATCGCGGTGCTGCTGTGGCTCTACGTGCTCGCCCTGGCCGTGCTCATCGGTGCCGCGGTCAACGCCTCGTGCGCCGCGCGGGAGGCGTGAGCGGTGGCGCGACGACGGTCGGCTAGGTTCGCTGCCGTGCCGAGGGACGACCGCGACCGGGGGTGGAGCGGGCCCCTCGCGGTGAAGCTCCCCGAGCATGACCGGTCGCCCTGGGCCGCGCTGGGCATCCGGCTGGGCGCCGCGCTGGCGATCCTCGTCGGCACGGTGCTGCTGGTCTACATCGACCGCGAGGGCTACACCGACGCCCGCGACGGTGCGGTCAGCCTCACCGACGCGATCTACTACACGACCGTCACGCTGAGCACGACCGGGTACGGCGACATCGCGCCGGCGACCGACGCGGCCCGCCTGGTCAACGCGTTCGTCATCACCCCGGCCCGCATCGCGTTCCTGGTGCTGCTGATCAGCACCACCATCGAGGTGCTCGCCACCGAGACCCGCGACTCGATCCGCCACCGTCGTTGGAGGAAGCACATGGACGACCACGTCGTCGTGATCGGCTACGGCACGAAGGGCCGCAGCGCGGTCGAGACGCTGGTGAACAACGGGCTGCCGCGCGAGCAGGTGCTCGTCGTCGACCCCAGCCCGACGGCGCTGGCCGAGGCGCACGACGACGACCTGGCCGTCGTCACCGGCGACGCGACCCGGCACGAGGTGCTGCGCCGTGCCTACGTCGACCGGGCCTCGCAGATCATCATCACCACCGACCGCGACGACTCCAACGTGCTGGCCACGCTCACCACCCGCCAGCTCAACCCCGACGCCTACATCGTCACCGCGGTGCGCGAGCAGGAGAACGCCTCGCTGATGAAGCAGTCGGGCGCCAACTCCGTCATCACGTCCTCCGACGCGGTCGGACGCCTGCTCGGGCTGTCCTCGATGTCGCCCAAGCTCGGCGAGGTCATGGAGGACCTGCTGAGCTACGGTGAGGGTCTCGAGGTCGCCGAGCGCGAGCTGCTCGTCACCGAGGTCGGCAAGCAGCCGCAGGCGCTCCCGGACCAGGTCATCTCGGTCGTGCGCGACGAGAAGGTCTACCGCTACTTCGACCCCGTCGTCACCCGGCTCGCCCGCGGCGACCGGCTCATCGTCGTCCGTCCGGCCAAGGAGCTGCCCTGGGCGCCGCGGCCCGGCACGCACGACGAGGAGACCGCAGGCGACGACGACTGACCCTCGCTGACCACTCTGCGCACCCACCCCTTCCTTCGAACACGTGTTCGAACAGGCGTGGCAGGATGTGCCCCGTGGCGGGCGGCTGGGGACGACAGGGGAGCGGGGTGCCGCTCGCCGAGCGGGTGCGTCCGGGTGAGCCCGCCGCCTCGGGTGCGTCGGCCGGGGGTCCGGGTCCGCCGCTGGACTCCCCGGCGCGCCACTGCTGGGTCTCCGACGCCGTCGACGCGCTCGCCGGGCGCGAGTCCGACGCGCCGGTCCGCCGGCCGGGGCTGCTGCTGGAGTGGCGGCGTACGCGCGACGGGTGGGAGGGCCGGGTCGTGTACGCCGCCCGGGTGCGCGACCACGGCTGGGCGTCGGTCGAGGAGTGGGTCCCGGCGGCGCTGCTCACCGCGCTCTGAGAATCGAGCTCCGAGGATCGAGCTCCGAGGATCGAGCTGCGGACATGAGTCGAGCCGCCGGAGTCTCGGGTCTCCAGCGGCTCGACGTGACCACGGTAGGGGGTCGTCGCCCGGGCCCGCAGGAGAACGCGGAGATCCGATCGAGTGGTTGGCGCCACGCGGTCGGGCGGGCGCTCCTGGGCCCGGTCGGGTCATGCCGGGCGGGCTCGGGGCCCGGACGGGTGGTGCTCGGTAGTCCCAGGTCCCGGTCCGCGGGGCCGATGTCCCTGATGTGTCCCGAGGTCCGCGCAAATCCGCCGTCGGGCGCGGGTGGTGGTGCCACCGTCGTCCCATGAGCGACATCTCGGGAGACCTGGTGGCCGACCTCGGTCGCTGCCGTGAGGGGGTCGGGCTGCCAACGGCGGTGCCCGACCCGGCGTCGGAGGAGCAGCACGACCTCCTGCGCGACCTGCGCGGCGCACTCATCGTTTCCCGAGCGCAGCGATGCCGACCGGACAACATGCCCCTGTGGGTGTGACTCATCCCATAGGTCCGTCCGGCCCCCGGCGTCGCCCCGCTCCCGTGTCACCTGGCAGGCTGAGGACATCGAGGTCCCGGACTGCCGTCGGAGCCGACTCGTCCGTGACCTCGACGTTGGGCCTCCGCACCACGGCAACGGTGCGGTCGTCGACTCGGGTCGCTGGTCGAGCGCAGTACTCCGTCCCCCCACGACGCACCCACGAGTCCGGAGCACCCGATGACCTCTCCTGCCTATCTCCCGTGCCTCCACGTCGAGCTGCCGCTCGACGCCGCCTACTCCGCCCTCCTGCGGCTCAACCGCGAGGGCGTCCAGACCCGCCTGGCGCCTGGCTCCGGTCCGACTCGCGTGCTCACCGTGTGCGGGGACGTCGACGAGGCGTGGCTGCTCGACCGGCTGCGCCGCCTGTCCGGTGCTGCGGCCGTCGTGCGGACCCGCCCGCACCACTGACCTGCCGCAGGCGCCGAGTGATCTGCGCCGCACGACCGGCGGCCGGCCCCGGGCGGGTGGGGGTCGGATCGGGCGTGGGGTATTGCTCTCGCGAGCCTGACCTGCACAGACTGACCCTGCCGTCGGTCAGCGAGGCTCGTCGGCGTGAGTCGCCGCGTGGGGACGGTGGCCGCCGACCGGAAGGCCGTCAGGGTGCAGCGATCGAGTCAGCCGCGCGGACGGACGTTCGTCGCACCGCTTCCCGAGGCTCGTCGCGTGGTCGACGCTCTCCGCGGTGCCGATATCGGAGCGCGACTGCTGGCCGGTGCCGGCAGCGAGCGCCTGGTCCTCGTCGCACCCGACGCGGCGTGCGAGACGGTGCGCTCGCTGGTCTCCTCCGTCGCTCCCCATGCTCGGGAGCTCGACCCGGTCGACGAACCCGTCGTCGACTGAGGCGTTCTCGGCGGCCACCCCTCGGTGGACGTTCTTCGGGGTGTCCCCGCACGTGTCGGGCGGCTGGTTTCGTCGTCCCCATGGAGGGAACGACCCCCGACGTGACGCAGTCGCCGCCTGAAGCGCGCTTCCCCCGTATTCCGGTCGACCAGGTGGCTGACCAGCTGGTCGCCCCGCTCGTCACCATGGTCGCGCCGGCCGCCGAGTTCCACGCGGCCTCGCTCGTGCTCGAGGTCGGCGGCACCCACCTGATGGACCTTCCCGGAGGTGCTGAGCCCGGATGGATCCGGTTCACTGCCCCGGCGGTCGACCTGGACCGGGTCCGGGCCGTGCTCTCCGACGTCGCCCCGCGGGCACGCCACGCCGACTGACCGGCGGCGCGCCGTCACCGGCTGTGACCTGCAAGGACGCGTCCGCGAGCGACGGCGGACCGACAGCGACAGCACCCCGATCTGTCCCTCTGTCCCGACCGCCGTCTCCATGCCGTAAAGCCTTCGTTTCCCTTTGCCGAGACGCCTTGTGAGGCCCTCGGGCGGTCCAGAGACTCCTGCCACCACCCCACCGCGGCAGGCGCTCTCGGACGTCCGGCTGCCCAACCCACGGGACGATGCATGAAGAGGACCATCCGTTCGTTCGCGGTCGCCGTCGCGGCAGCCCTGACGCTCTCCGCCTGCGGAGGCAGCGACACCTCCACCGACTCCGCCGACGGGGCCTCCGACGAGCCGTCCAGCGACGGTGGCACCGTCGCGGTCGCCTACGACCTCGGAGGTCGTGGCGACGGCGGCTTCAACGACCTCGCGTACGCGGGAGCCGCCGCGGCGGCCGAGGCGCAGGGCGCCGAGGTCACCGAGGCCACCGCCCAGGAGACCGACACCGACCAGGACCGCGCCGCACGGCTGGAGCTGATGGCCGAGAGCGGCGCCAACCCCGTCGTCACGGTCGGCTACCTCTACGCGACGGCACTCACCGAGGTGGCCCCGAAGTACCCCGACACCTGGTTCGCGATCGTCGACGACGCCACCGTCGACCAGCCGAACGTCGTCGGCCTGACCTTCGCCGCCAACGAGGGCTCCTTCCTCGTCGGGGCCGTGGCCGCCCTGGAGAGCGAGACCGGCTCGGTCGGCTTCATCGGCGGTGTCGACACCGAGCTCATCAACGAGTTCGAGGCCGGCTTCGTCGCTGGTGTCGAGGCCGCGGACGACTCGGTCGAGGTCAGCTCGTCGTACCTCACCCAGCCGCCGGACTTCGCGGGCTTCAACGACCCCACCCGCGGCCTGGAGTCGGCCAACGGCCTGTACGACGCCAGCGCCGACATCGTCTTCGCCGCGGCCGGTGGCTCCAACGCCGGCGTGTTCGACGCCGCCGAGTCGGCCGGCACGAAGGTCATCGGCGTCGACAGCGACCAGTACGAGACGACCGAGGCTCCGCTCAACGAGGTCATCATCAGCTCGATGCTCAAGCGCGTCGACGTGGGCGTGCAGACCTTCATCGAGTCGGTGGCCGACGGCTCCGTGGAGGCGGGCGAGCGTCGCTTCGACCTGTCCACCGAGGGCGTCGGCTACTCCACCTCGGGCGACATGCTGTCCGAGGAGACCATCAGCGCGGTCGACGCGCTCGCGGAGCAGGTCATCTCCGGCGAGATCACGGTCCCGACGACCGTCGGCTGAGCCTTGACCGAGCAGACGACCCCGTCGGGCTCCACGGCCACCGCCGTGGAGCTCGACGGGATCACCAAGACCTACCCCGGCGTCGTCGCGAACGACGCCGTGACGCTGCGGGTCGCTCCCGGCACCGTGCACGCCGTCGTCGGCGAGAACGGCGCCGGCAAGTCGACCCTCATGAAGATCCTCTACGGCACCACCCGCCCCGACCACGGCACGATCCGGGTCGACGGCCGTCCGGTGTCGTTCTCCTCGCCGGCCGACGCCATCGGCGCCGGGATCGGCATGGTCTTTCAGCACTTCAAGCTGGCCGAGAACCTCACGGTCCTCGACAACGTCATCCTCGGCGCCGAGCCGATGCGTCGATCGCGGTTCGGTGCGATCGACCGGGAGGCCGCCGCCGAGCGCATCCGCGATCTCTCCGAGCGCTACGGCCTCGACGTCGACCCGGACGCGCTGGTGGCCGACCTGGGTGTCGGCCGCCGCCAGCGCGTCGAGCTGGTCAAGGTGCTCTACCGCGGCGCCCGGATCCTCATCCTCGACGAGCCGACGGCGCTGCTCACCGTGCAGGAGTCCGCCGACCTGCTCGGCCGGATCCGCGGCCTCTGCGCCGACGGCCTGACCGTCGTCTTCATCTCCCACCACCTCGACGAGGTCGTCGGCATCTCCGACGCGATCACCGTGATGCGGCGGGGTCGGGTCGTGGCCGACGTGCGCCCGGGCGAGACCGACACCCACGAGCTCGCCGTGCTCATGGTCGGCGCCGAACCGGCCGCGCTGCCGCTGCGCGCCCGCGGGGCCGTGCGGCCACCGCTGCTCGCGCTCGACCGCGTCAGCACCGGTCGTAGCCCCGGCGGCGGGCGCCTCGACCAGCTCGGCCTCGAGGTCGGGCGCGGCGAGATCGTCGGCGTCGCCGGCGTCGAGGGCAATGGGCAGGACGAGCTCGTCGACGCCCTGCTCGGCGTCCTCCCGCTCACCTCGGGCTCCGTGGTGCTCGACGGCGAGGACCTCGCCGGACGCTCCACCGCCGACCGGCGCGTCGGCGGCATCGGCTGCATCCCGCAGGACCGCCAGCGCGAGGGCGTGCTCCTCGACGAGCCGCTGTGGCGCTCCCAGCTCCTCGGCCACCTGCACGACCCGCGCCTGACGCGGGGTCGCTGGATCAAGGTCGGCGCCGTACGCCGGGCCGCCGAGACGGTCGTGGCCACCTCCGACGTACGCGTGCCCTCCATCGACCTCCCGGCCTCGGCACTGTCCGGCGGCAACCAGCAGAAGTTCATCGTCGGCCGCGAGCTCGACGCCGAGCCCGACCTGCTCGTCGCCGCCCAGCCGACCCGCGGCGTCGACGTCGGCGCCCAGCGCGCGATCTGGACCCGCCTCATCGGGGCCGCCGAGCGCGGCACCGGGGTGCTGCTCATCAGCGCCGACCTCGAGGAGCTGCTGACCCTGTCGGACCGGATCGTGGTGATGGTGCGCGGCACGGTCGTGGCCGTCCACGAGGCCGAGACCGTCACGGTCGCGGAGATCGGTCGTTCGATGACCCAGGCCGTGGCATGAGCGCCGGCACGCTGTCGGGGCGTCTCGACGCCCTCGTGCGCCGGGTCGTCTCGCCGCCCCGGCTGACGTCGCTGGCGCTGCACCTGCTGGCCGTCGGCATCGCGCTGGTGTTCGCCGTCATCGTGCTGGCCGGGATCCTGGCGGCGTACGGGACGGCGCCGAGCGCGGTCATCGAGGTCGTCGGCGAGTACGCCCTGACCCCGGCCGGCTGGGTCGCGATGGTCAACAAGGGGACGACGTACTACCTCGCCGGGCTGGCCGCGGCGATCGGGTTCCGGATGTACCTGTTCAACATCGGCATCGACGGGCAGTACCGACTCGGCGTCTTCGCCGCCGCGGTCGTGGGCGCGGCCGTCGGGCTGCCGATGGTGCTCCAGATCCCGCTGCTGGTGCTCACCGCCTGCGTCGTCGCCGGTGCGTGGGCGGCGATCGCGGCCCACCTCAAGGCGTCGCGAGGCGTCTCGGAGGTGATCAGCACGATCATGCTGAACGCCGTCGCCACCGGCGTGATCGCGTTCCTCATCGCCCCCGAGCGGTTCGGCGCCGCCGAGGAGGGCAGCAACAACACCCAGACCGCGCTGATGAACGAGTCGGGCTGGATGCCCGCCATCCACGTGCCGGGACTGGGGGAGGTCTACGGGTTCACCGTCGTGGCCGTGCTCGTCGGTGTGCTGTTCTGGGTCGTCACCGAGCGCACCCGCTTCGGCTTCGAGCAGCGCGCCTCGGGCGCCGCACCCCGGGCCGCGCTCCTCGGTGGCACCGACCCGCGCCGGATGGTCGTGCTGACGATGGTCGCCTCCGGCGTCGTCGCCGGACTGGTCGGTCTGCCGGAGCTGCTCGGTGCCACCTCGCACCGCTACGGGATCAGCTTCCCCGCGGGCCTGGCCTGGGTCGGGCTGTCGATCGCGATCGTGGGTCGCAACCACCCGGTCGGCGTGGCGCTCGGCGCGCTGCTGTGGGTGTTCCTCGAGCGCTGCGCGCTGCCCCTGGACCTCATCGGCATCCCGACCGAGGTCGTCGCGGTGGTGCAGGCGACCGTCGTGCTCGCCGTGGTCACGTCGTACGAGCTGGTGCACGGGATGTCCGAGCGCAGCGCCCGTCGGCGGGCGGCCGCCTTCGCCCGTGGACGCGCCGACACGACCGAGGCGCCCGCCGAGACCGCTGCCGAGAGCCCCGCCGAGGAGCACGCATGAGCGCCACGACCGCCCCCGTGCCCCGCCCCGACGGCCGCCGAGCCCGCCCGGTACGCCGCCGCGTGCGGTCGCGGCGCACCCTCTGGCTGCTGCTGGTCGCCGTGGCCGTGGCGCTGCCGTCGGCGGCGTACGTCGCCGACGCGCCCGACCTCACCTCGGCCGGCCTGGCCGGCGCGACCCTGCGCTTCTCGGTGCCGATCCTGCTGGCCGGGCTCGGCGGGCTGTGGGCCGAGCGCTCCGGGACGCTCAACCTCGGCCTCGACGGGATGATGATCATCGGGTCGTGGAGCGGTGCCTGGGTCGGCCTGCAGTTCGGCCCGTGGGCGGCGCTGCTCGGCGGCGTCGTCGGAGGCGCGCTCTGCGGGCTGCTGCACGCCGTGGTGACCCTCGCCTGGGGCGTCGACCAGGCCATCGCCGGCATCGTCATCAACATGGCCTCGATCGGCGTGGTCCGGTTCCTCTCCTCGATCACCTTCGCGAACGAGCCCGGCGGCAGCATCAGCCAGAGCCCGCCGCTGGAGAACCTCCCGACGGTCTCCCTGCCCCTGGCGCGGGTGGTGCTCGAACCCGTCGGCGAGGCCGGGGTGCCGTTCGTGTCGGCCTGGGCGCGGCTGCTGACCGGCCTGTTGACCGACGTCTCGGTCGCCACCGTGCTCGGCCTGCTGCTGGTGCCGTTCACCTGGTGGGTCCTCGCCCGCAGCCGGTTCGGCCTGCACCTGCGCGCGTGCGGCGAGAACCCCTCGGCGGCCGACTCGCTCGGCGTCTCGCCGAACCGGGTCCGCTACCTCTCCCAGACCGTCTCCGGCGCCTTCGCCGGTCTCGGCGGCGCCTACCTGGTGCTGGCGGCGTCCTCGGTCTACCGCGAGGGCCAGGTCGCCGGTCGCGGCTTCATCGGCCTGGCGACCGTGCTCTTCGGCAACTGGACGCCGGGCGGCGTGCTCGGGGGCAGCCTGCTGTTCGGGTTCGCCGACGCCGTCAGCACCCGGCAGGCCGCCTCGGTCACCGCGCTGCTGCTCATCGGCGGCGTCGGGCTCGCGCTGCGGGCCGGCTGGCTCTACCGCGACGGGCGTCGCCAGGAGGCGACCGGCCACCTCGTCGTCGGCGTCCTCGTGCTCGCGTGGTTCACGTTGGGCCCGCCCGTGCCGCGCGAGCTGGTCACCATGGCGCCGTACCTCACGACCCTGGTGGTGCTCGTCGTCGCCCGCCAGACGCTCAGACCGCCGGCCGCCGTCGGCGTCCCCTACCGGAGGTCCGACGAATGACCACGACCCGCGTCCGCAACCCCGCCTGGGAGGCGCCCGTCCTGCGCGGGTGCACCGAGGCCAGCGCCTGGTGCCGCGAGGTCACCATCGACCTCGGCCAGGTGGAGGCGGTCGCCGACTGGATGGCGTTCGAGGCGTTCCCCGCCGCCGCGCCCGACCCGGCCGGCCTGGCGCTCGGTCCGGAGGAGCGTGCCGACCGGATCGACTTCACCCTCGTCACCACGGCGATCAACTTCGCCTACACCGACTTCGCGACCGGGGTGCCCTGGTCGGTCGAGCACGAGGGGCGCGAGCTCGTCGACGCCGACGCGATGTTCCTGCGCTTCGAGCAGGCGCTCGCCGCGGGCGTGCCCGTGACGTCGGGGGAGTGGCTGGCCGAGCTCACCCAGGAGCGGCTCGCCGAGGTGCTCCACGGGCCGCGGCCGATCCCGATGCTCGCCGAGCGGGTCGCGGTGCTCCGCGAGGTGGGCCGCACGCTCACGCCGTACGACGGCCGGTTCAGCACCTGGGTCGCCTCGTGCGCCCCGCGTGCCCTGGCCGACGGCGACGGGCTGCTGGAGCGGATCGTGGCCGACTTCGCGGCGTTCGACGACACGGCGTCGCTGCACGGGGTCGACGTACGCATCGACAAGCTGGCGCAGCTCGGGCTGTGGACCCTGCACCGCACCGGGCTGGTGCCGCTGCCCGACGTCGACGTGCTGTCGGTGTTCGCCGACTACATCGTGCCGGCGGCGCTGCGGGCGATGCGGGTGCTGGTCTACGCCCCCGGTCTCGCGGCCGCCGTCGACGGGGGAGAGCTGCTGCCCGCGGGCTCGGCGCGCGAGGTCGAGCTGCGGGTGCAGACGATCGTGGCCTGCGGGCTGCTCACCGACGCGCTCAACGCCCGGCGGGCCGAGCCGGTCGTCGGGGCGCAGGTCGACTACCGGTTCTGGTCGGCGTTCCACGAGCACATCCGGCCGCACCACCTGACCGTCACCACCCGCTACTGACCCGTCCGCCCCACTCACTCGTCCCACTCACAGGTCCACCAGAGGAGCACCCGTTGCGCCGCCCCCGTCACGCCGAGCCGCCGCCCGTCGTCCGCCCGCCCGGCCGACAGCGGCTCGTCCTCGACGTCGACACCGGCATCGACGACTCCCTCGCCCTGCTGTACGCCGCCGCGCACCCCGACGTCGACCTGGTCGCGGTGACGACGTGCGCGGGCAACGTCGACGTCGACCAGGTCGTGCACAACACGCTCGGCGTCCTCGAGCTCGCCGGCCGTCCCGACGTCGAGGTGGCGCGCGGCGCCGCTCACCCGGTCGGCCGGGCGCTCGAGACCACGCCGGAGACCCACGGCCCGACCGGCACCGGCCACGCCGTGCTCTCACCAGCCGGGTCGGCCTCGCCGCGGACGGCCGTGCAGCTGCTGGTCGAGGAGGCCAGGCGCACCCCCGGCGAGATCACGCTGGTGACGATGGGTCCGCTGAGCAACCTCGCCGCGGCGGTGCTCGCCGAGCCCGACCTGCCGCTGCTGCTGCGCGACGTGTGGGTCATGGGCGGCACCTTCGCGCAGGCCGGCAACGTCCACCCGCGCGTGGAGTGGAACGTCCACGTCGACCCGGAGGCCGTGCGGATCGTGCTGCACCAGTGGAGCAGCGCCACCCCGCGCGGCGCCGTACCGCTGACGATGATGGGCCTCGACGTCACCGAGACCTCGATCATCCGCGCCGCCGACCTCGTGGAGGCCTCCCGCGCAGCCGGCCTCGACCCGGCCGTCGAGGGGCTCACCGACGCCGAGGTGATGACGACGCCGCTCGGGTCGCCGGTGCTGGACTTCGCCCGCGACGCGCTGCGGTTCTACTTCGAGTTCCACGACCTGTACGACGGCTTCTACGGCGCGCACGTCCACGACCCGTTCGTCGTGGGCGCGGCGCTCGACCCCGGCCTGGTGCGCGCCTCGCCGACCGTCGTGGACGTCGAGCTCGGTGGGCAGTGGACCACCGGCGAGACGATCGCCGACTGGCGCGGGCACTTCGACAAGCCGGTCAACGCCTACGTGGCCACCGCGGGCGACGGGGCGGCGTACATCCGCCGGCTGGTGGCCTCGCTGGCCGACCTGGCGCGCGGGGCGGCCGGGTGAGGGGAGCGTGAAGGCAGAGCGGCGTACCGGCTGGGTCTTCGACGAGCGCTACCTGTGGCACGACACCGGCACGGGCGCCGGACCGCTGCCGGCGTCGGGGTGGATCGAGCCGATGGAGCACGTGGAGGGCCCGCCGGCCAAGCGCCGGTTCGCCAACCTGGTCAACGTCTCCGGGCTGCTCGACCACCTGGTGCCGCTGCGTCCGGTGCCGGCGACGGAGGAGCAGGTCGAGGCCGTGCACACGGCCGCGCTGCGGCGCCGGATCGAGGCAGAGGCGGCGTCGGGCCGCGGCGACGCGGGTGACGCGTCGAGCCCGTTCGGCGCGGAGTCCTACCGGATCGCGCTGCTCGCCGCCGGCGGTGTCTGCGCGGCCGTCGACGCCGTGCTCGACGGCGAGGTCGACAACGCCTACGCCCTGGTGCGCCCACCCGGCCACCACGCCTCTCGCGAGACCGGCTGGGGCTTCTGCCTGTTCAACAATGTCGCGATCGCCGCCCGGCACGCCCAGGCGCGCGGCGCTGCACGGATCNCCGTGCTCGACTGGGACGTGCACCACGGCAACGGCACCGAGTCGGTCTTCGCCTCCGATCCGTCGGTGCTCACAATCTCGATCCACCAGGACGGCGCCTACCCGCCGGGGTCCGGACCGGTCGACTTCACCGGCGCCGGCCCGGGGGAGGGCGCGAACCTCAACGTGCCGCTCCCGCCCGGCTCGGGGTCGGGCGCCTACGAGGCGGTGATGACGGACGTCGTACGCCCCGCGCTGCGTCGTTTCCGGCCTGACCTGCTGCTCGTCGCCTCCGGTCTCGACGGCAACGGCGCCGACCCGCTGGCGCGCCAGATGCTCAGCTCGGAGGGCTTCCGGATGCTCGCCCGGCACGCCCGCGAGGCCGCCGAGGAGCTCTGCGAGGGTCGTCTGGTGCTCGCCCACGAGGGCGGCTACAGCCCGTGGCTGGTGCCGTTCTGCGGGCTCGCGGTCGTCGAGGAGCTCAGTGGCTGCCGGACACCCGTCGAGGACCCGTTCCTCGCGGCGATCGAGGGCTATGGACAGAGCCTGCTCCCGCACCAGCGGAAGGCGGTCGATCGGGCTGCGGCCAGCGTGGCGGGTGTGCCAGGGCCGGTCTGACTGGGTGTGTCCCGGTCAAGTCCCGGGCAGCTCGCGGGCGCCCGTCACCAGTACGCCGAGACTCAGCGCGACCTCAAGGAGATGCGCGCGGAGATCAAGGGCGGCACGAAGGATCTTCGGCGGCTGAACAACCAGCTCGACAAGGCGTCGGCGAAGTACGAGCGGGAGTCGCGCCGGCTGGACCAGATGCAAGCGTTCTCGACGTCGGTGGGGTCGTCGGTTGCCAACGCTTCCCTGTTCGGTGGCGGCCTGTCGGGGCTGATGACGGGGCTGTCGGCGAACCGCAACGACGCGAACTCGATGCGCGCGGCTCTGCGGCAGGCGTCGGCGAAGGGCCTCGACGGGTCCCTGTTCCGGGCGCTCGCGGAGTCGGGTGACCTGGGGACGGCGCAGCAGATCGCCGGCCNGACGAAGCGTCAGATCGCGGCCCTGGAGCGTCAGTACGGTGCCACGACCCGTGCGCAGAACACGCTGGGCGGTCTGGCGGTCCGCAACACGTTCGGGGAGTCCCTGGCCTCTCAGCGCCGCGACGAGGCCAACGCCAAGCGCCGCGAGCAGACCCTGACCCGCGCCGTCGCCTCTACCCAGAAGTCGCTCAAGGTGTTGGAGCGCACCGAGGCGCGGACGGAGAAGACGCTGGACCGGCTCGACAAGCGGATCGGCCAGCTCAACACCGAGTTGCGCAAGGTCCGCGGCGAGGTCCGCCAAGGCGCCAAGGAAGGCACAAGCCGACGCGACCGCGGCGGGTCCACCTCAGGCAGCTCCCGACGCCGGCAGGGGCGCTGAGGGGCGTCGGTCACCGGGACGAACGTCCTGGATCGTCTAGCCCGCGGTCTCGTTGAAACGATGCAGTTGGTGATCTGCGCTGCATTAAGCCGTAACGCACGACAGACGGTCGGGGTCGGCGTCTACTGGGAGTGGCAGGTCAACCGCACGGCGACCCGGGACCCGGGAGGGGTCCTTGCTGGGAGCGCGGACCTCGCTGTGACCACGTATGGGAGCAAGCTCGGCCGTGGCGTGCCCTGGCCCTGGTGGGCCTGGGCGCGTGCGCGGCCGTGGGCGGCTGGTGCGGCGACGTTGTCCCGTGGGGGGAACGACCGAGGCGTGCCAGCCCGTCCCGTCGCTTCCGGCAGGGCGTGGTCGCCTTGGGAGCGACGTGGGGAGGGCGGCAATATGCCGCTGCGTGGACGTGGGGACTACCTGTTCGAGGTTGATGTGCAAGGCGGGATGAGCGTCGCGATGCGTCTGCAACATCGTGGGATCGAGGCGCGGCTGCTGGCCGGGGCCGGGCCGACCAGGGTGCTGGCCGTGGACGGCACGATCGTCGAGGACGTCGTCACCGAGCTGGTGGGCCGCTGGTGCCCGACCGCGCGGCGGATCACTTGAACGGGTGACGTCTGCCCCAACCGTGGCGAACCCGATGCGGGCCGTCGGTGGTCGACCTAGCGTTGATGGTGCGGGCCGGACCTCTCTCCCGAGAGCCCAGTCATGGCCCGCACGAGGAGCCGGTGCGGAGCGCTCTCCCCATGTCCGCCTCGGGCCGGCTCCTCTCCTAGAGGGGCGTGGTCAAAGATCCTGTGCTTCTTGTCGGTGGCCCCTCATAGGCTCTGGGGCCATGGATGCGGATCGCACGAGGCTCGACGTCACCTCAGGACGTCCGCTGCACGAGTTCGAGGGCAGTCCCTCATACCCCTACCGTGTGGCACTGTCCCAAGTCGCAGACGAGCTAGTCGCTGACCTGGCCGCGATCTGTCCCTGGTTGAGCCGGCGCGATCTCAACGCCGCGCTCGATACCTGCATGGACCTCGACCGCGGTGTGCCAGATGTCCAAGGCGCGGTTGTGGAACACGCGCGCATCCGCTTCTCGCGAGGCCAGAATGTGCCCACCGAGGAGCAGGCCAGCGCGCTGGTCGCCGCGTGCCTGCGTCACTTGGATGAGACCTAGTCGGTGCCGCGGACGGAGTCGACTCGCGGGAGCGCTGCGAGATCAGGTTGCGGTTCTATCGCTCGAGACGACAGGACGAAACTGCCGCCTGCGGGTCCGGGCCGCGGCTACGGTTCTGGCGCGTGACCACATCCTCGAGCGACGTTCACCGAGCTGCCGTCGCGACCTGGGCGGCTCAACTGGTCGGCCGCTGCATCTTGACCTTCGCGCTGTCGCTGCTCGGCTCGGCGCTCCTGTTTGCGCTGCTGACGAGTTCGGCGAGTGCCATGGTGTTCGCGCCCTTCGTTGCCGCTCTGTTTGTTGCGCGCATCCTTCACACGGCGGAGGCGCCGCAGCCCTGACGCGGGGCACGGGAGAGGATTACTTGCGCTGCTCGAGGACTCCGCCAGACTCGTCCGCGAGGTCCTCGCAGATCGCCTCGTCGAAGCAGTCGATCAGCCAGTCGTCCCGATAGACCATCCAGGCGTGGGTGGTGCCGTCCTTCGGGAGGCCCCGCATGTAAGTCAGGGTCTCGTCGCGGGCATCGAGGTTTTCGAAGACGGTGAGATAGAAACTGTCGGTACCGCGGGTGCAGGACAGCGTCTCCGACGTGTCATCGGCGTCGCGGTGACCGTCGTCGGTGCATCCGACCAGGTCGCGGAGCGCGTCGATCGATCCATAGTCCGACCCACACGCCGAGGTCATGAGCGCGAGGCCGGCGGCGATGCTGACGAGAGACCACTGCACGGCCGGAACCCTAAGGTGGGGCCGAGTGTGATCCACGAGCGGGTGCGTCGGGCCCGCGGCGCTTGATCAACGCGGCCGCGACCCACCCCTGCCGGACGTAGGGCCCGGAATCCTGCGGCCCGAGGTGCGCGACCACGCACCATCCCTCCCACGCACCCTGTTGGGTCTGCCGCCCGCCGAGCAGCAGCCCGGGCGCCTGGACGTCTCCCCACACCTGCACGTCGGTCACCCAGACGTGCTCGGCGCGCGGGTGCATGCGCGAATGTTAGAATATGTGTTCGACTCGCCCGCGTGAGATGGTGCGCTGCGTGACCGATCAATTCCCGACTGGCGAAGTCCTGGATCTCCAGGATCTCCCGCGGTACTGGGCGGTGGTGGACGCGGCCTACAGGCGCGCGCGTCGGGCCCCGATGCCTCCACCGTATGAGTTGACCGCCAGGCGGTTCGACGAGAGCCAGCCGGCTGGGCACCGTGCCTACATCGCGACCGAGCGCTATCTCACGGTGGCCATGGACAATCAGCGAGCGCTGGTGAAGTTGCTCGAGCACCATGGGGCGACCCACTCGGCGCCCTGGAGTCTTCTTCGTCCGGCCTTTGAGTGTGGGTTCTTCGCCGCCTGGGTGCTCGACCCGACGGACGGGGCAGTGCGTCGCCGACGAGGACTTCAGGTTGAAGTGCGAGACGAGATCGAACAGCAGAACCACATCAAAGCCTTCGCGTCGGTACCCGACGCGACTGACCTAGTTGCGGAAGCGATCGCGCAACGCAAGGCCAGGAGCGAGGCTTCATATCGGCGCGACGCGCAAGCTCTGAACGTCAAGTGGGACACCGTTCGACAGAAGGTCAACGTCGTCGACGAACTGCGGAAGATTCGATTCCTGCAACCGCACGAGCCGGGGGTGCGCGCGACGTTCATCGCCACGTGGCGGATGCTCTCTGGCTTTGAGCACGGTCTTGGTTGGGCGATGCTCAGAGGGTCGAACGCCAAGCGGCGCGCAGAGATACCCGGTGGACACGTAATGGAACTGTCGATGAAAGACGATGCCTTCGTGACGGCCGGGAAGTGCACAGCGTGGCTCATGCTCGAGGCGGCTCAGCGACTTGAGTGACTCAGCACTCGGCTCTAGCAGCCATCTAGTCGCTTATGACCAGCGCGAGGGTGAGAACCGTGCCAAGGAATAGCAGGTAAGGTGCAAAAATCTCAGGCGTCGAGGTTGTGCCGGAGACCGAGCACAATGCGACACTGAGCACGCCGAAGAGTCGCCGCAGGCCTATCACTTCGTCATATCTGTGCCGGATGAGGAAGATGAGAGTGGCGATCCNGGTCAGATTGAAAAGGAAGTTTGTGAGCGGCGGGGCGGACCCGTCGATCAGTTCCTGGATGTCATAGGTGAGCAGGGCTACAAAGAAGAATGCCATGCACATGCAACCGCACGCGAGCGTGACCCACTGCAATTTGTTCGGTACCTGACAACGCGCTAGGTCTAACGCGATCCTGGGCACGGCCGATACGCTACTCGGTCACTATCGGTGCTGACATCACTTCCGCCGACCTTGACTTCTGTTGCATTGGGGGCGCTGGTTTGGCCCGTCTCACGCCTCGCCCACCTACTTCGGTACCGGGAAGTTCTCGTTTGTCAGCCCGCCCTTGGGCATCTGGAGTTTGGTGCGGGTGGCGCCGTCTCGGTGTGCGTTCCAGGCGCGGATGGTGAGGGCGAGGCCTTCGGTTTCGTTGATGCGTCCGCCGGTGAGTCTGAGTCGGGTGACGCGGTTGCGGAGGACGGCGATGGGGTCTTCGGCTCTGAGGCCGTCGCCGTCTGCGACGCGGAGGAAGAACCAGGTGGCGTCGTCGGGGTCGATCTTGCTGAACAGGTAGTGGCACAGCCCGATGACCGAGGCGGGGAGTCGTTCGCGGGAGGCGAGGCGGGCTGCGAGGTCGGCTGAGGTGCGGATCTCGGGGTGGCGGTCGAGGAAGTCGTCCATCTCGAGCGGGGTCGGTCTGATGGCTCCGGTGTTGGTGCGCATGCCGCGTTCCCACATGACTGCTCGTCGGCAGATCGCGGCCAGGGTGGAGGTGTTCTCCTCGCCGGAGAGTTTGAGGGCGTCGGAGTAGGACCGTTTGGCTCCTGCGTCGACGGTGGCCATGACGTCGGTGCCGAGGTTGCGCACGACGACCATGGGGACGGTGGTGTCGGCGAGGATGACGGCGTTGAGGCGGTGCTGGCCGTCGTAGAGCTGGCCGGTGGTGGAGAACTTCACGGTCTCGCCGTTGAGGCGC
>PBYI01000011.1 GCA_002729525.1 Nocardioides sp.
ACAGCGTTCATTCAGAGCCATCATCAAACTCAAGGAATCTTTTTATCCTTTATTATTGTTCTCTTTTTTATAAATTTTGAGTTTCTTTTTTTTTTTGAAACCTCAATAAAGTGTTTTGGTACTTTTGGAAAATTTAAACAAGCAAAGCGTTTTCATTTAAATTGTATTATAAATGTCTATTTAAATTAGTTTTTTAATTAAAGTACATTATCATTTGTGATAATCTTTGTATTACATAATATAATAGTCCATATTTTTTTTTTGTAATTTAATAAAGTATCCTAGGTCAGAATGAGATTTGAACTCATATTTTTGTGTCCGTAGCACAAAGTTCTACCAATTAAACTAACTAACCTTTTTTTTTTAGTAAAATTTTTCACTTTTTTATATAGGCTGATTATTTTTTGTTGTTTTGTGATAAATTATTAAAATTTTTAGCTGCAAGTTCCTTTTCAACTAGTTCTTTTTCAAACTGCTCTCCCAATTTTTTTGCTGATTCAGATAATACATTATCTGAATTATTGCTTAATTCTCTTAATTCTCAAATCAGTCCAGGCAGATGATCTTTTAAAACATCTTTCGCCTCACCAGCTGGTATTTCATTTTTATATGATGCAGCATTTAAAACCAAAGATTTTAAAGCTTCCTCTCTTATAGGTCTACCTTTACCAAATCTCTTCATTATTTCTTCTTGATAATACAGTTTATAAAACGGGTTTACTGTCATTTCTTTTTCTATTTCATCCGAAGTCATGGAAGAAGTAACTGATATTGGACTGCTCGTACGTGAAACTGGAGATTTGGGGTTAAATGTATGTTCTGAATTAACATTGTTAAATTTAACTTTTTTTAAATTTTCTGTGTTATCTTCTTCTGAACTAGTATTAAACACACGTTTATTTTTACCTTTATCAAGACTTTCAATTTTATCTTCTTCTTCTTCTTTTTTTAAAGAATTAGATTTATAAGCACTAGAATCGTTATTTTCATTATTAGGACCACCTAAATTTGAAAACCCATCCCCGTTATTATTTAATGGTTTTGAGTTTGTGGGTGAAATATCATCCATCAATAAATAACCCTCTTCAAAACTTAATGATAATCATATAATTCCGTATATGTATACATATGTATATATGAAATTAAATATTATAAATGTTTGTAGTAAATTTTTTGAATTACTAAAAAATATATGTAATATCTTTTCTAAGTTTAATCTTGATTTAACATTTTTTTTGAGGAAATGATACTTTTATATTACATAGTAATATTAAAATTTCCTCAAAAAAATGAATAATTATAATAATGTTTAATTTTATTATCTCTCCGTGAATAGTAAGTATTTGTCATATGTTTTTTATTTTAAATTTCATTTGTTTTTATAGTTTTAATTTTTATGTTTTTATTAATTTTCGAATATAAGTAAAATTTTTCATCTTTTTTGTTTACTAGGTTCTTACCTGGAATTATATATGTAATTAGATAATAAAATTACCGTGTTATTATGTAATGCCATGAAATAATCCTATTTATATTTAACGTTCAAACTAAAGTAGCCAAAAAATTTATTATTCAATTCTTATTTATATAACATTACATTTGACCTTCACTTCTAAGAAAGTTTCTAAGCTGAAGAGTGTTAGCTATTTTTTCCTCTCTATGTTGAATAATCTTATAACGTTTAGCAAAATCTTGAATAAACTCGCTAGGTGTTTCATTAAACATAGGGTTATCATCTAAATGTGTATCAATAAAGTGACGACCATATACTCTACTATAAAATTCTAGTGTTTTGGCCATTTCTAAACAATTACTTTTATAATCACTAGTTTGATAATCATGATTAAGATTAACTCCTCATCTACTAGGATATCTCGAAGACATTGTAAATCCATTGTCTCTAATATAAACGGGGTTTTGATCAGGGTCACTAGTATTTAATTGCCTTTTTCCTCCCCTTGAACTTTCAGGATTTACACCTGAGTTATGCTCTCTAGAATCTTCTCCTTCCATAAGAAAAATAGATCCGTTCAAGATATTATGTTCTATNAATAAATCTCAATCTATGTTATATAACATTCTTATACTTAAAATTATAGCGTAAAAATAGAATGTTATTCATTCTCAGTAAATAACAAATAAAAATAACAGTGTGCTAGATAAATAAAGTAAAAATTTAGTAATCCTTGGTCGTAAAACCACTTTGTAATGGTAAGCTTACAAATGCGTGAGGTTTAGGTGGACTATTTAAACTTCATTCTAATGAATTATAGTTTCTGTTAAATAAAGTTTGAAATAAATCACTAAAATATTGTGGAGTTAATCAAGGATATCTTGATGTAGCAGCTCCTTCTACTAATTGTACATAAACAATGTATAAAAATAAAAATGTTGCAACAACACTTATTATAGATCCGAAACTACTTACAAAATTTCATCCTGCAAATGCGTCAGGGTAATCACTAATTCTTCTAGGCATACCTTGTAAACCTAAGAAATGTTGTGGGAAGAATGTTAAATTTACTCCTATAAATAATATTACGAAATGTACCTTACCTAACATAGTGTTATATGATAAACCTGTTATTTTTGGTATTCAGAAATATCATGCACTAAATAATGCGAATACTGCTCCCATACTTAATACGTAATGAAAGTGTGCCACAACATAGTAAGTATCGTGGAATGCTATATCTAATGATGCATTTGCTAAAACTACACCTGATAAACCTCCTATAGTGAACATAACAACAAACCCTAAAGCAAATAACATTGAAGGTGTTAAATGTAATGATCCACCATATACTGTAGCTAATCAACTGAATATTTTAATTCCAGTTGGAACAGCTATAATTAAAGTGGCAGCTGTAAAATATGCTCTTGTATCCACGTCTAAACCGACAGTATACATATGATGACTTCATACTACAAACCCTAAAACTCCAATAGACATCATTGCATAAACCATACCTAAATACCCAAAGACATTTTTGTTAGAACTTGCTGATATTGTAGTACTTATTATACCAAAACCGGGTATAATTAATATATATACTTCTGGATGTCCAAAGAATCAGAAAAGATGCTGATATAATATAGGATCACCTCCTCCTGCTACTTCGAAGAATGAAGTGTTAAAATTTCTATCTGTTAATACCATAGTTATACCACCCGCTAAAACAGGTAAAGATAATAATAATAACACAGCAGTTATAACAACTGCTCATCCAAATAAAGCTAATTTGTGTAATCTTATACCTGGACTTCTCATGTTTAATATTGTTGTTATGAAATTCATAGCCCCTAATAAACTACTTATTCCTGATAAATGTAAAGCAAATATAGCCATATCTACACTAGGTCCACTATGACTTTGTAAACCTGATAAAGGAGGGTAAAGAGTTCAACCAGTACCTGCTCCATTTTCTATTAAACTTGCAAATACAAATAATAATAAACTTGGTACTAATAGTCAAAAACTTATATTGTTTAATCTTGGAAATTAATTATTCTTAAATAATTTCTTATTTAATTGGACTATGTCTTTATTCTATGTAAAATACATTGACACTTCGCGTATAGTCTCTGAGGATCCCTATTAATCGGTTTCCTGCATATTCCCCCCATGTATTTTTAAATTTAACTAATTAAAAATTTAAATTATTTAATCCTTAACTGTATTAATATCTGTGTGAGGCATTCCATGCATACGGTGAAGTAATAATCGAAAAGCTTGCACTTTTGACGGCATTTCCTTTTTATAGCGTTTGCCATATCAGGTCCTCCTACTAATAGTGGCAATAAAAAATTACCAAAACCACCTATCATAGCTGGCATTACCATAAAGAATATCATAACTATAGCATGTGCTGTGATTATACTGTTATACAGTTGATTATCTGCTATATATTGTACTCCAGGACCTGATAACTCTAATCTTATCAATACCGAATAAGCTGTACCAACTAGTCCGGAAAATAATGCAAATATTAAATACAAAGTTCCAATATCTTTAGCATTACATGATAAAAATCATCTCTCTTGTCATATACTTATTTTTCCAATTTTTTGTTCTTCTGTTTTCAACATTAGCCTATCAGCTGTATTATTAATAATTTACATGTTATGTATTATATTTGTTAAAACTTTTAACAATTTTATTTTTTAATATTATTGTGTATCAGTTATTTTTTTTTATAAAAAGTTTATTGATGAATGTTTATTTGACACCATTATGTAAACCCGTTTTTCAAACTTTGGCCTTAAAAATAAACTAATCATCACCACCTATAATGTCCATTGGTTCAGTGCTAGTATCAGCAAAATCTTTTAATAGGCTATTTTTTTCTTTACTGTCCTTTGATTCATCTTCTTTTGTTTCATTATTGTTTGGTTTATAATTTTTTGGTTCGTCTTGCTCATTTGAATCTTCTTTAACCCGTTTTTTTGATGGTTCATCTTGCTCATTTGAATCTTCTCTAACTCGTTTTTTTGAAAATTCATCTTGCTTTGTTTCATTATTTTTTGATTGAGTTATTTCTTTTTTCTTATCTTCCAATTCTTCTAATTCTTTTAATTTATCTTTTTCTTCAAGGGTTATTGTACCTTTTTCTTCTTTTATTTCTAATTCTCTTATGTCTGATATTATTTTATGATTCTCTAGTAACTCGGCTCTTTTTTCAGTAAGATTTCTATCTATCTGATTTGTTATATTTTTATCTCCCATGTTTTCCTTAGCGCGTTTTTCAATTTCCTTAATAGCTCCATTAACATAAGTTGACTGATTTTTTATCGTAGTATTAGCTGATTCTAATAGTTTCTGATTAGTGTCAGGATTAATTAATTCCGGACTTATTTCATCATCTTTATTTATTCAAGTTTTAACTCTCAAACTATCAAGATCTCTTGCGTTATTCGTTAAAAATCTATAATCATCTATTTTTTCTATTTGACCTTTTTCACTTTTTGTTGCGACTTCTTTCGCATTTTTCATAATGTTAAAGGCATTCTCTAGTAGATTGAAAAAACTTTCATCAAATTCACTTTGATGATTTGTATTATTTGGGTGACCTGCAAGCTCTGAAGTAATATTTTGTTTATTTTTTTCCATGGCTTTATTAATGAATGTTTATTTATATGTTTCTTATAGATAATATAGATACACCGTATACTATACAAGGTATTATTATTATTAAAGCTATTATTATAGGTAATAAAATTGTTCAGCAATAGGACATAAGTTGGTCAAATCTAATTCTAGGGAAAGAAGCTCTAACTCAAATAAAAGTAAATATTAAAGCAGAAGTTTTTGAACCTAAAGATAAACTATCTAATAATCCCTGTAATATAGTATATTCTGAAGTATATGCTATTAAATAACCACCTAAAAATAATGTGGATGTAAAAATACAAATAAGAACGATACTGGCATATTCAGCTAAAAAGAAAAACACAAATATAACAGATGAATGTTCTGTCATAAAACCAGATACCAATTCTGATTCAGCTTCAGCTAAATCAAAAGGAGCTCTGTTAGTTTCAGCTATAGCTCCAATAAAGAATATTATAGCTATGGGACATAAGGGAAATATATAATATATTATTTTTTGAGACTCAACATTAACTGTTAAATTTAAACTAGATGTTAATAAAACAACTAACAATATAGCAGAACTTAATATTAATTCGTAACTTATTAATTGTGCTGTACTTCTTAATGACCCTAAAAAAGCATATTTTGAATTAGCAGATCATCCTGCTAATAATATACCATATGTTGATAATGATGACACAGCTAACATGTATAATATACCTAAATCTAAATCTCCAATAGATAAACCAGGACCATATGGTATAACCGCATAACCTAAAAGAGCAAATATTAAAGTAATAACAGGTCCTAAAAAAAATAATACTAAATTAGCTTGAGTTGGAGCTACATATTCTTTTAATAGTAATTTTAATGCATCAGCAAATGCCTGTAACAACCCATAATAACCTACAATATTCGGACCTAATCTACGTTGCATACTTGCCATAGTTTTTCTCTCTGCTACAGTAGTAAAAGCTACAACTAATAATGCCGGTACTACCACTAGTACAACTTCTAATATAGATATTAATGTTTGCATTTTAAATTTTATATTTATACATAAAGATTTAATCTTTTATATTTTAATAATACTATCATACGTCGCATTTATTACTGTTTACAAATATTAAATTTTTGTAATTAAAAACTTTGTAGGAATAATGAGGACTTGAACCTCCTCTATATGATCTGCAATCAATAGGTAGAACCTTCTACAAATTATTCCATAATATCATTACTATTATTCGTTATATCTATCTTTATTTTTAAAGATAATATGTTTCCTTCATTTATCCTTAACTACTACCTTCTTTTTTTTTATGTAGATTGGTTGAGAAATCTTTTTATCCTTTATTATTGTTCTCTTTTTTATTTGGGGAGCGGGAGGGTACTTTTTTGAAACAATTTATTATACTATTATTTTTATAACTGCTGTTACTTATATCATAGTTAAATAAGATAGTGTATTATATACTATTGTTAATGTAAATCTAAACTGTCTTTTATGTAAGATGCAGATAAAACTACAAATACTTGTGCTTGTATAAATGCAATACCTATTTCTAAACCTGAAAATGCTAAAATAAATAATAAAGGTATTAAACCTAAAAAGAAATATATTAATCCGTTGCTCATAATATTATAAGTAAATCCAGATAAAATGTTTAATAACATATGACCACTTAGTATATTAGCTCCTAATCTTAATCCTAATGAAACATTTCTAGATAAGTAAGAAATAAATTCTAGTAAAACTAACAAAGGTAATAAACCTAAAGGACAACCAGAGGGTACAAAAAATGAGAAAAATTTAAGAGCATGTATTTGGAAACCTAAAATTGTAGCACCTATAACTATTGTAAAACTAATTGAAAATGTTAGTATAAAATGAGATGTAGGTGCAAAACTATAAGGCACCATACCTACTAAATTATTTATAAGTATATATATAAATAATGATGATATTAAGGGGAAAAACATTTGTCCTTTGTTTGCGTTAATTTGATTTATAACAATACTATAAACTGTTGCATATATAGATTCTAATGATAATGATCAATTATTCGGTGTTATTCTATTGTAATTATTTGCTAGTAAATAAAAAATAAAAATTATGCTAGTTGTTATTGTCAAATACAATCCCATATTAGTTAAAGATATTTGTATGTTTCCTAGTAAATCTGCTTTTAAACTAAACAAATTTCTTATTGTAAATTGATCCAAAGGGCTGTTGTTTCATATAGGTAATAAAGTGTTCATAGACATATATTTATTATTGTACTGTTAATTTATTCAAATAAAAAGTTTCCTGCTTTCTTTGATTTAGTGTGAATCTTGAGTATTAAAATTTTTTATGAAAAATGTGTAATTATTTTTCTATTAAGTTGTTTATATATAAATATATGTGTATTTATGTAAATGTTTTTATTAATAAAATGATTATATGAAATGCTACTTTTATTAGTTATGGTTATATCTTAATATGTATTGACATTATCTCTTTCCTCTCCGGAATAAATTGGTTTTCTAGAATGATCTGGCTTATATTTAATCAAAAAACTTTCCAATTTTCTAAGCGTAGATAGATCTTGTTTAACGTGATGGTTATATTTTTCGTATTCACGCGTTACATCATCTCTTTGTGGATTATTTTCTAAAAAAAACTGCAGATCGTCCGATTTATTTATATTATTGATAATTCTATTATGTAATATATCTATTGTTGACTCTATTTTTGGAATCTGATAACCTACCAAAAAGCTGTGTCTTACATTTAATTTATAATCCACAAAATGCGCAATAAAAGTTTTATTGGTTGAAAATTCTTCACAGGTTAAATTAAGATTGGGTTCTTCATGAACAACAAAAATATTATTTCTTGATTTTATCTTTTTGTAATATTCATATTTTGCCCCTACAATTAAACCTTTTAAGGGTTTAAACAGACTTAAAAACAGAATTAACCAGCCAACATTTCATATAGTCAAAACAAGTACTTTCCCAGGTTAACTGATTGTATTGCTATGGGCATTGAGCTATGTAGTATTCCACATATTTCTGAACATTGACCATAGTATGTTCCTTCTCTATTTAAATACACAGATGATTGATTTAATCTACCAGGATAAGCATCACATTTTATACCTAAAGCTGGACAAGCATATGAATGTATAACATCCGCTCCTGCTACTATGAATCTTGTGTGAGTCAATTCTGGTATGATTACTCTGTTATCCACCTCTAACATTCTTAATTGACCTAGTTCTAAATCACTTTCTGGTACGATATATGAATCAAATTCTACAAAATCTTCTTCATCATTATAAAAATCAGGATACTGATAACTTCAATATCACTGATGTCCTTCTCCATATATTACTAAAGAAGGATCTATAACTTCATCCATTAAATATAATAGTTTAAATGAAGGAAATGCTATTAATATTAATATTAGTGCAGGTGTAATAGTTCAAATAAGTTCTACTAATGTACCATGATTAACATATTTGTTTGAAATTCTATTTTTCGTTTCCCTAAAGTTTATAATAATTGAAACCATTATTCATGTTACAGCAAATAGAATTATTGCTAAATAAAACATTATATTATTATGTAATTCCTCTAATCCTTCCATCTGCGGTGTAGCGTTATCTTGAAAAAACAACCCTCATGGCTCAGGAGTATCATTCCTGCTTATATTTGCTATTAAAATTTGGTTCATATTTTGGTTCTCTTCAGCTAGATCGGTGTGTGCAGCAACCATCTGTATTCTTAAATATAATTTTATTAGTTAAGGATATTGAGATTTGATCAAGTAAATATTAGTTAACATTTAAATCATGTTAAGTATAAAGTATTAAGACAATAAATTTTCAATAAAAAAAAAGATTTTTTTTTATTACGGGGCCTTATTCATATTTTTATATAGTCAATATCGTCTTTTTATTAATAGATTAAATATAATTTATTCTGTTAAATTAATACATGTTAATGTAATTTATGCATAATTTATTACGGATAGTAAATTACATAAATTCAGTATTTCATTTGGTATAAGTATAAATAATAAAACTAATAAATTTATAATACTTAAGGTAATAGAATATGCGTTGGATAAAGAATTTTCTACATAGATAGATGGTTTTATGTAATCAGATTTTTCAAAATATATAGTTTTTATAACTGTTAAATAATAAACAGCTCCTATAACACTTGTAAATACACTAATTAATACTAAAATTATTTTATTATTATCTAAGGCAGTAGTTAATACCATCTGTTTTGCAAAAAATCCAACTAAAGGAGGTAAACCTATAAACGAGAACATTGTAATAACAAAACACAGAGCTAAAACAGGATTTATTGCAAAGTAACCCTTTAATTGACTTATTAATTGAATAGGGCTGTTATTTCTTTCAGGTAAATTATTATATTCAGATACGTTTGTGTAATATAAGTATAAAGTATATCCTATTGCTATAACAATCATAAAAGCATTTAAATTTGTTAAAATATATTGGATTAAATAAAAGAAAAATGCCTGGTAGGATTCTATAGTATGTACTATTAAAGCTAATAATATAAATCCTATGTGAGATATAGTACTATAAGCTAATAATCTTTTTATTCTTGTTTGTGTTAAACCTAATACTGTTCCTATAATCAATGATAATAAACAACTTATTGACAAACCTATTGTTCAAGTATAAGTTTGTGTTGTAGAATGTATTAATGAACTAGTATAATGCACTAATTCAAGTAATAAAATTAATATTGCAATTTTTCCCATTATAGCTATAAATGTTGTAACTATAGTAGGTACACCATCATAAACATCAGGAGATCATCAATGAAATGGTGCTGCGGCTATTTTAAAATAGAAATCCAACAGATATTAGCAATAAACTATATAAAACATAACTATGAACATATCATGTAGAATAATTTAGATATGTTTCTGAGTCAGATATAATAGAATATATACTGTCTAAATTAGTTAAACCTGAGTTTGCGTATATTAACGCTATACCTAATAATATAAAACAAGAAGATAAACCTCCTAATAAAAAATAAGTCAAGGCAGATCCTGTTGAAGATTCAGAATTTCTATGTATAGAAGATATTATATATAAACTGAAACTCTGTAATTCTATACATAAATATATTGAACCCAAATCTCCACTTGATAATAATAATACTGCACCTGTTACTGTAAATATTATTATTAAAGTGTACTCTATTATTGTAAATTGTTCTGCAGTCTTATTAATAATAGTTCCATACTCTTTTACTTTACTTGTTAACATATTTAACAAAGAAACATCATTTGATATATATCTTTTTCTTGGGTAAAAAGCTGTCATGGATAGTATAATACCACAAATTATAAATATAAATATTTGAAACGTATGTGTAATAGATGTAATATTAAATAAACCTCCATATAGAGACACACCGTTTTCTAAATAATCTATGTTGTAACTTGTGTATGCAGAAATAAAACAATAAAATAACATAGTTATACCTATACGACTATATAATATAGATGTATCGGGTCTTATGGTTAAACCATTAGATAGTAGTAAAAAAATTAAGAAAGTTAATAGCAAAGTTTATATTAGATTTAATCTAATTAGTTAAGGGTAGTTGAAATTGAAAACTTATATTTTTTATTTAATAAACTCCATAAAAGGGCAAAATTACATTGTAGCGTTTAAATTAAAGAATTATTTTTTATTCGAATCAACGTGACGCGGGAGTACTATTTGTATCCACATCCAATATTTCCTCCAAACGCCGCATCAATGCGACGATAGCATTACCAGCCTCTCTTAGATAATCTATATCACGATCTAAGTCGTCTCTTGTTTCTCCTAATTCAGGAGTATCAATTGCAGCTTCACGTATATCTAAAAAAAATTCATTAGTAATGCCAAAAAGTCCATTTCCCATCATTGATGGAATATCGTGAGCTACTTCAGTAGATGAAGCCAACCCATCTATTCCAACGTGAATAGCCACAATAGATGCGTAAAAAATATGCAAATTATGAACATTTACAGTTGTCATTGTTATAGCACCCATAGCATCTCTTAAAGCTTCCGCCCCCTGTCCAATTAGCCCAATTAATCCACCTGTAGCCTCAGCACGTATATCTATCGCACCAACTGGTATATCAAAGTCAGCTGGTATTTCTTGTATACCTATATCTCCTCCAACTACTGAAGTTGTAATAACTACCAAGTAAAGTAACCACATTGATCCATATAATATACCTCCTATTACCGGATCTAAAAAAGGAGATGCAGTAGCAGTTGCTGCAGAAGCTATTATAGAGCCAGGATCTGCTTTTTTAGGGACTGTTGTACTGAAGTTTCTATATTTAAACATGTCTGTATTGTTATATGTAATTTTATTAGTTAAGTATATTGAGATTTGATCAAGTAAATATTAGTTAACATTTAAATCATGTTAAGTATAAAGTATTAAGACAATAAATTTTCAATAAAAAAAAAGATTTTTTTTTATTACGGGGCCTTATTCATATTTTTATATAGTCAATATCGTCTTTTTATTAATAGATTAAATATAATTTATTCTGTTAAATTAATACATGTTAATGTAATTTATGCATAATTTATTACGGATAGTAAATTACATAAATTCAGTATTTCATTTGGTATAAGTATAAATAATAAAACTAATAAATTTATAATACTTAAGGTAATAGAATATGCGTTGGATAAAGAATTTTCTACATAGATAGATGGTTTTATGTAATCAGATTTTTCAAAATATATAGTTTTTATAACTGTTAAATAATAAACAGCTCCTATAACACTTGTAAATACACTAATTAATACTAAAATTATTTTATTATTATCTAAGGCAGTAGTTAATACCATCTGTTTTGCAAAAAATCCAACTAAAGGAGGTAAACCTATAAACGAGAACATTGTAATAACAAAACACAGAGCTAAAACAGGATTTATTGCAAAGTAACCCTTTAATTGACTTATTAATTGAATAGGGCTGTTATTTCTTTCAGGTAAATTATTATATTCAGATACGTTTGTGTAATATAAGTATAAAGTATATCCTATTGCTATAACAATCATAAAAGCATTTAAATTTGTTAAAATATATTGGATTAAATAAAAGAAAAATGCCTGGTAGGATTCTATAGTATGTACTATTAAAGCTAATAATATAAATCCTATGTGAGATATAGTACTATAAGCTAATAATCTTTTTATTCTTGTTTGTGTTAAACCTAATACTGTTCCTATAATCAATGATAATAAACAACTTATTGACAAACCTATTGTTCAAGTATAAGTTTGTGTTGTAGAATGTATTAATGAACTAGTATAATGCACTAATTCAAGTAATAAAATTAATATTGCAATTTTTCCCATTATAGCTATAAATGTTGTAACTATAGTAGGTACACCATCATAAACATCAGGAGATCATCAATGAAATGGTGCTGCGGCTATTTTAAATAGAAATCCAACAGATATTAGCAATAAACTATATAAAACATAACTATGAACATATCATGTAGAATAATTTAGATATGTTTCTGAGTCAGATATAATAGAATATATACTGTCTAAATTAGTTAAACCTGAGTTTGCGTATATTAACGCTATACCTAATAATATAAAACAAGAAGATAAACCTCCTAATAAAAAATAAGTCAAGGCAGATCCTGTTGAAGATTCAGAATTTCTATGTATAGAAGATATTATATATAAACTGAAACTCTGTAATTCTATACATAAATATATTGAACCCAAATCTCCACTTGATAATAATAATACTGCACCTGTTACTGTAAATATTATTATTAAAGTGTACTCTATTATTGTAAATTGTTCTGCAGTCTTATTAATAATAGTTCCATACTCTTTTACTTTACTTGTTAACATATTTAACAAAGAAACATCATTTGATATATATCTTTTTCTTGGGTAAAAAGCTGTCATGGATAGTATAATACCACAAATTATAAATATAAATATTTGAAACGTATGTGTAATAGATGTAATATTAAATAA
>PBYI01000012.1 GCA_002729525.1 Nocardioides sp.
AATATCAACTCCTGCAATTCTAGCCATTTCTTATCCTTGTCTTTGTTTAAACTTAGGGTTCTTCTTGTTGATCACATAAAGCTTTCCTTTTCTTCGGATCACTTTACAGTCAGCACTTCGCTTCTTTATGGATGCTTTAACTTTCATAATTTCTTATTTGTAGCGATATACTATTCTTCCTTTTGTTAGATCGTATGGAGACATCTCCAACTTCACTTTATCTCCTGGTAAGATTTTAATGTAATTCATTCTCATTTTACCAGAAATATGTGCAATAACTTGATGTCCATTTTCTAATTCTACTCTGAACATCGCATTAGATAACGCTTCTACAATTGTTCCGTCTTGTTCTATGGATGATTGTTTCGCCATTATGCTACTGCCGTATTTTGTGTTCTACCTTTCACTCTACCAGATTTCATCATACCTTCATAATGTCTCATTAGAAGATAGCTTTCAATCTGCTGAAGAGTATCTAGAATTACACCTACCATAATCAGAAGTGACGTACCACCATAGAATTGTGCGAATCCAGTACTAACACCAGCCATCATTGCAAAAGCAGGTAAAATGGCGATTAGTGCTAGGAAAAAAGATCCAGGTAATGTAATTCTTGTCAATACATTATCTATAAAGTCAGAAGTCTGCTTACCTGGCTTAATTCCAGGAACAAAACCTCCGTTTCTTTTCATGTCATCAGCAATCTGATTTGGATTAATCGTAATTGCTGTATAAAAGAAGGTAAATAGGATAATCAATGTTGCGAACACCAAATTGTATTGCCATGACTGAATATCACTGAATGTAGTAGAAATATACTGTGCCATATCACTTTGATCTACCCATATACCAGCAATCAATGCAGGTAAGAACATTAAAGATTGAGCGAAAATGATAGGCATTACTCCTGAAGAATTCACCTTCAATGGAATATATTGTCTTTGACCTCCATAAACCTTATTGCCTACTACTTGCTTAGCATATTGCACAGGAACTCTTCTTACTGCTTGTACCAAAGCGACAGTCGCCATAACTACAAGGAAAAGAGCTACTAATTCTAGAATGAAGATCAATGCCTGACTCATGCCTCGTGAAAGCATTTCAGCAACAATGCTACCTGGGAATCTTGAGATGATACCAATCATGATCAACATGGAGATTCCGTTACCAATTCCTTTGTCAGTGATTTTCTCACCCAACCACATACAGAACATCGTTCCTGCAGTAAGGATCACAATTGCCGAACTTTGGAATAAGAATTGATTTTGTAATAAAATAGCCTCTGAAGGAATTGTAGCATTGATGTATCCAACAGATTGAGCCAAACATATAAAGATGGTAAGCACTCTGGTGATTTGGTTGATTTTCTTTCTACCGCTATCACCTTCTTTCTGTAACTTTTGGAAATAAGGAACTGCCACTGTCATCAACTGCAACACAATAGAAGCAGAGATATATGGCATGATACCAAGACCAAAAACTGATGCTCTGTTAAAAGCACCTCCTGAGAAAGTATTAATAAGTCCAAAAATTCCCGATGCATCACTTGAAAGCTGACTTGCATCAACCCCAGGTAACACGACATAGGAGCCTAATCTGAAAATGATAAGAAATCCTATGGTGTTTAGGATTCTTACTCTAAGCTCCTCAATCGAGAAAATATTCTTTATAGTTTGTATAAACTTTTTCATTGATTATTCCTCTACAGATGCAGTACCGCCAGCTTTTTCAATAGCCTCTTGTGCAGTCTTTGAAAATTTATGAGCCTTAACTGTCAATTTCGCTTTCAACTCACCTCTACCAAGAACTTTGATGATATCACCTTTTCCAGCCATTCCATTTTGTCTTAGAACTTCAGGAGTGATTTCAGTTAGTTTTTTAGCTTCGCTCAATTGTTGAAGATCATCCAGGTTGATTGGTTTAGAAACAATCTTGTTATTGTTTTTAAATCCAAACTTAGGAACTCTTCTTTGAAGAGGCATCTGACCACCTTCAAATCCAATTTTCTTAGAATAACCAGATCTAGATTGAGCACCTTTATGTCCTCTTGTAGCAGTACCGCCTTTTCCAGAACCCGTACCTCTAGCTATTCTCTTTTTATTTTTTGTAGAACCGGCAGCCGGTTTCAATGATTCTAATTTCATCTTAAAGCTCTTTTACGTCAATTAAATGTTGAACTTTATTGATCATTCCAGCGATTTGAGGAGTAAGCTCCTTTTCTACACTTCTGTTGATCTTACCTAGACCCAAAGCCTCAATAGTCTTCTTTTGTCTTTGAGTACGTTTGATAGTACTTCTGGTCTGTGTAATTAAAACTTTTGCCTTCTTAGCCATTTTCTTAACCGTTAAAAACTTTATCTAACGCTACTCCTCTTTGTTTTGCAACTGCATAAGGATCTCTCATTCTGTGAAGCGCATCAAAAGTCGCTTTTACTACGTTGTGAGGGTTTGATGATCCCTTTGACTTTGCAAGTACATCATGAATACCAGCACTTTCCAATACAGCACGCATCGCACCACCAGCAATTACACCAGTACCAGGAGCTGCAGGTTTTAGTAGTACCAATCCGCCACCGAATTTACCGATAGCTTCGTGAGGTACAGTAGTTTTGAAAAGAGGAACTCTAACCAAGTTCTTCTTTGCATCATCTACTCCTTTAGTGATAGCGTCAGTTACTTCATTAGCTTTTCCTAATCCGTAACCTACTACACCGTTACCATCACCAACTACTACGATAGCCGAGAAACTAAATCTACGACCACCTTTTACAACCTTAGCAACACGCTTGATCGCAACAACCTTTTCTTTAAGGTCAATTTCGCTGGCTTTAACTGCTTTAATATTGCTTTGTGACATGATATTCTATTAAAATTTTAAGCCTCCTTCACGTGCTCCTTCAGCAAAAGCTTTCACTTTTCCGTGGTAAGGATATCCGTTTCTGTCAAAAACTACTGATTCGATTCCTGCTGCCTTAGCCTTTTCAGCTAGTTTGGAGCCAGTTTCTTTCGAAACTTCTACATTAACTTGCTCTTTACCTAACTCTCTTGAAGAAACAGCAGCCAAAGTAACTCCCTTCTCATCATCGATAAGCTGAGCATAAATAGCTTTGTTGCTTCTAAAAACTGAAACTCTAGGTCTTGCTCCAGTACCTGTGATCTTTCTTCTGATCCCAAGTTTTATTCTCTTTCTTCTCTGTAATTTAGTAACAGCCATCTCTTATTTATTTAGCAGCAGTTTTACCAGCTTTTCTTCTTACTATCTCACCAACGAATCTTATACCTTTTCCTTTGTAAGGCTCGACTTTTCTTAGTGATTTGATTTTCGCAGCAACTTGACNGATCAATTGCTTGTCAGTACTTTCCAAAGTGATCTTTGGATTTTGACCCTTAGCCGTTTCTGTAACAACAGATACGTCCTCAGGAACTGCGAAAAATATACTGTGTGAATATCCAAGGTTAAGCTCTAGTACATTACCTTGATTAGAGGCTTTGTAACCAACCCCAACCAACTCAAGCTCTTTTTTGAACCCTTCACTAACTCCAACCACAGCATTGTTTACAAGAGATCTATACAATCCATGCATAGCTTTATGTCTCTTTTGCTCAGTTGGTCGCTCAAGAGTTACTGTACCATCCTCCACTTTACAAGTGATATCCGGATGGATCTCTTGAACTAATTCACCTTTTGGTCCTTTTACAGTCACAGCAGACTTATCTACTGTTAATGTAACGCCTGAAGGTAATGAAATTGGTGCTTTGCCTATCCTTGACATTTCTCAATCAATATTTTAATATACGTAACATAGCACTTCGCCTCCGACATGCTCTTTTCTAGCTTCTTTATCAGAGATAACTCCTTTAGAAGTTGATAAGATAGCAATACCGAGTCCGTTCAATACTCTTGGAAGATTTTCCGCATCAGCGTACTTTCTCAAACCTGGTTTACTTACTCTCTCCAAGCTAGTAATCGCAGACTGCTTAGTTTGAGGGTTGTATTTCAAAGCTATTTTGATAGTACCCTGCTTGTCATCATCCACAAACTTGTAGTTTTGGATGAATCCTTTTTCATGCAACACTTTGGTCATCGCCTTCTTCAAATTAGAAGCAGGCACCTCCAAAATNCGATGATTTGCTTTTATCGCATTTCTAACCCTAGTCAAGTAATCTGCAATCGGATCTGTTACCATTTCTATTATACAATTAAATACCCCGAAAACGGGGTGCAAAATTAATTAAAATTTTTAAATATCAAATGCTTAGATAAAAGAAAGATTACCAGCTAGCTTTTGTTACTCCTGGGATCTTACCTTCATTTGCCATTTCTCGGAAAGTAACCCTTGAGATTCCAAATTTTCTCATGTAACCTTTAGGTCTACCAGTAAGCTTACATCTATTATGTAATCTAACTTTAGAAGAGTTTCTTGGCAGTTTATCTAATGCTTCGTAATCACCAGCTTCTTTCAAAGCAGCTCTTTTCTCAGCGTATCTTGCAACAAGCTTTTCTCTTTTTCTTTCTCTTGCTTTTATTGATTCTCTAGCCATGATTCTTATTTTTTGCCTGATACAAACGGCATTCCGAATGCTTTCAGTAGTGCTAAACTTTCTTCATCAGTTTTGGCAGTAGTCACAAACGTGATATCCATACCACTGATTTTGTTAATCTTATCTATACTGATTTCAGGGAAAATGATTTGCTCCTCAACTCCTAAGCTGTAGTTTCCTCTTCCGTCGAATCCCTTCTCTTTGATCCCTCTGAAGTCTCTTACTCGTGGCAAAGCTACAGTCATTAATCTATCAAGGAATTCATACATTCTGTCGCCACGAAGTGTTACTCTAGCACCAATCGGCATATCTTCTCTTAATTTGAAGTTCGAGATAGATACTCTTGCTTTAGTAGCTACAGCTCTCTGACCAGTGATTGTAGTCAATTCGTCTACTCCCACATCGATCAACTTCTTATCTGCAACAGCCGCTCCGATACCTTTATTGATACTGATCTTAACCAATTTAGGCACTTCCATCACCGACTTATATTGAAATTTCTCTTTCAAAGCCGGAGCGATCTCCTTGATGTATGTTTCTTTTAATCTTGGTCTAGCCATTAGTGATAAATTCTCCAGTTTTTTTAGAATATCTCTGCAATTTACCGTCATCATTAAGCTTTCTTCCTACTCTTGTTGGGTTTCCAGATGCTGGATCAACCAAAGTAAGATTACTCATATGAATAGGAGCTTCAGTCTCTTCACGACCTCCCTCTGGGTTTGTAGCAGAAGGCTTCACGTGCTTAGTAATGATGTTAGCACCTTCTACGATTGCTCTGTACTTGTCTGGAATAATCTCCAAAACTTTTCCAGTTTTACCTTTATCATTTCCAGCAGACACTAATACAGTATCTCCTTTTTTGATATGGAATTTATTTGTCTTGTGATTGCTCATTTCTTAAAGAACTTCTGGTGCTAATGAAACAATTTTCATGAACTGCTTTTCTCTTAGCTCTCTAGCAACAGGGCCGAAGATACGAGTACCTCTAGGCTCACCATTGGTGTTCAAAAGAACAGCAGCATTATCTTCAAAACGAATATATGATCCGTCTTTTCTTCTCACTTCTTTCTTAGTACGAACGATAACAGCTTTAGAAACCGTACCTTTCTTCAGGTTACTAGAAGACAAAGCTGACTTTACAGTCACNACAATCTGATCTCCAACTGAAGCGTAACGCTTTTTCGTACCTCCCAGAACTCTGATACAAAGTACTTCCTTTGCACCACTATTGTCTGCTACATTTAGTCTTGATTCCTGCTGTATCATCTTACTTAGCTCGTTCGATTATTTCAACTAATCTCCATCTTTTGTTTTTACTCAGCGGACGTGTCTCCATGATCTTCACAGTGTCTCCAATGTTGCAATCATTGTTTTCATCATGAGCTGTAAACTTTGTCGTTTTTCGGATAAACTTACCGTACATAGCGTGTTTCATTCTTCGATCCACAGCTACGGTAATGGTCTTTTGCATTTTATTGCTAACCACTTGTCCGATACGCTCTTTTCGCAAATTTCTTTCCATCGCGTTATTTACTTAATTCTTTTGCTCTAATTTCAGTTTGAATCCTAGCTATCAGTCTTCTTGACTCTCTGATTTTCATAGGATTCTCGATAGGAGTAATGCTATGAGCAGACTTAAGCTTACTGTAGTTATCTTCTTCAGCAGAAAGCTTACCCTTAAGCTCTTCTACATTTAGACCTCTTAGTTCTGAATTTTTCATTATTCCCCTGTATAATCTCTTCTTACAACGAATTTAGTTTTGATAGGAAGCTTTTGCGCTGCAAGTCTCAATGCTTCTTTAGCAGTTTCACTTGGCACACCAGATGCTTCGAATAAGATAGTACCAGGCTTAACAACTGCTACCCAATACTCAGGAGCACCTTTACCTTTACCCATCCTTACCTCAGCAGGTTTCTTTGTTACTGGTTTGTCAGGGAAAATTCTAATCCAAACCTGACCTTCTCTCTTCATCGCTCTTGTTACAGCGATACGAGAAGCTTCGATTTGTCTAGAAGTGATCCATCCTGGTTCCATGGCTTTGATCCCAAAGTTCCCGAATGCTAATCTATGTCCTCTCTGAGCTAAACCTTTAACTCTTCCTTTTTGTCTCTTTCTAAATTTTGTTCTCTTTGGCTGTAACATCTTTACTAAGCGTTAATGAGATTATTTTCTATCACGTCTTCTTTTTGGAGCACCATCGCCGCCTCTGCGTCTTCTTGGTCCACCACCTTGGTTAGAATTGTTTCCACCAGAGTTACTAGTCAATCCAACGTTTGGAGACAAATCTCTCTTACCGAAAACTTCACCTTTAAAGATCCACACTTTAATACCGATTTTACCGTAAACCGTATTCGCTTCAGAAATAGCGTAATCAATATCAGCTCTAAGTGTGTGCAAAGGAATTCTTCCTTCTTTATATTGTTCTGATCGAGCCATTTCAGCTCCACCAAGTCTACCTGATACTTTCACTTTAATACCTTGAGCACCTACTCTGATCGCAGAAGCAATAGCTTGCTTCATCGCTCTTCTGTAAGAGATACGTGCCTGTAGCTGTTGTGCGATTGACTCGCCAACAAGCTTAGCATCAAGTTCAGGTCTTTTGATTTCGAAAATGTTAATCTGAAGATCCTTTCCAGTAAGTTTCTTCAACTCTTCTTTGATCTTGTCAACTTCAGAACCACCTTTTCCAATCACTACTCCAGGACGAGCAGTGTGGATAGTCAAAGTAATTCTTTTAAGAGTTCTTTCGATAACAACTCTAGAGATACCTCCTTTAGGGATACGAGCCTGGATGTATTTTCTGATTTTGTGATCTTCTACGATCTTGTCAGAAAAATCCTTTCCTCCGAACCATGCAGAATCCCATCCTTTTACGATTCCTAGTCTAAGACCAACTGGATTTACCTTCTGTCCCATTATTTATTATCTTTTTCTTCAGACTGTACATTGTTTTCATTGGCATCAGCTACAGTGATCGTTACGTGGTTAGATCTCTTTCTGATTCTATGAGCTCTTCCTTGTGGAGCAGGTCTTAATCTCTTAAGTTGTCTACCACCATCAACGAAAACTTCTTTTACCACTAGATCTGCATCTTCGATGTTCACATCTTCGTTTTGAGCTTGCCAGTCAGCGATAGCTGTCATTAACAATTTCTCAAGTGTGTTTGAAGCGTGCTTTGCATCAAATTTTAGCATGTTCAATGCCAAGTTGACTCTTTGTCCACGAATCATATCAGCTACAAGCCTCATTTTACGTGGAGCAGTAGGGATATTTCTCAAAGAAGCAGTCACAGCACCTAGCTTACCAGCATTTTCTTCCTTATGCTTTTTGATCGCTTCTTTTTGAAGACGAATCCTGACTGATTTTTTCAATTTCTTTTCTGCAGTTTCCATCTTTATTATCTCTTACCTTTATCTTTTTTAGCAATATGGCCTCTGAAGTTTCTAGTAGGAGAAAATTCACCCAACTTGTGGCCTACCATGTTTTCAGTTACAAAAACAGGTATGAATTTATTTCCATTGTGCACAGCGAATGTGTGTCCTACGAAATCCGGAGAGATCATTGATCTTCTAGACCACGTTTTAATTACAGACTTCTTACCAGACTCATTCATTACGTCTACCTTGTTCTCAAGTCTGAAGTCAATGTAAGGTCCTTTTTTAAGTGATCTTGCCATTATTTTCTCTTAGTTATAATCAGCTTATCAGAATATTTATTAGGCTTTCTGGTTTTCTCGCCTTTAGCGTATCTACCATTTCTAGATCGTGGATGGCCTCCAGAGGATCTACCTTCACCTCCACCCATTGGGTGATCAACAGGGTTCATTACAACACCTCTTACTCTTGGTCTTCTACCCTTCCATCTGTTACGTCCAGCTTTTCCAAGTCTCACGTTCATGTGATCGTTGTTTGAAACTGTTCCGATAGTTGCGTAGCAAGTATTCAACACCAATCTCATTTCGCCTGAAGGCAATTTGATGGTAGAGTACTTTCCTTCTCTTGCTACTAATTGAGCATAAGATCCAGCACTTCTTGACATTGAACCACCTTTACCAGGCTTCAATTCGATGTTGTGGATGATTGTACCCAAAGGAATATCAGATAGTGGCAATGCATTACCAACTTCAGGAGCTACACCTGGACCTGCAACAATTACAGTGCCTACCTCCAAATTAGCCGGAGCGATGATGTATCTTTTCTCTCCATCAGCGTAGTGCAGCAAAGCAATACGAGCAGTTCTTCCCGGATCGTATTCGATAGCAGCAACTGTAGCAGGTACTACGTGCTTATCTCTTTTAAAGTCGATGATTCTCAACTTCTGCTTGTGACCACCACCAACATTTCTGATCGTCATTCGACCCTGGTTGTTTCTACCACCTTTTTTACCCTTAGATGCTAGAAGAGATTTCTCTGGAGAATCCTTTGTAATCTTATCGAATACAGGAGCTACTCTAAATCTCTGTCCTGGGGTAACGGGTCTAAGTTTCTTAACAGCCATCTATCTGTTTATTTTATATTCCGCTATAAAAATCAATGATATCACCATCAGCTACTTTAATGATAGCTTTCTTATATGATGGCGTTCTTCCTTCAATTATTCCAGATTTTGTATATCTAGACTTTGACCTACCTGGATGAACCATAGTGTTAACACTCTCTACAGTTACTCCGTATGTCTTTTCAACTTCTTTCTTAATCTGAACCTTGTTAGCTTTTTTGCTTACAACAAATCCATATTTTCCGTGCTCGTTAAGAGCAGAAGCTTTCTCAGTTACTAATGGTTTAACAATTACTCCCATCTTAGTTTAATCTTTTTTGAATTAGATCTACAGAACTTTCAACTAAGATCAGCTGGTCAGCATTTACCAAATCATAAGTGCTTAACTCTTCAGCTGTAGCAACCTTAGTATTCTTAATATTTCTAGAAGACAAGTAAACGTTTTCATTATAAGCTCCTAGAATAACTAGAGACTTCTTATCGTTTACAGCTAGACTTGCAAGAATGCCAGTGAAATCTTTCGTCTTTGGAGATTCAAAATTGAAGTCCTCCAAAACTTTAATTTGCTTCTCTGCTGCTTTAGCAGATAGTGCAGATTTCTTAGCAAGTTTCTTAACCTTCTTGTTTAGTTTGAAACTGTAATCTCTCGGAGTTGGTCCAAACATAGTTCCTCCACCTCTGAAGACAGGAGATTTGATGCTACCAGCTCTGGCAGTACCAGTTCCTTTTTGCTTCTTGATTTTTTTAGTAGAGCCAGAAACTTCATTTCTGTTTTTTACCTTGTGAGTACCTTGTCTCTGATTAGCCAGATACTGCTTTACCTCAAGATAAACCGCGTGTTCGTTTGGCTCAATACCGAAAACTTTCTTGTCAAGGCTTACCTCTCTACCGGTTTCTTCTCCTTTAATATTGAAAACTGAAAGTTTCATTTTTATTTCTCTAGAATTACGTAAGAATTTTTCGCACCTGGTACTGGACCACTTACCAATACTAGATTCTTCTCAGGATACATTTTCACAACCTTTAGGTTGATAACCTTAACTCTATCACCACCCATTCTTCCTGCCATCTTTAAGCCTTTAAATACTCTTGATGGGAAAGAACACGCACCAATAGAACCAGGAGCTCTAAGTCTGTTATGTTGACCGTGAGTAGATTGTCCTACTCCGCCAAATCCGTGTCTTTTAACAACACCCTGGAAACCTTTACCTTTAGATTGTCCGATTACATCCACGAAATCTTTTTCAGTGAATACATCTTCTAAAGTGATAGTATTACCAAGTTTTACTTTGTCTTCAAATTCAGCTCTGAAATCTCTGAATTCAACAACTTTACTTTTAGGTGTAGTCTTAGCTTTCGCAAAATGTCCTTTCAAGGCTTTAGGCGTATTTTTTTCTTTACGCTCACCGTAAGCCAACTGGACTGCACGATATCCATCAGACTCTTTGTCCTTAACTTGTGTAACTACACAAGGACCGGCTTCAATGAGAGTACAGGCCATACTTTTGCCGTTCTCATTATATACGCTGGTCATCCCTATTTTTCTACCAATTATTCCAGGCATTTTGCTTAATATTTATTCTTTTACCGTTTCCGGATAAACTTTTCGTAAAAAGGACTGCAAAGATAGCAATTCCTTTATTCGAACAAAAGATTTGTTTCACTTTTTGACATAAAAAAAGAACCAATAAGCCATGTTATTGGTTCTTTTCCATCAATATACGTTTTTACTATACTTTAATCTCTACATCAACTCCGCTAGGAAGCTCAAGTTTCATTAAAGCATCAACTGTTTTTGCACTGTTAGAATAGATATCTACTAGTCTTTTGTATGTGCAAAGTTGAAATTGCTCTCTTGACTTCTTGTTTACGTGAGGAGATCTCAATACCGTAAATTTTTCTTTTACAGTAGGTAGCGGAATTGGACCACTAACCACAGCACCGGTAGTTTTTACCGCTCTCACGATCTTCTCAGAAGACTTGTCTACCAAGTTATGATCGTATGACTTTAATTTGATTCTAATTTTTTGGTTCATGATCTATGATTATTTAACCGCTTCACCTTTAGTCTTAGCAATTACTGTCTCAGCAATGTTCTGAGGAACCTGATCGTAGTGAGAGAACGTCAAAGAAGCTGTTGCTCTACCAGAACTCATAGTTCTAAGGTCTGTAACATATCCAAACAATTCAGATAGTGGCACATTTGCCTTGATCACCGCTGAAGTACCTTTTGTATCCATACCTTTCATGATGCCTCTTCTTCTGTTAAGGTCACCAGTGATTGATCCTGTATACTCATCAGGAGTTACAACGTCTACAGACATTACCGGCTCAAGAAGAACTGGTTTAGACTGAGAAGCTGCTGTCTTGAATCCCATTTTTGCAGCTAATTCGAAAGAAAGTGCATCTGAATCCACATCGTGGAATGAACCGTGGAACAACCTTACTTTCATGTTATCTACAGGGAATCCTGCCAGAGGACCATTTTTCATTGCCTCTTTGAAACCTTTCTCGATTGCTGGGATAAATTCTTTAGGAATTACACCACCAACGATTTGGTTAACAAACTGCAAACCTTCGCCCTCAAAGTCTTCATCTACCGGGCTAAGTTCGAATACAATATCCGCGAACTTACCACGACCACCAGACTGCTTCTTGTAAACCTCTTTGCACTCGTAAGAACCATTGATAGCTTCTTTGTAAGCAACCTGAGGAGCACCCTGATTGATTTCTACTTTAAATTCTCTCTTCAAACGATCGATAATGATATCCAGGTGAAGCTCACCCATACCTCTAAGGATTGTTTGACCAGTATCATGATCAGTCTCAACTTGAAGCGTAGGATCCTCTTCAACAAGTTTCGCTATCGCCATTCCAAGTTTATCAACATCCGCCTGAGCTTTTGGCTCAATCGCGTATCCAATTACTGGATCTGGGAATACCATTGACTCTAGAACGATTTGACTGTTTTCGTCACAAAGTGTATCTCCAGTTTTGATATCTTTAAATCCTACAACCGCACCAATATCCCCACAATGAAGTGAATCAATCTGATTTTGCTTGTTTGCGTGCATTTGGAAGATTCTAGAGATACGCTCTTTCTTCTCTGTTCTCATGTTATAAACATAAGAACCAGACTCAAGCATACCTGAGTAAGATCTTACGAAACACAATCTACCAACGAACGGGTCAGTTGCGATTTTGAAAGCAAGTGCAGAGAAAGGCTCATCAACAGATGGCTTTCTTGTGATTTTTGCTTCTGTATTTGGATCAGTACCAACAATGTTATCTCTATCTAGTGGTGAAGGAAGAAGTTCCATCACGTAGTTAAGCATTGTTTGTACTCCTTTATTTTTAAATGCAGTACCACACGTCATTGGAACGAATGCCAAATCAATAGTAGCAGCTCTTAATGCTTTAATAATTTCTTCTTCGGTGATAGACTCAGGATCTTCGAAGTATTTCTCCATCAAAGACTCATCGTATTCAGCAACTGCTTCCAACAATTCCTCTCTGTATTGAGTAACTTCATCCTTCATGTCTTCAGGAATTGGAATCTCTTCCCATGTCATCCCGAAATCATCATCATTCCAAGTCATTCCGATGTTAGACACAAGATCAACAACACCTCTGAAGTTTTCTTCAGCTCCGATTGGTAACTGAAGTGGAACAGCCTTCGTACCTAACATTTCTTTTACCTGCTTACACACGTTCAAGAAATCAGCACCCTGACGGTCCATTTTATTTACGAACCCGATTCTCGCTACTTTATAGTTGTCAGCAAGTCTCCAGTTTGTTTCAGATTGAGGCTCAACACCATCCACAGCACTGAAAAGGAATACAAGACCATCCAAAACACGAAGAGATCTATTTACCTCCACAGTAAAGTCAACGTGACCTGGAGTATCAATAATGTTGATGTGATACTTTTCATCTTTGTAATTCCAGAAAACTGTAGTAGCAGCAGAAGTGATCGTGATACCACGCTCTTGCTCTTGCTCCATCCAGTCCATGGTAGCTCCACCATCGTGAACCTCCCCAATCTTATGGTTTACTCCGGAATAAAATAGAATACGCTCAGTTGTTGTTGTTTTACCAGCATCAATGTGAGCAGCAATTCCAATATTTCGAGTAAGTCTTAAATCTCTAGCCATTACAGGTTATTTTTAGAATCTAAAGTGAGAAAATGCTTTATTAGCTTCAGCCATTCTGTGAGTATCATCTTTCTTCTTAATAGAAGCTCCCTCACCTTTGGATGCAGCAATTATCTCAGCAGCTAGACGCTCCATCATGGTCTTCTCTCCTCTTAGTCTAGCGTATTTGATCATCCATTTCATTCCAAGAGCAAGCTTTCTTTCTGGTCTTACCTCTACTGGCACCTGGAAAGTCGCTCCACCCACTCTTCTACTCTTAACCTCTACAGCAGGACAAACATTGCTAATAGCAGTCTTCCATGTCTCAAGGCCATTTTCCTTAGTCTTATCTTCAACTAATTTTACAGCATCATAGAAAATACCGTAGGCAACACTTTTCTTACCGCTTAACATCAAGTTGTTAACGAACTTGGTCACCATAGTATCCTGATAAATAGGATCAGGAAGAATGTATCTCTTCTTTGGCTTAGCTTTTCTCATTTTTCAGATTACTTTTTATCTTTTGGCCTTTTAGCGCCGTACTTAGATCTTCTCTGTAGTCTACCATTAACACCAGCTGTATCCAAGGCACCACGAATGATGTGATATCTTACACCTGGTAAATCTTTCACTCTACCACCTCTAATCAATACGATAGAGTGTTCTTGTAGATTGTGACCTTCACCAGGAATGTAGGCATTCACCTCTTTACCATTTGTCAATCTTACCCTGGCTACTTTTCTCATGGCAGAGTTAGGCTTCTTAGGAGTAGTAGTATACACCCTTGTACATACACCACGTCTCTGTGGACATGAGTCCAAAGCCGGTGACTTTGACTTAGAAGTTAACTTCTTTCTGCCTTTTCTTACTAATTGCTGAATAGTTGGCATTATATCTTAATTCTTATTATCCAAATATATTGGTCCCTAAATTATGGGGACGCAAAGATAGGAATATTGCTTTTATATCACAATACTCTAATCAAAATAAAATGGGAGAAATTATGCTTCCCCCATTGTACCTCCGAAATTCATTGGGAATTTTGGCGTTTCTTCAACACTTTTTATATCACCATAAGTCTTTTCAAACTTATTTACATTGTCTTCCAGGGCCTTTAAAAGCCTTTTTGCATGCTCTGGTGTTATAACTATTCTTGATTTTACCTTCGCCTTAGGAACGCCTGGCATCAATCTGATAAAGTCGATTACAAATTCACTGCTAGAGTGTGCAATCATCGCCAAATTAGAATAGATGCCCTCGGCAGTTTCCTCCGAGAGCTCTATGTTTAATTGATTTCCTTGCTTGTTAGCCTTTTTATCGTCTTTGGGATCCATGATTAAGATTCGTATTCTTTGGATCTCGCAAACTCTTCCTTAGCCGCTACCAGATTATCCAAATCTTCGTTTGATGTAACGATGTGATTTTGGAAGTTTCTGTTACCTGTACCAGCTGGAATTAAGTGACCAACAATTACATTTTCTTTCAGACCCATCAAGTAATCAGCCTTACCTCTGATAGATGCTTCAGAAAGTACTTTTGTAGTTTCCTGGAATGAAGCAGCTGAGATGAAGCTTTCAGTACCTAGGGAAGCCTGAGTGATACCTTGAAGAATTGGTTTAGAAACTGCAGCTTCAGCACTACGTACCTCCACTAGTTTCATATCTCTTCTCTTCAGGTTACTGTTCTCATCTCTTAGTCTACGACTAGTGATGATCTGACCAGCTTTTAGTGACTCAGAATCTCCTGGATCTGTTACAACTTTCTTATCAAGGATGTTATCGTTTTCCTCCATGAAAGCGAATCTATCAACAGACTGGTTTGTCAAGAAGCTAGTATCACCTGCATCAATGATAATAACCTTTTGCATCATCTGTCTTACGATTACCTCGATGTGCTTATCATTGATTTTCACACCCTGAAGACGATATACTTCCTGAATCTCATTTACCAAGTACTCCTGTACGGCTGTAGGACCTTTGATCGCTAGAATATCTGCTGGAGTGATAGCTCCATCAGACAATGGATTACCAGCTCTAACGAAATCGTTATCCTGTACAAGGATATGCTTAGATAAAGGCACTAGATATCTTTTCTTCACTCCATCCTTCGACTCGATGAAGATCTCTCTATTACCTCTCTTAATTCCACCATAAGTAACAACTCCATCAATTTCACTAACCACTGCAGGGTTAGATGGATTACGAGCCTCGAAAAGCTCTGTTACTCTTGGAAGACCCCCTGTAATATCTCGAGACTTACCAGCAGAACGAGGAATCTTAGCCAATACCTGACCAGCTTTGATTGTATCTCCTTCGTCAACTGCAAGGTGGGCCCCCACTGGAATGTTATAACCTTTAGAGTCATCTTTTCCAGCAACAACCACTGCAGGGTTCTTTGTTTTATCTTTTGTATCGATGATTACTTTTTCTCTGTGACCAGTTTGCTCATCTGATTCTTCTTTGTAAGTAATACCTTCAATGATAGAATCAAATTCAGCCTTACCATCAAACTCGGCCATGATAACCGCGTTGTATGGATCCCAGTTACAGATCTCATCTCCTTTAGAGATCTTATCACCATCGCTAAATTTCAATATTGCTCCGTAAGGGATGTGATTGGTAATAAGTACTCTCTCCTTCTTAGGATCAAGAATTCTAAGTTCACCAGATCGACCCATTACCTTCTTGATCTTATTGCCTTCTTCGTCAATAGTATCAAGTGTTCTTAGTTCATCGTATTCTACAATACCGTCAAATTTCGCTTTGATGTTCGCGTCAACAGCAATGTTAGAAGCAGTACCCCCTACGTGGAATGTTCTCAACGTAAGCTGAGTACCAGGCTCTCCAATAGATTGAGCAGCAATTACTCCAACTGATTCTCCCATGTGAGACATGTTTCCTGATGCCAGGTTACGTCCGTAACATTTAGAACAAGCTCCTTGCTTAGCCTCACAAGTTAATACTGATCTAATCTCAACTTCTTCGATGCTGGTCTCTTCGATGATCTCAGCAATCTCTTCTGTGATTTCAATACCAGCTTCTACGATAAGCTCATCAGTTAATGGATCTATGATATCGTGAACTGAAACTCTACCAAGAATTCTTTCAGATAGTGATTCAACGATTTCTTCGTTATCCTTTAATGCCTGAACTCTAAGACCTCTCAAAGTTCCACAGTCATCTTCGTTAATTACCATATCCTGAGCTACATCAACAAGACGTCTTGTTAAGTAACCAGCATCAGCAGTTTTCAACGCAGTATCCGCAAGACCTTTACGAGCACCGTGAGTTGAGATAAAGTACTCAATTACATCAAGTCCTTCTTTAAAGTTTGATAGAATTGGGTTTTCGATGATCTCTCCAACAGAACCCTGAAGGTTTTTCTGTGGTTTGGCCATCAAACCTCTCATTCCACCAAGCTGACGAATCTGCTCTCTAGAACCCCTTGCTCCTGAGTGCATCATCATGTAGATAGAGTTGAATCCTTGGTTATCTTCTTCCAACTGCTTCATTAGCGTGTTGGTCAACAATGTATTCGTTCTAGTCCAGATATCAATTACCTGATTGTAACGTTCATTGTCAGTGATTAGACCCATTAGGTAGTTATTCCATACTGCATCTACCTCTTCTTTAGCCTGAGCTACAAGACCTTCTTTCTCTTCTGGAATCTGAATATTATCCAGACCCATTGAAAGACCACCTTTGTAAGCCATTTGGAAACCAAGTTCCTTAATATCATCCAAGAAGTGAGCTGTTCTAGCCATTCCTGTGATCTTGAATACATGCGAAATGATTTGCTGAAGTTTTTTCTTCGTCAACAATTCATCTACGTATCCTACTTCTTCAGGTACGTGTTGGTTGAATAAAACTCGACCCGCAACTGTTTCCACAATTTTGGTTTCAAGAGTTCCGTCTTCCTTACGTACTTTAGTTCTTACCTTAATATGAGCGTGTTGAGAGATCTTCTCCTCATTCAAAGCAATGATAACTTCCTCAGCATTGTAGAAAGTCAAGCCTTCACCTGGAACAGGTACATCCTCAGTACTCTTTCTACCTTTAGATATGTAGTAAAGCCCAAGTACCATATCCTGAGATGGTACAGCAATAGGAGCACCATTCGCAGGGTTCAAGATGTTATGAGAAGAAAGCATCAACAAAGACGCTTCCAAGATAGCCTCATGACCTAGTGGTACGTGTACCGCCATCTGGTCACCATCGAAATCGGCGTTGAATGCCGTACATACCAATGGGTGAAGCTGAATCGCCTTACCTTCAATAAGTTTCGGCTGGAATGCCTGAATACCTAAACGGTGAAGTGTAGGAGCACGGTTTAGAAGTACAGGGTGTCCTTTCAATACATTTTCAAGAATATCCCAAACTACCGGATCCTTACGATCAACAATCTTTTTAGCTGATTTTACAGTTTTTACAATACCTCTTTCGATCAGCTTTCTAATAATAAATGGTTTGAATAACTCAGCAGCCATATCCTTAGGAAGACCACATTCGTGCATCTTCAACTCAGGACCTACCACGATCACCGAACGACCTGAGTAGTCAACCCTTTTACCCAATAAGTTTTGACGGAATCGACCTTGCTTACCTTTAAGCATATCACTCAAAGATTTCAATGCTCTGTTTCCATCAGATCTTACAGCATTCACTTTTCTTGAGTTATCAAATAGTGAATCAACCGCCTCTTGAAGCATACGTTTCTCATTTCTAAGAAT
>PBYI01000013.1 GCA_002729525.1 Nocardioides sp.
CTATGTGAGTGCAGTGTTAAACAACAAGTACATTTATTAGGATTCTTTAACTTAAAGGTAAAGTACATTTTTGATAAGAATGGAATCTAAGTTCAATTCTTAGAAGAATCAGTTTGTTAGTTCTATGAATATAGTATAAAAGAGAATTGGCTGAGCGGTTTAAAGCGGTAAGCTTGAAACTTATTTGGTTAACACCACATCCGTTCGAATCGGATATTCTCTGTGAATATAAGTAACAAATATTATTACTGTAAACGGGTTAGAGCCGGGTTGGTTAGGCGCCTCATTTGGGTTGAGGATAAGTTATGTTCGAATCATAATGACCCGATTTAATTATTGTAATCATAAAGAGAAAATTTTCTCTTTATATAGATATGTAATCTATTACTTTATTCTTTATTGTTAAAGAATAATAAGTATATAAAGAAACTATTAGAATTTTTCTATATATCAAAGGAAATATCCTTAAACAAATTAAAATTACCTAAACTAAGTGAATTGAAGTATCTTAATAACTTAAGGAATATAAATCAAACGAGATTCTATCAAAAATGTGAATTGCGATAGATTAAAAGTAAAGTAGATTTTTTTGTCTTACTTTTAAAGCTTATGTTGTTTATAGCGCCATGTGGCGTATGCTTTGCATAATATTCAGCATTTAAATAAAAAATAAAATGGAATATCATTCTATTTGAATATAGGGGAACCTTCCTCTAAAGCTAAATATGATATATAAGATATAGTGTATAGTACCGTGAGGGAACAAAAAAAGTAGTTTTATAAGCAGCTCAATGAATTAAATATTAAAGAGCGTACCTTTTGCATAATGGGTCAGCAAGTTAATTTTAGATGCAAGCATAATGAAATCATTGCCTAAATAAATTGATAAGTAGTGTCTAGAATTAGACCCGAAGCCTAGTGATCTTACTATAATCAGGAAAAATTAAAAAGTCCGAACGGATTATCGTAGTAAAGATATCCGATGAATTATGGTAAGTTAGTGAAAGACAAAACTGACTAGGATAGCTGGTTTTCTGCGAAACCTATTTAAGTAGGTCGTTTAATAAATATCTTAGTAGGTACAGTATTTATTCACGGTAATTTAAATAAATATTTTTATTTATTTTACATATATTAGGGGATCGTGAAGATTTTACTAGAGTGTATTAGATCTCGGAAGGACAAAGATAAATATTAAACAATCAGACATAGTACGATAAGGTTGTATGTCAAAAGGGAAACAGCCCAGAACAAGTGTTTAAGGTTCCAAAATTATTGTTAAGTGAAAAAGAGGAAGTTTTTTTTATTTATTTTATTCGTTATACGTTTATAATAAATAAAAGGCAAATACAATCAGGAAATAGGCTTAGAAGCGGCCATTTTTTAAAGATCTCGTAACAGAGCACTGATCTAATAGTTAAACTTAAATTAAGTTTAACTAGTAAAAAGCGTCGATGATATAACGGATCTAAACAATATACCAATACCTTGTATAAATATACTATATAAACCATATACTATATTTATAGTAGCAGAACGTAGAGTATGTAAAATAATTTTATTAGTCAATAAAATTAATATATCTCTAGTGATAATGCTGGCATGAGTAGCGAAAAGAAAAGATAAATCTTTCCACCTAAAGCTTATGGAATTTACTTTATAACAGACTCTAAGTTTATTTACCTAAAGGGTTAAACGATGAATATATATAAAATACAAACAGTTTTTAATGATTAATATACGCAGACGCTTTGCGTATATTAATCAACATTAGTTATAAGAACTCTGGAAATAATTTTATAATAACTGTACCTAAAATCTAACACAAGTAAGCTAGTAGAGAATACGAAGGTGTTTGAGCTAACAATTTTTAAGGAACTCGGCAAATTGACTCCGTAACTTAGGGAGAAGGTGGGCCACTTTGCATTAAAATAAGTGCAAAATAGGAGGCATAGAATGGTGTTGTACGACTGTTTAATTAAAACAAAGCACTTTGCTAAAGATGTAAAATCGAAATATTGAGTGTGATTTCTGCCCTATATCGGCTGGTTAACGAATTTACTTAGTCAACTAAAATAGGCTAAGTTTTGAAGGAACCCCCGATCAATGGCGGCCTTACCTATAAGGGTCTTAAGGTAGCGGAATACCTTGGCCGTTAAATGCGGTCTTGCATGAACGATGTAACGATACAACAGCTGTCTCAAAAATTGGCTCAGCGAAATTGGAATAGCAGTGCAGATACTGTTTACCTCTAGTTAGACGAGAAGACCCTATGCAGCTTTACTGTTACTAATTATTAAATATAATAAAACAAGTTTAAGAGTAAAAGGTAATTGTTTATATAATAATGAAACACCTTTACTATAGTTGATTATATTCTCTATTCTTCAATATAAATAATATATACATTACGCAAAGCGTATGTAATAGTTTGAACGAAAACAGTTGTTAGTAGACGGTTTATGCGGGGCACAGATCCCATAAAGATTACCTGGGTATATCCAAAGTTAATACGTAATATTTGTTATTTATATAACAAAGTAAATACAATTAGTAACTAATCGTATTTATTCTATTATTAATTTTTAATTTTTTTTTTGATGCTTTAAGCGTCATATAAAAGTAATCCAATTACAATTCTATTTAATTAGAATATTTTTTTAGATAAGTAAGATTTTTATTATAATGAAAATAATTATAAATAATAGTTATAAGCCTATACTACGTGTTGGTTTATGATATTGATATTTATATAAAAAGTTTAATGGCTAAATCTTGCTTTACTGTTTGATATACAAATCTTTCAGTCGCGTAAGCGGGGCATATGATCACAAGATTCAGAAAGGAAAGGTCTTGGGTTATTGAATAAGCTACGCTAGGGATAACAGGCTGATTGCGCCAGAGAGTACAAATTGAGTGCGCAGTTTGGCACCTCGATGTCGGCTTAACTCATCCACATGAATGCAAGAGTCATGAAGGGTTTGACTGTTCGTCAATTAAAGAGTTACACGAGCTGGGTTAAATACGTCGTGAGACAGTATGGTTTCTATCTTCTAGAGGAAATTAGAGTAAAATAAGAAGAGCCCCTTCGTACGAAAGGAGTTGGGTATGTTAATCCCTGGTTTACCTGTTGTTTGAATATATACAAATATTTATGAGCCATAGGCTATTAATTGTATTACTTAAACTAAAGTAATAAAATTATCTGTTATTATATAGATAATAACTATATTTGGGCATGGCAGGAAAGCTACATTAATTAAAAATAAGTGTTGAATGCATATAGGCACGAAGTTTATTTTAGGATACTCTTAAATATACGTATTATATTAATACGAACATGTATAGGCTTTAGCTAAAAGGATTTTGATGTCTTTAGGTATAAAGTACTAATTTTATTATTTACTAGGTAATAAACATATAAAAATAATTATAAAAAATAGCCTGGTTAGCATAAAAGTAATGTACCCGTTTTGTAATCGGTTGAAGTAAGTGCGATACTTGCACTGGGCTTTAGATGTAAATATTTTAATTACTATTCGTTCCGGGTTATAAAATAATTATACATATTACGTATGAAAAAGCATAATTTGCCGCAGTCGCAAAGCGTTAGCGTAAGCGGGTTAGTGTAAATGGTCAACACATTTGACTCATGATCAAAACATAGAGGTTCAAATCCTTTATCCGCTTATATACTAATAATATTTACATTATAAAGGTTATAGCTTAATTGGTAAAGCCAGCTGCTCATGATAGCTTAGATGGATGTTCGAATCGTCCTAGCCTTAATCTAGTGTATAAAATTAAGTCCGAGTGCTGGAATTGGTAGACAGGATAATCTTAAGATTTATTGATATAAAATCGTAAACGTTCAAGTCGTTTTTCGGATAAACTTTTATAACCTAGCTAACGCGTCAGCTGGATAATAACTGGGTTATTATATGACCCATTCGTCCAATGGTTAAGACAGAACACTTTCACTGTTAAAATAAGGGTTCAAATCCCTTATGGGTTATCTAAAAATTAGTAAATATACATATTTATATGCAACGCTTTGCGATCGCAAAGCGTACCGCGGTCGCTCTGCGCTAAAAAGGAATTAGCTTAATTGGTAAAGCAACCGTTTTACACACGGAAGACTAAGTGTTCAACCCACTTATTCCTTATATTGTATTGGTAAACATTATTTATTCTCTTTTATTCGTCATTATAATATAATCAAATAGGGAACATAGTTTAATTGGTAAAACAGTGATTTTGCATATCATTAATTTAGGATCGTCCCCTAATGTTTCCACTAAGTTTTTCAATATAAGCTCAAGAAGCTCAATTGGTTGAGCGGAACTCTGAAGATGTTTAGGTTATAAGTTCGAATCTTATCTTGGGCAATTATAAAAAATTAACATAGCACTAGATGTTATATTTTTAACATACTTATGGGTATGCTGGAATTGGTAGTCAGATCTCGCTTAGGACGGGATGGTTTAGTCCGTACAAGTTCAAGTCTTGTTACCCATATATTTATAATAAAGGTAGATATAGTTCAATGGTAGAACAGCTGTTTGTGGTACAGCATATTTCTGTTCAATTCAGAATATCTTCCCTACGCTATGCGATACAAAACAAGATTGCTACTCGACCCTATTTATATAATTAAATCACCAGCTAGGATAGTTCAATGGGTAGAACATTAATTTCATGCGTTAAGAATGAGAATTCAAATTTCTCTCCTAGTTTAATTTTTTTTTTTACGTTCTACCATACAAATAATAGTAATATATAACTATTAATAAATAGTTATAATTAAATTAAATTCTATATTATTTATTGTATAATGATTATAAAGCAAACTTATAATTATAGTATAGATTTATTAATTTTTTTTTTTATATGATTATATCAAGTTTAATTTCCGTGTTAGAAGTATTATTAGTTACTGTTCCTGCTTTATTGGTTGTAGCCTTTGTTACTGTAGCTGAAAGAAAAACTATGGCTAGTATGCAAAGAAGATTAGGACCTAATCTAATAGGTTACTACGGTTTATTACAAGCATTTGCGGATGCTTTAAAACTTTTATTAAAAGAATATGTATCCCCTACACAATCTAATTTTATTTTATTTTTTTTAGGACCTGTTGTAACTTTAGTTTTTTCTTTACTAAGTTTTGCCGTTATACCTTATGCTTCAGGTTTAACTGTATTAGATTTAGATTTAGGAATATTATATTTATTAGCAGTATCATCACTTGCTACATATGGAATATTATTAGCAGGTTGATCTGCTAATTCTAAATATGCTTTTTTAGGTTCTTTAAGAAGTACTGCACAATTAATTAGTTATGAATTAATTTTAAGTTCTGCAGTATTAATAGTTATCTTATTAACAGGTAGTTTAAACTTAACATCTATCGTAGAATATCAAAAAGCTGTATGGTTTTTATTTCCTCTATTTCCTATTTTTATAGTGTTTTTTATCGCTTGTATAGCTGAAACAAATAGAGCACCTTTTGATCTAGCTGAAGCAGAATCGGAATTAGTTAGTGGATTTATGACTGAACATTCTGCTGTAATATTCGTTTTCTTTTTTTTAGCAGAGTATGCTAGTATAGTAGTAATTTGTATTTTAACTAGTATATTATTTTTAGGAGGATATCTAAATGATATAATTCCATTTAAATCAGAAATAGATTCTCATTCTGTCGCGGAGCGTATGATTATAACTAGTCTAAGTAGCTTTTTATGGGGTTTATCTTCTAGTATAATATTGGGTATAAAATCAAGCTTAATGATTTTTACTTTTATATGAGCTAGAGCTAGTTTTCCTAGAATTCGTTTTGATCAATTAATGTCATTTTGTTGAACAGTACTATTACCTATAGTGGTAGCCTTTATTATTCTTGTTCCTTGTATACTGTACGGATTTGATATCTTACCTAATAATATAACTTTATTATAATAGTAGAATCATCTATCGTAATCGCAAAGCGTCAGCGTATATTTACAAATAAGCAATTAAATTAAAATATATAGTGTTATATATTTTAATTATAAATTATATAGTAATAATATAAAAAACAGCTATAGGTTAATGGTAGACCAATCGTCTTCCAAACGATTTGTATCGATTCGATTTCGATTAGCTGTATGTTTNTTTTTTGAATGCGACACGAAAGCTTTTTAGAATATTAATAAAAAGATCGCATAGTAATTTACTATGCAAGAGTTAATAGTTAATTGGTAAACGGCTTTCTTGTCAGGAAAGAATATGTCGGATCGAGACCGACTTAACTCGTATTTCTCATTAGCTTAATTGGCAAAGCAAGATACTTCTAATATCTATTATATGAGTTCAAATCTTATATGAGAATCTACATAAATAATATTTATGTAAGTAACATACGCGACGCTTTGCGGCTGCAGTCGCTCCGCGTGCAAATAAATTTTACTTACTTTATTTTAAACAAAATAAAGTAAAAATTTTGAAAATACATTTAAAGATTTCCTTATGGCTAGAAAGATGATTTTTCTCATCTAATGCAAAAGATATTGGTACATTATATCTTATTTTTGCATTATTTTCTGGTTTGGCTGGAACAGCTTTTTCTGTATTAATTAGACTTGAATTATCAGGACCTGGAATTCAATATATATCAGATAATCAATTATATAATAGTATAATTACAGCTCATGCTATTGTTATGATTTTCTTTATGGTTATGCCTGCATTAATAGGAGGTTTTGGTAATTTTTTATTACCTTTAATGGTAGGAGGACCTGATATGGCTTTTCCTAGATTAAACAACATTAGTTTTTGATTATTAATACCTAGTTTAGCTTTATTTTTATTTGCAAGTGGTATTGAAAATGGAGCAGGTACAGGTTGAACACTTTATCCACCTTTATCTGGAATACAAGCTCATAGTGGACCTAGTGTAGATTTAGCTATTTTTGGTTTACATTTATCAGGTGTAAGTAGTTTATTAGGAGCTATGAATTTTATTACTACTATATTAAATATGAGAAGTCCAGGTATAAGATTACATAAATTAGCATTATTTGGTTGAGCTGTAATTGTTACAGCTGTATTACTGTTATTATCTTTACCAGTATTAGCTGGAGGTATTACTATGGTATTAACAGATAGAAACTTTAATACTTCATTCTTTGAAGTAGCAGGAGGAGGTGATCCTATATTATATCAACATTTATTCTGATTTTTTGGACACCCTGAAGTTTATATATTAATTATACCAGGTTTTGGTATAATTAGTACTACTATTTCAGCTGCTTCAAATAAAAGTATTTTTGGATATCTTGGTATGGTTTATGCTATGATGTCTATAGGTGTATTAGGTTTTGTAGTTTGAAGTCATCACATGTATACAGTAGGATTAGATGTAGATACTAGAGCTTATTTTACAGCTGCTACTTTAATTATTGCTGTACCTACAGGTATTAAAATATTTTCTTGATTAGCTACATGTTATGGTGGATCATTACATCTTACACCTTTTATGTTATTTGCATTAGGTTTTGTATTTATGTTTACTATAGGAGGATTAAGTGGAGTAGTACTTGCTAATGCTTCTATAGATTTAGCCTTTCACGATACTTATTATGTAGTTGCTCATTTTCATTATGTATTAAGTATGGGAGCTGTATTTGCTTTATTTAGTGGATGATATTTCTGAATACCTAAAATACTAGGTATGTTATATGATATGACATTAGGAAAATTACACTTCTGAGTATTATTCATAGGAGTTAATGTTACTTTTTTCCCTCAACATTTCTTAGGTCTACAAGGAATGCCTAGAAGAATAAGTGATTATCCTGATGCTTTTGCAGGATGAAATATTATAAGTAGTTTTGGATCAATTATATCTGTTGTAGCTACAGGATTATTTTTACATATTGTATATTTACAATTAGTTGGTAATAAAAACT
>PBYI01000014.1 GCA_002729525.1 Nocardioides sp.
ACCGGCGGTCTCATTTCGTGAACGGTCCCTTTACGTTTGTTTGTTTAATGCTGGGGCTAGGACCGCCTCCGGGGCGTTGTCCCAGCGGTGCTCAACCACTGTCCATAGTAGGAAAGGGGAGAGGGAGTAATCAGTAACCAGTAAATGTATGTTTGTTTTTTGAATGCGACACGAAAGCTTTTTAGAATATTAATAAAAAGATCGCATAGTAATTTACTATGCAAGAGTTAATAGTTAATTGGTAAACGGCTTTCTTGTCAGGAAAGAATATGTCGGATCGAGACCGACTTAACTCGTATTTCTCATTAGCTTAATTGGCAAAGCAAGATACTTCTAATATCTATTATATGAGTTCAAATCTTATATGAGAATCTACATAAATAATATTTATGTAAGTAACATACGCGACGCTTTGCGGCTGCAGTCGCTCCGCGTGCAAATAAATTTTACTTACTTTATTTTAAACAAAATAAAGTAAAAATTTTGAAAATACATTTAAAGATTTCCTTATGGCTAGAAAGATGATTTTTCTCATCTAATGCAAAAGATATTGGTACATTATATCTTATTTTTGCATTATTTTCTGGTTTGGCTGGAACAGCTTTTTCTGTATTAATTAGACTTGAATTATCAGGACCTGGAATTCAATATATATCAGATAATCAATTATATAATAGTATAATTACAGCTCATGCTATTGTTATGATTTTCTTTATGGTTATGCCTGCATTAATAGGAGGTTTTGGTAATTTTTTATTACCTTTAATGGTAGGAGGACCTGATATGGCCTTTCCTAGATTAAACAACATTAGTTTTTGATTATTAATACCTAGTTTAGCTTTATTTTTATTTGCAAGTGGTATTGAAAATGGAGCAGGTACAGGTTGAACACTTTATCCACCTTTATCTGGAATACAAGCTCATAGTGGACCTAGTGTAGATTTAGCTATTTTTGGTTTACATTTATCAGGTGTAAGTAGTTTATTAGGAGCTATGAATTTTATTACTACTATATTAAATATGAGAAGTCCAGGTATAAGATTACATAAATTAGCATTATTTGGTTGAGCTGTAATTGTTACAGCTGTATTACTGTTATTATCTTTACCAGTATTAGCTGGAGGTATTACTATGGTATTAACAGATAGAAACTTTAATACTTCATTCTTTGAAGTAGCAGGAGGAGGTGATCCTATATTATATCAACATTTATTCTAATTTTTTGGACACCCTGAAGTTTATATATTAATTATACCAGGTTTTGGTATAATTAGTACTACTATCTCAGCTGCTTCAAATAAAAGTATTTTTGGATATCTTGGTATGGTTTATGCTATGATGTCTATAGGTGTATTAGGTTTTGTAGTTTGAAGTCATCACATGTATACAGTAGGATTAGATGTAGATACTAGAGCTTATTTTACAGCTGCTACTTTAATTATTGCTGTACCTACAGGTATTAAAATATTTTCTTGATTAGCTACATGTTATGGTGGATCATTACATCTTACACCTTTTATGTTATTTGCATTAGGTTTTGTATTTATGTTTACTATAGGAGGATTAAGTGGAGTAGTACTTGCTAATGCTTCTATAGATTTAGCCTTTCACGATACTTATTATGTAGTTGCTCATTTTCATTATGTATTAAGTATGGGAGCTGTATTTGCTTTATTTAGTGGATGATATTTCTGAATACCTAAAATATTAGGTATGTTATATGATATGACATTAGGAAAATTACACTTCTGAGTATTATTCATAGGAGTTAATGTTACTTTTTTCCCTCAACATTTCTTAGGTCTACAAGGAATGCCTAGAAGAATAAGTGATTATCCTGATGCTTTTGCAGGATGAAATATTATAAGTAGTTTTGGATCAATTATATCTGTTGTAGCTACAGGATTATTTTTACATATTGTATATTTACAATTAGTTGGTAATAAAAACTTATCTAGATATCCTTGATATGCTCCTCCAGTATTCTATGACTACTTACAACTATTACTTTCTAGATTATATACTAGTTTAGAATGATGTTTAAATAGCCCTCCTAAAGTACACGCATTTGTATCTTTACCTTTATCAAGTAGTCTAACAACAATTTTTGTATCATTATGTGATGCACCTAAACCTTGAGGATTATATTTTCAAGACAGTGCTAGTCCACAAATGGAAGCATTAGTTGAACTTCATAATGATATTATGTTTTATCTATTTGCTATCTTATTTAGTGTAGGTTGAATATTATTATCTGTTATAAGAAACTTTGTATATCCTTATAACAAAATCAGTAATAAATATTTAAATCATGGTACATTAATTGAATTAATATGAACTATTACTCCAGCTTTAATTTTAATATTAATTGCTTTTCCCTCTTTTAAATTACTATATTTAATGGATGAAGTTACTGATCCAAATTTAACAGTAATTGTTGAAGGACATCAATGATATTGAAGTTATCAATATATAGATTTTTTAAATAGTGATGATGAATATATTGAATACGATTCATATCTAGTACCTGAATCAGATTTAGATGCAGGAGGATTTAGAATGTTAGAAGTAGATAATAGAGTTATCTTACCAGAATTAACTCATACTAGATTTATGGTAACAGCTGCTGACGTTATTCATTCTTTTGCTGTTCCAGCATTATCAATTAAATGTGATGCTTACCCTGGAAGATTAAATCAAGTATCTGTACATATAAATAGAGAAGGTTTATTTTATGGACAATGTTCTGAAATATGTGGAATACTACACAGTAGTATGCCTATCGCTATACAATCTGTATCATTAGAAAAATTCTTAGTTTGATTAAATTCTCAATAAAAACAAAGCATTCTGCTAATACTAAAAATAGTAATATAAAAAATTAGTTTTATTGCACACTACGCGACACGTTTGTTTTTTAGCCTAGAGTGTAGATTTTTTTTAATATTGCGCCAAACGGCGTATGTTTTATACGAAAATATATGTAATGTTATAATCTATTTTATTCGAATAAAATATTATTATATATATTTATACAAACTATATAGTAGTAACTACTACTATAATAATAACACTTGAGTTTGATGATGGCTCTGATTGAACGCTGCTCAAATGCTTGACACATGCTAATCGTACGTTTTTTCATATAATAAAGATAACACTTTACGTATGAAAAAAAGTGGTGTACAGGTGAGTATATATAATTTGTCTGCTTTAGAGTAAGGTAAAATACCTTATAAAACCAAAAGAAGAAATTTGCTCTAAAATGTTCATTTATTTATAACGAGTAGGTAGTAATTAAAGTAACTGTTTAATTAGCCAAGGCTCGTAGTCGAAACTGAGAGGTTGATCGACCACATTGGGTCTGAAAAAACCCCAATATGTATAGTACAGCAGTGAGGAATATTGGTCAATGGTCTAACGACTGAACCAGCAACTTGAGAGGGAAGCAAAGATGAAAATAAAAATATTTTCTAGTAACCCTAAATGGAACATGATAAATGACAAGTTTTTAAAGTTAAATGTAACGCTTAAAGCGTGCCATGTTAAAAATGGTCTTTATATTTATAGTGTCTTGGCCAAATCTTGTGCCAGCAGTCGCGGTAAGACAAGAGAGACTAGCGTTTTTCATCTTTATTAGGTTTAAAGGGTACCTAGACGGTTTATTTAGCCTTTATAAGGAAACAAATTAAACTAGAGTTAAATGTGGGAGGTAAATTTAGTATTGAAAGAGAAGGGATGAAATTTTTTTATACTTTCGAGACTGATAATGGTGAAAACAATCCTCTATGTACTAACTGACGTTAAGGGACGAAGGCATGGTTATCGAATAGGATTAGATACCCTAATAGTCCATGCAGAAAATGATGAATGTCATAAATATTAAGTCTGATTTATACTAGTAAATTAGTTTGATGTTTATAAATGAAAGTGTAAGCATTCCACCTCAAGAGTACTACGGCAACGTATAAACTGAAATCATTAGACCGTTTCTGAAACCAGTAGTGAAGTATGTTATTTAATTCGATAACCCTCGAAAAACCTTACCTCAATTTGAATTATAATGTTAAAACATTATAACAAGCGTTGCACGGCTGTCTTCAGTTAATGTCGTGAGATCTGGTTAACCCCTTTAATTAACGCAAGCCCTTTATTTATTTATAAGACAAAAATAAATAGTTAATATTATAATGATATATCTCTTTAGTGTCATATAGCGTATGCTATAGGCAAACACGATAAGTGTTAGAGAATTTTTTAGGGACTAAGACAAGTCATCATGACCTTAACTTAATTGTGGGCTATAGACGTGCCACATAAGCCTAAACAAAGGGAAGCAATAATGTGAATTGGAGCTAATCCCCAAATTAGGATATACGTAGATTGTAGTCTGAAACTCGACTATATGAAAATGGAATTACTAGTAATCGTGAATCAGCATGTCACGGTGAATTTTATCTCAGCTAGGTACTAACCACTCGTCAGGCGCTGAAAGAAGTATGTGCAATAAGTTTGGTTGCTACTAATTTCTATTTATTTTGTATACGCTTGCGCAACGCTTTGCGACTGCGACGGCGTTTAATAAATATTTTGGTATTACAATCTTCGTATGCATGACTTTGATTGGTGTTAAGTCGAAATACGGTTCGTGTAGTGGAAGTTGCACGGGATTAATAAAATATAACAATACTCCTAAAAAGCCTTTATAGCTCAAGGGTAGAGCGAAATACTGTTAATATTTAGGTTGGGTGTTCAAATCATCCTAAAGGCGAATAGTACCCTTTAAGGGACAAAAGCAAAAATGTACTTTTATTTTTTTTTATTTACTAAGCAAATAACAGTTTATTAATTAATATGTTGTAGACTAATAGGTAAGTCATGAATTTTTGATGTTTAGATATAAGTGTTCGAATCACTTCAACATAAAAAAGATAGAAATCCNAGTACATTAGTTAAATGGTATAACAGTATATTTCGGCTATACTTTTATAAGTTCAAATCTTATATGTACTTAAAGGTCGCGGAGACATAAAAGATTCAATAAATCTTTTAAGCGCCATAGGCGAGCCCTGCGAAGCTGGGAAAAGTTGCCATTGGTAAGGCAAGATATTTGCTAAATATTGTGTTATTCACCTGGATGTTCGATTCATCTCTTTTCCGTAACATACGCTCACGCTTTGTGATCGGGCTTAATTAATAAAACTTTTATTAAAAAAAAAATATATATATATATTTACAGTAAACACTTAACATGCGTTTATTAAAAAATCACCCTTTTTTAAAACTAGGTAATTCTTATGTAATTGATTCTCCCCAACCATCTAATTTAAGTTATGCATGAAATTTTGGATCTTTATTAGCTGTATGTTTAATTATACAAATCGTTTCAGGTGTAACATTAGCAATGCATTATAATCCAAGTGTAATGGAAGCTTTTAATTCAGTAGAACATATTATGAGAGATGTAAATAACGGATGATTTATTCGTTACTTACATTCAAATACTGCTTCAGCATTTTTCTTTTTAGTATATTTACACATAGGGAGAGGTTTATATTATGGGTCTTATAAAGCACCTAGAACTTTAACATGAACAATAGGAACTATTATGTTAATATTAATGATGGCTATTGGATTTCTAGGTTATGTTCTTCCTTATGGTCAAATGTCTTTATGAGGTGCTACAGTTATTACTAATTTAATGAGTGCTATACCTTGAATAGGACAAGATATAGTTGAATTTATTTGAGGAGGTTTCTCTGTTAACAATGCAACATTAAATAGATTTTTTGCATTACATTTTGTATTACCATTTGTATTAGCTGCATTAGCTTTAATGCATTTAATCGCATTACATGATAGTGCAGGATCTGGTAATCCTTTAGGTATATCAGGAAATTATGATAGATTACCTTTTGCTCCATATTTTATATTTAAAGATTTAATAACAATTTTCTTATTTATATTAGTATTGTCTATATTTGTGTTCTTTATGCCTAATGTGTTAGGTGATAGCGAAAACTATGTTATGGCTAATCCTATGCAAACACCTCCAGCTATAGTTCCTGAATGATATTTATTACCATTCTATGCTATTTTAAGATCAATACCAAACAAATTATTAGGAGTAATAGCTATGTTTTCTGCTATTTTAATTATTTTAGTATTACCTATTACTGATTTAAGTAGAAATAGAGGTATACAATTTAGACCTTTAAGTAAAATTGCATTCTATATTTTTGTAGCTAATTTCTTAATTCTAATGCAATTAGGAGCAAAACATGTTGAGTCTCCGTTTATTGAATTTGGACAAATTAGTACTGTTTTATATTTTTCTCATTTTGTAGTTATAGTTCCTTTTGTAACTTTAATTGAAAATACTTTAATAGAATTAAATTATAACACTGCACGTTAAGTAACGTTTTACGCATAGCGCTTTACATAAAACTTATTTTATACGCAACGCTTTGCAACTGTGCTAAAAAAAAATAAATATTAAAAAAAACGCTCGCTACGCGTAAGAATTTTATAATTTTTAATCTCTAGTAAAATTATATAGAAATTTTTGATTAGTGCATACTAATCATGACATTTGGCGTTCCGCGCTCGCTAACTCTACGCGACTCGCGTTAAATATAATGAGAAAAATAAATGAATAAATACTTTGAATAATCTATATGTTATACTAGTTACGCATTTACAGGAATATAATATTAATTTCTTGTCTTTGTTTTCTATTTTATCTATTTTTTGTGCCATTTTAGTTATAATAAATAAAAACCCTATAGTATCTGTATTATTTTTAATTTGTTTATTTGTATTAATATCAGGTTATTTAATTATGTTGGGTATGAATTTTATAGGTATATCTTATTTACTTGTATATATAGGAGCTGTATCTATTCTATTTTTATTTATATTAATGCTTATTAATATAAGAATATCAGAGATACAAACTGAAACAAATAACAGTCTTCCATTAGCTATTGTTATTAGTATATCGTTTTATATAGCACTGTATGAAATAATACCTTTTAATTCAATAGAAAGAAATCCTTCTAACGCTACTCAACTAGAGTTTGAATCTAACTTACTAGATTCAATTAAATCTATAGGATCATTTTATGAAGACGTAAATTATTTAGTGTCTAATCAATGAGATTCTAATTTAATAGAAGTTATACATATAACTGGTATCGGTAATATATTATATACAAATTATTTTTTATGACTTATATTAGCTTCTATTATATTATTACTAGCAATGGTGGGAACTATTATAATAACTATTAAACAATAATTATATATATACGTAAAATCTTTATGGTTCTTTATTACTATTTATGTCAAATAATATTAGAGCAAATTTTCAAGCTCATCCCTTTCATTTAGTAAGTCCTTCACCTTGACCATTATTTACAAGTGGAATTTTATTAAGTTTAACAACTACAGGTGTACTTAGTATGCATGCATTTGAGTCTGCATCTTACATATTTTTTTTAAGTTTAATTTGTCTTGTATATTCAATGTCTTTATGATTTAGAGATATAATTGCAGAGGCTACTTATTTAGGACATCATACTTTAGCCGTGCAAAGAGGATTAAATTTAGGAGTAGGTTTATTTATTGTATCAGAAGGTTTATTCTTTTTAGCTATTTTCTGAGCTTTTTTCCATAGTGCTTTATCTCCTAATATAGAAATAGGTACATTATGACCTCCTATGGGTACTCAAGCAATAAATCCATTGGAATTACCTTTATTAAATACTGTTATTTTATTATCATCAGGAGTAACTGTTACATATGCTCATCATTCACTGATACAAGGGAACAGATCTGGGACATTATATGGATTAGTATTCACTATATTATTAGCTTTAATATTTACTTGTTTACAAGGAGTTGAATATTCTGTTTCTTCTTTCACTTTATCTGATAGTGTATATGGTTCTTGTTTCTATTTTGGAACAGGGTTTCATGGATTACACGTTATTATAGGTACATTATTTTTAGGTACAGGATTATGACGTGCTTTAGCATATCACTTGACTGAAAACCATCATTTAGGGTTTGAATCAGGTATATTATATTGACATTTTGTAGATATAGTTTGATTATTTTTATATGTGTCAGTGTACTATTGAGGTTCTTAATTAACAAATTAAGTTTATTAAAAAGGATTTGCTATAAAAGCGGGTTCTACAAAATAAATAGGGATGTGTTGCAGACGGTCTGCATTTTGATTGCAGATCATAAATATGGAGTTCGACTCTTCCGTATCCCTTATAGTGATAAATATACGCTTTGCGACATATGCTCCGAGTATGGAAAATCAGATATCTATAAGATAGATAAAAGTGAAATCTTTTGTAAAAAAAGCAGAAAATATAATATATGAAAACATATGTACACGCTTTGCGATCACAATCGCAAAGCGTGAGCGTACCACGCTCTACTATGTATTTTTTATATCGAACAATCAATCTTTCTATTAGAATTTTAATAGATTAGTTGAATTAAACTTAGGAGACAAAAAATAAAAATATTTTTTGTCCTCTAAAGGGCGTGAGTTCCGCGTTATAAACAGAATTCTGGTTATTTTCATCCTATAAAAAATATAGAGACTTTAGTTTAACGGTAAAACATGTGCCTTTTAAGCATTAGTATTTGGGTTCAAATCCCAAAGGTCTTATATGACTTTTTTATGTTTAATTTATTTTATTATGTCTAACGCAGTAGCAAATAGTAAAAAAAGTGCTATTTTATATTCAAGGTCAACTTTTATAATTTATTTTTTTTCTATGTTATTTATTTATTCAACTATAGATTGATATTTTTATGAAAAATCAATTAGTTTATTTAACGGTTTAATTTACTGTAATATAAATAATTTAGTTTTTATATTTTTTATATTTTTACTGAGTTTTTGTATAATTATATTAACATCTTTTTATCCTGTAAACTTAAATGCTAGTATTAATACAAATGCGTCAACTAGCGGAGAGGGTGAAAATTTTACATTACACTCTGATTCAGAGCACGTAACAGATATATCCAAAAGTACTTTTAAACACGAATCGCAACATAATAACATTAAAAATATGTTTAATTTAAAAGAACTTTTTCAAATTGAAAGAGATCACTATAAAATAATAGAGTATCCATTAATCACACAGTTTATAGTTATAGGAGGTATTTCTCTTTTATCTAGTAATGATTTAATAACTATATTTTTATCTATAGAGTTACAAAGTTATGGTCTTTATATTTTATCTACTATTTATCGAAATTCAGAATCCTCTACAGGAGCTGGACTTACTTATTTTTTATTAGGAGGATTATCTAGTTGTATTATATTATTAGGATTAAGCTTTTTATATATAAACTCAGGTACTACTAGTTTAGATGGATTATATCTTATATATAATATTATTACAAGCGACAATAACTTATTATCATTTTTTTTAACACAAAACAATGAATTGTTTAACTCAATTACATCTAGTTTACCTATATTTAGCCTAAACTATTATCAATACGCTATACAATTTTCTTTAGTAGTATTATCTGTAGGATTTTTATTTAAAATTTCTGCTGCTCCTTTTCATTCTTGAAGTCCAGGAGTATATGATGCCATACCTACAGTAACTACTACTTTTGTAGCGATAATACCTAAAATATCTATACTTATATTGTTATTTGATTTAGTTTATTCTACATGATATACAACATTTAATTATTCATGAACAAGTATCTTATTATTTAGTTCATTTTTATCTCTTATAATAGGTTCTGTTTTAGGTTTAACTCAGTTTAAAATAAAAAGACTATATGCTTATAGTACTATAAGTCATGTGGGATTTATTTTATTAGCTTTAAGTATACATAGTGTAGAATCTACTCAAGCATTCATCTTTTATATTATTCAATATTCATTATCTAATTTAAATGCTTTTTTTATACTAGTTTTAATAGGTTATACTTATGTAAATTATTATAAAAAAACTAAAGGATATGAATCTATTTCATCCTTATATAAAGGATACAAAGGAAAAATAAATGAATTATCTCCTATAGAGTATATTGATAATTTAAAAGGTTATTTTTATTTAAATCCAATCTTAGCTATAAGTTTATCTGTAACATTATATTCATTTATAGGAGTTCCTCCTCTAGTTGGGTTTTTTGCAAAACAAATGATTTTAAGTTCTGCTCTAGATAATGGAGATATTTTTATGTGTTTAGTAGCTATATTAACAAGTGTAATTAGTGCAGTATATTATTTATATATTGTAAAGCATATTTTCTTTGAAAAAAGTAAATATACACACGGAGCGCTAAATGTTCCATTAAAAGAAATTACAAATACACAATTACAAAACATATTATCATTAACTAGCGTGAACAAGTATAACACAGAACATAATACATTAACAGTGTCTAATTGACTATCAGGATTAATTTCTATATTAAGTTTAACTATGTTATTATTTATATTTTTATATTATGAAGTTTATTTTTTAATGAATATTATTAGTATTCTTTTAGTATATTAAATTGACTAGTTTTACTTTTTATTTATTTTTTTATTCCATTATTAGCTGTTATACTATTAGCCGTAAATTTTATATTTGCAACATATAATCCAAATGCAGAAAAAAGAACTGCATTTGAATGTGGGTTCCATTCTTTTTTAGGACAAAATAGAAGTCAATTTAGTATTTCATTTTTTATTTTTGCTTTATTATTTTTATTATTCGATTTAGAAATATTACTTATATACCCTTACGCTTTAAGTAGTAATTGAAATGATATTTTTGGTCTTTTAACAATGTTAATATTTTTCGTATTATTAACTATAGGATTTGTGTTTGAATTAGGAAAAAAAGCTTTAGTTATTTATTCTAGACAAAATACTAAAAAATTTATATAATAAAAAAAAATAGACTTATGCTTAGCGCAAAACCATTTTTATTACTATTACATAATAGTAATTGCTATGTTATCGCGGTCGCATACGCTCAAAAAACAAAATAGTCACGTTTAAGTGGTATACATATATAGTAAATTATGAATTTATCTTTAATTTTATTTTTAATAGGAATATTAGGATTTGTATTAAATAGAAAAAATATTATTTTAATGCTTATTTCAATTGAAATAATGTTACTAGCTATAACATTTTTAATTTTAATATATTCGTTTAGTTTTGATGATATACTAGGTCAAGTGTTTGCTATTTATATAATAGCTATAGCAGGAGCAGAATCTGCTATAGGACTTGGTATTTTAGTTGCATTTTATAGATTAAGAGGAAGTATAGAGATAGATTATAAATAATGTATTTAGTTTTAATTTTTACACCTTTATTAGCTTCTATACTATCTGGATTTTTTGGTAGAAAACTTGGTGTTAGTGGAGCTCAATGAATTACGTGTAGTTCTGTTATAATAACTACATTATTATCTATTGTAGTTTTTTTTTTGAAGTTACTATGAATAATATACCTGTTAGTTTTGAATTATTTACATGAATAGATTCAGAATCTTTGAATATATTATGAGGTTTTAATTTTGATGCATTAACTGCATCAATGTTAATTCCTGTATTAATAGTTTCTTCATTAGTTCATATATATTCAATAGGATATATGAGTCATGATCCACATAACCAAAGATTTTTTAGTTATTTAAGTTTATTTACTTTTATGATGATTATATTGGTTACAGCGAATAATTACTTACTAATGTTCGTTGGATGAGAAGGGGTAGGAGTTTGTTCTTATTTACTAGTAAGTTTTTGATTTACTAGAATAGCAGCAAATCAAAGTTCTATTTCTGCGTTTTTAACGAATAGAGTAGGAGATTGTTTTTTAACAATAGGAATATTTGCTATGTTATGATCTTTTGGTAATATTGACTATGCTACTATATTTTCTTTATCTCCATATATGAGCGAAAATATTATAACTTTAATAGGTATTTGTTTATTAATAGGTGCTATGGCTAAAAGTTCTCAAGTAGGACTTCACGTATGATTACCTATGGCCATGGAAGGTCCCACACCAGTTTCTGCATTGATTCATGCTGCAACAATGGTTACTGCTGGTGTATATTTACTTATGAGATCTTCACCTTTAATAGAATATAGTACAACAGTATTACTATTATGTTTATGAATAGGAGGTTTAACAACTGTATTTAGTTCATTAATAGGATTATTTCAACAAGATATAAAAAAAGTTATAGCATATTCTACAATGAGTCAACTAGGTATGATGGTTATAGCAGTAGGATTATCATCTTATAATATAGCTTTATTTCATTTAGTAAATCACGCTTTTTATAAAGGATTACTATTTTTAGGAGCGGGATCTGTTATTCATGCTGTGGCAGATAATCAAGATTTCAGAAGATATGGAGGATTAAAAGCATTTCTTCCGTTAACCTATTCTGTTATGTTAATTGCTTCTCTTAGTTTAGTAGCTTTCCCTTATATGACAGGTTTCTATTCTAAAGATCTTATTTTAGAATCTGCTTATGGACAGTTTTGTTTTTCAAGTGTAGTAATTTACTTTATAGCTGTAATAGGTGCCATGTTTACAACTCTTTATTCTGTTAAAGTTTTATATTTAACGTTTTTAACTAATCCTAACGGACCTATTGTTAATTATAAACATGCTCATGAAGGTGATATATTTATGAGTTTACCTCTAATTATATTAGCTTTATTTTCTATTTTCTTTGGTTATATAACTAAAGATTTATTTATAGGACTGGGTTCTGGTTTATTCCAAGACAATAGTATATTTATATATCCTTTACATGAAATATTAATAGAAACAGAATTTGCTGTTCCTACTTTATTTAAATTATTACCTTTAATATTTACACTATCTTTAACGTTTATTTCTATTATATGCTCTGAATTTTTTCCTAATATTCTAATGAAATTTAAATTTACTAGATTAGGATATAATATATTTGGATTTTTTAATCAACGTTTCTTAGTTGAGCTTTTCTATAATACATATATTACAGATATTATATTGAAATTAGGTGGTCAAACTACTAAAGTTTTAGATAAAGGTGCAATTGAATATATAGGTCCTTATGGTTTAGAATTAGCATTAACTAATTTGAGTAGAAATATACATAAATTAGACTCTAGTGTTATAACTAATTATGCTTTATATATATTATCAGGATTAATCGTTTATATTTTAATTACTTATTTTTCACATGGTGCTATAACTAATGAGTTATTTATATTATTAGTCTTTAGTGTATTTTCTATTTATATAAATAATGTTAAGTAATTTAATACGTTGCGAAGCGTAAATGCTATAAGTTTACGTAAGGAACTAGAATATTAAAATTTACGCTCACGCATTGCGATCGCGCATGCAGTATAAAAAAAATATATATATATTATATTGACAATATAATATATGATCTAAAATATACAGGTTAGCTACGTTTATCATTAGATATGTTATTTAATTTCAGTATGAACCCTTTAGATCAATTTGAAATAAGAGATTTAATTAGTTTAAATATTTCATTTTTTAATAATATGCATATTTCTTTAACAAATATCGCATTTTACTTAATAATTGCAGGTTTCTTAACTTTATATTTACATTTATATACAAATAATAATTTAAATTTATTATCAAGTAAATGATCTATAAGTATGGAAACTATTTATGATACAGTAAACAATATAGTAATAAACCAAATAAACAAAGCAAGAGGACAAGAGTACTTTCCTTTTATGTACATTTTATTTGTATTTATTCTTATAAATAATTTAATAGGTTTAACACCATATAGTTTTGCATCTACAAGTCATTTTATATTAACATTTTCTTTCAGTTTTAGTATAGTATTAGGTGCTACAATATTAGGATTACAAATACATACGTTTAAATTCTTTTCATTATTTGTACCAGCAGGATGTCCTCTAGCATTATTACCATTATTAGTCTTAATTGAATTTATCTCATATTTAGCTAGAAATGTTTCTTTAGGATTAAGATTAGCAGCTAATATATTATCTGGACATATGTTACTTAATATTTTAAGTGGATTTACTTATAATATTATGACAAGTAATTTAATATATTTTTTCATAGGATTATTACCTTTAAGTTTTATAATTGCATTTGCAGGTTTAGAATTAGCCATCGCATTTATACAAGCTCAAGTATTTGTAGTATTATCAAGTAGTTATATTAAAGATGCTTTAGATTTACATTAACGCAATAGCGTGTAAACCTAAAAATTGAATTATTATAACAATCTATTAACTAACTTACGCTACGCGAAGCGTACCGCGTAAAAAAAAAAAAGGAAAATATACGAGGGATGTATGTTTTTTTATTACAACTCCAAGGTAAGTATATTAGAAATTATAAATTTTTTATATGATATTATTTTCATTATTATTAATACCTCTTTTAGGTGTATTTACACTTTTATGTAAACCTTTTATAAATACAGCAAATTTTACATATAATGATAAAGTTATAGCTTTATTTATTACAACAATTAATTTTTTATTATCACTTTTTCTAATATTCTTTTTTGACTTTTCAAGTAATCAATTTCAATTTGTAATAGAATCAATAAATATTAATGAATATAATTTTTATTTAGGTGTAGATGGTATATCTATTTATTTTGTTTTATTAACAACAATAATTATGCCTATAGCAATATTATCTAACTGAAAATCAATATCAGAAAATATACAATGATACTTAATAATAATGCTATTATTAGAAACACTGTTATTAGCAGTATTTTTAGTTTTAGATATATTATTATTTTATATATTTTTTGAAAGTATATTACCTCCTTTATTTTTATTAATAGGGTTATATGGATCAAGCAATAAAGTAAGAGCTAGTTTTTATTTATTCTTATATACTTTATGAGGATCATTATTTTTATTATTATCTATATTGTCTATTTATTCAATAATGGGTGTGACAGATTTTGACGCTTTATATAAAACAAATTTTAACTATTATACTCAAATATTCTTGTTCTGTGGTATTTTTATAGCTTTTGCTGTTAAAACGCCTGTAATATTTTTAAATACATGATTATTAAAAGCTCATGTAGAATCTCCTTTAGGGGGTAGTATACTTTTAGCAGGTATAGTATTGAAATTGAGTTTATATGGTATATTTAGATTAATATTGCCTTTATTGCCTAAAGCATATATAAATTATACATATATTATTTATTTAATAGGTGTAATAACTATTATCTATGCAAGTTTTAGTACATTAAGAACTATAGATATTAAAGAACTAATAGCATATAGTTCTGTATCTCATGCTGCAGTTTATTTATTAGGAGCATTTAGTAATAGTATTCAAGGTATAGAAGGAAGTATATTACTAGGATTAGGTCATGGTTTTGTATCTTCAGGACTATTTATTTGTGCAGGTGGTGTATTATATGATAGATCATCTACTAGATTAATAACTTTTTATAGAGGATCTGCACAACTAATGCCTTTATTTTCTGTATTATTTTTCATATTATGTTTAGGAAACGCAGGTACACCTTTATCTTTAAATTTCTTAGGTGAATTCTTAAGTCTTTATGGTACATTTGAAAGATTATTAATATCAGGTGCATTAGCTAGTAGTTCTATAGTATTCTCCGCAGCTTATACAATGTATATGTTTAATAGAATAGTATTTGGAGGTAAATTTTCTAGATTTTTCAAAGTATCTATACCTGATTTAAATAAACGGGAATTTATAATACTATTAGTTTTAGTAATATTTACTATTATTTTAGGTATTTACCCTTCTGTTATATTGGATGGTTTACACTATTCAGTATCTACACTAATTTATTCATCTTCAACTTTGAGCTAATGCTACGCTGTCGCTACAGTGTAAGCGTATAATATAAAATGACTTATACAATATTGTAAGTAATATAATATAAGCTATATATTATGTTAATCATATTTTATTATAGATATTATCTATATATATAGATAAGGAAGGTCCCGTTTGTTGGTATGACGGGTTGAGCTGTAAACTCAATAGCATTGCTATCAAAGGTTCAATTCCTTTTCTTCCTATTATNATTAATTAATAAATANATATATATATTTATATATTTATATATATGTATATTTACTAATAAAGATATAGTTAAAAGCAAAACATTCTAACGCATTGCGTTAAGTATATATAAGAGTATAGTTTAATCGGTAAAATAGGAAGCTTCAACCTTCAAATTTTCAGTTCAAATCTGAATGCTCTTGATTTTTAACGCTACGCTACAGGAAACAAAAAACATGTTTTTTGTCCTTAAAGGGCGCACAATAAGTAAAAATTTTAAAGATAAAAATTAGATTCTTTAACTTAAAGGTAAAGTACATTTTTGATAAGAATGGAATCTAAGTTCAATTCTTAGAAGAATCAGTTTGTTAGTTCTATGAATATAGTATAAAAGAGAATTGGCTGAGCGGTTTAAAGCGGTAAGCTTGAAACTTATTTGGTTAACACCACATCCGTTCGAATCGGATATTCTCTGTGAATATAAGTAACAAATATTATTACTGTAAACGGGTTAGAGCCGGGTTGGTTAGGCGCCTCATTTGGGTTGAGGATAAGTTATGTTCGAATCATAATGACCCGATTTAATTATTGTAATCATAAAGAGAAAATTTTCTCTTTATATAGATATGTAATCTATTACTTTATTCTTTATTGTTAAAGAATAATAAGTATATAAAGAAACTATTAGAATTTTTCTATATATCAAAGGAAATATCCTTAAACAAATTAAAATTACCTAAACTAAGTGAATTGAAGTATCTTAATAACTTAAGGAATATAAATCAAACGAGATTCTATCAAAAATGTGAATTGCGATAGATTAAAAGTAAAGTAGATTTTTTTGTCTTACTTTTAAAGCTTATGTTGTTTATAGCGCCATGTGGCGTATGCTTTGCATAATATTCAGCATTTAAATAAAAAATAAAATGGAATATCATTCTATTTGAATATAGGGGAACCTTCCTCTAAAGCTAAATATGATATATAAGATATAGTGTATAGTACCGTGAGGGAACAAAAAAAGTAGTTTTATAAGCAGCTCAATGAATTAAATATTAAAGAGCGTACCTTTTGCATAATGGGTCAGCAAGTTAATTTTAGATGCAAGCATAATGAAATCATTGCCTAAATAAATTGATAAGTAGTGTCTAGAATTAGACCCGAAGCCTAGTGATCTTACTATAATCAGGAAAAATTAAAAAGTCCGAACGGATTATCGTAGTAAAGATATCCGATGAATTATGGTAAGTTAGTGAAAGACAAAACTGACTAGGATAGCTGGTTTTCTGCGAAACCTATTTAAGTAGGTCGTTTAATAAATATCTTAGTAGGTACAGTATTTATTCACGGTAATTTAAATAAATATTTTTATTTATTTTACATATATTAGGGGATCGTGAAGATTTTACTAGAGTGTATTAGATCTCGGAAGGACAAAGATAAATATTAAACAATCAGACATAGTACGATAAGGTTGTATGTCAAAAGGGAAACAGCCCAGAACAAGTGTTTAAGGTTCCAAAATTATTGTTAAGTGAAAAAGAGGAAGTTTTTTTTATTTATTNTATTCGTTATACNTTTATAATAAATAAAAGGCAAATACAATCAGGAAATAGGCTTAGAAGCGGCCATTTTTTAAAGATCTCGTAACAGAGCACTGATCTAATAGTTAAACTTAAATTAAGTTTAACTAGTAAAAAGCGTCGATGATATAACGGATCTAAACAATATACCAATACCTTGTATAAATATACTATATAAACCATATACTATATTTATAGTAGCAGAACGTAGAGTATGTAAAATAATTTTATTAGTCAATAAAATTAATATATCTCTAGTGATAATGCTGGCATGAGTAGCGAAAAGAAAAGATAAATCTTTCCACCTAAAGCTTATGGAATTTACTTTATAACAGACTCTAAGTTTATTTACCTAAAGGGTTAAACGATGAATATATATAAAATACAAACAGTTTTTAATGATTAATATACGCAGACGCTTTGCGTATATTAATCAACATTAGTTATAANAACTCTGGAAATAATTTTATAATAACTGTACCTAAAATCTAACACAAGTAAGCTAGTAGAGAATACGAAGGTGTTTGAGCTAACAATTTTTAAGGAACTCGGCAAATTGACTCCGTAACTTAGGGAGAAGGTGGGCCACTTTGCATTAAAATAAGTGCAAAATAGGAGGCATAGAATGGTGTTGTACGACTGTTTAATTAAAACAAAGCACTTTGCTAAAGATGTAAAATCGAAATATTGAGTGTGATTTCTGCCCTATATCGGCTGGTTAACGAATTTACTTAGTCAACTAAAATAGGCTAAGTTTTGAAGGAACCCCCGATCAATGGCGGCCTTACCTATAAGGGTCTTAAGGTAGCGGAATACCTTGGCCGTTAAATGCGGTCTTGCATGAACGATGTAACGATACAACAGCTGTCTCAAAAATTGGCTCAGCGAAATTGGAATAGCAGTGCAGATACTGTTTACCTCTAGTTAGACGAGAAGACCCTATGCAGCTTTACTGTTACTAATTATTAAATATAATAAAACAAGTTTAAGAGTAAAAGGTAATTGTTTATATAATAATGAAACACCTTTACTATAGTTGATTATATTCTCTATTCTTCAATATAAATAATATATACATTACGCAAAGCGTATGTAATAGTTTGAACGAAAACAGTTGTTAGTAGACGGTTTATGCGGGGCACAGATCCCATAAAGAGTACCTGGGTATATCCAAAGTTAATACGTAATATTCGTTATTTATATAACAAAGTAAATACAATTAGTAACTAATCGTATTTATTCTATTATTAATTTTTAATTTTTTTTTTGATGCTTTAAGCGTNATATAAAAGTAATCCAATTACAATTCTATTTAATTAGAATATTTTTTTAGATAAGTAAGATTTTTATTATAATGAAAATAATTATAAATAATAGTTATAAGCCTATACTACGTGTTGGTTTATGATATTGATATTTATATAAAAAGTTTAATGGCTAAATCTTGCTTTACTGTTTGATATACAAATCTTTCAGTCGCGTAAGCGGGGCATATGATCACAAGATTCAGAAAGGAAAGGTCTTGGGTTATTGAATAAGCTACGCTAGGGATAACAGGCTGATTGCGCCAGAGAGTACAAATTGAGTGCGCAGTTTGGCACCTCGATGTCGGCTTAACTCATCCACATGAATGCAAGAGTCATGAAGGGTTTGACTGTTCGTCAATTAAAGAGTTACACGAGCTGGGTTAAATACGTCGTGAGACAGTATGGTTTCTATCTTCTAGAGGAAATTAGANTAAAATAAGNANANCCCCNTCGTACGAAAGGAGTTGGGTATGTTAATCCCTGGTTTACCTGTTGTTTGAATATATACAAATATTTATGAGCCATAGGCTATTAATTGTATTACTTAAACTAAAGTAATAAAATTATCTGTTATTATATAGATAATAACTATATTTGGGCATGGCAGGAAAGCTACATTAATTAAAAATAAGTGTTGAATGCATATAGGCACGAAGTTTATTTTAGGATACTCTTAAATATACGTATTATATTAATACGAACATGTATAGGCTTTAGCTAAAAGGATTTTGATGTCTTTAGGTATAAAGTACTAATTTTATTATTTACTAGGTAATAAACATATAAAAATAATTATAAAAAATAGCCTGGTTAGCATAAAAGTAATGTACCCGTTTTGTAATCGGTTGAAGTAAGTGCGATACTTGCACTGGGCTTTAGATGTAAATATTTTAATTACTATTCGTTCCGGGTTATAAAATAATTATACATATTACGTATGAAAAAGCATAATTTGCCGCAGTCGCAAAGCGTTAGCGTAAGCGGGTTAGTGTAAATGGTCAACACATTTGACTCATGATCAAAACATAGAGGTTCAAATCCTTTATCCGCTTATATACTAATAATATTTACATTATAAAGGTTATAGCTTAATTGGTAAAGCCAGCTGCTCATGATAGCTTAGATGGATGTTCGAATCGTCCTAGCCTTAATCTAGTGTATAAAATTAAGTCCGAGTGCTGGAATTGGTAGACAGGATAATCTTAAGATTTATTGATATAAAATCGTAAACGTTCAAGTCGTTTTTCGGATAAACTTTTATAACCTAGCTAACGCGTCAGCTGGATAATAACTGGGTTATTATATGACCCATTCGTCCAATGGTTAAGACAGAACACTTTCACTGTTAAAATAAGGGTTCAAATCCCTTATGGGTTATCTAAAAATTAGTAAATATACATATTTATATGCAACGCTTTGCGATCGCAAAGCGTACCGCGGTCGCTCTGCGCTAAAAAGGAATTAGCTTAATTGGTAAAGCAACCGTTTTACACACGGAAGACTAAGTGTTCAACCCACTTATTCCTTATATTGTATTGGTAAACATTATTTATTCTCTTTTATTCGTCATTATAATATAATCAAATAGGGAACATAGTTTAATTGGTAAAACAGTGATTTTGCATATCATTAATTTAGGATCGTCCCCTAATGTTTCCACTAAGTTTTTCAATATAAGCTCAAGAAGCTCAATTGGTTGAGCGGAACTCTGAAGATGTTTAGGTTATAAGTTCGAATCTTATCTTGGGCAATTATAAAGAATTAACATAGCACTAGATGTTATATTTTTAACATACTTATGGGTATGCTGGAATTGGTAGTCAGATCTCGCTTAGGACGGGATGGTTTAGTCCGTACAAGTTCAAGTCTTGTTACCCATATATTTATAATAAAGGTAGATATAGTTCAATGGTAGAACAGCTGTTTGTGGTACAGCATATTTCTGTTCAATTCAGAATATCTTCCCTACGCTATGCGATACAAAACAAGATTGCTACTCGACCCTATTTATATAATTAAATCACCAGCTAGGATAGTTCAATGGGTAGAACATTAATTTCATGCGTTAAGAATGAGAATTCAAATTTCTCTCCTAGTTTAATTTTTTTT
>PBYI01000015.1 GCA_002729525.1 Nocardioides sp.
GCTCGTCCGTCGGCGTCTCGGTCGGCGTCTCGGTCGGCGTCTCGGTCGGCGTCTCGGTCGGCGTCTCGGTCGGCGTCTCGGTCGGCGTCTCGGTCGGCTCCTCGGTCGGCGTCTCCACCGGCTCCTCAACCGGCTCCTCCACCGGCTCCTCGACGCTCTCCTCGGCCGGCGACGGCTGGCGCGACGGCTTGTCACCGCGACCGCCACCCCGGACGACCTCAGCGGACGACCGACCGGGCTCCTCGTCCACCGTCGCGGCCGACGGCGCACCGGCTCCGCGGCGGACCGCGACGGCGGGCTCCGAGGACTGCTCGACGGAGTCGGGCGACACCGCGACGCCGGCCCGGACCATCACCGGGGAGGCCGCCCAGTTGCCGTCGGCGTAGTCCTGGGCGATCGCGAGCACGAGCTCGACGTAGGACTGGCTGTGGTTGTAGCGACCGACGGCGCTGCGCCGGCCGGAGGGCGTGCTGAGGTCATCGCTGCCGGAGCAGAGGTAGACGGCGGCGCCAAGCGCGGCGTCGTCGACGTCCTGCGGGTCGCGCACCCCGTCCCCGTCGGCGTCGACGCCGACCGACGACCACGTCGACGGGAGGATCTGCATCGGACCGACCGCGCGGTCGTAGCGGGTGTCGCCGTCCAGGGCACCCGCGTCGGTGTCGGCGACGCGGGCCGTGCCGGCGGTGCCGTCGAGGACGGGTCCCAGCACCGGCGGCGAGGCGAGGCCGTCGGCGTCGAGCGAGGAGCCGGCGTACTGCCCGTGGTCGGACTCGACGCGGCCGATCGCAGCGAGGAGCTGCCAGCTCAGGCGACAGGCCGGGTCGGCGGCGGCCAGCACGGTCTCGGCGCGCTGGTAGGCCGAGAGCGCCGGCATCGGGACGTCACTGGTGGAGGGGCGGACCGCCACCCGCTGGAAGGCAGCGTCGGTGGCGGCGAGCACGCGGCCGCCGTCGGAGACGCTGGCGGGCGTCTCGACGACGTCGGCCGGCACCACGGACGACGCCGGGGCACCGCCGAGCGCCACCGGCGCCGAGGGGTACGTCGGCACGGCGGCGACGGGTGCCGTGGCCGGGCTGGCGTTGCCGGTGACGCCGGCGACGTACGCGGTCGAGGCGAGCACGACGGGGACCACCGCGCGGCGGGCGCGGCGACGTGGTGCGGGTGTGGCCGGCGCGTCGCGCCACCCCCCGAGCAGGGCCTTCACACGAGTATTGAACATGGTGGGTCCACCCCCTCGAGGTGGGACGGTCGAGAATCACCCGTTGGGACCGACCGGGCGCGCGGGGACGGACACCCCCGTGGTCGTGCAGTCGTCCTCCGGACGCCGGATCTGAGGGGTTCGGGGAGGACCACGGTCCGCGCCTCAGCGGCGTCGGAGCCGGGCGACCTCGCGCTCGAGTCGGGCGACCCGGTCCTCCAGCGCGAGCACGCGCGCCACGCCCGCGAGGTTGAGCCCGTCGGCGAGCAGGTCGCGGATCCGGTGGAGCCGGGCGACGTCGGCCTCGCTGTAGAGACGGGTGCCGCCGGGCGTCCGGGTCGGCTCGAGGAGCCCGCGGCGCTCGTACACGCGGAGGTTCTGGATCTCCATCCGCACCATCCGAGCCGCCACCGAGATCGCGAAGACGCCGTCCGTCTCTCCGGCTGCACCCACGACCTGCTCCCCTCTTGACAACTTCGGCGTGAGCCGGAATATACAAGACCTGTAACCGTTGATACAGATGCCGGCATCGTCACCGGCTCGAGAACCCGACAGGAGGACCCCTCATGCTCATCCGCACCACCGACCCGTTCCGCGACTTCGACCGCCTCACCGCGCAGCTGCTCGGCACCACCCCCCGACCCGCCGGCGTACCCCTGGACGCCTGGCGCGAGGGCGACCGCGTCGTGCTCGAGCTCGACCTGCCCGGCGTCTCCCGGGAGAGCATCGACATCGACGTCGAGCGCAACGTCCTCACCGTCCGCGCCGAGCGCGTGGCCCGCAACGGCGAGTGGACGCTGCTCACCCACGAGCGCCCGACCGGCGCGTTCAGCCGCCAGCTCGTCCTCGGTGACAACCTCGACCTCGACCGCATCGAGGCGACGTACGACGACGGCGTGCTCCGCCTGGTCGTCCCGGTCGCCGAGAAGGCCAAGCCGCGCAAGATCGAGATCGGCTCCGACCGCGACACCGTCGCCGGCAAGACCGAGGCGCCCGCCCTCCAGGGTTGACGCCACCGTACGACGAGGGGCTCCCGGGCGCACTGCCCGGGAGCCCCTCGTGCGCGTGGACGCGCACCTCAGAGTGGGAACGACGTCCCGGTGAGCTCCTCCGAGCGCTCCCACAGCCGGCGCGCGACGTCGTCGTCGCGGGCCTCCTGTGAACGCGGGTTGGTGCCGGGCGCACCGCGCAGGCCCTGGAACCCGGTCGGGCCGATGTAGGAGTCGGGCGCCAGGCCGGGCGCAACGACCGCGTGCACCGTGGGCCGCGAGCCGAACTCCGCGCTCGTGGCGACGAGCTTGTTGCCGACCCACATCAGCTTGTTCATCAGCGGGTTGGCGTGGTGCGACTGGAGGTTGGTCGCGGAGTAGCCGGGGTGACAGGCGTGCGCGACGACCGACGAGCCCGCCGCGGCGAGCCGGCGCTGCAGCTCGCGGGTGAACAGCAGGTTGGCGAGCTTGGACTGCTGGTAGGCCCGGGTCGGCTTGTAGCCCTGCTCGAGGAAGAGGTCGCCGAGGTCGACCTGCGGGCCGTGGTGCAGGCCGGAGGAGACCGTGACGACGCGATCGGTGACCTGCGGGAGCAGCAGGTTGGTGAGCGCCAGGTGGCCGAGGGGGTTGGTGCCGATCTGCCGCTCGAACCCGTCGACCGTGCGGCCCTCGGCGACCATCATGATCCCGGCGTTGTTGACCAGGGTCGTGATCGGGCGGTCGCCCCAGGTCGCGGCGAAGGAGCGCACGGAGGAGAGGTCGGCCAGGTCGAGCTCGGCGACCTCGGCGCCGTGACCGACCTCGGCGGCGGCCGCCCGACCGCGGGCGGGGTCGCGCACGGCGAGGACCACCTGCCCGCCGGCGGCGGCGAGCTTCTTAGCGGCCTCGAGGCCGATGCCGGAGTTGGCGCCGGTGACGACGTAGGTCGCTCCGGTGAGGTCGGGCAGGGACGGAGGAGCACTCATGGCGGCCAGCCTGCCATCCGGCGACGCAACGGTGACGAACGTCTGACAGGACCCCCTTCCACCCGTTGGACTGTCGACCGGTGTCGGCGGTGTGCGTCAGGGTGGGGACCGCGTCAGACCGGGCACCGTCAGCCGAGTGAAGGAGAGCCCCCCATGACCGCCCCCCAGGACCGCCGCGCAGAGCCTCCGGCCTCCGGATCCAGCGCCGAGGACCACGTCGCCCGCCACCACACCGGGCTCGCCGCGCTCGGGCGTGCGCCGGAGGCCGACGCCGAGGGGCGCTGGACCGCCGAGGCGCTCGTGCAGCGCTTCGACGAGGTCCGCGGCCACACCGAGCTGCTCGCCGCGCCGCTGTCGCCGGAGGACCAGACCGTCCAGTCGATGCCGGACGTCTCGCCGACCAAGTGGCACCGCGCGCACGTGACGTGGTTCTTCGAGACCTTCGTGCTCGCCGACCACGAGCGTGGCTTCGCGCCGTTCCAGGACCGCTACTGGTTCCTGTTCAACAGCTACTACGAGGGCCTCGGCCCGCGCTACTCCCGCCCCGACCGCGGGCTCATCACCCGCCCGGGCGCCCACGACGTGGGCGTCTACCGCGGCAACGTCGACGCCCGCTTCCGCGACCTGGTCTCCGGGCTCGACGAGGGCACCCTGCGCGCCCTGGCCGACACCGTCGAGCTGGGCTTCCACCACGAGCAGCAGCACCAGGAGCTGCTGCTGATGGACGTCAAGCACGTGCTGTCGCGCAACCCCATGGAGCCCGTCTACGCCGGCCGCCGCCGCGAGCCGGGCACGCCCGACGCGCTCGGCTGGCTCGACGTCGAGGGCGGGCTGGTCGAGGTCGGCCACCGCGGCCACGGGTTCGGCTTCGACAACGAGGTGCCGCTGCACCGGCAGTGGCTGGAGCCCTACCGCGTCGCCGACCGGCTCGTCACCAACGGCGAGTGGCTGGAGTTCATGGCCGACGGCGGCTACGACCGCCACGAGCTGTGGCTCTACGACGGCTGGAACACCGTGCGCGCCGAGGGCTGGCGCGCACCGTTCTACTGGACCCAGGTCGACGGTGTCTGGCTCGAGCACACCCTGCACGGCACCTGGCCGGTCGACCCGGCCGCGCCGGTGAGCCACGTCAGCCACTACGAGGCCGACGCCTACGCCACCTGGGCCGGCGCCCGGCTGCCGACCGAGGGCGAGTGGGAGCACGCCGTCCGCGTCGACGGTCAGGCCGACGACACCGACGCATCCCGCGTGGTCGGCAACCTCGCCGACACCGAGGCGTTCCACCCGCGGGCCGCGACGCCCGCGCCGGACGGCTCGGTGCTGCGCCAGGTCTACGGCGACTGCTGGGAGTGGACGGCGTCGTCGTACCACCCCTACCCCGGCTTCGCGGTGCCCGACGGTGCGATCGGCGAGTACAACGGCAAGTTCATGTCCGGGCAGATGGTGCTGCGCGGCGGCTGCGCGCTCACCCCGCCCGGCCACGCCCGGGCGACGTACCGCAACTTCTTCCCGCCGGCCGCGCGCTGGGCGCTCTCCGGCGTCCGGCTCGCCGACGGCGGAGCCCCCTCCCCGACCCCTCGGAAGGCCACTGCGTGAACCACTCCTCCGGCAACGACGCCGACCGCTCCACCGACCCGGTCGTCTCGGTCCTGCTCGACCCCGACTGGGCCTCCGGCAGCCTCGTCGACGACGTACGCCGCGGCCTGGGCTCGCGGCCCCTGCGTCTGCCGCCGAAGTGGCTGTACGACGACGAGGGGTCACGGCTCTTCGACCGGATCACCAAGCTGCCGGAGTACTACCCGTTCACCGCCGAGCACGCGATCCTCGACCGGCACGCCGCCGACATCGCGGCCGCCTGCGACGCCACCACGCTGGTCGAGCTCGGCAGCGGCACCAGCGAGAAGACCCGACTGCTGCTGGAGGCCCTGCACGGCACGGGGCGGCTGCGCCGGTTCGTGCCGGTCGACGTCTCCGAGGGCATCCTGCGCGAGTCGGCGTCACTCATCGGCGAGCACTGGCCCGACGTCACCGTCGAGGCCGTCGTCGGCGACTTCACCCTCCACCTCGGCCACCTGCCGCGCGGCGACACCCGGATGGTCGCCTTCCTCGGCGGCACCATCGGCAACCTCTACGTCGAGGAGCGCGCGGCGTTCCTCGGTGCGTTGGCCGACTCCCTCGACCCCGGCGAGTGGCTGCTGCTCGGCACCGACCTGGTCAAGAGCATCGACCGGCTGGTGCCGGCCTACTTCGACGCCGAGGGCGTGACCGACCGGTTCGTCCGCAACGGCCTGCACGTGCTCAACCGCGAGCTCGGTGCCGACTTCGACCCGGGCGCGTTCGGCTACGTCGCCTTCTGGGACCCGCACATGGAGCGGATGGACCTCCGGCTGCGCGCCGAGGAGCCGCAGCAGGTCACGATCCCGGGCGCCGACCTGGTCGTCGACATCGCGGCCGGCGAGGAGCTCCAGGTCGAGATCTCCACCAAGTTCCGCCTCGAGGGCATCCGCGGCGAGCTCGCGGCGGCCGGGTTCGAGGTCGCGGAGACCTTCACCGACCCCGACGAGGACTTCGCGCTGACGCTCGCGCGCCGCGTCTGATTCGTCGCTCCCGGGGATAGTCCCTGACGTAAATCACGGTTCTAGGTGCCCGAACCTTGATTTGCGTGAGGGACTACCGCCAACGGCGCAGACCTCATAGCGACGCGAGGCCCTCCAGCAGACGGTCGACGTCGCGCTCGTCGGTGTAGGGCGCGAGGCCGACGCGGGTGCCACCGGCCTCGCCGAGCCCGGCGTGCTCGGCGGCCGTGCGGGCGTAGAACGTGCCCGACGGCGCGACCACGTCGTGCGTCAGCAGGTGCTCGGTGACCGCCTGCGGCGCGAGGCCGTCGACGGCGAGGAGCAGGGTCGGCGTACGGCGGGCCGGGCGGCCGTGCACCCGCACCCGGTCGAGCCCGGCCAGTCCGTCGAGCAGCCGGGCGAGCATCGCCTCCTCGTGCTGCTCGATCACCGCCATGCCGCCGACCGACTCCAGGAACGACACCGCCGCAGCCACGCCGGCGAGCTGCTCGTAGGGCAGGGTGCCGAGCTCGAACCGCTCCGGGACGACCTCGGGCGAGGTGATCAGCTTGTCGGGGCGCAGCGACTCGAGCAGGTCGGGCCGACCGGTGAGCACCCCGAGGTGCGGCCCGCAGAACTTGTACGGCGAGCAGGTCAGCAGGTCGGCGCCGATGGCGGTGAGGTCGACCAGCACGTGCGCGGCGAGGTGTACGGCGTCGACGTGCACCAGGGCACCGACGGCGTGCGCGGCCGACACGACGGCGGCGAGGTCGGGCCGGGTGCCGACGAGGTTGCTGGAGCCGGTGACCGCGACCAGACGAGTGCGCTCGGACAGCACCGGCGCCACGTCGTCGAGCTCCCACGTGTCGGGGTCGAAGTCGACCCAGCGCACGGTCGCGCCGACGGCTCCAGCGGCCAGCACCCACGGCCGTACGTCGGCATCGTGGTCGAGCCGGGTCACCACGACCTCGTCGCCCGGCCCCCAGTCCTTGGCCAGGGCCCGGGCGACGTCGAACGCCAGCGCCGTCATCGACCGGCCGAACGCGATGGCCGCCGGCGTCGAGCCGAGGTGACGGGCCATCGCGCCCCGGGCGGAGGAGACGACCTCCTCGGCACGGCGCTCGTGCGGGGTCAGCGACCCGCGCTGGCACAGCCCGGCCGTCATCGCGTCGGCGACCGCCTGGGCGACCGGCCGCGGCGTCAGCGAGCCGCCCGGCGCGTCGAACCGGGCCAGCCCGGAGTCGAGCGCGGGGAAGGCCGACCGGACGGCCGCGACGTCGTACGAGTGGTGCGTGCGCTGGACCGGCGGGGTCGAGGCGCTCATCCGCGGCCCGCCGACCGGCACTCCGCGCACACGCCGAACAGCTCGACGGTGTGCGCGACGTCGGCGAAGTCGTGCTCCTCGGCCTGCGCGGTGGCCCAGCGCTCGACGGCCGGGCCCTCGATCTCGACGGTGTAGCCGCAGACCCGGCAGATCAGGTGGTGGTGGTGCGAGCGGCTGCAGCGCCGGTACGCCGCCTCGCCGGCGTCGGTCTTGACGGAGTCGACCTCGCCGGCGTCGCTGAGCGTCTGCAGCGTGCGGTAGACCGTCGCCAGCCCGATGGAGGTGCCACCGGAGCGGAGCGCCTCGTGGATCTCCTGGGCGCTGCGGAAGTCGTCGGACGCCGCCAGCTCGGCCTCGACGGCGCGCTTCTGCGGGGTCGACCGGCCGCCGGCGGTGCGGGACCCGACGGACCCGACGGGGGTGGGGGTCGGCAACGTTCGTCCTCCTCGACCTGCTGCGCCTCCGACGTCCAACCTACCGTCGCGGCGTACGGCGGGCCCGCGTGGTGAGGGGTTCGCGCAGTCCGGGTAGTCCCCTGCGAAAAGCACCGTTCGACGGTCGCAACCGGTGCTTTTCGCAGGGGACTACCGCCACGAGCACCGTCACCCCGCAGCGAGGCGGACCTGCGAGAGCACCCACGTGCTGCCGCTGAAGCGGCCGGGGGCGAAGTCGGCGGCGTGGTCCCAGACCCGGCGGTACGCCGCCCGTACGACGCTCTCCGCGCGCTCGGTGTCCCCACCGCTCAGCAGCAGCGCGGCGCGGTGGCAGCGAGCGAGGGTGGCGTCGACGACCTCGGCGAGCGCGGTTCTGGCGTCCTCCCTGCGAGCGGCGACGCGCGCCAGGCGCGCGTCGACCGGATCGCCCGCGGGCTCGACGAGCCCCGGTTCGGCCGACTCCGGCCGCACCGGGTCGGGGACTCCCGCAACGGACACGCCGCCGAGTATGGGCAGGACGACACGGCGCCTTCACCACCCGCACGGGGGACCGTGGTGGGATGGATGCATGGCAGACGACCCCGGCACGGACGTCCCCCTCGGCATCGACTTCGGCGGCAGCGGCATCAAGGGCGCCCCGGTCGACCTCGACCGCGGCGACTTCGCCGACGACCGGCAGCGCATCCCCACCCCCGACCCGTCGACGCCCGACGCCGTCTCCGAGGTCGTCGCCGAGCTGATCGGCTCGTTCCCCGACGCCAGCGGACCGGTGGGCATCACCGTTCCCGGCGTCGTACGCCACGGCACGGTCACCACCGCTGCCAACATCGACCAGTCGTGGATCGGGGCCGAGGCCGAGCGTCTCTTCACCGCTGCCTCGGGCCGCGCGGTCCGCGTCGTCAACGACGCCGACGCCGCCGGCCTCGCCGAGGTGCGGTACGGCGCCGCGCGGGGCGCGCACGGACTCGTCATCGTCACCACGCTGGGCACCGGCATCGGCTCGGCGCTCGTCAACGACGGCGTCCTCGTGCCCAACTCCGAGCTCGGCCACCTCGAGATCGACGGCTACGTCGCCGAGCACCGCGCCGCCAACAGCGTGCGCGAGAGCAAGGACCTCACGATGGAGAAGTGGGCCAAGCGGCTCACGACCTACTACCGCCACCTCGAGCGGCTGTTCTCCCCCGACCTGTTCGTCGTCGGCGGCGGCGTCAGCAAGAGGGCCGACGAGTTCCTGCCCATGGTCGAGATCGACACCCAGAGCGTGCCCGCGCTGCTGCGCAACAAGGCCGGCATCATCGGTGCCGCCCTGTACGCCGTCGAGGGGTCGGCCTGAGCGGCGCCGCCACACCCGAGCCCACCGACCTGCTCGGCCGGTGGACGCTGGAGCGGACGATCGTCGACCACCTCGCCGGCGAGACGTACACGCTGACCGGCACCACCGAGCTGACGCCCGCCGGCGACGGCCGGGTCCGCTGGCACGACGAGGGGCTGCTCCGGCGCGGCGACGTCACCTCGTCGGCGTACCGGACCCTGTGGGTCGAGCCGCGCGACGACGGCTGGTGGGTGACGTTCGAGGACGGCCGCGACTTCCACCCCTGGACGCCCGGCGCGCAGGTCGTGCACCCGTGCGCCGCCGACCTCTACACCGGCCGGGTCGACGTGGAGCCGCCCGACCGGTGGCGGGTCGTGTGGGAGTGCCGGGGCCCCGCGAAGAACTACCGGATGGAGTCGGTGCTGACGCGCGCTTGAGGAGGGCGGCGGCTCGACCACCGTCCGCAGCTCAGGTGGTCGAGCCGGGCGAGCCCTCGGCGAGCCCGTGTCGAAACCACCGGTGGTCTCGACACCTTCCGCGCTCGCGCTCGGTCGGGCTCGACCACCTGCCGTCGCCTACTTCGCGGCGGCCGCGAGCTTCCCCAGCCGCAGCCAGGTGTCGACGACGGTGTCGGGGTTGAGCGACATCGACTCGATGCCCTGCTCCAGCAGCCACTCCGCGAGGTCGGGGTGGTCGGAGGGGCCCTGGCCGCAGATGCCGACGTACTTGCCCTGCGCGCGGCACGCCTTGATGGCGTTGCCGAGCATGTGCAGCACGGCCGGGTCGCGCTCGTCGAACGACTCGGCCACCAGGCCGGAGTCTCGGTCGAGACCGAGGGTCAGCTGGGTCATGTCGTTGGAGCCGATGGAGAACCCGTCGAAGTGCTCGAGGAAGGCCTCGGGGATCACCGCGTTGGACGGCACCTCGCACATCATCACGACCTGGAGGTCGTTCTCGCCGCGCTTGAGGCCGTGGGCGGCCAGCAGATCGATGACACCCTTGGCCTCCGCGACCGTGCGCACGAACGGGATCATGATCTTGACATTGGTCAGACCCATCTCGTCGCGCACGTGGCGCAGCGCCTCGCACTCCATCGCGAAGCACTCCGCGAAGTCGTCCGAGAGGTACCGCGAGGCGCCGCGGTAGCCGATCATCGGGTTCTCCTCGTGCGGCTCGTAGCGGGTGCCGGCGACGAGGTTGGCGTACTCGTTGGACTTGAAGTCGCTCATCCGCACGATCACCGGCTCCGGCGCGAACGCCGCGGCGATCGTGGCGACGCCCTCGGCGACGCGCTTGACGAAGAACTCGCGGGGCGAGCCGTACGCCGCGATCGACTCCTCGATGTCGGCGCGCAGGTCGTCGGGCAGCGACGACGGGTCGGCCTCGAGGTCGAGCAGCGCCTTCGGGTGGATGCCGATCTGGCGGTTGATGATGAACTCCAGCCGCGCCAGGCCGACGCCCTTGTGCGGCAGCCGGGAGAAGGCGAAGGCCTGCTCGGGCGTGCCGACGTTCATCATAATCTTGGTGGGCACCTCGGGCATCTCGGTGAGCTCGGTGCGCTCCACGTCGAACTCGAGGATGCCGGCGTAGACGAGGCCGGTGTCGCCCTCGGCGCAGGACACGGTGACCTCGGTGCCGTCGCTGAGGTCGGACGTCGCCGAGCCGGTGCCGACGACGGCGGGGATGCCGAGCTCGCGGGCGATGATCGCGGCGTGGCAGGTGCGCCCGCCACGGTTGGTGACGATCGCGGACGCGCGCTTCATGATCGGCTCCCAGTCGGGGTCGGTCATGTCGGCGACGAGCACCTGGCCGGCCTCGAAGTCGGCCATCTGGTTGACCGAGGTGAGCACCTTCGCCGCGCCCGCGCCGACCTTCTGCCCGATGGCGCGGCCCTCGACGAGCACGTCGACCCCGGCAGTCGCCTTCTTGTCGATCTTGAAGCGCTCCAGCGCACCGGTCTGGCGCGACTGCACGGTCTCCGGCCGGGCCTGGAGGATGTAGAGGCCGCCGTCGACGCCGTCCTTGCCCCACTCGATGTCCATCGGGCGGCCGTAGTGCTGCTCGATGGTCAGCGCGTGCGCGGCGAGCTCGGTGACCTCGTCGTCGGTGAGGCTCAGCAGCCGCGACTCGGCCGGGTCGACCTCGACGAACTCCGTCGTGCGGCCGACGGTCGCGTCGTCGGTGTAGACCATCTTGGTGGCCTTGCCGCCGACGCCGCGCTTGAGCACGGCGGGGCGACCGGCGCGCAGGGCGGGCTTGTAGACGTAGAACTCGTCCGGGTTGACCGCGCCCTGCACGACGCCCTCGCCGAGGCCGTACGCCGAGGTGATGAAGACGGCGTCGTCGAAGCCCGACTCGGTGTCCATGGTGAACATGACGCCCGAGGCGCCCACGTCGGAGCGCACCATCTGCTGCACGCCCGCCGACAGCGCGACGTCGGCGTGGGCGAACCCGTGGTGCACCCGGTAGGCGATCGCGCGGTCGTTGTAGAGCGAGGCGAACACCTCGCGCACCGCGAGCAGCACCCGGTCGATGCCGCGCACGTTGAGGAAGGTCTCCTGCTGGCCGGCGAACGAGGCGTCCGGGAGGTCCTCGGCGGTCGCCGACGAGCGGACCGCGAAGGACGGGTCGCCACCGGTGCGCTCGGCCAGGACGTCGTACGCCGCCCGGATGTCGGCCTCGAGGTCCTCGGGGAACGGCTGGGCGATGACCGCCTCGCGGATCTCCTTGCCGACCTCGGCCAGCCGGCGTACGTCGTCGGTGTCGAGGCCGTCGAGCAGGCCAGCGATCCGCTCGGTCAGACCGGTGTCGCCGATGAAGTGGTGGAACGCCGACGCCGTCGTCGCGAAGCCGTCCGGCACCTTCACCCCGAGGTCGGACAGGTTGGACACCATCTCCCCGAGCGAGGAGTTCTTGCCGCCGACCTGCTCCAGGTCTGCCAGTCCGAGGTCGGAGAACCAACGGACGTTGGCGCTGGCGGTGTCGGTGTTCTGCTCGGGCACGGGGTCACTCGCTTCCGGTCGGGTGCTGCGGTCGTGCTGGTGTGGGTGCGGGTCAGTCGTCGGTGCGGGGGTGCGGGGCGGCCGGGGCACGGCGGGGCGTGACGCCCTGCTCGCGGGCCTTCTTCTTGAGGTTCTGCAGGATCAGGGTCGAGATCTCCTCCACGGAGCGCGCGGAGGTGTCGATGACCGGCAGCCGGTGCGCGGCGTACAGCGCGGACGCCCGGCGCAGCTCCCAGCGGCACTGGTCGGTGGAGGAGTAGCGCGAGCCCGGCCGGCGCTCGCCGCGGACGCGGCTGAGGCGCTCGGGATTGGTGGTCAGCCCGAACACGCGGTCGGCGTAGTCGCGCACCGGCCGCGGCAGCGCGGAGTCGTCGAGGTCCTCGTCGACCAGCGGGTAGTTGGCGACGAACAGGCCGTGCTGGAGGGCGAGGTACATCGACGTCGGCGTCTTGCCGCAGCGCGACGGGGCGATGAGGACGACGTCGGCCCGGTCGAGGGCGCGCAGGCTCTGGCCGTCGTCGTGCTCGATGGTGAACTCCACGGCCGCCATCCGTGCGTTGTAGCGCTTGACGTCGCCGACGCCGTGCAGCCGGGCCGCCTCGCGGACGCCGCGCGCCTGGAGGATCTCCTCGACCCGGCTGAGGTGCAGGTCGAAGAGGTCGATGAGCGGGGCGCGGGTGGCCTGGAGGGCCTCGCGGACGTGGTCCTCGGCGGCGGTGCTGAACACCAGCGGGACGACGGGGCCGTCCATCGCCTCGTCGAGCATCTCGACGACCTCGCGGGCGTGCTCCTCGGTGGAGATGAAGGGGATGGTGGTGCGTTCGAAGTGCAGGTCGGGGAACTGGATGAGCAGCGCGTTGCCCATCGTCTCCGCGCTGATGCCGGTGGAGTCCGACAGGAAGAACACGGGCACCGCGTCGGTGCCGGCGGGGCGTCCGTCCACCCCGGCGTCCTGCTGGCCCGTCACCGTGCCTCCCGTGGTCGCACCGGGCCGCGACCGGCCCGGGGGTGACGGGCATCCTCGCAGATCAGCGCGACCAGGGAACCCCCGTGACGCAGGTTGGGTGTGGCTCTCACCACACGGGAGCGTGCATCGGGCCCGCTCCCGTGCGGGTGGTTCGCGCGGTGCGGCGCGCGGCCGGTCGGGTCAGCTGACCCGGACCGACGGCGTCGAGGCGCGGCCGCTGTCGTAGCCCCGCTTGGCGGCCTTCACGACGGCGCGGACGCGGTGGCCACGGTCGGACGGCGCGAGCCGGTAGCGCTTGCCGGTGCCGACCGTGGCGCGGTTGCTCTTCCAGGTGATGGAGAAGGAGACGCCCTTGGCGCCCCAGCTGCCGAGGCGGACCTTGAGGGTCCGGCCGACGGTCGGCCTGCCGATCAGCCCGAGCGGGGCGGACGGTGCGAGCGACGGCAGCGAGACCTTGGCGCTCCTGCGGCTGGCGACGGTGGCCTTCTGGTAGCCGCGCTTGACCGCGACGACGCTGACCTGGAGCCGCTTGCCGACCCACGACGGGCGCACCGCGAGGACGCGATTGGTGGACTTCAGCTGCTGCGAGCCGAGGTACCAGTGGTAGCGGACGGTGACGTTCTTGGGGTTCCACCGACCCGGGGTGGCCTTGACCGTGCCGCGCACCGACGGCGTGCCGACGATCTGGGGGCGCTTGACGTTGATGATCTTCGGCTTGCGGGTCCCCGACAGCCGACCCTGGCGGGCCGTGTAGGTGCCGCGCAGCAGGTCGGTCGTGCTGGGCGCTGCGGCCGGGGCGGCGTACGACTCGGCGACGTCGACGGCGGCCCCGGCCGGCTGCACCGAGCCGCCCAGGGCGAGGGCGCCGGTGACGGCGAGGACGACCGCGAGCGCGGGCGCGAGAAGGCGGCGGTGCAGCATGATGGGGCTCCTGCGGAAGGCTCCGGGCGCGGCTCGGGGCGGTCGCGACCTCGCCCGCTCCTTCGGCGGGCCAGGACGAGAGATGAGGGCTCCGCACCCCCGGTCCGGACCGGATCGGGGACACCGAGGACGGAAATGACGACGTCGGACACCAGGACCGCCCGATCGGGTGACCGCGGGGTGCTCCGGGACCCGGTCGCGACCGGGTCGCTGGTCCTGCTCGTCGGGGCGCCGCTGGCGGTGCTGCCGGCGGCGTACGACCCGTTCGGCCTGCCGGTGCTGCTCGTCGCGGTCGTGGGCGCGGTGGCGGCGTGGGCGCTGCCGGCGACCGCTCGGCTGCCCCGGTGGCTGCTGGTCGGTACGGCGGTGATGGCGGCGCTGCTCGTGGTCTCGGCCCTCGCCGGGGATACGCCGGTGCCGTCGCTGGTCGGTCGGTGGCCGCGGTACGAGGGGCTGCCGCTGCTGATGGTCCTCCTGGCCGTCGCCGGGGCCTCGGCGCGTCTGGCCCGGGTGCCGGTCCGGACGGTCGCGGCGGTGGTCTCGGTCGTGCTGCTCGGGCTCACCCTGCTCGACGTCGCGGGCGTCGGCCCGGTGCCGGGAGCGGGCGTCGGCCGGGTCGAGAGCGTGGTCGGCAACGCCACCGACCTGGGGGCGGTCGCGACGGCACTCGCGCTGGTGCTCGCGCCGGGCCTCCTCGCCGCCGGTCGGGAGCGCGCTCTCGCGGCGGCGGGCACGGCCGCGGCGGTGCTGGTCGTCGTGCTGTCGGGCTCGCGCACGTCCCTGGTCCTGACCGCCGTCGGGGTGGTCGCGCTGCTGCTGCTCCGCGGCCGCGGACGTCGGACCTGGGGGGTCGCCGGTGGCCTCGTCCTCGCGACCGGCGCGGCCACCCTCGTGGTGCCCGCGACCCGCGAGCGGCTCCTGATCACCTCGACGGGCAGCGGACGGGTCGAGCAGTGGCGGCTCACCCTCGACCTGGTCCGGGACCACCCGTGGCTCGGGGTGGGCCCGAGCCGGTACGTCGACGCGTTCGCCGCCTACGAGTCGCCTGCGTTCGTCGACTTCACCGGCGTCGGCACGGTCGCCGACTCCCCGCACTCGGTGCCGCTCCAGATCGCCGTCGCCGGCGGGCTGCCGCTGCTGGTCGCGGGGCTCGTGGTCGCCGCCCTCGCGGTGCGCGCGCTCGTGACCGTCGCACGCCGGAGGGAAGAGGTGGCCGGGCCGGCGGCGGCGACGCTCGCGCTGGGCGCCGTGCTGCTGGTCAACCCGACGTCCCTGCCCGTCCTGGTGGCGGGCGCGGTGTGGGCGGGCCGGGCGCTGGCGGTGCCGTCGACGGCGCTGGGGTGGTCGGAGCCGTCGGAGCGGCCGACCGCCTCCGAGCCGTCGCGCCGTCCCCTCGACCTGCTCGTCGCGACCGGCCTCGCCGTCGTCGCGACGGCCCTGGTGGCCGCGCTCGTCGGCGACGTCCGGCTCGCCGACTCGGTGGACGCCGCGGAGCGCGGGCGGGTCGCGGTGGCGACGGTGCGCGCGGACGACGCCGCCCGGTGGCGCCCCTGGGACACCGACGTCGCCCGGCTCGCCGCACCACCGCTCGCCGAGGAGGCGGCCGGCACCGCACCATCACCCACCGGCCTGACGGCGGCCCGCGCCGCCGAGCGCCTGGCCCGCGACGGCCTGACCACCGCTCCCGACGACCCGCGCACCCTCGTCGTCCTCGGGGTCGCCCTCCTCGCCCAGGACCGTCCCGACGAGGCGCTGCCGGTGCTCGACCGGGCCGTCGCGCTGAGCCCGGAGCGTCCGGACGGCTACGTGCAGCGGGCCGTCGCTCACGCCTCGACCGGCGACCTCGCCGGCGCCCGGGCCGACCTCCGGCGCGCGGTCGGGATCGATCCGCGCTCCGCCGCCCGTCGACTGCTGCGCCTGCTCGGCGACCCGCCGGGCTGACCGCCCCCGCCCCGCGACCGACCACCCCGACGGGCGAGTCGGGCGCCCTACGCTCGACGCATGCCGGACGCCGCACCGACCGTGCTCGTGCTCGACGCCGGGGGCGCGCGCTCGGCGTACCAGGTGGGGGCCCTCGAGGTGCTCCTGCCCGCACTCGCCGAGCACGACGCGATGCCGACCGTGCTGCTCGGCACGTCGGCCGGCGCCCTGCTCAGCGCCGGACTGGCCGCCCACGCCCACGAGGAGCCCGACGTCCAGGCCCGGGCCCTGCGTGGCCTGCTCGACCGCGCCACGAAGCCGCACGTCATCCGGCCGCTGTGGCGCCAGGTGCCCGAGGTCGCGCTGCGCTACGCGTCGGAGACGATCGGGCTGAGCCGCTTCCGGCTGCGCGGGCTGTTCGGCACCGAGCCGCTGTGGCAGACCCTCGCCGGCCGGATCGACTGGGACGGCCTGCACCGCAACCTCGACGCCGGGTCCGTCGACCTGCTCGCCGTCACCGCCACGGCTGTCGGCACCGGGGAGGTCGTGCTCTTCGGCGAGGGCTCGCGGGACCTGCCGGAGGGTCGGCCGCGCCGCTACGTCCGCACCCGTCTGGGCGTCGAGCACCTCATGGCCTCCGCCGCCATCCCCGCGCTGTTCCCCTCGGTGCTCGTCGACGAGCCCGAGGAGGCGTCGGGCTGGTACGTCGACGGCGCCACCCGCCGTCGCCGCCCCCTCGCGCCGGCCCTCGAGCTCGGCGCCGGCCGGATCGTCGCCGTCGGGACCGGGAGCATGTCCCCGCGGCGCGCCCGTCCCGAGCGCGACCGTCGCACCGTCGACCTCGGCGACGGCGCGGCCACGCTGCTCGGCGCGGTCATGGACGACCCGATGCGCCACGACCTGCGCCGCCTCGCCGAGCTCAACGCGCAGACGACCGACCCCGACCTCGGCCCGGCCCTCGACGCGCACCGCGCGCGGCAGGGCGAGGCGCCGTACCGGGAGATCCCGTACGCCGCCGTCGCGCCGACGCACGGCGAGGAGATCGCCGCGCTGGCGATGGAGGTCTTCGACACCAACCACAAGCGGCTGCTGCGCACGGCCGCCGACCCCGACCTGCACGTCATCCACCGCCTGCTCGGCGGCGACAGCCCGCTCCAGGGTGAGCTGCTGAGCTACCTGCTGTTCGACCGCGACTTCTTCGACGGCGCTGCCGACCTCGGCCGGCGCGACGCGCGGCGCTGGCTCGACGCCTGTCCCGACCTCTGGTGGACCGGCGCGCTCGACGACGAGGGCATGCCCACCGGCGAGCCGGCGGGCGTCCGGTGAGCACGTCCGCCGCGCCGGTGGTCGTCGTCGGCGCCGGCATCTCCGGCGCGACCTGCGCCCGCACGCTCCACGACGCCGGCGTCGCGGTGCGGCTCGTCGACCGGGGCCGCCGCGTCGGCGGCCGGCTCGGCGCACGCCGCCTGGGACCGTACGGCGACCGGCGTACCGACCTGGGCGGCTCCTACCTCACCGTCGACCACCCCGACCTGCAGGCGCAGGTCGACGACTGGGAACGGCGCGGGCTGGCCCGGCGCTGGACCGACACCTTCCTCGCTCTCTCCCCCGACGCCCCCGCCGAGTCGAAGGCCGGCCCCGTCCGCTGGGCCTCGCCCGTCGCCCTCCGATCGCTGGTGGAGGACCTGGCCGATCCGGTGCCCACCGACGGGCACGCGGTCGCCGACGTGACCCGCGGTCGCGACGGCCGGCTCGCGGTGGACGGCCAACCCGCTGCCGGCGTCGTCCTGGCCATGCCCGACCCGCAGGCGAGGCGGCTGCTCGGCGACGGCCTGCCCGAGGCGGCCGCCGCACTCGCGCCGGCCGCCGCCCCGCGGCCCCGCGGCGACGGCCGGGAGGGCCACGTCGTCCACGACGGGTGGGAGCCGATCATCGCGGTGGCCGCCTGGTGGCCCGAGCGCACCTGGGACGCCGTCAGCCCGCACGGCCACTTCGAGGGCGCCTTCGTCAACGACGACCCGGTGCTCTCCTGGGTCGCCGACGACGGGCGCCGGCACGGCGACGACGTGCCGCTGCTGGTCGCGCACTCCACCCCGGACCACGCCGCCGAGCACCTCGTCGACCCGCCCTCCGCCGCGCCCGCGATGCTCGCCGCGCTCGCCGACCGCCTCGGCGTCGGGGATCCCGTCGGGCACCACGTCCACCGGTGGTCGGTCGCGCGACCGAGCCACACCCGCGAGGCGGCGTACCACCTCGGCGACGGCCTGGTCGGCGTGTGCGGCGACGCGTGGGGCGGCGCGCCGAAGGTGCAGACGGCGTACCTCTCCGGACTCGAGCTGGGCCGCCGGCTGGTCGCGGAGCTCACCTGAGCACAGGCGGTACGCCGTGCGCAGTCGCGGCCCGGCGTGCTGACTGGAGAGAGCCGGCAGCACCCCGGACCGCGCACCCCCTGCGGTGGACAGTTCGTGATGCGTGACCCGAGCCGTCGACGACAGCCTCCCAGCAGCGGTCTGTGCCGGACCACACCCCGGAAGGCGTACGAAGCGGCCGACACGCCCGCGACCTCGTCCTATGCTGCTGCGGTGCCCGACCCGCTACGCATCGCCGTCGTCAACGACTACGAGATCGTCGTGCGCGGGGTCGCGGCCGCTCTCGCCCCGCACGCAGCCCGCGTCCTGCCCGTCGAGCTGGACAGCGGTCTGGGCGTGCACAGCGAGGTCGACCTGGTGCTCTACGACTCGTTCGGCCAGCTCCAGGGCCAGGCGATGGACGTCGCCGCCCTCGTCACCGACACCGACGCGCGCCTGGTGGTCTTCTCCTGGAACACCGAGCCCCGGCTGGTCGAGCAGGCCCTCGCCGCGGGCGCCCACGGCTACGTCAGCAAGTCCGTCGGCGGTGACGAGCTGGCCGCCCTGCTCGAGCGGGTGCACGCCGGGGAGCGGGTCGTGCCCGCCGCCGGGGACGACGCCGCCGGGCCGCAGGCGATCGGCCGGTGGCCCGGGGACGAGGTCGGGCTCAGCCCGCGCGAGGCCGAGGGGCTCGCGCTGATCTGCCAGGGCCTGAGCAACCAGGAGATCACCGAGCGCGCGTTCATCGGCATGAACACCGTGAAGACCTACATCCGCACGCTCTACTCCAAGATCGGGGTGGACAGCCGGACGCAGGCGGTGCTGTGGGGCATCGACCACGGGTTCCGGCCCGACACCTTGCGGGTCGTCGAGCCGCACCCGACCGTCGACGGCACCGCCTCGGGCTGACCGGCCGCCGACCGGCCACCGACCTGCCACCGACCTGCCACCGACCTGCCGCGAGCCCACGCCGACCATCGGCCGGACCGGCACGCACAGGCAACGTCCACGACACCTCCGCGACTTCTGCCCGTGGTCTGGTAGGTGGTGCGGCCGAGCGTCCTGACCTGGACGGTCGCCCCGAATCGGAGCTTTCGGGGTCGGTGTCGCACACTCACAGGAAGACGGCGCACGCCGTCACCGGACATTCGTCAGACCCCGCTCGACGCGCCTCCCCGCGCGTCCCGACTCCCAGGAGGTGCCAGGTGGGTACCGAGCACGCGCCGAACCACGTCGAGCTGCGGCTGGAGGTCCTGCGGCACCTCGCCGCGGTGGAGCGGACCGATCCCGCGCGCTCGGCGCGGGTGCGCATGCAGGCACTCTCCCTGGGCCGGCGCCACGACCGCGGCGACCTCGCCGCCGACGCCTACCAGGGCGCGCTGCTCCTGCTGCTCTCCGAGCTCGACGAGCCGTCCGCCGAGCCGGCGCTGCCGGGTGCGGCTCAGGACGCTCCGGGCAGCGTGAAGTAGAACGACTCACCGACACCGTCCTCGGCCCACCCGGCCGTCGTCACGTCCGGTGAGATGATCGGTCCGTGCCGCTCTCCCCGATCCTGGGCGTCGACGGCGCGTGGCGACGGGGGCGTACGTCGCTGCGCACGCGTCGCGCCCGACTGCGCGCCCGGTCGTGGCAGGTCGCCCAGTGCGCGGTCGCCGCGGGCGTGGCGTGGTTCATCGCCTCCGACCTGCTCGGCCACACCCAGCCGGTGTTCGCACCGATCGCCGCGGTCGTCGCACTCGGCACGTCGTACGCCCAGCGACTGCGTCGCGTCGGCGAGGTGACGGCCGGCGTCGCCATCGGGGTGCTCCTGGCCGACCTGCTCGTCGCGCTGCTGGGCGACGGCGCGTGGCAGATGGTGCTCGTCGTCGGACTGGCGATGACGCTGGCCATCGTGCTCGACGGCGGCACGCTCTTCGTCAACCAGGCCGCCATCCAGGCCGTCTTCGTGCTCGCCCTGGTGCCGGGCACCGGGGCGTCGTTCACCCGCTGGACCGACGCGCTCATCGGAGGAGGGGTCGCCCTCGTCGCGGCCACGGTCGTGCCCTCGGCGCCCCTGCGGCGCCCGCGCGACCAGGCCGCGGTGGTCACCGACAAGATCTCCGAGCTGCTGCGCGGCGCGGCCGAGGTGCTGCGCGAGGGCGACCCGACGCCGGCGCTGGAGCTGCTCGCCGACGCCCGGCAGACCGACCCGCTGGTACGTCAGCTGCAGGTCGCGGCGGCCGAGGGCATGGCGGTGGCGTCGTCGTCGCCGTTCCGGGTGCGCCACCGGCCCGGGATCCGGAGGATGGCCGACCTCGTCGAGCCGCTCGACCGGGCGCTGCGCAGCACCCGCGTGCTCGTGCGGCACGCGGCGGTCGCCTGCTACCGCGACCGCGACGTGCCCGCGTCGTACGTCGAGCTGCTGGAGCAGGTCGCGCGGGCAGCCGACATCGTCGGGCTGGAGCTGCGGGCCGACCGCACCCCCGTCGCCGCCCGACCGGCGCTGGTCGGCGTCGCGGTGCGCAGCGGTGAGGTCGAACGTGCGGAGGCGATCACGGCCGAGGCACTGCTCGTGCAGGCCCGCGCGGTCGTGGTCGACCTGCTGATGGTCACCGGGATGACCCAGCTCGACGCGACCGACACGATGCCGCCGACGCGCTGAGCGCGCGGCGTACCGGTGTCAGGGTTGGGCGTCAGGCGACGTCGGACTCCATGGCGGCCACAAAGTCGCGCTTGACCGCACGCCAGTCCTCGTCGGTCATCGTGCGCCGCCAGTAGGGCGAGCAGCTCATGTCGGCGCGAGTCAGGCCCCGGTCGCCGAGCAGGTGACGGCGCAGCGCACGGACCTCGTCGGCCTCGCCGTGCACGAACGCGTGACCGCGGCCGGCGGGCAGGTCGAGTGCGGCGACGGCGTCGGCCAGCAGGTCGGCCGGAGCCTCGGCGCCGGCGCGGTGCAGCCAGACCAGGTCGACGCCGGCGGGCGCCGGCAGCGCGAGCTCGTGCTCGGGGCCGTCGCAGAGCAGTCGGACGAAGGCGCGGGCACCGGCCGGCAGGACCTCCAGGGACGCAGCGATCGCGGGCACCGCGGACTCGTCGCCGACGAGCAGGTGCCAGTCGGCGCCGGGGTTGGGGGTGTAGCCGGCGCCGGGGCCCTGGAAGACCAGCACGTCGCCCGGCTGTGCGGCGGCGGCCCACGGGCCGGCGGCGCCGGAGTCGCCGTGCACCACGAAGTCGAGCACCAGCTCTCCGTGCGTGCCGGCGGCGGGGTCCCAGGCTCGGACCGTGTAGCGCCGGCGGGCCGGCTGGAGCTCCTTCGGCTGCTCCTCGCGCACGACCGCCGGGTCGAAGACCGGGCCGTACGGCGCTCCCGCGGGCGGGATGGCCAGGTTGACGTAGGCGTCCGTGCCGCCCGACGGGTCGAACCCGGCGAGGCCCTCACCGCCCAGCACGACCCGCACCATCGACGGCGTCAGCCGCTCGGTCGAGACGACCACTCCGTGCACGCGATGTCCTCCCGCGATTGACTCAGATCAGGTGAGGCACACCTTACTCGCGTCACCTGTGGGCGGCCTGGCGCGGTGCTCAGACGAGCCCGTCGACCGCCGTCCAGACGACCCAGCCCCCGACCGCGACCAGGAGCGCCGCCGAACGGTGCCGCTCGCCGCGCTCGTGGGAGGCACCCGCCGCGACGACCGCGACGATCCCGAAGAGCAGAGGCGAGACGGCCGCACCCAGGGCACCGAACGCCATGGCCAGCACGGCGTACGGCGACGCGACGTCCCACCACGGTGTCGCGTCGTCCACCGTCGTCTCGTGCGCTGCCATCGCGTCCCCCTCCGAGTCGTGGGCCCGGCGGTGATGTCCGGTCACCGGCCCAACGAGGCCCACCCCGGTCGGGTCACGGCCGTCCCGCTCTCACGGGTGCGGTCGGCCGCGACCCGTCCGGGTTGAGAGGACCAAGGTCATCTCGATCCCGCCGGACGTCCCGGCCCGGGTCAGCGCCAGCCGAGGGCGGGTGCAACCTCGGTGAGGATGCCCTCGATGACGTGGGCGTTGTAGTCGACGCCGAGCTGGTTGGGCACGGTCAGCAGGAGCGTGTCCGCCTCGGCGACGGCCTGGTCCTCGCGCAGCTGCTCGACGAGCACGTCGGGCTCGGCGGCGTAGGTCTTGCCGAAGCGGGCCTTGCCTCCGTCGATCATGCCGACCTGGTCGCGGCTCTGGCCCTGCATCCCGAAGTACGCCGCGTCGCGCTCGTCGAGGATCGGGAAGATGCTGCGGCTGACCGAGACGCGCGGGGTGCGCTCGTGGCCGGCGGACTCCCAGGCCTTGCGGAACAGGTGGATCTGCTCGGCCTGGAGCTCGTGGAAGGGCACGCCGGTGTCCTCGGTGAGCAGGGTCGAGCTCATCAGGTTCATGCCCTGCTGGGCGGTCCACTCGGCGGTCGCGCGGGAGCCGGCGCCCCACCAGATGCGGTCGCGCAGACCCTCGGAGTGCGGCTCGATGCGCAGCAGCCCGGGCGGGTTGGGGAACATCGGGCGCGGGTTGGGCTCGGCGAACCCCTTGCCCTGGAGGACGTCGAGCAGCACGGCGGTGTGCTGGCGCGCCATGTCGGCGTGGTCGGAGCCCTCGGCGGGCTGGTAGCCGAAGTAGCGGTAGCCGTCGACGACCTGCTCCGGTGAGCCGCGGCTGATGCCGAGCTGGAGCCTGCCGCCGGAGATGAGGTCGGCGGCGCCGGCGTCCTCGGCCATGTAGAGCGGGTTCTCGTAGCGCATGTCGATCACGCCGGTGCCGAGCTCGATCCCGCTGGTGCGCGCGGCGGCCGCGGCGAGCAGCGGGAACGGCGAGGCGAGCTGGCGGGCGAAGTGGTGCACCCGGAAGTACGCACCGTCCGCGCCGAGCTCCTCCGCGGCGACCGCGAGGTCGATCGACTGGAGCAGGGTGTCGGAGGCCGAGCGCGTCGCAGACTGCGGCGAGTCGGTCCAGTGCCCGAAGGACAGGAAGCCGATGTTCTTCATGTCCGCCCCAACACTGGTTGAAGCCTCAATCTTCCCGACGGAGGGCGTCGGGCCGGGCGAGCCGGTCGGCCACCACGGACCAGACGTCGGGGTCGGTGCCCATGCCCAGGTGGCGCGAGCCGACCTCGACGTTCTCCACCGCGCGCGAGGTGCGGTCGACGCACGCCCGCCAGTCGACGACGCCGTCGCGGCGCGAGAACAGCGCGGTCACCGGCACCGAGATCGGGGTGTCGCGGTCCCACTGCTCGGTCAGCTCGGCCGCCCGGGCACAGGCCTCCTCGCCCCAGGTCGCGGCCCCTGCCGTGTACGTCGGTCCGCCCACCGCCGGCGTGCCGTAGGTGACCACGCGGCGTACGAGCGTTGGACGCGTGCGGGCGACCTCGCGGGCCAGCACACCGCCGAGGCTCCAGCCGACGAGCGACACCCGACGCCCGGTGCGGCGGGCGTGCTGCTCGACCACCTCCGCCAACCGGTCGACGTCCCGCTCGGGGTCGCCGGCGTTGGTGCCGAGGCCCCAGCCGCGGGCGTCGTACCCGATCCGGCGCAGGTAGCCGCGCAGCGGCAGCCCGGTCACCTCGGGCGCCTTCCAGCCGGGCACGTCGACCACCACGTGACCGTCGCCGCGGGGCGCCGCCGCCAGCCGCGGCGCTGCGGCCAGCAGCCGGGCCGACCCGAGCGGGCCGAGGAGCTCGGCCAGGCCGGCGGTCTGCGACGGCGGCGCGAGCGGCGCGTCGGCCAGGTGCTGCTCGGCCGGGCGGACGCGCGAGGCGGCGCCGGCCCACTGCAGGACCGGGGCGAGCGGTGTCGTGGTCACCGCGCCACGGTAGGGAGTCGGGGGTTGCATCCGCGTCACCTCCACGGGGAGGTGACGCCGGGCGGGCGAGGCGCGTCACCCTGGGACGCCCCGACGAGACGCCGAGAACAACTCAGGAGACACCGTGTCCCGACCCCCACTCCCCGCCGACGCGACCGCCCTGCTCGAGAAGCCCAACCCGGCGGTGATGGCGACGATCCGCAGCGACGGCGCGCCGGTGTCGACGCCGACCTGGTACCTCTGGGAGGACGGCGCGGTGCTGCTCAACCTCGACGGCGACCGGGCCCGGCTCCAGCACCTGCGCCGCGACCCCCGTGTGACGCTGACGGTGCTCGACGAGTCGAGCTGGTACACCCACGTCACCCTCATCGGGCACGTCTCGGAGATCCGCGCCGACGAAGGCCTGGCCGACATCAACCGCATCTCGCGGCACTACACCGGCGGCGACTACCCCGAGCAGGGGCGCGAGCGGTTCACCGCCGTCATGACCGTCGACCGGTGGCACGGCTGGGGCGCGATGAAGGACAACGACCGGGCAGCTCCCGGCTCCTGAGGCTCGGCACGCCGACCCACGTCGCGGACCCGCGGGCGGTGTGACGCCGCTCGCGTCACTGGCGTCGGCGCGTGACCGGGGTGCTCGAGGGGTTCGCGACGATCGTCGTGCTCATCGCCCTCGGTGGGCTGCTCGGGCACCTGCGAATCGTCGACGAGCCCGGTCGGCACACGCTCTCGACGCTGTCGTTCTACGTCGCCAGCCCCGCGCTGCTGCTGACGGTCATGGAGGACAGCGACCTGGGCACGGTCTTCTCGGCCAACCTCGTCGCGAGCGCGGTCGCAGTCGCGGTGACGGTCGTCCTGACGCTCGCGGCCACCCTGCTCGTCGGCAACCGCGACCTCGGCGGGACGGTCGTCGCCGTGCTGTGCACGAGCTACGTCAACGCCGGCAACCTCGGCCTGCCGATCGCGGCGTACGTGCTCGACGACGTCACGCTGGTGGCGCCGATCCTGCTCGTGCAGCTGCTGGTGCTCCAGCCGCTGGCACTCACCCTGCTCGACGTCGCGGTCGCGGACCGACGCCCGAGCCTGCTCGACGTGGCGTCGCGCCCGGTGCGCAACCCGCTCACCATCGCGACCCTGCTCGGCGTCCTGCTCTCGGCGACCGGCACCCAGCTGCCCGCGCCCGTGCAGGACCCGCTCGACCTGGTCGGCGGGATGACAGTCCCCGCGATGCTGATCGCGTACGGCGTGGCGCTGCGGCTGGGTCCCCTGCCGGGACGCGGGGTGAGCCCGCGACTGCTGACGTTCGTGGTGGTCGTCAAGCAGGTGGTGCAGCCGCTGGCGGCGTACGTCGTGGGACGCGCGGTGGGCCTGCCCGACCCGGCGCTGCTCGCGGTGACGGTGCTGTCGGCGCTGCCGACGGCGCAGAACATCCACGTGATCGCGATGCGCTACGGCCGCGGCGAGCTGCTCGCCCGCGTCGCGACCACCGCGGCCGCCGTCGCGGTCGGCGTCGTCGCCGTCGCGTGGGTGGCGCAGCGAGCTGTCGGCACCGCCGACCCGTTCGCGGGTCTCGAGGGCCTGCTCCTCGCCACGCCCGAGCGGCTGGCGCTGGCGCTGGCCGTGGCGGCCGCGGCGGTGCTGGCGCTCCGGGTGCGCTCAGCGCGGGACGGAGCCCCCGGCGACGCGGTTCTCGGCGTCGGTCATCCAGGCGAGCTGCTCGATGCGCTCGAGGATCGCGTGCAGGAGGTCGGCAGAGGTGGGGTCCTCGGCGTCGACGTCGTCGTGCACGCGGCGGGCGGTGCCGGCGACGGCGTAGAGCGAGGCGACGATCCGGTCGACGGTCTCGGCCGTGTCGACCTCGTCGGCCGGGAACTCCGGGAGCGACGACTGGGCGGCGACGGTCTTGCTGCGGGCGTCGGGCAGCGCGTGCACGGCGCGCATCCGCTCGGCGACGTCGTCGGAGAAGTCGCGGGCGGCGTCGACGATCTCGTCGAGCTGCAGGTGGAGGTCGCGGAAGTTCTTGCCGACGACGTTCCAGTGGGCCTGCTTGCCCTGGACGTGGAGGTCGACGAGGTCGACGAGGACGGCCTGGAGGCTCGCGCTGAGCTGCTCGGAGGCGCGGAACGGGGCGGTGGTGGTCGGGGCGGCGGTCTGGGTCATCTGCGGGCTCCTTCTTCCGTGGGTGCGCCCCCAGTCTTCCGCTTTTTCTGGATTGATTCCAGAAAGGTGAGGCTGGCCTTGCTCAGCCCCCCTCGCCGCTCAGACGTGCGCGTCGACGCAGGTCAGCGGCAGTGCGTGCGCCACCGCCAGGCGATCGAGGTCGTGCAGCGCGTCGCCAACCTCCACCTCCGGGTGGGGCACGGTCAGCGTCGTGACCCCGTGCGGCCCCAGCACGCGGAGCACCACGCCCGCGCCGTCGAGGTCGACGTCGGCCACGAGGCCGGCGACCGCCCCGTGGCGGACGACGTACGCCGCGAGCTCGGCGCCGTGGTGCCGCCGCAGGTGGCGCAGGGCCACCGTCGTCCGGACTCGCCCGAGGTCGGGACCGGCCGCGCGGTAGTCGTCGATGCCGACGGGGTGCCGGCGCCCGTCGACCCGCACCGCCACCGAGAGCACCGTCGGCCGGAAGACCGCGACCCGCTCGCGCTCGCTGCACACCGGCCGCAGGGTGGCCACGACCTCGACGACCGTGGCGCCGTCGGCGACGGCGAGGCGCGCGACGGGCCACCGACGCAGGCGGGCGACGGCGGGCGACGACGCCTCGAGCACGACGAGCGGCCGCCCGGCCGCGGGCTCCTCGAGGTGGACCAGCGTCGGCTGCGGGCGCGACTGGCGGCAGTCCTGCGTCCAGAGCGTCCCGTGGTCCGCGGCGGCGAGCATGGTGCGGGCCATGCCGGCGAGGTCCGCGGCGTCGGCGCGCACGACCCGGTCGCGGCCGCCGGAGCGGGTCGTGGTCATGCGATCTCCCTGCTGGACGCGGTCGAACGGAGTCAGTCAGGTAAGGCTACCCTCATCACATCACGGGGGCAATGGATCGCCGTCGAGCAATTAGGTTAGCCTCACCTAATCACTTGCCGACTCGACAGCGAGGACCACTCCCCATGCGCACCACCCGACTGCTCGCCGCCCTCGCGGCGACGGCGACCACGATCGCCCTCGCCGGCTGCGGCTCCGACGACACCGGCTCCACCGATGCCTCGGCCTCGGACTCCGCCGCCTCCTCCGACACGGGCGACTCGGCTGACGCGGCCGACGCCTTCCCGGTCACCATCGAGCACGCCTACGGAGAGACCGTGATCGAGGAGCAGCCCGAGCGGGTCGCGACCGTCGCGTGGATGAACCACGAGGTGCCGCTCGCGCTCGGGGTCGTGCCCGTCGGCATGGCCGCGGCGGCGTACGGCGACGACGACGGCGACGGGGTCCTCCCGTGGGTCGAGGAGGAGCTGGAGGAGCTGGGCGCCGAGACGCCGGTGCTCTTCGACGAGACCGAGAGCATCGACTTCGAGGCCGTCGCGGACACCCAGCCCGACGTGATCCTGGCGGCGTACTCCGGCCTGACCCAGGAGGAGTACGACACCCTCAGCCAGATCGCGCCGGTCGTGGCCTACCCCGACGTCGCGTGGGGCACGTCGTACCAGGACATGATCCTGATGAACGCCACCGCGCTGGGTCTGGCCGACGAGGGCCAGGCGCTCGTCGACGAGCTCGACGCCGAGGTCACCGCGGCGTTCGACGACCACCCGGCGCTGGCCGGCGCGAACGTCGTCTTCTCCTACCTCGACCCCAACGACCTCAGCACGATCGGCTTCTACACCACCAACGACACCCGCCCGGGGTTCCTCTCCGACTACGGGATGGGCACCCCGTCGGTGGTCGCGGAGGCCTCGGAGGGCAGCGAGGAGTTCTACACGACGATCAGCGCCGAGGAGGCCGACCGGCTCGAGGACGTCGACCTGCTGATCACGTACGGCGACGCGGAGAGCGAGTTCCTGGCCGCGATCCAGGACGACCCGCTGCTGTCGCAGATCCCGGCGGTCGCCGAGGGTCACGTCGCGGTGCTGCCCGACGCCACTCCCCTGGCGGCCGCGGCGAACCCGACTCCGCTGTCGATCGGCTACGACCTCGACGAGTACCTCGACCTCCTCTCCGACGCCCTCGAGAGCTGAGCACCTCGCCGTGACCCTGCTCCAGCGGACCCGACCCTCGCGCGGCTCGGCCCCGGACGACGCCGCACCGGCCCGTCGTCCGGTGCCGGCGCGGGTCGGCTGGCTGCTGGCAGCGGTCGCGGCGCTCGTGCTCGTCGGGGTGGCGTCGGTGGCGTTCGGCGTGCGCGCGGTCGGTTGGTCCGACGTCGTCGCGGGTGTCTCGGGCGCGACCGACACCGTGTCCCAGGCAGCGGTCAACCGACGGGTTCCGCGCACCCTGCTCGCCATGCTCGTCGGCGCCGCGCTCGGCCTGGCCGGCGCGGTGATGCAGGGTGTCACCCGCAACCCGCTGGCCGACCCGGGGATCCTCGGGGTGACCACGGGCGCCTCGCTCGCGGTCGTCACCGGCATCGCGTTCCTCGGCCTGTCCGACCCCACGTCGTACGTCTGGGTGGCGATCGGGGGCGCGGCCGTCGCCGCCGCCTTCGTGTACGCCGTGGGCTCGCTCGGGCGCGGCGGTGCGACGCCGCTGAAGCTCGCGCTCGCGGGCGCGGCGACGTCGGCAGCGTTCACGTCGCTCATCTCCGCGATCCTGCTGCCTCGGCTCGACGTGATGGACGAGTTCCGGTTCTGGCAGATCGGCGGCGTGGGCGGTGCGACCACCGAGCGCACCGTCCAGGTGCTCCCGTTCCTCGCCGTCGGGCTGCTGCTGTCGCTGGCGACGGCGCGGGGCCTCAACTCCCTCGCACTCGGCGACGACGTGGCGGCCGGGCTCGGCGAGCGCGTCGCGCTGACCCGGCTGCTCGCGGCCGTCGGCGCGATCCTGCTGTGCGGTGCGGCGACCGCGGTCGCCGGGCCGATCGGCTTCGTCGGACTCGCCGTGCCGCACCTGTGCCGGCTGGTGGTCGGGCCCGACCACCGCTGGCTGCTGCCGGCGTCCGCGCTCGTCGGGGCGGTGCTGCTCACCGCTGCCGACGTGGTCGGGCGGCTGGTGGCGCGCCCGGAGGAGCTCGACGTCGGCATCGTGACCGCGCTGCTCGGGGCGCCGGTGTTCATCTGGATCGTGCGGCGCCAGCAGGTGAGGTCGCTGTGAGCCTGCTGGAGCGGTCCGGACCGTCGGTGGCCGCCGCCGTGGCGACCGGGCGCCGGCGGCGGCGTACGCGTCGGCGAGTGGTCGTCGTCGTGCTGGCGGCGCTGGTGCTCGCCGTGCTCGCGACCAGCCTCATGGTCGGCAACACCTTCTACCCGCCGGGCGACGTCGTCCGCGTGGTGCTCGGCCAGGACGTGCCCGGGGCGTCGTTCACGGTCGGCACGCTGCGGCTCCCCCGCGCCGTGCTGGCACTGCTCACGGGGGCCGCGCTGGGGCTCGGCGGCATCACCTTCCAGACCATGCTGCGCAACCCGCTGGCGGCTCCCGACGTCATCGGCATCAGCTCCGGCGCGAGCGCGGCCGGCGTCGTCGGCATCGTGCTGCTCGGTCTCTCCGGGGCGGCGACCTCGGCTCTGGCGGTCACCGCCGCACTCGGCACCGCCCTGCTGATCTACCTGCTCGCCTTCAAGGACGGCGTCGTCGGCACCCGGCTGATCCTGGTCGGCATCGGCGTGGCAGCGATGCTCGACAGCGTCGTCGCCTACGTGATCGTGCGCGCCGCGCAGTGGGACCTCCAGGTCGCGATGCGCTGGCTCACCGGCAGCCTCAACAACGCGTCCTGGGACCAGGTGCTGCCGCTGCTGCTGGCCGTGCTGGTGGCCGGCCCGGTGCTCCTCTCGCAGGCCCGGCCGCTGGAGCTGCTCCAGCACGGCGACGACGCCGCAGCAGCGCTCGGCGTACGGGTGGAGCGCACGCGGCTGATCTGCATCGTCGCGGCCGTGGCGCTGGTGGCGTTCGCGACGGCGGCGTCGGGACCGGTGGCCTTCGTGGCCTTCCTGGCCGGTCCGATCGCGGCGCGCGTGGTCGGGGCCGGCGGCTCGCTGATGGTGCCGTCGGCGCTCACCGGGGCCCTGCTGGTGCTGCTGGCCGACCTGCTCGGGCAGTTCGCCTTCGATGCCCGCTACCCGGTGGGCGTCGTCACCGGCGTGCTCGGCGCGCCGTACCTCGTCTACCTCTTGATCCGCACCAACCGCGCCGGAGGCTCCCTGTGACCGACTCCCACTCCCTCGAGGCCCGCGGGGTGACGCTGGCGTACGGCGACCGCGTGGTCGTCGACGACGTCGACCTGGTGGTGCCGCCCGGCCGGGTGACCGCCGTCGTCGGGGCCAACGCGTGCGGGAAGTCGACGTTGCTGCGCGCGCTGTCGCGACTGCTCGCGCCGCGCGGCGGGCAGGTGCTGCTCGACGGCCGCGACCTGCACCGGATCCCGACCAAGGAGGTCGCTCGCACGCTCGGGCTGCTGCCCCAGTCGCCCGTCGCGCCGGAGGGCATCGCGGTGGGCGACCTCGTCGCGCGCGGCCGCAGCCCGCACCAGGGGCTGCTCGCCCGGTGGTCGCGCGAGGACGACGAGGCCGTCGCCGAGGCGCTCGAGCTCACCGGCACGACCGCCCTCGCCGACCGGTCCGTCGACGAGCTGTCCGGCGGGCAGCGGCAGCGGGTGTGGATCGCGATGGCGCTCGCCCAACGCACCGACCTGCTGCTGCTCGACGAGCCCACGACGTACCTCGACGTCGCCCACCAGGTCGAGGTGCTCGACCTGCTCACCGACCTCAACCGGCAGCGCGGCACGACCGTGGTGATGGTGCTGCACGACCTGAACCTCGCCGCCCGGTACGCCGACCGCCTCGTCGCCGTCCGCGAGGGGCGCGTGCACGCCGAGGGCGACCCCGGCGCGGTGCTCACGCCCGACGTGGTGCGCGAGGTGTTCGGGATGGAGTCGCAGGTCGTCCCCGACCCGGTCTCGGGTCGCCCGATGGTGCTGCCGATCGGGCGGCACCACGTGGTGGCCGGCGCGGCGTCCCACCCGCTGTAACACGTCGTCCAGACGTCTACCGCGCCGATCGATCAGTGCCGTAGACGGTCCGTGCGTGCGGTAGATGGCTGAACGGCGTGTTGCACGAGCAGGGGCTGGAGCCGGCGCCTGCCGCATGTAACACGTCGACCACCGCACTCCTCACACGCTGCAACGTGTGAGTAGAACAGCGGACGACGTGCTACATGCCGCGGGACGCCGGCACCTGGCGCACCGTCAGCGCCCCCGCGACGGCCGCGAGGACCGCCACGACGACGGCGAAGCCCGTGCCCGCGGGACGCACGCCCCAGCCGGCGACGGCGTACCCCGCGGCGACGACCGGCAGCGAGATCGCGACGTAGGCGACGACGAAGTACGTCGACGTGACGGCCGCCCGCTGCTCCGGCGGGCTGGCCTGGCCGACCGCGCGCAGCCCCCGGGCGAAGGCGATGCCCTGGCCCGAGCCACCCAGCAGCCCGGCGAGCACGACGCACCAGGTCGCGCCGGCGAGGAGGCCGACGGCGAGCAGCGCCATGCCGACGACGAGCAGCCCGACGGCCAGGACCGTCGCCGGCCGCTCGGCCAGGTGGTGCGTGAGCTGGTGGGAGAGGATCGACCCACCGAACGCGATCGCGACGATCGCGGCCACGGCCAGCGGCGCGGTCACGTCGAGCACCTGCGACGCGATCGTCGGCACCAGGGCGGTGTAGAGCCCGAAGACCATGAAGCTCGCGAACGCCAGGATCGCGAACCGCGGGAACACCGGCCGCACCTCCGGAGGCAGGCTCGGTCGCAGCGGCGCCAGGCTGGCGCCCCGGGTGCGCGGCGAGGTCTCGGCCGACAACCCCACGACGAGCAGCCCGAGCGCCGCGAGCCCCAGGTGCACGACGTACGACGTGTGCAGCGGGCCCGGCGCCCAGGTGACCAGCGCCGCGGAGACCAGCGGCCCGAGACCCAGGCCGCCCATGTTCGCGGCGGCGGCGAGGTCGGAGGCACGGCCGCCGAGCGCACCCCGCGCGGTCTCGACGACGAAGACGCTGGCCGTGCCGACGAAGACGCCCGCGGAGACGCCCGACAGCACGCGACCGACCAGCAGCAGCGGCACCGAGTCGGCGAGCAGGAACACCACGTCGCTCAGCACCGCCACGAGCAGCCCGCCGGCGAGCACGGGCCGCCGGCCGAGCGCGTCGGACCAGCGTCCGGTGACCAGCAGCGCGGCGATCACGCCGACGGCGTACGTCGCGAAGACGACGCCGACCGTGGCCACGCCGAAGCCGAGCCGCTCCTCGTACGTCGCGTAGAGCGAGGTCGGCAGCGTGGTGCCGATCATCGTCACGACCAGGACGCCGGCGAGGGCGACGGCGCGTCCGGTGGCGGGTCGCGCGTCGGGCCGAGCGGCGAGGGTGCTCATGGGCTTCCTCCTGGAGGTGGGGCTGGTCGTCCGACCCAACACCACGGCGGCGGCCGGGCATCCCGTCGCGCGATGAATGTTGCGACGCCTTCCCATTCATTGCGTCGATGCCGCCGTAGGGTCGGTGCCGTGCCCACCCTGCGCGCGCTGGAGTGCCTCGTCGCCGTCGTCGACACCGGCTCGGTGACCGCGGCCGCCCAGCGACTGCACGCCTCGCAGCCGGCGGTGTCCCACCAGCTGGCCGGCCTCGAGCGCGAGGTCGGGGTCCCGCTCCTCGACCGGCTGCCGCGCGGCGTCGTACCGACCTCGGCCGGACGGCGGCTGGCCGACCGCGCCCGGGTCGCGCTCGAGGCCGCGGCACAGGGGGTCGCCGACGCCCGCGACGCCGACACCGCGACCGTCCGGGTCGGCTGCGTGGAGAGCTTCACCGCGACGCTGCTGCCCCGGGCGCTGCGGGCCTGGTGGGCGACGGCGCCCGACAGCCGGGTCGCACTGACGGAGGCGGTGAGCGCGGACGCCCTGGTCGACGCCCTGGTCCGCGACGAGATCGACGTGGCGGTGACGCCGTCGCCCACGAGCGCACCCGGCCCGCGCGACATCGTGGGGTGGGAGGTGGTCGCGGTGACCGCCGCCGACCACCGGCTCGCGGCGCAGGCCACCGTGCCGCTCGTCGCGCTGGCCGACGAGCCGATGCTGCAGCTGCACGCCGACAACGCGCTGGCCGCCTGAGTCGAGCACCACCTCGCGGAGGCGGGCGTGCGCCCGACCGTGCGCCTGCGGACCCGTCAGATCAACGCACTCGCCCCGCTGGCGGCGAGCGGCCTCGGCGTCGCCGTCGTCCCCCGCTCGGCCGTGCCACCGGCCTTCACCGGCGCCGTCCGCGGGTGCGACCCGCCGCTGGGACGCGAGGTGGTCGCCCTGCGGCGCAGCGACGCCGACCCGGTGGCCGGGCGGTTCGTGGAGCTGCTGTGCCGGCTGGGCGTGCCGGACCCGCTGCCACACGGCGCCGGGGCGGGCGACGTGTGACAGCGGGTGTCGTCGGCGGGTGCGGCGGGTCAGCCCGTCACGGACGGACGCGCACCACCATCTTCCGGCTGGTCACCGAGCGGTACTCCTCGGTCGCCACGACCCGCACGCGGAGCACGTGCTTGCCGGTCGCCAGCCGCGGCAGGCGCACGGTGCGGTTCGGCCGCTGACCGACGACCGCCGACGTGACGACCTTCGTGCGGTCGTAGACGACGACCTGCACGGCGCCGGGCGCACCGGTCGAGACGCTGACCTTCAGCCGCGGGCGGGCCTTCGGGCCGTACGTCGTGGCCGTCGGCCGCGCCGACAGGGTCGGCACGGCGCGGGTCACCCGGAGCACGGCGGTGGCCGCGCTCGGCGCCACCGTCGAGGAGCCGTCGTACGTCGCCGTCACCAGGTGGGTCCCCACCGACGTGCGGGCCGGCAGGACCACCGTCGCGGTGCCGCCCGAGAGGCGACCGGCCACGGTGCGACCGTCGACCTCCACGGTCACCCGACCGGTGGCGGCCGGGTCGGCCGCGACCGTCACGACGGCCTCGACCGGGTCGGCGTACGACGTCGAGGTGGCCGCGAGGTCGAGGGTGGTGACCGACTCGGCCGGCCCCGTCCACTCCAGCGCCGGGGCGTACTCGGTGTGGACGTGGGCATCGACGACCTGCTCGAGCGCGTAGCCCATCGCGAGGACGTCGGCGTCGTCCCAGGCCCGACCGACGATCTGGACGTTGTTGGTCTGGCCCTCCGGGTTGAGACCGACAGGCAGGATGACCGTCGGCAGACCGACGGACTGGGTGATGACGCCCGAGGCCCGGTCGGCGCTCATGATCGCCGAGCTGGCGTCGTTGTTGCCCATCGAGGTGAGGAAGCCCGGGTAGAGCACGGCGTCGACGGGCTGGCCGAACGCCGAGTCCATCCACTCGTCGGCGTTCACCTTGTAGGCGTCACGACGCGCCAGCAGGTTCTCCACGCTGGTGTCGTCCATCGGCTGGGCGGTGTAGTTGCCGGAGACGTTGTAGGGCAGGTTCGCCGGGCTCTCCATCAGCTCCTTCGTCGTGTAGGGGAAGGCCGCGGGCCGGTCGACGGCCTGGTAGCGCTCCCAGCCCTCGGCCCCGGCCGAGCCGCTGGTCGGGTACTGGCTCGACGGCGGGGCGGTCGGCGCGGCGGCGGCGCCGTCCGGCAGCGCGACGACGGTGGCGCCGGCACTCTCGAGCGCCGCGACAGTCTGGGCGAGGACGGTCGGGCCGGCCTCGTCGTCGGCGATCGACGTCGACTGGAACGACGACGGCCGGTAGCCGAGGACCTTCCCCTCGAGGGCGTCGGTCGTGAGACCCGTCGTCCACTCGGCGGGGCGCAGGGTGTTGTCGACCCGGCTGGTCAGCAGGTCGTCCGGGTTGTTGCCGGTGCTCTGCGTGGCCGTCGCGTCGAGCAGCGCGGCGACGTCGGTCACGGTCTTGGCCATCGGGCCGGCGTAGTCGGTCGCCCAGGTCAGCGGCATCACACCGTCGGTGCTGGTCAGACCGTCGGTGCCGCGGAAGGTGGTGAGTCCCGCACCGGTCGAGGGCGCGTACAGCGAGACGCCGGTCTGGGTGCCCATCGCGCCGGCGGCGAGGTCGGCGGCCACCGCGGTGGCCGAGCCGCCGCTGGAGCCGAACGACGTCTTGCTCGGGTAGAGGCCGTTCCAGGTCTGCATGTAGCCGCTCTCGCTGAAGGAGCCCGAGTTGGCGAACTCCGACAGGTTGGTCTTGCCGATGATCACCGCCCCTGCCTCGCGCAGCTTGGCGACCTGCCAGGAGTCGGCCCCGGTGTTCCAGTCCTCCAGGGCACGGGTGCCGCCGGTGGTGGGCATGTCGACGGTGTCGTAGATGTCCTTGATGCCGAGCGGGACGCCGAGCAGGGAGCCGGTGACGCCGGAGGCACGCGCCTCGTCGGCGGCCCGCGCCTGGGCGAGGGCGGTGTCGGCCACCGTGATGAACGCGTGGAAGCCGTAGGCGCCGCCGTCGTACGCAGCGATGCGGTCGAGGTAGGCCTGGGTCACCTGGACCGAGGTCACCACGCCGGCGGTCATGTCGGCCTGCAGCTCGGCGATCGTCTTCCCGGTGACGTCGTAGGCGACGTCGGTCGTGCCGGGCGCGGTCGCCTCCGCGGGCGGCAGCGCGAGCGGGTCGGCGCCGACGCACGCGGCGTCGTACGACGAGACGTCGAAGTTGGCGACGGTGCAGATCTCGTCGAGGGTCAGCTCGTCGAGCAGCGGGGCCGAGGCGAGGTCGGCCGCGACGACCTGGGCGTCGGTGGTGTCGCCCCGCGCGCCGCTGTGCACGTAGGACAGCAGCGAGGCCGTCTCGCCGGGCTCGAGAGCCAGCGCGTGCACGAAGCCGATGTCGTTGGCCCTGCTGCCGGTGGTCGAGTAGGCCGTCTCGAACGGGTCGGCCTGCTGGTCGCCGAGGCCGTCGACATCGCCGACGACGACGGCCTGCGAGCGGTAGTTGCCGGTGGTGTTCGTGACGATCCAGGTGTCGTCCCCGTCGGCGGTGGCGTCACCGCTGGAGGAGGCGACGACCGCGCCACGGGTGTTGTCGGCCAGGCCGTAGCCGAGCGAGCCACCGAAGCTGACGTCGAGGGACAGCGGCTCGGTGGTGGTGTTGGTGAAGCTGTCGAGGAACGTGGCGACGCTGGTGGCGTCGTCGACCTGCAGCTGCCGGCTCATCGCGACGCCGCCGAGGAGGACCGAGCGGGTCGAGTGGAAGCTGCCGGCCGGGCCGGCGGTGAGGCCGAAGCCGCGCACCATCTGGCCGTTCATGCGCGGCTCGGCGCCGCCGCCGTCCACCTGCACGAAGAGGCTGCCGAACGCCTCCATGCGGGAGTTGGAGATGTTGCGGATGGACCCGGTGTCGAGGCCGGGTCGGCGGGCGTCGTTGACGTTGAACGAGGCCCCGTTGTCGGTGGCGACCGTCGTGATCGCCGAGGCCCGCGGAGCGGCGAGGGTGCCGACGCAGGCGGCCGCGGCCAGGGACGCGGCGAGCAGCCCGGCGACGTGACGTCGGGCAGGGGAGGTGGGCATGGAGAGGTGCTGCCTTCCGAGTAGGTGAGGTGTGGCTCACCTATGTACGGGCTGTGCGTCACGGCGACCGACGACAACCGTGTCGCTGGCGTTACGAAAGCCCGGGACGGTATCCCTGGCGGTACCGGCGCCGCGCCGGCCGACGTGCCCGACGCGCTGCCCGGGTCAGGGCACGAGCACCGTGACGCCGCGCCCCGCGCCACCCAGGGAGGCGAGCACCTCGCCGCCCGCCTCGAGCGGGGCGGTACCGGCGACGAGCGATCCCAGGTCGATGCCCGCCCGCGCCACCAGGTCGAGCATCGGCGGGTAGTCGGCGGCCGCCATGCCGTGCGAGCCGAGCAGGTCCAGCTCCCACGCGACGACCCGGTCCATGGGCACCGCGGAGCGTGCGGCGTCACCGAGCAGCAGCCCGGCCTGCACGTGCCGACCCCGGCGGCGCAGCGACAGCCCCCCGCCGGCCAGCGCCGCGGGCGAGCCCACCGCGTCGAGGGCGACGTGCGCCCCGCCGTCGGTCACGTCGCGGACCGCCCGGGCCAGCCGCTCCGGCCCGTCGGAGCCGGTCGGCACCTCCAGCACCGCCTCCGCTCCGGCAGCGCGAGCCTCCTCCAGCGCCGCCGGTACGACGTCCGCGGCCACCACGCGGGCGCCCAGGGCCCGGCCGACGGCGACCGCGGAGAGGCCGAGGCCCCCGCAGCCGACGACCAGGAGCCACTCGCCCGCACCCAGACCGCCGCGCGCCGCGACGGCCCGGTGCGCGGTGGCGAACCGGCCCCCGAGCGCCGCGGCCGCCACGACGTCGAGGTCGTCGGGCAGCCGGACCAGGTTGGTCGCCACGGCGGGCACCGCGACGACCTCGGCGAAGGAGCCGTCGTAGGTGAAGCCGGGCTGCTGCTGGTCGGCGCAGACCTGCGCGGCGCCCGCCCGGCAGTCGGCGCAACGCCCGCAGCCCATCACGAACGGCGCGGTCACCCGGTCGCCGACGGCCCACCCCGCCGCGGACGGCACGTCGGGACCGACCTCGGCCACCACGCCGGCCAGCTCGTGGCCGGGCACCATCGGCAGCGGCACCGGGTCGTGGCCCTGCCAGGCGTGCCAGTCGGAGCGGCACACGCCGGTCGCCCCGACGCGCACGAGCACGCCGTCACGAGGGCAGGACGGTGAGGGCACGTCGACCACCCGCACCGGACCGCCGTACGACGTGTAGCGCAGCGCGCGCACGGGCTCAGCCCTCCTCGGTGCGGTCGCGGAGCGCGGCGAGCGTCTGCTCCAGCAGCGCCTTGAGCTCGTCGACCTCGCCGTCGTCGAGCCCGGAGGCGGCACGGATGCGGCCCGGCACGTCCTGGACGCGTGCCTCGAGCGCGGCGCCCTCGTCGGTCAGCGCGACCAGCACGCGCCGCTCGTCCTCGGGGTCGCGGGTCCGGGTGACCCAGCCGTCGCGCTGGAGGCGGCGCAGGAGCGGGGTGAGGGTGCCGCTGTCGAGCTCGAGCCGCTCGCCGACCCGACCGACGCCGACCTCGCCCTCCTCCCAGAGCACCAGCAGGGCGAGGTACTGCACGTAGGTGAGGCCGAACGGGGCGAGCACCTCGGCGTAGGCGCGGGTGAAGGCGCGGCTCGTGGCGTAGAGCGGGAAGCACAGCTGCTCGTCCAGTGCGATCACCACGACCCGAAACGTACCCCGCGACCGCGTTCGGACGTGCGCGATGCGATCGCGCACGCATGGACCACCCGGGGGACCGACGGCGCGGACCGTCGTGGTGGTCGGCATCCGCCACCTCGTCAGCTACCGAGACCTCATGCCACCCGGCGCACCGGACCGAGCCAGGGCTCCAGCCCGTCCTCGGCGACCTCCCACGCGGCCCCGCGCGAGCGCAGCTCGTCCTCGGTGACCAGCAGCCGCTCGAACCCCGCGTGCACGTGCCCGGGCGCCTGACCGACCCCGACGAGCACCACGCGGGTGACCGGGTAGGAGCGGTGCCAGCGTCGCGGGGCGCCGATGCCCAGCTGCCCGCCGGACCCCTCCCACTCCCCCATCAGCTCGGGCCGGGTGGGCAGCCAGAAGCAGCCGCGCGAGCGGTGCCGGCCCGCGCCGAGCACCTCGATGTCCTCCAGGAGCCGGTCGGGGTGGAAGGGGCGCCCGGAGACCAGGTCGACGCGCCAGGCCAGTCCGTGCGCGGCGGGCGGCAGGTCCGGGAGCGGGCCCCGGCGGTCCGGACGGGTCCACTCCAGCACCTGCGTGTGGTCGTGGCGCGGCTCGCCGACGAGTCGTACGGCGTCGAGGTCGCCGCTGTCGTCGAGCACCGGCGTACCGGGTCGGGCGAGGGCGGCGAGGAGGGCGAGCCCGATCCCGTCGGCGTCCGGCGCGACGACGCAGTCGGCCTGCTCCACCATGGCCGACAGCACCTCGCCGACGCCGCGGTCGTCGTCCTCGGAGGTGTGCAGTCCGCGCTCGCGCAGGAGCGCGTCGCCGAGCAGGTCCTCGACCACGCGCGGCCCGTCGGCGGCCACCACGACGGCGTGGATGCGCAGGTGCCGGGCGAGGGTGGTGTCGCCGGCGACGACGGCGCAGAGCTGGTCGGGCTCGGCGCCGACCGGCAGGTGCGCCAGCACGGAGTCCCAGCGCCCGTCGGAGGCGATCCGGCGCAGCGTCGGTACGACGTCCTCGCGCAGCGCGCAGGACACGCAGGCGTGCTCGAGGTCGATCTCCTCTCGTTCGACGACGCCGGTGCGGTCGCTGACGACGCGCTCGAGGACGCCGCGCTCGGCGTCGATGTGGTGCCGCACGACGACGGCTCGGGGCAGGTCCCACTGCAGGCCGACGGCGAGCGTGGCCATCGGCTCGGGGTCGGTGCCGGTGATGACGACGACGGGGGTGCGCACGGGTGGTCCTCCTGGAATGCGGTGCGGGTGGAGGGTGTTAGCGTAAGTGATAATCGTTCTCATTCCGAGTTCGACCCCTGACCCGAGGAGGCACCACCCGTGCGCACGTCCCACCCCGACTACCGCCCGGTCATCTTCCGCGACCGGTCCGCGGGCACCACGTGGCTGACCCGCTCGACCGCCGCCACCGACCGCACCATCGACCTCGACGGCACGACGTACCCGCTCGTCGACGTCGACGTGAGCAGCGCCAGCCACCCCTTCTGGACCGGCCGCCGCACCACGCTCGACACCGAGGGCCGCGTGCAGGCCTTCGAGCGGCGCTACGGGAAGCGGTGACGACGTGGCCGTCCCCAAGCGCCGTACGTCGCGCAGCAACACCCGCACCCGCCGGTCCGCGTGGCGCGCCACACCGCCGACCCTCGTCGAGGTGACCGTCGACGGCACCGTGCACCGGGTGCCGCGCGCCCTGGTGCGCGCGGTCCAGCAGGGGTACGTCGACCCGGCGACGGGACGGCGCCGATGAGCCGCCGCCCCTCCGTCGTACGCCGTCGAGCGGCCGGGCGCAGGACCGCGCCGATGCTCCCGCCGGGCATCACCTCGGTCGACTACCAGGACGTCGAGCTGCTGCGCCGGTTCCTGTCCGACCGCGGCAGGATCCGCGCCCGCCGCGTCACCGGACTGACCCCGCAGCAGCAGCGGTCGGTCACCCGCGCGATCAAGAACGCCCGCGAGATGGCGCTGCTCCCCTACGGCAGCGAGCGCCCGCGTCGCGACCCCCGCCTCGACGCACCCGCCAGCACCACGACCACCTCAGCCACCACAGGAGGCACCCCGTGAAGGTCCGCAACTCGCTCCGAGCCCTCAAGGACAAGCCCGGCTCGCAGGTCGTACGACGACGCGGCCGCACCTACGTCATCAACAAGTTGAACCCCCGCCTCAAGGCCCGCCAGGGCTGAGGCCCTCCAGCACCCGCCACCCCACCACCCAGCACCAGGAAGGAACCACCGTGGCCCGCACCTGCCAGGTCACCGGAGCCGTGCCGCGCTCCGGCAACCGCGTGTCCCACTCCCACCGCCACACCAAGCGCCGCTTCGAGGTCAACGTCCAGACGAAGCGGTACTGGGTGCCCGGCCTCGGCCGCCGGGTGACGCTCACCGTCAGTCCGCGCGGCATCCGCACCATCGACCGCCGTGGCGTCGACGCCGTCGTCGCCGACCTGCTCGCCCGCGGGGTACGGCTCTGATGGCCCGCCGAGGCAGCGACGTGCGCCCGATCGTGAAGCTCCGTTCGACCGCCGGCACCGGCTTCACCTACGTCACCCGCAAGAACCGCCGCAACGACCCCGACCGGATGGTGCTGCGCAAGTACGACCCGCGGGTGCGCCGCCACGTCGACTTCCGGGAGGAGCGCTGATGGCCAAGCGGTCGAAGGTCGTCGCCAACGAGCGGCGCAAGCAGCAGGTCGCGCGGTACGCCGAGCGACGGGCGGCGCTCAAGCAGGCCGTCCGCGAGGCGCGCACCCCTGACGAGGTCACCGCGGCCGTGCGTGCGCTCTCCCGGCTGCCGCGCGACGCGAGCCCGAGCCGGGTCCGCAACCGCGACCAGGTCGACGGCCGGCCGCGGGGGTACGTCGGCACGGTCGGCCTCTCGCGCATCCGGTTCCGCGAGGCCGCGCACCGGGGCGAGCTGCCGGGCATCACGAAGTCGTCCTGGTAGGCCCCAGCCCGGGGGCCCCACCGCCGAGGCCCCGGCCTCAGCGGTCGAGCAGTCCGCGCACCAGCAGGTCGGCCAGCGCCTGGTAGGCGTGGGCGTCGTCGAGGCCGGTGCGCTCACCCACGTCGCCGGACTGGATCGCCGTCATCAGCACCGACACCGCGGTGCCGACGAAACCGACGTCGACCGGGCGCATCGCGCCGTGCGCGACGGCGTCCTCGACCAGGGAGCCGACCCGGCGGGCGGCGGCGAGGGGGTTCTCCCGGTAGGTCTCGGCGGCGGTCGGGTGGGCGGCGAGGTCGGTGTGGAACTGCGCACCCGCGGGGGCGAGCTCGTCGGCGACCGCGCGGAGGTAGACCTCGAGCCGGCGGGCGAGGTCGGGCTCGGCCGCGACGCGCTCCTCGATCCGCTCGGCCGCGCCCCGGAAGAACGCCCGCACCGCCGCCCGCACGATGAGCTCCTTGCTCGGGGCGACGAGGTAGAGCGTCGAGCGCGAGCACCGCAGCCGGGCCGCGAGGTCGCCGACGCCGAGCTCGGCGAAGCCCTCGGCCAGGAACAGCGCGACGAGGTCGTCGAGCACCTCGTCACGCCGGGTGGTCATGCGGGCCAACCTCTCACGTCGTACTGACCGGAGTACCAGAGTACGCCGATTGGTACTGTGGTGACGCATCCGCCACCCAGGAGGTCCTCATGCCCGCACGCCGCGTCCTCGCCAGCGAGGAGCACGCCGACCTGCTCCGCCTGGTCCGCCAGATCTGCACCGAGGAGCTGCTGCCGAAGGTGGCGCAGGCGGAGGCCGACGAGGAGTTCCCGCGCGAGGTGTTCCGCACGCTCGGCCGGGCCGGCCTGCTCGGGCTCCCGTACGCCGAGGAGCTCGGCGGTAGCGGGCTGCCGTACGAGGTCTACCTCCAGGTGCTCGAGGAGATCGGTGCCGCGTGGAGCTCGGTCGGTGTCGGGGTGAGCGTGCACGCGCTGTCCTGCTTCGGCCTGGTCACCCAGGGCACGCCCGAGCAGCAGGAGTGGTGGCTGCCGGACATGCTCGGCGGCGAGCTGCTCGGCGCCTACTGCCTGTCCGAGCCGCACGCCGGCTCCGACCCCGCGGCGATGCGTACGACCGCGCGCCGCGAGGGCGACGAGTACGTCCTCGACGGGGCGAAGGCCTGGACGACCCACGGCGGTCACGCCGACTTCTACAAGATCATGGCCCGCACCTCCGACGACGGCGCCCGCGGCATCTCGTGCTTCCTGGTGCCGGCGGACACGCCCGGCCTGGTCGCCGACCCGCCCGAGCGGAAGATGGGCCTCACCGGCTCGACCACCGCGACCATGCGCCTCGACGGCGCGCGGGTGCCGGTCGAGCGGCGCCTCGGCGAGGAGGGCGACGGCCTCAAGATCGCGCTGGCCGGCCTCGACTCCGGTCGGCTCGGCATCGCCGCCGTGGCCACCGGGCTGGCGCAGGGGGCGCTCGACCACGCCGTCGCCTACGCCCAGGAGCGCGAGACCTTCGGGAAGGCGATCATCGACCACCAGGGCTTGGCGTTCCTGCTGGCCGACATGGAGGCCGCGGTGCAGTCGGCGCGCCAGGTGACGCTGCACGCCGCGCGCCTGCGCGACGCGGGTCTGCCGTTCGGTCGGGAGGCCTCGGTGGCCAAGCTCGTCGCCACCGACAACGCCATGAAGGTGACCACCGACGCCGTCCAGGTGCTCGGCGGCTACGGCTACCCCCGCGACTTCCCGGTCGAGCGCTTCATGCGCGAGGCGAAGGTGATGCAGATCTTCGAGGGCACCAACCAGATCCAGCGGATGGTCATCGGCCGCCACCTCGGTCGGGGCGGGGCCGAGGCGGGGGCGATCACCCACCTCGGGTGACCCCGGTACGCCTCAGAGCTCGACCGGCGGCGGCCGCCAGTCCTCCCGGAGTGCGCGGACGGTGCCCGCGAAGGTCCCGAACCCGCCGGTCGCGGTGGGGTCGTCCGAGGGCGGCTCGGTGTGCACCGTGTCGAGCGCCTCGGTCATGTGGGCCGCCACCGTCTGGAGGTCGGCCAGGAAGGCCCGGTGCACGTCGCTGGAGACGGTCGCCGAGCGCACCTCCATCACCTGGACCTGGTCGGGCACCAGGTAGGCGAGCCCGCCGGTGACGACGCTGATCGGGCCGGCGACCGCGGCGGCCGGACCGTAGAGGCTGACGATCCCGGCGCCGTAGGAGACGCCGCCGAGGATGTCGTTCGCGACGCCGCCGAAGACCTCGCGGGTCTGCCCGGTCGGCCAGGCACCGCTGTCGTCCTGCCACGACTGCCACTGCCGCAGCGCCAGCCGCGCGTGGTCGCGCGCCGTCGTGGCGATCTCGACGAGGTTGCGTTGGAAGTCCGCGACGGTGCCGGCGACCTGCGCGCAGGTCGCGGTCAGTCGGGCGGTCGCGTGCAGGTAGAGCGCGCACTTCTCGTTGACGTCGTCCCAGAAGGCGTAGAACGACTGCGGGCTCTCCGACGTGGCCGGCCAGTGCTTCTGCAGGTCCGCCAGCCACTGCGGCGCGAGCTCAGTGTCGGGACCGGCCCACTCGCCGGCCTCGACCTGCGACGCGAGCCAGCGGGTGACGTCGCCGAGGGCGGAGGCCTGCCGCGACAGCGACGCGGCGTCCGGCTCCCAGACGTTGCGGGTGACGCTGCGGTAGACGGTGCCCACGGCACCGCCGGTCCACGCGTCGTGCTCGCGGTGCCAGAGGTCGTCGATCGCGTTCTGCAGGATCCGCTCGCGGTCGCCGTTGCTGACCGGCGAGTCGAAGAAGTCGGGGTGCTGGGTGCTCATCGCGACGTACAGCGAGGAGAAGTCGAAGCCGTACGGGCCGGGGAGCCTGAACCACCCGACCTCGCGGGTGAAGTTCTCCGGCAGGGTGCGCGCGTCCTCGGAGTCGAGCAGGCGCCACACCGCCTCGTTGCCGGCCAGCTGGCCGATCAGGTCGAGGATCTCGTCGAGGAGCGGGTCGACCTGCTCGACGACGGAGCCGCGACCCCCGCCGCCGTCGATCCGCGCCGCGACCACCTCAGACCTCCGGGGCCGCGGGCTCGGAGGCCACCGGTACGTCGCCGACGTACTCCTGGTGGACGGCGAACCACGCCCCCGCCTCGCCGTCGACGGCGACCAGGTCGTCGGCCATCCGGTCGAGGCCGACCGCGCAGTCGTTGAAGGTGCGCACCAGCTCGCGCAGGTGGGCGAAGACCTCGACGGCGACGTCGGCCAGGTCGGCGCCGATCGGGTGGTTGCCGGCCAGCGCCACCTCGGCGACCACCGGCTCGACGGCCGCGGTGATGTCGCCGGCGTGGCCGGCGAACGACGACGCCCGCGCGGGGAGCTCGACGTGCGAGGCCTGGTAGATCGCCTGCATCTTGACGTCGATCACGGACACGTGGCTGCTCCTCCCAGCGGGGTGTGCCCGGGTGGTACCCCGCCGGGCACCCGCCAAACGGCCCGACCCCCTCGGATGGGGGAAATGCGGTCGGCACGGGTGCGCACCGGCCACCGCGGTGGGACCGTCGGCGGATGACCAGCGAGAAGGTCCGCACCCTCGCCCGCACGCTCCTCGACCCGGGCGAGGAGCTCCTCGCGGTGGTGCCCGCGTCGAACCAGAGCCTCGGCATGTCCGCCGGGAACGTGAGCACCAGCAACCCGTGCGCGGCGTACCTACGCCACAACGGGATCGTCGAGCAGGGCTTCGCCGGCGCCGCACTGTTCTCCTACTGGGCGCTCACGCCGCACCGGCTGGTCGCGCTGGCCGGCACGATGTGGTCGAGCAAGCCGAAGAAGGTCGCGGTGGCGGTGCCGCGCGCGGGCCTGCGGGTCTGGTGGGCCGACCAGGACCGGACGACCCGGCTGCTGCACGTGCTGCCCGCCGACTCCTACGACACCGTGCGGATGACCCCGCGCGACGCCGACGGCGACGCGTTCCTCGCCGCCCTGGGCGAGCAGGCGCAGCAGCTGGCCTGAGGCCACCCGGCCGAGCCGCGCCCGGCGTCCTCAGTACTCGCCGCGGCGTCTCAGGTCGCGCGGGCGCCCGTCGGGGTTGTGCACCTGGTCGAGCAGCGCGCTCGCCACGAAGGTGCGCCACGACGACGCGGTCGCCGTCTCCAGCCGACGCAGACGTCCGGCGGGGCGCGGACCCTGTCGCCCGCCGCGGTGCCACGCCTCGAGGCGGTCGGCGGACTCGCCGTACCGCGCGAACATGTCGTGCGGCTCGAGGCAGTCGGCCATCACGTCGACCAGCCGGCTCGCGGGCAGCGGGGCGCCCGACCCCTCGTCGCCGAGCTCGTCGGTGCCGACGTCCCCGAGCCGGTCGAGGTGCTCGGCGGCCAGCCGCAGGCGCAGGTCACGGGCGTAGCCCCGGTCGAGCACCGCGGCGGTCAGCTCGGCGTCGTGGGTCCACGAGCGCCGGTTGAAGTTGTCAGAGCCCGTCGTCGCCCAGGTGTCGTCGACGACGGTCACCTTGGCGTGCACGTAGACCGGACGCCCCGACGGGTTCTCCAGCCCGTACGCCGCGACGCGGCCCGGCGCGACCCGCATCAGCGGGTTGATCGCCCGGTCGCGCCCGAGGTGCTGGGCGACCCGGTTGAGGCCGTCCTTGTCCGGGTGCAGCGGGATCACGACCAGCAGGTGCAGCCGCGGGTTGGCGCGCAGCTGCTCGGCGAAGACCGCGGCGACGTCGCGGTCCCAGAAGTACTGGTCCTCGATGTAGACCAGCTCGCGCGCGTTGGCCAGCGCCTTGCGGTAGCCACGGGCGACGCTGCGCTCGCCGCGCGGCGCGAACGGGTGCGCGCGGCCGGCGCCCAGCGCGGGGTAGGTGCGCAGCAGCTGGACGGTGTGCGGCCCGGCGGGCGGCGGCGCGGGCAGCTGGGGCGAGAGCGGGACGGGCGAGGTGTCGACGTCGCGGACCCGGTCGGTGACGTGGCGCCACGGCGCGACCGAGGGCGGCGACGGGTCCTCCCACCGCTCGCGGAAGACGGTCTCGACGTCGTGCACGACCGGTCCGCGCAGCCGCACCTGGACGTCGTGCCACGGCGCGTGCTCGCCGTACTCCTCGGTGGTGGGGCGTCCCTGCGGGTCGCCGTCGTGGTCCTGGTCGTCGCGACGGTTGTGGGCCAGGTCGATGCCGCCCACGAAGGCGACGTCGCGCTCGGGCGCACCGGCACGACGTACGACGACGAACTTCTGGTGGTGCGCACCGCCCGGCTTCACCCGCATGTCGAGCATCACCGGTACGCCGCGTCGGCGCAGCTGCTCGCCGAGGTGCCGGTTGGCCTCGGCGAAGAACCCGACCTGGTCGGTGTGCGAGCGCCACACGAGGCCGCGCACCTCGGCGCCGCGGTCCTGGGCCTCGCCGAGCACCGTGACGACCTCGGTGCCGGCCTCCTCGGAGAGCCGCTGGCCGGCGTCGCCCTGCCAGTCGGTGAAGAGCACGACGTCGCCGTGCCCCACGGTGCGCAGCTCCTCGAGGAGCGCGGCGAAGTACGACGCGCCGTCGATCAGCGGCTCGGCGAGGTTGCCGGTCGACCACGCGACGTCACCGCCGTGCCGCTCGTCGAGGCGGGTGTGCGGGTTGTCGCGCTCCTCGCGGGTCAGCAGCCAGTCGCGCGGCTCGTCGGGCCGCTGCGGATCCAGGGCCCGGGCCCGCTCGGACTCGTCCTCGAACTGCTCCTGGCGCATGCTCCCGCCCACGTCCTTTCCTCTCCCCCGTGGTCCAGTCCACCGCACCCGCGGCGCCCGGCGGACCACCCCCCGGGCGGTGGCCGTCGTCACGGACCCTCGCCTTGCGGGTGGGCGCACGCTGGAGGAGTGACCTCCTCCCCCGAGCCGGTGAGCGAGCAGGCCCCGCCACTCACCGGGCCGGTGCTGATGAACCAGCGCTGGCGCGACCTCGCCTACCTCCACTGGGCGGTCGACCCGGCCCTGGTGGCGCACCGGATGCCGCGGGGCGTCCGGCCGGACGTGCGCGACGGCGTCACGTGGGTCGGGCTGGTGCCGTTCACCATGGTCGGGGCCGGCCTCGGACGCGGACCGGGCGTGCCGTACCTCGGCACGTTCCTGGAGACGAACGTGCGGCTCTACTCCGTCGACGAGACCGGGCGCCGGGGAGTCGTCTTCCTGTCCCTCGACACCGACCGGCTGCTGGTCGCCCTCGCGGCGCGGGCGGGGTTCGCGACGCCGTACCGGTGGGCGCGGATGCGGCACGACGTCACCGGCGACGCCGCAGCGCCCGTGCACACCTGGCGCACGGTCCTCCGCGACCGGCTCGGCCGACCGCGCGGCGCCCGCAGCACGATCCGGCTGGAGGTCGGTGCCCGCCGCCCCCCGACCGACCTCGACCGGTTCGTGTCGGCACGGTGGGGGCTGCACACCCGCCTCGCGAGGCGCACCCGCTACGTGCCCAACGAGCACGAGCCGTGGCCGCTGCACGACGCCCGCGTGCTCGACCTGGACGACGGCCTCGTGGCGTCCGTCGGGCTCGGCGACCTCGCCGCGCGACCGCCCGACCACGTGGCGTTCAGCCCAGGGGTCACGACCCGGTTCGGACTGCCGACCAGCGCCGACCGACCCCGGCCACGCCCCAGCCGTGACTAGCCCTGGTCGGGGTCCGGCGAGAAGTCGCCCAACGCCGCGAGCACCGCACGCACCCGGCTGATCTCGTGCGTGCGCACGACGCCGGTGCGTCCGAGCGAGGCCAGCACCGCGAAGAAGCCCTCGGCGGTGGTGACCTCCTCGCGGAAGTGGTTCATCGCGGCCGGGAGCGCGTGGCAGACCGGCACGCCGAGGCGGCGCAGGCGGAAGGTCTGGAGCAGCACCGCTGCCTGGTACCGCGCGCGGTCGGCGTACGTCGGGGACCAGGCGAAGCCGAAGCCGACACCGGGGTCGACGGCCAGCGAGCGGACGCCGAGGGAACGGGCGTGCTCGATGCGGGCGGCGAAGCGGTCGAGCGCGGCACCCATCGGGTCGGCGTCCGGACCGTCGGTGCGCTCGAGCTCGCGGGGGTTCTCGCCGCCGACGTCGCACATGACCACCGAGGCGGAGTAGCGGCCGGCGAGGTCGAACATCTCCTCGTCAGCGCCCGACCCGGTCAGGTTGAGCACGGCGGCGCCGGCCTTGAGGCAGGCCTCGACGACCGACGGGTGGTAGCTCTCGACCGACACCGGCACGCCGGCGGCGACGAGGTCCTCCACGACCGGCACCAGCTGGTCGGCCTGCCGCTCGGCGCCCACGCGCTCGGCGTGGTCCTGCACCGACTCGGCGCCGACGTCCACGACGTGCGCGCCCTGCGCGGCCAGCACCCGGCCCAGCCGCAGCGCTCCCGGGGCGTCGGGCACGACCGACTCGCGGTACCAGGAGTCCTGGGAGAGGTTGACGATGCCCATCAGCACCGGCGTCGTGTCCGTGTCGTACGCCGTGCCGCCGATGTCGAAGGTCGCCACCGGCAGGTCGAGGTCGTCGCCGTAGCGGTCGACGAGGGCGGCGAGCGACCGCAGGTCGATCACGCGACGTCCTCCCGCACGTAGCGGCCCATGAGGAAGCCGTCCTCGGTGAGCACGTGGCGCAGCGCGAAGCGCGCCGGGTCGTCGAGCACGTCGGTGGTCGGCGTGGTGCCGGTGCCGGCGAGCATCGGGGAGAAGGTCAGGTCGGCCTCGTCGAGCAGCCCGGCGGCGGTGACCTGGCGCAGCAGGCTCGGCCCGCCCTCGCAGACGACCCGCCACAGCCCGCGGCGCTCCAGCTCGGCGAGCACCTGGCGTACGTCGACCCGCTCGCCGGGGAGCACCACCAGCTCGCAGCGGTCCTCCATGGCGGCCCGCCGCTCGGCCGGCGACTGCTCGGTCGTGAAGACCAGCGGGCGCACGTCGGAGGCGAGGAAGCCGTCCTCGTCGGTCGGGAGGTCCAACGACCCCGACACCACCGCGAGGACCGGCGCGGGCGCCTGGCCCTGCGCGGCACGACGCTCGCCGTCGTGGTCGGCCGCCCGCATCGGGCCGTAGCCCTCCTCGGCCAGGGTGCCCCCGCCGACGAGCACGGCGTCGGCGAACCGGCGTACGGCGGAGAAGACGGCGCGGTCGGCGGTCCCGGAGACCGACACGCTCAGCCCGTCGGGACCGGCGGCGGCGCCGTCGAGGGTGCTCACCATCATCGCTCGGACCCAGGGCGCGCCGTCGCGCTCGGGCCAGGGGTAGTGGTCGGGGACGTCGTCGGCCTCGACGGGACCGGTGGCCGGCCCGTAGATCATCTGCACACGGTGACGGTAGCCGGGCGGGTTCACCCCCAGGGTGGAGGTCGGCGTCGCCGTGGTGCGGGTCAGCCGTCCTGCTCGTCGCCCCGGTCGCGCCGCTGCTGCTCGCGGTAGCCGTACGCCGCCCGGCGGACTGCGGCGTCGGTCTCGAAGCCCGAACCGAGCGCCCCGGCCACCAGGCCCATCGAGGCGAAACCCCAGGCCAGCGCCAGGTAGGTGCGGACCCCGACGTCGGTGCCCAGCTGGTCGGAGAGGACGTCGGGCGGCAGCAGGACCGCGGCGATCGCGAGGTTGACCGCGAGCAGGGCCGCGTAGAGCGTGGCGACGCCGACGAGCAGGCTGATCAGCGTCGAGGCGTTGTAGAGCACCGCCTGCTGACGGTCGACCGCGCCGCGTCGGCGCGACTCCCACAGGTCGTGGTGGAAGACCAGCCAGCCGACCATCACCGCTGCGACACCCGACGCCGCGAGCAGCACCCGCCACCAGCTGGCGGCGTCGGCCAGCATCCAGATCGTCGTCGAGGAGAGCCCAAAGACACTCGCGGCGAGGGCAGCGACGAGCGCCCCCTTGAGCCCTGCGGCGATGCGCCAGGGCCGGTTGCTGCGCACCATGCCGACCAGCAGCCAGGCCATCCCCCGGCGCCGCGTGGAGAGGAAGCGCACCGCGGCGTGGCCGTCGCGGCACGTGCCGGTCGTCCGTACGACGGGCGCCAGCAGCTGAGCGGCACGGCCCTGCCGGCCGTCGGTGGTGTCGGACGGCTCAGCGACGTCCGCGGCGTCGTCGTGGCGCAGCTCGTCGAGCACCCGGACCACCAGCTGCAGGGCCCGACGGTAGGAGGCCAGCGCACCCAGCGCAGGCACCGAGACCGCGGCGCCGCCGTCCTCGACGTCCACGATCGCCAGCACCGGACGGTGGTGCTCGCGCACCGGCAGGTCGGTCAGGCACACGACGTGGTCCCAGCCGTAGCGCTCGCGCAGCTCCCGCGCCCGCTGGAGCACGTCGTCGGCGTCACGGCAGCCGGCGGCGACGGTGTCGAGGCGCACCTCGACGCTCCAGCCGGACGCGTCGTCGAGCTGGCCGGGAAGGTCGGCGGCGAGGCGCTCGGCGTACGACTCGGGGGCGTCGGGCTCGGTGACGATGCCGATGCGGAGCCGGTCGCGTGCGTCGGACCGGTCGCGCTGCGGCCGGGCGGTGGTCTCGGACACGGGGCGCTCCTGGACGGGTGCGGGACGCCTCCACGTTCCCAGTCCTCCGGCCGGCGAGCACCGCCCGGAGGGCTGACCTACTCACGCGCAACCAGTAGTTGCACGTGTGAGGAGTCGGCGTGACCGGCACGGAGTACGGCAGCATCGGCCGCGAGCTGTGGATCGACGCCTCCCCGGAGGTGGTCTTCGAGGTGGTGAGCCGGCCCGAGCACCTGCGCGAGTGGTGGCCCGACGACGCCCGGCTCGACGCCCCGACCGTCGCCACCACCGGCACGCTCACCTTCGGCGACCCGACCTCGCCCGACGCGAAGGTGGTCGCGCTGCAGGTGGCGGAGTCCGACCCGCCTGACGGTTCGCCTTCCCCCACGACAGACACCACGACCGCGAGCACGACCGTCGACATCCGGCATCGGGTCGCGGCGCGAGTCCCGCTCGCCGAGGTGCACGCCGCGCTCGCGACCGCCGACGACATCGCCCGCTGGTGGACCACCGTCACCATCGGCGACGGCGCGCTCGGCGGCCTGCTCGTCACCCGCTTCGCCGACCCCGACGGCGTCGAGATCGGCGGCTTCGACCTCCGTGTCACCGCGCTCGAGCCCACCCGCATCCAGTGGCAGGTCGTCGACGGTCCGCCGGAGTGGATCGGCACGCGTCTCACCTTCGACCTGGCCACCGAGGTCGACGGCGCGGGCACCTCGTGGACCGTCGTGCTGTTCACCCACACCGGGTGGCGGGAGCCCGGCGACTTCATGAGCCACTGCTCGACCAAGTGGGCGACGTTCCTGCTGAGCCTGCGCGACCTCGTGGAGACCGGCAGCGGGCGGCCCGCACCGGACGACGTACGCATCGGCGACTGGCACTGACCGCGCCCACCACGCCAGCAGCCCGGGCAGCACGACGGCGCCCCGCCGGACCACCGAGGTCCGCGCGGGGCGCCGCTGCGTCGTACGTCGTGGGGTCGGGGACCCCGGGCCGGCGTCAGGCGCTCTTGATCGCCGAGACGTCGAAGGCGAGTTTGATCTTGTCCGAGACCAGCACGCCGCCGGTCTCGAGCGCGGCGTTCCAGGTGAGGCCCCAGTCCTTGCGGTTGACCGTGACCTCGCCCTCGAAGCCGATGCGGGTGTTGCCGAAGGGGTCCTGGGCGGTGCCGAGGAAGTCGAAGTCGATCGAGACCGACTTGGTGACATCCTTGATGGTCAGGTCGCCGGTGATCGTCCAGGTATCGCCGTCGCGCTCGACGTCGGTCGAGGCGAAGGTGAGGGTCGGGTAGGTCTCGGCGTCGAAGAAGTCGGCCGAGACGAGGTGGCCGTCGCGGTCGGCGGAACCGGTGGTGACGGAGGCTGCCTTGATCGTGAGCGACACCGAGGACGCCGACGGGGTGGCGGTGTCGACCGTGGCGGTGCCCTCGAAGTCGAGGAACGAGCCGCGGACCGAGGTGACCATCGCGTGGCGGGCGACGAAGCCGACGCGGGTGTGCGACGGGTCGATCGTGTAGGCACCGGCAATGTCGGGGACGGTCGCGGTGGCGACGGCGGCCGGGGCGGTCGCAGCGGGGGCGGCAGCAGCGGCGGGGGCGGTCTTGGTCTTGCGCTTGAAGAGAGGCATGGCGGGCTCCTGGGCGGGTAGGTGAAACCTCAACTACCCGAGCAATCGCGCCCGCCCCGGTATTCCGCTAGCCGCGTGATCCGCATCAGGCCTGCGGCCGTGTCACTGCGTCGGCTCGGCACAGAGGAACGGCGGCCGCTCGCCGCCCGCGTGGTACTCGAAGCGCTCCCCCGCCACCTCCAACACGATCCGGCGGCCCGGCACCAGCGCCTGGGTGTACATCGACCCCGGCTCGGCGCAGCCGAGGCTGCCGTCGCGCCAGGTGACCTCCTCGACCGAGGCCACCGCCACCTCGTCCTCGGGCATCCCCTGCTGCGCGGCCAGGTCGGCCACCGCCTGCGCGACCTCCGGGTCGGCGCCGGACGTGTCGGGCGTGTCGGACTGACCCGGCTCGCTCGGGTCGGCCGGCTCACTGGTCGGCAGCGTGCTGCTCACAGTGGTCGTCTCCTTCGTCGGCTCGGGACCGGCCGCGGGCCCCGTCGTACCGCAGCCTCCGAGCACGAGCACGGCGGTGACGAGCCCGGTGACCCGGACGCTGGTGGTCGCTCCCATGGTGCGGTCCTCCTCGAGGATGACGGTCCCCGGTACGACGCGGCGGCGCGGAGGCGGGTTCCCTCCCCGCCCCCGGCTTCCGGCACCTACCCCGGAACGCAGCCGGCCGGCCGCCCCTCGCGGGACGACCGGCCGGCCGCTGTGCTGGGCAGACCTCAGCGCTTGCTGCGGTCCTTGAGCTTCACCCGGACGAACCGCGGGTCGAGCGGCTCGATGCCCGGGGTGTCGAGCGTGATCATCCGGACGACCTTGGTCTTCTGCTTGCCGGGTCGGTTGATGATCCGCACGACCTCGCGTGCGATGCGCTGGTTCTTGCCGAACACGACCACGCCGTCGAGACGGCGGTAGTCACGACCGGGCTTGGCGGTGCCGCGGACGGCGTACCTCACGACCAGGCGCTTGCCCACCGACCACGCGGGGCGGCGGAACTGCACGATCCCGTTGACCGACGGCTCGATCGCGTCGCGCTTCTTCACGATGCGGATCGGGGTGTCGGGCATCGGCTGCACGCCGCCGACGACGGTGACGTCGGTGGTGTGCGTGACCGGCTCGGCGCCGATCGCGTCGACGCTGTCGACCAGCGTGTTGGTGAGCACGGCACCGTCGGCCACGTCGTCGTCGACGGTCACCTGGTAGGTGAACGTCTTCGCCGGGAAGCTGTTGCCGTAGGTCATGCACACCACGGTGCCCGGCTCGATGACGCCGGCGGCGTCGCCCGCGTTCACGAGCGCCGTCCCCTTCTCGCCGGAGCCGTTCTCCGCACCGATCGTGACGTTGCCGAGCGGACCGTCGAGGTCGCCGAACGCGACGACGACGTCGCGCGAGCCGTCGATTTGGAACACCTGGTAGTCGTAGGTGCCCAGCTCGCCGTCGGGGTCACGGAACAGCCGCATGTCGTCGAACTGGGCGATCGCCAGGTCGCCGGCCGAGGCGAGGCTGACGCCCGCCTTGGTGCTGGCGTCGTAGGTCACGACCATGTCCTGCCAGAGCATCGCGGCCACGTTGTTCGGCAGCGCCGTGTCGGGCAGCGACTGGTTCACGAACGGCGAGCCGCCGTAGTTGTCCTCGCCGTAGACGAGGAACCCGTCGTCGGTGAAGGTCATGCCGGTGTAGGAGTCCTCGTAGAAGCCCAGCTCCATGTCCGTGAACGCGGTCCACGACGTGCCGTCACCGGTGACGCCCGGGAACCGGAAGTCGTCGACGTTGAACAGGTCGAAGTAGCCGGCCTCGCCCAGGAGCGGGTTGACGCAGCTCTCGTCGTCGGCGCTGGTGGTGACGGTGTAGTCACCCTCGGCCCCGACCGGCGTCGGCATCGTCGTGCCCCAGGTGAGGACCCCGTCCTCGACGGTGACGCCCTCGGGGCCGGAGCCCTCGACGTACGTCGTGCCCTCGGAGAGGGTGTCCTCGAAGGCGTACTCCAGGTCCTCGGAGGTCACGTTCGGCTGCACCTCGACGGTGTAGGTGATCGTGTCGCCCGGACCCGCCGTCTCCACGTCGGCCGTCTTGGTGACGTCGTCGGCGAGGCGGTTGATCGTGACCGGGATGGTGCCGAGGTCGGTGCCGCCCGCGGCGGACGCGAGCGAGATCGAGCCGTACCAGGTCTGACCGGCCTCCATGGCCGGCTCGTCCCAGAACGCGCGGACCGTGAACGGCTCACCGCCGGGCTGGGTGGCGGGGCCCTCGACGGTGAGGTTTCCCTCGTCGCCGGCGACCACCGCGTGCTCGACCGTCACCGTGTCGGTGTCGGCGTCGCTGGCCTCCCAGTTCTGCACCAGGATCCACCAGGCACCCTCGTCACCCTCGTACAGCGGGATGTCGATGCCCTCGTCGGAGCCGCCCGAGGCGCTGTACGCCACCAGGGTGGCGTCGCCGGGGGTGTCGCCGTAGCCCACGAAGAGGTCGAAGTCGGGGGCGGTGGCGTCCTGGAGGTTGACCACCAGACGGGTCGCGCCGACCGGCACGGTCAGGTCGATCTGCTGGCTGCCGTTGCCGTCGAACGGGTCGTCGTTGGTCTCGTCCTGCGGCATCGAGACCTCGGTCTGCTCGGCGGGGACCAGGCCGGCGGCCTGGACGTCGAGCGCGGTGACCTCGACCGCGGTGATCTCACCGGACTCCTGCGAGCCGGCGTCACGACGGGTGTCGACGTCGATCGACGCCGGGACCGCGCCGTTGGACGGCATCGCAGCGACCGGCAGGTGCGCGGCCGGGGCGTCGGAGCCGTCCGGCGGGGTCAGGACGACCGAGCCGAACTGGTAGGCGTCGACGGCCTGGCCGGAGACGTCGGCGGTGACGGTGATCTCGGCGGTCTCACCCTCGGCGAGGGTGAAGGACTCCGGCGAGACGGACACGTCGATGCCGTCGGTGACCGCGGAGCCTGCGGCCGTCCAGGTGCCGGCACCGGTGCTGGTGGCGGTGACCGTACGGGTCCAGGTGCAGACCTGGACGCAGTCGGAGCTGTCCATGCTGGGCAGGTTCAGCTCCTTCGGGTCGCCACCCTCGGCCGGGTTGGCCGCGAGGTAGTCGGCCTCGGTGATGTCGAGGACGAGGCCGGCGTCGGACGCCTTGGTCAGGTCGACGCGGCCGGAGCCCATGTCGAACCAGTCGGCGGGCGTGCCGTCGGAGTCGGTGACCTCGGTGACCGCGGTGGTCATCAGGGCCGACTGCGCCTCGGCGGGGGTCCAGTCCGGGTTGGCGGCGTCCAGCAGCGCCAGCGAGCCGGCGATGTGCGGGCTGGCCATCGACGTACCGGAGATGAAGCCCCAGACGACCTCGTTGTCGTGGCCCTCGGCCGCGAGGATGTCCACGCCGGGCGCGGAGATGCTCGGGCTGATGATGTCCATCGACCGGTTCGGGCCACGGCTGGAGAACGCCGCCATGGTGTCGGCGATGTCGGAGCCGATGTACTCCTGGCCGCCGGAGAGCGACGCCACCGGGTTGGTGACCGAGGCCATCCAGGCCTTGAGGTCCTCGCCGTCGTCGTAGGTGATGTGCACGGCCGGCAGGGCGTGCGGGTCGGCGTTGAGCGAGTCACCGCTGGCGGCGTCGTTGGCGAGGATCATGCCCGCGGCGCCGAGGTCGGCGACGACCTCGCCCTTCTGCACGCGACCGGTCACACCGCGGGTGCAGACCACGATCGCGCCCGCGACGGTGGCTGCGTCCAGGTTGCCCTCGCGGCACAGCTCGTCACCGGCGTCGGCCGCGTCGACCAGCGGGAAGGTCCCGTCGGTGGCGTTGGCGAACGCCAGACCGGTGATGTCGGGGTGCGTGGCGTCGCCGTCGGCGGCGAGGTCCTGCACCGTCGCGCGCCACTGGCGGTCGTGCGTGGTCGCGCCGACGCTCGTCATCCAGGGGGCGTTGGCCGGGGAGCCCACGGTCTCCGCACCCGGTCCGGAGTTGCCGGCCGAGGTCGCGACGTGGATGCCCGCGGCACGGGCGTTGAGGAAGCCGATCGAGTCGGCCTGGTTCCACGGGCTCGGCGAGGCCGAGGAGCCGATGGAGTAGTTGATGACGTCGACCTGGTCGTCGATCGCCTGCTCGATGCCCGCGAGGATCGCGGAGCCCGGGCAGCCGTCGGAGCAGACGTCGTAGGCGATGATGTTGGCGTGCGGGGCGACGCCCTTGATGTTGCGCGTCGCGGAGAACCGCTCGGCCGGGTCGGCCTCGGTGCTGTACGTCGTCGCGTCGAGCTGGTTGCCGGCGGTCGTCGAGGCCGTGTGCGAGCCGTGACCGTCGTCGTCGTACGGGTTGGTGCCGTCGTTGGGGTCCAGGTCCCAGGCGCCGATGAGCTTGTCGGTGCAGCCCCAGTCGGCGATGTAGACGTCCGAGTCGGGGTCGCAGACGCCGACGTAGGTGCCGGCGCCGAGCGGATTCTGCACCTCGTAGCCGTCGCCGCCGTCGGCCGGGTCGACCGAGGAGGCGAAGGACGGGTTGGCGGGGTTGATGCCGGAGTCGATGATGCCGACGACGACGCCCTCGCCCTTGGTGCCCTCGTTGTCCGGGGTGGCGGTGCCGTCCCAGATGCTGGGGGCGCCGATCCACTCGGGACCGCGGTCGGTCTGCAGCTCGTGCTTCACGTCGACCTGCACCGCGCTCACGCCGTCGAGGTCGGCGACCTGGCGGGCCTCGGCCCGGTTGAGCTCGATGGCGAAGCCGTTGAGCGCGTCGGTGTAGGAGAACAGCGGCTCGGCCGAGCGGCCGGTGATGCCCGCGATCTCGCTGCGCAGCGACGCCTGCTCGGACTCGAGGTGGCCGCGGTAGGCGCGCTCGCGCGACGCCTCCGGACGGTAGGAGCGACCCTCGGCCTGGACGGGCTTGAGGCCCTTCACGCCACCGGCGTACGCCGGGACGGCCGCGTCCTCGAGCTGGATGACGTAGGTCTTCTTCCCGGCCTTGCCGAGCGAGATGACCGTGCCCTTCTCGATGGACTTGGCGACGGTCGCGGTCTCCTGCTGGAGCTGCGGCACGTCGGGGTCGGGCGCGGCGGCGAGCGCCGCGGGTGCAGCCGTCGCGGCCGGAGCCGCGAGGCCAAGTGCCAGCGCCGAGACCGCTGACACCGCTGACACCGCGATGGAACGACGGATCACGTCGAGATTCCCCCCGCTAGTGATGGATTGGCCGGGGGTCGTCCGATACGTGCTGAAGTTCCCCCGAGGACACACGCGGTGAAAGGAATATGTCGGATTGACAGCGTTAGTCAAGCATTTCTTCAGGTTCGTGACAGGCGTCCATGAAGTCCGACACCCGGGCACCGGCTGCGTGCGGGCCTCTGCCGCGTACCTCCGGGCCCGCCCGGGGAGCCTCTCGTCGGACCGGGACGGGAGGCACCCTCGGACACGGTCAGGAGGACTCAGGCGTCGGCGAGCACCAGCGCCGCACCCTTCTCGCCGATCATCATCGACGGCGCCTGCGTGTTGCCGCTGATGATCGTCGGCATGATCGAGGAGTCGATGACGCGGAGCCCCTCGAGCCCGCGCACCTTGAGCGTGGGGTCGACCACCGCGAGCTCGTCGACGCCCATCTTGCAGCTGCCGACGGGGTGGTAGTCGGTCTTGCCCCAGCGGCGGATGTAGTCGCGGATCTCCTCGTCGGTACGCACCGACGGACCGGGCAGCTGCTCGTCCTCGAGGAGGTCGCGGAACGCGGGGGCCTCGAAGACCTTCCGCATCACCTTGAAGCCCTCGACCGCGACGTCCATGTCGGCCGGGTCCTCCATGTAGTTCGGGTCGACGACCGGCGGCACCGACGGGTCCGAGGACCGTAGGGTGACCGCGCCGCTCGACACCGGCCGCACGTTGCAGGCCAGCAGGGTCACGCCGTGGCCCGGGATCCGCTCCGCGGTGTGCGAGCCGTCCTTCCACACGACGTACGCCGGCAGGAAGTGCAGCTGGAGGTCGGGTGAGCGCACGTCGTCGGCGCTCTTGAGGAACGCACCGCCCTCGGTGATCGTCGCGGTGGCCGCGCCGGTCCGGAAGAGGCCGTACTCGACTGCGTGCCGGGCGGCCCGCCACCAGCGGTCCTCGCCGCTGTAGGTGACCGGCTTCGCGGCCTTGCGGGTGATGTAGACCTCGAGCTGGTCGCGGAGGTTCTTGCCGACCCCGGGCAGGTCGTGCACGACGTCCATGCCGAGCGCTGCGAGCTCGTCGCCGGGACCGATGCCGGAGTGCAGCAGCAGGCGCGGGCTGTTGATCGCGCCGGCCGCGACGATCACCTCGCGGTCCGCGGTGACGCGGTGGGTCTCGCCCTTGCGCGTGTACTCCAGTCCGGTGGCGCGGCCGCCCTCGACGATGATCCGCGAGGCTGCGGCACCGGTCAGCACGGTGAGGTTGGGCCGGTCGAGCACCGGGTGCAGGAACGCCGTCGAGGCGCTCTCGCGACGGGCGTCGCGCTGGGTGACCTGGTGGTAGAAGACGCCGTCCTGGGTGGCGCCGTTAGGGTCGTCGGTCCGCGGGATGCCGACCTCCTGCGCGGCCCGCATGAACGCCTTGGTCATCGGGTTGTGCTGCACCTGGTCGGCGACGTTCAGCTCTCCGTCGATGCCGTGGTACTCGTCGGCCAGGCGCTCGTTGCGCTCGTGGACGGTGAAGTACGGCAGCACGTCGTCGTACGACCAGCCCTCGCAGCCGAGGTCGGCCCACTCGTCGTAGTCGAGCCGGTTGCCGCGCACGTAGAGCATCGCGTTGACCGAGGTGCTGCCGCCGAGGACCTTGCCCTGCGGCAGGAACATCGAGCGGTCCTCGAGGTGCTTCTGCGGCGCGGTGTCGAAGATCCAGTTGGCGCTGGTGCCCATGAGCTTGGCGAAGCCGGCGGGGATCTTCACCAGCGGGCTGCGGTCGCGGGCCCCGGCCTCGAGCAGCAGCACCCGGTGGGACGGGTCGGCGCTGAGGCGGTTGGCGAGCACGCAACCGGCCGCACCGGCTCCGACGACGACGTAGGTGTAGCGGTTCACGGTGCGGTCACTTCCTTGCTTCGGGACGGGTCGGGGTGCAGGTAGGTGGTGGTGAGGTCGGCGGCGGCCGCGGCGAGCGCGTCCGGGTCGCCGGCCTCGACGGCGTCGACGAGGCCGAGGCGGTCGAGCAGGTCGGGGTCGGCGTCGTTGCGCCCGACAACGGCCACGACGGGTACGCCGGCGCGCGCGGCCCAGCGGGTGACGCCGTCGACGACCTTGCCGTGCTCGGTCTGGCCGTCGAGCCGGCCCTCCCCGGTGAGCGCGAGGTCGGCGCCGGCGAGCAGGTCGGAGAAGCGGAGCCGGTCGAGCACGGTGTCGATGCCCTGGACGAGCGTGGCGTCGTGCGCGGCCCACAGCGCGCCGGAGAGCCCGCCGGCGGCGCCGGTCCGGGGTACGCCGCGCGGGTCGCGGGGCAGCCGGCCGGCGGTCTTGTGGAGCCGTCGGGTCAGCCGCTCGACGGTCGCGGGGTCGGCGCCCTTCTGCGGCCCGAACAGCCGCGCGCTCTCCTCGTACGGCGTCAGCACGTCGCACAGCACGGTCAGCCGGGCACCGCCGAGGCCCCCCACGTCGTCGATCGCGCGCAGCGCGCCGAGCCCGCCGTCGCTGCAACCGCTGCCGCCCACCCCGAGCAGCACCTCGCGGGCGCCGCACTCGACGGCTGCGACGAGCAGCTCGCCGGTGCCGGCGCTGGTGGCGGCGTAGGCGTCGACCGTGTCCGGGTCGACCAGGTGCAGCCCGCTCGCGGCGGCCGTCTCGACCACGGCCACCCGGGTGTCCTCGTCGAGGACGAAGCCGGCGCGCACCCGTCGCCCGTCGGGAGCGGTCACCTCGCGCTCGACCGTGCGGCCGCCGTACACCGCCGACAGCACCGCGAGGGTGCCCTCGCCGCCGTCGGCGAGCGGCCGCTCGACGGCGGTCCCACCGGCGGCCCGGACGCCGGCCGCCAGCGCGGCGGCGACCTGGGCGGCGGTCATCGTGCCCTTGACGGAGTCGGGGGCGACCAGCACGCACGGCGCGCTCATGCGGGCACCGCCACCGGGTCGAGCGCGGCCATCCGGTCGCGGAGGTCGGGCAGCAGGTCGGCGAGGTCGCGCGCCCAGACGTCGGGGTTGAGGACCTCGACCTCGGCCGGTCCGGTGTAACCACCGGCGCGGACGGCGGCGACGATCCCGGCGACGTCGATGCAGCCGTCGCCGGGCAGCCCACGACCGGCGAGCAGGTCGGGGGTCGGCACGAGCCAGTCGGCGACGTGCAGGCCGAGCACGTGCCCGGCCGCCCGGTTGAGCGCGCGGTCGAGGCCGGCGTCCCACCACACGTGGTAGGTGTCGACGGCGACGCCGAGGTGGTCGTCGTCGAGCTCCTCGACCAGGTCGAGGGCCTGGTCGAGGGTCACGATCGCCGACCGCTCGGCGAGGAACATCGGGTGGAACGGCTCGACCGCGAGGCGTACGCCGTACGTCCGGGCGACCGGCAGCAGCCGCGCGACGCCGTCGCGGATCCGGGCGCGTGCCTCGTCGGCGGCACTCCGGTGGGTCCCGACGACGGGTCCGCAGACCAGCACCAGCACGGGTGCCCCGAGCGCGGCTGCTTCGGCCACCGCGGCCTCGTTGTCGGCGACGGTCTCGGCGTTCGGCCGAGTGCCCGTGAAGAACCCGCCGCGGCACAGCGCGGTGGCGCGCACCCCCTGGTCGTCGAGCACCTGCCGGGTCGTCGCGGCGCTGCCGTCGACGTACTGGTGCCGCCACAGCGACACCCCGTCGATCCCGGCCGCGACGCACCCGGCGACCAGCGCGCGGGTGGTGCTGGTCTCCGTCGTGGCCTGGTTGACCGCGAGCCAGGGGGACGTCGAGGGCATCAGGCGTCGACCCCGGCGACCCTCAGGAACGTCCGGGCCCGGTGGGCGGCGAGCTCGGGGTCGGCCAGCGCGCCGCCCAGGTCGGCGAGCACCAGCACCTGGGCGAGGTGGCCGACCGAGCGCTGCACCTCCGCACCGCCGAGCATCCGGAAGTGGTCCTGGTGGCCGTTGAGCCAGGCGAGGAAGACCACGCCGGTCTTGTACGCCGACGTGGGCGCGGCGAACAGGTGCCGCGCGAGCGGGACGGTGGGCTCGAGCAGCGCGGCGAACCCGTCGACGTCCCCGGCGTCGAGCCGCGCGAGGGCGGCCCGAGCAGGCGCGGCGACCGCGTCGAACACCCCGAGCAGCGCGTGGCTGTGATCGGTGCCCTCGGCACCGTCGCCGGCGATGAGCGGCACGTAGTTGAAGTCGTCGCCGGTGTGCATCAGCACCTCGGCCGGCAGCCGACGTCGCAGGTCGACCTCGCGCTGCTCGTCGAGCAGCGAGATCTTCACACCGGTCACGGTGCCGGCGTGGCGACGGCACAGGTCGAGGAAGACCTCGGACGCAGCGTCCAGGTCGGCGCTGCCCCAGTAGCCGCGCAGCAGCGGGTCGAAGGCCTCGCCGAGCCAGTGCAGGAACACCGGGCCATCGACCTGGTCGAGCACGGCGTCGTAGACCGCGAGGTAGTCGTCGGGGCCGGACGCGCTCGCCGCGAGGTGGCGGCTGGCCATCAGCACCGGGGTGGCGCCGCTGTCGGCGATCCAGGCGACCTGCTCGAGGTAGGCCTCGACGAGGGTCTGCACCGGCCAGGTGCGCCCGGCCTCGAGCTGGTCGGTCAGCGCGCCGCAGGCGATCCGTCCGCCGACCGACGCCGCCTCCGTGCCGGACCGGCGGATGAGCTGCTTGGCCAGCGCCCAGTCGAGCCCGCCGCCGCGCTGGGCGGTGTCCATCGCCTCGGCGACCCCGAGGCCGAGGCCCCAGAGGTGGTGGCGGAACGCCAGGGTGGCGTCCCAGTCGAGGGCACGCTCGGTGCCCAGGTCGGCCGGGTCGGCGAGCGGGTCGGCGACCACGTGGCCGGCCGCGAAGACCGAACGGGTGCGGGGCGGGCCGTCGTACGTCGCGTCGAACGCCGGGGAGCGCTCGCCGAGCGTGTGCTCGACCAGTCCCCCGTCGGGCGTGGGCAGGAGCAGCGTGGTGCTCCCGAGAGCCGTGGTGGTCATCGGTCCCCTCCCTCGACGACGGCGCGCCGCCACTCCTCGCCCAGCGGCGCGTCGGTGAACAGCGCCGGGTCCATGGTGCCGAGCGGCTCCGCGACGGCCACCGGTCCGGGCAGCTGGTCGAGCACGTCGCGCTGCGGGTCGATGCCGGGCGCGACCTCGGCGAGCACCAGTCCGTCCTCGCCGAGGCGGAAGACGGCGCGCTCGGTGACGTAGAGGACGCGCTGGCCGCGCAGCCGGGCCTGCTCGGCGGAGAAGGTGATCTGCTCGACCTCCTCGAGGAACTTGCGGTGCTTGCCCTCCGCGGCGAGCGTCAGCGAGCCCCCGGCGGGGACCGCCTGCAGACCGCCGGCGTTGAACGTGCCGCAGAAGACGACGGTGTCGGCGTTCTGCGAGATGTTCACGAACCCGCCGGTGCCGACGACCCGCTTGTTGAACTTGGAGACGTTGACGTTGCCCGCGAGGTCGATCTGGGCGAACCCGAGAAACGTGATGTCCAGCCCGCCGCCGTCGTAGAAGTCGAACTGGTACGGCTGGTCGAGCACCGCGGCGGGGTTGGTGGAGACGCCGAAGATGACGCCCCGGGCCGGTACGCCGCCCACGAGCCCCTGCTCGACGGTGAGGGTGAACAGGTCCGACCAGCCCTCCTCGGCTGCGACGGACGCGACGCCGTCGGCGATGCCGACACCGAGGTTGACCACGTCGCCGTCGCGGATCTCCGCGAGCGCGCGCCGGGCCACGACCTTGCGCTGGTCGAGCGCGAACGGCTCGAGCTGGCCGAGCGACTGCTTGAGCTGACCGGAGAACGCCGGGTTGTAGTCGTGGGTGACGGTCTGGCGCTGCTCGGGGTGGACGACGACCACGTCGACGCAGATGCCCGGCACCTCGACCGAGCGCGGCGACAGGGAGCCGCCCCGCGCGACGTGCTTCACCTGGGCGATCCCCAGCCCGCCACTGTTGCGGGTGGCCTGGGCGATCGAGAGCATCTCGAGGTTGGCGGCCTCGTTCTCCAGCGACAGGTTGCCGTTCTCGTCGGCGACGGTGCCGCGGATGAAGCAGACGTCGAGGTCCATCCGCGGGTAGAACAGCCACTCGCGACCGGCGAGCTCGACGACCTCGACGAGCTCCTCGGTGGTGACGTCGTTGAGCCGACCGCCCTCCAGGCGCGGGTCGCAGAACGTGCCGAGCCCGACGTGGGTGAGCAGGCCGGGCCGGCCGCCCGCGATCTCGCGGAACAGCTGCGACATCACGCCCTGCGGGAAGTTGTAGGCCTCGAACTGGTTCTCGATGACCATCTGGCTCATCCGCGGCGCCATGCCCCAGTTGCCGGCGACGATCCGGCGGGCGAGGCCGGGCTGGGCGAGGTGGTCCATCCCGCCGCCCTCGCGGTCGCCGATGCCGGTCGTGTGCACGAGCGTGAGCCCGCCCGGGCCGCCCGTCTCGGCGTACCGGCGCCCGAGGGTGGCCAGCAGCAGGTCGGGCTCGACCAGACCGCCGCCGGAGCCGCCGATGGCGACGGTGTCGCCGGGCCGGACGCGGTCGACGGCCTCGTCCGCGGTGAGGAACAGCGGCCCGCCGCGCACCCGTCGGGACGCGGTGCCGGAGGACGGGAGGGAGGTCATGACGACTCCTTGGTCGGGCGGCGGTCGACGGAGGTCATGCCATGACCCCGCCGCCGTTGACGTGGATGGTCTGGCCGTGCACGAACGACGCGGCGTCGGAGGCGAGGAAGACCACGGCCGGCGCGACCTCCTCGGGGAGGCCCATCCGGCCCGCGACGAGGCTCGCGGTCCGGGCGGCGGTGAGGTCGTCGTCGAAGGTCGAGGCCGTCATCGGGGTGGTGATCGGACCGGGCGCGACCGCGTTGACGCGGACGGTCGGCCCGAGCTCGCGGGCCATCGCCCGGGTGAGCCCGAGGACGCCGGCCTTGGCGGCGCAGTAGCTGCTGTAGTCCTCGGCGCCCTTGAGCGCCAGCTGGGAGGAGAGGTTGACGACCGAGCCCCGGCCACGCTCGAGCATGCCGCCGACCACGTGGCGCGAGACCACGAAGACGCCGTCCAGGTCGACCGACAGGGTGCGCCGCCACTCGGCGTACGACATGTCGACGACGCGGGCGGGCGCCATCGTGCCGGCATTGTTGACCAGCACGTCGACGTGGCCGAGGGCGTCCTCGGCGTCGGCGACGAACGCCGCGGCGGCGTCCCAGTCGGTGACGTCGCCGGAGACCACGGCCACCTCGGCGCCGGTGGCCTTCAGCTCGTCGGCGAGCGCCGCGGCCTCCTGCTCCTGGCCGAGGTGGTGGATCGCCACCCGGGCGCCGGCCGCGGCGAGGGCCCGGCACATCTCGGTGCCGAGGCCGCCCGCTCCGCCCGTCACCAGGGCGGTCCGCCCGGCGAGGTCGAACGGGCTGCTCATGCGCCGTACCAGGCAGGACGCGTGCCGCGACGCATCTGCACGGTCTTGTTCTCGGTGAAGAACTCCATACCCTCGCGGCCGAACTCCGCGCCGTAGCCGGAGTCGCGGCGGCCGCCCAGCGGCACCTCCGGGAAGGCGTCGGTGGAGCCGTTGACCCACACGGTGCCGGTGTTGAGCGCGAAGGTGAGGTCGAGCGCCTCCTGCACGTCCTGGGTCCAGACCGAGGCGGCCAGGCCGAACTGCTGGGCGTTGGCCCGCTCGACGACCTCGCCGAGGTCGTGGAAGCGCTGGACGGTCGTGACCGGGCCGAAGAACTCCTCGCGGACCGCGTGGTTGTCGTCGTCGCCGGCGGACAGCACCGTCGGTCGGAGGAACGGCGCCGCGGTCGTGCCGTCGATGCCGGCCGCCGTACCGCCCGCGACCAGGTCGGCGCCCTCGGAGGTGGCCTTGTCGATCGCGGCGAGGACGCCGTCGAAGTGCTGCTGGGAGATCAGCGGTCCCATCTCGGTGGCCTCGTCGGCGGGGTCGCCGAGCCGGATCTCGGCCGACCGGGCGGCGAGCCGCTCCGTGAGCTCGTCGGCGATCGCCGAGTCGGCGAGGATCCGCGACCCGGCGACGCAGACCTGGCCCTGGTTGAAGAAGGAGGAGAACAGCAGCCCTTCGACGGTCTGGTCGAGGTCGGCGTTGCGGGTGACGACGACGGGCGTCTTGCCGCCGGCCTCGAGGGCTACCCGCTTGAGGCGGTTGCTGCCGGCACCGGCGGCGATGTGGCGGCCGGTGGTGGTCGACCCGGTGAAGGAGATGACGTCGGTGTGCGGGTGGCTCACCATCGTCGCGCCCGCCAGGCCCTCGGCCACGACGACCGACAGTGCTCCGGGCTCCAGCCCGGCCTCGTAGAGCAGCCCGGCCGTGGCTAGCGCGGTGAGCGGCGTGAGCGGGCTCGGCTTCATCACCACGGTGCAGCCGGCGGCCAGGGCCGGCGGGAGCTTCTGGCCGAGGATGCCGAGCGGGAAGTTGAACGGCACGATCAGGCCGGCGACGCCGGCGGGCTCGCGCAGGGTGAAGGCGAAGACGTCCTCGCCGACGTCGCGCAGGGTGCGGCCGTTGATGTCGCGCGCCAGTCCGGAGAAGTACTCGAAGGCGTTGACGGTGGCCGCCACCTCGCCGCGCGCCTCGCGCACGGGCTTGCCGGTCTCGGCGAGCAGGAGCGCGACCATCTCCTCGGAGCGCTCCTCGAGCAGCTGGGCGGCGCGGGCCAGGACGCGGGCGCGGTCACGGCCAGTGCTGCGGCCCCAGGCGCCGCGCTGGAAGGTCTCGCGGGCCGCGGCGACGGCCGCCTCGACCGGCGCGTCGGTGGTGTCGCCGCCGACGAACAGCGGGGCGCCCGTCGCGGGGCTGATCCGGGCGGGCATCTCCACCTCCGCACCGGTGCCGGCACCGGCGACGAGCGAGCCGACGACGGGCACGCCGTCGCGCTCGCCAAGCAGGGCGGAGCCGAGAAAGGAGAGGTCGGGCGTGGGCATCAGCGGTGTCCTTCGGTGACGACGGTGGGGTGGTCGGTGACGGCGGTGGCGGCAGCGGCGGCCTTCGCCGCCCGCGCCGCGGCCTTGCGGTCCAGGAAGTCCTGCTTGCGGTCGCGCGAGGAGTCGAGACCGGCGGTGTACGCCGCCAGCGCGTCCTCGTGCGGGAGGTGGCCGGCGAACCCGGCGAGCGCGGTCTTGGCGAGCGAGACGGCCAGCGGCTCGGCGGCCAGCAGCCGGTCGACGACGGCCTCGACGGCCGCGTCCAGCCCGGTGGCCGGCACGGCCTCGGTGACCAGCAGCAGCTCGGCGGCGCGGGCGCCGCTGACCAGCTCGCCGGAGAGGAGCAGGTGGCGGGCGACGCCGAGACCGGCGACGTCGACGATGCGGGCGGTGCCGCCCCAGGAGGGGAGGTTGCCCAGGCCGAGCTCGGGCAGACCGAGGAGCGCGCCGTCGGTCGCGACCCGCAGGTCGCAGGCCATCGCCAGCTCCAGGCCGCCACCGACGCAGACGCCCTCGACGACGGCGACGCTCGGGACGCCCAGGGCGGCGAGCGCGCCGAACGCGTCGGCCCCGCGTCGCGACTGGTCGGCTGCCACGGCGTTGCTCGGCGCGGCCCAGTCGGCGATGTCGGCGCCGGCGCAGAACGTTCCGCCGGCGCCGCGCACGACGACCAGCCGGACGCTCGGGTCGGCGGCGACGGTGGCGACGTGCTCGGCGAGCGCGTCGACCATCGCCATGTCCAGGGCGTTGCGCTTGGCGGCGCGGTCGAGGGTGAGGTGGGCGACGCCTCGGGCGTCGACCTCGAGCGTGACGCTCACGGGAGCCTCCTCACGGGTCGGGACGGTCGGGGGACGGGACGGCTCATGCCTTGCGGCTCCGCGCGACCTGGTCGACGAGGAGGGCGAGGATGATCGCGGCGCCGACGGCGACCTGCTGGTAGAAGGCCTGCACGTTGAGCGAGGTGAGGCCCGCGGTGAGGGTGGCGATGATGATCGCGCCGAACGCAGCGCCCGCCATCGAGCCCTGGCCGCCGGCGAGCTTGGTGCCGCCCATGACGGTCGCGGCGATCGCGGTGAGCAGCAGGTCGGCACCGAGCGTGGGGTCGGCCGCGCCGAGTCGCGCGGTGAGGATGGCGCCGCACAGTCCGGCCGCTGCACCGGCGACGACGTACGCCGTGGCGGTGTGCTGGCCGACGCGGATGCCGGCGAGGCGGGCCACCTCGGAGTTGCCGCCGATCGCGATGAGGTACTCACCGAAGATCGTGTACTTCAGGACCAGCGCGGACACGACGGTCAGCACCACGAAGAGGAAGACCGGGATCGGGATGCCCGCGACGCCGCCGGCGAGGGCGTTCTCGAAGGCCACCGGGATGCCGTAGACGGCCTGGCCGCCGGCGATGATCAGCGCCAGTCCGGCGTAGATGCTCATCGTGCCGAGGGTGACGATGAACGGCGTGATGCCGGTGACGGTGATGAGCAGGCCGTTGGCCAGGCCGCAGAGCGCGCCCACGCCGATCGCCAGCAGGATCGCCAGCGGGGCCGGCACCTGCTGGGCGAAGAGGCCCGCGCTGACGGCGGTGACCGCGACGGTCGAGCCGATCGACAGGTCGATGCCGCCGGTGAGCAGCACGTAGGTCTGGCCCAGCGCGAGGATGCCGACGACGGCCGCCTGGAGCAGCACGTTCATCAGGTTGGTCGGGTCCAGGAAGAACGGCCGGGCGATGCCGAAGCCCGCGACCAGGGCGATGATGACCACGATGAGGCCGCCCTGACGGGCCGCCCGTCCGGCGAGGCCGCGCAGGTCGACGGAGGTGCCGCCTCCCGAGGTCGGCGTCGCCGACTCGGGCGGGGTGAGGGTGGACTGGGACATGCTGGCTGCTCCTTGCTGGGGACCCTGCTCGGGATCGGGACGGTGGTCGGCGGACGACCGGGACTCACTCAGCGGCGGCATGGCGCACCACGGACTCCTCGGTCGCCTCGTCTCGGTCGAGCTCGGCGACGACGCGGCCGCGGCGCATCACCAGCACCCGGTCGCTCATCGCCAGCACCTCGGGGAGGTCGGAGCTGATCATCAGCACCGCCTTGCCGGCGTCGGCGAGGCCGCGCATGATCGCGTGGATCTCGCCCTTGGCGCCGACGTCGATGCCCCGGGTCGGCTCGTCGAAGATGAAGACGTTGCTCTCGGTGCGCAGCCACCGGGCGAGGACGACCTTCTGCTGGTTGCCGCCCGAGAGCGTGCGGACCGGCTTGTCGACCTGCATCTTGGTGTTGAGCGGCTTCAGCGCCTCGGTGGCGACCGCCTTCTGCCGGCGGCGGCTGAGCAGCCCGCCGCGGCCCGGTGGGTCCATGAGCGTCACGTTCGAGGCGGTCGTCATGTCCAGGGCCAGGCCCTGGTGCTTGCGGTCCTCGGTGAGCAGCGCGATGCCGGCGGCGATCGCGTCGCCGGGGCGCTTGATCCGCACCCGCTCGCCCTGCACGTAGACCTCCCCGCTGCTGCGCCGGTCGGCACCGATCACGGCCCGGGCGAGCTCGGTGCGGCCCGCACCGACCATGCCGGCGAGACCGACGACCTCCCCGCGGCGTACGGCGAACGACACGTCGTCGACGACGCCGGGCACGCTGACGCCCTCGACCCGCAGCCCCTCCTCGCCGGGCTCGGCGCCCGACCCGGAGACGCCGAGGGCGGCCAGCTCGCGGCCGACCATCATCTGCACGAGGTCGTCCTCGGACGCGATCTCGCTGCGCCGCTTCGTGCCCACCAGGCAGCCGTCGCGCAGCGCGGTGACCCGGTCGGAGAGGTCGAGGACCTCCTTGAGCCGGTGCGACACGTAGATCACCGCGGTTCCGGCCGAGCGGAGGTCCTCGATCACCTCGAAGAGCCGCTCGCTCTCCGCGCTGGTGAGCGAGGCCGTCGGCTCGTCCATGATGATGATCCGGGCGTCGGTGCTGATCGCGCGGGCCAGCTCGACCAGCTGCTGCTGGGCGACGCTGAGACGCGACACCGGTACGTCGATCGGCGCGTCGAAGCGCAGCCGCTCCAGCGCGGCGGTGGCTCGCCGTCGGGCCTCGCGCCAGTCGATGACGCCGAGCCGCCGACGCTCGCGGCCGAGCACGAGGTTCTGGATGGCGGTGACCTCGGAGACCAGGCTGAGCTCCTGGTGCACCATCGCGATCCCGACCGCCATCGCGTCGGACGGCTCGGTGAACGACACCGGCTTCCCGTCGACGAGGATCTCGCCGGAGTCGGGCCGCTGCACCCCGAACACCGTCTTGAGGAGCGTCGACTTCCCGGCGCCGTTCTCGCCGAGGAGGGTGTGGACCTCCCCGGCGTACGCCGCGAAGCCGACGCCCTCGAGCGCCTTGACGCCCGGGAACGACTTGCTCAGGTCGCGCACCTCCAGGGCCGGCACCCGGTGGGTGCCGCTCCCGGTGGACCCGCGGGCGGGCTCCTCGGCGGGCTCGCTCACGGCCTGGCTGACTGCCTCGCTCACGGCGTCTCAGCTCACTCTCTGGTTCGGACGGTCTCGATGGGGTGCCGACGGCGGTCGGTCACTCGAACAGGTCGGTGAGCACCTGGCCGTCGGCGTCGTAGAACTCGTCGACGTTGTCGGCGGTGATGAGCTGCGCCGGGGCGACGACCCACGGGGCGACGTCCTGGCCCTCGAGGAGGCGGACGGCGGCCTCGACGGCCCAGTAGCCCTCCCAGTAGGGCAGCGGGGAGACGGTGGCAGTCATGGCGCCGTTGCGGACGCCGGCGACGGCCTCCGGGACGCCGTCGGTGCCGACCACCGCGATGTCCTTGCCCGAGGCCGAGACGGCCTTGGCGACACCGATCGCCATCGTGTCGTTGTTGGCGTAGATGCCCTTGACGTCGGGGTGCTGCTGGATGATCTGCTGCGCGGCCGAGAAGGCCTTGTCCGGGTCCCAGTCGCCGGGGACGCTGGCGACGAGGTCGAGGTTGCCGGTCTGCTCGACGCCCTCCTGGTAACCCTTGATGCGCAGGATCGCCGCGCTCGAGCCGGCCTGACCCTCGACCTGGGCGACCTTCGCGCCGTCGGGGTAGAGCGCCGCGAACTCCTCGGCGGCCTGGATGCCGTTGCTCTCGTGGTCCGGGCCGACGTAGACGGTCGCCGGCACGCGGGCGTCGTCGACGTTGACCACCGGGGCGCCCTGGGACTGCATCGCCCGCAGGGCCGGGGTGAGGTTGGACGTGCTCTCGGGCGCGACCACGTAGGCGTCGTAGTTCTGGCCGGTCATCGTCTGGGCGATGGTCAGCTGCTCGGTCTGGGCCGACTCGCTCGAGGCGGACTGGACGGTGACCTCGATGCCGTAGTGCTCGGCGGCCGCCTCGGCGCCCTTCTCGATGCCCTGCCAGTACTGGTTGGTCAGCGCCTTGAGGATCACGCCGACGCGGTAGTCCTCGCTGGCCTCGACGTCGCCGAGCTCGGAGGCCATCTCCTCGCCGGGCAGCTGCTCCACACCGTCCTGGTCGCTGGTGTAGCTGTACGCCGCGTCGTCGCTCGACCCGTCGCTACCACCCGAGACCTCGGCGGCGCTGCTGCAGCCGGTGGCGAGCAGCAGCGGGAGGCCGGCCGCGACGAGGATCCTGCGCGTCTGTCGGTTCATGAGGGTGCCTTTCGTGGTGACTCGCAGCTCTGCGAGCCGGGGTTGGGTTCCCGAGAGATCTGGGTGGGAAAACGTTTTCTTACGAGCTGGGAGCAAGCGCCCGTAACGGCACGTCGCTCGCGCACCCGCAGGTGCCGCGCACGACGAGCTCGGCGGGCAGGACCGTGGTCTCGGCCGCGGCCGGTCTGGGTGGGGGCGACGAGCGCCCCTCCCAGCGGGCCTCGATCCGCGACAGGAGGCGGTGCGCCGCCCGGGTGCCGACGTCCCGCGCGTGGGAGTCGACCGTGGTCAGCGAGATGCCGGGCATCCGGCCGACCCAGATGTTGTCGAAGCCGACGACGGCCAGGTCGCGCGGGACGACGACCCCGGCGCGCGCGCAGTGCTCGAGCGCGCCGATCGCCATGCCGTCGCTGCCCACGAACACCGCCGTGGGCGGCTCGGGGAGGGCGAGCAGGCGTCGTACGGCGTCGGCGCCGGCCTCGAGCGTGCTCGCCTCGGCGACCGTGACCAGGTCGGGGTCGGCGTCGAGCCCGGCGTCCGAGACGGCGTCGCAGTAGGCCTGGCGGCGCTGGGTGAACGGGACGACGTCCTGCGGGCCGGCGACGTGGGCGATGCGGGTGTGCCCGTGCCCGGCGAGGTGCTCGACCGCGGCGCGGGCGCCGGCGACGTTGTCGACGACGACGGCGTCGACCAGGTCGCCGCGGGCGAGGTTGCGGCTGGCCAGCACGACGTCGAGACCGTCCCCGACGAGCGCGGCGACCTCGCCGTCGCGCATCGTCACCGACGCCATCACGATGCCGTCGACCTGGCGCTGGCGCATCGAGCGGACGATGCCGGCCTCCCGCTCCGGGCGGCCCTCGCTGCTGCCGATGATGAGGGTGAAGCCGCGTTCCTCGAGGACGGCCTGGATGCCGGCGATCATCTCCGGGTAGACCGGGTTGGCGATGCTCGCCACGATCACGCCGACGGTCTGGGTGCGGCGCCGGACCAGGCCCTGCGCGATCGCGTTCGGCTGGAAGTCGAGCTCGGCCACCGCGGCGGCGATCCGGGCCCGGGTCTCCTCCGCGATGTAGTAGTCGCCGTCGCCGAGGAACTTCGACACCGTCCCCTTGGAGACGCCCGCCAGGGCAGCGACGTCACCGATCGTGACTCGCTTGCCTCCGGTAGGAAACCGATTTCCCATGGCCGGAACTCTGATGTGGCAGCCACCACAAAGTCAAGCATCCGGGCGGGACTCGTGTGGCGCGGGCCTCACGCGGGGTGAGCGGGAGCACTCTCGCAGCACGCCCGCCGCCGGCCGTCGAGAGGCACGTTGGCACGGCGTTCCATGGTCTCTGAACTGCATTGATGCCCGACTATGACGAATCTTGCGCGACTAACGCAGAGCGGCCCTGTGACCGGGGGCACCTCGTTGACGCGCCACGGGTAACAGGTGACCACGGGGTGAGACACGACCCGACCTCCCCGGGGTTCTGTCCGACGGAACTCCGCCGCTCAACGCACGCCGGCCCGTCGGAGACTGGCCCGGACATCCGGAGGTGCACGATGGACGACGAGGTGCGTGAGGCTGCGACCGTGGCCCTTGTGCGGGACACGCCGCACGGGCTCGAGACCTGGATGATGCGCCGGCGGGCCAGCATGCAGTTCGCCGCCCGGGCCTGGGTCTTCCCGGGCGGTCGGGTCGACGCCGACGACCACGGCGGCGTCTCCTGGACCGGCGCGGGACCGGCGGTCCACGCCGACCGCATGGGAATCCACGAAGACGCCGCGCAACGCGTCGTCATCTCGGCGCTGCGGGAGCTGTACGAGGAGACCGGGGTGCTCCTCGGCCACCACGGCGTGCTCGACGACGCCCTTCGGGTGGCGGTGGAGCAACGGGACACGACGTTCGCCGAAGCCCTGGCAACGGTGGGAGCGACCCTGGACGCGGATCTGGTCGTGCCACTGGCTCGGTGGGTCACGCCGCCGACCGAGTCCCGCCGCTTCGACACTTGGTTCTTCGTGGCCGACTGCCCCGACCTCGGACCGAGCGTCGTCAGCGGCGAGGCCGACGTCGCCGGGTGGGTCGCGCCCCGTGACGTGCTGGACCAGCACGACCGCCGGGAGGCCCTGGTCCTCCCGCCGACCTTGGCGATGCTCATCACGCTCGACGAGGCCGGGCGCACCGCCGCGGTCATGGACCGAGCGCGACTCAGCGACCTTGCGGCGGTCCACCCCGAGGTGGTCGTCCACGACGACGGCAGCGCGGAGGTCGTCGCCGCGGGACGCCGGTACGCCGTCACGACGACCGCCCCGGTCTCCCGGTGACCTCTACGTGGATCTCCCGCCGGGACTGGCCAACGCCCGCGACACCGGCGGGCTGCCCACCGTCGACGGCGGGCACACCCGGGCGGGTCGGCTGCTGCGCAGCGCGACGCCGTTCCTCCTCGGTCCCGACGAGGTCGCAGCGCTGCTGGAGGGGACCGGCCTGGCCCTCCGGGTCGACCTCCGCAGCCGGGGCGAGCTCGCCGGCACGGCCGGCAGCCTCCTCGCCCGGCACGAGGTACGCGCCGTCCACGCACCGCTGAGGTCCGGTGGGCCCGACGCCGTGCCGGACCTGGCCGACCCGGTGGAGGCGATGACCGCGCACTACCTGCGCTACCTCGAGCACTCCCCGACGTCGTTCGCGGCCATCGTCTCCGCGCTCGTCGAGCCGCGGGAGGGACCGGCGCTGCTGCACTGCACCCTGGGCAAGGACCGCACGGGCGTGGTCGCAGGCGGTGCTCCTCTCCGCGGTCGGCGTGGGCACCGCGGCCTTGGTCGACGACTACGCAGCGACCGCGGGCGCGGACCCCGACCTGCTCACGCGCCTGCGCGCCATCCCGGCGTACGCCGAGCGTCTCGCCGCCCTGCCGATCGAGGGGATGCGCTCCGACCCTGCGGTGTTGAGCCGTGTCCTGGCCGGCGTGGGCGAGAGGTACGGCTCCGCCGCCGAATACCTGCGGTCAGCCGGCGCCACCGTCGAGGAGCTGGCGGCTCTCCGGCACGACCTCGTGGAGCTACCCGGCTGATCCGACGACGGGTCAGACGGACCCGGCGACGCTGGTCGCACGACGACGGCGTAGCGGCGGGCTCTCCAGCCTCCGCCCCACGAGGAGGTATTGCCGCTGCCGGTCGGGCGATGACGTGATCCACCGGAACCGCTCGACCTCCTCCTCCAGCCGCCCCGGACCGTCGGCGTTCCAGAGCAGCTGCTTGGACTCCGACGAGACCGGTGAGGCGAGCCCGGTGAACACCTTGCGTCGCACCTCGGAGTAGCGGTCGAGGATCTCGTGGTCGGCGCCGTGCAGGACGACCTCGGCGAGCGCCTCGACCAGGGTGACCGAGTCGAAGAAGCCGCCGGCCAGGCCGTAGCCGCTCGTCGGTGCCGTCACGTGGGCGGCGTCGGCGAGCAGCAGCACCCTTCCGACCCGGAAGGTGTTCGCCACCCGCTGGTGCATCCGGTGGGCCGCCCACGTCTCGACCTCGGGGACCTCACCCCCGGGCAGCACGCGACGGAACATCTCGTCCATGCGTTCGCGCAGCGACTCCTCGGGCAGGTGGAGGTTCTCGGCGTACGTGTAGCGCCACAGCCCGTCGCGGTCGATCTGCGCGACGAGTGCGCCGTCGCGCGCATCGAGCTGGACGGCCGAGACGTCGTATCCCTGCGCCGCGAAGTCGTGGCGGACGTTGACCGCGACGAAGCGCTCCGGCCAGGTGATGCCCGGGAGGCCGAGGCCGGTCGCGCGCCGCACCGAGCTGGTCGCACCGTCCGCACCGACGACCCACGCGGCGCGGTACTCCCGTACGGCCCCGTCCGCCTCGACGTCGACGGTGACGCCGTCGGCGTCCTGCCGGAGCCCGGTCACCCGCGTGTCCCAGGCGACGGTCACCCGCGGCTCGGCGAGCAGGGCCGTGGTCACGATGTCAGCGAGCTCGTCCTGCGGCAGGTGCAGCGTGAAGGGGTGCTCGATGTCGTCGGCCAAGACGCCGAGGTCGATCTGCATGCGCTCACCCGTGCCGAGCACGTTGATCGACCACGTCCGGTGGATCAGACCTCGACGCAGGGCCTCGTCGAGCACGCCGAGCTCGTCCAGGCCCCGCATGATCGACCAGTGGAAGGTCATCGCACGCGGCGAGTTCGTCGGCCGCGGAGGCCGAGCCTCGAGCAGCGTGACGTCGACCCCGACCCGCGCCAGGGCCAAGGCGTGCAGGAGACCGTGCGGTCCCCCGCCGACCACGATCACCGAGTCCTGCGCCACGCGCTCACCCTCGCACACCGGAGACCCTCTCCCCGAGACCCAGCAGCGCGCTCGCGTTGGCGCCCAGCACCCCGTCCAGCGCCGCGTCGGGCAACACTCCGGCCGCGACCGCGGATCGGATCCGACCGGCACCCAGGTTCAGCTCGTCGCCGATGAAGGGGTGGTCGGTGCCGAGGACCAGATGATCGACACCGAAGCGGTCGGCGACGACCCCGAGGAGCGTCGGGTCGAACACCAGCGTGTCCACCCACAGGCGCCGAGCGAGCGCACGGTGCTCGCCCGACGAGCTGTCCCCGCCCAGTGCGGTGCCCATCGACAACCGCGGCAGAGCCCACGCGAACGTCCCACACCCGTGCGACAGCAGCACGCGCAACCGAGGACAGGCGTCCAGCACCCCACCGAACACCAGCGCCGAAGCAGCCATCGCGGTGTCGGTGAGCATCCCGAGGCCGAAGTCGTAGGGCTGCCCGGACCGACGGACCGCCCCCGCGCCGCCACCGAGCGGGTGCACCATCACCAGCGCGTCCAGGGCGTCAGCAGCCTCGAAGAAGGGACGCAGCCGGGGATCGTCCAGCTCGATCCCCGGACCGGACGCACCGATCTCGACGCCGTCGAGGCCGAGGTCCTCCACCGCGTGCACGAGCAGGTCCACCGCGGCATCCGGCCGGTTGAGCGACACGCCCCCGAGGCCCCGCAGCCGACCGTCGGACTCGGCGACGTCCCGGGCGACCGCGACGTTGACCGCTCGCAGGTAGTCGGTGGCGAGCGCGGCCTCCAACTCGAGCACGACCGGCACGGGTGACACGAGCTGGACCTCGACGCCGGCCGCGTCCAGCTCGGAGACCCGGTCGCCGAGGTCCCAGAGCGACGAGCGAACCTCTCGGAACACGCTCTCCCCGCGCAGGATCACGCCCCCGCGGTCGGTCGACTCGACCCGCGGCAGAGCGTCCCTGCGCGCGAGCCGATCGACCTCGGGGTCACGCGGGAGGATGTGCGCGTGCGCGTCGACGAGCACCATGTCGGCGAACGTAGGGGCGCCCGGAAGTCGCGTCGGCGGCGCGTTCCAGCGAGTAGAACGCGCATCGCCCCGGCCCGGGGCGGGTCCGGCTAGCATGACCGGCGTCACAGCGGACGGGGACGGGCGGTGGTCGCGGTGGAAGGCGAGGCTCGCCCTGCGCCCGCCCCGGAGCCGCCGTCGATCCTGTCCAAGGCGTTCGACCTCCTTCGCGCGTTCAACGCGACGTCGCGCGTGATGACGCTGAGCGAGCTCTCGCGGGCGTCGGGACTCCCGAAGTCGACCGTCCACCGGCTCATCGCCCGCCTGATCGACCTGGGCGCCGTCGAGCAGCACCGGTCCGGCTACGTCGTGAGCCTCGACCTTCTCCAGCTCGCCGCGACGACACCTGCGGGCGGCATGCGTGACATGGCGATGCCCTATCTCGCAGCGCTCCACCGGTGGTCCGGGCAGGCGGTCCAGCTCGCCGTGCTGCGGCAGTTCGACATCGTCTACCTCGAGCAGATCGGCACCCCGGCGATGCCGGCGCCTCGCGACGGGGTCGGGTCCCGACTACCGGCCAACTGCACAGCCCTGGGGAAGGTGCTGCTGGCCTGGGAGAACCTCGAGGACCTGGAGTCGTTCCTGCCCCGACCGATGCCGATGATGACGACGCACTCGACCACGGACGTCGACGATCTCGTCATCGAGCTGCGCAAGGTGCGCGCCGAGGGGGGCGCCCGCGAGCTCGAGGAGTCCAGGCCGGGCCTGTCCGCGATCGCCGCGCCCGTGGTCATGCACGACTTCGCGGTGGGCGCGATCGCGGTGACCCACGCGCCCGACGACGAGCTCGCCCCGCAGCTGGAGAACGCCCTGCGCGACACCGCCGCGCAGGTCGCGCGGGTGTGCCGAGAGGACCTCGCCCGCGGCAAGACCCACTGGTTCCCGCACGCGCTCTGACGGCTCGTGACGGCGTCCCCGTCACCCCCACGGGACGAGGACGCCGTCGTCCGGCGACCGTCAGGTCACCGGAGTCCGAGCACGCCCAGCACGTCGTGGTCGACGGCCGCGGTGAACGCCCGACGACCGGCCTCCTCGAGCACCTCCCGGGGGCCGTTGTCACGCGGGACCGCGCCGTACGACGCGACGGCGTGCGCCGTCTGCCGCCGGTACGCCGCCCAGGTGTCGTCGAGCGGCGGCGCCGGTGCGCCGTGCCCGCGCAGCGCGTCGTGGTACGTCTCGACCAGGTCGCGCTCGTGCTGTCGTCGGGTCTCCACGTCGAGGGCCGTGATGATGACCCACGCCATGTCGTGGCTGTACGTGCCGGCGAAGCACAGCTGCCAGTCAAGGAACCCAGGGCTGCCGTCCGCCTCGTAGAAGAGGTTGCCCCCGTGCAGGTCGCCGTGCAGGAAGGTCGCTGGCTGCACGTCGCACCAGGACCACAGCCGCTCGAGCGCGGCGACGGCGTTCTCGGCCGTGCCGACCGCCTCGACGAGCAGGTCGCCGTTGGTCCAGTCGACGAGGACGTCCCAGTGCTTCGGCCGGAAGAGGTAGGACAGGAACGTCCGCTGAGGCTGCTCCCAGCCGGCCATGCTCGCCAACCGCGGCGACCCCCACCAGGACGCGTGCATCCCGGCGACGGCCTCGAGGACCCCGGCGACGTGGTCGGCGGTCACGGGCAGCATGTTCTGCCCGAAGCTCACGCCGCGGGCCGCGAGGTCCTCCATGACGAGCACGCCCTGCGGTGAGTCGTCGAGTCCGGCGAAGTAGGCCTCCGGAACGTTCAGACCGGCATCCTCGGCGACGTCGGTGTAGAAGCGGACCTCCTGCTGGAGCGCCATCCACACCCGCTTGCGCCAGGTGTCGTCGAACCCACCCTTCACGTGGACGCTGGCGGGACCCGACGGCCCGGAGGGGGCGTAGTCCAGGTGGAGCCTGGCCGAGGCCGCGGTGCCGAAGAACTCCCGGTCCCGGCGTACGGCCGTGACCGTCGTCCCCGGGAAGCGACGCTGCAGTGCCGACGTGAGCCACGCGGGCGTCACGTCCTCCAGGTGCAGTGGTAGCCCGGCCGACGTCGTCGGCGGCGCGGTGCTCATCACTACTTGAAGACCGCGAAGGTCTTGTTGGAGTTGAAGATCTCCGTCGTCACGAAGTCGCTCCACTCCAGCTCCAGGCCGAGCTCGTCGACCGCACCGAGCAGGCAGAACCAGTTGAGCATCTCGTGCTGGCCCGACTCGATGATCTCCTTGGCGGTGACCTCCTGCCAGGCGTCGTAGTCGCCGGCGAGCATCGCGTCGTACAGCCGCTGGTCCGACTCGGTGTCGGGTCGCAGGTGCCAGCCCTTGTCGTAGAGGAAGGCGTGCGACCAGCTCGACGACGCCACGAGGGCGACCCTCTTCCCGCTCTCGCGGATCGACCGCGCGATGGAGCGACCGAGCTCGAAGCAGCGCTTGGGCGACGGTCCGGGAGGGTCGAGTACCTCGCCCTTCTGGATCTCGGCGAACCTGGCGATGCCGCCGCGGCGGGCGATGACGTGCTCGCCGTAGCAGTTCACCGCGACCGGGACCATCGGGTAGGGGAACTCCTTCCCGACGTGGTCCCAGTCGAGGAAGATCTGGGTGTTGGCGAAGGCGTGCGGGAAGTGCGTCTCCTCCCGCTTGCGGTAGGAGTAGGCGCAGTCGACCCCGCCGGAGATGACGTCGCTGACGAGTCCCTTGGCGAAGTCCGGTGCTCCGCGCATGGTGAAGGACTGGTTGTCGGGCAGGCCCCAGGCGTTCGGGATCTTGAGGATGCCGAGGACTGCGAACGGGTCGATGTCGGTGTCCTCGTAGGCGAGGACGCAGAACGACGGGATCACCTCCTCGCGGAAGTTCTCGTACTGGTCGTCGCCCCAGACGACGACCACGTCGGGCTCGAAGGCGTCGAGCTCGGCGCGACACTTCGCGAGCCCGGCGAGCAGCTGCGCGCGGTGTCCCGCGGCGGCACTGGTGCCCTCGTCGTCACCCCACTCCCGCTGCGCCTGCTCCGACCAGCTCGCGGGGTCCTTGAGCTCGGCAGGGATGTCCGGGTCCTTCAGGGTGGACTTGAGCAGGTTCGCCATGTGGGTGTCCGCGCCCGCGAGCAGCGGGTAGTGCGTGATGCCCAGTCCGATGACGTCGGCCATGTGGGTCTCCTCGGTCGAGGTGGTGGGTCGGTGGTCAGGCCTGGGCGACCAGGTCGGGGTTCTCCGCGCGCAGCTTGGAGACGCCAGCGGCGTCGGCGGTGCGGCGCGACACCTGGCCGTCGCGGAAGAACTCCAGGAAGACCGGGTTGAAGAGGTCGGGCCGGTCGGTCTGCCCCTGGTGACCGCACTCCTCGGGGTAGAAGAACTGCACCTTCGGGAGCACCTTCTCCTGCTCGAAGCCCCACTCGACCGGGGTCAGGACGTCCTCGGTCCCGTAGAGGTAGATCCCCGGGACGTCGAGGGCGTCGAGCCGGCCCTTGGTCGACAGCCGCGCCTCGAGGTTGGGCGACTCCCACGGGATGATCCGTCCGTACTGCAGGAGCGAGGGCCAGAACGACGCGTGTCCGGCCTTGCCGCGCTCGGCAGCCTGGTAGCGCATCTCGATCAGGTCGTCGGAGATGGCCTCGCCGCGGTAGATGATCGCCTCCATCATCCGGCGCATCCCGTCGCGGGTGCCGTCGTACTGGGTGAGCTCGACCTTGGCGGGCGGCTTGAGACCCGGCGGCACGACGTCGCCGATGTCGCCTGCGATGAGCGCGAAGCTCAGCACCCGCTCCGGGTGGGCGACGACGTAGTTGGTGGTGTTCATGCAGCCCATGGAGTTCCCGGCGAGGTGGAACTCGTCGAGGCAGAGCGCGTCGGCGAACATCTGCACGAAGTCGACGAAGTCGTGGATGCCCCGCGGGCGGTACTCCTCGCGGTCGTCGGACAGTCCGAAGGCCGGCATGTCCGGGCAGTAGACACGGAAGCCGTTCTCGCCGAGGAACGGCGCCATGAAGCGCCACCCGGCCAGACCGGAGGAGCCCGGCAGCCCGCCGTGCAGAAGGATCACGGCGGGGCCGCTCGTGCCGGAGGTCATGTAGTGCGCGCGGGCGCCGTTGGGCAGGCGGACCCAGCGGCTCATCATCCCGGGGACATCGATCAGGCCCTCGTCGGTCAACGTCATGTGGTCGCTCCTTCGTGTCGTGCGGGTGGTGTCCGGTGGTGTCCGGTGGTGTCCGGTGGTGCGGCCTGGTCGGACCGCGACGGGGAGGTCGGTCAGGCGGTGGCGGGCACGAGACCGCTGTCGGTCCAGGCAGCCCGGCGGGTGACGGCCTTGCGACAGCGCATGAGTGCGCGGGGGTCGTCGACCACGACGGCGCCGACCAGGACGCCGGTGGGGTCGGCGTACGCCGCGACCAGGTCGCCGCCGCCGAGGGTCCCCGCCACGTGCACGAGCGCACCGAGAGCGGGGCGCCCGACGATCTGGATCCGGTGCCCGTACTGGTCTGACCAGACGTACGGCGGCGCGGGCGGCGGCGCGGGACCGCCGGTGATCGAGGCGGCCACCACGTCGGCGTGCTCGTTGGCGTTGGTCCAGTGCTCGACGCGCCCGTCGACGCCGTCGAGCGGGTGCGTACGACGCGCGACGTCTCCGGCCGCCCAGACGTCATCGACGCCCTCGGCGCGGAGGTCCTCGCTGCAGCGGACGCCGTCGGCGACGACCACCCCGGAACCCTCCAGCCACTCGGTGCGCGGCACCGCGCCGACGCCGACCACGACGAGGTCCGCCGGGAGCCGGCGGCCGTCCGTGAGCACGACACCGGTCACGTGCGCGTCGCCCTCGAGAGCTGCGACGCCGACCCCGGTGAGCAGGGTGCTGCCGCTCTCCTCGTGGATCGCGGCGAGCCGGCCACCGACCTCGGGGCCCAGCACGTGGGCCAGGGGCACGGGCTGCATCTCGACCAGCGTCACCGAGGTACCCCGGGCTGCGGCGGCGGAGGCGAGCTCGGCGCCGATGAAGCTGGCCCCGACGACCACCACGCTCCGGGCGGCGGGCAGGGCCTGCTGCAGCGCCCGGGCGTCGTCCCAGGTGCGCAGGGTGTGGACGCCGCCCAGTCCGTCGGTCCCGGGGAGGCGGCGGGCGTCGGCACCGGTGGCGACCACGAGGCGGTCGTAGGGGTGCTCGGAGCCGTCGTCCGTGGTCACCACCCGGGACCGCGGGTCCAGGGACGTCGCGCGCTGCCCGAGCTCCAGCCGCAGTTCGAGCGCGTCGAGCGCATCGCGAGGCACCAGCAGCGGGGCCTCGTCGGAGGCGTCGGGTGCCAGCAGCTCCTTCGAGAGCGGCGGCCGGTCGTAGGGGAGGTGGACCTCCTCACCGAGCAGCACCAGCTCTCCGTCGAACCCGCGCGAGCGCAGCGCCTGCGCGGTACGGGTACCGGCCACGGAGGTGCCGACGACAAGGATCTTCACGACGTCCACGCTCGACCTCGGACCGGCGGGCGACAACGCTCGGTGCCGGTGGCTGGAACCGCCGGACAGGGGTTCGTCAGGTGGCCGCGACGAAGACCTCGCCACCCTCGACCACGACGTGGTACGTCGCGAGCGCGAGAGTGGCGGGCAGGCACAGCGGCTTGCCGGAGCGGAGGTCGAAGCGGGCCATGTGGAGCGGGCAGACGAGCTCGTCGCCCTCGAGGTCGCCCTCCTCCCCCAACGACCACTCCTCGTGGGAGCAGCTGTCCGCAGTGGCGAAGAAGTCGCCGCCCTCGGTCCGGTGGAGCGCGATCGCCGGTGACGTGCCGGCCACGGTCATCGAGGTGCCCGGGTCCAGCTCGTCGACGGCGCAGACCCGCAGGCGATCGGTCATCGTGGTTCCTTCCGCAGTCATGCCGCGCAGTGTCGTCAGCGCCCGCGCGTCCGCCACAGGGCGCGTTCTGCCCCCTGGAACGACGACGGCCCCCACCCGGTGCTCCGGATGGGGGCCGTACGCCGTCCGGGTCCGCCGCGAAGGGCCCCGGGACGCCTCGACTACTCGGTGAGCTCGCCCTCGAAGTCGTAGAGCTCGCCCTGGACGAAACCGCCGTCGTCGACCGACCACGTGTTCAGCTCGGCCGCCTCGATCGGGACCATGTCCTCGGTCCCGTTGACGGTGAAGTCGACGCCGTCGATGAGCAGCGGCGAGTGGAAGTCGAGGTGGCGGGCCGCGTAGATGATGCCGAGCTGGCTGAGGCCGAGGTCCGACTCCGCAGCCGCCTTGGCCGCCTCCACGAGCGTCTCGGCGTAGAAGTAGCCGCTGTAGGTCGTGGTGTTCTCGACGTCCGCGTCCGGGGCGTACTCCGTCAGGGCGTCACGGACCGCCGCGATGCCCTCGTCACCGGCGAAGCGGGGCGAGTTGATGTCCTTGAAGGACTGCACGGTCTGCACGCCGTCGGCAGCGGGTCCCGCCGCACCGAAGTACGTCGAGGACGCGCAGTTGGTGGTCAGGAACGTCTCGGGCTCCCAGCCCTGGTTGGCCATCTCGGTGAGCATCGAGATGCACTGCCCACCGGTGGGCGCTGCGAAGAGGACGTCGGCGCCGCTGTTGCGCATCGTGGTGACCTGCGAAGACGGCGACGCGGCGTCGGCCGCCTCGATCGTCTCGGCGCTGACGATCTCGCTGGCCGACCCGGTCTCCTCGAGCCACCGGTCGATCTGCTCCCCGTAGTCCTTGCCGGACTCGGTGTTGCCGATGAAGGTGGCGATCTTGGCGCCGTCGGGGTAGCGCTCGTTGACGGCCTCGACCCAGATCCGCGCGTCGAGGGTGAACGGCACGACGCCCTGGACGATCTCCGGGTACTCCGGGTCGATGGCGCCGACGCCACCCGCCGCCATGCTCACGCCGGGCACGCAGTCCTCACGGAGGATGTCGCGGATCGCCATGACGCCGGCGGTGCCGACGACCGCGGTCATCGCCACGACCTGGTCCTTCTGGACGAGCTCCTGCGTCGCGGCGAGCGTCTTGTCCGGGAGGAACTGGTCGTCCTTCTGGATGACGTTGAACGACGTGTCGAGGCCGGCCGTCGCGTTGGCCTCCTCGAGCGCCGCCTGTGCGCCCGGGCCGAGGACGGCGAAGGCGGTGGCCGGGCCTCCGGTGAGCGGCAGGGTGAGACCGACGTTGGCCTCGGCCGGGAGCGGCTCGGTGACGCCGGCAGGGCAGTCCGCGAGGTCCATGCCGAGCTCCTCCGCCGCGGAGACCGCGGCGTCGTCGTCGGTGCTGGCGCTGCTGCTGTCCGATCCGGGTGCGGCGCCGCACGCGGTCAGCACCAGGGCCGACAGCGACGCCACCACGAGGGCGAGGGGCTTCTTGGTCAGGGTCATGACGGTTCCTTCTCGGGTGTTTCTCGGGCGGGGCCGGACGGCCCACGAGAGCCCGTGTGGGTGTGACGGGTCGACCCAGCAGCCCCCCGAGGAGACGTGGGCGCTGGGTTGCGGACAGGACGGGTCGTGCGCGGTGCAGGTCAGCCGGTGGCGGTGTGCCCTGCGGGCACCCGCTCCTCCCCCGGCCCCTCGGGCCGGTCGGGCGGGACGGCGTCGGGGACGGGGTCCTCGTTGAGGTCGACGGGTGGACGCGGCTCGACCACGACGACCCGGTGGACCAACGAGGTCAGACCACCTGTGAGACCACCCGGCATGAGGAAGACCAGGGCGATCACGAGGGCACCGAAGAGGACCCCGGAGATGGGGCCCTGGCTCAGGTCGCTGGTCCAGATCGGGACGAAGTAGATGATCAGACCACCGAACACCGGCCCCCAGAAGCTGGCTCGGCCACCGAGGACCATGGCGACCAGGAGGTTGATCGTCAGCAGCAGGCTGACCGACTCCGGCGTCAGGACCCCGGCGCTGACGGCGAAGAGGCTGCCGGCCAGCCCGGCGATCGCCGCGGAGATGCCGAAGACGACCGTGCGGACGAAGGCCCGGTTGACGCCCATGACGATGGCGGCGGCCTCGTTGTCCCGGAGGGCGACGACGGCCCTGCCCATCCGGCCGTTCATGAGGTTCCAGACGACGAGGCAGGACAGCACGAGGGCGCCGACGGTCACGTAGTACATCCACACGGTCTCGCCGGCGCGGCCGGCGAAGTACGCGGTGTCGGGCGGCGCCAGCTCCATGCCGAAGAGGCCCGAGGACCCGCCGGTGAGGTCGTCGAAGCGCCGGATCAGGCTCGGCAGGAGGACGCCGACGGCGAGCGTGACGAGGGCGAGGTACATGCCCTGGACCCGCAGCGCCGGGAGACCCACCGCTACCCCGACGACGAAGCACAGCAGCATGCCGACCACGAACGAGGTCCAGGCGCCGTAGTCGTAGGTCACGGTCATCACACCGGTCGTGTAGGCACCGATCCCGAAGAAGGCAGCGTGACCGAGCGAGATCTGGCCGGCGAACCCGGAGAGCAGGTTGAGCCCGACCACAGCGACGGCGAGGATCAGCGCACTGGTGATCTGGCTCAGCTGGAACGTCGCCACGAGGTACGGCAGTGCGAGGACCAGGACGACCACGGCTGCCACGCGGGCCAGACGCCAGCCGCGGTCGAGCGGGCTGCCCGCAGGGATCCGGTAGGGAAGGCTCATCAGACGCGCTCCACTTTCTTGGTGCCGAACAGGCCGGTCGGGCGGACCATGAGCACCGCCAGGAGGATCACCAGTGCGACCGCCTGCTTGAGGTCGCTGCCGACCCAGTCGACGTAGGAGCCGACGAGGTTCTCGACGACGCCCAGGACGATCCCGGCGAGCACGGCGCCGACCGGGCTGTCGAAGCCGCCGAGGGTCGCTGCCGCCGCGGCGTAGATGAGGAAGTTGAACATCATCCCGGTCGTGAGCGTGGTCGACGGGGCGACCAGCGCACCGATGAGCGCGCCGACTCCGGCGGCCATCATCCAGCCGAGGCCGTTGATCTGGTTGACGCGCATGCCCATCAAGCGGGCGCTGTCGGGGTTGCTCGCCGTTGCTCGCATCGCCAGGCCGAGCCGGGTGAAGCGGAAGAGCAGGAACAGACCCACCATCACCACGACGAGCACGACGAAGACCAGGATCTGCTGGTAGCGGAGGCGGGTCCCCAGGAAGGAGATGTAGTCGTCGGGTGTCGACGGCACCGGCGCCGGGAACGGCAGGGGATCACCGCCCCAGATCACGCCCGCCCCGGCGTTCAGCATGAGGAAGAGCCCGATCGTGACGAGGAGGATCGAGTAGTCCGCGTGGTGCCCGAGCGGTCGGATCAGGACTCGTTCGACCACCCCACCGGCGATGAAGCCGACGACGCACGCGCCGAGGATCGCCAGCACGACCGGGAGACCGGCGGCGTAGAAGGCGTAGGCGGTGAACGCGGAGAACATCGCCATCTCGCCCTGCGCGAGGTTGAGGTGGCCGGTGCCTCGGTAGACGCAGACCAGGGCGAGCGCCAGGAACCCGTAGATGACGCCGTTGTTGAAGCCGTCGACGACGCGTGCAACGAAGAGGTCCATGTCAGGCTCCCAGGTAGGCCGCGCGGATGGAGTCGTCTGCTGCGATCTCGTCGGCGGGTCGGGACGGGCCGAGGTCCCCGACCTCGAGGAGGTAGCCCCTGCTGGCGATGCCGAGGGCGATCATGGCGTTCTGCTCGACCACGAGGATGGCCATGCCGAGCTCCTGGTTGATGCTGGTCAGCGAGGCGAAGAGCTCCTCGGTGAGGAGGGGCGACAGGCCGAGGCTGGGCTCGTCGCACAGGAGGAGTCGCGGTCGGCTCATCATGGCTCGCGAGATGGCGAGCATCTGCTGCTCGCCGCCTGACAGCAGGCCGGCCTTCTGGCGCCTTCGCTCGGCCAGTCGCGGATAGGTGGTGAACCAGCGGTCGAGGTCCTCCGCGAGGCCCTTGCCACGGCGTACGTGGGCACCGGCGCGGAGGTTCTCCTCCACCGTGAGGTCCACGACCGTGCCGCGTCCCTGAGGGACCTGGGCGACCCCGCGTCGGACGATCCCGTCCGCGGACTCCCGCACGATGCTCGTGCCGTCCAGCTCGACCGAGCCGCGACGCGGGATCATCCCGGAGACCGCCCGCATGAGCGTGGTCTTACCGGCGCCGTTCGCTCCGAGCACGACCACGACCTCGCCCGCGTGCACGGTCAGGTCGACGCCGTGGAGCACGTCGCCGCCGCCGTACCCGGCGTGCATGTCGCGCACCTCGAGGAGGCTCATGCGCTCGTCCCCAGGTAGGCAGCGACGACCTCGGGGTCGCGGCGGACCTCGTCCGGTCGACCCTCGGCGATCTTGCGACCGAAGTTCATCGCCACGACGTGGTCGGAGATGCCCATCACCATCGGCATGTGGTGCTCGACGAGCAGCACGGTGACGTCGAGTGTGTCGCGCACGCGGCGGACCGTGTCGGCGAGCTCGTCGACCTCGCCGTGGGTGAGGCCGCCGGCGGGCTCGTCGAGCAGCAGCAGTCGGGGCTCGGCCGCGAGGGCCCGGGCGAGCTCGAGGCGCTTGAGCGTGCCGAACGGCTGGTCGGCCGCGGGCTGGAAGGCGAGGTGCTCGAGGTCCAGCAGCTGGAGGAGGCGGTAGGCACGGGCACGCAGCCGGGTCTCCTCCGACCCGGTGCCCCAGCGCAGGAGGGACCGGACGAAGCCGCTGCGGCCGCGCGGGTAGGACCCCGCCATCGTGTTCTCGAGGAACGTCAGCGACGGGAAGAGGCCGAGGTTCTGGAAGGTGCGCGCGACACCCTTCGCGGCGATGCCGTGGGCCGGCATCGAGAGGAGGTCGAGGTCGTCGAGACGGATCGACCCGCTGGTGGGCTGGTAGATCCGGCTCACGCAGTTGAAGAGCGTGGTCTTGCCGGCGCCGTTCGGCCCGATCAGTCCGCAGATCTGCCCGGACTCGATGCGCATCGTGAGTCCGTCCAGGGCGGTGATGCCGCCGAACCGCATCGACAGGTCGTCGACGACAAGTGTGGTCACCAGGCTCTCCTCATCCTTCAGGGTGCGGTCAGTGTGACCGGCGCTACTTTTGCGACGACACCGCGAGTTCCGACGATCGGAACGGACCTGCGGTCGGTGCACCGGCCGCTCCGACCAGGGGTGTCAGGCTCTCGACGGCGCGCCTCAGCCGACACCCGCGGTCCCGCCCGGCGGAACGACGACGCCGGCGCCGCAGCTCGGCACCGGCGTCGTTCGGAACGGGCGTCAGGAGCTCGTCGTCTCGACCGGCTCGAGCTCCAGGCGGCGCCCGCGGAACCGCTCGCTCGGCGGGTCGTGCGGCTCGTCGGCGTGCTCGACGTCGTTGACCAGGGCGTCCCAACGACGCCACCAGGTGCGCATCTGGAGCTCGTCGGAGCCGAGCGCCACCGGACTCGACATGCCGCGGGACACGTCGCTCCAGGAGAGCTCGCGGTGCGCGGCGAACGACCGCTGGCAGGTCTCCAGGGCCTCCACGTCGTCGGGCGAGGCCAGGCCGCCGGGACCCCAGAACGTCAGGAAGTTGTCCAGCCGCTGCCGCTTCAGCTCGTCGCCCTCCTCGGGCGGGACCAGCTCCCAGGCCGTGACCTCCATGTAGTCGGGCCGGACCGGGTCGATCTTGCGGATGACGACCCCCATCACCAGGTCGATGACGACGAGGTTGGGGAAGATCACGAGGTTGCGGGCGCCGGTCATCCGGTCGACCCAGGCCTCGCCGAAGCGCGTGCGGAAGCTCGCGAAGCGAGCCTCCTTCTCGGCGATCGCGGCCTCCGACAGCGGCCGGCCGAACAGCCCGCCCGTGCCGGGCCCTCCGACCGACGCGGCGTGCCCGTTGCCCAGGTCGACGCCGATGGAGTCGCCGAGCCGGGTAGCGTCCAGCTCCACACCGGAGGCCGCGACCATCTCGAAGTAGCGCTGGTGCGTGGACACCGCGTGGTAGCCGTCGTAGCTGTTCTCGACGAGCAGCTTCCAGTTGGCCTTCACGGAGTACTCGTGGGTGCCCTCGAGGACCCGCATCCCGCTCTCCGACTGGTCGCAGACCAGGTCGAGGAACTCCGCGGCCTCGGCGAGGTAGTCGACGAGGTCCTCGACGTCGGGGTTGAAGCTGACGAAGACGAAGCCCCGGTAGGAGTCGACGTGGGCCGGCGCGGCAAGCCCGGGTCGCTCGAAGTCGCGGCCGTACGACGTGTCCCCGGGCACCGAGACGAGCTTGCCCGAGGTGTTGAAGCTCCACCCGTGGTAGAAGCACGTCATGAAGCGGGCGTTGCCCTCCTTCTCGCGGCAGATCATCGCCCCACGGTGCGGGCAGGAGTTGACCCACACCTGGATCTGACCGGCCTTGTCGCGCGCGAAGATCAGCGGGCGGCCGGCGACGGTGCGGGTCTTGAAGTCGTTCGGCTTGGCCAGCTCGGTCTCGTGGCCGATGTAGAGCCAGACCTTGTCGAAGATGCGGTCCCGCTCTCGCGCGAGCACGTCGTCGTCGACCATCGCCCGGCGGTTGACCCGGAAGCGCGGCGCGTCCCGGTCGTCGTCGACGTACTGCGGACGGGCGGGGGCGGACCCGCCCGGGAGGGTGTCGGTCATCGGGGTGTTCCTTCGGGTGTCGGGACGTCGGACGAGTGGTGCTGCCGCAGCTCCCAGAGCTCGGCGTACGGCGTGGGTCGGGGGCTGACGCGGACGTTGAGCCACTCCACGACCCGCTGCCAGCAGTCGAAGGCGGCGGCGTGGACGAGGGCGGGTGCGGCGTCGCGGTGGAAGTCGGGCCCGACCCCGGGGTAGACCACGAGCTGGGTGAAGGCGGGGGCGCCGTCCAGCAGGGACCCGACCTCCTCCGCCAGCCCGGTGTCCGGAGCGAGCTCGCCGACCATGCCGAGCCAGGGGCTCCGCGGAGCGTCCGCGCAGGCGATCTCGCGCACGTCGGCGAGTGCCGGCGATATCCCCACTGCCGCGCCGAGGTCGCCGGTGGCGCAGCGGTGCAGCGCAGCGGTGCCGCCGCGCCCCCAGCCGACGAGCCCCACCTGCTCCGGTGACCAGTCCCAGGTGGTGACCTCCTCGAGGAGTCCTGCGACCAGCCGGTCGCACGCGAGGGCTTCGAGCCCTGCGACCGAGGCCGCCAGGCTCTCGAAGCCGTGCTCGACGAGGGCGTTCATCGGCTCCGACGCCCCGCGGACCGGGTCGTGGTCCTCGACGAGGAGGACCGCCACGCCTCGGGGCACCCCGCCGAGCCGGATCGAGGCCGTCGCGTGCTCCCGTCCTCCGGCAGCCAGCACCGCGGGCGCAGGCTCGATCCGGGGGAGGGTCACGTCGAGATCCATCTGCTGCCTCCTGGGCACGGGCGGGTACGCGTCGTCGACCCTAGGAAGGCGCGCCGGTGGCGCCGAGGGCTCGTTCTAGGCGCCGGAACATCCCACGGACCGCTGCCGGCCGGTCAGCCGATACGGCGGTCGCGACCGGCCCAGTACGGCTCGCGCAGCACCCGCTTGAGCACCTTGCCGGACGGGTTGCGTGGCAGCTCGGTGACGACCTCCACGAGGGTCGGGCACTTGTACGCCGCCAGACGGTCCCGGCAGTGCGCGACCAGCTCCTCGACCGACGGCGCGGGGACGTCGGTGACGACGACGGCGAGGACGGTCTCGCCCCAGCGCTCGGACGGCACGCCGATGACCGCGACGTCGCGGACGGCGGGGTGCTCGTGCAGGACGTTCTCCACCTCGACGGGGTACACGTTCATCCCGCCACTCACGATCATGTCCTTGATGCGGTCGCGCAGGTACAGGTAGCCGTCGCGCAGGCAGCCGGCGTCGCCGGTCCGGATCCACCCGGCGTCGTCGACCGTCTGGCGCGTCTGCTCCGGGTCGTCCCAGTAGCCGGCCATCGCCGCCGGCGTGTGCACCCACACCTCGCCGACCTCGCCGTCGGGCAGCAGCGCCCCGTCGGCACCCCGCACCTGGACCCGCGCACCGGGCGCCTCGCGCCCGGCCGACTCCAGGAGGTGTGGTCGGGCGCGGTCGAGGTGGTCCTCGGGGCTGAGCACCGTGGCCGACTGCGTCTCGGTCAACCCGTAGTTCTGGATCATCCGTACGTCGAGCAGGTCCAGGCAGCGGCTGAGCAGCTCCGGTGACACCGGGGACGCGGCGTACACGATCGTGCGCAGCGCGGAGAGGTCGCGGCGGTCGAGCCCCGGTTCGGCGACGACCGTGCGCAGCACCGCGGGGACGAGCATCGTGACGGTCACCCGCCAGCGCTCGAGCAGGTCCAGCAGGTGGCTCGGTTTGGCCTCCCGTGCCACGACGATGTGCGCACCCGCGCCCAGGGCCATCACCGCGAACGACAGGCCGGCGGAGTGGAACAGCGGCATGGCGACCAGAGCGGTGGAGCTCACGTCCGTGCCGGTCGGACCCTCCATCATCGCGGTCGCCCGGAAGCCGCGATGAGTGAAGGTCACGCCCTTGGGCAGCCCGGTGGTGCCCGAGGTGTACATCATCAGCGCGAGGTCGTCGCCGCTGACGGCGACCATCGGGTCGTCGGCCGGGTGCGCGGCGAGCCACTCCTCGTAGGAGTCCCCGGTGACCACCACCCGCTCCAGCGCGGGGAGGGTGCTCCGGAGCGCCTCGGCCACCTCGGCCTGCTCGGGCGCGACCACGAGGACGCTCACTCCGGCGTGCGCGAGCACGGCCTCGGTCTCGCGCGGGGACAACCGCCAGCTCACCCCCGTGTGCACGGCGCCGGCCATGCCCGACGCCAGCAGAAGCTCCAGGGCCTCGGCGCCGTTGAGACCGAGGTGGGCCACCCGGTCGCCGGGACGCACGCCCGCAGCGACGAGGGCCTGCGCCAACCGGCTGCACCGGTCATGGAGCTGCGCCCAGGTACGGGTGACGTCCTCGCAGGACAGTGCGGGCTCGCCACCGCGGGCCGCGGCCCAGTGACGCAGGTGCCCGGCGAGGCTCTCGTCGGGCCGGACCACCCCGCTGGACGTCGTCACGAGGCGGGCAGCATCTCGGCGACCTTGACGGCAGCCTCGCCCGCGAGTCGCCCGAACGACCCGAGTCGCTGCTCCGCGGCCCGGCCCAGTCCCATCGTCGGGACGCAGAGTGAGACCGCCGCGACCGGCTGGCCCTCGTGGATCACCGGGGCCGCCACGCAGACGGTGCCGTGGCACGACTCCTCCCGCTCGACGGCGTACCCGAGGCGCCGGGCGACCGCGAGCTGCTCGACGAACTGGCGGCGCTGGACGACGGAGTAGGGCGTCGCCCGCGCCATCGGGCGGTCGAGCACGGCCTGCACCGTGTCCGGGGGGCTGAAGGCCAGCATCGCCTTGCCGAGCGCGGTGCACGAGGCGGGGAACCGCCCGCCGACCCGGCTGGGCAGTCGGGTGCCGGCCGGTCGGGTGACCTTGTCGAGGTAGAGCACGTCCCCACCGCTGAGCACGGCGATGTGCACGGCGATGGCGTCGGCGCGCTCGAAGAGCCAGCCGAGCGCTCGCGGCGACGCGGCACGCAGGTCGCCGTACTCCGACCACCGCGCGGCCTCGACCAGCTCGTAGAAGGTGCCGCCGACGCGGTAGCGGGCACCGCTGCGGCCCACGAAGCCGTGCTCCTCGAGGGTCTTCAGGAGACGGTGGGCGGTCGACTTGGGCACGCCGATGTCCGTGGCCACCTCGGTGACCCCGAACGTCGCCCCACGGTGGCGGGTGATGGCCTCGAGCAGGGCCAGCGCCTTGGACGCCGACGACTGCACCGACTCCGCCTCGCGCACCTCGGGTGCGGCGGGCGCCTCCAGCGTCTCGATCACTGCAACCTCCTCGAACGGGACCGGGTCGTCGGTGACCCAGATCACGTCAGTCTCGCCCGAACGACCGTTCAGGAGAGCCGTCGTTCCGGTGGTCGGAACCACCCTCCGCCGGTCAGGCGTGGGGAGTCCAGGGCCAGTACTTGGCGGTCGCACCACCGTCGACGGTGATGTTGGTCCCCGTGATCATCGCCGACTCGTCGCTGGCGAGCAGGACGGCTGCCGGCACGTAGTCGCGCGGCGTGGGCAGCCGCCGCATCGGGAACTGGCCGGTGAAGTCCATCGGCCACGGGCTCGGGGCGCCCGACATGGCCTGCATCCGGGCGATGACGTCCGGGTCCTCCGGCTGGGTCGCGGTCGGCGTGAGCCCGTTGACCCGGATGCCGTGCTCAGCGAGCTCCATCGCGGCGGACCGGGTGAAGTTGACCAGGCCGCTCTTGCCCGTCGAGTAGCCGATGTTGCCCGGCTGGCCCTGCCACGCGGCCGTCGACAGGACGTTGATGATGCTGCCGGCGGTGCCGGTGCTGATCATGGATGCGGCGACCGCCCGGGTGAACAGGAAGGCCCCGCCCAGGATGATGTCGAGCTGGCGCCGGTAGTCCTCCAGGGGCATCGTCATCAGCCCCTTCTGGTTGAACCAGACCGCGTTGTTGACCAGGACGTCGACGTGACCCCAGCGTTCCTCGGCCGCGGCGACGACCTCGGTGGCATGCTCGGGGTCCGTGACGTCCCCGACGATCGCGAGGGCCTGCCCGCCGACCTCCTCGACGGACGCGGCACACTTCGCCGCCGACGCCTCGTCGACGTCGGTGCACACGACGTGCGCATCCTCCTCCGCGAAGCCGCGGGCGAGCGCGCCACCGATGTTGGGGCTGGCACCGGTGACGACGGCGACCTTGCCGGCCAGCCGGCTCACAGGATGATGCTCACTTTGCCGTGGGGGCGCAGGTGCTCGAGGTCGAGGACCGCCTTGCGCTCCACGAAGCGGTAGCCCAGAGGGCTCTCCGGCGCCTCCTCGAGGACGTGCCGGTACGTCCCGATGTAGGTGTCGACGGCACCGTTGCGGGTCCGGTTGACCAGGAAGTTGGCGCGCAGCCGCACGTGACCCTCCTCGACGTACCAGGCCCGCACGTTGCCGACCATCCGCCGGGTGCGCGAGTGCGGGTACTCCGCGTGCGCCGCTCGCGTCAGCATCGAGTTGACGCGCTGCTCCAGGAGGAAGCGGTCGTCCTGCACGAGGAAGAGGTCCGTGCTTGGGTCGCCGTCGGGTCGGTCGGTCGACGGCACGAGGTAGTGGGCCCCCGCCGTGAAGAGCTCCAACCACTCGTGCAGCCGCCACTGGTCGAGCAGCTCGGCCTCCTCGTAGAGGAACAGCTCGAGGTCGGCACGGACGGCGGCCGGCACCCGGGTCGCCCGGTCCTCGGTCAGCGTGGCTTCGGTCATCGCACCCTCCTCGTTCTCGCGCGCCGGCCCGGGCGGGCGGCGCTGCAGCGACACCCTCGCCCCGGGCACGGCAGCCGGACACCGGAGGTTCCGGGCACCGGAACCGGCGCGTCCGGCCCGCACCCGTCCGGCCACAGGGTGGGCGGGTGAGCGGTACGACGTCCTCCCGCACGATGCGCGCCTGGCGGGTCCACGGACCCGGCGACACCCGGCTCGACGTGGTGCCTCGCCCGGTGCCGGCTGCCCCGGACGACGTGCAGGTGCGGATCGAGGCCGCCGGGATCTGCGGGACCGACCTGTGGGTCCACGAGCACGCCCCGGTGCCGGCCGACTACCGCCACCCGCTGGTCGGGACGGCCGGTCCGCACGTGCTCGGGCACGAGATGGCCGGCACGGTGACCGCGACCGGCCCGGCGGCTCGACTTCCCGTGGGCAGCCTGGTGGCCGTGCGACCCCTGCTCGCGTGCGGTACCTGCTCCACCTGTCGGCGCTGTGAGCCGAACCTCTGCGAGCAGCGGGCGTTCCTGGGGATCCACGGCGGTGGTGGCGCCTTCGCGGAGTACGTCGTCGTCGCCGCGGACCAGCTGCACCCGCTCCCGCCGCCCTTCACCGCGCGCACCGGGGCGCTCGTGGAGACCCTGGCCACGTGCTGGCACGCGGTGTCGGCGGTCGAGGTCGCACCCGACGACGTCGTGCTCGTGGTGGGGGCAGGCCCGGTCGGTCTCGGCCTGGTGCTGTGCCTGCGCGCTCGCGGGGTGCGGCAGGTGCTGGTGAGCGCGCGCGACGGAGTGCGCGCCGAGGCGGCGACGGCGCTCGGCGCGCGGCGTCTCGACCCGGCGCAGGGCCCGCTGCACCGGCTCGTCCGACCCGCGACGGGTGGCGCCGGCGTCGCGGTGTCATACGACGCCGCAGGTGCCGCCGGTCCGGTGGTCGACCAGCAGGTGCGGGCGCTGCGCCCGGGCGGGCACCTGGTGGCGGTCGCGGAGTTCCACGACGCACCGACGGTCGACCTGACCCGCCTGGTCCGCGAGGGCAAGCACCTGCACGGGAGCGCCGCCTACACACCGTCCGACGTCGACGCCGTGGTCGGCGCGGTCGCCGCCGGCCTGCTCGACCCGTCACCCCTGGTGACCTCGACCCTCGCACTGGAGGACCTCCTGGTCGGCGGTCTCCACCACCTCTCCTCGGGCGGGCGCTCCCGCGACGTCAAGGTCCTTGTCACCGCGGCCGGCCCGGCGGTCACACCCCGATGAGCAGCTTCACGTGCGGCGAGGAGTCCTGCCGATGCCACGCGTAGGCGACGTCGTCGAGCGGCACGACCTCGTGGTCGGTGTGCACCGCGCCGGACCGCACCATGCCGAGCAGGGCACGGTAGGAGCGGGACACGACCTCGTCCGGGGCGTCACCGATGTTGCACGACAGCAGGTCCTTGCCCTTGAGCGCGATGCCGTCCAGCTGCATCGACCGCCCCGCCCGCATGCCGAGGTTGACGACGCGCCCACCCATGCGGGTCGCGCGGATCGCCGCCATCATGGGCTCGCCGAACAGCGCGTCGACCACCAGGTCGAACCCGCCGGCGGAGGCCTCGGCGAGGGCGGCGGGATAGTCGCCTTCCAGCGTGACGGTCTCGTCGGCGCCTCGCGCGCGCAGCGACGCCAGCACGCCCTGGTCGCGGCCGGCGGCCACGACGTGTGAGGCACCGAGCGCTCGCGCCGCCTGGACGACGACCTGGCCGACCGCGCCGGTGGCACCGGTGACCAGCACCGACTCGCCCGCGCGCAGGCGTCCCTTCCAGGTGAGCGCGAGGTGGCCGGTGATGCCGGCGACGCCCACCCCGAGGGCGTCGGCGTCCTCGACGTCGTCCGGCACGTCCACGACGGTCCCGGGCCGGGCGACGGCCTGCTCGGCGAAGGTCCCGTGCGGTGCCGGCGCCATCGGCACGTATACCCGCCTGCCGTCGGCGAGCCGCCCGACGCCCTCCAGTCCGGGGACGTAGGGCAGCGGTGGCTTCAGGCGGATGCCTGCGGCGTACACCAGGTCGGCGGGGTTGAGAGCCGCCGTCGAGATGCGCACGACGTCGCCGGTGGCCGGGTCCGGAGCGGGTACGTCGCGTACGACCGGTGTCGCGCCGAGCTCCTCGACGACGGCGGCGCGCACGTCAGCCGGCCAGCCGGCCGAGGAGGGACCGGCCGACCACGATGCGCTGCACCTGGCCCGAGCCCTCGAAGATGTCGATGATCTTGCAGTCGCGGTACCACTTCTCCAGCAGCAGCTCCTTGCTGGCGCCCTCAGGCCCGAGCAGCTGCATGCAGTGCCGGATCACGCGCTCGACGGTCTCGGGCACGTACCCCTTGGAGGCTGCCGACAGGGTGCGGCTCGGCGCGCCCTGGTCGACGGTGGTCTGGGCGAGGTAGCCGAGGCGGCGACCGCGCTCGAGCGCGGCGTTCATGGCCTCGAGGTCCAGCTCGACCGCGGCCCAGCGCTGCGGGGTGAAGCCGGCGCGCTGCCCCCGGAGGATCGGGGTGACCGTGTCGATCGACGCCTGGGCGAGACCGATGGCCATCGCCGCCATGTTGGGCCGGTTCCAGGCCAGGGCGCTCAGTGCGCCGCCCTGGCCCTTGCCGACCTGGGCGTCGCCGCCCTCGGCACTCCAGCCGAGGCGGTTCTCCAGCGGCACGGCGCAGTCGGTGAAGACGAGCTCCGAGGTGGTCCAGCTGCGGATGCCGAGCTTGTCCTCGTTCTCCTTGGCCACGGTGAACCCGGGAGTGCCCCGCGGGACGATGAAGGCGTTGATGCCGCGCGCACCATTCGACTTGTCGATGGTCGCGAAGACGACGACGTAGTCGGCGAACGCGCCGCCGGTGCAGTACATCTTGGTGCCGTTGATGACCCAGCTGTCGCCGTCCTGCACGGCGGTGGTCGACACCTGCGAGGTGTCGGAGCCGAAGCCGGGCTCGGTCAGCGCGAAGCCGGTGTCGCCGCGCTGGGCGACGAACACGTCGTCGTACCACTTCTCGATCTGCGCGGGCGTGCCCATCGCCTGGACGACGAGGTGCCCGATGCCGCCGTTGCCGAGGGTCGGGTGCACCCACACGTCGCCGTAGTTGATGTTCTCGTAGAAGGCGAAGTGCGAGACCCAGTGGCCCTCCTCGAAGGTAGGCACGGTGTCGGGCTCGGGTACGTCGGCTCGGCCCAGCGGGATGGGTGCGGTGTCGAGGATCTCGCGCCAGTTGTCGGGGCGGCGCTTGTCGATGTCGGCCTGGCGCGCGTACGGCCGGCACTCGGACGCCGACCACTCGCGCAGCTGGCGGGAGTAGTCCTGGAGGGGCTTGCTGAGGGTCTGGGAGTACATCGGGACCTTCTCGGGTGGCGGGGTCAGAGGCGGGCGCTGAAGGGCGCGCGGGCGGGGTCGGTGTCGAGGGCGGCCATCGCGGCGGCCGAGCGGTACCACAGCTCGACCGGGTGGTCCTTGATGAACCCGTGGCCGCCGAGGGTCTGCACGGCGTCGCGGGTCGACTGGGTGCCGACCCCGTAGGCGTAGGACGCCGCGAGCGACACCAGGTCGTCGTGCTCGGTCGCCGGGCGCTCGTCGAGGGCGAGCACGGCACCGACCAGCTCGAGCCGGGCCGCCTCGATCCGCATGGAGGCCTCGGCGAGCGGGAACGACACGCCCTGGAAGGCACCGATCGGCTGGCCGAAGGCGATCCTCCCGGTCGCGTACTCGGCGGCGTACTCGATCGCACGCTGCGCCGTGCCGAGCGCTGCGGCAGCCGCCCACAGTCGCAGGCGCTGCACCAGCACCTCGACGTCGGCGGGCGCCTCGGCCCCACCGAGCAGCGCGGACGCCGGCAGCTCGACGTCGAAGTCCACGTCGGCGGCGCGGACCGCGTCCAGGGCGAGGCGGCCGGAGTCCGGGACGACCGTGACCCCGGCGGCGCCGGCCGGGACGACGACGACGCGCAGGGCGCCGGCGTCCGGGTCGGTCGCGACGACCAGCACCAGCTCGGCGTCGGAGGCGAAGGGGACCGCACGCTTGGTGCCGACCAGTCGGAGGTGGTCGCCGTCGACCTGCACCGTGGTGGCGAGCTCCGCCGCACCACGACCGAAGCCCTCGTGCAGCGCCACGGCCGTCCGCCGCTCGGGCTGGGTCGCCAGCGCGGCGAGGTGCTGGTGCTGCTCCGTCGAGCCGTGCTCGGCCAGCAGCAGCGCGCCCGCGCCGTTCCAGTACGCCGCGAGGGCGATCGCGGGGTCACCGTGCGCGAGGTTCTCCACGACGGTGAGCATCGTCATCGGGTCGGGCACACCCCCACCGCCGTGCTCCTCCGGGACCGGCACGGCGAGACCGGTCTCGAACAGCTTGCGCCACACGTCGTCGGGCACGGCGCCTGCCCGCTCGGCGTCGCGGGCGGCCGGGGCGAGCAGCTCGGCGCCGATGCTGCGGGCGAGGTCGCCGACCTCGGTCAGCTCCTCGTCGGGTACCAGGTTCATCACGGTGTGTGTCTCCTCGGGTGCGGGTGGGCGTCGGGGTGGACCAGCAGCGCCGCGTCGGCGGTGGTCGTGAGCACGGCATCCGGGCCGTGCCCGTCGTAGGCATCGACGTGGACCTCGATCCGCAGACCGTGCTCGGTGGGGTCGACGGCGGTCACGACGCCGCGGCAGACGACCGGGCGGCCCGGGTACGTCGGTCGCCGGTACCGGGACCGGGCCTGCACCACGCGGGCGGTCTCCGGCGGGAGCCAGGTCGTCACCGTCTGCAGGAGGAAAGCGAAGGTCAGCCAGCCGTGGGTGATCACCCCGGTCTGGCCGGCGGCGACGGCGTAGTGGTGGTCGAAGTGGACCGGCATGTAGTCGTGCTCCGCGCCGGCGTACATCACCAGCTGGGTCGTCGTCGGGGTCCGCACCAGCTCGGGCAGCACGTCGCCGACCCGGACGGTCCGGATCTCGGCGACGGGTGCGAGATCGGTCGTCACGCGTGCTCGACCTCCGTCCAGGCGACTGTGCTGACGGGCTCACCGTCGCGCGTCGTGGTGAAGGTGACCTGGGTGAACAGCATCGGTCCGACCCGACCCTCCTTGACGAAGACGTCGGTGAGCTCCGCGACGGTCTCGAGGACGTCGCCGGCCCGGATCGGCTGGTGGAGCACGATCTCGTCGTCGGTGTGCAGGTGGCTGCGGAACGGCTCCGCGGGGCGTGGCAGGTCGGGCAGCGGCGCCCGCAGCGCCGCGACGTACGTCGGCGGGGCGACGTCGCCGTGGTGCACGGGGTGCGGGTCCCCGGTCGCCCGGGCGAAGCTGCGCAGCGCACCGCGCTCGACCTCGGTGGTCGCGGTCTCCCCGCGAGCCCCGAGGTGCTCGCGGAGGGCCGCGGCGAGCTCGTGTACGTCGGTCACGGCGGCACCGTACGACCGCCTCCGGCAGGTCCGTGGCGCCCCGTTCCAGCTGCCGGAGTCACTCCTGATCGGCCGCCGGTCGCCCGCCCTACGGTCCCCGCATGGCACTGGTGCACCTGGAGCGGCGCGACGACGTCGCGGTGATCACGCTCGACCGACCGGAGGCGCGCAACGCCGTCAACGGGCCCCTCGCCCGCGCGCTCGGCGCCGCGGTCGTCGAGGTCGAGGCCGACCCCGTCCTGCGGGTCGCGGTGCTCACCGGCCGCGTGACCGAGCCGCGGCCGGTCTTCTGCGCGGGGCACGACCTGCGCACGATCGACGACGAGGTGTCGGGCGGCGACCGGGCGGCCACCGAGCGCGGCGGCTTCGCCGGGTTCGTGACCTACCCCCGCACGAAGCCGGTGGTCGCCGCGGTCGACGGCCTCGCCACGTCCGGCGGGCTCGAGCTGGTGCTCGCCTGCGACCTGGTCGTGGCCACGCGGCGGGCGAGCTTCGCGCTCGCCGAGGTGCGCTGGAACCTGGTGGCGGGCGCCGGCGGACTGTTCCGCCTCGCCTGGGCCGTCGGCCGCGCCACGGCGATGGACATGCTCCTCACCGGGGAGGCGATCACGGCGGAGCGGGCGCACCAGCTAGGCCTCGTCGGCACGCTCGTCGAGGGCGGCCAGCCCGAGGTCGTCGAGGCAGCGGTCGCTCGCGCCCGGCTCGTCGCGGCCGCCGGACCGGCCGCGGTGCGTGCGAGCCGTCGCGTGTGCGACCGCGCCTTCTCGCTGCCCGAGGACGCGCTGTGGCAGGAGAACCAGCGCGCGCTCGACGACGTGCTCGGCAGCGACGACCTCGTCGAAGGACTGCAGGCCTTCGCCGACCGCCGCACCCCGACCTTCACGGGGCGCTGAGCCGTGCTGTCGAACGTCACCGTCCTGGAGGTCGGCGAGCGGGTCGCCACGGCGTACGCCGGCCGCCTGCTGCGCGACCTCGGCGCGACCGTCGTGCTGCTCGAGCCCGCAGCCGGCGTACGGCTGCGCACCGAGGAGCCGGCGTACGCCGAGGCCCTGCACGCGGGGAAGCGCTCGGTCACGACCGCGCGCTCCGCGGGACTGGCCGGTCGCGTCGACGTGGTGGTGCACGACGACGCCCCCGCGTCCCTCGAGCTGGTGCGAGACCTGCGCACGGAGGACCCCACCGTCGTCACGGTGGCGGTCTCCGACCACGGGCTCGACGGCCCGCTCGCCGGCGTGCCCGCCAGCGAGCTGACGCTCGAGGCACGCGCCGGCATCTGCGTGGTGCACCCGACGGGTGACCGGCCGCCGGTGCCCACGGGCGTCGACCTCGGCGACCTCACGGCCGGCGCTGCCGCCGCGCAGGCCGTCGTGACCGGCCTGCTGTCGCGCGACGCGGGCGGCACCCGCACCGCAGCCGACGTGTCGGTGCTGGAGTCCCTGGTCTCCCTGGTGCAGTACCCCTGGCTGTTCTCCGGCATCGAGGGCCACGGCGTCTATCCCACGCCCCAGGCACCCGTGCCCGGCGTCGAGCCAGCCGCCGACGGCTGGGTCTGCGTCGTCGGCGTGACCGACCCGCAGTGGCAGGCGTTCAAGGCGCTGGCGCAGGTGTCCGAGCTGGACGACCCGCGGTTCGACCTGCTCAACGACCGGGTGATCCTCGCCGACGAGGTGACCCCGCTGATCCGTCGCTTCACCACGGCCCACACCGTCGACGACCTCGTCGAGCTCGGCGCGCAGCACCGGGTGCCGATCGTCCCGGTCGGTACGCCGTCGACGATCACGTCGCTACCTCCGTTCGCGGCACGTTCGTCGTTCGTCCCGCAGGCCTCCGGCGAGGGGCTGCGACCTCGACCCCCGTTCCGGGACGGCCGCGAGCCCGGCTCCGGGCCCCCCGTCGAGCCGCTGGCCGAGGTCGGCGCCGACGACGCGCTGCCAGGCTGGCTGCGCGACACCGACGCGTCCCGCCTCCCCGTCGGCCCGTCGGCCACGCCCGAGCAGCCGCTCGCCGGTCTGCGGGTCCTCGAGCTGGGCACCTTCCAGGCCGGCCCTCTGGTGACCTCCGCCCTCGCAGCGCTGGGTGCCGACGTGGTGAAGGTCGAGGCGGTACGGCGCCCCGACCTGATCCGGTTCGCCGGGGTCCCCGCGAGCGTCGACCGCTTCTGGGAGCGGTCGGCCGCCTTCACGGCCGTCAACCTGGGCAAGCGAGCCATCACCGCCGACCTCACGACGCCCGAGGGCCTCGACGTCGTACGCCGGCTGGCAGCCGGGTGCGACGTCGTGCTGGAGAACTTCCTGCCGCGCGTCACCGAGGAGCGCGGGCTGGACCTCGCCGGCCTCCAGGAGCTCAACCCCGACGTGCTGCTGGTCCGGATGCCGGCCTGGGGCCTGGACGGTCCCTGGCGCGACCGCCCCGGATTCACCTACACCGTCAACGCGGCCGCGGGCGTCGCCGAGCTCACCGGCTACCCGGACGGCGAGCCCCTGCTCACGGGCACGGTGGTCGACCCGTTCGCAGCGACGCTGGCGACCGGGGTGGTGCTCGCGGCCCTGCGGCGCCGGGTGCGCACCGGGCGCGGCGGACTCGTCGAGATCCCCCTGTGCGACGCGGCGGTGCAGCTGGCCGCCCGCTCCGTGGTGGCGTGGTCGGCGACCGGCGAGATCGCCTCCCGGCAGGGCGCCCACCATCGAGGCACCGGGCCGGCCGTCGTGGTCACCTGCGCCGACGGCGTGCGGGTCGCGGTGGACGCCGAGGACCCGCGGGGCTGGGAAGGCTTCGCCGCCGTACCCCTGGTCAAGGAGTGGGCGGGCGACGCCGGTCTCGGCGACGCCGCGACCCGAGCGACCCGGGTCGACGCGCTGGACGCCGCGCTGTCGGCGTCGTGCGCCACGGTCGGGTCGGACGAGGTCGTCCGAGCGTTCGCCGAGGCCGGGGTGCCCGCGGCACCCTTGACCGTCGGGCCGGAGCTGGTGGACGAGCCGCAGCTCGCCGCCCGCCAGCGATGGGTGCTGCTCGACCACCCGGTGATCGGCGAGCAGCTGTACCTGCTCGGGCCGGCGCGCTGGACGGCCGGCCCGGCGCCGGTGCCGAGGAGCGCGACCCCGCTGTTCGGAGAGCACACCCGCGAGGTCCTCGCCGAGGTCGGCCTCGACACGGAGGCGGTCGAGGCACTCGCCGCCGCGGGCCAGCTCGCGTCCTCCCCCTTCGACCTCCCGTACGCCGGGCGACCGGCCGCTCCGTGACCACACCGACGTCGACGGTCACCACGGACCGGTTGTGGCGCGCGCCGTACGTCGTCACGGTCGTGGCGACGAGCCTGGTCTTCGTCGCGGTCGGCGTGACCATCCCGCTGCTGCCGTTCGTCGTGCTGGACCGGCTCGGCGGCACCGAGCTGGCCGTCGGGCTGGTCTTCGGCGCCTCGGCACTGTCGGCGGTGCTGTGCCGACCCGCGCTCGGCTGGCTCGGCGACGTCCGCGGGCGTCGCCTCCTGCTGGTGGTCGGCACCGTGGTGACGGCAGCGGGGCTCTGGGGACACCTCGTCGCCGCGAACGTGTCGGCCCTGGTGCTCGCCCGGCTCGTGCTCGGTCTGGGCCAGGCGGCCGTGATGGTCGCTGCCGCCACCCTGGCTCTCGACCTGGCGCCGGCCGGCCGGCGTGGGGAGGCCTCGAGCTATCTCTTCCTGGCCGTCAACGGCGGCATCGGGACCGGCCCGGCCGTGGGGCAGCAGCTCGCGTCCCACGGCGAGGCCACCGCGTGGTTCGGGGCTGCCTCGCTGTGCCTGGTCGCGGGGGTCCTCGCCCTCTTCCTGCCGCGGCCGCCCCGCGCCGACACGGGCGGAGAAGCCCTGGTGCCGGTGCGGCCGTCGTACGGCGCAGCCCTGCGGACGGGCACGCTGGCCGGCCTCGGGACCCTGGGCTTCGCCGGCTTCCTGGCGTTCGTGCCGTTGTACGCCGACGACCTCGACCTCACCGCGACGTGGGCGGTGTTCCTGCTCGCCTCGGGCACGGTCGTCACCGTGCGGATCGTCGGTGCCCGCGTGCCGGACCGGCTCGGCGCCCGCACGGTGGCACGCACGTCGTTCGGGGCGATCGCGACCGGGTTCGGCGTCATGGCGCTGTGGGGCACCGTGCCCGGCCTGCTGGTCGGCACCGTGGTGATGGCGGGCGGCATGGGGCTCCTGGTGCCGTCGCTGGTGCTGCACGCGACGTCCGGGGTCAGCGCCGGCGAGGAAACCCGGCGGATGAGCACGTTCACGCTCTTCCTCGACCTCGCCGCGGCCCTCGGTCCGAGCCTGCTCGGACTGGTGGCGGTGCGGGCGTCGTACGGCCAGGCGTTCCTGGGGTGCGCCGCCGCGGCGCTGCTGGGTCTGGTGCTGCTGCTGCGCTGGGTGCCGGCGCGAAGCTCGACGGCACCCGGACCGGCGGCGGAGCCCGCCTGACCGCTCAGGCTCCCGACGCGTCCGCCGCGGCCAGGTCGACGACGCCGCGACCGGTCAGCACGACCGTGCCCTCGGCGTTGCGCGTGGTGATCGCGAGCTCGACGAGGGCTCCGTCGACGCCGACGACCTAGGCCCGCGCCGTCAGCGTGTCGCCCGGCCAGACCTGCGCCACGAAGCGGCCACCGAGGTGGCGCACCGCGTCGTTGCCCCACCGGTCGGTGAGCACCCGTGCGGTCATGCCCATCGTGAGCATCCCGTGCGCGAAGACGTCCGGGAAGCCCGCGACGGCGGTGGCGTACGCCGGGTCGGTGTGCAGCGGGTTGAAGTCGCCCGACGCTCCGGCGTACTGGACGATCCGGGTGCGGGTGAGGTCGTCCACCAGCACCGTCTCGAGCACGTCGCCGACGGCGGGCACGGGGACGGCGCTCATGGCGGGCGCCCCGGGGACCTGAGCGGTCCGGACGCCGACGAGCGTGCTGCGCACCACCACCTCGCCGTCGTCGTCGCGGAGCTCGGTGACCTCCTCGAAGAACGACAGCGTGCCGCCGCGGCGGCCCTCCTTCTCCCACGTCCTCCCGGGGCGCACGGTCGGGTGGAGCGTCTCGCCCACGCGTACCGACCGCACGAGGTCGAAGTGCTGCTCGGCGTAGAGCACGCCCGCGGTCGGGTCCTCCTCGCCGTCGAGCAGGCCGGTGGGCGACGACGCGGGCTCCACCCAGCGTTCGCCCTCGCGCGGCCGCAGCGGGTTGTCGGGGTCGACGTGCGCGGTGGCGATGGTGAAGGTCGGTGGGACGGCCGCGCCCGGGCGGACGCACGACTCCTCCGAGCGGGTGTCGCCGAGGGCGCGGGCGAAGGTGCGCACGTGCAGCGACTCGACCGGGAAGTCCGGGAGTGCGTGCGCCGACGGGGTGGTCATGAGCCCACGCTAGGAGCGCCCGCCTCGCTCGGACCGGTCGGTTCCGGGCCCCGGAACGCCGCCGCGCGGGCACCGTGCGGCGGTCCTAGTTTCGGCCGGGTGACACCAACTGACGCCTCCGGTCCGCTGTCGGGCACCCGCGTGGTCGAGCTGGGGATCTGGGTCGCAGCGCCGTCGGGCACCGCGATGCTGGCCGACTGGGGCGCCGACGTCGTCAAGGTCGAGGCCCCCGCCGGTGATCCGCTCCGGCAGATCCGGCACGCGGTGCACCTCGACGACGACCAGCCGTGCCCGTACTTCGACCCGGAGAACCGCGGCAAGCGCAGCGTCGTGCTCGACCTGAGGTCGGTCGGGGGTCGCGAGGTCCTCGCGGCGCTGCTGGAGGACGCCGACGTGCTCGTCACCAACCTGCGCCCGGCCGCCTTGGCCCGGCTCGGGCTGGATCACGAGACGGTCCTGGAGCGCTACCCGTCGCTGGTCTACGCGCTGGTCACCGGCTACGGCACCGAGGGACCGGACGCCGCCGCCGGCGCGTACGACATGGGCGCCTACTGGGCGCGCGGTGGTGTCGCCCACCTGCTCACCACCCCGGGCGGTCCGGTGCCGACCCAGCGCAGCGGGATGGGCGACCACCTCACCGGGCTCGGCGTCGCCGGCATGGTCTCGGCGGCACTCCTTGAGCGCGCGCGGACCGGGCGCGGGCAGCTGGTGACGACCTCGCTGCTGAGGATGGCCGCCTGGCAGGTCTCGACCGACTACAACGTGCGGCTGATGGTCGACCGCGAGCCTCCTCGCACGGACCGTCGCGACGAGGACAGCCCGGTGTGGAACAGCTACACCGCCGGGGACGGCAAGGGCTTCTGGCTGATCGGCGTCGAGGCAGACCGGCACTGGCCGACACTGGTGCGGATCGTCGGCCGGCAGGACTGGGCCGAGGACCCGACACTCGCCACGCGAGCCGGGCGATCGGCACGTCGAGGCGAGCTGATCGCCGAGCTCGACCGCATCTTCGCCACCAGACCTCGCCGCGACTGGGCCGCTCTCTTCGACGCGGAGCCCGACTTCTTCTGGGCCCCGGTCAACGACGTCGACGACGTGCTCGCCGACCCGCAGACGCACGCTGCCGGCGTCGTCACCCACGTCGGCCGGCCGGGGGGGGCGGTGCCGATGGGCGACGGCCCCATCGACTTCCACGGCGTCCCGGCGCCGACCCGCCGCCCCGCACCCCGCCTGGGCGAGCACACCGACGAGGGGCTCGCCGACCTGACGAGGCGGGGACGCCTACGACCCAGCACCACCACCGCACCGATCGGAGCCACTCCATGACCGCCTCGCCCGACACCCTGGTCACCGGCGGCCGCCTGCCGCTGTCGCTCGACGAGGTCGACGCCCGGTGGCTGACCGGCGCGCTCGGTCACCGCTACCCCGGCGCCGTCGTGGCCTCGGCGGACCGGGAGAGCGAGCGCGCGGGCACGTCGACGTCGGCCCGCTTCGTGCTCTCCTGGGCCGAGACCGGCGGGCACGACGTGCCGGCGAGCGTCTACGTCAAGGGCGGCTTCGACCCGGTCATGCGCCGCCGGGTCTGGAGCGCGCTCATCATGGAGGCCCGCTTCTACGCCGAGCTCGCCGACGACGTACCGCTGCCGATCCCCCGGGCCCTGTTCACCGGGGTCGACGAGGAGGCGCAGCAGGGCGTCGTCGTCCTCGAGGACATGGCCGCCCGGGGCGTGGACTTCGGACACATCACCCGACCACGCGGCGTCGACTCGGTCGCCCGGCTCCTGGAGTCGCTCGGCCGTCTGCACGCCCGGTTCTGGGAGGACCCCCGCCTCGAGACGTACGCCGACTGGGGCAGCCCCAGCGCTCCTTCCTCGACTACCTCCTGCGCGAGAAGCACTGGGACGCCGTCCACGAGCGCTCGTACGCCGACCGCCTGCACGCCCTGCTGCCCGACCGGGCGACCGCGGTCCGGGGCCTGCACCGCTGCTGGGAGCTCGACGACGCGCTCCCCCGTACCCTGCTCCACGGCGACCCGCACTCGGGCAACCAGTTCCACGAGGCCGACGGGACACCCGGCTTCATGGACTGGCAGTGCACGTTCCCGGGAGCGCCCGGGCACGACCACGCCGAGATGCTCATCACCTCGCTCACGACCGAGGAGCGTCGCACGCACGAGCAGGAGCTGCTGCGCGCCTACCGCGACGTGCTGGTCGCCGAGGGCGTGGACGCTCCGTCGTACGACGCGCTCTTCCTGAGCTACCGGCAGAACCAGATGCACAACATGGTCCAGGCCGTCTTCAACCCCTACGACATGCAGTCGCAGGAGGTCACCGACCTCTCCGCCGCGCGCAGCATCGCCGCCGCCGAGAACCTCGACGTGCTCGACGCGCTCGGGCTCTGAGACGCCCGATGGTGCCGACGCCGGAGAACCGCGACGCCGACGTCGTCGTGGTCGGCGCCGGCCTCGCGGGCCACGCGGCCGCGCTCGCCGCGGCCGAGGCGGGCGCCGCGGTCGTCCTGCTCGAGAAGGGCGAGTCGTACGGCGGCACGTCGGCCAAGGCCGGCGGCGGGCTGGTGTTCGCCGGCACCGACCTCCAGCAGGCGGCTGGGGTCGACGACGACGAGGACGCCCTCCGGGCGACGCTCCTGGCAGCGGGTGGCGGGCACGCCGACCCCGCGACCGTCGAGGCGTACGTCGACCACCAGCGGGCGACGTACGGGTGGATGGTCGGACACGGGGTGCGGTTCGACTACGACCCCGACCTCCAGCCCGGCCAGCTCAACCGTCTCCACGGCACGCCACCCGGACATGCCGTCGACGTGCTGCACGCACGCGTCGCCGAGCATCCCGGCGTGCAGTACGTCGCGTCGGCCGCGGCCGACCGGCTGCTGCGCGGCGACGACCGGGTGACAGGGATCCTCCTCGACTCGGGTGCCGAGCTCCACGCGTCGCGCGGCGTGGTCCTGAGCAGCGGTGGCTTCACCCGCAGCGACGACCTGCTCGCGGTGTTCGCGCCCCAGTGGCTGCCGACGACACGGATGGGCGGCGACCACAACACCGGGGACGGGCTGCGGATGGCGTGGGAGCTCGGCGCGGGGCTGGCCGACATGTCCAGGATCGAGGCGTCGTTCGGCGCGTCCGTGCCGGCGTTCCCGCTCCTCGTCGACCCAGAGGGTGGGGAGCCGACCCTGCTGTTCGCCACCACGCAGGGGGCCGTCGTGGTGAACCGGCACGGCGAGCGGTTCGTCGACGAGTCGCTGTCGTACAAGAAGATCAGCAGCGCGTGCGTGCTCCAACCCGACGGGTTGGCGTTCCAGGTGTTCGACGAGCGGGTCATGCGTCGGTCCCAGCCCACCCCCGGACCGGCAGACTTCCGTCGCGCCCTCGAGGAGGGGCGGGTGCTCACGGCACCGACACTCACCGGACTCGCGACCCAGCTCGGCCTGCCCGCGGATGCCCTCGAGCGCACGGTGCGGCGGTACAACGAGGGCGTCGATGCCGGCGTGGACGCCGAACACGGGCGGCCCGTCGTCGACCGGGGCGGGCCCGGCGCGGCGCGGGTGGAGGAGGCCCCGTTCTACGCCTACCCCTGCCGGTCCGGGCTCACCACGACGTACTGCGGCCTCACCGTCGACCGCCGGCTGCGGGTGCTCGACGTGTGGCGTCGGCCGATCGAGGGACTGTGGGCGGCGGGTGAGGTCGTCGGGGGCTTCCACGGCGCGTCGTACTACAGCGGGTCGGCGCTCGGGAAGGCTGCGGTGCTGGGCCGCGCCGCCGGCCTGGACGCCGCGGGCGTTCCGCCGGTGGGAACCTCCGCTGTCGGCACGGCACCGGCGGACGGACGCTGACCGCGTGCCCGATTCCTTCTGCGCGCCCTCCGACCCCTTCGAGCCGGGAGCGGTGGCGGTCGTCGCGGGAGGCGCCCGGGGAATCGGTCGCGCCTGCGCGCTGCGGCTGGCCGTGCGAGGGCTGCGGGTCGCCGTGCTCGACGTGGACCTCGACGGCGCGGCGCGGTACGGCGAGGACCTCACCGCTGCCTCGGTCGAGCAGGAGCTGCGCCAACTGTCCGGCGACGGCGCTGCCGAGCGGGTCGACCTCACCCACCCGATCGCGACGGCCGCCGCCGTCGACCGGGTGCTGGAGCGGTGGGGCCGGGTCGACCACCTGGTCGTGACCGCGGGCGGCGCCGTCACGCCGTACGCCGCGAGCCTGGCGTCCGCGACCACCGACGGCGACCTGCTCCACCTGGTCGACGCCAACCTCGGCACCGTCGTGAACTGCTGTCGCACCGTGCTCCCACACCTGTCGGCCGGCGGATCGATCGTGACGACGGGCAGCTCGGCGGGACTCGAGACCAGCAGCGACGGGCACCTCGCCGGGTACGGCGCGACCAAGGCGGCGGTGCACCACTACACGCGCTACCTCGCCCGCGAGGTCGGCCCCCGCGGCGTGCGGGTCAACTGCGTCGCTCCCGGCGTGATCCGGACCGGCCGTGTCGTGGCCCAGTCGGCGACGACCGGGCTCGCGGACGCGGCGGACGGCGTGCCGCTCGGCCGGCTCGGCGAGCCCGACGACGTCGCCGCCGTCGTGGAGTTCCTGCTCGGCCGGCACGCGTCGTACGTCACCGGTCAGGTGCTCGGCGTCAACGGCGGCGCGGTCGCCTCCTGACCGGGACGGCCGGTAGGCCGGTACGTTCCGCTCCCCGGGACGCGTCCGGGACGTCGCGGCCGGTGAGCCCACAGGCTCGGGTCGTGACCCCACCGACGATCGCCCCGACGGCCGCACTCGAGGCCGTCGCCCGCCTGTCCGAGGCCGCGCGCAGCGGCCGTCCGTGCGCCCCCGTGCGCGACCTCATCGGTGACGACGCCGCTCTCGCCTACACGGTGCAGAGCCTCGGGATCGCCGACCGGGAGGCCGACGGAGCCGCGCGGGTCGGTCGCAAGGTGGGTCTGACCTCTCTCGCGGTGCAGCGCCAGCTCGGGGTCGACCAGCCCGACTTCGGGGTGCTGCTCGACAGCATGCGCGTCGAGGTCGACGGCGAGGTGCCCGCCGGGGCGCTGCTCCAGGGCCGGGTGGAGGCCGAGGTCGCCTTCGTGCTCGGCTCCGACCTGCCGGACCCCTCGACGACCCTGGCCCAGGCCCGGTCGGCCGTCGCCCACGCCGCGGCGGCGCTGGAGATCGTCGACAGCCGGATCGCGGGCTGGGACATCACCTTCGCCGACACCGTCGCCGACAACGGCTCGTCCGCCCTCTTCGTGGTCAGCAACGCCGTCCTGCCCCTCGCTGGGGACGACGCCGTGGAGCCGGTGTCCGTCGAGATGGTGCTGACCGTCGACGGCGAGCCGGCGTCGAGCGGCAGCGGAGCGGCCTGCCTCGGCGACCCGTTGGAGGCGCTCGCCTGGCTCGCCCGCACCGCGGCCGGCCTCGGCAAGCCGCTGCGCGCCGGCGACGTCGTGCTGTCCGGCGCCCTCGGCCCGATGGTCGACGTCCGACCCGGCACCCGGGTCGAGACCGTCCTCAGCGTCGACGGCACCGAGGTCGACCGGGTCGCTGTCCACTTCGCCGCGACGGACGGAGCTGACCGATGAGCGCCGCCACGAAGGTCGCCGTCATCGGCTCCGGCAACATCGGCACCGACCTGATGATCAAGGTGCTCCGGCTCTCCTCCACGCTGGAGATGGGCGCCATGGTGGGCATCGACCCGGCGAGCGACGGGCTCGCCCGCGCCGCCCGGCTCGGGGTGCCCACGACCGCCGACGGCGTCGACGGACTGATCGCGATGCCCGGCTTCGACGAGATCGAGATCGTCTTCGACGCCACGTCCGCCGGCGCCCACCGCGCCAACGCCGCCGCCCTCGCGCCGTACGGCAAGCTCCTCGTCGACCTCACCCCGGCCGCGATCGGTCCCTACTGCGTACCCGCCGTGAACCTCGCGTCCCTGCTCGGCGGGGACGAACCAGTCACGAACGTCAACATGGTCACCTGCGGGGGGCAGGCCACGATCCCGGTCGTCGCCGCCATCTCCTCGGTCGTCCCGGTCGCGTACGGCGAGATCGTCGCCTCGATCGCCTCCCGCTCGGCGGGGCCCGGCACCCGCGCGAACATCGACGAGTTCACCGAGACGACCTCGGCCGCGATCGCCGCGGTGGGTGGAGCGGCCCGCGGCAAGGCGGTGATCATCCTCAACCCGGCCGAGCCGCCGCTGATCATGCGCGACACGGTGCTCTGCCTGGTGGACGCGCCCGACGCGGCTCAGCACGAGCGGATCCGGGCGGCCGTCGACGACATGGTGGCCACGGTGCAGGCCTACGTGCCCGGCTACCGGCTCAAGCAGCAGGTCCAGGTGGTGCCCGTGCCACCCGACCAGCCCGTGCACACGCTCACCGACCGGCCGGTCACGCACCAGGTCACGGTGTTCCTCGAGGTCGAGGGCGCCGCGCACTACCTGCCGGCGTACGCCGGGAACCTCGACATCATGACGTCCGCCGCCCTCCGGGTCGGCGAGGTGCTCGCCGAGCGGGCCACCCGCACCGAGGAGATCGTGGCATGACCCGGCTGTTCGTCCAGGACGTCACCCTGCGCGACGGGATGCACGCCATCCGGCACCGGATCGAGCCCGAGCAGGTCGCGCGGATCGTGCGTGCCCTGGAGGCGGCCGGCGTCGACGGCATCGAGGTCGCGCACGGCGACGGCCTGGCCGGAGGGTCGCTCAACTACGGCCCCGGCTCGCACACCGACTGGGAGTGGATCGAGGCGGCGGCGCCCGAGATCCGGACCGCACGTCTCACCACGCTCCTGCTGCCGGGGATCGGCACGATCGAGGAGCTCAAGCACGCAGCGAGCCTCGGGGTGCGCTCGGTGCGGGTCGCGACCCACTGCACCGAGGCGGACGTCGCCGCGCAGCACATCGCCACCGCCCGCGAGCTCGGGATGGACGTCTCCGGCTTCCTGATGATGAGCCACATGGCCGATGCCGGGGCGCTGGCCCAGCAGGCCCGGCTGATGGAGTCCTACGGCGCCCACTGCGTCTACGTCACCGACTCCGGCGGCCGCCTGCTGATGGACGGCGTCCGGGAGCGGGTGCGGGCCTACCGCGACGTGCTCGACGCCGACACCGAGGTCGGGATCCATGCCCACGAGAACCTCTCGCTCTCGGTCGCGAACTCCGTCGCCGCCGTCGAGGAGGGCGTCACCCGGGTCGACGCGTCGCTCGCCGGACAGGGCGCGGGTGCGGGCAACTGCCCGATCGAGCCCTTCGTGGCCGTGGCCGACCTACTGGGCTGGGAGCACGGCTGCGACCTGTTCGCCCTCCAGGACGCCGCGGAGGAGCTGGTCCGCCCGCTGCAGGACCGTCCTGTGCGGGTCGACCGCGAGACGCTGACCCTGGGGTACGCCGGTGTCTACTCCAGCTTCCTCCGGCACGCCGAGGTGGCGGCCGAGCGCTACGACCTCGACGTCCGCAGCATCCTGGTCGAGGTCGGCCGACGCGGGCTCGTGGGCGGCCAGGAGGACATGATCACCGACATCGCGCTCACGCTCGCCGAGGGCGGCTCCGTGGCCTGAGCCCCGACTGGCACGCTGGTCGGGTGAGCACCCTCGCGCCCAGCCGCACCGCGGTCGTCACCTTCGCCGTCGACGCGGTGTGCGTCCTGGTCTTCGCGGCCGCCGGACGGCAGTCGCACGAGCCGGGCTCGGCGGTCGCGACGGTGCTGGTCATCGCCTGGCCGTTCCTGCTGGCCGCGCTGCTCGCGCACGGCGCGCTGGTGCTGCGCGGTCGGACCGCCACGAGCCTCGGCTCGGGCGCGGCCGTGCTGGCGACGACGTACGTCGTGGGCATGGCGCTGCGCGGCCTGTCCGGGCGCGGTCTGGCGCCGGCGTTCCTGGTGGTCGCGGCGATCAGCCTGACCGTGCTGCTCCTCGGCTGGCGAGCGGCGTACGCCGTGTGGTCGCGCCGCCGCGCCTGACCCACGATCGAGGCCAGGGACTCAGCGCCCCGAGGCGAGGTGGTCGAGCGCCGACCGCGCGGCGTGGTAGCCGCACATCCCGTGCGCGCCGGCACCGGGAGGCGTGGCGGCCGAGCAGAGGTACACGCCGGGGACCCCGGTGGCGTACGGATCGACCGCCACGCGGGGCCGGAAGACGAGCTGGACGGCGTCGTTGGCGCCGGTGACGATGTCGCCGCCGACGTAGTTGGCGTTGTTGCGGGCGAGGTCGGCGGTGCTGCGCACGTGGACGGCCCGGATCCGCTCGCGGAAGCCGGGGGCGAACCGCTCGATCTGGGCGGTCACCGCCTCCGTCGCGTCGCCCGTGAAGCCGGCGGGCACATGGGCGTAGGCGTAGAGCGGGTGGACGTCGCCGACAGAGCGGGACGGGTCGGCGACGTACTGCTGCCCGACGAGCACGAAGGGCCGCTCGGGCATCCGTCCCCGCGTGACCTCGCGCTCGGTGGCGGCGACCTCCTCGAAGGACCCGCCGAGGTGGAGGGTGCCGGCCCCCCGCGACGGCTCGTGCGTCCAGGGCACGCCGCCCTCGACGGCATAGTCGACCTTGAAGGCGCCCGGCCCGTGCCGGTAGCGGCGGTACGCGCGACCCACCCGTGCTGGGAGCCGGTCGCCGAGGATGTCCGCGGCCGCAGCCGGCGCGGTGTCGAGGAGGACCAGGTCCGGCTCCCCCAGGTCTCGTACGTCGACCACGCGGCGCCCGGTCTCGAACCGCACGCCGTGCTCGGTCGCCCGCTGCAGCACGGCGTCGGTGATCGCTCCGGTGCCACCGGCGGCCACCGGCCAGCCGAACGCGTGCGCGGCAGTCGTGAGAGCAACACCGATCGCGGACGAGGCGAGCGTCCCGAGCGGACGGAAGGCGTGCGCGGCGGCGCCGGCGAAGAGCGCGCGGCCGGGCTCGGTCGACCAGGCCCGCGCCAGCCAGGTGGCCGGCAGCCCGGCGTACGCACCGAAGCGGGCGAGGTGCACCGGGTGCCGGGGCACGTGCAGCACCGGCTGGAGGAACTCCGGGGCGATCGTGTCGAACCGCTCCGCCAGCGGGCCGAAGACCCTCGACCACGCCCGCCCGTCGGCCCCGAGTCCGTCGGCCGTCCGGGCCACCGAGCGCCACAGCGCGGCGCCCCCTCCCCCGTCGAGCGGGTGGGAGAACTGCACGTCGGGCCACCGCCACTCCAGCCCGGCGCCGGCGAGGTCCAGCTCGGCCGCGAACGCCGAGCCGAGGGCCAGCGGGTGGAAGCCCGAGCTATCGTCGTGCACCAGACCCGGCAGCGTCAGCTCCCGCGACTGTGCGCCGCCGCCCAGGGTCGGACCGGCCTCGACGACGGTGACCTGTACGCCGGCCTTCGCCAGCACGGCGGCCGCGGCGAGGCCGTTGGGCCCGCTGCCGACGACGACCGCGGTGCTCACGTGTGTGCCTCTCGCCGGACGGCGCGCACGGGCAGTGGGGTCACGGTCCCGATCATGGCGTGCCGGGCGACGAGGTCGTGGGCCGGACCTCCTGACCACCCGACGTGAGCGTCCGCCGCCGCTCGAACCCCGGCGCCGCCCACGTCGTGCGCAGCGGCACCGGACCGTCCGGCAGCCACGGCTGCTGGGCCACGCAGTCGCGGACGTCCCAGGTGCCGCGCTCGACGACCCCGAGTGCCGCGTCGATGACCCGGTAATGCTGGGGCGTGGAGGTGCGGGCGCAGGTGGCCTGCGACTCGCAGTAGGCGACGACGAGGTCGCCGGGCTCGAGCCCGAGGCGCTTCTGCACCGCGGCGACGAGCCGTTCGTCGTGCATGTGCCCGTCGCCGAAGTTGAAGCCGACGATCGTGTTGCAGACGAACTCGCCCTCGCGCACGGTCCGGGTCTCCAGGTCGTCGAGGTGCTCGACCAGCACCGACAGCAGCCCGCGGCCCTGGCTGTGCATGCTGCGCCAGGCGACGGCCTTCTGCAGCGTGACCTCGGCGTCGACGCGGGAGTAGGGCATGAGCGGCATCCGCTGCAGCTGGTCGAGCTGGTTCTCCACCAGCGGCAGCTCGTTGAGCCGCTCCTCGACCCCCGGCTTCATCGCCCAGACCGCGGACGCCCAGTTGCCGGCGTACTGGCGCATGGAGGGCAGGAAGCTCACCAGGTCGGGCCGGACGTTGCCCAGCACGGGACCGAACAGCAGCAGCGCGAAGACCGGGATCAGCAGCAGGGGCTGGGAGAACGCCCAGATGTTGTACGTCGCCGCGTCGAAGCCGACCCACATCACGATCGCGATGTAGCCGAAGTAGACGTTCCACTCCAGCGGCACCGCGAGCGGGAAGGTCGAGGTGATGAACACGTGCAGCGCGAGCATCACGAACGCGCCGACCACGGCCACCTCCGTGCTGGTCGTCAGCAGCAGCACCAGCGGCACGCCGATCTCCAGGGCGGTGCCGCCGACGTGCGCCATGAACCACGCGAACCGGCTGGGGCGCAGGTCGTGCGGCGCGTCGCGGTACTGCGCGCGTCGTACGACGTTCAGCTGGCCGGGCGTGTTGGACACCATCGCCGGGACGACGCTGGAGAAGTGCTCGCCGACCTTCGACCAGCCGGCGCCGATCCAGACGACGCAGATGATGATCTTGAACGCGACGACGAGGTCGACGAAGGCCTCGGGGCCGGCCCCGTCGCCGAGCGCGACCCACCCGAGGGTCGCGGAGAACAGCATGATCGGCAGGTACTGCTCCGACCGCGCGGCCAGGAAGACGACCTTGTCGCGCAGGCCCATCAGCGGCATCAGGACCAGCACCGGCACGAAGGCGTACGCCGGCACGAGCTCCTGCGGTCCGGTGCCGAGCGGCAGCGCCGGCACCTCCTGCGCCGGCGCGAGCAGCGGCCAAGTGAGGGCTGCGAGCACGCCGACGTACAGCACGACGTCGGCGAGGGTGCGCTCGTCGCCGCCGGTCAGCGGCACGCGGCGACCCCAGGGAGCCATCCGGATCGTGCCGGGGCGCAGCCAGTAGCGGACGTTGCCGAGCATCGGGACGAAGTGGCCGCACAGCGGGCCGAACGCCCCGCCGAGCCCGACGACCTCGAGGATCATCAGCCAGACGGCGAGCTTCTGGTAGACGACGACGTTGTCGAACCACGTGCCCGGGCCGGTGAACGCGACGTGCGTCGTGGTGGCGGCGGTGATGGCCAGGCCGACGGCGAAGTAGAGGCCGAACATCTTCAGCACGTAGACGACGTTGAGCACCCGTGGCGTGCCGAAGCCGTGCTCGACCCAGTGGGTCGTGAGGACCCGGATCCGGTCGCGCAACGGGAGCGCGAGCAGCTCCTCGGCGGGCATCGGGTGCGGGGTGGGCTTCATGAATCCCATGCGGTGCTCCTCGTCGTGCGTCGCAGGTTGTCCTCACGCCCTACGCGTGGTGCGGGCACGTCGCACGGTATGGTCCACGTCACACTCTGTTCTTGTGTCGATCGCACAAGAACGCGCCAGCCGTTGGTCACCTCCGTCCAGCGTCTGCGAGCGGACCGCAGGAGGCGCCGTGCCCGACACCGAGAGCAGCGTCGACGCCCTCCTGGTGGACCTCGGGCGGGTCGTCGAGGAGCAGCTCACCGCCGTCACGACCGCGCTCGACGACGGCATCCGGGGTGCGATCGAGGAGCTGCCCGACGACGACCTGATGGCCGGCCTGCTCTACGCGAGCATCGAGAGCAACATCGAGACCCTCGTGCACCTGCTCCGCTACGACCTGGTCGTCGAGGACGCCGGACCGCCCCCGGCCGCGGCGGAGTACGCGCGGCGCCTGGCCCAGCGCGGCACGTCGATCACCGCGCTCATCCGGTCCTACCGGCTCGGGCAGCAGCTGGTGGTCGACTGGGCCTTCGACCAGCTCGGCGCCGGCGCGCCGGCGCCGGTGGCACTGGTGGCGGCCCGGCGGTTCTCCGCGATGACCTTCGCGTACGTCGACGCGATCTCCGAGGGCATCATCGGGGAGTACCAGGCCGAGCGCGAGCGCTGGCTGGCCCGCCGCAGCACCCTGCGCACGGATCTCGTCGAGCGGCTGCTGGCGGGGCGGGACGTGTCGGTGGCCGAGGCCGAGCAGGTGCTGGGCCACCGGGTGCAGCAGCACCACGTAGGCGTCGTGCTGTGGGTCGACGACGGCGCCCAGGGTGCGGAGGGCGCCGGGGCGCCGGACTTCGAGGGCGCCCTCGCCGCGGTCGGGGCGGGGCTCGGCGCGCGGGGCCGCGCGCTCCTCGAGCCGCGCGACACCCAGCACGCCTGGGGCTGGGTCCCGGTGCCCGCAGAGTGCGACGGCCTCCCGGCTCCTGAGCCGAACGGCCCCGCCGACGGCGCGGTGCGGGTCGCCCTCGGCACACCGGCACCCGGACTCGCCGGCCTGCGCAGCAGCCACGCCGAGGCACTCCAAGCGCGGCGGGTGGCGCAGGTCGCCGGCGCCCACGCCGGCGCGATGACGTCGTACGCCGACCCGGGCGTCCGGGCGGCGGCGCTGCTCGGCGCCGACCTGGACGGGACCCGCCGACTCGTACGCCGCGCGCTCGGCGGCCTGGTCGCCGACACCGCCGCCGCGGCCCGGCTCCGCGGCACGCTGCTGACCTTCCTGTCAGGCGGCGCGAGCTACCCGGCGACCGCCGAACGCCTCCACCTGCACCGCAACACGGTCCGCTACCGGGTCGAGCGCGCCCTGGAGGAGCGCGGCCGACCGCTCGACGACGAGCGGCTGGAGCTCGAGCTGGCCCTCACGGCGTGCCACTGGCTGGGCGACGCGGTGCTGGGCGACTGACGAGGCCGCCCCACAGAACGCGGAAGGCCCCGGAGCAGCGCTCCGGGGCCTTCGATCTGCGCGCCCGTAGGGATTCGAACCCCAAACCTTCTGATCCGTAGTCAGATGCTCTATCCGTTGAGCTACGGGCGCCTGTCGCACGCTGGTCGAGGACCTCACGGCGACGAAGGAACACCATAGCGGACACGCCCCGACGACACCGCATCGTGGGGCTCAGCCCGGCTCCTGCCGCAGCCACCGCGACGGGCAGTGCTCACGCACGCCGCAGCAGGCGTGCGGCTCCATCGGCTGGTCGGGCCACGGGTGCCGCCACCCCATGCCGGCCACCTCCGGGTGCGCGCACTTGTACGACGACGCACGGTCGGGCGCCGCTGCCTGCTGCAGCACGCCCGCCCGGTACGACGTCAGCGCACCGCGGCCGTCCAGGGCGCGGCCGACCGCCGACAGCGCTCGGCGTACCTCGTCCACGTGGCCATCGTCCCGCACGACCGGTCGCGCTCTGGTCCAGTCCACCCTCGCGGTGCCGCATGAACGCATGCGGCCGCGGGTATGCGGCCCTACCTTTCGTCGGGTGACCGTCCATCACGCCTCGCCCCGCCGCGCGCTGCGCGCCGCCACCCTGTCCGCGACCGTCTCCGGCGCCCTGCTGCTGACCTCGCTGCCGGCTGCCGCGCCCGCGGCCGAGCCGACCAGCGTCCCGCCGGCGCCGACCACGGTGTCTGCCAAGCCCGCCAGCGGCCTGGTCGTCGGCGACCGCCGCGTCGTCACCGACGGCTCCATCACCAGCATCCGCCGCGACGGCAAGAAGCTCCTGGTCAACGGCCTCTTCGACCACGTCGGCGTCTTCAGCGGGTCCGCGATCACCCTCGGCGAAGGGTCCGGCAAGCGGCTGGGCTTCACCACCTTCGACCACGTCGTCTCGACCTCGGTCCCCGACGGCAGCGGCGGCTGGTACGTCGCGGGCGACTTCGAGACCGTCGGCGGGGACGCGCAGCGCTACCTGGCGCACGTGGCCGGCGACGGCACGGTCGTCGACGACCTCCCCGCACCCGACGGCCCGGTGTGGTCGCTCGGCCTGTCCGACGGCCTGCTGTACGTCGGCGGGGTCTTCGACCGGGTGGGCGAGCGGGCCCGGGACGGCCTGGCCGCGATCCGCCTGTCCGACGGCGCGGTCACCGGCTTCGCACCCCAGGCCGACGGGATCGTGACCGAGCTGCTGCCCGCCCCGGCCGCGCCCGGCCGCACCGCTCGGGTCTTCGCCAGCGTCGTGCCCGACTACTACGAGGGCGCCCCCGCGCTCCAGGCGTACGACGCCGCCACGGGCGACGAGGTCGCGGGCTTCACCCCCGGCACCCGGCGCGGGGTCGGCGGCGAGCTCGCCCTCCTCGACGACACCCTGTACGTCGGCCGCGGCGGCGTCGACGCGATCGACGCGACGACCGGCGACCAGGTGCCCGGCTTCGACACCGGCGGGCTCGACCTCGCCCGGGCCGAGAGCGACCAGCGCGTCTCCGTCCTCGCTGTCGACGACGGCCGGCTGCTGGTCGGCGGGGCGTTCTCCGACGTGGCCGGCCGGTCCGGCGGGCTGATCGCCGTCGACCCGACCACCGGCGACGTCGTACCGGGCTTCTCGGCGCGGGTCCGCTCCTTCGGCCGCGCCCAGGGCACCGACGACGCGCGCGGCGTCGTCAGCGTCGCGGTCGACGGCGACCGGCTGTGGATCGGCGGCCAGTTCGCCGTGGCCGGCGGGAAGGCGGCGTCGAACGTCGCCGCGCTCGACCGCACCACCGGCGACCGGGTCACCCGCGACACCCCCGAGATCAACGAGATCGTGCACACCGCCACGGTCTCCGGCGACCGCGTGTTCGTCGGCGGCCTGTTCTCCATGCTCGGCGCCATCGAGGCCAAGGGCCTCGCCACTCTCGACGCCCGCACGCTGCGGCCGATCAGCGGCAGCACGCACCGGGTGCCCTACCGGTACTCCACGATGATGCCCGTGGGCCGCACCCTCTACCTCGCCGACACCCGCAGCCCCGGCCCCGACGGCGGCCGCTTCGCCGACGGCGCCTGGTACGGCGGCTCCGAGCGGGTCGTCGCGGTCGACGCCCGCACCGGCAAGCGGCTCAAGCGGCTCACCACGAAGCCCATCCGGCGCTACCTGACCGCCACCGTCGGCGGCGGCCGCCTCTACACCGTGCGCCGCCTCGACGACCGCCGGTTCCCCCGCACCCAGGTCACGGTCCGCGACGCGCGCACGGGCCGCACGCTCACGTCGTACGTCGTGGGCCTGCGCGGGTACGCCACCACCGCGCGGGTGCAGGGCTCCAAGCTCCTGCTCGCCGGCAGCTTCAAGCGGCGTCGAGGCAACGGCCAGCAGGCGAACCTCGCCGTCATCCGGCTGCGCCCCTCCGGGATCATCGACACCGCCTTCGACCCGCACGTCGACGGTCCCGTGCACGACCTGTCCGACGCCGGCACGCCGCTGCTGCTGTCGGGTGCGTTCCACCGACGCTCGGGGAAGGGACCGCGCGGTGGCGTCGTCCGGGTCTCTCCCGGCAGCGGCTCCCCGCTGCGCGGCTGGTGGTCCAGCGCCGGCGGCACCCGCTCCGACATCAGCGTCGCCGGGTCGTGGGTCTTCGCCGGCAGCACGAACTATCCGGGCGGCAGGCTCCTGCGCCTCTCCGACGGCCGCACCGTGACGCCGCCCGACGGGATGCTCCGGAGCCGGGTGCGCGCCATCGAGTCGCGGCCGGGTGGCGGGTTCGTGTTCCACCAGGCCAACACCTACTCCCGCGGCTCCGGCGGCGGGTCGCTGCTGAACCTCAGCAGCATCGGCTACGCCACCCCCACCGACTGAGCGCTCCCTCCCGGAGGACCCACCGGGCCCCGCCCGCGCGGGGACGACGAAGGGCCGGCCCGAGCAGTGCTCGGACCGGCCCTGTGTCGTACGCCGTGCGCCGTTGCGCGGCGGACGTCTGCGGGCGCCTGCGCGCCCGGCGCCGATCAGCCCTCGAAGGACTCCAGCGCCTTGGCGACGCGACGGTGCGCGTCCCAGATCTCCTCGGGCAGGCCCGGGAACTGGTCGAGGTGCTTCTCGCGGTGGCCCATCTCTTCCTTCCACCGGTCGACGTCGATCTCGAGCACGGTGTCGAGGTCGGCGAGCGCCTGCTCGTCGAGGCCCTCGAGGAGCAGCTCCTCGCGCAGCGGGACCACGCCGACGGGGGTCTCCCGGCCGGTGACCTCGCCCTCGCGGTACTGCATGAGCCACACCAGCGGGCGGAGGTTCTCGCGGTAGCCCGGCCACAGGAAGCGGCCGTCCTCGCCGCGCTGGAACCAGTTGACGTGCGCGAAGATCGGCTTCTTCGTCGCCCGGCCGATGACCTCCAGCCAGTGGGCGGCGTAGTCGCCCTCGCCGTAGGACATGAACGGACGCATCGACATCGGGTCGTAGCGGAGCACGCCCTCGAGACCGTCGGCCGCCGCGGTCGCCTCGGCGCCCAGGGTCAGGCCGTCGTACACGCCCTCGGCGGCGTCGCCGATCGCGCGGACCAGCGGCTCGCGGTCCTTGGTGCGGCCACCGAAGATGATGCCGTCGATCTCGACGCCGGCGGGCTCCTCGAAGTCGGTCGCGACGTTCGGCACGTTGTCGAGCGTCGTGGTGAACCGGCTGTTGGGGTGCGCCCACGGCAGGTCGACGTCATCGCCGGTGCGCTCGGCGATCGGGAGGCCCTTCCAGTCGAGCCAGCCGGCGAGGTCGGTGGGCTTGGGGCCCATGCCCTCCCACCAGACGTCCTGGGTCTTCTCGTTGTAGGCCACGTTGGTGAAGATCGCGCCGGTGCCGGGGACGATCGAGTCGACCGCTGTCGGGTTGGTCTTCTCGTTGGTGTCCTTCGCGACGCCGAAGACGCCGTTCTCCGGGTTCATCCCGTAGAGCTTGCCGTCGTCGCCGACCCACAGCCACGCGATGTCGTCGCCGTAGAAGTCGACGTAGTAGCGGTCGCCGAGGGCGTCGGGCGCCAGCGTCATCGCGAGGTTGGTCTTGCCCGACGCGGACGGGAAGCCGCCACAGATGTGGTACTTCTTCCCGGTCTCCTTGTCGGTGATGCCGAGCAGCATGAACTGCTCCACGAGGAAGCCGTTCTTCCAGCCGTCGTAGGAGCCCTGGCGCAGGCCGTGGGCGATCTTGCCGAGCAGCGCGTTGCCGCCGTACGACGAGCCGAAGTGCAGGATCGTGCGCTCGTCGGCGATGGTCGCGAAGTAGCGCTGGTCGTCGGGCGTGCCCTGGCCGAGGTTCTCCAGGTCGCCGGTGACGTGCACGGCCTTGACGAAGGAGTCGCCGAGGTCGTTGACGAACTCCGCGCCGACCCGCGCCATCCGGATCATCTGCAGCACGACGCCGCGGTTGTCGGTCAGCTCGATGCCGGCCGCGAACTCCTCCAGGGGGGAGCCCTTGGGCGACATGAGGTAGGGGATGACGTACATCGTCTTGCCGGCCGAGGCGCCGGTCATGAGGCCGACGAGCTTGTCCTTCATCTCGGCGGCGGGCTTCCAGTTGTTGTAGACGCCCTTGTCGGACTCGTCGCTCGTGGCGACGATCGTGCGCTCCTCGGCGCGCGCGGTGTCCTTGAAGTAGGAACGGGAGTAGTAGCGCCCCTCCCCGGCGGGCAGCAGCTCGCCTGCGGCGAGGGCCTCCTCGAGCAGCCGCGCGTCGTCGGCCGCGCTGACGACCTCCACACGGTCCGGCTGGGTCACGCCGGCCCAGTGCGCGACGTACGCGCGAGCCTGCGGGTTGGTCAGTCCTGCCTGGTCGAGGGCCTTCTCGACATCCACCATGTCGTCCATGCCTTTCGGGTCATGCCGGGGTGAAACACGCTTCTATTCGCTTGTCGCGCGAAGCGGGAAACCCTCTGGACGACGGTCACAGAACGTCACGAGGGGTGCCTCGACGCGTCCGGCGACAGTGCCGGTGATGCCCCACCATGGAGGTCCGGCGGCCTGGACGCGACTGGATCGATCCAAACGCGGGGCGTCGCGCCCACCGACCTGGGCGTTTGCAACACTCTGCAACCGAGGCGTGTGCGACGATGACGAGGTCTCGGGAGGTGCGCCGCGCGCACCGGGAGCGACCTGCGACAGGAGGGAGAGGGCCGGGCGATGGCGACCTACGGCCCCGACGAGCGCGCCCTCTTCGAGGAGGCGGGCACCCGTCTGTACGACGACGCGGTGCGCGCCGAGGGCATCCGCGCGGACGACGCCCGCATCGCCGACGGCGGGCCCGACCGGCCGGCGTTCGACCTGCTCGTGCGGCTCGGCCTGCTCCAGCTCGACAAGCCGAGCGCGACCTGGCTGCCCGAGGACCCCTCGGTGGTGCAGTCCCGCGTGGTGACGCCGCTGGGCCACGAGGGCTCGCGGATGCTGGAGGAGTCGGCCCAGTGGGCGCGGTCCTTCGGCGTGTTGGGCCAGGCGTGGCGCCGCTCGCCCATGGCGCAGGCCCGTGGCCCGTTCACCTACCTCCACGACGAGGCCATCGGCCCGTTCCTCACCGGCCTGGTCGCCGAAGCCGAGGAGGAGATGCTGACCGCGCAGCCGCAGACCGGCCGCGACGCTGGCTCGCTGGCCGCCGCCGCCCTGCGCGACACCGCGATGCTCGAGCGCGGCACCCGGATGCGCACGCTCTACCAGCACAGCGCCCGCCGCAGCTCCTTCACGCGCAAGTACGTCGCCGCGGTCTCCGAGCGGGGCGCGGAGGTGCGCACGCTCGACGAGTTCTTCAAGCGGATGATCATCGTCGACCGCCGGGTCGCCGTGCTTCCGGCCAGCGACGACAACCGCAGCGCGGTCGCGGTGCGCGAGCCGTCGGTCGTCGACTTCCTCGTCGACATCTTCGAGCGGTCCTGGGAGCGGGCCCGCCCGTTCACCAACCGCGAGACCGCGATGCTCAAGGACATCGCCGCCGAGCAGCGGTCGATGACGATCCGGATGCTCATCGAGGGCCACTCCGACCCGGTCAGCGCGAAGCGCCTGGGCGTCAGCCCCCGCACGTACGCCGGCTACGTGGCCGACCTCAAGGCGGAGTACGAGGCGGAGACCCGCTTCCAGCTCGGCTACACGATGGGGCAGTCGGGCGTCTCGGGCGTCGACGACGACGCCTCGCCGCCCGCCGCGGCCGACTGACGGGCACATGAGAACGACCCCCGACGGAGGCCGGGGGTCGTTCTGTGAGGCTCTGTACGCCGGGGCCGAGTCCGCCGACGTCTCAGCGCTGCGTCACTCGGTGGCGCCGCCACCGCCGGGCTTGCTGACGCACCAACCGCCACAGCCCCAGCTGGAGTCAGCGGCGGAGGCGGGGGATGCGAAGCCCAGGACGCCGAGGCCGAGAATCGCGGCCGCGCTGGCGAGTCCAAGCTTTCGAGCGATCTTCATGGTCCAGACTTCCTTCTCTACGGACCCACGGATTGGCCCGTGCGTCGATTGTCGACACCGTGAACGGGTGCCGCATCCCCTGCGTTGCCTCATCTTCGTGCAGTGCAAGTTTGTGCAGCCCCGGGATCCACACAGACGCGCAGAAGTCCGAGTACCCCGGTCGAGAACGGGGCAAACCTAGGTCGCCCAGAAGTTTTCCGACATACCGCCAGCGGTATGTCGGAGGCCCGGGAACGACGAGGCCCGCCCCGGGATCCGGGACGGGCCTGGTGGCGGAGGCGGCGGGATTTGAACCCGCGAGAGGAGGATCACTCCTCAACCCGCTTAGCAGGCGGGCGCCATAGACCGGACTAGGCGACGCCTCCACGCCCTCGACGCGCGGCGCACGGCCACGCCCGCTCGGGCCCCGACAGGCTACAGGCGGCGCGTCGCCGCCCGCGAATCGCACTCAGCCTCGTGCGCGCAGCCGACCCCGTACGTCGTTCGCGAACGCGTCACGGTCGGCGTCGAGCACCGCCACCGGCACCGTGGTCGTGCCGCCCTCGCGCAGCCGCAGCTCCAGCACGGGCGTGCCGGCCCGGTGGGCGGCGGCCGCCTCGACGACGTCGGCCCAGCGGGCCCGGGTGACCCCCGCGCCCCGCACGCCACGGACGACGTACCCCTCGGCGTCGAGGCGGACGACGGCCAGGCCACGCCGCAACCAGCCGGCGACCCCGACGACGGTCAGCAGGCCCACCGCCAGCACGACCGCCAGCACGACGACCGACCAGCCGGCGAGCGCCACGACCACGGCGGCGAGGACCACGAGCACGGCCAGGGCCACGACCAGGCCGCCGACCACGCGCACCACGATCGGCGTGGCGAACCGGTACGTCGAGGTCGCGGGCTGCTGCTCGGGCTGGTCGGGCTGGTCGGGGTCCACGGCTCCATTCTCGCCGAGGGTCACTCGTAGACTCACCCGGGTCCGCCCCTCGGGGAGGGCACGGAGGGGTGCCGGAGTGGCCGATCGGAACCGCCTTGAAAGCGGTCGTGGGGAGCCCCACCGCGGGTTCGAATCCCGCCCCCTCTGCCAGTACGTCCGGAATGACCCGGCCCGGCCGGGTCGCCTCAGAGGCGCAGGGTGAGGAGCACGTCGCCGTCCTGCACGACGTCGCCCGGCCCGACCTTGACCTCGGTCACCGTGCCGGCCTTCTCGGCCAGCACCGGGATCTCCATCTTCATCGACTCCAGCAGCGCGACCTCGGCGCCCGCCTCGACGACGTCACCGGCCTCGACGGACACCGCCAGGACGTTGGCGACCAGCTCCGACACCACCGGCAGCACCTGCTCACGGACCATGTCGGCGACGCTAGTCGTTACCCCCGGGTACCCGAACTCGTCGTGAGCGAGCGCTCCGCGGCGTACCGGACGGACCGCACCGGGTGTCAGAGCAGGGCGGCGAAGCGGCCCGGCTCGGGGCGTCGCGCCTCGGCCTCCTCGGCGCGCCGGTTGCTGCGCCGACCGCGACCCTTCGTGGGACCGCCGCCGGTGACGAGCAGGTCCGCGCGGATCACCAGCCAGCCCAGCAGCCCGCCCACGACCAGGCCCATCAGCACCGACAGCCCGGCCTCACGGGTCGTGACCAGCGGGTTGGCGAGGGCGTTGCCGACGGCAGCCGTCGCGGCGGCACCGAAGGCGGTGACCCACCAGCCCTGCCGCCGGCGGGCGCGCATGTGGCAGCCGTAGGCGAGGGCCGGTACGCCGAGCACGGCCATGATCGGCCGCGGGAAGGCGCCCAGCTCGGTGCGCGACCAGAGGACGCCGTCGAGCAGGCTCTCGACGAGCCCGGGGGAGCCGTAGCTGCGCAGGAGCTCGGCGTACGTCAGGGATGCCGCCAGCAGGGCGCCGCCGACCAGCACCACGACCACGCCGCGCCGACCGAGGCCGTGGAAGCCCGCGCCGAGGCGGTAGACGACCCCGAACACCATGAGCAGCGACAGGCCGAGCGTGACGTACTCGAACCGCTGCACCTGCAGCTCCGGCTCCAGGCCGACGACCGCGAGGGACGCCGGCACCGCGACCAGGCAGGCGATCACGCACTCGCGCAGCGCCCGCCACGCGGTGACCGCCGGCACGGTGGCCATCACCGCCAGCACCGCGCCGACGACGCAGGTCATCACGGCCGCGCCGGTGCGCAGCGCGCTGGTGTCGAGCACGAGGGCGGCGACGCCGATGAGGGCGGCGAGGGTGCCGAAGACGACCGGTCGGCCACCGGTGCGCGCCGCCAGCGCCCAGGAGTACGCCGCCGCGACGACGACCGCGCCGGTCTCGCCGAGCCACGTGGGGCCGACCGGCAGCATCGCGCAGACCATCGCGGCGGTGCCGGCGAGGACGAGCACGGCCCAGGCCAGCAGCGGACCGCGCGACGTCGCGACCCGGTCGTGCCAGCCGCCGAGCCGGGTGAGCAGCGCCGAACGCTCCTGGCTCGGCCCGGCGTCGTGGTCGTCGCCGTCGTGGTCGTCGGCGCGCGGCGTCGCGGTGCGGGACTCGGCGGGGGCCGGGGCGTCGTCGCGGTCGCGCCCGGTGAGCACGGTCGAGGAGCGCGGCGCGCTCGAGCCGGCGGTGGGCGTGGGGATGCCGGACGTGGGCGTCTGTGCGGGCGGCTGGGCGGACGTCGTACGCCGGCCGGTCACCGCCGCGGAGGCGGCTCCGGGCGCCTGGACCGGCGTCGGGGTCGCCGAGGCGGGCGTCGCGCGGGGGGAACGCGACGCACGGGACCTCAGGCCCCGCGACGGCGAGGCCCGGCGACGACCGGCGGCTCTGGACACGGCGGACGAGATTACAGTCGCCGGTTGGCGAGCGACGGGTTGGTCCGGCGTGCCTCGTCGAGCACCTCGCGGTGCAGCGTGGCGGTGAGCACCTCGGGCTCCTCGCCGGCCTCGACGAGGACGTCGCCGAGCGGGTCGACGACCGTGGAGCGGCCGGTGTAGCGCGGGCCGGGCTGGCCGACCGCGACGACGTACACGGTGTTCTCGATCGCGCGGGCGCGCACCAGGGTGCGCCAGTGGTCGACCTTACGGGGGCCCGCGACCCAGGCGGCCGGGACGACCAGCACCTCGGCGCCGGCGTCGACCAGCAGCCGCGCCATCTCAGGGAACCGCAGGTCGTAGCAGGTCATCAGACCCACCCGCCAGCCGTCGACGGTCACCGTCGTGGCACCGGGCTCGCCGGCGACGAGCCGGTCGGACTCGCGGTAGCCGAAGGAGTCGTAGAGGTGGACCTTGCGGTAGTCGGCCACCGCCGCGCCGCGCGCGACCAGGGTGTTGAACGGCCGCTCCGGGTCACCGCTGGACTCGAACATGCCCGCCACGACGGTGCAGCCGTGCGCGGCGGCGGCCTGCGCCACGGTGCTCGCGAACGGCCCGTCGACCGCCTCGGCGTACGGGCCCACGTCGCTGCCGGGCCTGCCGAAGTCGCGCGCGAAGGCCTCCGGCCAGACCACCAGGTCGGCGCCGTCCGGGGTGCCCGCGGTCAGCGCGGCCCGGTTGTCGGCGGGCTCGAGCGAGGACGCCTGCTGGAGCAGGGCGACGTCGAGCGTGGCGGTCGGGGAGGACACCGTCCCAGCCTGCCAGCCCCGGGAAAGCCTCGGAAGCCGCCGCGCGGTCGTGGTCGCGGGTGCGAGCATGGCCGGGTGGCTCCCGCGCTCACGTCGTACGTCGCCGTCGTCCTCGCCGGCGGTCGCGCCAGCCGTCTCGACGGCGCCGACAAGGCCTCGGTCGAGGTGCACGGCCGCACCCTGCTGGCCCGGGCGCTCGACGCGGTGGTCGACGCCGCCGAGGTCGTCGTGGTCGGCGAGCAGGTGCCGACCGAGCAGCCGGCGACGTTCGTGCTGGAGGACCCGCGGCACGGCGGCCCGATCGCGGCGCTGCTGGCCGGCACGGACGTGCTGCTGCGGCCCGCCGCCTCCGCGCCGTACGTCGTGGTGCTCGCGGTGGACATGCCGCTGCTGACGTCGGCGACCGTACGGCGGCTGCACGACGCCGCGGTGTCGGGTGCTCGGGACGGCTCGGACGGCTCGGACGGATCGGACGGCTCGGTGCTGCTCGGTCCCGACGGACGCCGTCAGCTCGCGCTGGTGCTGCGCCGCGACCGCCTCGCCGCGGTGGCGCCGGGGCGCGAGGAGCGGCACGGGGCGTCGGTGCGGTCGTTGACCGGCGACCTGGCGCTGGTCGAGGTGCCGGCCGAGGGCGACGAGCACCGCGACGTCGACACCTGGGCGGACCTGCGCGACCTGGCGTGACCTTGCATGACCGGGCGTGACGGCCGGACCCCCGTTGCAGGGGTGAGGACGACGTCGTCAGGCTGGTGAGGACCGTTGACGACGAGGAGGACGCGTGATGCGTGCAGTGGTGACGGAGGGGTCCGGCGGGCCCGAGGTGCTGTCGGTGGCCGAGCTGCCCGACCCGGAGCCGGGTCCGGGCGAGGTGCTCCTCGACGTGGCGGCGACGGCGGTCAACCGTGCCGACACGCTCCAGCGGCAGGGTTTCTACCCGCCGCCGCCCGGCGCCAGCGACATCATCGGACTGGAGTGCAGCGGCACGGTCGCCGCGCTCGGTGAGGGCGTCGAGGGCTGGTCGGTGGGCGACGAGGTGTGCGCGCTGCTCGCGGGAGGCGGTTACGCCAGCAAGGTCGTCGTACCGGCCGGGCAGGTCATGCCGGTGCCCGACGGTGTCGACCTGGAGACCGCGGCGGCGCTGCCCGAGGTGGCGTGCACGGTCTGGTCGAACGTGTGGATGACCGCCGGGCTCCGGCCGGGCGAGTCGTTCCTGGTGCACGGCGGGGCGGGCGGAATCGGCACGTTCGCGATCCAGCTGGCGCACGCGCTCGACGCGTTCGTGCTCACCACCGGCGGCACGGCCGACAAGCTCGCCTACTGCGCCGACCTCGGCGCCGACGTGACGATCTCCTACCGCGACCAGGACTTCGTCGAGGTCGCGCGCGAGGCCACCGAGGGCCGCGGCGCCGACGTGGTGCTCGACAACATGGGCGCGAAGTACCTCCAGCGCAACGTCGATGTGCTCGCCGACGGCGGCCGGCTCGTCGTCATCGGCATGCAGGGCGGCGTCAAGGCCGAGCTCAACCTCGCCTCGATGCTCAACAAGCGCGCCTCGGTCGCCGCCACCTCGCTGCGCGGGCGGAAGGTCGAGGGCCCGATGGGCAAGGCCGCGATCTGCGCCTCGGTCGTCGAGCACGTGTGGCCGCTGGTGGCCGACGGGCGGGTGCGTCCGGTCGTGGAGCAGCGGATGACGCTCGACGACGTCGCCGAGGCGCACCGCACGATGGACGCCGGCTCGCACACCGGGAAGATCCTGCTGACTCTCTAGCCGTCGTACGCCGCCCGCGCGTCGTGTGCGGGTCGGGTGGGCGCGGGTCTCGTGGGCGCGGGTCGGTGGGCGCGGCTCGGTGGGCGCGGCTCGGTGGGCGGTGAGCAGGCAACCGAACCCGCACCGGAAACGGTTCAGTGCTCACCGCTCCCGGTGCCCGGACCCGCCTCGACCCACCCGGCGGTGAGCAGGCAACCGAGCCGGCACCGGGAACTGTTGACCACTCACCGTTCCCCGCACGCCGGCCCGCCCCGACGCATCCGGCGGTGAGCAGGCAACCGAACCCGCACCGCGAAAGGTTGACCACTCACCGCCCACTCACCCGCACGCCCGGCCTCACCCTCCGGCGCGGTGGGGCGTCGGCGCGGCTGGCTACGGTGGAGCCATGAGCGAGCCGACCCGGTCCGACCAGCAGGCCCAGGGCACCAGCGAGAGCCAGCAGGTCGTCATCATCGGCCCCGACGGCAACCCGATCGGCGCGATCCCGGCCGAGGCGCTGGCCGGCGCCCAGGCCTCGATGGCCGGGTCGGACGCCGACGCCGACGACGAGGGCGCCGAGCGCAACCTCACCGACCTGGTCGAGCAGCCCGCGAAGGTCATGCGGATCGGCAGCATGATCAAGCAGCTGCTGGAGGAGGTGAAGTCCGCGCCGCTCGACGAGGCGAGCCGGGCCCGCCTCAAGGAGATCCACGCGGCGTCGATCACCGAGCTGGAGCAGGGCCTGGCCCCCGAGCTGGTGGAGGAGCTGCGCCGGCTGTCGCTGCCGTTCACCGAGGAGACCCCGTCCGAGGGCGAGCTGCGGATCGCGCAGGCCCAGCTCGTCGGGTGGCTCGAGGGTCTCTTCCACGGCATCCAGACCGCGATCTACGCCCAGCAGATGGCCGCGCGGGCGCAGTTCGAGCAGATCCGTCGCGCGCTGCCGCAGGGTGCGGCGATGCCGGGCGGACCGCAGGGTGCGCCCGCGCCGCAGCAGGGCGACGACGACCACGGCACCGGCGGGCTCTACCTCTGATCCCGACCGGCCCGACCGGGAGCGGGCGAGGCTAGGTCAGAGCTAGGACCGGCGGCCGAGGCGCCCGAAGACCAGCAGCCCGAGCAGGCCGACGAGCACCAGCGCGATGCCGGGAGCCACCGTGCGCTGCACCGACGGCGGCTCAACCAGGTCGGGACAGCCCGCGGCGGCGAGGTCGGTCGTCGTGAACGCCTCGTCGGTGCTCGCGCACGACATCGTCACGTCGGCGAACGGCTCGGGGGCGGCGGGCTCCTCGGGCACCGGCGTACCGGGCTCGTGGCGTACGCCGAAGTCGGCGACCGCGCCGCGCAGGGCCGCCGGGGTGGCGGGCACGACGTCGTCGCAGGCGGCCGCGCGCAGGCGCCCGCCGGTGGTGCCGACGGTGAAGAGGAAGTCGTTGCCGACGTCCAGCCCGCCGGGGCGGTCGGCGCACGCGGCGAAGTCGGCGGTCGAGCGGACGACGGTCTGGTTGGTCTCCAGCGTGCTCTCGCCGAAGACCCACTGCACCGAGACGACGTACGCCGGACGCCGCTGCTGCTTGGTGCCGAGGTTCTGCACCTCGACGAGCGTGCCGACGAAGGCCTCGAGGTCGGCGGCCGCGCGCTGCGGCACGGACGCGGTGGTCACAGCGGCGGCCGGGGTGGTGGGCACCAGCGCGAGCACGACGAGCAGCGCCGCCGCCAGCAGGGCGAGCGGCGTCGGGACGGCGCGCAGGGAGCTCCTCACGGGCACCATGACACCAGACGCGTGGTCGAAATCCACGCTCGCGGCGCTCACCGCGCCGCCGGTGCCGTGCCGGTCGGACGGGCGGGTCGCGCCAGCACCAGGTGGCCCTCGCCGTCGCCCCCGCGCAGCCCGGTGAACCCGCACGCGGCGAGCACCCGCAGCGACGCGGCGTTCTCCGGAAGGGTGCGTCCGCGGACCACGACGCCCTCGGGGTGGCGGCGGTCCAGGTCGTCCATCAGCGCCTGCAGCGCCTCGGTGGCCACGCCCTGACCGCGTACGGCGGGCACCAGCCCGAAGCCGACCTCGACCTCGCCGGCCTCGTCGGGCGGGCCGTGGAAGCCGATCGTGCCGACCGCCTCGCGGCCGAGCACGACGTACCGAGAGCACCAGTAGCCGCTCGTCGGCGACACCGTGGCGCCGTCGACGTCGTCCTCGCGCGGGAACTGCGCGTGCCAGCGGTCCTGCCGGCGGCCGTGGACCAGGTCGTCGCGGTCGGCCGGCCCGATCGGCACCAGCCGGAGCCGGGTGGTGACCACCCAGCCGTCGGGGAGGCCGCTCCCCTCGCTCACGTGGTGGTCGCGGGCGCGGGCCACCAGCGCTCGAGCTCGACGGCGGCGCCGTCGTCCTCGACGGCGTCGGTGACGGCGTCCGCGGTCTCCTTCACCACGTCGATGGCCTGGCCCATGGCGACGCCGCGCCCGGCCCAGGTGAGCATCTCGAGGTCGTTGCGACCGTCGCCGACGGCGAGCACGTCGTCCGACGTCAGCCCGAGGGCCGCGCACACGTGCTCGAGACCCGACGCCTTGGAGACGCCGACCGGCGTGAGGTCGAGCCAGGCGGTCCAGCCGACGACGTAGTCGGTGCCGTGCAGCCCCAGCCGACCGGTGAGCTCGACGAAGTCCTCGGCGGTGGCGTCCGGGTCGCGCACGATGACGCGGCTGACCGGGTGCTGCACCAGGTCGTCGACGGTCGTCTCGATCATGTCGCCGGACAGCTCGCCGTCCGGGAAAGGCGTGGTCACCCGGTAGCCGACGCCGCGCTCCTCGACCGCAATGCGGGCGGACGGGTGCTCGGCGAGCACGGCGCGCACGGCCGGGCCGGCGTCGAAGGTCTCCTCGTGCACGACGGCCAGGTCGTCCCAGCCGGGCAGGTAGCGGCACAGGACGGCGCCGTTGCTGGCGACGATCCACAGCGGCTCCTCCGGAGCGTCCCCGTCGGGACCGCGCAGGTCCAGCAGGTCGGCCACCCGGGTCATGCCGTGCGGGCTGCGGCCCGACGCCAGGACGACGTGCGCACCGGCGGCGACGGCCCGGTTGACCGCCTCCTTGACCCGGGGGCGGACCTCCTCGTGCGTCTGCCCGCCGCCGTCGACCCAGGCCAGCAGGGTGCCGTCGATGTCGAGCGCGACCAGCCGCGGGACCCAGCCGGGCTCGCCGGGTGCGGGGGTCGAGGACGTGGCGGGCGTCGCGGGCGTCGAGCCCGTCACGCGTTCACCGGCTCCAGGACCTCGAGCCCGCCGAGGTACGGCTGCAGCGCAGCCGGCACCCGCACCGAGCCGTCGGCCTGCTGGTGGGTCTCCAGCAGCGCGATGATCGGCCGGTTGGTCGAGCACAGCGTGCCGTTGAGGGTCGCGACCGGGCCCACGCCGTCGTCGTACCGGGCGCGGGTGTCGAGGCGGCGGGTCTGGAAGTCGGTGCAGTTGGACGCCGACGTGAGCTCGCGGTAGCGACCCTGCGAGGCGATCCACGCCTCGCAGTCGAACTTGCGCTGCGCGGACAGACCGAGGTCCCCGGCCGCCACGTCGATGACGCGGTAGGTGAGCTCGAGCTTGTCGAGGAACGTCTTCTCCCAGGCCAGCAGCCGCTCGTGCTCGGCGTACGACTCCTCGACGGTCGTGTAGACGAACATCTCGACCTTGTCGAACCAGTGCACCCGGAAGATGCCGCGGGTGTCCTTGCCGTGCGAGCCGGCCTCCTTGCGGAAGCACGGGCTGAACGCGGCGTACCGCAGCGGCAGGGTGGCGCCGTCGAGGATCTCGTCGGAGTGGTACGCCGCCATCGGCACCTCGGAGGTGCCGACGAGGTACATGTCCTGCCCCTCGATCCGGTAGACGTCGTCGGCGGCCTGGCCGAGGAAGCCGGTGCCCTCCATCGCCCGCGGCTTCACCAGCGACGGCGCGACGGTCTCGATGAACCCGGCCTCGGCGGCCTGGTCGAGCGCCATGTTGATGAGCGCGCGGTGGAGCTTGGCGCCGACGCCGGTGAGGAAGTAGAAGCGCGAGCCCGACACCTTGGCGCCGCGCTCGAGGTCGATGGCGCCGAGCATCCGGCCGAGCTCGACGTGGTCGCGCGGCTCGAAGTCGAACTGCGGGATCTCACCGACGGTCTCGAGGAGGGTGAAGTCCTCCTCGCCACCGGCTGGCGAGTGGTCGGAGGCGAGGTTGGGGATGGCCATGATGGCGTCGTTCCAGGCGGCCTCGGCCTCGCCCTGGGCGGCCTCCGCGGCCTTCACCGACGCGGCCAGTTCCTTGGTGCGCGCGATGAGCGCGGCCTTCTCGTCACCTTGCGCCTGCGCGACCTGCTTGCCCATCGCCTTCTGCTCGGCGCGCTGGGACTCGAACGAGGAGATGGCCGCCCGGCGGGCCGCGTCGGCCGCGAGCGCGCGGTCGACGACGTCGTCGGACAGGCCGCGCTTGGCCTGGGCGGCCCGGACGCGGTCGGGGTCCTCGCGGAGCACACGCGTGTCGATCATGCGATCAGGCTATCCAGCCGTCCCGGCGGTGCTCACCCGAGATACGGGGGTGGCCCTCCGACATACTGGCCCGGCCCCGGAGCGGACCGGCCCGGGCGACCCGACGTACGACCCGGACACGACCCGGACATGACAGGGAGGAGCGCCGTGCTCGACCGCGCCCGTGCCACCCGGCTCGGCTCCGCCGCCGCCTGCCTGGCGGTCTTCGCCGTCCTGTGGGTCGGCGTCGCCCAGTCGTGGGCGTGGCTGCTGGACCTCGACACCGAGGCCCGCCGGGCGCAGGCCTGGGCCGCCGACGCCGGGCTGAACGGGTTCCTCGAGGGCGTCGAGCTGGTCTTCAGCACGCTGCCGATGACGGCGTACACCGTCGTCCTGGCGCTCTTCCTGCTCACCCGCGGGCACCGCCGCGCGGCGATCTACGTCGTCGGCGTGATGGCCACGACCGCCGCCGTGACGACCGCGGTGAAGGCGATCGTCGCCCGCGACCGGCCCGACTGGCAGGACCCCGTCGACCTGCTGGAGAGCCCGGCGTTCCCGTCGGCGCACGCCTCGTCGGCGGCCGCGCTGGCCGGCGTCGTGATCGTCCTGGTCGTCATGCTCGTACGCCGCGCGCAGCTCCGGCGGCTCGCGGAGGTCGCCGCCGTCCTGGTCGCCGTGCTGGTGGCCGCCGACCGGGTGCTCCTCGGCCGGCACTTCCCCAGCGACGTGCTCGCCGGGGCGCTGCTGGGGGCGGCGTTCGTGCTGCTCGGGACGGTCGTCTACACGCCGCTCCCCCGCAGCCACGCCCTCAAGATCGAGCCGCTCATCGAGACGGTTCCGGGCACACTGCGCCGGCTCGCCGTCGTGCTCAACCCCAGCAAGGTCGAGGACGTCGCGTCCTTCCAGTCGCTGGTCACGCAGATGGCGACGGCGTCGGGGTGGAGCGAGCCGACGTGGTACCTCACCACCCCGGAGGACTCCGGCACCGGCCAGGCCGAGGAGGCCAGCGTCGCCGGCGCCGACCTGGTCATCGTGTGCGGCGGCGACGGCACCGTCCGCGAGGTGTGCGCCGAGCTCGCCGGCACCGGCATCCCCGTCGGGATCGTGCCCGCCGGCACCGGCAACCTGCTGGCCCGCAACCTCGGCATCCCGCTCTACATCCGCGCCGCCATCGACATCGCGCTCACCGGCCAGGACAAGCCGATCGACATGGTCGCCGTCAGCGGCGACCACCTCGAGGACTCCCACTTCCTGGTGATGGCCGGCATGGGCTTCGACGCCGCGATCATGGAGGGCGTCAACGAGGACATCAAGCGCCGCGTCGGCTGGGTCGCCTACGTCATCTCCGCACTCAAGTCGTTGATGTACCCCGTCACCAAGGTCGAGATCCGCATCGACGGCGGAGAGTGGACCAAGCACCGCGCCCGCACGATCGTCGTCGGCAACGTCGGCTACCTGCAGGCGGGCATGCCGCTGCTGCCCGACGCCCGCATCGACGACGGCGAGCTCGACGTCGTGCTGCTCTACCCGCGACGGTTCCTGTCCTGGATCCCGCTCGCCGTCCGGGTGCTGGCCAAGCGCCGGCGCACCGACGACACGGTCAACCGGATGACCGGTCGGACGGTGTCGGTGCGGGCGGCAGCCGAGACCCCGCGCCAGCTCGACGGGGACTCCGTCGGGCCCGGGCGGGAGCTGCACATGGAGTGCATCCACGCGCGGTTGCTGGTGCGGGTGGCGCGGTAGTTCTCGCTGTTGGATTCACCGGTTCACCGGTGGTTCCGACACGTACCGCAGGAAGGTTCCTGCCGGGAGTGTCGGTTTCCTGCAGTCAGCCGGCCGGTCGCGTACGCCGGGCGCCCGCGCGCTGCGCGACCACCCGGCGTACGACGGGGGCGTACGGCGAGCCTCAGCCCGCGTGCTTGCCCGGCCCCTGCGAGCCGACCGGCTCGACGAGCTTCTCGTGCGCGCCGTGCTGCCCGTCGTACGACGCGGGCTGCTGATCGGCGGGCGCGGACCCGTCGGCACCACCTGCGGCACCGGCACCACCGGGACCGGAGGCCGGCGGACCGCCGTGCACCACGAAGTCCTTCTGCCGGATGAGCAGCGCGGTCAGCACGGCGGCCACCGCGGCGATGACGACCGCGATCAGGATGATGTGGTTGAGCGCGTCGACGAACGCAGCCGTCGTGACCTGGGCGAGCTGGTCCTGCACCGAGGCGGGCGCCTGGGAGATGACCGCATCGATCTGGCCTCCGGTGACGGCGGCGGCGACCTGGTCGGCGGAGTCGGCGGAGTCGGCGGAGTCGGCGGCCGGGGTGCCGGCCAGGCCGGTGGTGATCGAGTCGGACACCTCGTGGGCGAAGATCGAGCCGAGGGCGGCGATGCCGGTGGCGATGCCGACCTGCCGGAATGTCGAGTTGACCCCCGAGGCCATGCCGGAGCGGGCGACCTCGACCACGCCGACGGCGGTGGAGGCCAGCGGCGGGTTGATCATGCCGATGCCGATGCCCGCGACGACCAGACCGGGCACCAGGTGGGTCCACTCGCCCTGGTCCGTCGACTCCGCGATGCCGAGCATGAGCGTCATCCCGACCGCGACGAGCACGAAGCCCGGCGCGATGAGCCACTTGGTGGGCACCTTCTCGGTGAGCCTCCCGGCCAGCGCGGCGGCGAAGAACGAGGCCACGGACAGGAAGAGGAACCGCACGCCGGTCTGCACGGCGGAGAAGCCGAGGACGTTCTGCAGGTAGAGCACCAGGTAGGTGAACATCGCGAAGATCGAGGAGGAGACGCCGAACGCCGCCACGAGACCTCCGACGAAGGTCGGCTTGCGCAGCAGCGCGAGGTCGAACATCGGGTGCTTCGCGCCGGTCTCGACCGCGACGAAGACGAGCAGCAGGAAGCCCGAGCCGACCAGGCACGCGACGACCCAGCTGTCGCCCCAGCCATCCTCGCCGGCCCGGATCAGGCCGTAGACGAGCAGGGCGAGCGCGGCACTGAAGGACAGGAAGCCCGCCCAGTCGGGGCGGCCCGCGCGCGGGTCGTGCGACTCGCGGACCTTCACCAGCGTGACGACGAGCGCGACGACGCAGATGGGCAGGTTGACGAAGAAGATCCAGCGCCACGACAGGCCCGAGGTGAGCAGACCGCCGAGCACCGGTCCGACCGCGACGGCGACACCCGTGGTGGCTCCGAAGGCGCCGAAGGCCACGCCCCGGGCACGCCCGGTGTACGCCGACGCGAGCAGCGCGAGGGCGGTGGCGAACATCGCCGCACCGCCGACGCCCTGGAAGACGCGCGACCAGGTCAGCACGTCGACGTCGGTCGCCGCGCCGCAGGCCACGGAGCCGGCGGTGAAGAGCACGGTGCCGATCACGAACACCAGCCGGCGGCCGAACAGGTCGGCGAGCGAGCCCGCGGTGAGCAGGAGGGAGGCGAGGCTGAGCGCGTAGGCGTCGACGATCCACTGGAGGTCGGAGAGTGTCGCGTCGAGGTCGCGCTGGATGTCGGGGAGCGCGACGTTCACGATCGTGATGTCGAGCAGGAGCATGAAGACGCCGGTGCAGACGGCGACGAGGGTCCACCAGTCGGTGCGCGGTGGTGCCGAGGACGCGGCGGTGGGAGCGGTGGTGTCCGCCATGGGAAGATCCTCACTCAGTGAATAGTCACATGCTGAACGATTACCCCAGTGACGATACGCTGGTGCACCGACAGGTCAAGTCACCGAGGAAGAGGGAGGCAGGCAGGTGGGACACGTGGCCCGCGAGCCCGGAGCGCCGCGCCCCTCCGACGCCGAACTCGCCGCCGCCCGCGGACCCCAGCCGCTCGCCCCCGGCCTCGACCGCAGCCCCGGCCACCTGCTGTGGCGCGCGCACACCCGCTCGGCCGCCGCGCTCGACGCCGTCATCCCCGAGGACGTCGACGTCCACGCGTACGGCGTGCTGACCCTGCTCGGTCTCGACGAGCCCCGGTCGCAGCAGGAGCTCGCCACCGCGCTCGCGCTCAGCCGCACCAGCCTCACCCGGGTCACCGCCTGGCTGCGGGAGCGCGCGCTCGTCGAGCGGGTGCGCAACCCGCGCGACCGTCGCTCCTGGGCGCTGACCCGCACGCCCGAGGGGGCCGCCGCCGCCGACCGCTGGCGGACCGACGTACGACGGCTGCAGGCGGAGCTGGCCTCGCACCTCGGGCCCGGCGAGCCGGCCGAGCTGTCCGCGCTGCTGCTCCGCGTGGCCGCGCCGGACGTCGGCCCCGGCGCGCCCGCGGAGATCGCGGGGATGCTCGGGTTCGGCATCGCCAAGGCGCACCACGCCGTCCACCGGCGCTTCGCGTCCGCGCTCGAGCCGCTCGACCTCGAGCCTCGCCACGTCGGCGCCCTCACCGCGCTCACCGGCGCCCCCGCGATCACCCAGGCCGAGCTCGCCCGACTGCTCGGCACCAGCGCCGCCAGCGTCGTGCAGATGGTCGACGGGCTGGAGGACCGCGGCCTCGTCGAGCGCCGCCGCGACCCGGTCGACCGGCGGGTCCAGCGCCTGCACGTCACCGACGCCGGGCACGCGCGCCTCGCCGAGCTCCCCGACGTACGACGCAGCGCCGGCGAGGCGCTGCTGGGCCTCGACGACGCCGAGGCCGAGCGGCTGACCGCGCTGCTGGTGCGCTTCGTGACGGCGCCCTGAGCAGACCACCGGAAGGACCGACGTCCCGACGCGCGTACCAAGGACGTCCGGGACAGGCGCCACCCGCCGCGAGGACGTAGGTCCCGGGGCGAGGGGCCCGATCAGGTCAGGCGGGTCTGCCTGCGCGGCCCTGCGGCGGCGGCGCGGCGAGCCGCACACTGGACGGAGCGCCGATCGCGCCCCGCCGGGGGGCGACCGACCGCTGCGGACCTGGGGAGGATCCGATGACAGCCACGAAGTACCACGACCCGGCGGAGACGACGCCGGGCCTCGGCGTCGTCGGGCCCGCGCGCCCGACGACGCGTCCCGGACGCCGGACGCTGCCGCTCAGCGAGTGGGAGCGCGCGAACCGGCTCGGCCTGCTGGTGGGGCACGCGCTCATCGGCGTCTGCGCCGGCGGGCTGATCCTCTTCACCGGCGCGGCCCGGGTCGTCGACCCGATCCCCGCGGCCCGGCCCGGCCTCGGCACGCTCGCCCTCGCCGGCGGTCTGGCGCTGCTGGCCGGCCTCCTGCGGCGACCGCGCTCGATCCCGCTGGAGATCGCCGGGCTGTCCCTCCTGGCGCTGTGGGACCTGGTGATGACCGCCAGCTTCGTCTACGGAGCCAGCGCGGGGACGGTGGAGGCGTCGTGGCCCTGGGAGCCCGACGGGTCCAGCTCGACCCTCTACCCGATCGCCCTCTACCTCGGCCTCTTCGCGATGATGTGCGTCCACCTGGTGACGCTGCGACACGTCAACCGGGCCGAGGTGCGGCGCCGGATGACGGTGGCCCGGGTCTGACCCCATCGCGATAGTCCCTCACGCAAATCAAGGTTTTCGTCGTGCTAGACGTGATTTGCGTAAGGGACTACCGCCGTCAGGGCCGCGCCCGCTCCACCGCCTGCTCCTCCTCCGGCGACAGCTGCTGCTCGCTGCGCCACCCGGTGAGGCTCTTGGCGTAGGCGCGCGCGTCGGAGCGACCGTGGATCGAGGTCAGCACCACGCCGTCGCCGCCGTCGTCGGCGAGCACGAGACTCCACGACAGGTGCCCGCCCACGTCGCCGAACGCGTCGTACCGCACCACCGCGACGTGCCGCAGGCCGTCCGACCCCTCGGCCGCGAGCGCCGCGACCTCCGCCCGCAGGGCCCGTACGTCGGTAGGTTCCGCGCCGTCGCCGGCGCGCGCGGAGGCGCGGGTCGAGGTCCAGGTCGCACCGGCGAGCGCGAGCGCCCCGAGGGCGACGACGAGGGCGAGGGCGGCCAGCACGCGCCGACCGTAACCGCGGGCGGGGCCCCGGCAGCGGCGCAGCGCCGTGACACGTGCGACGACCGGCCCTGAGGACGACCGGAGCAGCGGCCGGGGAGCCCGCACGCGTGGCGTCGCTGCCAGTAGGTTGGCGCCCGTGACGACCCCTGGTGCCGACAGCGAGGTGGGCCGGCTGCGCACGGTGATGCTGCACCGTCCCGGCCCCGAGCTCTCGCGGCTGACCCCGCGCAACAACGACCGCCTCCTCTTCGACGCCATCCCGTGGGTGGCGCGGGCCCAGGAGGAGCACGACGCCTTCGCGCAGGCGCTGCGCGACCGCGACGTCGAGGTGCTCTACCTGACCGAGCTGCTCACCGAGGCGCTCGGCGCCGACGAGGCCCGCGCCGTCGCGATCGACACCGCGCTCGCCGGGCTCGACCTCGGCCACACGATGCGCGGCTACCTCTCCGGGATGCTGTCCGAGGCCGCCCCGGAGGAGCTGACGACGTACCTCACGGCGGGCATCCGCAACGACGAGGTGCGCGGCGGGTTCGGCCTGGTGACGTCGCTGCTGCCGCACGAGGCGTTCCTCGTCGACCCGCTGCCCAACCTGCTGTTCACCCGCGACTCCTCGGTGTGGGTGCGCGACCACGTCGCGATCACGTCGCTGGCGATGCCGGCGCGCAAGCGCGAGACCCAGCTGACCGAGCTGATCTACACCCACCACCCGCGGTTCGCGGAGTCCACCCGCATACACGGGCACCACTTCGAGCACGTCGAGGGCGGCGACGTGCTGCTGCTCGCGCCCGGCGTGCTCGCGGTCGGCGTCGGCGAGCGCACCACGCCCGCGGGCGTCGAGCGGCTGGCCCGCCAGGTCTTCGGCGAGGGTCTCGCGCACACGGTGCTGGCCGTCCCGATCGCCCAGGAGCGGGCGACGATGCACCTCGACACCATCTGCACGATGGTCGACGTCGACCAGATGATCGTCTTCGAGAACGTCGCGGACTCGCTCGTCGCGCACGCCGTCACCGCCGACGGGTCCGACCCCGAGCGGCTCCTCGTCGCCGAGCCGCGGCCGTTCCTCGAGGCCGCCGCCGAGGCGATGGGGTACGACGCCGTCCACCGCATCGACACCGGCCTCGACCCGGTCACCGCCGAGCGCGAGCAGTGGGACGACGGCAACAACACCCTGGCCATCGCGCCGCGGGTCGCCGTCGCCTACGAGCGCAACGACGCCACCAACGCCCGCCTCGAGGAGGCCGGCATCGAGGTCGTCAAGATCGCCGGCTCCGAGCTCGGCTCCGGCCGGGGCGGCCCGCGCTGCATGAGCTGCCCGATCGCACGGGACCCGCTGCCCGCCTGACCCGGGCGGGCGGCCGGCGTACGCCCTGTGGTGCTGGACACACCCACGGCGACCGGCGAGGATGCACGAGCCCCCTCCACCGAAAGGCGCCCGATGGCCACGTTCTTCGACTCGTTCACCCCCCGCGAGGTCGCGCAGATCAGCGCGCACGGACGGAAGGTGAAGCTGCCGGAGGGATGGTCGCCGATCTGGGAGCGCACCCCGGCCGACAAGGCCTACGTGATCCTCGACGGCACCGTGTCTGTCCGAAAGGGCGGCGAGGAGGTGGCGGTCCTCGGCGCCGGCGACATCGTCGGCGAGGCCGCGATCGTCGGGCACAAGCTCCGCTCCGCGTCGGTCGTCGCGATGACCCCGATCACTGCGATCCACTTCACCGACACCGACATCAACGAGCTCATCGCCGACCTGCCGGGCTTCCAGGAGAAGCTCGTCGCCGTGGTCGAGTCCCGCATCAGCGGCTGACGCGGCTCCCCGCCGACTCCCCACCGAGGTGACCGCGCCCGAGGAGCCGGACGACGCCCTCGAGCCCGCCCTCGACGCCGTCGAGGAGATGCTGCTCGGCGGTCGCCCGCACCTGACCCGGCACCAGGTGGCCGAGCAGTCCGGCGTACCCCTCGAGGTCGCGACGCGGCTGTGGGAGCTGCTCGGGTTCGTGCACCCGGCCGACGACGAGGAGGCGTTCACCGACGCCGACGTCGTGGCGGTGCAGCACGCCCAGCGCCTGGTCGACCTCGGCGTGCTGGGGGCCGACCGCCAGGCGGCGCTGGTGCGCACCTGGGGCCGCAGCTACGCCCGGCTCGCGGAGTGGCAGAGCGCGCTGCTGGCCGACGTGGTCCTGGAGTCCGGCGCCGCCCCGGCCGAGGCGCTGCCGCTGCTGGCCGAGGAGGTGCTGCCGGTGATCGACGAGCTCCAGAGCTACGTGTGGCGCCGGCACCTCGTCAGCGCCGGCGGACGCCGCCTGGCCACCGGCGACCCGTCGGCCCCGAGCCTGCCGAGCGCCGTCTGCTTCGTCGACATCGTCGGCTACACCTCCCGCAGCCGCACCCTCGACGACGCGGCCCTGGTCGCCTGGATCGAGACCTTCGAGGCCCGCACCGCCGAGCTCGTCACCGCCGCCGGCGGCCGGGTTATCAAGAACATCGGCGACGAGGTGCTCTTCGTCGCCGACGACGTCCGCACCTGCGTCGACGTCGCCCTCGCCATGGTGGCGCTCGGGGACGACGAGGACGACCCGTTCCCCGCGGTCCGCGCCGGCATCGCGTACGGCGAGGTCGTCCACCGCCTCGGCGACGTCTTCGGCCCAACCGTCAACATCGCCGCCCGGCTCACCTCGGCCGCCCGGCCGAGCACCGTGCTCGTCGACCGCGGCGCGCACGACGCGCTGGCCGGCGTCGACACCTCCCAGGAGCGCGACGCCGACGACGGCGCTGGCGGACCCGGCGGCCCGGACGCCGACGACGCCGGGCACCACGACCACCCCCACCCCGAGGGCCTACGGCTGCGGCGGGTGCGCCGGGTCTCGGCGAAGGGCTACTCGCGCCTCGCCGCGTGGGTGGTCCGCCCGCGCGACTGAGCACCACGCCGAGCCGTCGTACATGTACGACGGCTCGACGTCCCGACCGACGGTTGTGCGCCCAGCAGACCTGTGATGTGATCCGAGGCACCCCCACATCCACCGCCCGGATCCCCAGCCGGGCCTCTCGGGGGAGAAGCACGTGCTCGCAGCACACCGCGCACGCCCGGCGTCCGTCCTGGCCGCCGTCGTCACCACGGTCGTCACCACCGCCGTCGCCGTGGGCGGCCTCGCCGTCCTCACCGTGTCGGCCGCCGCGCCGGCGAGCGCGGCCGATCCCGGCCCGACCGCGATCGCGGTCGGGCCCGACGGCACCACCTGGGTCGGCACCGCCGCGGGCGGCTCGCTGCAGCGGGTCGACGTCACCGGGGCGCTGCTGGCACCCGTCCCGCTCCCCCGCGCCGGCTCCGTCGACGGCCTGTACGTCGAGCAGGACACCGTCCGCGTGTGGGTCTCCTACGGCGGGGGCGCCTCGCTCATCGACGCCTCCGGCACCGAGCTCGGCTGGATCGACGCCTCCGGGTCGGCGACGTGTCCGACCACCGGCGCGCGCGACCCGGGAACCTACGGCGGCGTCGTCGCGACGGCCGACCGGATCGTGCTCACCCACCGCTGCGGCGACGGCATCGGGCTCAACACCTACGCGCGCAGCGACCTCACCGCGCGCGGCGGGGCGTCGGCGTACGGCTGCCCGACCTGCCGGTTCGGCCAGATCGCCTTCTCCCCGCGCGCCACGACCCAGACCCCGCAGGGTGCCTACTACGTGACCGTCCCGGACGCCGCCGAGGTGCAGGTCTGGTCGGGCTTCGACAACGTGCACGGCACGCCGGTGCGCACGATCGACGTGCAGGCGCACGGTGGCGGGGTCACGCCGCGCCCGACCGGCGTGGCCGTTGACGACGAGGGCACGACGTTCGTCACCGACTCCGCCAACCACGTCGTCTACGTCTACGACGCCGACGGCACCTACAGCCGCTACATCGGCAACCCGCCCGACCCCGACACCGGGTCGGACTTCGGGTTCGACACCCCGGTCGCGATCTCGCAGTACCCGCGCACCGGCTCCATCAGCCAGCTGCGCGGCAACCTGCTGATCGCCGACCGCGGCAGCAACCGCGTCGTACGCCGCGACACCTACACGTGGCTGTTCTGGAACGCCCCGCTCGACGGCTCCTCGCCGCCGCCGTCCGGGCCGCCGGTCAACACCACCAAGCCGTCGATCAGCGGCACCCCGGCCGTCGGGCAGACCCTCACCTGCGACCCCGGCGCCTGGGCCGGCTCGCCGACGAGCTTCCTGCACGGCTGGAACCGCGACTTCTCCTACGTCCCGGGCGAGAACGCCACGACGTACGTCGTGCGGCCGGGCGACGCGGGCCGCAAGATCGAGTGCTTCGTCCAGGGCGTCAACGACCAGGGCACCAGCGACTACGCCGTCAGCGCCCCGGTGACGATCTCGGCCACCCCGCCGCCTCCGTCCGCGCCGGTCAACACGATCCGCCCGACGATCGCCGGCACCCCGCAGGTCGGCGAGACGCTCACCTGCGGCGACGGCCAGTGGTCGGGCTCGCCGGCGCCGACGTACTCCCGGCAGTGGCAGCGATCGGGGACCGCGCTGCCCGGCGCGACCTCGTCGGCGTACGTCGTGACCGGTGACGACGTGGGGCTGCCGCTGACGTGCCGGGTGACGGCGACCAACAGCGCCGGGTCGGCCACGGCGTCGTCGGTGGCGGTGACGCCGACCGACGGTCCGGTGACGACGCCGTGCTCGGGCCGCCCGGGCGTGAGCATCGACGCCGGCGCGGTGTGGACGACGTCCGCGGCGGTGACCCTGACCGTGCGGCCGCCGGCGGGCGCGACCCAGGTGGTGCTGAGCAACGACGGCGGGTTCGACGACGCCGACGTGCGCCCGGTGGCGGCCGACTGCCGCTACCCGTGGACGCTGCGGGTCGGCGGCGGCACGGCCACCAAGCACGTCTACGCCCGGTTCGTGGGCGGCGGCGTCGACGAGGTCGCGACCCTGTCCGACGACGTGGTGCTCGACGCCGCGGCGCCGGCGCTGCGGCGTCCGGTCGCCAGGCCCGTCGCCCGCAAGCAGTCGGCCCGCCCGGTCTACCGGGTCAGGCTCGCCGCCCGGGACGCCGTGTCCGGGGTGCAGAAGGCACGCTTCGCCGCGCACCGCGGCGGGCAGGGCCGGGTGCTGCGGGCCAAGGCGGCCTACCGCACCCGCACGCCCGGCGCGTTCCGCTGGGTGCAGGTCACCGACCGGGCGGGTAGCACCTCGGCGTGGAAGCGGGCCCGGATCAAGCGGTGAGCGCGGACACCGGTCGGGCCGGTCGGGTCAGCGGATCGTCACCTGACGGTTGGCCAGGCCCGACCGGGCCGCCCGCTCCTCGGGGGTGAGATCGGAGTCGTCGGCGAGGGCGGCGTCCAGGCGCTGCTTGAATGCCGCGGCCGGCTCCTCGAGCGCCTCCGCGCCGGTGCCGACGGGCAGGTCCCAGACCGGCGCGAGCAGGCCGTGCGCGCGGAACATGCCGACGAACCGCGAGCCCTCGACGAGCACGTCGTCCTCGGCCACGTGCAGCCGCGCGAGGGCGGTGAGCAGGGCGTCCTCGGGCTCGGGCATCACCCAGCGCAGGTGCTCCTTGCTGGTGACGTCGGTCCAGTACGCCGCCTCGACCGAGGTGAGGCGGGCGGTCGGGGCGGCGGCGTCCTGGGCGGCCTGGAGCGCGTCGGCGAAGGCCTCCTGCTGCTCCTCGTCGACGTCGGAGACCCAGAAGCCGAAGCCGTCGTGGACGGTCACGTCGAGGGAGTCGTTGGTGACGAGGTCCTGCAGGCGGGGGCCGGCGCCGGGCGAGGAGGTGAGGCCGACGACCCCGACGTCCTCGGCGTCGGCGCGGGCGAGCGCGTCGAGCAGCACGGCGGCCATCTCGCGCGACGGGTCGCCGAAGCTGTGCTGCACCTGCAGGCCGAGCCACACGTCGCCGCTGTCGCGCACCATGCCGGGTGCGGCGGCCGGGAGCAGGGTGCCGAGCAGGACGGTGCGGTCGGTGTCCTTGATGGTCAGCGGCACGGTCGCGGCGGGCACGAGCTCGCGCAGCGCGACCAGGTCGCACTCGCCGGGCAGGCCCTCGAACGGGCGTCGCACGTAGAGGTCGGCGGCGCCGCCCGGGGCGCCGTGGCAGGCTTTGTAGCGCTTGCCGGAGCCGCAGGGGCAGGGCTGGCGGGGGCCGACCGCGCCCTCGGTGGTCGCGGTGCCGGACTGCGCCTGCGCGCGCTGCTTGGTGCGGGACTTCTTCGCCATGGGCCCGAACCTATGCGACGCCGGGGCGCCCGTCGTACGCCGTCCCGCCTGTCAGCGGCCCAGCGCGTCGAGCATGTACGCCGGACGGTCGGTGATGATCGCCTCGACGCCGAGCTCCTGGCACATCTGGAGGTCGGCGAGGGTGTTGACCGTCCAGCAGTGCATGGTGTGCCCGCTGGCGGCCATCCGGCGGGCCAGCTTGGGGTGCTCGGCGAGCAGCTCGTTGCCGGGGCCGATGAGCCAGTCGTCGCCGATGACCCGGCGCAGCAGCTGCCAGTACTGCGGCTTGTCGATGAGCTGCACGAGCCGCACCCCGGGAGCGGTGCGCTCGACGCGCTGGAGGGCGGTGAAGGAGAAGCTCATCACCCGCACCGGCGAGCCCTCCTTGTCCCAGCCGAAGTCCTGCAGCATCTCGACGAGGCGCTTCTCGACGAGGCCCCCGAACCGGGTCGGGTGCTTGGTCTCGATGGCGACCTCGACGCGGCGGTCGTAGTCGGCGGCGGCCTCCAGGAGCTTGCGGAGGGTGAGCACGCCGATCTCGTCGGTGTCGGGCCGCTCGTCGTCGAGCTCGGCCCAGGGGTTCTTCCAGGAGTGGAAGTCGAGCTCGTTGAGCTCGGCGAGGTCCATGGTCGAGACGAGGTTCTTGTTGGCCGCGGTGCGCCGCAGGGTGCGGTCGTGCACGCAGACGAGGTGCCCGTCGGCGGTCAGTCGTACGTCGCACTCCAGGCCGTCCGCGCCCGCCTCGAGCGCGGCGACGTACGCCGCCAGCGTGTGCTCGGCGTGCTCGTGACTGGCCCCGCGGTGCGCGACGACCTTGGGTTGCGGCTGCGGCCTGATCTGCGGCGCCGACATCATCCAGCCCTCCCGGCCGCCCTCGCGGCCGCTCCCGTGCACGTGGTGGGGACATCCTGCCCGACCCACCCGTGGGGGTGGGAGTCCCGGTGCTGCGGCTCACATGCCGGGCGGCCGCGCGGTCAGGTCTGGTCGCGCAGGTAGCGCCCGAAGTGCGGCACGGTGAAGGCGATGCGGCCGCGCTCGCCGGAGTAGACGAGGCCCTTCTTCAGCAGCGCGTCGCGGGCGGGCGAGAGGGCCTGCGGGGTGCGGCCGAGGACGGCGGCGACGTCGGCGGTGGCGACCGCGCCGACCGGGTCGCGGCTGTCGTCGCCGGTGCGCTCGGCCTCGGCGACCGCGGCGTCGGCCATCGCGCAGAGGTAGTCGCGCTCCCCGGGCGTGGCCCGCTCGAAGCGGGAGCCGAAGAACCCGACGGCCAGCTCGCGCTCTGCCTCGGGTGCGGCGACGGCGACGTCCTCGCCGGTGATGGGGCTGCCGGGGGCGAGGTCCCAGACGGCCTTGCCGTAGGCCTGGATGAAGTAGGGGTAGCCGCCGGTGACGTCGTACATCGCGTCGAGGGCGTCGTCGGTGAACTCCGCGTCCTCCTCGGCGGCGGGGGCGCTGAGGGCGCGGTCGGCCTCGGGGCGCCCGAGCCGGTCGATGCGCTGGTAGGAGAAGAGCCGCTCGGAGTAGGACTTGCTGGCGCTCAGCACCGCCGGGAGGTGCGGGAGGCCGGCACCGACGACGATGACCGGGAGGCTCGCCTGGCTGATCTCGTGGCAGGCGGCGCAGAGCGCGGAGACGTCCTCGGGGCCGAGGTCCTGCATCTCGTCGATGAAGACGGCCAGCCCCTTGCCGGCGTCGGCCGCGAGCCCGCCGAGGTCGGTGAGCAGCTCGACGAGGTCGATCTCGATGTCGCCGGAGTCGGCCCGGCCGCGCACGGCCGGCGCGGTGATGCCGGGGCTCCAGCGGTCCTTGAGCTTGGCGTTGCTCCCCGCGGCCCGTTCGGCGAACGCCCGCAGCACGCCGAGGCCGTGCTCGACCTCCTCGCCGCGCCCGTGCCCGAGCTCGCGGACAGCCTGGTGCAGCGCGCTCGACAGCGGCCGCCGCAACGGCTGGTCGGGCCGGGCCTCCAGCTTGCCGGTGCCCCACCCCTGTCGTACGGCGGCGCTGCGCAGCGCGTTGAGGAGCACCGTCTTGCCGACGCCGCGCAGCCCGGTCAGCACCAGCGACCGCTCCGGGCGTCCGCGGGCGACCCGCTGGAGGACGACGTCGAACGCGGTCAGCTGGTCGTCGCGGCCGGCGAGCTCGGGCGGGCGCTGGCCGGCGCCGGGGGCGTAGGGGTTGCGGATGGGGTCCACGATGCGACGGTATCCGGGTGTCTAGGGCTCAGGGCATAGACACGCAGACGGGGGCAGGTCTCCAACACCTCGGTCGCGCGGGCGTGGCGGGCCTACGGGATCAAGCCGTGGAAGGCCGAGTCGTTCCGGTTCTCCACCGACCCCGAGCTGGTCGGCAAGGTCACCGACATCTGCGGGCTCTACCTCGGTACCAACGCGGACGTGCCGGCGAACGCGATCGTGTTCAGCGTCGACGAGAAGTCTCAGATCCAGGCCCTGGACCGCACGGTGCCGATCTTGCCGATGCAGGAAGGTCGCATCGAGCGCCGCTCGCATAACTACTACCGCCACGGCACAAGTCCGCACCACTAGCCAAATATACCCCACAACCTCAGAGCCATCATTGTCAGCGCAGCAACCGAAAGTAAGAAAACTGTCAAGAAACGTGCGACTTTATCTACGGCTCATCGCCTCCAACAGTTCTTAGAATTCAACAGAATTTACTTCTTCAATACAACTATCAAAATAACGCCTATGATCAGGATTCCCGAAATTATCGCAACCGTTACCCCTGTCAAGTGGGCGGGAACCGTGAATGTGACAATCATTGCAACCGCGACCAAGAGCATAGTCAGAGCGACGCTTGTGGTTGATTTCACGTTGTTCCTAATCCCTAGAGGCCCGCTTCGTCGCCAACAGTCTTCGTGGTATAGCCGACCGCATTGCCAACGTAGACTCCTATCAAACTGCATCCAACTGAGCCAACGCCCGTCGTGGCGGCAATGCAAACACTTGTGGTTGCACCTCCCACAATGAGACCAGTTACCGAGCCGATTATTGCTGCCGCATCTCCATCCGTCGCACCTTCGGCTATGCCAAGATAGGCTGCCGCCTCATCGGCAAATCCAATGGAGCAACTCCAACACCTGCCGCTGGAGTCGGTTTCGACTGTGGGACTCGCGCCAGCATATATGAATCTGTTCAGGCGTAAGGGCTGCTGCACCTGCCCCGCTTTGGGGTCAGGTTGTGTCCAGGTCACTAGTGAGGACGCGAAGAACCGAGTGCCGAACTTGATTAGACCGGTCGCTTGGTCAGTGTATCCGGAGACGTATCCGTAGGGGTTGTGGTCGGTGGTGGGGGCGGCGTTGTCGCTGTCGGTGGGTTCTTCGCTGTATTCGCTGGCGGTGCGGCCGGGGGCGGGGTCGGTCCAGGTGCGGATGGTCTGGCCGTAGGGCTCGTAGAGATGCCGGGTGGCCGGGGTGGGAGTGGTGGCGGTGGGAGGAGTGTCGGTGATGGTCGCGATCACGCTGTCCTGGTCGTCGGTGAGGTAGTAGGTCGCACCACTCAGCACGTCGGGGTCACCGGCGGTGTCGTCGAGCATCGCGACCAGCTTGCCCGCGGGGTCACGCACGAACCTCTCTGCATGCGCNCTGGTGCTGGTCCCTCCCCCGCTGGTTGCTGGGGTGGCCGGGGTGGTCTGNGCGGTGNGGCCGGCGTAGCCGTAGGACATCGAGGTGTCACCGTCGCTGGTGCGGCGGTCCTGCATCACTGCGTCGTAGGCCTGTGCCCGTGCGGTGCCCCCGGGCGGTTTGATCGTGGCGGTCTGTCCCGGCCCGTTATAGCTGAAACTGGCCCCGGCAAGTGGGCCAGCGCCGCCGCCAGTGGTGCCCGTGAGGTTCCCGGCCGCGTCGTGGGTGTAGCGGGTGGTCGGGTCGTTCCCGGGACCGGCGGTGGTGGTGCCGCANTCCAGTCCGGGGTCNGGGTCNGCNTTGTCCAGACGCACTGTGGCGCAGATCTGGTCGGCGTTGGTGTGAGCCAGCCACAGGGTGCCGACCTCCAGGCCAGGGGTGGCATGGCCGGTGTCGTGACTTGCCTGCTCCATGGTCAGGTTGGAGTGGGTGTCATAGCCG
>PBYI01000016.1 GCA_002729525.1 Nocardioides sp.
GTCCTCGACGACCGGCGACGGGGGCGGTGGGGTGCCGTTGGTGGCGCGGCCGCGAGCGAAGGGCGAGGTCTGCTCGCGGTTCGCGGCGTGACGGGCCTCGAGCCACTCGTCGGCGCGCAGAGGGTCGCGGCCGTTGGTGTCGGGGTGGTGTCCGTTGGTGCTCATGCGTGGCCTCCGTTCGTGGGAGCGAGGGCGGCCTGGTTGGCGCCGAGGATGGAGTGGATGGCCGCGGCGCTGGCCCGGTAGCCGCGCAGCAGCCCGGAGGACTCGAACTTGCGGGGTTTGCGGGCGCCGTGGGAGTAGACCTCGGCCGCCTCGGGCTCGAAGTCGACCGAGGCGACCACGGGGATCTGCAGGGCCTTGGCGATGTGGCGGGCGGTGTAGGGCCGGACGCGGGCGCCGGTGGGTCCCGTGGGCCAACGGCGCTCCTCGTCGACGAGGAGGACCCCGAGGCGCGACATGCCTCCCACCGCGGCGAACTGGGACCGCAGGGTCTTGGCCCAGCTGGTGGCGCCGGCCAGGGCCGGCAGCGAGCTGCGGGTGACGAGCAGGGTCAGGTCGGAGGCGGCGATGAGCGGCTGGGGCCAGCCGGCGAGTCCGAGGCGGCCGGCGTCGACGATGACGTCCTGGCCGTTGCGCTCCAGTGCGCGCAGCTGCTCGGTGAGCGGATCCCATAGGGGCAGCAGGCTGGGGGCCTGCTCGTGGGCGCGGATGCCGGGCAGGAACCAGGCGGAGCGCTCGGCCGGGGCCTCGGGGTCGAGCAGCAGCGTCTCGCGGGGCAGCGCGTCGGCCAGCGTCCCCTCGCGCAGGGAGAGGGCGAGGTTGATCAGGCCGCCGGTCGGCTGCTGGGTGCCGTGGAAGTAGCCGGCGAAGACCGAGGAGGATCCGGTCGGGTCGGCGTCGACCAGGAGCACGGGCCGGTGCCAGTTGAGGGTGAGCCCGAGCGCCGTGGTGGAGACGCCGGGCGATCCGCTCGCGGAGGCCAGGACGATCAGCGCCATTCCTCAGCGCTCCCGGGCGTCCAGGACGAGTGCGACCCGTCCGGTGGCGGCACGGGCAGCCAGGTCGGCGGCTTCGGCCTCGGGCACCGAGACGTCGACGACGGTCTCCCCCGTCTCCTCCACTCGGCTAACACCAACGACGGTGGCCTCGATGGTGACCGGCTCCTTGTCGGTGACCTCGCCCTGGTCACCGGGCGTGGTGACGATCCGGACGACGTCGCCGCCGTAGAGCGGCTCCGAGGGCATCTGGGCGGGAGTGAGGCTGATGCCTACCAGGGACTCCCCCTCCCCCGGCACCAGGTTGTCGGTGACGGCCTGCTCGGTGAGCAGGGTGCCGGCCCACAGGTCGACCGCGGCGCGGCTGCCCTCGAGCTCGGCCTTCTGGCTGCCGGGGACCGGGGTCAGTGCCGGGTCGACGCTGACCCGTACGACGGCGAGGTCACCGGGCTCGATCGTCTCGCCGCGCTTGATGTCGCTGGCGACGACCAGGACCTCTTGGGTGTCGTTGACCGAGGTGAAGGCGAACGCGGTGCCCAGGGCGCCTGCGGCGACCAGGGCGGCCATCAGGGCGAACACCCACGGCCGGCGGCGTGCCTTGACCCGCGCAGTGGCGACGGGTGCGGCCTGCGTCTGGGTGGGCGGCTGCGGGGGCGGTCCCCCCGCTGTGGTCTGTGCGGTGTCCAGCGACATCAGTTCCGAGTCCTCTCGTCTCTCGATCACCTATGTGTCAAGACGGGCCGGGGCGATCACTATGACCCAACTCGCGAACACCACACTAGTGCAGTTGTCTCGCTGAGTGGGTTGTCCACAGGTGGCAGATTCCGAGATGTCATCGCCCGAGTCCCTCTTGCGGGTGGTCGCGGCTCACTCCCCCGATGGAACTGAGCGTCTACGCGTCGAACGGCCGGGTCCCATGGGACCACGCGTTCGTTCTCCCTGAGCGACGATTGTGCCCTGCGTCACCTACGACTGAACCTCGGTATTGCTACTCAGTTCCTGGGCGCGGGCTTGGGCCGGCGGCGGCGGAGCCGCTGGGCCTCGTTGAACGCTGCGGCGACGACATCGGCCGGCTCGTCGAAGACGCGGGCCAGGGCCTCGATCGTCGACGGCGGTGGGAGGCGGGTCCAGCGACCGACCTCCCAGGAGTAGTAGGTCTTCACGGCCATGTTCGTACGGCTGGCCAGCTCGGGCACGGTCAGGCCGGCCTTAAGGCGCAGCGCTCTCAGGTCCGGGATCTCGCCGTCGAGGTGGATCAGCCGCAGGGTGGGGATGTCGAGGGCCCGGGCGAGCTTGACCAGGAAGTCGGGCCGGGGCACCGAGGTGCCCAGCTCCCAACGTGAAACGCGCTCTCCCCCGGCCGCGCCGACGAGTCGCGCGAGCTCGTGCTGGGTCAGGCCCGCGCTCTCGCGGGCTGTCCTCAGCGCACTGGGGTCGATTCCGGAGGCCATCGCCGACGAACACTATCGGCGCCGGCGACGCTGATTGGTTAGTCGGCTAGAACTGCGCGGAGAGCGGCTCGGATCAGCTGGCTTCGACTGTCTGCACCGTGCTTCTCTACGAGTGAGTCGATGACCTTGAGATTCGCTTCGGTTGTGTCGAAGTTGATCGTCGTGCGTTCCTCGATCGCGTTGCGGCTCGTGCTCTGGTCGGGGAAGAGTCCACCAGTCGTGGGTGCGGGCGGGCGCTCCTTCTCGACCAGTTCTGCAAGTCGGTGCGCGTTGGCTTCGATCGCGTTCAAGATGAACTGAATCTGGCTGACCTTGCGGTCGGCCTGGAGGCGCTCACGCATACCCGCGGCCAGACGCTGCGGGATGCTGATCGTGGTTCGCCTCATCCCTCCGGTGCTCGCCGAGCTTGCCTTTGGTCGGGCCGCCTTCTTCGGCTTCGCCTCCCCTGTCCCGCGCTCGGCGTTGGGCTTCTCGGGCTCGGCGGCGCCCTCCACTGCCGGCGCAACCTGCGCGGGCGCGGTCGTTTTCGGTCGAGGTGGTGGACCGGAGATCCGATCACGAACCAGGCCGAGGGCCGGAGCCAACTGGGGACGCTCGCTCATGCCGTGGCTGCTTCCTGTACTGCAGGTGCCGCCGCGGCTTCCTCGGCGGCACCGATGCGGCGAATGAGCTCGTCGGCGAGGAGCACGTAGTCCTCAGCCAGGGCGGGGGCCGAGCCGGCGATTCGCTCGGGCCGCCGACCCTCCTTCAGCGCTTTCCAGTAGGGCTCGGCGTTGTGGACCACCTCGGCCAGCTCGTGGATCAGTCGGCCCTTCTCGCGCGCGTCGTCCGCGGCCGCCTCGGCGTGCCGGATAACTGAGTCGCACAGCAGGTCGGCGTCACCAAGCACATTGCGGACGTCCTCCCTCGCGAATCGCCGGCGAGCCGTGGCCGATGCGCCCATGCCGAACAGGACTGCGCCCAGGACGTCGATCTCGGGATTGATCTCGCGAATCTTGACGACCTGCTCGGCCAGGACGCGGAGGCCCTCGATGCTGGAGCGATCCGACTTGGTCGGGATCACGATCCAACGGGCCGCCGCCAGAGCGAGCTGGACAAGCGCCGAACGGCGAGAGGGCGGGGTGTCGATGATGATCAGGTCGTACTCGTCCGCGATGCCTGCCAGAGCCTCGCGCAGCAGGATGCGGCCGTCCTCGCCACGGCGCTGTCGGCCGAGCACGAGGTCCTCGAGGTCGTCGAGCTTGCTGCCACCGGGGATCACATCCAGGTTGGTCCTGACGCCCGTGAGGACCGGAGTCAGGGTGCCGCCGGTGACGAGCGTGTTGACCAGGTGGGCGCCGTGGTCAGCTCCCTCGCTTTCGGAGAAGCCGAGATCGTGGCCCAGATTCGCCTGCGAGTCGAGATCGATCAGGAGTGTCCGCCAGCCGGCCTGAGCGGCAAGGCCGGCGACGTTGGCTGCGCAGCTCGTCTTGCCGGTTCCGCCCTTGCCGGTGGCGAAGGTGATCACGCGCGACAGATTGCTCATGGGTCGGATTCTGCTATGCGACGCGCTAGCGGCTGCGCTACGACACGCCGTATGAGCCGACATATCTGCCGCGCTACATGCCTCCGTAACGCGGCGCGCTAGCGCCGTCGGGTATGTCCTTCCGCTAGGGGCACTCCTATGGCCACTCATAGTGTGTTCCGCTAGTCGTTCCGCTAGCGGTCACACATACTGCGTCCGCTATGTGCTCCGCTACTGCCAACGTACGCATTCACTAGCGGGCAGGCTATGTGACGTCCTAGCGGAGCCCTCGGGATGGACCTCGCCAAGGGCAGAGCACACGAACCAGCCCGTCGACCGCAACGTAGGGCCCCGCTCAGACCGGCCCTGGACGGCATTCTGAGCGCTCCGGACGGGTTCTGTGGGCCCCGGATGCCTCGGACTGCAATCCAGGCCCGCAGAACGGCGATCCCTGAAGAGTCATCGAGGCAGGGAAGGTGGCCTCGGTTCGGGCCAATCCACGCGTTCGATCTCTCATCCAGCTGCCTGACGGTCGGCTTCCTGGAACAGTGCACCTTGACGCTCGAGGAACATTGCGTCGCGAACGGCCTCGCCGTCGGGCAGCAGGGCTTGACGCTCATCGGCTGTGGATCTCGTCGGCTGTACAGGCACCGCAAGCCCTTGTGTATGCAGGCCGTAGCGCCGCCGATGGTTGTTCCAGGCCGCAATCGATGCTCCGCGCTCGGCGGGGGAGAGTCCCTGGAAGCGCGCCTTCCGCTCCACGCTTCGATCGACGTACTCGTCGGCAGGAATGCTGCGAAGCCATGCGCAGTACTCGTCGAGCTCGGCGAGGCCGCCACGGATGCGTCGCTCGGCGAGCTCGGCCTTGAGCTTGGCCTGCTGCGTAATGGACATCTGGTCGAACTCGAGGCGCTTGGCCGCCGCGCGTTCGACGCGGGCAGCGGGGGAGAGGTTGTCCCACCAGGCCTTCTCGCGGGCCTTAGCTGCCTTGATCGCTCGGGCGCGACCCGCAGTCCAGGACGAGGTCGTGCCGGCACGATAGGCGGCGCGCTCCGCTTCGACCGCCTCCAGCTGACGGGCGTACGCCGCTGCGGATTCCTGCTCGACCTGCAGCGATCGCGGGCGGGTGGCGGCCTGCCAATGCCCATGCTCATCGACCCTCACCATCCCCGCCTTGGCAAGCGCTACCAGGGCCGACTTCGCCGTAGACCTCTGGGACTTCGACAAGACATCAGTCGATGTTTCGACCAACCCTGCCTTCACTCCCAGATCAGCCAGGTCCACGGGCCCGTCCAGCCGTAGGAGGGTTCGCCAGAGCGCGTGGCTAGAGCGGGGCAGGGTGGCCCAGAGGCCGCGGGGGACGGGGGGTGGGTCAAACACAGGTGGGGGGATTTGCCGTCCCCCCTGCTCGGGGGCGGAGTTGAACTCGAACTCATAGGAGGTCGAGTCACGAGCTGTCAGGGACAGGCAGTCGGTGTGGAGCGTCCCCAGGCGCCCGTTAAGCCGGGCCAGCGCCGCACGCACGGTCTTGCGGTCGCCCAAGCCCGTGTCGAGCAACAGATCCCTTTCAGGGCACGGCACCCGCAGGCGGCCCTCGCGCAGGGCCCGGTCGAGCAGCTGGTGGCCGACCTGGAGCAGGGCAGGCCTCTGACGAGCCGGGACGGCCCACATCAGCGTCTCCAGCTCGACCCGGCCGGCGGCCACCGCCGCGACGACGTCCGCCGGCGGCGTCTCAACGTGGCGTGGCTTCTGGTCCGGGTCGGTGTTGAACTCCGCGGCGGAGCGGACGAGCTCGTTCCACACGTAGGTCAGCCACCAGGAAAAGCCCTGGTGCTTCGCCTTGGTCATCGCGGTCGGGTGAGATTCGCGGATCAGGCGCCACGCCAGCTCGGGATCGCCGATCGCCCACACCATCTCGCGGGTACAGGCCGCCTCGACAAGGGAACGGTCGACGTCGACCGCATGACGCCGCTTGGTCGCGCCAGCCGACCATGAGCCGGCCGGCACGTCGCCGGCCAGGAGGTACTGGCGCCAATCCGGGCGCAGCTGCCGCTTCCACCGCTGCAGCGCCAACGGCACGACCAGCCCCGACCCCGCCGACGCGGCGGACGGGGCAGCGGACGGGTGGGTCACCATGCTGGGCTTGGCCTTCGCCCGCGGTCGAAGCGGCGTCGCCGGAGGCGCGTGGGGGAGGGTCCGCTTCAGGTCGCGCAGCGCCTGGCGCAGGTCCCCGGTCGGCTTGGTGACCGCGCCATGGCGGTGCGGAGAGGTCAGGGGTCGAACGGCGTCGCGCAGGTCGAGTTCACCGCGCGGAACCTTCACATCCGCTGCCAGGGCTTGCAGGTACGCGCCGACCTCGGCCGCGAGTCCCGTCCGGGATGCAGCGGGCGCGTAGTGGAAGTCGGGGTGCGCGAAGAACAGGTGCCACCGGCCCTTGGCGCCGCCCGAGGGGCGCTCCAGGACCCAGAAGTCGCGACGGCGCAGCCAGTCGGCGACTTCGGCGGCGAGGAAGTCACCCAACGGCCCGGGGACGTCGATGTCGACCACGCCGGCGCCGTCACGCAGGTGACCTACCAGAGCTGCGATGCGGCCCTTGCCGACCAACTCAAGCCCGTCGACCAGCGAGGGAATGGTGGTCCGGGGGACAGCCTCGTTGCCGGCGTCGATCACCAGCCACTGGGAGGCGTCAGGATTGAACAGGTGCTCATCCAGCGCCAACAGCGCCGGCGAGACACGCCGTCCGGCGCCAGGGTGTGCGGCATCGCCATGCGACGCCGGTACAGTTACCGGCAACAAATCCTCATACCTCCTCTCAGAGGCATCACCCGGGTTCCCAGTTGGCGCTGGTCCCCGGTCTTCACCAAGACGATCAGGTCCTGTTGGCGCAGGGCCTTTCGTCATTTCTAGGGCGAGTCACGCCCTCGCTGGCCACAGCTGGCGGCGTCCACCTCCCTCCGGTCGCGAGGAGCGGGGCTCGTCGCTGACGAGCGCCGACGAGGTCCAGCGGCTCGGGATAGAACGAGGTGGGGAAGATGCAGCGGCACGTGGTGGGCGCTCGCGACCGCATCGCGGGCAACCATGGCACGCACAAGATCCGACTGAATGTCGGCGCGCGCTGTTAATGTGGGGAGCACGAAGCACCCTCCCGTCGAGGTCTTGGCACCCATTCCGTCATCTCCGGCAAAGAGCTGAGTTGGGTATCCGCTTCATCGAAGGGCGACCGTTGCAGCGGTCGCCCTTCAGGCTTTTCGGGCCCTGCCCGAAGTCTCAGACGGCTAGGTCGAGCCTCCCTTGCCCCTCGGCGATGTAGTCGAGCATCTCGACCATGTCGTAGACCTCCAGGCCGTCGCCCAACAGAAACTCGAGCACGTCCTGATAGGTGCGGGCTGTGGCTTGTGCCAGGTCGAAGACCTTCTCGGCCTGCGCGATCGGCAATTGGAACTTGACCGCGCGTCGCTCGCCCTTGTGGCCCACGAAGTCCGTGACGCGATCCAGCTGCTCATCGCGGGTCCGCGCAGCGAGCGCGTCGGTGGCAACGACTTCGACTACCTCGACATAGGTTCGCTCGTTGATCTGCGCGAGAAGGTGAATCTTGTCGACCATCTCGGGCGATAGCTTCACGAGGAACGCGTGGCGCTCGCCCTTGTGGGGTCGTCCGGCCTTCCGTGTCGTCTGCATGACTGCGATCCTGCCGTAGAGGGCTTTTCTCGAAACGACAACACGCCGGGCGCATTTCCGGAAATGCTGCCTGGGCACGGTTCTCTCCCTCGTCGGCACCTGCCGACCTAACCCAAGCGGCCCTGTCGAAGCTGGTCGCCAGCGTTCTCTCCGGTCCGCATCCTGCAGGCACTGTGCGGGTCACCGGCGCGGCCCGGTGGCCCTCGGGGCCTGGAGCCGACCCACCTCGCGCACACCCGCGCTCTGCAAGCCAGGGTCCAAGCCAGGGTCCAAGCCAGGGGCTGACGGCGTGTGCTCGCCGCGATGCAGCGTGGCCACCGCTGAGGCGGAGCTGGTGGCGTCGATCGTGGCGTCGCTGGCTGCGCGGAGGGTTTCCGCAACGGGCGGTGGGAGCGGAACGAGGCGCTTGTTGAGGATGTCGGCGGGGGAGCCCCAGACGACGTCGCCCTCGGCCGATGGGGTGGCCAAGCCGGCCTCGACGTCGTTGTGTGCCCGGCGCGAGAGGGCACGGGCCGGGCCGATGAGATCGGGTGCGTCGGCCTTCTCGGCGACGACAACGGCGAGCTCGGAACCGGCCTCGATCGCGCGCAGCGTGGCGCGCACGGCTTGCGGCAGCCCTGGGCGGCCGGCGATGACCTCGGGACTGGCCAGCGTGGTCTTGTCGTGGGTGATCTGGCGGTAGGCGGCGCGGACCTCGGCGGCCGCGCGGGCCAGCGGCTCCTGGAGGCGGGCACCTGGGGGAGCGAGGTCGCCCCAGCGGCTGGCCAGGTTGCTCCAGGACCGCCCTGCCTCGGCGATGGCGGGGACCAGGCGGTCGGAACGCTCGAGCACGCCGGCGGCCGCGGCCGCGTCGACCAGGACCATGCTCGCGCCGGCGATCAGTCCTTGGGTTCGGGTGATCAGCAGGATGTTCGACGGATCGAGATCGCGGGCGAGCGCGCGGTGGGTCTGGATGTCCCAGTTGGCCAGGGCTTGCGCGAGCCGGCCGGGGTCGTCGACGGGACGCATCGCCTCGCCGGCGAGCGCCTGGGCGAACCGGTCGCTCAGGTAGCTGCGGGCGGTGTTCTCGCACGCGGTCAGCCGGTCGATCCAGGCGCCGGTGGGGGCGATCGCGTAGGGGGAGTGGTGCTGCGCCAGGTGGACGCGGCGACCAGAGCTGCGGGCGTCATCGGCGCGGTCGCGGCCGTGGTCGTGGAGCGCGACGGTGACGGCATGAGCGGTGAGGTAGAGCCCGTGCATGATCCGCGTGCGCGCGGCCTCGAGGTCACGGTGAGCGTCGGGCTGCTCGTGGGGGATCTCGGCGCCGTAGCGGCGGACAAGCGCCGCGGCGTTGAGGAACGTCTGGGTCATCTGGTCGACGCGGGGGCTCGTCGGGCCCTGCCCTGGCCAGGCGACGCGGCCGTACAGGCTGGTCTCGATGGTGGCGGCCTGGGCGGCGAGCGTGGTCATGGGCCGGTCTCGCTCGTCGACGCCAGGGCGCCGGCCGGGCAGGGACGCCCACAGGTCCTCGGCGGCCGCGACCATCGTCGGCCAGCTGCGCAGCAGCGTGCCGGCCGCGTCTCCGTCGACGTCCATCAGCAGCTGGCGCGCCAGGTAGTCGACGTCGAAGAGCATCTCGCCGACGCTGCGCACGTCGCGCGAGGTCATCGGGATCTGGTCGACGTCGAAGAGCTCGGAGTCGATGTCGGCGTACGCCAGCCGCAGGTCAGTAGCCAAGGCCGCGGGCTTCCCTGATGAGGTCGCACAGGTCGACGACCAGCTGGGAGCCGTGCACCAGGTCGGGCCGGTGCAGCGGCAGGGGCCGGGTCAGCTCCTCGGCCTCGGTGAGCAGCTGCAGCGGGGTGCGCTCCTCGAGCTCGTCCACCTCGAGGTCGGGCAGCTCGTAGTCCTCGGGCAGCAGGGCGCTGGCCTGGCCGTGCGCGAGGTAGACACCGAGGCCGAGGTCGTGCAGCGGCGAGTCTGCGGCCGCCCGGTCGGCGTCGCTCCATACCTGGGTCGCGGCCTGGTGCAGCAGGAGGGCGATCGAGCCGAGGCGGTCCCAAGTGCCGTCAGCGTTGAGGGTGTCCACGGGTGTTCCTTTCGGTCGGAGGTCGGTCTGGCCCATGAACCCACGTCCGGGTCGGTCCTCGCTCCGCGTGACGGCGGGCTGTGGATAACTCGGGGTCGTGTCGGCGGCTGGGCACAAACTGGTCTCGTTCGCCTATGTCGTATGGCGGTCGCCGGACGATCACCGCGGACAAAGTCAAGAGATTCGCACTAGTGCTGACAGATGGAGGAGGGTCGTGATGATGAGGTTCCCGATGACCGTGCTGAGGGTGGTGACGCTGGCGCCGGCGCTGCTGGTGAGCTTCGTCCTCACCGTGGTGGTGTGCGCCCTGCTCACGCCGGCACTCGGACTGGTGGCGTTCCTGGCTGCTGGCGGCCTGCTGGTCGCGCTGGCGCTGGGCCGGTTCGAGCCGCAGGCGATCGCAGCGCTGACCCGGTCCCGTCCCGCGACTGCGGCCGAGCTCCAGGTGATGGGACCCGTGCTTGCCGAGCTGGGCTGCCGCGGCATCGACGTCGACGCCCTCTTCGTACGCCGGCGTCAGACTCCGAGCACCCCGGTGGCGGTGGCGATCGCGGCTGGCGCTGTCGTGGTCAGCCCCGGCCTGGTCGACGCCACGTACCGGGGAGGGGTAACCGCCGCGGAGGCGGCCGCCGCGATGACTCATGCCGTCGGCCGGCGGCGTGCGATCCGCCCGCGGCTCGAACTCGCGGTGCTTGCGGCGACGATGCCGTGGCGGCTGGTGGTCGCGTCGTTCCGCGGCGTGGCACGGGCGTTCGCCTGGCTCCCGTTCATGCGGCTGGCGTGGACGCTGCGAGGTGTCGTCGGGGTGATCTGCATCGTGCAGTCGGTCGCCGAGGGCCGGGCCGCTCCGGGGATCCTGGGCGGCGCGGTGATCCTCCTGACCTACCTGGTGCCGGCGGCCAGCCGCCGGATCGAGGCCACTGCGGAGGCCGCGGCCGACCAGCTGGTGGTCTCCCTGGGCCTGGGCGCCGTGCTGGCTGGCCTGCTCCGGCGTCATGGCCATCCGATGACGCTCGAGCGGCTGCAGCGCCTGGAGGCGGCCGCCGAGCCGCCGGCGCGGCCGCGGCTGCACCTGGTCCACGGCTAGGCAACACTCTCCGGCGCTGCAGGTCCGCCAACTACTCGTCGTCCTGGAAGCCGGAGGTGGAGTGGTGTACGCAGCCGCGGCCGTTGCCCTCGTGCGGCTTGTGGTTCATGCACGGCAGTGAACCCAGCTTGTGGGAGCAGTCGACCCAGCGGACAGTTGTCCGGCCAGGGACGTGACTGACGTCCGTTGATGCGAGCGCGGTTGCCATCACGACTCCTAGCGGCGCGGGCCGCGGCGGCGGCCGAGCTGGGGCCGCTGGTAGGCGGCCGTGTCGGTGTGGTCGTGCTGACGACCGGAGCGGTGGACCTGCGCGATCTCGGCGTCGGGGGAGGGGCCGGTGTCGGCGGCCGCGGCCTGGGCGGCGGCCTCCTCGGTGGCCCTGATCTCCTCGGCGCGCTGTCGGGCCTCTTCCTCGAGGGCGGCTTCCTCGCGAGCGGCTTCACTCATGTGAACTCCCATGGATCCCGTGGACCGGCACCGGCTGCGCCAGTCCTCTTTGGTCTCCTAAGTGCGGGCCAAGGGTGGGAGCGATCACCCGCGGCGAATCGGTCTCGTCGGGCCGGGTCCGATCACGCCGACTGGGCGAGCAGTGTGGCTCCCAGCAGCTGCGCGGTGTGCTCGAAGAACGCCAGGGACCCGTTCGCGCCCGGCCGGTCACAGCACGGGTGGGTGTCGAAGCCCTCGTCGACGACGATGCGGTGCAGCTGGCCACCGCACGCGCGACAGCGGCGGTCGGCGTGGGTGGGGCACAGGTCGGCCGCCACGGCGCAGGGCAGGCACGCAGCAGGCGCCGGCGGGCTCACCTGGTGGTCGCGGTCCCAGTCGCGGCGCTGCCGCAGCAGCGTGGCGGTCTGTTGCCATAGCGCCTGCTCGAGGTCCGACGGCGCCGGTCGGCCGAGGGCCTGGTCGACGGCGAGTCTGCGCAGCTGCTCGCCGCAGCCGAGGAGGCGTTCGTCGACGCCGCGGGCGTAGCACCACCGGGCCAGCGTCTTCGCGGCCAGCGTCAGCTGCTCGTCCATCACCTACACCTGGGCTCTCAGCAGCTTCCCCACAGGCCGCGCTCAGCGCCCTGGGCGTCATCGAATGCGGCGGCGTACGACTCCTCGCGGGCAAGCGCCCGGTCTGCTTCGTAGCGGCGGGCGGCGCCGCTGGCCAGGAGCTCGCGGGCTACGTCGAGGTCGTCGTGGTCGACGTAGCGCAGGAGCCGGTCGTAGCGGTCACGGCTGGGCTGGGCGGTGTCGGTGACCAGGTCGACGGTGCTGCCCACCGGCGCCAGTCGCTCGAGCATGCGCGTGGCATCCGTGGCGTAGCACTCGGCCGGCGCCGGCGGGTGAGCGACTTCGGGGGCGTCGATCCCGAGGAGCCGAACTCGGCCGAGCTGGCGGCCTTCGAGCGTCTCGACGCGGATCGTGTCGCCGTCGACGACCGCGGTCACGCGCACTTGGCTGGTCTTGCCCTCAGCGGGCTCGGGGCCTGACTGGACTCCGGGGATCGCGGCCTTGATCCCGCCGGCGGTGAGTGCGAGGACCGCGGCCGCGGCCAGCCCGATCAGGGCCTTCACCGGGCCACCCTCAGCTGCGCCCGCTCGCCGGCAACGGGGATCGCCCGCTGCTCCTCGCGCAGGCCGAGGGAGCGGTGGCCGCTTTCGGGCACGTGCTCGTCGACGCCGAGCCGGCCGGCGCCGGCCGGCTGCTCGGGGAGATCCGCGGCGATCTTGGCGGCCAGGTCCCGAAGCGGCGGGGTCTTCTCGATGCGGCGGGTGGCCTGTAGCACCGTGGTGTGGTCCCGCTCGAAGTGCCGGGCGATCGTGGGCAGGCTGTGCCCGTGGATCCGGGCGGCCGTCATGGCCACGGCCCGGGCATCCGCGGCCGCCCGGCTCCGGTCCGTACCCAGGAGGACCTCCGGGGTGGTGTTGAAGGCCTTCGCGGCCGCCACCACGGCGTGCTCGACCGGGCCATCGGGCTCGAACGTCGAGGCCGGCGGCCGCTGGGGGAGGTCGACCACGTTCTCCTCGGCGCGGGGGAGACGGGCGGTGTAGCGGCTGTTGATGTGCTCGCTCACCCTGGCCGCGGCGTCGGCGAGCCGGGGCCGCTCGGCGGTGCGGCGGACCGCGTGGATCACCGAGCCGTGGTCCTTGTTGAAGTGCTCGGCGATCGCCGGCAGGGACAGGCCGGTCTCGCGAGCGGCCGTCATGGCCACCGCCCGGGCATCGCTGACTGGCCGGCTGCGCTCGGCGCTGAGGATCGCCTCCGGGGTGGTGCCGAACATCGGAGCGGCGGCGTTGATGGCCAGCTCGCATACCGCGGCCGGGCCGGTTGCCGAGGACGCGGGCGCGCTCTGGTCGACCTGGGCGGCCAGCACCGTGACCAGCGAGCGCAGCTGCTCGGCGTCCAGCGGTGCGATCAGGCCGGCGACCTGGTCGTGTTCGCCGCGGCCGGCGGCATCGAGGATGAGGCCGGCGAGCTGGCGGCCGCCCTGGTCGAGATCCATGAGCGTTCTCCCGCCTACCGTGCCGGCGATCCGTAAGCCGGGGCCGCTGCTTGTCGAGGCACCTGGGCACGGCCCTGTTCGGCCATCCGCCGGCGCGCGTTGTCGGTGATCTCGGTGGCGATGCCGGCCGACTGCCGGGCGCTGGCCGCGGCGTGGTCGACGACGTTCTCGAGCAGGCGCACGTCTTCGTCGGCGCGGCCCAGCTCCTTGCCCGCGGTCGCGATGCTCCGCTCGAGGGTGACCGGTTCCAGCAGCGCCGGCGGGGTCACTTGCTGAGCCGCGAGGTGGGCGCTGTCGACGTGCTGAGCGGTCAACCGGGCAATCGGCTTGGCCAGGTCGATCATGTCGCCCATGACTGCGAGGCGTGGCTTCAGCTGGGCGACCTCGACGGCGAGCTCGGGATCGCTGGTGTCGACATCGCGGAGGACGTCGTGGGCATCGGCGATCGCCTGGGATGCGCGCTCCAGGTGCCCGGTGAGCTCGTCGGTCAGCTCGGCGTTGTCGCTGCAGCGCCGCTGCAGGCGGCTCAAGTGCTCGCCGGCCGCCTCCAGGTAGTAGCCACCGCGTTCGCTGAGCCGGGCCTTCGCAGAGTCGAGCTCGGCATCATCGAGCACCCGGATCGCGGAGCTGATCGTGGCGTGCAGCTCGTCGACGACGCCGCGCGCGCGTCCTACGGCCTGCTCGGCCATGAAGACTGCATCTGCCGCCTGCAGAGCGGTGTCCGTGGTCATGACGGCTCACCGCCTCCCGTGGTTGACGGGGGCAGGCTGCTCGCCGGCGGGAGGATCTCGCGGAGGCGATCGAGCGCGGCCAGGGCCTGCTCGAGGTGTTCGCGGGCCTCCTGGACCGGGTCGCGGTCTGCCGCGGCGGAGGGAGAATCGGTGGGCGTGCTCATGGCCAGCTCCTTGGTGGACCGGGGTCATCTCTCAGTCACCAAAGGAAGGTCGACCAGCCGGGGCGATCACCCGTCGCGAAGAAATCTCGCGGCCGCCTCAGCTGACCCGGGTCAGGGCTGGTCCCAGGGCATCGACTCCTGCCCGTCGTCGACGCCCTGGCTGATGACGTGCGCGGTCGCGTTGCGCGCGGCGTCGAGGTGCTTGTGCAGGTCGACCGCGAGGCCCCGGGCCTCCTCGAGGTGAAGCCGCGCAACGCCGATCGCCATGGCCGGGTCCGACTCGTCGGTCATCGCGTCCATGCTGAGCACCTGGTGGGCCAGGGCCTGTTCGAGCGTGGTGGACAGCTGCGAGAACGCCTGGGGGAGCGCGGCCGCGAGGTCGGCGAACTCCGCCAGCTGGTCGGAGGTCTCGGACGGGATCTGGTCCCGGTCCCACATCGTTGCGCGGTTGAAGCCGTAGACGTGCTCGCGGGCCGCCGTCGCGTGCCCGCCTGCTGCGAGCTGGTCGTTGTCGTCCACCAGGTGCCTTCCTGCCGAGAGGTAGATCTTGAGTCTCGCGGATCTCGCCGGCCGGCGCTCGGCCGCGGCGGCGAGGCTGTGGACAACGGGGAAGGGCTTCCCTCCGCGCCTGCGGGACGGGAGACTGAGCGGCCATGGACGACCAGGCGGCTCTGATCGCGCGGCGGGTGGCGCTCGCCGCCGCGGCCTGGTTCAACGCGCCGGCGGACGTCGAGGCCTACCGCCGGCTCGCCGCCGCGGTGGGGGAGTGGAACGCCTACGCCTCGCCCCAGCTCGAGGGCGGCGACGTCGATGAGCTGCTCGATGACCTGGCCGACGTCGCCCCGCCGATGCCGTTGGGCGAGGGGGTCGCCGAGCTGGAGGCGGTGCTGCGCCGTAAGGCTCGGCGCGAGCTCTGATCAGCGGGCGATGCCGGCACCGGGTGCGCCCGGGTTGCCGCCGGCGTGCGGTGCGCGTGGTGAGAGCCGACGGCGGGCGGCCTCGTCCGGGCTCTCGGCCGGCGGGCCGATCTCCTCGATGTCCAGATCCGCCGGGGCAGCGGCCGCGGCGGGTAGGGCGGTCTCGCTGAGCGATTCGGCCAGGTCCTCGATATCGGCCTGCAGGACCTGCTCGAGGAGGTCGGCGATGCTCGTGGGGGAGCCGTCGCACCCAGCCACCAGGGCCTCGGCCAGCTGGTCGAGGGCGGCGTTGCCGCGGACGGTGAAAGTGACGACTCCGGGGACCGGGTTCTCGGCTGGGGAAGTGCTCATGGTCCACCTCGCTTCCTGGTCACCTATGTGCACAGGCAGGGTGGGAGCGATCAGCTCGAGGGGACTGGGTCGCGTTCGACTCGAAGGGCGATGATCCGCCACCCCTCGGGAACGCGCCGGTGAGCGGCCTCGAGCGCCTGGTCGTAGTCGACGTCCTCGACGATCAGCTCGTCACGGCCGAGCGTGTAGCCACCGCGGTGGTCGGGCGGGATCTCCTGCACGGTGACGTACAGGGTCAAGGTGACGGGCTCGGTCACGGTCTCTGCTCCTGGCCGGCCATGGTGCGCAGCAGGTCGACGTCGCGGCGCAATGCCGAGGGGAGTCCGGCGGCCTCTTGCTGGTCTCCCTCGTGTCCGACCAGGCCGGTCTCGGCCAGTTGGGCCGCGGTCTCCAGGATGCGTGCCAAACGCAGCAGCAGGGCCGGTGGCATCTTGACCGCTGGCTCGTCGTAGAAGTCCGTGGTCGCCAGCTGGTCGTGGATGAGGAGGCCGAGGTAGCTCTGCGCATGGGCGACCTGCGCCACCCGGTCGCGGGTGTGCTCGAGGTCGTCGCTCTCGACCAGGAGTAGGCGGATGACCTCGCCCAGGCCGGCGATGACCGTTCCCGCGAATCTCACGGGAATCGCCGCGGTTCGCGGTGCGCCCATCAGGTCCGCACCCGGTGTCTCCTCGACGAAGCCGAAAACGACCTCTCTGGCCATGCCGGCCAGGGCTTCGTCGGTGAGGTAGGTCCGTGCGGTGGCGGGCGTGACGCGCATCTGCTGGGCGACGAACTGGACCCGTTCGTCGAGCAGGTCGCCAGCCGCCGACCGGGACATCGTCATGCCGAGTTGGGAGACCGCCTCGAGCAGGTCGTCGATGCGCTTGTCGCGCCAGGTTCGTGTGGCCATCCCTGCTCAGCCTTCCCGCACGGTGCTGACAGTGATCCGGAGGGTCTGGCCAGAGGCGGTGATGAGGTCGAGCAGGGTGTCGACGACCTGCTTCATCTCCTCCGCAGTCGGGGTCGTGGTCTCGCCCATCGGATGTGCGTCGGGTCCGCCGAACGCCTCGATCTTGTAGGCCACTTCGCTCAGTCCTGGTCCCCGGCCGCGCCAGCTGGCCGGCCGCTGGCTTCGAGGAGACGCGACAGCGGCGTACCGGGGAGATCCTCGGGCGCTGGTGTGTCCATGAGCGCCTGCTCGACCAGGCGCTCGACGACGTAGGGCATGTCGGTGTGGCGGTTCAGATGTGAGGACCAGGTGAGGTCGACGTCGACCAGGACGGGGACAGCCAGCCCAGGCAGCGCCCGAGCCGCCGTCTCCACACGCTCCTTGACGGCCTCCCCGTAGGCAGCGATCTCTCGGAGCCGCTGCTCCTCGATCTGCTCCTCAAGCGCATAGACAGGTGTAAGGAGATCCTCGCGCTCCCGCTCGAGACGGTCGTACTCGGCCGCGAGTTCGGGGGACTTCGGGAGCCACGTCTTGTCGATCGGCACGCCCGTGACACCAATCTCCTGACCGAGGAGCATGCGCTCGAAGTATCCCCGAGTCTCGGGATTGGGGTCAGGGTCGAACGCCCGCCAGTCCTCGATCGACCACTCCGGTGCGGCCGGGTCGACGGGCTCCCACGGACCGACCGTCGCAGTGTCGCCGGCGCCGTCCACAGTGCGCCGGTAGATCCACATGTAGGGCTCAAGGTCGACCGGCGGGGGGGCTGCTTCGGTTTCCTCGATCATCTGCCGGATCTCACGCTCGGCCGCGTCGTAGCCCTCCCACATCCGGGTCCGGTCGTTGACCAGGTCCTCGACGTAGAGCGTGATGGCCAGTGGCTCGACGCGGTGTCGCCACAGGTCGTTCCCGTCGGGCCCGACGGTGCTCTCCAGGAGGCTGCGGACGCCGGCGGCCTCCCAGGAGCCGGAGCGGCCCGCGAGCGCGGTCTCGATGCCGCCGAGGTTCGCCGTGGCTCCGGCCAGGGCGAGGGTGACGAACTCTGCCCAGTCGGCCTGCTCGCTGCGGGTGGGGTCGACCTCCCAGCGAACGTCGCGCAGGCTGCCATCCGCCGGCACGTCGACCGGTCGCAGCACGTCCCGGCGCAACCGGCCCGCCTCGGTCAGGACGGCGATCGCCTCCCGGAGCACGCTCGCGTACGGGCGCGCCGGCGTCGAGGTGGGAAGCACCGTGGTGATCGGTCCGTAGGTGATCGGGTTGCGCGAGGTGTTGTGCAGCGGATCTGGCTGACCGACCAGGGGATGGTGGGCCAGGATTCGTCCGTCGATCGCGACGCGGTCCTCGCGCGGCGCAATGGCCTCGACGGTGCCCACGCCCACGACCGTGTCGTTGTAGACGATCACCGCCAAGGTGCACTCGGCGAGCGTTGCCAGCTTCGCCTTCCACACGCCGCGAGCTCGGTCCCACAGCTCGGCCGGCCCGAGGCCAGCGACGTAGCCGATGTGAGCCCGACCGAGCGGGTCGGGCTGCGGCGCCGGGCGCTCGTCGACGAGTCGGATGCGGACGGCCTGGACGACCTGCGGGGCAGTCCAACGGTCGGCCGCGGACGACGCCTGGGGAGGGGGCTGGCTCTCGGTCATGGGCGCAACGCTACGCTCTAGATTCTAACTAGTCAACTAGTTAACTTGCCTGTTAGTTTACATAACCGATGTTATCGGCGGTGTGATTTTGGGTGTGATGTAATACGGGATTAGGTATTGGATCGGGCTGCTTCGCGTGGCACACTGCAGGTATGAGCACTCCGTCGACCATCGCCCGCGGCGACCTGCGCGCCTACGAAGAGTCGGTGCGGCTGACCACGCCGGAGCTCGTCGAGCGGCTGCGCGACCTGCTGGGCGCGAAGCTGGTCGCCTACCTGGGTTCGGTCCAGGAGACCCGAGCGGTGCGGCAGTGGGCCGACGCCGAGGATGCACGTACGCCGTCGGCCGACGTGGTCAACCGGCTGCGGATGGCCTACCGGATCGCGGCGCTGCTGCGCGAGAAGGACTCCGCCGCGGTCGTCCAGGCGTGGTTCCAGGGCATGACCCCGCGCCTCGACGACGTCGCGCCGGCTCGGCTGCTGCGTGAGGGCGATCTGGACCAGGTCGGCCCCGGTGTTCTCGCGGCCGCGCGCGCGTTCGCCGCGGCCGGATGACGTCGCCGGTGGCTGAGGCACCTCAGCTGGTCGTCGTCGACGCGGCCGAGGAGGTCTGGCGGGTCGGCTTCAAGCCGGAGCCGTGGGCCTGGTCGGGCTGGGAGTGGGCCGGCGCCGATGGGCGGTTCCACGGTCGCTGGGACGACCGGCAGGGCAACTTCCGCACCATCTACGCCGGCTCGACCCTGCTGGCCTGCCTGCTCGAGGTCCTCGCCGGTTTCCGGCCGGACCCGACGCTCGTGCTCGAGCTCGATGACATCGTGGAGGACGACGAGGACGCCGCGATGCATCCGACCGCCGGCGCCGGCGAGATCTCCTATTCGTGGCTCGAGCCCCGCTCGGCGGCGAGCGCGACCCTCACCGGCCGGTTCTGCGCGGTGACGGCTGCGGAGTCCATTGCCGCGCTGCGGCCGCAGTTCGTCGCCCTCGCGCACCTGCTGACGCTGCACGACTTCGACGCGGCTGCGCTCAAGGACGGGCGACCCCGCGCGCTCACCCAGTCGGTGGCCACCTATCTACACGCGACCACCGAGCTCGACGGCGTCACCTTCGCCTCCAGGCACGGCGACGACCTCGCGCTCTGGGCGGTGTTCGAGCGCGCCGAGGACCCCGCGATCAGCCGCACCCTCGACGCTATCGAGCACCACCCGCTCTCCCCCGAGCATCCGGACCTCCAAGAAGCCCTCAGGATCCTCGGGCTCAGCTGGTCGACCATCTGACCGCAGCTCGGGGGCCGCGGCGCCGTTCCGGCCCTCTGCGTCGGGCCGACATGTCACGATGCCAGCGTGGCAATCTTCAAGCGCAGCGAGGCCGTGAAGGCCAAGAAGGTCGGGGCACACGCCCGGTATGTCGATGAGGACGTGCAGCGCGTCGACCTCAAGGTCACCAGCACCGACGGCGAGACCGCGGTCATCGACCTCAGCCTCGACCAGACCCGTCAGCTCGTCGTCGACCTGACCAACGCTTACGGCGCCTGCCGGCCGGCACTGCTTGATCAGAAGCAGGTCGACCGCATCACGGCATTCTTCGGGATGCGCTGATGAGTCGCTACGAGTACGACGAGGAGGCCAGCGCGGCGTGGCGCATGGACGTCGTGCACGAGGTCGACGACGCCGCGGCCCCCGTCTCCCGATGGGTGGACGCGATGCGGCGCCTCAACACGATCAACGACCCGCTCGCCCGCAAGCTCTTGGCGCTCCACCGCGATTGCGGCTCCGGTACCGGGGTCTGCGACTCACTCGATGACGAACCGGACCCAATGGACCGACGCTCCAGCTGGGGATGCGAGACGACCCAGCTGATCGCCGACCACTTCGACGTTGACTACCCGCGAGGCAAGTGAGCAGATCGCCGTGCCCTCACAGGACTCCAACGTTCGTCTCGTCGAGCTGATCCGCGCCGGCCTTGCGCGAGCTGATGACGCCGGCCTCGCACGCCTTCCCCTCAAGCTCTACTCGGCCGAGGAACAGGACGAGCTCCTCATGCTTCTCCACGCCTATCTGTGGGACACCGCGGCACCCCATGACGGCGAGTGGCATCACTCGCCGGGCAACATCATGACCCTGTGGGCCGAGCTGCTCGAGATCGGCACCGAAGCTCGCCACCGCCTGATCCCGCTCCGCACCGACCTGGTCAAGCTCCTCACTGAGCGCGGTCTGGGCTACCGGACACACCCACGGTCGGTCCCCGTCCTCGTGCGGGAGTACAGCGGCCCGATCGAGCCCCCCGTCCACGCCGGTGATCCCCGCGAGACCTCGAGCACGATCGCCTTCGGCGCCTGGGGCGCTGGTTTCGGCGATCCGGCCACCAACCGCGAGGTTGAGCTGGCCGCCGAGGCCGCGGTTCAACACCACTACGAGACGGCAGGTTGGACCATCACCCGCGTCGCACACCTCAAGTGCGGCTGGGACCTCACCGCGGCGCGCGACGAAGAGAAGCGTCATCTCGAGGTCAAAGGTGTGTCCAGCTCCATGCCCTCGGTTCTCCTCACCCGCAACGAGCTGGGCACCGCCAAGGCCGACCCCGACTGGGTCTTGGCCGTCGTGACCGGCGCGCTGACCAACCCGACGCTGGCGGAGTTCGATCGCCAGACCGTGGTGGCGGCTGCCGACCCGACCGTCTACCGCGTCAACCTCGCTCCCTGATGCCCCGCATCGTGGCGCACCGATCCGGCGTGCTGACTGCCGGCATCGACCTGTCGGCCGATCCGAAGAAGACCGGCGTCGCCACCCTTGAGTGGACGGACGACGGCGCGATCGTTACAGGTATCGAGGTTGGTCGGCATACCGATGCAGACCTGGCAGACCTGATCGAGGCCGTCGACAAAACCGGGATCGACTGCCCGCTCGGCTGGCCAATCGCCTTCGTCGACTACCTCATCGCGCATCGCGCCGGCGGTCACGACCTAGTCGTGCCCCCGACCCGGCACCCACTGACCAACCGCGCTACGGACCTACATCTGCGCCAGTCGGTGCGGCTGCAGCCGCTCAGCGTGTCCGCAGACCGCATCGGCGCCGCGGCGATGCGGTGCGCGGCCATTCTCTCCGGGCTCACCCGCAAGGGCATCGAGATCGACCGGACGGGCCGCGTCGGTCCCGTCGTCGAGGTCTACCCGGCGGCTGCACTCAAGGTCTGGGGCCTCCCCCACCAGGGATACAAGGGCCGCGAGCCGGCCAACGCGCGCCGGCGCGCTGAGCTGGTCCAGCTGATCGGCGGCGTGCTGCCTTGGCTCCAGTTGGGCGTGTACGCCGATCTCTGCATCGAGACTGATGATGCCCTCGACGCGGTGCTCTGCGCGGCGATCGCCGGCCTGGCGCGGCGAGGAGAGACCGACGAGATCCCCACCGAGCACCTCGAGGCGGCGGCCGTGGAGGGCTGGATCGCGTTGCCGGTCCGGCGCTAACGCCTGGTTCGTCGGGAGGCAGCAGCCGCCCACTGCCGCCGACTCCAGAAGGTGCCCGAGTAGATCGCCGCCGGCGGCTGCGGCTGGTCCGGGATCTCGACCTCGAACAGCACGATCCTCTGCTCGGGTCCGCATGCCCGCGCGAGAGCCCGCCGCTCCGCCTCGGTGGCGACGAACAGGGTCAGGCCCCGGAGTCGCGCACGAACCTCGGCCGAGATCCTGCTGACCACAGGGCTGATGACGCCGTTCGGCATGTCGTGGACGAACAGCGGCACGCCCATCGCCCACTCGGGCGTCGCGTCTCGCACGCCGACGTAGCCGCGCGCCTCTCGGCCGACGAGCTCGACCGCCGGCGGCGTGAGTGCCTGCTGGCGGGCGAGCTTGGCCGCGATCGCCGCCAGGTGGCGCTCATGCTCCGCTGAGGCCAGGTCGTCGTGCTCACGTCGTCGCTCGCTGGCTTCCATCTGGGTGCGCTCGGTGATGACGTGAGGCCGGGTGGTCCACACGATCCGTGCGGACTCCAGGAAGGACCTGCTGTACCTGGAGGTCCGGTGCGCTCTGATCGTGCCGGCCAGGACGCCGGCGACGAACGCGCTGAGGTCTACGCCGGGCTCAACCGGGCGCCACCAGCCGTGACCAGGACAAGGACCGGGGGCTCCGCCGTCGTTCTCGCAGCGCCGGCGCGGACACCACGACTCGCGGAACACGCCGGTCCCGTCGATGACCGCGGCATCCACGGCCGTGGGCGGCCCGGGCTCGTCGGACAGGGACAGCTGGATGGCGGGCACCGCTCCGATCCACGGCCGCTCGCGATCGGTGACCCAGCAGACCGGCACGCCGGATGCTTCCATTCGGGCGGTGCGCTCGTGCAGCTCGTCGACGGTGATCTGTGCCAGCTGAGCCTCCCAGGCCATCCTGCGGGCGCCGTCGGGGCTGGTGGCCAGCACGTCGGCCCGCCAGCCGTCTTCAGCGACCTCGAGCTCGGCGTACCAGCCGGCATCGCGGATGACTGAGGCGAGCTGCAGCTTGAGCAGTCGGTGGGCCATGGTCTCGCCGACCAGGGAGCAGGTCGGAGCGGCACGGTCGTGTGCGAAGAACCGCAGGCCCTTGGGCGAGACCTTGGCGTGAAGCCCGTGCCCGCACTCTCGGCAGATCAGGGGCGCGCGAGGTCGCGCCCGGTGGATCGCCTCCCAGGGCGCTCCTTCGCCGAGCGGATCAACGGTTGCGTCGAGCACGCCGGCCGCGGCGTGCTTCGCCGTCAGTGGCACGAGGGCACTCTGCCGGAGACGGCCGACACAGCTGCTGGATCAGTTGCGGTTGAGGCCGTGCCGGCGGGAGTCGAGCGCGTACTTGTAGTGACTCTCGGCGGCGTCGATCTCGCGGGTCGGGGTGGCGGGATCGAACACCCTCAGGACGGAGAGCCGGAAGCTGGAGGGGTCCAGGTTGCGAAGCTCGACGTTGCCGCCGTGACCATTGGTCGCGTACGCGGCCCAGCGCTGCAGGATGTTCTCGGCGCCGTCGGCCTTGCCCACGTAATGACGGCCGTCGCGGGTGTCGGTGATGAGGTAGACCCCGATCACGGACGAGAGGGCGGTGCGCCAGGCGGCGTAGCGGTGCTCACGGATGACGGCCTGCAGCTGGGGGTAGTCCAGGGTGAGCGCGTCGAAGCCGGGGAACCTCACCGGCTCGGCGTCGGCGATCTCCATCACCGGGTACGCAGCCGCGGTGGTCGCGTGGATCCGCCACGTCCGCGGGGAGCGCCAGCCGATGACGAGCCGGTTCCGCAGGTCGCTCATCAGCTCGGAGTGCTCGAGGTGGAAGGTGCGACGCAGCCCGTCGTTCTGCGTCTCTCCATGGTTCACCAGGACGGACCACAGCCGGGCGCGGTCGCCGCCCTCGGGGCGGAACACGATCCAAACGCCTGGGGGCTGTGCTGGGAAAATCCGGGGGTTGGCCACCTGGACGCTCGTGTAGGCCAAGATCTCCTCGTCCGAGGAGTCGCCGTGGAGCCCTACCGTCCCGTCCTCGTGTTCGCGCACGTAGGCGTGCCGGATGACCATGGCCGCGGCCGGGTCGAGGCCGGCGCTGGCGATGATCGAGGCGAAGGTGAGCGTCATGCGGGACTTTCCGTTCTGGCGGCCGCTGGAGCCGCGGCGATGCTGACCAGTACGTCGTGGCCAAGTGAGGGGTCGACGGCCATGTGCAGGCCGAGGTCGGTGATCCGCCCGTCCTGGGGATGCCAGTCGCGATCGTCGCGGGTGCGGCCCAGCAGCGGGTCGAGAGCGTCGATCGTGGGCTTCCACAGGGTCAGCCAGTTGCGCTGCGGACCGACGACGAAGGACAGCTGCAGTTGCACGGCGGCGGTGGGGATCGCCGCGGCGTCGACGACCGCGGACCGGACCTGCTCCTTGTACGCCGCCGTCGAGGTCGAGGCGGTGGTGCGGACCGTGTAAGGGTCGCGAGGCCCTGCGGTCTCGGCCGCCGGCGCGACCAGGACCCGCGAGGTGTCGGCGTGTCTCTTGGTGCACCACACCGCAACGAGGTCCTTGTTGCGGAGCCGGGTGGCCAGCGGGAAGGCGTAGTTGTCCAGGTCGGCCATGTCGACGAGGTCGAGGCCGGGCGGCAAGCCGACCTCGAGCAACAGCGCCCAGGGGCCGTTGCTGGCCACCAGGTGGGGCGCCAGCAACTCGGCGGTGTCCTCGAGGTACTCGCTGAGTCGGACCTGGTCGGGGTCGGTGGACTTGTTCCAGCTCGCCAGGCGCGGGACCTTCCGGAGCACCAGACCGTCCCCGGCCGGGCGTCGATACCACCTCGGAGCGGTCAAGGGCGGTGCACCGTTCCCGCCTGGTCGACCCACCAGATCTCGATCTTCGCCGCGGCAAGCGATCCGGCCGTCTCGGCGTGCAGGTCGCGGTAGCGGGGGAAGTCGGGCAGGGCGATCACGCTGCCCCACTCTGGCTCCTTGCCGCGCAGGCGCATGGCGGCCAGCACAGCTTGGGAGTACCAGTGGCCGGCCTGGGTGCTCGGGCTGGTGCGCTTGGCCTCGCCGGCGCGTGCCGGGTCGGCGTAGTTGCGGCTGGGGAACCCCTTGACCTCCACCCCGACGGTGCGGCCGTCGCGGGCGGCGATCACGTCGATGCCGCGCTCCTTGGTCGCGGTGTTGGCCACCGAGAGGATGCGCCATCCCTCGCCCGCCAGCGCCGTGACCAGGGCTGCCTGGACATTGGCCTCGGTGTGCCACTCCCCTCCGACCTCAACCAGGGCGGCAGTAGGTCGAGGGGCGGTTGGTGCGGGCGTAGCGACGCGCAAGGGTGGTGCCGTCGTGCGTGATTCGACGTTGCCGGCGATCTCGAATCCCAGCGCGGCCAGGTGCCGACGAGCGGTGTGGGAGATGAACTCAGACCGAGGAATCCCCGTGGCGGCCTCGAAGGCCTGGACGGCTGGATACCACGTCTCGTTGATCCTCACCGCGTGCTTGCGGATCACGTCGGGAGGCACGTCGGTCAGCCGGGCCTCGACGTCCTCACGCGCCAGCTCGTAGCGCTGGCCGTTCAGCGTGAACCGGATCGGCGCACGGCCCTGACTATTCATGGCCAGAAACTACGGCACCGGCCCGACACAAGACGGCTGGTTCCGTGCATCCGTTCCGGGCCGCCGGTGACCGCTACAGCCTTCGAACACTTGTTCTACCCTAGGAGTCATGGCAGGCGGTGGCTACGGACGCGGGGCGGGGATCCCGTTGAAGGACCGCGTCCGCGTCGACCAGGGCTCGGAGGACTCCGCGACGCCGGCGATTGCCGCCGCGCCCGAGCACCCCGCGCGGCACTGCTGGGTCAGCGTTCCCGTCGGCGCCTCGCAACCGAGCCTCGGCCTGCTCTTGGAGTGGCGCCGTGCTGGCCACCTATGGGAGGGAAGGGTCGTCTACGTCGCGCAGCTGCGGCCCGGTCGGTGGGCCACGGTCGAGGAGTGGATCCCCTCCGAGCTGCTCACCAGGGAGTGAGCACCACCGTGTCTGCCAATCCGCCGAAGAACGACGCCTGGCGGCCGTACGGCGATGTGCGGTTCGTGCTGATCCGGAACACGGGCCGGCTCAAGCCGTCCCGGGGGCTGATCCTGGACTGGAAGCGCGAGGGGCGCCGGTGGGAAGCCCTAGTGGTCTGGCACGACGACGCGGCCCTCAAGCCGGTCGTCAAGATGGACTGGCTGCGGACGGAGAACCTGATTCCGGTGCCGATCGACCCGAACTGGACCGGCCCAGGCGAGTGAGGGGCCGTGGCCCTCACTCGGTACCAGACACGTCAGCCCAGGTGAGTAGGTCAGGAGCCGCTCCCAGGACGCGCTCGACGCTCACGGTCCACATCCAGTCGACGCGGACGGGAAACGGCTCGGTGGTCAAAGTGATCATCGGTTCCTCCTTATCGGTCTCAGCAGCGTATGTGCGCTGTCAGGGGCCGATCGGGTTATCCACAGGGTCTGCCGGGTCATCGGCGGGGCGCGGAAACCCCTGCTGCCGGGCCAGGAGCCGCCCGCCGCGGGGAGCGCACGGGGTCCGGGACGAAGGACTCGTCGACGTGCTCGGCGCCGGCCGTCCTGGCGGCGTGGGTCATGACGTCGGTGATGACGTCTTGGGCGTTGGTCACGGCGCTGGCCTGGCCGAGGCGGATCAGCTGGTTGACGCCGGTGGAGGCGACACTGCTGACCGGGCCGGGGACGCCCATGAGGGGTCGGTGCAGATTGCTGGTCCAGTGGGCGGTGTTGAGCGCCCCGCTGCGCATGGCTCCCTCGACGACCACGGTGCCCTCGGCGAGGCCGGCGACGATCCTGTTCCTGGCCAGGAACCGGGTCCGCGTGGGCCCAGCGCCCGGAGGTGCCTCCGAGACGACCAGGCCGCGCTCGGCGATCGCCTCGAGCAGCTGAGCGTGCGCCACCGGGTAGGGCCGGTCGACGCCGCCAGGCAGGACGGCGATGGTCGGTCCGCCGGCGATGAGGGCGCCGCGGTGGGCGGCTTGGTCGACGCCGTACGCGAGGCCGCTGATGACCGTGTGCCCCATGCGGGCGAGGTCGCGGCTCAGCTCGGTGGCCTGCTCGGTGCCGTAGCTGGTGGCGGCCCGGGAGCCGACGACGGCCACGGAGTTGCCGGCGAGCTGGCGCAGGTCGTGCGCTCCGCGGACCCACAGGCCGACAGGCTCGCCGCCGCGCTCGTACAGGGCGCCGGCGTTGCGGAGTGCGCCGAGCTCGGCGGGCCACTCGGCGTCGCCGGGGACGATGAAGCGGATGCCCTGGGCGGCGGCCTGCTCGAGGACCTCGGCGGGGTCGACGCGGCCGAGCTCCTGGGCGAGCGCGAATCCCCAGTGGGACTCGACGTCGGCGGCCGCCTCGAGGTAGCCGAGGATCTTGTCGGCTCCGAGCTCGCTGACCAGCCCGGTGACGCGGAGATCTCCGGGTTCGATGGTCCGGCTGAGGGTGACGCGGGCGAGCCGGTCAGCGTCGTCGACGTCGACTCGCGTTGTCATGCCTGCCCTCCCCACAGCAGCTCGAGGTCGGGGTCGTGGATGACGTCGAGGCGCTTGTCGGGGGCGTAGGCCGCGGGCTCGGGCACCACCAGGCGACGCAGCTGGCGCTCGGTGGCGCTGGGCTGGGCCTGGTCGATCGGGCCGGTCTCGTCGTAGTTCATCGCGGTCTCCTCAGCGGCCCGGGGCGGGGCGGTCGGTGGTGGGCTGGGTGCGCGGCACGTCGCGCTGGTGCTCGGGAGGCTTGGGCACGAAGGACTCGTCGAGCTCGCTGGCGAGGTCCCGCATCTGGGTCTGATACCGCTCCCACTCGCGGGGGTGGATGCCGTTCTGCAGGGCCGAGGCGACGATGGCGGCCATGGAGTAGGGCCGGTCGGCGGGCACCTGGTCGAGTGCGCACCAGGCCTTCGCGCCGTCGCCGTGCAGCCAGCTGGCGAAGCCGAGCATGGAGGCCGGCGCCGCGCGGACCTCGTCAGGGGCGCGGCGGGTGAGGTCGTTCCAGATCGCCATGTGGGAGGTGTGGTTCTCCTTGGTCATGTCCTCCCACAGCGCGTCGCGGGTGCCGATCGTCTCCAGGGCGACGAGCATCCGGGCGCCGTCGACATCGGAGAGCCGGTTGCCGTCGGTGTGGAACTGCTCGAGGCGGTCCAGGGCCCAGTCCCGCTGCGCGGCCGGCGAGCTGGCCGCAGATTCTGCTCGAGCTGCGGGGATCAGCTGGGCGATCGGCTCGCGGTCGCCGACCATGGAGGCGGCCAGTGAGGCTCGGCTGGAGGCCGGCTGGGCGGCACCGGAGAGCACGGTCGTGGCCGCGATCCGCTCGGCGGTCGCCTGGGTCTGCAGGCCGGTGGAGCCGGTGTTGAACTCCCGCCACCGCTCACCGTCGGACCACAGCCGGATCTGGGTGGTGATGCCCACGGTCTCGAGTCGGTTGGACAGGTGCTGGCTGGCCAGCTCGGCGCTGCGGCGGTCCTCGGTGAAGCAGAGGATGCCCAGCCGAGCTCCGGGGCGGGCGTGGCGGCCGTACGGGCCGCTGATGGCGTCCCAGACCTCCTCACGGGCGGCCGCGCTGGTCGGCAGGTCGACTCGGGTGATCGGGAGCCCGGGCCCGAACGGGACCAGGACGATCGACTCCTCGGGCTTGAAGCCGAGGACATGCGGGACGGCGGCGAGCAGCTCGTCCGGGGACTGTACGACGAGATCCATCGGAACCCTCCCCGCGCCTCAGCTGGCCTGGGCCGGGCGGGCGGCGCGCTCGATGCGCGCGGAGACGTACTTGAGCGAGACGCCGACCTCGCCGAAGCGGCTGTCGACGACCACGACGTCCTTGGTGCGCTTCTCGCCGGTTTCGTTGTCCGCCCAGCTCTCGGTGCGCTCGAGACCGTGGACGAAGATCGGGTCGCCGGATCCGCAGCTGTCGTGCACGTGGGTGGCGGCCGAGCCGAAGATCTTGACGTTGTGGGCGGTGGGCTCGTCGTTGACCCACTCCCCCTCGTCGTTCTGCACGCGCCGGTTGACCAGGACCCGGCAGCTGACGAACGGCTTGTTCTCGCGTGTGTAGAGCAGCTCGGGAGCCTCGGCCAGGTTGCCGGCGAAGGTGACGGTGGTGGACATGACTTCCTCCTAGGTGACGGCGAGACGTCGGAATCGGTCCCGCAGTCACCTAGGTCCCATCGGGGTCCCGCAGCGATCACCTGGGCCGAACTTGTTCGGATCCACTCGTGCTCGCCGGGGAGCTGCTCGCCAGGGCGCAGTGAGGGCGCAAAGAAGCGCCCCGACCGGCTCTCGGGTACCGGATCGGGGCGCTGAGAAGGACGCTAGAGGCAGGGACCGACACAACCGTGTCAGCGGCCAGCTGGGCCTACCGTGCGGGCCGGCGCCGCGGAGGTCGGTTGCTGAGCTTCTGCGGGGGCGGAGGCAGGTCGCGGCCGAGCCGCCGGCGGGATTCCTCGCCTGCGGCGATCACTGCTTCCTGGGCGAACGCGGAGCGGGCGAGCATCCGGCCGAGCTCCTGGCGGTCGGCCACGAGCGCGTCTTCGACCGCCTCGATGGTCGAGGCCGGCAGGTCGTGCTTCTTGTTGAAGCTCTTGCGGGTCACGCTGACCAGGGCGGGATGGGTCTCGCCGGCGGCCGCGAGCTCGGCGCGCTGCTGGGGTGAGCGCTTGGCGTGCAGCTCGAGCGCCTGGGCGAGCCAACCGACGAACGATCCGGGCGAGTCGGGGTCGGTGTCCAGGTCGGCGACGTAGGCCGATCGGGCGAGGTCCCACACGCCGGGCTTCCAGTAGATGCCAACCGGCGTCGTGGTCTGGCTCGTCATGCCGCCACTCCCCTGGGCCGACGCCAGCTGCAGCACCTGGCGCTAACACCAACGCCGCTGCATTCCCGGGCGGGGCCGTGTGCAGCCGTTCCCACTCTCGCTCGATTCCTTCCGTCCAGACAGCCACGAAGGGAGCAGCTGCGCCGCGCCGCCGCAGCGGAGTCCGCGTCCGTACGAACGGGGTTTTCCCCACCCTCCGGACGTGCCCCCCTTTCCACAGGTTCGCGCTGTGAGCCGGTAGGCGTCGGCCCCCGTTGGGAGACTTGGTCCTGTCAGTTCTTTCTATTCTACTCACGGAGGACAGCAGCATGACCGACACCATCCAGACCGACGCCGTCACCACCACCGAGGGCACCGACGCCGCCCCGGCTGAGGAGTTCCTGCACCTGGACCCCGCCGACATCATCATCGGCACCAACGTCCGCACCGACCTGCGACCCGACCACAAGGAGTTCCGCAAGTCGATCAAGGAGCGCGGTGTCATCGAGGCCGTCACGGTCTACCGCAACGAGGACGGCCAGTACGTCCTGCTGCGCGGCCAGCGCCGCACCGTGACCGCCGCCGAGGTCGGCACCCCGACCGGCCTCATCCCGGCGCGGGTCGTCCCCCAGCCCGCCGAGGCCGACCGGATCGGTGACCAGATGGTCGAGAACATCCACCGGGCCCAGATGCGCGAGACCGAGATCGTCGCGGGCGTAGAGCAGTTGGCCCTGCTCGGCGTGAGCGCTGCGCAGATCGCCAAGCGCACCAGCATCGACCGCCCGACCGTGAACGCCGCCCTGGCGGTCACCAAGGCCGACCAGACCCGCAACCGTCTCGACTCCGGCGACCTGACCTTGGAGGAAGCCGCGATCTTCGCCGAGTTCGAGCACGACCCCGAGGCCGTGGAGCGACTGGAGTACGCCAAGCGATTCCGCCGCTCCCTGACGCACGAGGCCCAGCAGCTGCGCGACGAGGCCGCAGAGCGCGAGGCCGGCGCCGCCGAGGTCGAGCGGCTGCGCGCCGAGGGCCTGCCGGTGCTGACCGCCGAGGAGGTCGCGGAGGCTGACGAGGTGCTGCGCATCGAGCGTCTGGTCACCGCCGAGGGCGAGCCGGTGCCCGAGGAGGAGTGGCCCAACGTCCCCGGCGCTCGCGTCCACGTCGTCAAGGAGTGGGTCTACCCCGAGGACGAGTACGACGAGAGCGAGGAGGGCACCGACGACGAGGACCGTGAGGACGAGGACTACGAGCCCTACCAGCAGTACGTGCCGGTGTGGGTCGTCACCGACCTCGACGCCTCCGGCCTGCGCCGTCGCGGCGGCGTCAGTGGCAGCGCGAGCAGCGGCAGCACCGCCGACGAGGACGCGGGCGAGAGCGAGGAGGAGGCCGAGGCCCGCCGCGAGGAGCGCCGCCGCGTGATCGCCAACAACAAGGCGTGGGCCAGCGCGGAGACGGTGCGCCGCGAGTGGCTGGCCGGGTTCGTCGCTCGCAAGACGGCCCCGAAGGGAGCCGAGGCCCTGATCTGCGAGGCCGTCGTCACCGGCCACCACTCGCTGAGCAAGGCCATGGACCACCGGCACCCGATGCTCTTCACGCTGCTCGGCATCCCGGCCCCGTCCGGCTATTACGGCGCGGGCCACGACGAGTGCCGCAAGATCGCGACCAAGGCGAACACCCCGAAGGCCGCGACCATGACCACGCTCGCCGCCGTCGTCGCCGCTTGGGAGGCGACCACCGGCAAGCACTCCTGGCGCAACCCGAGCGCGTGGGACGCCCGCGTGCTCGGCGCGCTCGTGGAGTGGGGCTACCAGCCCAGCGAGGTCGAGCGCATCCTGCTCGGCGAGGAGCCGCAGCCGAGCACCGGCAGCGACGAGCCGGACGCCGACGCCGAGGACGAGGCCAACGCCGACGAGGCCAACGACAGCGCCGCCCGACCTTCTCCCCTCCCCCACTGAGGGCGGTTCTCCCTGTGGAGAACCGCCCTTAGTGGAATAGAAACCATAGAATGAACTCAGTTCGTTTGATCCGCTACCCGGGAGGACCCCGACATGTCACACCAGATCGAGACCCACGGCACGCAGGCCGCCGCCGTCTTCGCCCGCAAGGACGCCTGGCACCGACTGGGCACCACGGTCCGCGACCGCGCGTTCACCGCCGAGGAGGCCATGACGCTCGGCCACCTGGGCGGCTGGGACGTACGCAAGTTGCCGCTCACCACCGCCGAGGTCAGCGAGGGCGGCGTCACGCCCATCGAGGTCCCCGGCTTCGCCACGGTGCGCACCAACCCGTTCACCGGAGCGCCCGAGGCGCTCGGCGTCGTCGGCGGCGGCTACACCCCGCTGCAGAACGAGGACCACGCCGAGTTCCTGAACCTGCTGGCCGACGAGTCCGGCGCGATCTTCGACACCGCCGGGTCGCTGCGCGGAGGTCGGCAGGTGTTCATCACGATGCAGCTGCCGGACTCGCTCACGGTCGGCGGCACCGACCGCGTCGACCTCAACATCGCCGCGCTCAACAGCCACGACGGGTCCAGCGCGTTCCGCATCCTCGTCACCCCGGTCCGCGTCGTGTGCGCGAACACCCAGAGCGCCGCGCTGCGCAACCACGAGTCGTCGTTCTCGATCCGCCACACCCGCAACGCCAAGGCCGCCGTCCAGGCCGCCCGCGACGCGCTCGGGCTGACCTTCACCTACGTCGACGCGTTCCAGGTCGAGGCCGAGCGGCTGATCCAGCAGACCATGACCGACGCCGCGTTCGACGCCCTGATCGACGCCACCTTTGGCAAGGCCGAGGCCAGCGCCACCAAGCGCGTCCGTGAGACCGAGCGCCGCCGCCGCTCCAGGCTGCACTGGCTCTTCGCCGACGCCGAGACCCAGGCCGGCATCCGCGACACCGCGTGGGCCGGCTACCAGGCCGTGGCCGAGTACGTCGACCACTACGCCCCGGTCCGCACCAAGGGCGACGAGGCCGCCGCCCGCGCCGCCCGCGTGCTCACCAGCGACGACCCCGACCGGATCAAGCGCCGCGCCTGGACCGCGCTGGCCCCGGCCTGACCGTCCGTCCCGCAAGTCCTCCGGTGGCGGGCTGAGACCCCGAGTCCGGCCCGCCACCGGCCCAACCCAAGGAGGAGCCATGACCGACACCACCACCCACCCCGCCCTCGCCACCGAGCAAGTCCGCGCATGGGATCTCCGGCCCACCGACACGCTTGTCGACCCCGACACCGGCATCGCGTTCCCCATCACCACCGTCACCGTGGATGAGCCCGGCCGCGCGGGACGCAACGTGCATATCTCAGCCCTGGTCCTTGGTGCCCGCATCCTGCCGCTCAACCAGTTCGTCACCATCGCGAAGCGGGACAACACTCCGACTGTCACTGACGCCGACGTCCAGGCCAGCGCCGCCAAGGACCGGCACACCCTCAGCGAGACGGCATGCGACCTGATCGCAATCGAGCACCGGCTGCGCGACGTGCGCCGCTGGACCACCGAGACCGCCCGCGTCCACCTGGACGCGGCCCTGTCCAGCGTCGCCACGGCGCTGGATGCCCTGCACGCCGAGTACGCCCACCGCACCACCACCGAACAGGAGCAGTGATGTCCGAGCAGACCCAGCCGGAGCCGACCGGCACCGTGATCAGCGAGCGCGACCAGCGCCGCATCCTCGCCGCCATGATGGCGATGCCGTACGCCGCCAGCAGCCGCGTCCCGAAGCCGTGGACCGCGATGCGCGAGACCGTCACCGCCGATGCCGTCGTGGCGTTCCTCGACGGCCTCGCCGGGGTCCTGACCGAGGTCGGAGCCGAGAGCGACATCCACCGCCGTCGCCTGTTCTCCCTCGAGGCCGACATCGAGGCGTTCCGCCGCCTCATCGGCACCGCGCCCGCCGAGGTGACCCCGTGAGCGCGCACATCGAGTGGCTGGCCGCCCGCGAGACCAGCGTCCAGGTGTTCACCCCCGGCGAGGACTGGATCGGTGCCGGGGAGCACCGCCAGCCCGTCCTGACTCTCGCCGGTGACGACGTGGTCGCGATCCAGGGCACGCCCGCCGAGTTGCGCGCGCTGGCCGCCCGGATCACCGCCGTGGCCACCGCGGCGTCGGGTCTGCTCGACCTCGCGGCCGCACGGCAGGACCAGCCCGCATGAGCGACGACGCCAGCCTCCGCGCCCTGGAGGAGCGCGCGACCCCCGGACCCTGGACTCCGTACGGCGACAAGATCCGCGCCACCGCCGCCGACGCCCTGATCCCGGACAACATCCTCGTCGCCTACGCCGGTGCTCACTGGCAGCGGCTCGGGATCAAGCAGTACCCACGCGGGGGCGACGTTCCCGAGCACGCGCCCGACGTGGAGTTCATGGCCGCCGCTCGCACCGCGCTGCCGGACCGGCTCGACCGGCTCGACCGCATCCGCGCTCTTCACGCCAAGTGGGGCGACCAGTCGCCCGAGAACGCGGACGGCTACCTCGACCTGTGGGAGACGCTCGGTCGCCTCCTCGACGGCGAGCCCGCCTGACCAACAACCGCAAGGCCGCCCACACCATCGGTGCGGGCGGCCTTCTGCGTCCGGCTGGTCACCACAGGGTCAGTTGCTCGCCCAGCAGCTCCTGGAGCCGCGCGAGGTCGTCTGCTACGAGCTGCGGGTCCTCACGCGCCAGGTCGCGCAGTTCCCGCGCCCGCCGACGCGGGCCGCGCGGGTCGGCCAGCGGGCTGTAGGGCAGCCGCCGTTGGACGGCCCACTCCTGCCGGTTCTTGCGTGCCGTCGAGACCACGACGTGTTCCGGCGCGATCCGCTGGCACAGCGGGTTGTGACAGCGATGCCCGAGCAGCCGCGCCTCTTCCAGCGCGTCCACGCCGCGCATGATCGCGTACGCGAACCGGTGGGCGATGATCACCCGACCCGGCGCGTACCAGAACCGGCCATGACCACCGCCCTCGGTGCGCTCCCGCTCGGACCGACCCGAGACGGCCCCGGTCCACCACAGGCACTCACTGCCCGGCACCGTGGCGACCTTCGCCCGGTACCGCGCGAGCACCGCAGGATCAGCGAGCGCCGCCGCGACCGCCGCGAGGCCGGCGTCATCAAGCCGCCGAACCGGCACCCGCTCCCCCGCTCCCGGCCTCCGCGTCCGGCTCCCGCTCGGCGGCCGCGCCAACCTCGGTCTCCGCGCTGCCGTCCGGTGCGGCCAGCCGCCGCAGTCGCGTCGCCTCCCGCACGGTGATCGTCTCGCCGCACCACTCGACCGCCTCGCCCAGGGACAGCCCCTCGACCTCGGTCAACTCCCGCAGCGCATCCCCGGCGCGCTTCTCGGTCTCGGCCACTGCCGCGTCCCGCTGGCCGATCGCCACCATGACCTGTTCGGCCAGGTCGACCACCCGGCGCTCGCGCTCCTCACGCTCGCGCCGCCTCTTGTCGGCCATCTCCCGCGCCGTACGCCGCGCCTGCTGCTTGATCGTCTGCTGACTCATCGGTCCTCACTCCGTGTCGACATGGACTCTGACAGTCACCTACGACAAATCCCGGTCCCCGTGCGATCACCACCGGCCAAGAAACCTTCCGAACCCACCAACCTCGACCCCAGCCAGCCCGTTCAACTCAGCCAGTCCGATCCCGACGCCCCAGCCGTCACCGACGCCCCTCAGCGTCCCCCCAGATTTCCGCGACCTCCCAAGTGCCACACACCTCTTGCATTCTCGGTCTGCCGAATAGAAAGAACACATCAGAAATCCGGCTGGAAGTGATCGCAGCGGGCACCCGCGCGCACGTAGGTGACCGTGACGATGAGCCTCCACAAGCTGACGGCGGGGTCGGGGTACGACTACCTGACCCGCCAGGTCGCAGCGATGGACGCCACCGACAAGGGCCACACCGGCCTGGCGAGCTACTACACCGAGAAGGGCGAGACCCCTGGCGTGTGGGTCGGCTCGGGCATGGAGGGGCTCGAAGGGCTCGACGCCGGCGACATCGTCACCGCCGACCACATGCAGAGCCTGTTCGGCTCCGGTCACCACCCGCTGGCCACCCAGCGGACCAAGGACCTGGACCTGCGCATCGGCCGGGAAGGGGTCGACCGGCCGACCGACGCCGATTACAAGACGGCCCGCCAGCTCGGCACCCCGTACAAGGTCTACGAGAACGACATCAGCCCGTTCCGAGTTGAGGTCGCCAAGCGCATCGCGGCGCTCAACGAGACCGCCGGACTGCCCGGTGACTGGCCGGTTCCCGCGGCCGACCGGGCCCGGGTCCGCACCGAGGTCGGCACCGAGTTCTTCCGTGCCGAGCACGGTCGTGAGCCCACCGACGCCCGCGAGCTGGCCGCCGCGATCGCCAAGCATTCCCGGCCGAAGACCAACGCGGTGGCCGGCTACGACCTGACCTTCTCGCCGGTCAAGAGCGTCTCGGTGCTGTGGGCGATCTCCGACCCGAAGACCGCCGCGGTGATCGAGCGGGCCCACCAGGCGGCCATCAAGGACGCGCTGGACTTCATCGAGGCCAAGGCCCTGTTCACCCGCCGCGGCACCAACGGCGTGCGCCAGGTCGACGTCCGCGGCCTGGTGGCCACCGCGTTCACCCACCGCGACTCCCGCGCCGGCGACCCCGACCTGCACACCCACGTCGCCGTGGCGAACAAGGTCCAGACGCTCGACGGCAAGTGGCTGGCCATCGACGGCCGCCCGCTCCACAAGGCGGTCGTCTCGGCCTCGGAGACCTACAACACCGCCCTCGAGCGGCACCTGGTCGACGCCCTCGGCGTGCGCTTTGACGAGCGTCCGAACGAGGACGCCCGCAAGCGCCCCGTGCGCGAGATCGTCGGCGTCGACCCCGAGCTGAACCGCCGCTTCTCCAAGCGCCGCGCCAGTGTGGAGGACCGCCGCAAGGTCCTCGCCGCCGCCTTCCAGGCCACCCACGGCCGCCCGCCCACGCCGGTGGAGACCATCCAGCTGTCCCAGCAGGCGACGCTGGAGACGCGCGAGGCCAAGCACGAGCCGCGCTCGCTGGCCGAGCAGCGCGAGACCTGGCGCCGCGAGGCCGTCGAGGTGCTCGGCACCCCGCAGCGGGTCAAGCAGATGGTCCATGGCGCACTGAACCCGAAGGGCGCAGCACGGTCGCTGGCCGACTCAGCCTGGTTCGCCAAGACCACCGAACGGATCGTGGCGACGATGGAGGGCGCTCGCAGCACCTGGCAGTACTGGCACGTCTACGCCGAGGCCCAGCGGCAGGTCCGTGGCGCCAACGTGCCCACCAACCAGGTCTCTCAGGTCGTCGACCTGCTCGTCAGCGAGGTCCTCGACGGCCGCTCGGTGAGCATGGCCCGCCCCTGGGACACCATCAGCGAACCGGCCGAGCTGCGGCGCGCGGACGGCGCGTCGGTCTACACCCAGAGCGGCGCCGAGCTGTTCACCTCGGGCAAGGTGCTGGCCGCCGAGGAGCGTCTGGTCGCGGCCGCGGGCCGCCACGACGGCTACGCCGTCACGGTCAACTCGGTCGACATGGCGCTGCTCGAGTCGACCGCCAACGGCATCACCCTCAACGCCGGACAGGCCACCCTGGTGCGGGAGATGGCCACCTCCGGTGCCCGTCTCCAACTGGCGATCGCCCCCGCCGGATCCGGCAAGACCACCGCGATGCGAGCCCTGGCCAGCGCGTGGGCCGACGGCGGCGGCACCATCATCGGCCTGGCGCCCTCGGCCGCGGCCGCCGACGCCCTGCGCTCACAGATCGACACACAGACCGACACCCTGGCCAAGCTGACCCACTCACTCGAGCAGGCCCGCGAGACCGGCGCCGCGATGCCCGCGTGGGTCGCCGGCATCGACTCCTCCACCCTCGTGGTCATCGACGAGGCCGGCATGGCCGACACCCTCTCGCTGGACGCCGCGGTCTCCTACATCCTCGAGCGCGGCGGCAGCGTCCGTCTGATCGGCGACGATCAGCAGCTGTCGGCGATCGGTGCCGGCGGCGTGCTGCGCGACGTCCGCGCCACCCACGGAGCGCTGCAGCTGACCGAGCTCGTCCGCTTCAAGGACCCGGCCGAGGGCGCCGCGTCCCTCGCGCTGCGCGAGGGCAAGCCCGAGTCGCTCGGCTTCTACCTCGACCGCGACCGCGTGCACGTCGGCGACCTGGCCACCATGACCGAGGACGTCTTCGCGGCCTGGCAGGCCGACCGCGCCGCGGGTCTGGACTCGATCATGCTCGCCCCCACCCGCGACCTGGTCAGTGAGCTGAACCAGCAGGCCCGCGCCCACCGGCTCGAGGGAATCGACCCGGCCGACATCGCCAGCATCGGCCCGGTGCGCCGGCTCGCCGACGGCAACGAGGCCTCGATCGGCGAACTGATCATCACCCGCGAGAACGACCGACGCCTGCGCACTTCGGTCACCGACTGGGTGAAGAACGGCGACCGCTGGAACGTCCTGGAGATCCACGACGGCGGCGACCTGACCGTCCAGCACACCCAGCACGGCCGCACCGTGCGCCTGCCCGCTGACTACGTCGCTCGATCCACCGAGCTCGGCTACGCGTGCACCGTGCACACCGCCCAGGGCGTCACCGCCGACACGATGCACGGTCTGGCGACCGGCAGCGAGTCGCGCCAGCAGCTCTACACGATGATGACCCGCGGCGCGCACGCCAACCACGTCTACCTCGAGGTCGTCGGCGACGGCGACCCGCACTCGGTGATCCACCCGACCCTGGTCCGGCCGCTCACCCCCACCGACATCCTCGAGTCGATGCTGGCCCGCGACGACACCCAGCGGTCCGCGACCAGCCTCATCCGCGAGCAGGCCGACCCGGCCACCCGGCTCGGCGAGGCCTCCCAGCGCTACCTCGACAGCCTCTATGTCGCCGCCGAGGACCTCCTGCGCCACGACACCGTCACCGGCGCCGACGGCACCCCGGTCAACGTGGTCGACGCCCTGGACAGCGCGGTCGAGACGCTCGTCCCCGGGCTCGCCGAGGAGGCCGCCTGGCCGACCCTGCGAGCCCATCTGCTGCTGCTCGGCGCAGCAGGCGAGAACCCCGTCGACGCGCTCCGGGCGGCCGCCGGCGACCGCGAGTTGGAGAGCGCGCACGACCGGGCCGCGGTCCTCGACTGGCGCCTGGACGCCTCCGGCCTGCGCAACGCCGGCGCCGGTCCGCTGCCGTGGATGCCCGCGGTGCCGGCCCGCCTGGCCGACGACCCGCACTGGGGTGCCTACCTCGCGCAGCGCGCGCACCTGGTGAGCGACCTCGCCGAGCAGGTCCGCACGCGGGCTACCGACCAGGCCGCCTTGCCGGCGTGGGCGCAGAACGGCCTCCGGCCCGAGGCCGCCACGGTGGCCGACGTCGAGGTCTGGCGCGCCGCCATGCAGGTCCCGGTCGACGACCGGCGCCCGACCGGCGCACCGCAGCTGCAGAAGGCCTCCGCGACCTGGCAGCGTCGGCTCAACCGTGCGGTCACCGGCGACCACACGCCGGCGCTCAAGGAATGGCGCCAGCTGCTCTACTCACTCGCCCCGCAGGTCCGCGACGACGAGTTCACTCCGCTGCTGGCCGAGCGGCTGGCCGCGATGTCGCGCGCCGGCGTCACCGCCCACCAGCTGCTGCGCACCGCGACCGCGCCCGACCACCCCGCCGGGCCGCTGCCCGACGAGCACGCCGCTGCAGCCGTGTGGTGGCGCATGGCCCGTCAGCTCACCCCGGCCGTGGCGGCCCAGATCGGCGACGGCTCCCACGGTGAGGGCGTCACTACCGAGTGGACTCCGCGGCTCGCGGACCTGTTCGGCCCCGAGCGCGCCGCGAGCATCCAGGCCAGCACCTGGTGGCCCGCGCTGGTCGCGAACGTGGACCACGGCGTGCAGCGCGGCTGGCAGGTCGAGGCCCTGCTGGGTGCAGGCCGGGCGATGCCGAGCGACGGCTGGGAGGGCGTCGACGAGTGCCAGGCCCTGGTTTGGCGGACCTCGATCGCGCTGGAAAGCGCCCCCGACGAGCACGCGCACGAGTACCACTTCGACGAGCCGCCCGCGGACCTGTGGGACGGCGTCGAGCCGGACCCGGCCACGCTCGTCGACCACGCCACCGACCCCGACTGGATCGACTGGCCGCTCGCCGAGGACCCCGGTCCGTACGACGAGCACCTGGTCGACGTGCTCGAGGAGGACCTGGTCGACGTCGACGCTGGCGACCCGGTCGACGTCGACGAGGACTCCTACGTCGAGCCCGACCTCACGCTGGCCGCCTACATCCGCGACCTCGGCGGCACCCGACTGGAGCCCACCGAGGCCGACCTCCGGCTCATGTACCAGCGCGCCGAGGAGTGGCACTCCTCCCCCGTCTCGCGCGAGCGCATGCTCGAGATCAACGACATGACGCAGGCGTTCTTCGAGGCCCGGTTCGCCGACTCGTGGGGCCGCGACTACCTCACCGGCCGGTTTGGCGTCGACCTCGCCGGCGACGAGCGGTTCCGGCCCGGGCAGGCGCCGGCAGGCTGGACCAACCTGGTCGACCACCTGCGCGGCCGCGGTGTCAGCGACACCGAAATGGTGGCCGCCGGTGTCGCCACCCAGGCCAGCACCGGCCGCCTCATCGACCGGTTCCGCGACCGCGTGATGTTCCCGGTGATCCACCAGGGCGAGGTGCTCGGCTTCGTCGGCCGACGCCGGCCGGACCTCACCGACGCCGACAAGGGCGGCCCGAAGTACCTCAACACCGCCGACACCCCGCTGTTCCACAAGGGCGCTCAACTGTTCGGCGTCGTCGACGAGCTCCTCGCCGAGGGCGCGGTCCCGGTGATCGTCGAGGGCCCGATGGACGCCGTGGCGGTCACGCTGGCCAGCCATGGCCTCTACCTCGGTGTGGCACCGCTCGGCACGTCCCTGACCGACGAGCAGGCCGCCCAGCTGGCCGCGGTCGGCCGAGACCCGATCGTGGCCACCGACGCCGACCTCGCCGGCCAAGTCGCGGCCGAGCGCGACTTCTGGATGCTCACACCGCACGGCCTGGACCCCGGGTACGCCCGGTTCCCCGACGGCCTGGACCCCGCCGACCTGCTCGCACAGCGCGGGCCGGCAGCGCTCACGGCGGCGGTGGCCAGCGGCCAGCCGGCCTTCCGCTCGCTGGGCGACCAACTGCTCACCGAGCGGCTGAACAACCTCGCCCCCGAGCAGGCACGAGTCGAGGCCATGAGGATCCTCTCGACCCGCCCCAGCCGCGCCTGGGAGCCGGGAGTCAACCAGGTCAGGGCGCGCCTGCAGCTCTCGCAGATGCAGGCCCGCCGAGACCTGCGCGACGCGGTCAAGAGCTGGGATGCCGACCCCCGCAAGGCGGCGCTGGCCGAGCTCCACAAGAGCAGCGAGGTGCGCAGCCGGCTGGCGGCCGCCGCCGATCAGGCCCCGGCCGAGCGGTGGGCTCCGCTGGCCCGCGAGCTCGACCCGCGGCTGCTCGAGCAGGGCGACTGGCCGGCCACCGCGGCGATGCTGCAGCAGGCCCACGAGCAGGGTCACGACGTCGACGCCGCCACGCGCAGACTGGTCGCTGAGAAGCCGCTGGGTGACAGCCCGGCGCGCGACCTGCGCTACCGGATCGTGTCCCGCCTCGAGCTCCCGATCGACACCGGCGAAGGCAACCCGGCACCGACCAAGTCGCAGGGCGCGGCCCGCGACCGGCAGGACGTGAACGGTCCGCGGCCGCCGCGCCGCGGAACACCGCGCCGCTGAAACGCGCGGGACCGACCTGGACCGAGCTGGGCGACGAGCTGGGCTGGGCTCCGGCGCCGCGGGCCAGGCTCGTCCGCCTGCTGGCGAAGGAGGTCGTTGTTCTGCACGCCGCCGCCGTAGGCCAGTGAGAACGCCGCTCACCACATTTCCTGGCCACCGGTGTGACATCTGGCGGCTGAGTGTGATGAACAGTTGTGAGTGCTCGTCCTTGGACCCCCGTGCCGACTGCGGCCGACTACCTGATGGCGCTCACGGTCTGGTCATCCTTCGGCGACGAGATTCGGCCCCTGAAACCGTTCGAGGTGTTCGACCTTGCGGTCGAGTGCGCCGAAGATCGACTCGCCTGCGAGTTGTTCGAGTCGCTCGGCTGGTAATCCTCGACAGAGGAACGAGGTTCGTCGGTGCCCGTGAATCTCCTCGCCCCCATCCGGCAGCACCATGAACACGGAGCCATAAACCGGGAGGGGCTGGAAGTTCAGGAGATTCGGGCAGTGGCGGGGCGTACGACCTAATCGGCCTGCTGGTCGACCAGGTGCCGGCGCATCGCTGCGAGCCGCGACCGGGGGTCCGGGTGGGTTGCGAACCAGCGGCGCTCGAGCTGCGCCCACGCTCGGCCGAGCCGACCGGCGGGCAGAGGCTTGGCGACGTTCTCCTCGTAGAAGCCCATCAGCTCGGTGGCCGCGTCGAGGTCGCGGGTCAGGGCGACGGCGAACAGGTCGGCGGTGATCTCCTCGCGCCGGTCGAACGCGACTTGGAGAGCGAGGAAGGCCACCGCGGCGCTCGTCGTGGCCAGCAGCGCCGGCCCGGCCAGCTGGGGCGCGGCGCGGAGAGCCGTGACGGTGAGCCCGCCGCCGGCCAGCATCAGCATCAGGTAGCCGACCAGCCAGCTGTAGCGCGCGGCGGCCGAGGAGCGCTCACGTCGGACGACGTGGCCGAGCTCGTGCGCGGCCAGGCTGTGCAGCGCGGAGCGGCTGAGGCCGGTGAGCGCGGCCTGCGCAAACACCACGGTGGCGGGGTGCCCGGCCCGGAAGCGGGTCACGGCCAGGCCACCGTCGCCTGCGGGGCGGTCGTCGTCTCCGGTGGGCGTGCCGAGGTAGGCGACGACGTCGGTGGCCGGGGGTACGACGTTCGCGCGCGCAGCGACGGCCGCCATCGCCGCGGCGGCTTGGGCCTGCAGGGCCTCGTCGACCGGGGCAACGTGGCTGCGCGCGCGCCAGCTGGCAGACCAGGTCGTGAGCGCCTTCGCCAGCGCCGCGACCACCAGGAAGGCGCCGCCGAGGTAGGCGATCGCCACGATGATGAGGAGCGCTGCAGTCATCGGATCGGGGCCGTTCTACGCCTGGACGGCGGCCGCGGCGAGCGCGCTCAGAATCGCTCCCTGACAACCGGACGGGTCGGGAGTGCCCGCGAGGCGGGGTTCCGCGTCTCTCAGACGCGCTGTGAGGCCGATTCGAGCCCGTCGCGGCCGCTTCATCGCGATGGGGTGGGCGTGAGCTCCACGTCCGTGGTCGACGACGTCGACGGGATCTCGCGGTCCTCTGCCGCGCGGCCGCGTGCGGCCGTGGCCGGCTCCTCGAGGTCCTCGCCCGCTGCCTCGATCTGCTGACGCTGCTCCTCGGTGCTGGGCACGCCGTAGCGGCGCTCGGCCATCGCCTCGACCTGCGCGACGGCATTCCAGACATGCTCGCCGGAGGTGTGGGAGTAGCAGGCGTTGACGTGCTCGCGCGCGTGGCCGAGCTCCTTCTTGCTCGAGCGCGGGTGCGCGCCGAGCGCCTTGAGTGCGCGCTGGGCGCGCTGGATCGCCTCGGAGCGTTCCTTCACGTGCATCGTTGCCTGTGTCGTCATTCCCTCGGTCCCCTGTGTCGTCATTCCCTCGGTCCCTTCTCGGTGCGGGTGCGCGGCTGCGCGCCCAGCTCGTCGTCGTGGATCTCGCCGGTGTCGAGGTCGACGAGGCCGAGCCTCGCCGGGCCTGCCGGGGCCGGCGGGTGTTCGTGTGCCCGCCGGCTGGCGGGCAGGGCGTCGATGTCGTGGGCGAAGGTGTTCTCGCGTCGCTGGCGGCTCGCGTCGGCCAGGTGCTCGTTGTGGCGGGGCTTGGCCGGCCAGCTCTTGTGCTCGTCGTCGCAGTGCGCGCGCAGCCTGTTGCGCATGCGGTCGCTGAACGCCGTCAGGCAGTAGCGATGCCACTCCTCGAGCGCGTCGCTGGTCATCACCAGGCCGGCTCGCCGGCGCTGGTCGGCCAGGACGGCGATCTCGTGGACCAGGTGCGGGTGCAGCGGCCAGCAGCTGGGGATGAGGCCGGAGACGTCCCAGGTGTACTCCCGGTTGAGCCAGATCACGACGTCCTCGAGCCACTCCCACAGGTCGTGACGCAGCTCGGGGTCCAGGCAGGTTGCCGGCTCCCAGGGCCGCGGGAGCAGCGCGTGGTTGCCTAGCGCCTTCTTCTCCTCCTCAGTGCCGTTGATGGCGATGTGGAGCTCGCGGTAGGCGAGCCGGACGTGGTCGCCGGGGACGGGGAACGGGAAGACCATCAGCGTGGGCGCCGCTCGGCGGGTCTGCTTCTCGGTGGTCACAGTTCACTCCTTGCGTGGTCGTTCTCGTCGTCGACGAAGCCGAGTCGGCGGGCCTCGACAAGCGCGGCGGTGGCGCGGGCCTCGGGGGTGATGACCATGCGCCGGTCTTTGGTCAGCCGCTCGCGCAGCGCCCGCTGGTCGGCCAGGAGCCGTTCGCCGGCCTTGCCCTCGACGCAGCGGTGCAGCTTGGCGATGATCGGCTTTCCGTTCTCAGCGATCACTAGGGCTTGCCGCTCGGGCAGCTGGCGGACCTCCTCGGGCCGCATGATCGCGATGTCGTCGCCCTCGTACCCGCCACCGCTACCGCGGTGGGTGCGGCGGCCGATCCGGACCTGACCGAGGAGGTCGGAGATCTCCTGGTTGAAGGCGACGTCCTTGGACCCGCCGAACATCACCAGGGTGTTGGTGAGGCCGAGCAGCGCGCGAGCCTCGTGCTCGCCGAAGATGCTGGTCAGCTGAGGGCGGGTCTGAGCGGCCCAGATGAACGAGAGCCCCAGGGCCCGCTCGTTGGCCATCCGTGTGCGCAACGTGGGAAGCGGTGCAGTTGAGGGCAGCTCGTCGAGCACCGAGACCAGGGGCGGGCACAGCCGGCCTCCCCACGGGGAGTTGTTGGCCAGCAGCAGGCCGGTGTCCAGGACGTGCTCGGCCACGGCGGTCATCAGCGGGCTGGCCGAGGCGTAGGGGTCCTCGCGACCAAGGAGGTAGATGGTGCCGCGACGGCGGATCACGTCGGCCAGGTCGGTGGCGGGGTGGCCCGGGCTGGGGATGCAGCGGCGGCGGATGTCGGCCTGGAAGAACAGCGACACCGCCTGCTGCACCGTGGTGACGGTGTTGCCGGCGGTGCGGTCGTCACCGTTCAGCGCTCCGTGCAGGAGGCCGTGCCAGAAAGGCTCCGCGTGCGGGTGCCGGCGCAGGATCTCCATCGGCTCGTTGGCCGCGGTGGGATTGGCCACCCACTGCAGCACGTCCTCGAGCGTCTTCCCGGTCAGCGCCGCGGCGTGGAAGTAGCCCTGCAGCACCTTCGCGGACTCGGCCGCGTAGAACCGGGCGGCGTCGTCGCCGGTGCCGCCGGTGATCGCGCCCTTCACGGTGCCGGCCGTGAACGCCTTGGCGCGCCGCTCGGCCACCTTCGGGTCGACACAGCCGGCGATCGGGTCCCAGATCAGCTCGTCGACGACGCCCTCGGCCAGACCGAAGGGGTCGAGCACCACGCACGGCCGGTCGTCACGGGACCGCTCGCTGAGGCTGAGCAGCAGGTCCTCGACCTTGGTCAGCGTCACCAGGGCGGCACCCGGTGCACCGAGCAGCGCCGGGGTGAGCAGGTCGAGGGTCTTGCCGGAGCCTTGCGGGCCGATCACGCCGGCGGTGCGGTCCCACGGCACCCACAGCTCGCCGCCTCGCGGCTCATGGGCGTTGCCGATGCGCCAGCCCACGTCCCAGGGGTCGAACCTCAGCTTCATCGGTCCTCCTTCGTTCGACGGCCGTCCAGGAGCCACGGGCTCAAGCCGTGGCCCAACTGCGGGCCGGGTTGTTCGGTAAGGTCGCCCGGGCCGCGCTGGATCGGCGCCGGGGTCGGGTGGGAGTGCTTGCCGTAGAGGTCCGGGCGGACGATGCCGGCGACCTTGCGAAGACGGGTGACGCCGAGCAGCTTCTCGGCCTCGGCAGCGGTCGCCATGCCGCGCATGCGGCCCGGGCCCCAACGCTGGTAGGCCCAGACCCCGACCCAGATGGTCGCCGTCAGCAACGTGAGCTCGGTCAGCGCGACGCCGCCCCAGACCAGGCCACGGCCGGCCAGGTCGTCAGGGGCGGGGCTGGGGAGCCCGGCTCCGGCGTCGCCGCCCAGGACGCCCGGCAGGCTGGTCCAGAACGCGGTGCCGATGGGTGAGGGGAACGTGCCGGCGTTGGCGTCGGGCCAGGTCCATCCGGCGCCGGCGATCAGGTTGGCGACGGATCGGCCGAGCTGGATGCCGATGACGAGGACGAACAGGGTCGCCACCGTCACCGCCAGAGGAACCTCCCAGGTCCAGGGGTAGGGGTCTCGTCGTCGCTCGCGCTGCATCGGTCTGGCCACCTCCAGGCGGTCGTGGGTCTTAGGTCGCGGGTTGGGCCTCGCTGGTCACCTATGTGCGATCAGGGCTCCGGTGCGATCACACGGCGTGGCTCGGGCGCGATGCGTTCTCTGCGAGCCAGGTCGAGGGGTCGACGTTGTCGGGGCCGTAGATCGAGCCGTTCTTGAGGTGGACCTCGAAGTGGAGGTGGCAGCCGGAGACGTTGCCCTCCTTGCCGACTTGCCCGATCGGCTCGCCGGCGGCGACGGTCTGGCCTCGGCTCACGCTGATGTTCTGCATGTGGGCGTACCAGGTGGTCAGGGATCCGGCGCCGGTGGTGACCTTGACCAGCTGAGGGCCGGCCCAGCCTTGGCTGGTGTCGATCTTGATGGTGCCGGCGTGGGCGGCGTAGACGGTGGTGCCGCAGGGCGCGGAGAAGTCGGTGCCGGTGTGCCACTTGGACCAGTAGGGGCCGGTCTCGTGCCAGTTGTGGTTGTCGGTGCCGACGTACTTCGCCGGCACCGGGTAGACGACCTCGTTGCAGGACGCGCCCTCGAGGCCGACCGGGGAGATCTTGGCGTCGGGCAGCACGTTGATGTGCGGGTGGTCCATGTGGTTCTGGGTGGCCGATCCCCGGTCCTCCATCCGCCGCCAGCCTTCGTCGGCTCGAGCGACGGACCAGATCCGCTGGTACCAGATGATGTAGTCGATGCCGAGCTGGCGGGCGTGGGCCTGGGCGTACGCCGCGAGGGCGTCTCCTTGGGCCTTGCCCGCGGGCGTCAGCGGGACCATGAAGTCGGCCGCCAGACCGGCGGGGTGGCCGTTGGGGTCGGTGGCGCTGGCGCGGTAGCCGCCGACGGTCTTGATGTCGAACATGGGGCCGAGGATGTTGACCAGCTGGGTCAGCTGCGGCTTGACCGGACCGAGGTTGTAGTTGGTGTCGGTGGCCACGGCGCACCCGGCGCTGCTGCCGGCGGTCGTGGCGGTCACGAGCGGGTGGTCGGCGATCTTGCTGGCCTTGGTGCTGTTGTCGACCACGGCGCTGGCCCAGGTGAGGTTGGCGCCGTAGACGTGGTCGATCGGCGCATCCTTCTTGGGCTTCTTGCAGGGCTCGGCCGAGCCGCCGAACGCGTTGCTCAGCTCGGGGGTCAGCGCGCAGTGCGAGGAGTCGGCGCCGTCCTTGCCGTCGTTGAAGTCGCCCATGATGACCGCCGGGATGCCGGTGCCGGCGAGCTCGGTCATGGTGGCCGCCTGGCGGCGCAGTGCTTCCTTGCGGTGCGCCGCGGCGTTGCCCTGGGTGTTGGCCGGGTTGTGGATGCTCCAGACCCAGATCACCTGACCGGCGCTGGGGCCGCCGGCCGTGCCGGTCAGCTGGACCAGCGGCATGCCGACGTCCTTGCCGCCGAAGTAGGGGATGTCGACCAGACGGGCGTCGGTCTGCTCCCACTCGTTGCGGTCCCAGATCACCCGGTTCTGCGCCTTGCCGCTGGCCGGGTACATGCCCCACTGGGCGGCGTAGCGGTCAGCGAGGGCCTTGGCCTGGGGCGGGTGGACCTCCTGGAGTCCGGCGATGGAGACGCCGGCGTTCTCGATCGTGCGCATGGCGCCGGGGAGGCGCTTGTCCCAGGTGTCGTAGGCGGGCCGCTCCCCCGCGGTGTCGGTGTGGCCAGCACCGAGGAGGTTGAGGGTCCCGACGGTGACAGGGTTGACGGTGTCGTTCTGGCAGGTGGAGACGTTGGTGGTGCCGCCCTCGTCGGGGAGGTCGGGCAGGTCGCCGCCGAGCAGGTCGGTGATGTCGCCGGCGACGTCTTCCCACTGTGCGTAGGCGTCGGGGTAGCCCGAGCGCTGGACGGCCTGCGCGGCCTGGGTGAGCGCCATGTTCTGCCAGCCCGGGATGTCGAGCAGGCCGGGGTTGCCGGTGTGCTGGGCCTGGCCGAAGAAGGCGCGGGCGGCGAGGACGGGGTTGGTGATCTCGGCCCGGCTCCCCCAGCCGGTGGAGGGACGCTGCTGGAACAGGCCGCCGGAGTCCCGGTCGCCGCCGGTGAGGTTGACCAGCTTGGACTCCTGGATCGCGGTGGCGATCGCGATCTGCAGTCCGTAGCGGGAGATCTTGAGGTCGCGGGCGACCTGGGCGATGGTGATCGCGTTGCGGGCCTGCTCGGCGGTCATGGTCGGGTAGTTGGACGCGAACCGCAGGCGCATCAGCTGGGCGAGGACGTCGCCGGACGGGGGCTCGGCGGCGGTCTTCGGGGTGTAGGCCGCCGGCACGACACCGTCGTTGGCGGTGGCGGTCTCCGGCGCGCTCTCCGGGCCGGCGCCGTTCATCGCGATCCGGGCCGAGAGCCAGTGGTGGTCCGACACCATGGTGCCGTCCCAGCCCTGCTCGAGGCGGGCGCCCTGGTGGTGGGGGAAGAAGATGAAGTCGACGCCGTGGTTGTGCCAGCCGTAGCCGGCGGCCTTCATCTTCGCGGCCGCCGTCCAGGGGATGTCGGTGTAGGAGGCCTGGGTGTTCATGTCGCCACCGATCAGGACCGGGCCGTGGGCGGCGAGCGAGTTGCGCAGCTGCAGCAGGATGTCCATGCCGGCGCCGTACTGCTGGGGCCTCGTCAGCGGCGGGTTGCCGTGCTGCTTGGGCCAGCGGTGGGGGTTGGTCATGTGGTGGGTGGAGACCACCGAGACCACGGCGCCGTCGGCGCGGCGCAGCATCACCCACGTCGCGAAGCGATCCCAGGTGACCGGCCGTCCGTCGTAGAAAGTCTTGTCGTCGTCGACGAGCTGGACTCGGCCGCCGTTGACCTTCGTCCAGGTTGAGCTCTTCCAGAGCACGACGTTGCCCATGGCCTGCTCGGCGCCGGCGCCGGTTCCGGCCGGGGCCGACACTCGGAAGGCGGAGTAGCCGGGGGCGGCGGCTTCGATCTGCGCCAGGCTCCAGCCGCTGGCCTCGTTGAGGGTGACGAACTCGGGGTTCTTGGACAGGACCTTGGGCATGGATGCCCGGAACCCGTCGAGGCCGGAGCGGCGCGGGATGTTGGCCTGCGCCATGGTGATCTTGCCCTTGACCGGGCCTCCCACCGGGCCGTCGATGGCTCCAAGGTCACCGAGCTCGGTGGGCCCGGTGCCTTGGCTGCTCTGAGTGCGGCACTCGGCGGCCGCGGTGGTGGTCATCACCACCACCAGGCTGATGAGGAGCGGGAGCCCCATGAAGATGATCAGGACGGGCAGTCCGGCGAGCAAAGGCTTCTTCATGACAGGTCAGTCCGGAGGTCGCGCGCACTCAGGCGGCGGCCTCGATGGCCTCGTTGGTGTAGTAGAGCTTCTTCTCCAGCGGGTGGAGCACCGTCTGGACCTTGTACATGGCGTCGCCGATGCACCACAGCGCGCGGCCCTTGTCCTGCATCGCCCACCCGGAGACGAGGTCCTGGGCGATCGGGCCGAGGCCGAGCATGGAGTCGAGCTCGCGGGCGACGCGGGGCTTCTGGGCGCCGAGGATCTTGATGTCGGCCAGCTCGAGGAGGTCCTTGGCGATCATGGATGCCTGGGAGTCGGCGTCGCCGACCGAGAGCAGGTCCGAGGGCTTGTGCAGGTTGCAGAACTGGATGTCGCCGCCCTTGCCGGCCATGCCGCGCGAGAGCCGCAGGTCGGCGTCGAAGCTGGCCACCGCGGCGGTTCCCAGGCGCATCTGCTTCCAGACCTCGTCGCGAACCACGATGCGCAGGTCGCCGGGCTCGGCGATCTCCCGCAGGCCGCGGCCCCAGGAGTTCATGCACAGCAGCGCGATGCCTACGGCCTCATCGCCCAGGCCGTCGAGCCGGGAGAGGCTGAACGACTGGATCGGGGCGCGCCAGTCGACCTCGATGTTGGTGAAGTCGTCGAAGAGGCCGGCCAGCGTGCCGGTGACCAGCTCGCCGAGCGCGTTGCGCAGGAGCCGGGTCTCGTCGAGGAACTGGCGGGTGTTCGCGTACTCGCAGGCCCGGACGAGCTCCTCGGTGGGGTTGCGCAGCAGGTCCCACAGCCGCGGGATGGTGGTCTCTTTCAGGACGCTGTTGCCGGCGGCGTAGCCGGTGAGGATCGCGAGCGCATTGCGTACGACGTCGGCCTCGTCGGGGCCGAACGGCACCCGGCGCTCGTCGTCGATCTTCATGCTGCCGACCAGGCCGCGGACCAGGACCAGCCACCGGTTGAAGATGATGGTGGCGCGTCGCTGCGCCTCCTCGGCCGAGAGCTTGTCCCACCCGTGGCTGAGCGGCCCCATGTCGAGCGGGTTGACCCGCGCCGGCATCCCGGGGCCGATCGCGAACGGCTCGACGCCGAGCGCGCGGCACAGCGACTCGTACTCGTCCTTGACGTCGCCGGTGACCAGGGTGCGGTAGCCGAACGGCATCATCCGGGTGCAGAAGCCCTTGGTGGTTCCCGACTTCCCGCTGCCCGGCTTGGCGAACTGGAAGATGTTGGGGTTGGTGGCGGGGACGTCGTCGCGCAGCACCCATCCGAACGGGTCGCAGTAGAACGAGCCGCCGGAGAGCTGGTCGACGCCCATCTGCGCTCCGGTCGGGGGCAGGGCGGGCGCAGAGACGAACGGCCAGAACACCGGAGCCTGGTCGCTGGTCATCCGCCAGGCCAGTGCCGGGGCGCTGGCGGCGGCCCAGCCGCGGCCGCTGCGGGCGGCACCGCGACGCGGGGCGTACCGGAACAGCCGGGGCTCCTTGGCCTCCGGCGCGAAGGCGGGGATCGTGGGCAGGTCGTGCCCGAAGTCGGACAGCAGGGCGGCCATGTCGCGGCCGCCGCGGCGGTTGCGGCGGGGGGTGGTCATCAGGCGTCTCCGCTCCGGGTCAGGCTCGTGCCGAGGGGGATGGTGGACGCGGCGAACCCGACGTCCTGGGCGAGGTCGAGGCGCAGCGGCGCGAACCCGGCGCGCCGGACCGAGGCGTCCAGTCGGCGACCGAACTCGGTGATCCGCATGGTCTTCGGGACGGTGACGGTGCACACGCCGTAGGGCCGGGTCAGTGAGTTGCCGCGGGCCAGCTTCGCGTCCAGGCCGCGGGCCTTGTGGGCCTCGTCGCGCTGCTTGGCGCGGGTCTTGCGGCCGAGCTTCTCGTTCATGCCCTCGGCCAGGTCGGCGGCCCACTCGGCGTTGCCGGACTGCCGGTCGGCCTTGGACTGGGACACGATCGGGTAGGCGACGACGAACGAGCGTCGCTCCCCGGACTCGCTCGGGGTCAGGATCGGCGCCAGGGCGCCCATCGCGACGCCGCGGGTCGGGAGCTTGATGGTGGCGCTGACCGAGTTCCAGGCGTCGTGGCTGTAGTGGCGCACCGTCGCGTCGGCACCGGAGGGGCCGGCCATCGCCCACGGGACGTCGGCGTTGACGTTCGGGTCCTTCTCGCGCATCGAGAGGGCCTCGACGATGCCGGCGCGGTCGCCGGGGGCGAACCCGGTCCGGCAGGCCAGCGCGAGCTCGGGTGAGGTGAGCCAGCGGACCGTGGTCATCCCCATCGGGCCGCGCAGCTGGGCCTCGATCTCGCCCATGAGCAGGTAGAGCTCACGGCAGCGGCCCTCGAAGCCGCCGCCGGACTCCTTGGCCGAGCGGGCGATCCGGGTCTCGGGGACGACGATCGTCACGAACGTCTCGGTGCGCACCGACGCCTGGGTGAGGCCGTGGGCCAGGCCGGTGTTGACGACCTCCGAGAGCTCCGGTGCGTTGGGGCGGCGGTGGCGGTTGACCCACAGGTCGCGCTCGGCGCCGTCCTCGGGGACGGTGCGCACCATAAAGAGGATCTCGTCGACCTTCTCGGTGCGGCCGGCGACGTCGAGCAGACCGGCCAGAGCCTCGCCGTAGCGGGCGCGCTCCTCGACGTCCTTCATGCCGATGCCCGGGTGGACGATCGAGGCGGTGACCGCCCAGGTCTTCATGGCGTGGTTCTCGATGATCGCCACGCGCTGCGACTGCGAGCCGTGCGGCGGGCCGTCGTGGATCTGGACGCCCTGCAGGACTCCGGGCAGGTCCGGGGTGTCGAGGTCCTCGGCGCGACCCTGGGTTGCCTTGGCGCGGAACGAGGTCCAGCCGAGCAGGCCCCCGACGGCGTACATCGTCGAGGCGAACACCCAGCCTGTGGCCGATCGGCCGCGCACGGGGATCACGGTGATGGCCAGCAGGAACAGCCAGACCAGGGCGAACAGGAACGCGGAGAACCATGCTCCGCGGCTGATCGCCCAGAACGCCGGCAGGCTGGCCAGCGCCAGGAACATCAGCTGGCCTCCGGAGAGGCCGAAGAACCAGCCGATGCGGTCGCGCTGGTAGTCGGCGTAGGTGGTCATCGTCGGCTTCCTTTCTGGTCGGTGAGGTCAGTGGGGGTCGATCGGTGCTCGAGGTGGGGGCGCATCGGGCTACACCGCCACCGGTGGGATGCCGCCCGCTGCGGCGCCGGCGCCGCCGGCACCTCCGGCCGCTCCCCCGCCGCCTGCGGCCGGGGTCTTGGGAGCTGCGCCCGCTCCCCCGCCACCGGGGCCGCCGCCCTGGTCGCCGGATCCGCCGCCCGGTCCGCCGCCGCCGGGCAGCGTCGGCGGGGTGGGCGGTGCAGGAGGCGTGGGTGGCGTCGGCAGCGAGGAGTCGCCGTCGGTCTGGTCGCCGCCCTGCGAATCCGACTGCTTCCCGCCCTGGCCGCCGGACTGCCGCCCACCCATGCCGCTGAAGTCGGGGCCATAGGTGTTCTGTCCGACCCCGGCCTGGTTGGTCTCGTCCGACATGAGCGAGGTCGCCTTCGCGCCGGCGGAGTTGATCGCCCCGAGCCCGGCCGCGAGCGCCTGGCCGACGCCGCCGAAGCTGCCGAGGAAGCCCTGGGTGGACTTGTTGAACCGGTCGCCGGTCGAGGACTCGGCGCTCTGCTCGCCCGAGGAGCGTCCGTTGGCGTCGGTGGTCGACGCGGCCGAGGAGCCGCCGCCCGCGCCGCCGCCGAGCAGGCCCTGGAGGCCGCCCTGGATGGCCATGCCCTGGCGGAACGATGCGCCGCTGGGGGTGCCGGGGTCGACGAAGGCCAGGAGCTTGAACAGCGACAGCGGGGCGACGACGCTGATCAGGATCGTCATTACGGCCGGCAGTGCGGTGCCGAAGGTCTTCGCGGTGTCCTCGGCCAGGTGGGCCGCGACACCGTTTGCGAACTGCACACCGATGCCAAGCACCGTGATCATCAGGACCGGGGTGAACGCCGCGGCGTGCAGCCACCGCAGGCTCTTCCAGAACCAGGACCGGGTGAAGTCCGAGACCAGGCCGGCGGCCGACAGGGGCCCGGTAGCGGTGAGCACCAGCAGCGAGGCCGCCCGTGCGAGGTAGACCAGGAGGTGGCCGATGGCGGCCAGCCACAGGAAGATCCCGAGGAAGGCCAGCGCGGTAGCCACGCCGGCGTCGGTGATGTCGTCGACGCCGAGGCCGCCGAGCGGGTCCCAGTCCGGCCAGGTCTGCACCTTGAGCAGCGACTTCATCAACGCCCGCGTGATCGCACCACAGGCCGCGATCAGGGTGACGGCGTAGCCGAACCAGCACGCGTTGATGACGACGAACTGGCCGGCTCCGATGAGCGCCCGGGCGAGTCCCTTGCCTTCACGCTTGAAGGCCGCGGCGCCGAGCTGGATCATCGCCAAGATGACCACCAGGGCCAGGGCCAGCCACAGGGTGAAGGCGTAGACGTCCTTACCGGGGCCGTCGGCCCGCAGATCGGGGGTCAAGAACAGCTCGCTGAACGTGAGCACGATCCGCAGCACGAACAGGCCGGAGTTCCAGACCGCGAGCATGGCCGCAGTCCAGGCGTCGGCGGCCGCCTTGGCGATGACGTCGCCGATGGCCTCGAACGGGTTGGGGATGTCACCCACGCCGGGGATGCCGCCACCGAAGAGGTCACCGACGTTCGGCAGACCGGGGATTCCGGGGAGCCCGGGAACCCCAGGCAGCCCGGGCAACCCGGGCAGGACGCCGCCGCAGATGGCGTCGAGGATGCCGCAGCCGTCCGGGAGCAGGTTGCCCGCGCCGTCCAGGACGTTGCCGGCCCCGTCGATCAGGTTCCCGGCGCCGTCCTTCACGTCGCCGGCGGCGTCCTTGCCGCAGTCGATCGGGTCGCTGGCGCAGTCGAGTGCGTCGCCGCCGAGGTCGCAGAGGGCGTCGGGGCCGGGGCAGCCCATCTTCACGTTGCCGCGGGCCGGCAGTCGGCCGCTGGTGGCGGCCGGGGTGAGCTCGGCTGTGGTGGCGGCCGAGCTGGTCGCCGGCTCAGCGGCGGCCGCCGCGGGCGGCTGCAGGGTGGTCGCAGCTCCGAGGAGCGTGGTGAGGACCAGGATCGCCAGGGCGGCCCTGATCAGGTGGCCCAGTCGGAGCGCCCGGGGCGCGGTGGCGATGGCGGTCGTGGTCACTGGGGGGCTCCGTTGATCCGGATCCAGCCGGCCTTCTCGAACTCGGGGGTGCCGGGAGCCACGGCCTGCGGCTGGCCCTCCGAGACCAGGTGCTGGATGTCGGCTTCGCTGCCCGTGACCAGGCGCCAGTCGCCGTCGATCCAGCGCATCAGCTGGGTGCCGGCGTAGAGGCTGTCGTGGACCTTGCCGTCGGCGGTGGTGAGCGTGACGTAGCTGAGCAGGTTCACCGCGTAGTAGCCGGTGTCGAGCTGCTCGAGGGTGTAGGCGATCGGGGTGAGGGCGTACGACGCGGGGGCGGGCACGTCGCCGTCCTTGGGGACGCCGGCCTGCTTGCGGCGCAGCTCGACCGCGGCGCGGGCTCGCTCCTCGAAGGTGGCCTTGTCCTCGGGGTCGGCGTAGAGGCCGGCGACGGTGACGGCCTGGTCGTAGTCGAACCCGAGCTGGGCCTTGGCCACCTCGACTTGGAGTGCCACGGCGCCGAGGTCGGTGGCCGGGAACCCGGTCGGGTGGCCGTCGACCTGGTCGGTGCCGGTCGGGATCACGACGCCGTCGGCGGGCGCGGTGTCCGGGGCGACCTGCTCGACCGAGGTGTTCTCGACGGTCTGGCTCGAATTGTCCCCGCCGACCGTGTCGGAGGTGCCGGCGTCGTCGGCTCGGCTGCGGGCACCGAGCCAGACGACGGTGGCCACCATGGTGGCGATCGCCACCAGGATGCCGATGCGCACGAGGGTGGCGCGCGAGTCGTCGTTGCCGGTCGTCAGGTTCTTCATCTCAGTGGTCCCCTTCGATGTGGTCAGGGTCAGTGGTGGCGTCGGTCGACCAGGTGCGCCAACCGGCCTCGTGTGCCAGTTGGGTGCCGGGCCAGGTAGCGGGGGCAGGAGCGGGCGGTGCACCGGGGGCGACCATCCAGCGGCCGCCGACCCACTGCATGCGCTCGCAGTGGGCGAAGGCGATCTGGGCTTCCTGCTTGTAGGAGGCGGTGACCTTCATCAGCACGCAGACGGTGGTCCAGTCGGGGCCGTCGGTGCCCTTCACGAGCGCGGCGGCCGGCTCGAGGGAGACCGAGGAGCTGGGGTCCTTCACCTCGCCCATGCCGGTGCTGGTCAGGAAGGCGCGGACGCTGGCGGTGATCCACCAGTCCTCAGCGCGGACCCCGCCGGGCAGGGCCCACGCGTTGTAGACCTCCTCGGCCGTGGTCAGGCTCATCGACTGCAGCACCGCGAGGTCGATCTGGGCGAGCTGCCCGATCGCGCCCTCGGGGGTCTGCGGGAACCCGGTCCTGACGAACGCGGGGCCGTTCACGCCGGCGCCGGTCGGGATCTTGATGGCGGGCGCCTCGGAGCTGACGGTCTCTCCCGGGAAGGCGGCCCTCTCCGGGACGGTCAGCATCGGCTCGGCGGCGATCTCGTCGCGGTGCGCGGCGCCCTGGGCCTGCGTCGAGCGGTCGGTCTCGCCGGTCGCCACCCCAGGGGCCGCCGCGTTGGCGTCGTCGCCGATGCCGGCGAGGGCGAGGTAGCTCCCGTAGACGAGGCCGCCGATCAGGAGCGCAGCCACGACGACGGCCATCACCAGAATCCCGAGGAGGCGGCGACGGCTCCACTCGCTGGTGCCCTCAGCCTTCTTCGTGGCTGCGCGCCGCATCAGATGCAGCCCTTGCCGAGGATGCCGTTGAGCATGCCGGGCAGAACCAGGTAGGCGATCGCGCACGCGAAGACCACCACCACCGAGATCACGCCGACCTTGGAGGCGTGCGGCAGGGAGAACACCCGGCCGGCGATGATCGCGCCGATGGCGATGATGATCGCGAGACCGAACAGGATGATGACGCCCCACAGGATGTAGCTGGTGATCTCGTTGGTGGGTCCGACGGCACCGGGAGGCGCCTTCGGGCAGACCTTGGCGGCCATCGGGAGGAGAGCGGTCGTGACGTCCATCGGTGGACTTCCTTTCTGGGTTGCTGACCCCGGTGCGGGTCAGGCGCTTTCGGTGGTGTCGGTGGGCAGGTGTGCGGGCTCGAGCAGCTGACGTGCTGCCGAGATCAGGGGGGTCGGGACGGGGCGGGAGTCCAGGCCGTTGACCGCGAGCTCGCGGTCCTCGGGGATCTCCACGCACCGGTCAGCGACCAGGGCGCGACGTACGGCGGGGCCGCCGGCGTGCTCGAGGCCCCGGGGCCACTTCTTGCGGCGCGGCCCGCGCACGGCGAGGGTGATCTGCTCGGGCTGCCAGTGGTTGGCCAGCAGCTCGAGCGCGACCGAGGCGCGTCGCATCCCGGGGACGGTGGCGGTGGTGACCAGGACGACCTGGTCGGCGGTGCGGACGGCCTCGGCGAGCCAGCAGTCGGTGGCCAGCAGCTGGCCGGCCTCCCAGCCGACGTCGAGGATGGTCAGCTGGGTCTCGTGCTCGGCGTCGATCGGCAGGGGGACCTCGTCGACGCCGGCGAGGACCTCGCTGGCCCGCTCGAGCAGGACGTGGTCGCGCTTGCCCTGACGCCAGTCGGTCGGATGCAGGCCGAGCTCGGCGGTGCTGGCGGCGGCGAGGCCGGAGGCGGTGACCGAGCAGCACTCGATGACCCGGACCGGGCCGGCCGCGGCCAGGCCGGTGGCGAGGGCGATGGTGCTGGCCCCGACCGAGCCGGCGCTTCCGATGACGGCGATGGTGTGCTCCCCCGCCGCGGGTGACCAGTTGTCGGCCGCAGCGGTGCCGCGGCCGCGGGGTCCCTTGCCAGCGCCGTGGCCGGTCCGGAACTCGCCGGCGGCGAGGGCGTCCCATGCGCGCTTGAGCTCGTCGACGCCGACCGGGCGGCTGGAGGTCTGGGTACTCACTGGGCCTCCCCGATGCCGCCGCGGCGGAACTCGAGCGCGGCGCGGACCTCAGCCGGGGTCAGGCTGGCCAGCTGGGCCTTGGCGGCCTGGACCTCGTGCAACTGCGCGACGCAGCCGGTGAGCTGCTCGATCGCCTCGGTCTCGCGGCCGGCGATCGCGAACAGCTCGGCGATCTGCTGCGGCGTCCGGCTCTCGCCGTCGTCCTGGGTGTTTGTCATGGGCTTCACCACCTCCAGTCGCCTATGTGTCGTGGGGCGGTGGGGGCGATCACGGTTGCGCTCATTCGTCATGGCCGAACTTCCTGGGGGCGGCCGCGGCGAGGGCGCGCATGCTGCGCGAGCCGTGGCGACGGACGGTTGCCTCGGACACCCCGACCCGGGGCGCGACTCGGCTGGAGACCTCGTTGCTGAGCAGGCCGCCGTAGCCGCGGGCGAGGTTGCGGGTCTCGACCCGGTCGGCCTCGTCGACCAGGCACAGCAGCAGGTAGCGGTCGGCCGGGCTGATGACCTGGTTCTCGCAGGCCCACGCCAGCAGCTCCAGCAGCTCCTCGGTGGCCGAGGGCTCCTCCTGCTCCGGGCCGGCGTCGGCGAGGATCTCGGGACGGTGGAACAGGGCGCCGGCAACCCGCTCGGTCGGCATCGCGGCCGCGCTCCATGCGCCGGCGTCGCCGTCGGCCAGGTCGCCAGAGGAGAAGGACTCCACCAGGGTGGTGTTCGCCCAGGTGCGGTCGGCCCGGGAGACGTAGAAGAAGTCCCCGACCTCTCGGAGGACACCGACCCGGGTGTTGATCAGGATGTTGGCGGCGACCTTGCGCAGTCGACGCCACTTGAAGGTCCGGACCTCGATCCACAACTGGGAGGCCACGAGCTCGTCGATCCGCTCGACGGCCGACCAGGAGCCGGAGGAGACGGGCTGGCTGTCGCGGAAGACCTCGCGGGGCGGCAGGGTGCTCAGCCAGCCCGCGAGCCGGCACGCGCCGGGCAGCAGGCACTTGGCGAGCGCTGCGGCGGCGGCGATGTCGTCACCGCCGTCGGGGGCCGCCAGCATGGCCAGCGCCAGGAGGACCTCGTCAGAGGCCGCGCTGTCCACCGAGGGCAGCCAGGCCCGTAGGTCGTCGAACTTCTCGACGACGCCAAGCCGCGGGTCCGCGGCCACCCAGGCCGGCCACTTCTGGCGGGCCTGGTCGAGCAGTTCGCTGTTGTCGTCGAGGCCGAGCTGGTCTCCCACACTCATCGCACTCGCTCCTTTCGTCCGTGGCTGTGCACGGCAGAAAGGTCGCGAGCGGGCGTCCCCGCATCCGTCCCCCCAAACCCCTGATTTGGAGGGGGGACGCTGAGGGGGGACGCGCGTTTCCGCAGGTCAGAGGGCGTCCCCCCGAAAGTTGAAGAAGTTTCCGCCCGACCCTTGCGACGGGCGGCATTTTTGTCGAGATGCGGCGAACTTTTCCAAACGGGCACAGCATCTTTTCAACACTGGATCGGTAGAGATTCGACGGGAGACGGAGCGTGGCGAGGGCAACCGACCTACTTGAGCGAATTGAGGAGGGCGCTCGATCCGGGTAGGCCGCTTGACCGGAAACACTTCGGCTCTGCGACTAGGGTGACGCGTCGAGGTGTCGCGGCCTTCGTCGTGCGAGCGCGGTAGTACGCCGTGCGTCGCGCCAGGCGATCCACGCGGAGCGCAGGCGTGGAGAGGTGACGTGCTCTCCTTGGCGGCGTGCACGCATCTGCTCGATCAGCCAGGCGGGGGCGTGGCTTGCGTCTATGGCCTCGGACTTGGTCAGCAGACGCCCATTGGCGAGGGCGTGCCGGCCGCGGGCCATGGACGTGAGGCCGAGGTCGACCATGTCCGGATCCAGCCACCACCAGGGTCGAGCGGCAGCGAGGGACCAATAGTCGGTCAACTCCGCCCGCGCGGCGTCGCGCACGTCGTCATCGGTCACGGCGGGCAGGAGATCGCGCGGCGAGCGGCCAAACACAGCGAGGCCGTGGTGGGCGAGTTCGGCCCGCGTGATCCCGGACAAGACGCCGTCGATCATCCGCCCGTGTGTCCAGGTGGGATGCACCGCGTCGAGGTGGAGCATGGAGCGCTCGGGAATGTAGACGCAGCCCAGATCCATGCCGGCGGCAGCTCCGCCGTCCAGGTGCCGATGGAGCACCTCCAGGACCGCGCGGCGATCAGGATCGATCGCGCCGCGGGTGAGTGCCACCAGATCGAGGTCGCTGACGCCGTCGACGTAGTCGCCGGTAGCCGCGGAGCCAGCCACGAACAACTCGGTCACCCAGCCGAGCTCGGTCAGCGCGATCGCCAGCTCAGCAACAACGGGCGGCAGATCCCTCACAGCGCCAGCATGTCAGTGAGTCCCGCGTGACGATCCGCTGGCGGTCAACCGGTGCGCTCATTGCGGATGATCTCGCACCCGGCTAAACCGGATCGCTGCCGCCTGGCGTATCTGGAACGTGGAGGCGACCGTCGTCGTGCGTGGCAGGGTGAGCCGTGTGCAGCCCTCGGAGTTCACCGCCTGGGTGGAGCCGCACCTGCCCGCGATGAGCCGGTACGCCGCGCGCCTGGTGCCCGCAGCCGACCGCGACGACGTGGTCCAGGAGGCGCTGGTCCGCGCCTGGCGCCGGCACACGACTTACGACGACCGGATCGGCGCCCCGTTGCCGTGGCTGCTCGCAATCGTTGCCGACCGCGCCCGACGGTACCGCACCCGTATCCGCCCGATTGTCGAGCTCGCGGCCACGCCGGTCGAGCCTGTCGAGACGGACGTCGACCTCGAGCGCGCCGTGCTGCAGTTGTCGAGACGGCAGCGCCAGGCGGTCGACCTCCACTACTTCGTCGGCCTCGACGTCGCCACCTGCGCCCAGGTGATGGGCTGCGCGGAGGGCACCGTCAAGGCCACGCTTCACCATGCCCGTGGTCGCCTGCGCGTGCTGCTGGGTGATGACTTCGGAGGTGCGTCATGAACGACGACCAGCTGGACAGGCTGCTTCACCAGGCCGGAGCGCGGTGGCGGGACGCCCAGTCGCCGGCGCCTGGCGTCGACGCGACTTCCCTGAGGGGGTCCAAGCGGCCCCGCTGGGTGGCGCCCGTCGTGGCGGCGGCTGCGGTGGCGTCGGTGGTGAGCGGGGGAGCGTTGCTGGCCGGGGGCGGGGGTGATCGGGACGCCGATCCAGCACCGGCCGACTCGTCGGTGGCCGACGACTACGTGGTGCCGTGGAAGCAGCTCGACCCCGCCCATCCCAAATGGCCTGCGCCCGTGGCTCGGTACACGCCCGACCCCGAGCTCGCCGAGGGGAAGCCCTGGTGCAGCACCGAGGATCTCACTTTCGAGCGGTCTCTCGAGGGCGCCGGCGGAACGATGTACGAGTTCGTGACGATCCAGCCGGTCGGCGCGGTCTCTTGCCGGCTCCCGGCCGAGCCGTCGGTCGAGGTGACCGGCCCCGACGGCCAGGCGCTGCCTGTGCCTGTCGAGGTGGAGCGGCTGGACGTCTCGGGTCCCGACGGCCGGACCTGGCCGTTCGACGTGCTCGTCGACGCCACCCACACCGCTTCGCTTGTCTTCTCGCTGCCGTCCATGGCGTGCGACGTGGCCCCGCCCGACGCCCACTTCCGTGTGACGTGGGGGACCCGGGACAGCCTCGCCGGAGGCATCACCGTGCCCGGCTTCGGGAAGCGCCCGTCGTGCCAGGGGCTGGGGGACGAGCTGCCCGACGAGCCGGTCCGGGTCTACCTCCTGGCACCGACGGACTTCGAGGTCCGGGAGGAACGCCATCCGGTAGCCGGCCTCAGCGTCCGGCAGATCTCCTTCTCCCAGGAGTCGGAGTACGGCCCCGGGACGGCGATCGTCGCGCTCACGGCGAAGGTCGACACCCCGCTGGCGCCCTGCCCGGACGCGCAGTTGTCGATGCACCACTCCTTCGACGACGTCACCGAGATCCCCTACGCCCTCAACTGCGCAGCAGTGCCGTTCCGCCTCGCCGACGGCACGCCGTACATCCCGGCCGGCACGGCGCTCCGCTTCGAGGTCGCGGTCCCCCAGTGGGGCGAGGTGCGGCCGACGTACAGCTGGACACTGTCAGGGCCGGTGCCGGTCACCATCGACCTCGAGCCGGACCTCGTCGAGCCACGGGTGGTGGACGACGTAGAGGACGCGACCTTCGTCCTGGAGGTTTCCAACCAGTCCTTCGACGAGCCGGTGATGCCGATCAAGGTGTACGTCGACGACGAGCTGCTCGTCGACAACGCCTTCCACGTCGAGGGCCAGCACACCTGGGTCAGCTATCCGATGCTGCTCTCGCCCGGCTACCACCTGGTCCGCGTCGAGTCAGCCGACGGCGCTGGGTACCAGGACAAGCTCGGGCTGGAGAAGGGGAAGGTCCAGTACGCCTTGTTGGAGTACTGGAACGAAGGCGCCCGAGGCCCCGAGCTGACGTGGCGGACCCAGGACCAGCCGTTCCTGCACGACTAGGTGACGATCACGGTGACCGTGCCCAATGTGACCGGCTTGCCGTTGGCCATGATGCTGACGGTCAGGGTGCTCGTGCCTCGCTCGACTGCCTTCCAGGACCGGCCGTAGTTCGGCCCTTCCTCCCAGTCATCGAGCGCCAGCGCAGATCCGGTGACCTCGCCTGCGAGCGTGCTGATCCGCTGACCCTGGCCATATATCCAGATCGTCGCCCCGAGGTCGATGCGGATCTCGGCGCCTGCGCGGATCTGCTCGTCACTCAATCCCTGATAGTCCATGCTGTCGCCCGGACCGACCGAGTTGACCTCCACGTGTACCTCGTCGGCCGGACCCCGAGGCTCCGCGATCTCGGTCATGGTGATGACCTCGCCCGGTTCAACCATGGTGCCTGGCCCAGGGCTTACTCCGAGTACGTATCCGGGCTTGAAGCCGGGGCGAGGCTCTGTGAGGACCTCCACCTGAAGTCCGGCAGCCTCGAGCTCAGCGCGGTAGTGCTCACCTGCGTCATCGTCCTGGTAGTCCACGTTGGCGGGCCCGAAGCCAGGCACCGCCACCCGGTCGGGAACGATGCGGATCCACGAGAGAATCTCCTCGACGCGCTGCTTCGTCGCCGCTTGGGCCCGGTAGGAGGCGTTCGCTGAGGGCACGAAGACCGTGCGACTGCACTGCCTGACTCGATCGCTGTATGCAGTACAGGTGGTTTCGTTACGCTGCGCAGCGACGCCGTCAACCTCGAAGTCCTCGCTTGGACTGAACATCCTCCGGTTGACGCCCTGCTCGACCCAGACGTTGTCGAATACCTCCGGGCTGAGCCATTGGCACATCTCGATAGCCGTGACATCGACGACCGCCGTCGGTTCGGTCGCCGTACCGCATCGGAGCGCGTTGGTTGCCCAATCCTCCGGTACAGCGATCGCCGAGTGGCCGATGCCAACCAGCCGTGTCCCCGCGGGGACAGGTTCGGCGGGCTGTGTGTCGGCGGGTCCGCTGGGCCTGCCGAGCGTTGGGTTCGTGTCCTGTGCAGCCACGAGAGCGGTACCGCCGAGGACCGCGACAACCGCCGCCGCGGCCACCGCTGCGCGCGCCGCGCTCCGTCGTCGGCGTAGACGCCCAGCTGCGACCAGCATCTCCGACACGGGCGGAGTTGCGATCGGGATGCGCTCCGCAGAGCGCTCCAGCAGGTTGGCAAGGTCGTGGTCGGTCATCGCGCGCCTCGAAGATCGGAGAGGGTGGGGTCGTCGGCGAGGATCTTCAGCGCCCGGGACAGTCGGGACTTCACCGTGCCGGGAGCGACTCCGAGCACGGCCGCCATCTGCTGTTCGGTGAGGTGGGCGTAGTAGCGCAGCACGACCGCGGCCCGCTGTTCCGGCGTCAGTCGCTGGAGCGAGCGAGTGATCGCGTCGGCGTCGTCGTACGTCGTGGTGCCGTCGTCGTGGTGCAGATCTGAGACCTCGGCCACCGGGCGCTCCCTCATCCAGTGACGCCGTCGCCCGGAGGTGAAGGTGTTGATGAGCACGCGGTGGACGTAGGCGTCCCTGTCGTCCGCGCTGCGCACCTTGGACCAGTTCACCAGGCAACGGGTCAACGCGGTCTGAACGACGTCCTCGGCCTCGGCCGGAGAGCATCCGAGAAGCACGGCAGACCGCACCAGGCGCGCCCATCGGGCCGCGACGTACTCGCTGAACTCGGCGTTGCTGCCGTTCTCGTCCACGCCACCATCCTCAGCCCATTGCAGCCCTGTGATCATCAGACGCGTCAGAACGTGGCGGAGGTTCCACCCAAACGCACACCACTGCGCATTCTTGCCGAATGGACGACCGCAGAGCCGGACGTCCTCCAGCGACCGGTGACCAGTCATCGCCAAAGCCGGCGATCATCCGAACCGGTCATCTCGCATGGGGAACCCTGCACTACACGACTCGGCAGCGGTGGTCGTGAAGGTTGGATGTCGCGAGAGATGCCCCCTGTCGACGGCCTGTTCATTCGGCGATGTAGGCCGGAAGTGGTGGGTCGAAGGTGAGCACGGTGTTGGGAGCCTCGTCCGGCTTCTCATCTCGCGGCCAGACCGCCGTGCCGAGGTAGCGCTTTCCATCCAGGCTGAGCTGCACATGGTAGGTGAACGGTGGCGGGCCGAGCTGGGCTGCCTGCTGTGCAGGATCCTCCTCGCCACGGAAGAACAGGGAGCCCTCGGCGTAGCACTTGCCGTGGCCCTCTTGCTCGGCGTCGAGGATCATCGAGCGCCCATTGGCTGCGGTGACGGTGACCTCGACGTCCGTCTCCCGCGGCTGGAAGGCCAGGTCTTGCACGCCGACCTCGAGCTGGTAGGCCCAGAGCTCACCGCTGTCCCCGGAGATGAGGGCGATGTCGGCGGTGGGCTGGTCTATCGGTCCGTCGGTCGGGGTTGTCCATAGGAAGCTGGTGCTCACGCTGCCGTGTTGGCCGCGGCCGAACAAGTCGACGCGGTAGCGGCCGGCGAGACCGGCCGGTTCCAGCCGGAATGTCTGGTCTCCGGTGCGCGTCGCCTGGACAGTGTGTTCCCGTGGGCAGTCGGCGCCGAGCTGGGTGAACGAGGCCTGGAAGTCCCAGTCCTCAACGCCGAACCAGAAGTCCACGGAATCGGGACTCCCGGCGCTCGCCAGATCCTTCGTCTGTGCGCTCCCGCTGATGCACATGCCGGGCGAACTCCCTTTCCGGTTGGGGGGCCCGTTCCAGCAGTAGGACGACGGTTTCAGTTCGAGGTCGCGATCTGCAAGCCGGAGCACCACCGGCGAGGGCTGTCCGCTCCACTCGTATGTCGGCTCCGGTCGTGGCGTCTCGGTCGCGGGAGGGGTGCTTGGGGATGGGCTGTTCGTGGCGGGGGCGGCGGCGCCTGGGGGGTCGGTCGGTCCGAGAAGTTGGCTGCCAATCGCGATAGCGACGACCGCGACCATCGCCGTACCGGCAGCTGTGAGTGCCCGGCGACGACGTCGACGCTGGTCACGTCGCGTCTGGACTTCTCGGAACGGCGCCGAGTGCTCCGGTGTCAGGTCCTGGACATGCCTGCGCAGGCGATCTCCAAAGTCGTTCATGTCGTGCTCCGTTCCTCGTCAGTCAGCAACGGCGCGAGGGCAGCGCGAGCGCGCGACAACCGTGACTTCACCGTGCCGGTGGGGATGTGGAGCAGTTCGGCGACCTCCGCGACCGAAAGGTCGTGCAGGTGGTGCAGGACCAAGACCGCGCGCTGGTCAATGGGCAGGCCCGCGAGAGCCTCCGCTAGTTCCACGTCGTGCGCGGGCTCGGTCGCGGGCAGTGCCGTCACGGCGCGTCGGCCAAGGACGGCCAATCCGCGGACAGCCACGCGACGTCGACGCTGGCGCGAAACGAGCGCCCGCACCGCGACCGTGCGCAGCCACGCCTCGGGGTCGCCGTAGTCACGGACCTTGCCCCAGTGTTCGAGCAACCGGACGAAGGCGTCCTGAGCGACCTCTTCGGCGTCGCCTTGGCTTCCGCACATCGCCGTGAGCAGGCCCACCAGGCGGGGGCACGCCCGCGCGTACAGGGCGGCGACTTCGTCCGTCTCCACACATGTATCACGCGACAGCGCCCGATCCGGTTCCATTGTGGGTACGACGCTACGGAATTCCGGATCGTTCCGGGGAGAGTTGGAGCCGGCCGCGCTGACGCGGAGCGCACGCACCGTAGGACCCATCACGCTGCCATTGGCGTGACGCCGGTGATCGCAACGTCCGACCTTCGGCTGTGGGCGGACGTCCCTCAAGCCGAACCTCGTGCGGGACCTGAGCAGGCCAGCCCACTGACCAATGCCCGGGCGTCCCGGATGACCCGTCCGCGAAGCTCGCCGGTGACGGGGCGCTCTGCGGGGAGAGCTCGTGTCCGGACCGGCCTACCTTGACGGCAACCACGCAAATGGCCGATCTCGTCAAGGTCTCCCGCGGGCGGGCCATCAATCCTTCGTGCATCTCGACACTCTTTGTCGAGATGCAGCGAATCTTGACAACTCGCTGTCAAGGTCAAGATCTACTCAGCGAATAGACATTCGGGGGCGTACGGTGTCGCGGCTCTTGCAGCGGCCCCGATTAGGATCCGGTTCGTGCCGCTGATCGCGCTCGACCTGGATGGGACGCTCGTCGACCAGGCGTCGGCAGCGCGCGCGTGGGCTCATGGCTTCGTCCGTGGGTGGGGCCTTCCCACCCACGAGGTCGATGTGGTCACAACTGCCCTCACCGAGCGTCGCCCCAAGGACGAGGTCTTCGCTCGACTGGTCGACCGTCTCAGGCTCCCGACGAGCGCAGACGAGGTGTGGCGTCGTTACCGCACCGAGATGCCGTCCCTGGTCACGGTCAATGACGACGACCGTCACGCGCTCGCCGAGCTTCGCGCTGCGGGTTGGACGCTCGGCATCGTCACGAACGGCATGGCCGACAATCAAGAGGGCAAGATTCGTCGCACCGGCCTCGACACTTTGGTCGACGGCTGGGTGATCTCGGACGTGGTCGGCGCCCGCAAGCCATCCCCCGTGATCTTCCATGCCCTTGCTGAGCGGCTCGGCTGTCCACTCGATGGATGGATGATCGGCGACAGTCTCGAATTCGATGTCGCGGGAGGCGCAGGGGTCGGGTTACAGACCGCCTGGATCGACAGCAACGGATCCGACGCGACATCCTTTCAGCCAGATCTCGTCGTGCAGTCGGTCGCAGCAGCGGCGGTAACGATCCTCGACAGCTCGGCCATCGCGTAGCCGCCCACTGCGTCGCCCTGCGCAGCGACGAACCGGCGCGACGAGGCGGCGCGACGAGGCGGCGCGACGAGGCGGCGCGACGAGGCGGAGCCCTGGGGCATGCGGAGAGCGCGTGAGCGTGTGTAATCTGTCGCTGTGCTTTGTCGATCGATCAACTGGTGGCGCGCCTAGCCAGGCGGCGTCCATCTGATCGATTCTTCTATCCGGCCGCCTCGACGAGGCGGCTGTTGCGTTATGCGAGCGGTGTCGACGAGGCCCACACCCTGAGGGCAGTCAATGTCGTTCACCGCACCGCACCGCGATCTCCCCGAACCCCCCAGCTCGAAAACGTGGCCTGATCTCCTGGACGAACTCCTCCGAGGCGGTCACCTCAATCGTGCGACGGCGCACTGGGCTATGCGGCAGATCGTGCGGGGCGAGGCCACCACAACGCAGATCGCCGGGTTCCTGGTCGCCCTCCGCGCCAAGGGTGAGACCTCCGCGGAGATCAGCGGGTTCGTCGATGCTCTCCATGAGTCGGCGACGCCAGTGATTATCCCCGGACCGACAGTCGATATCGCAGGCACCGGGGGCGACGGCACCGGCGCGATCAACGTCTCAACGATGGCCGCGATCGTCGCCGCCGCGGCGGGCATCACCGTGGTAAAGCACGGTGGCCGGTCGGCCTCATCGCTGACCTCTGGCGCCGCGGACCTGGCCGAGCATCTCGGCATCCCGCTGGACAACAAGGCCAGCGCCGCCGCCGCGACAGCCGCGAAAGCCGGCGTCACGTTCCTCTACGCGCCGCACTTCAACGCCGGACTGCGGCACGCCATCGACGCTCGTCGCGGCCTTGGGATCCCGACCGTCTTCAACACCCTCGGTCCACTGATCAATCCGGCTAACCCGCACCACAGAGTGATCGGAGCAGCCGACCGCCGGGTAGCACCACTCATTGCAGAGGTGCTGGCGGACCGCGGGCACACCGGCCTGGTCGTACGGGGCCGGGACGGCCTCGACAAGCTCACCACGACAGAGAGCTCCGACGTGTGGGTCGTACGAGAAGGCCGGGTCTCGACAGTCGAGCTGGATCCAGCCGTGCTCAGCCTCCCTCGTGCAGAGTCAGGTGACATCCGAGGCGGGACCGCGGCCGAGAACGCGGCGGCATTTCACGCGCTCCTTGCGGGTCAAATGGGTCCGATCCGTGACGTGGTTCTCCTCAACGCCGCCGCTGTCGTGGCGACAATGACGTTGACCGAAGACCCGTTGGAGGAACAGATCGGCGAGGCTCTGCCTCGATGCGCAGAGGCCATCGACAGCGGAGCCGCGGGTAAGGTCCTCCGCTGTCTGGTCGCACGGGACGACGACTGGTAGGGGACCGGTCGACCGTAGCCGCGATCCGCGTGAACCGACATTGACAGGCCCCGCCAAGCGCGACCGTTTGGTCAGAGTTCCCCACGGGGAGCTCGGCCATCTCCGCTACATCTCGACATGCTTGTTGTCGAGATGCAGGGAACTTTGACTTTGCCTACGTATTGTTTAACAACTCGAGTTATGTCAGGCGCGATCCGTGTGGGAGGGCCCTTGATCGGGCGGCGCAGGGAGTCGAGTGACCTTGACTGAGAGGTTCCGGGCATCTGATGCCACACCGCGCCGGAGCGCGAGCTTGTCGGTCCAGCCCGATAGATTCGGGAGGAAGGATCGGATCGCGGAACGTGGAGTGCATGTGGCATCACAGCTGGATGGCCGGTTCGCCGCCGCGCTCGGTGCGTTGGCTGAGCGCGGGAGACGCTCGTGACCGTCACGGAACCGACCCTCGAGGAGCAGGCCGTGAGGTCGCGGCACCGTGTGAAGACGTACGGCGAGGTCTTCACGCCGCGTCACATGGTCGACCAGATGCTAGATCTGGTTGGGGACGACCTGGAGACCAGCCCGGACTTCGTCGACAGGACATTCCTCGAGCCGGCGGCAGGCCACGGCAACTTCCTCGTCGCGATCCTCCGACGCAAGCTCCTCGCCATTGAGAAGCGGTATCCAGCCGAGGCATGGGCGGCAGAGTCGCTCTTCGCGCTCGCCTCGATCTACGGGATTGAGCTCCTCGAGGACAACCACCAGGATGCCAAGGCGGTCATGCTCGCGGAGTTCCACGGCTTCCACCAGGCCCACGGCACTCCTTGCGGTCCGGACACCGACCTCCACCGGGCGGCAACGTTCCTGATCGAGACGAACATCGTGCGAGGCGACACCCTGACTGGCAAGACGCCCACGGGGGACGACATCCAGTTCTCCTGGTGGCACAGGATCGACGGAAAGCCCGGCGAGGTGCGACGTGATCCCTTTACGCTCGCCTCGCTACGTGACGACGCCGGCTTCGACTTCACCGCCTACGACAGCTACGGCGAATGCAGGATCGAGAAGGTCCACGAACAAGAGAAAGCCGATGCCTAGCCCGAAGATCAGCACCTACCGCGAGATCGTCCCGCTCATCTACTCGTGGCGAACTCCGGACGTCCCCAAGTACGACGGCTGGGAGAAGATCGGCTACACCGAGCAGGAAAGCGCCGACAAGCGCATCGCCCAGCAGGCCAGCCAGATGTCCATCACGAAGGAGAAGGTCTGGGCTCGCCGGGCCGTCTTCACGTCGGAGGCTGGTGGACGCTTCACCGACCGGGACTTCCATGACTTCCTGAAGCAGCAGGGCGTGAAGCGCGAGACCACGCCCGTGCGTACGGAGTGGCACCACCTTGCGGCTGCGCCGAAGAGCTCCCTGCAGTACTTCAACGACTTCGCCGGGCAGGACTTCAGCGACCTCCAGGCCGACGGAGTGGACGACTACGTCCTGCGCCCTGAGCAGCAGGCCGCCGTCGCTCAGGCGGTCACCGCATTCGAGGACGGCGCTGAGGAGGTGCTGTGGAATGCTAAGCCGCGGTTCGGCAAGACGCTGACCACCTACGACCTGATGCGCACACTGGACGTCCAGAAGGTCCTGATCGTCACCAACCGTCCGGCGATCGCGAACTCCTGGTACGACGACTTCACGCGCTTCATCGGCCACCGGACGACCTTCAAGTTCGTCTCCGAGTCGCCGTCACTGGAGACACGCTCTCCACTGACCCGCGAGCAGTGGCGTGCCTTCTCGCTCGAGCACGAAGACCAGGACCCGCGCATCGTCGAGTTCGTCTCGTTGCAGGACCTCAAGGGTTCGCAGTACTTCGGCGGCAGCTACCCCAAGCTCAAGCACATCGCAGACTTTGCCTGGGACCTGCTGGTGATCGACGAGGCCCACGAGGGCATCGACACCACCAAGACCGACGTCGCATTCGACCAGATCAAACGGACCAGGACGCTGCACCTGTCCGGCACGCCGTTCAAGGCGCTGGCCTCCGGCAAGTTCGGCAAGCACCAGATCTTCAACTGGACGTACGAGGACGAGCAGACCGCCCGTCAGCAATGGACCGACGCCGCCCAGGAGAACCCGTACGAAGAGTTGCCGACGCTCAACCTGTTGACCTACCAGATCTCGCGGATGATCACCGATCGCCTGGCTCTGGGGGTCGCGGTAGAGGAGGACGAGGCCAACATCGACTTCACCTTCGACCTCAACGAGTTCTTCGCGACCAAGGACAACGGGTACTTCGAGCACGAGGCCGAGGTCAAGAAGTTCCTCGATTGCCTAACGACCAACGAGAAGTACCCGTTCTCCACTGCCGAACTGCGCGACGAGATCCGGCACTCGTTCTGGCTGCTCAACCGGGTCGCTTCCGCGAAGGCACTGCAGAGGCTCCTCAAGAACCACGACGTCTTCAAGGACTACACGGTCGTCTTGGCAGCCGGCGACGGACGGTCCAACGACGACTCCGATTTGGTGGCGGTCGGCAAGGCGCTCGACAAGGTCCGCACCGCAATCGCCGAAGCCGAGGCGTCCGGTGGGAAGACAATCACGCTGTCGGTCGGTCAGTTGACCACGGGCGTCACGGTGCCCGAGTGGACAGCGGTCATCATGCTGTCCGACCTGTCCTCGCCGGCGCAGTACATGCAGGCAGCGTTCCGCGCGCAGAATCCCTGCACCTTCGAACGCGCAGAGCACGTGTACCAGAAACAGAACGCCTACATCTTCGACTTCGCGCCCGAACGCACGCTGAGGATCTTCGACGAGTTCGCCAACAACCTGCACCCCAACCCGTCGGGCGACACGGCCGTGCGGAAGGAAAACATCCGCACACTGCTGAACTTCTTCCCGGTCATCGGCGAAGACGCCGAGGGTCGGATGATCGAGCTCGACGCATCCCAGGTGCTGACCTTCCCGCAGGTCTTCAAGGCCCGCGAGGTTGTGCGTCGCGGCTTCCTGTCGAACCTGCTGTTCGCGAACGTCGCGGGCATCTTCCGCTACTCCGAGCACGTCAAGAGCATCCTCGACAAGCTGCCGACTGCGAAGCAGGGCAAGACCAAGAAGGGGGAATCCATCGAGATCCCCCACCCTCCTCCCGTCACCGACCCGGAGGGCAACGTCGAGGTCGACGTGGAGACCGTGATCAACCCGAAGGTCGAGGAGCTCGGCAAGCCGATCTGGCGGATCGAGGACATCCCGGCGCCAGAACCAGACGTGCCCGTGCACACGATGGCTACGAAGATCGCCAAAGCGGTGACCGAGCAGAGTCACGAGAAGCGCGAGGAGCTGAAGGAGGCGTACGGACCAGTGCCGGTCTCGCCGGGCTCAACGCCGCGAACACCTGCTTCTACAAGTCCGGTGCAACCGGAGCTGACTGCGCGCTCAGTGCTGTCGACCTCGGGCTGTCAGTTGTTGGTGTCAGAATCCCAAGCAAGTTGGTCTTTAGCGGTAAGCACGTCTCGAAGTACCGCAAGGACCTTAGTGAGGGCGGCTGGAATATGACCTTCGGTATTGGGTCCTGCGCCGTCAGCGAAGCCGCCTACGCCGCCACAGGGGCAGTCGCCACGGTCAACAGCACTGGATGCTTCACTTCTTTGGCCAACCCCACCTTTGCCGGCAGCAAGTAGCGAGCATGCTCGAGCAGGGACTACGGCTAGTTGCCGGATCGACGATGGTGTTTGCCATCCTGGGGTTGGTTGAATTCATTGATGGCACCAAGATGCGTCACCTCTTCGACCTTGGGTGGGCCTACCGATTCCCGTCAGAGAACTACTCCCCGAAGTGGCGCAGGTTGGACAATCGCGGCTTGAAAGTGGTCGGCTACCGCCTCCTTATGTGGGCCGCTCTATTGGGCATGCTGATCGGCGCCATCATGGCTTTGATTGCACTGCTCGATAGGGCCATCGGCTCGTGACTCCCCGAGTCGGCTCCAAGCTGCCCGATGCCGCCCGGATCAACCAGCCATCACCGCAGGCCCTCATACAGAACGTGTGGCGAGATGTGTCTCAGACCGCGTCTTCGTCCACACCGTTCCCCGGTGAACGGGACTGCTGCACGGATAGGTGACATCTGATCTGTGGTGCCGAGAGGTGCCGCTGGAAGGATGTGCACCGTGCCCAAGCCCTACCCCAAAGAGTTCCGCGACGACGTCGTGCGCGTGGCGAGGAACCGCGAGCCGGGTGTCCACCTCAAGCAGATCGCTGCCGACTTCGGCATCAGCGAGTCCTGCCTGACCAACTGGCTCAAGAGCGCCGATGTCGAGGACGGCATCAAGCCCGGGACGACCGCGGCTGAGAACACCGAGCTGCGTGAAGCGAAGAAGCGGATCCGGTTGCTGGAGCAGGAGAACGAGGTCCTGCGTCGTGCTGCTGCCTACCTCTCCCAGGCGAACCTCCCGGGAAAATGATGTACCCGCTTGTCCGCGAGTTGGCCGCTGACGGTGTCCCCGTCACGGTGACGTGCCGGGTACTCAAGATCGCCCGCCAGCCCTACTACCGCTGGCTCGCGTCCCCGGTCACCGACGCCGAGCTGGTCGAGGCCTACCGCGCCAACGCACTGTTCGACGCCCACGGCGAGGACCCCGAGTTCGGCTACCGGTTCCTCATCGACGAGGCCGCTGAGGCCGGTGAGGCCATGTGCGAGCGGACCGCGTGGCGCATCTGCTCGACCAACGGCTGGTGGAGCGCCTTCGGCAAACCCAAGAAGGGCAAGGCCGGCAACCCCGGCCCGCCGGTCCACGACGACCTATGCGCGGTCATCGACAAGCACGGCGTGACCCGCCACGCCTTCACCGCCGAGGAGCCCAACCAGCTGTGGGTCGGCGACATCACCGAGCACTGGACCCGCGAAGGCAAGCTCTACCTGTGCGCGTTCAAGGACGTCTACTCCAACAAGATCGTGGGCTACTCCATCGACTCCAGGATGAAGTCGCGATTGGCAGTCGCGGCACTCAACAACGCTGTCGCCAGGCGCGGTGAGGTCGCCGGCTGTGTCGTCCACACCGACCGAGGCAGCCAATTCCGATCCAGGAAATTCGTCCACGCCCTCAACCATCACGCCATGGTCGGATCGATGGGCCGAGTAGGTGCCGCGGGCGACAACGCGGCCATGGAGAGCTTCTTCGCGCTGCTCCAAAAGAACGTTCTGGACCGTCAGACCTGGGCCACCCGCGAGGACCCGCGGATCGCCATCGTGACCTGGATCGAGCGCACCTACCACCGGCGCCGTCGACAGCCCGGTCTCGGACGATTGACCCCCGTCGAGTACGAAACCATCATGACCACCAAAGCCGTCCAGGCTGCCTAACCCGACCTGTCACCTGATCGTGCAGCAGTCCCGACTTTGATCTCGTACCGGAGCGCGCCGAACTGGCAGCCTCGTTCGGTGAAGGGGACCTGGATGCATTAGACCTTGCCCGCTGGCTCGACGGACCATTTCGGCGACTGGCTCCCACCCTGGATCAGACTGAGAGGGCAAACCTCATTGAGAGCGTGGCGACGGCCCTTGGGGTTGACATCAATCTGAATGCCGATGACGACGACGACGAATGGGATCCTGATGATGATTGGGAACCAGAGGAGCCTTGGGACGACGACGCCCGCGTTCGAGGCATCGTTAAGTTCTTCGATCCAGAGCAGAGGTTCGGCTTCATAGTGCCTGCCGACGGCGGCGCTGACGTCTTCTTCCATGCCAGCGACGTGGCGGGCCCGCCACTCACGACTGCCGACCGCGTGAGGTTCGAAGCCGTGCAAGGTTTCGGAAGCACAAAGGCCAAGAACGTGGAGCGAATCGACACCTCCACCGTTGCAGACCCCTGGGCTGGGGGAGTGACCTCGGTTGGCTGGGATGGAGACGAGCCGCCCTTCTAGTTCACGTGCAAGCTCCGCAGGTTGGCTTGGCCACGACCCTCATTCCGCGATGCACGTACTTCGACGAGCTGCGCGCCGGAAGCCAGCTTCGTCAAAGTAGCCCGCGCGGTGTCCGTCAATCTTCACCGCATCTCGACACTTGTCGAGATGCAGCCAATCTGGACAATGGCGAACACTTGTCAAGATCTACTGATTCGGTGGACTTCTCAGACGCTGAACCTGCCGGCGTGTACAGCTGATGTCCTGGTGACCGATCGGCGCGCGGATCGCGGAGCAGGCGAAGCCCTGTGCGAGCCTGACCACAGCGCTATAAATTGCGGGCAACGGACGATCTCGTTGAGCACGGAGGTACGCGTGGGTTTGTTTGGAGGGAGTGCCGAAAAGGCGACCCGGAAGTTCTTCGCAGCCGACACACCTCGCGAGGCTCAGGCCCAGATCGCAAAGGGTGCCGACATCAACGGCTTCGACGTGCCCGGCATTGGGCGGATGATCCCTTTGGCTCGGCAGGCTCACCAGGGCAATGCCGCCATGGTGACGTGGCTGCTCGAGAACGGCGCCGACCCCGCCCTACAAGATGCAACGGGGGATACCGCGCTTCACATCGCGGCCAACCGCGGCAAGGTCACCGTGATTCCGATTCTGGTTGCGGGCAACGCCGACATCGAGGCCACCGACAGTCGGGGTAACACACCATTGCACCGCAGCGTGATGCCCGGAGACCTTGAAGCGACGCGAGTACTGTTGGAACTTGGGGCGAACCCAAATGCTCGCTCCGAAGAAGGCACGCCGCTGTCACTCGCCGCTCGCGGCCTTCATCGCAACAGTTGGGAAATGGAGCAACTGCTCCGCTCTCATGGAGCGACACAGCACTAAACGTCGGGCCTTTGATGCCGTCGCACAGCTCCGCCCGTTTCAGGGTTCACCTGTCGCCGATTGTGGCTTTGGGGCGCAGCGGGGCCGCTGAGGAGTGCGGCTGGCACAACTTCTCCCGCGGTCCGTTGACTCGCAGACTGCAGCGCCGTGGAGGCCGTCGCCGGCGGACCTGTCCGGAATGAAGCACAGGGCGACGCGCGGCATGCGGGAATCTCTCGGCACCTCCATTGACGACCCCGTGCGACCGAGCCGGGTCCGTCAATGGTCAGCCCCGCGAGTTCGGCGAAGTTGGAACTTGCTCACGTGTCGTTGAACAACTCGCGTTAGGTTGGGCTCCAGCCGCATGGAGGGCGCGGTCAGCAGCGTCGAAGGCATGCCGGTGGGAGACCTCAGCTCCTGGGCAAAGAGCGAGAAGGGGAGGCTGGGATGTCCACTGTGAGCGCCCGCGCCGCGTTGGTGGACGAGATCAGCCGTGCCGTACGTGTGCAGCGCGGCGAGTTCTTGAACGCCGGCAAGGCCGTGACCGAGTCGTGTCGCTGCATCGCGGACTACTTCTACGACACCCCGAGCCCTGACAAGGCCCTGTGGCGCGAATTGTTCGTCAAGGTCAACACCGAGGGGCCATGGGCCGGACAAACAATGAATCCGATCGCCTCGAAGTTCATCGAAGTCGCTGGGCGCCTCGGATGGTCGGACGAAATGGCATTCGCCAAGACGCAACTCGATCGGCTCGCATCCGGCATCCCGATCCAGACTGGCCAGAGCAGCACTCAGCGACGCGACGCATTCGACAAGTTGTTCACTTCGACCGATCACGCCAAGTGCCCGAGATGCGACCACACCTGGGGTTGGCACCGATCGGGCTGGGGTCCCGTCCTCGGCCTCGGCGACGGCGGCCGGGGGGTGCCGTGCCGCCAATGTGGCTGCACAGCAGTTCCGGCACCCATACCCTTCTGGAACTCCGTCACCACGGGTCTCTTCCAGCTCACCTACGTGGCGGCCGCCTTCGGTCTGCTCATCGTTCTGCCGATCTACTTGTTCTCCCGTTAGGTCCCAACCCGGAGCGTTGGGCTCGCTCGGTCAGCGCCGCTACGTCAACTTCGCCCGCGGGAGCTTCATCGACCTTCACTCACCTGGGCTTCAATCTTGGAGTCGGCACGGCTGCGAGTAGGCACGACCTTCCCCCGAGAGTTCGCACGGTGCCCGGATCCAGTGGCTGGTCGGAGGTTCCCTCAATCACGCTGCTGTCCGGCGTTGCAGGTCACTCTTCGTCCGCCGATGCGCCAGGAGCCGCACGCTCACGCCAGTGGGTCAGGACGTCATCGCTAAGGGGTGCCGACTTCATGCCCTGGATAACCGGCTCTTCACAATCCGGGGTGTAGTTGGGGTCTGAAGCCGCCGGTCTCGAGGAGGCTTCTGGCGATGTAGTTGGTCAGGTTGCGGAACCCGAGTGCTGATCCGCGTAGGTGCTCGAGGCGTCCGTTGATGGCTTCGGTGGGTCCGTTGCTGGTGCCGGGGCGGTCGAAGTAGGCCAAGACGTCCTCGGCTCGCTTCTTCAGGGTCCTGCCCAGGGTGATGACCTCGACCAGCGCTGCCGGGACACCGGTGCTGACCGATTCGATGAGCTTGGTCATCAGTTCCCGGCCGCGGCGGCGGTCTGGTTCGCGGTAGGCGGTGATCATCCGTTGGTAGATCCCCCAGGTCGCCTCGACCTCGACGTGCCTGTCGTCGGCGAACAAGGCGCGCAGCCGGTCGGCCTGCTTCTCGGTGAGCAGCCCAGACCCGGTGTGCAGGGTCCGCCTGGCGCGGTACAACGGGTCGTTGCGGCGGCCGCGGTGGCCGTGGAGGTCTTGTTGGACCCGGCGGCGGCACCGGTCCAAGGCGTCGCCCGCCAGCCGCACGACGTGGAAGGGGTCCATGACCGCGACCGCGTCGGGTAGTTCCTCGACCGCGGCGGTCTTGAAGCCGGTGAACCCGTCCATCGCCACTACCTCCACGCCTTGACGCCACTGTTCGGGGCGCTCGGCGAGCCAGGTCTTGAACACCTTCTTGGACCGGCCCTCGATCATGTCCAACAACCGTGCTGGGCCGGTGCCGGCGCGCACCGCGGTCAGGTCGATGACCACGGTGACGTACTTGTCGCCGCGCCTGGTGTGGCGCCACACGTGCTCATCGACCCCGATCGCGGTGACACCGTCATAGCGGTGCTCGCCTTCGATCAGCGCCCCGTCTGCCTTCAGCCAGGACGGCGTCGTTGGCGGTGCCCCACGCGACCCCGAGGGCCTCGGCGACGCGGCTCATGGACAGGTGGCCGACCACGATCGCTTCTAGTGCCCACCGCAGCCCGCGGCGCGAGAGCTTGGCCCTCGGCTGCGCGGCGCGGTGGGTGTCTTGGCGCCACACGTGCCCGCATCCGGTGCAGCGGTAGCGGCGCACGGTGATGCGCAGCGTGGTGGGGCGCCACCCGAACGGCTCGTGGGCCAGCTCGCGGGTCACAGTGTCGCGCGGAAGGCCTTCGGCTCCACAGCGACGGCACCACCGTTCCAGGGAGCCTTCGGGTTCGACGACCTTGCAGGCTAGGACCGCCCGCTTCGGTTCGAGGCGTTGTCCGGTCACCACCAGCCCCAGCTCATCGAGGCGGCAGAAGGTCGTCAGATCAGCGCAGGCGAAGGCGCCCGCACGGGTAGCGTCGTGCACGTCGAGGTCTTTCGGGTGGCTGGCGTAGGAACCGCCATCTTCGGAAGACCTCGACCTCTATCCCGGTACCGACGCGCCGACCCCAGCCGCGTCGTCCGCTACACCCTCATCTGCGAAGAGCCGGATAACCCTGCCCTCGTTGATGCGGCTGGCGACCTCCCGAAGCTTCTCGGCATTGCTGGCCCGCCAGCCGTTCCCGATGGCATGGGTATGTAGCGCCCTCGGGTCAAGGGCATACCCGGCATCTCGCAGAATAGTGAGGCCCTTTGCCATGGCCGCCCGGTAGCGCTGATCGGCTGTCTTGTGCTGCCCAACGAGGATGCCGAGCCCATCGATCGCCTCGGCCACCACTGGGTCAAGGCGCCGGGTCGGACTGATGTCCGGACGGGGCCCCCCGATGGGTACCGCGCCTTTGGCCCGCGCCCATTCCAGAGTCTGGCGCGGACTCCACGTGACCGCCACCAGCGCCCGCGTCGAGCCGCATTCATCAGCCTCAAGGAGGTGCCTCTCGTCCGGCCAGAGTGCGACGACCACGCCGCTGCCCGGACCGAAGTCCCTCCATGTCGTGACGCGGACACCGCGTTGCATGAGCGCGTGCACAGCCGGGTGGTCCTGAGCCACATGCTGGAGGTTCTGCTTGCCCGGCGCGTACAGCGACACCGCCGAGCCGAGCGCCTCGGCCTGCTCCAGCGCCCACTTCACACCCAACGTGCTGGCGGCTTTGTGTGGGATCCCGGGCACTGTGTAAGCCCGTGGGAAGTCTCGGTCGTGATCGAACATTGTGGCCCTCCGCCCGGCGAGCAGGCCTGGCGCTGCCCTCGGTTTCGAAGGTAGTTGGCGCCACCGACAGAACCGCGAGGCCCAAGCCCGACGCTCGTTGTGCAGAAGGGGACTACGCGATCGTCTGAACCGGCGGTGCCTCCGCCTTCCGCACTTGGACGACGTCGATGCTGAGAGCAGGCAGATTCAGGGGCTTCTCGAATCGGCGGCGGCATCGTCGCGCTGGTCAGTATCGTTCGAGTGCCACTAGCTAGGGCGACTTGGATCTGACGGGAGGAGGTCAACTGGTGCCTGGCCACCTTCACTCCCCCGTACCTGACCGCAAAGGGCACCTCGGGGAGCGGGCGTTCATCGAACGTCTCGTCGAACTGGGCGACACCCACACTCACGTCTGGGGTGATGTCGACTATCTGCCCAGTGGCGTTCCGGACATCGACGCGATCCTCGTCCACGAGGACCTGGCCTGCTTCAACATCGAAGTGAAGGCCGTTCCTCTCGATGCCGTCGAGGAGTTCGGACTCAAGGTTTGCCAGATCCGTGGCCGCAACGGCGGACACCACCCTGTGCTCCAGGCCGGTCGAGCCGTCACCGGTCTCGTCGCGTACGTCGGAACCACGGCGAACGTGCGAGCTCCATTCTTCTTCGCGACCGCGGCATTCCCGCTGATCAAGCGCAGTGAGTTCGTCGCGAGGTTCAGCGCAGCCCCGGTACGCCTGCAGGCCGAGGGCATGATCTTCGCCGACGACCTGGTCTCCTCAGACGCATTGCTCGGCCGGCTTCAGACCATCCGCGTCTCGCCACCGCACAAGGGATCACCACGTCGCGACATCGCGCCCACACCGGTCCAGGTAAAGGCTCTGCTCGAGGTGCTCGATCCCGGCTCACGCCCCGCTCCAACACGGGCGGACCGTGACCGCGGCGAGGTGCTACGGGTACGGGTCGGCGCTCCAGGCAAGACCGCCAGCTCATCTGGACCGGCGGCAAAGTACTTGACCCCAAGTAATCGAAAGCCGGTCGTGTTTCGGGGGGCGCCGGGGACTGGCAAGACGGTGCAACTGCAGGAGATCGCTGTAGCCCATGCTCGAGCCGGACGTCCCGTCCTCTTCACCTGCTACAACAAGGTGCTCGCCTCCACCTTGCGGGGCATCATGTCGACCCAGCGTCTTGGTGACGACGTCAACAAGCGAGTCGTGGTGACGCACGTTGATGAGCTTGTGAATCAACTGAACGGTGACGACCGCGAGGCATTCCGCGGCCTCTTCGAGACGATCTGCGTCGACGAAGCCCAGGACATGCCCCAGGAGCACTTCGACTTCCTCCGCGTCTTGGCGGCTGATGACGCAGAGTGGTTCCTTGCGGATGGTCCGGGCCAGGAACTGTACGGGCCCGCGAACAAGACTGGCGAAGCTCCTCCCTTCGTGCAGCAGGCCCGCGCCGAGGGCTCAGTCGAGACGCTGCGCCGGAACTACCGCAACAAGACAGCAAACTTCCTCTTCGCCCAAGCGGTGTACGAGCACGCCCCCAATACAGACGAGATCGCTGGGTGGGTCGCGAAACATCCGCTTCGGAGTGGGCCCAACCCAGATGCGATGTTGGACCTTGGTGGAATTGAGTCGAATGCTGGTGGCGAGCTCCCCCGGATCGTTCGGATTGCGCTCCCCACCGGTCCCAGGACGAACTGGCAACAGGCCAAGTTGCACAGCTACGTCGCGATCTTCCATGAGGAGCTCGAGAAGCTTGCCGCCGAAGGAAAGCGGCGCGACCTGGCAATCCTCTGCGCAATGAGCGATAGCAAGAGCGGGGAGCCTGCTCTCGCCCGCGATGCTTTCAGGATCTTGGGAGTCCCTGTGCACGACCAGATCGACACGTATGGGCGGGGACTTTCAGTTCCCGAGGAACATGTTCGCCTCGTCACGATGCACTCTGCCCGCGGCATCGAGGCCTCACGTGTCGTGATTCTCGGAATGGACAAGGGCGTGAGTGCATCCCCAAAGCATCTGCGCAACAGTCGGATCATGAGTCACATCGCGCTCTCACGGGGGCAAATCGGTACGACGATTGTTGCCCTGGAAGAGTCGACCAATCCGTTCATCACCTTCGTCGAAGAGCTCGCTCGCTCTTACGCCGCGGCGGAGTCGGAATAGTCGGAGCCGGGCCAGGTCCCCTCCCTCGTCGCCACGTCCCACCGTACTTTGACTACGGCCCTCGACCAGCGCGGTTTCATCAAAGTAGCCCGCGGCGGGGTCGCCAACCTTTCCTGCAACTCGACAATTTTGTCGAGATGCAGCGAACTTTTCCAAACAGGCTTGATGATCTTTTCAACACTGCGTCACTCGACATTGGTCGTGACGATGAACGCTGCCGAGACTGAGCCGGGGGAGGCCCTCTAGGAGGACGGCGCCGTTTACCGGATCTGCCGATGAGCGTGTGATGCGGCCCCTCTCGAAGAGCCGTGCCGCCGCTTTGGTTAGTTAGCCAACCGGTAGGTATAGTAACGAAGTGATGTCATCCGCCCCGGCTCCAGCGCACCGGCCCTCCATGCGCGACGAGATGGTCGCCAGCACCCTGACGTTGGCGCGCACCGGCGCATCGGTCTCGCTGGACTCCGCCGCCCGCGCCGCCGGGGTTACCAAGGCGGGGCTGATGCACCACTTCCGGACCAAGCAGGCGTTGATGACAGCGGTCATCGACCATCTGATGGACCAGTACGAGCATGAACTCACCACCCGGCTTCCGACTAGTGACACCACAGCAAGGACGACCGCTGCACGGCTCGGTGCCTACCTCGACTGGGTGTGCGACGGGCACTTCGACCTCGGAGACCTCGTCATGTTCACCGACCCCCGCCTGCGCGAGCCACTGAGCGAACGCTGGAACGAACGCATGGGCGCATGGGTCGACATCGCTGAGACCCTCCCTGCCCACGAACGCGCCCGGTTCCACGCCGTGCGGCTCATCGCCGACGGCATCTGGCTCAACGCCGCCAGCAACGGCATCCCACTGACCGACCAAGACCGCGACGCAGTCCAAGCACTCGCCCACCAACTCCTCAAGGAGAACTCATGACCAAGTGGCTCCTCCTGGCCGCAGCCATCTGCAGCGAAGTCACCGGCTCCCTGTCCCTCAAGGGCGCCCTCAACCACCCCGCGCTCTACGCCGTCGTCGCCGTCGGATACCTCGCCTCATTCACGCTCCTCGCCCTGGTCTTGAAGCAAGGCATGGCCCTCGGCGTCGCCTACGGCATCTGGGGTGCGCTCGGCGTCGCCCTCACCGCCGTCATGTCCGCCCTCATCTTCGACGAAGCGCTCACCGCCCTCATGGGCCTGGGCATCGCCCTCATCATCGCGGGCGTCCTCACCGTCGAACTCGGCTCCCAAGCCGCGCACAAGAACGCTCACACGAAGGAGTCCATCTGATGCAGTGGCTGTTCCTCATCGGAGCCATCGTCTTCGAGGTCTTCGGGATCATCTCTCTGCGCATGGCCGCCACTGGGCAACGCGCCTACTACGGCGCCGTCGCCGTCGGCTACCTCTTCGCCTTCGGCTTCCTCACCCTCACCCTCAACGAAGGCCTCGGCCTCGGCGTCGCCTACGGCATCTGGGCAGCCTCCGGCGTCGCCCTCACCGCAGTCGCATCCAAGATCCTGTTCAAGGAACCCCTCACCCCGATCATGCTCGGCGGCATCGCCCTCATCATTGGCGGCGTGCTCATGGTCGAACTGGGCGCCACCCACTAGGACCGCCTTACCCGACTACCGTCCGCGGCGCTTTAGGCAACGTCCGGATCTGCCGCGAACCGTGCGTTGTCAGCGGGTCTCGGCGAGACTCCCCGTCATGGACTTCGATCACGAGTCGGCCCTGCGTCTGGGTGGTTGGGACCCTCGCTACGCGGTGGTGCTGGCGACGTCTGCTCGCGATGGCGTCGCTGCGGCTCTCGTTGACACGAACGGCGACGGTGCCGATGTTGACCTCGATCAGTACGAGCAGGCAGCGGACGGGCGCTGGGTCGAGGTGGCCAGTAGCAACTGTGACGACACGGGGGCGTTCGCGACGGGTTTCATGGCAGTTGCATGGGGGCGGGCAACTCCGCGAGCCATGGTCACGGTTGAGTTTCAGGCCGCCAGGCACACAGTCGAATGCACCGATCAGGGCTGGTGGATGTTCGTGATGCCGAGTCGTTCCGGCGATGCGCCGACTGTCGAAGCAGTCGCGAGAGCAGGCGACTGATCGGAACACCCGGATCTGGCACCCCTCTGTGTCAACGGGTGCTTGGAACGAGGTTCTTCACGGGGTCGCTCTCTGGGCGTAGCGTCGGGTTCGCGGGTCCGGGAAGTGGCTGATCCGAAGTGTCGATGAGCGGGTGCGAGTCGACCGCGCTGGATTGAAGAGCCGCCCCGCAGTGCCCTCCCGGATCCGCTCCATCCTGCTGTTGAGCGTCGGCGATGAGCTGGCGGTAGACGACGTCGGACAGGCGCCGTTTGAGGCAGCGCAGTGCTTCCATCGGTGTCTTGCCGGCGGCGAGCTTGCGGCGGTAGTAGGCGCGGCCTTTGGTGTCGTGGCGGATCTGCACGATCGCGGCGACGTGCAGGACGTGGTTCATCCGCCGATTCCCGGCCCGCGATAACCGGTGGCGGGCTTGCTCGCCTGAGGAGGCGTCCAGTGGCGCGGTGCCGGTCCAGGACGCGAACCGGTTGCGGTCGGCGAACCGGGCTACGTCGCCGACGTCGGCCAGCACGCGGGCCGCGCCTGCCGGTCCGATGCCGTAGATGTCCATCAGGTGCGACCCGCGGGCGGTGACCGCGGCCTTCAGCTCGGCCTTGATCTTCTTGAGCTTGGCGTCGACTGCGACCAGGTCGGCTATCTCTTCGGCGGCCATCCGGCGGCGGGTCTTGCCGCAGATGTCACGGGGTCGCACGGTGACGAGCATCGCCTTGGCCTGGGCGGCGGACAGGTCGCGTTTGCGCTGGCCAGGCAGTAGTTCGCTGAGGAGTCGTTGTAGCCGGTTGACGGTCTGGACTCGTTGGTGGGCGAGCTCGTCGCGGCGGTCGGTGAGCATCCGCAAGGCTTCGAGCTCACCGTCCTCGACCAGCACCCGCAGGCCCTCGGTGCGGACCGCGACGACCGCGATGGAGTGGGCGTCCAGGGCGTCGGTCTTGCGGTTGTGGCCGGTGTCGAAGAGCCGCACGCGTGCGGCGAGCTTGGCTGGCACGTCGACGACCTGCTCGCCGGCGGCGACGAGTCGTTGGGCCAGTGGACGACCGGCGCCGTTGGCTCCCTCGACGGCCCAGAGTCGGTCGGGCCACTGCTTCACGTACCGCTGCATCGCGGCGTACCCGGCGTTGGTGGTCTCAAACCGTCCGCTGCCGAGGAGCCGTTCGTGGGTGTCGACGACCTCGATCGTCACCGACATCTTGTGGGGGTCGACCCCGATGATCTCGCCCTTCGTCTTGCTCATCTACTCACCTCATCTGTGTTCTGGCATCCACTCGGACGGCGAGGTGGGCAGTGCTACTACGAGCTGGGCAGACCCCTCTTAAGCCACGCCTCGTCACGGTGAACGACGGGTCGCATTCCAGATGACAGCCACACCCAAGAGCGGGTGGGCAGCCGCGAATGAGAGCGTCCCGCCGATCACCTAGATCAGAGTCTGGCCAGACACCGATCCTGCGGAAAGTCTCCTAGTAGCCGCGGTCCGCGCACTTTGACGAAGGCCTCTAATGGCATCGGTCTCGTCAACATCGCCAGCGTTGAACTCATCCGTCTTCCCTGCATCTCGACAGCATTTCAGATTGTCGACCTGAAGCGAGAAGGGGCTGAGGCACTCGGGGTCAGTGGGCGGACGCGCAGCCACAGGCACGGATGAGCGTCGACCAGTCACCTCGCCGGAACCGTGCCCGGCGGCGTCCCACCCCGTGTAGCGTCATCCTCCGAGTCGGCACCGAGGTCGCTAGCCGCGGGACGTCCTCCGGCGTGGTGAGGCCCACCGAGCTGCTTCGGAGGAGGTACCGACAATGGCCGTCAAGCCACTCCCTGTCGTCATCCTCGCTGGCAGCGCTCTCGCCGGGGGCGGCGGCGCGGTCGCCGGCGCCGTGGGTGGAGTTCAGATCGGGCGTGCGCAACTCCAGATGCGCCACCACGAGGCGCGCTACGAGCGCCGCTACGACTCCCACGGCGAGCAGGTAATGCGCACGAACGAGGCGCTGGAGGCCTTCGGACAGAAGCAAGAGAACGCGCAGCGGGAGGTCATCTTCCGCATGCGTGACTTCCTGGAGCGACACGAGAAGCAGGTTCGAGCTCACGCGCATCTCATCATCGCGGGGGTAGACGGAGCCACACCGCGGATCGTCGGAGCAGCCAGACTCGACCGCGACGTCGCGGGCTGGGTCGGCGGTGTGACCGGCTCCGTCGTGGTCGGTGCGGCAACGCCAGCTGCGCTGCGCAAGGCGGTCACCAGCCAGATGAGGGCCAGTACCGGGACCGCAATCTCATCCCTTCACGGGGCCGCCAAGGAGAGCGCCACACGTGCTGCTTTGGGCGGCGGCAGCTTGGAGGCGGGTGGCGGCGGCATGTCGCTCGGCCGGACCGTGCTGAGGGCCGCGCCGGTCGGCACCGGACTGCTCGTCGCGGGTCTCGCAGTGAAGAACCGAGGCACCAAGGCACGCACCGAAGCAGAGGCGTTCCGGACAGAGGTCGATGTCGCAATCGCCCGACTCGACATCCGCGACCAACTCCTGCGCGGCGTGCAAGACCGGGCGCGCGAGCTCGACGAGATCCTCATGGCCTTGTCCTCGCGCGCGACGTACGCCCTCGACCGCCTTGAGTCCGAGCCGTTCGACATCGAGGTTCATGCCGAGCAGCTCCAAGCCGCGCTGATCCTCGTCGTGTCGGTGCGCGAGGTCGCCACGGCGCCAATCGCTGACGACGAAGGCAACCTCGACGAAAGCACCGAACCCCTCATCCTGAAGTACCGCGACGCACCAACGGAGGAAGCGAATGTCTGATCAAACCAGCACCGGCAAGAGCCCGAACCTGCCGGCCAAGGCCACCGAGTTGGCGGCTGGCGCGGCAAGCAAGGTCAGCGGCGCCGATGCGCTCAACGCCTTCAACCAGGTCGTGACGGTGGTGCGTGAGGCGATCCAGGTCCACGAGACCGAGAGCACCAAGCGGGAGAAGCTGAAGACCTATCGGGAGACCGAGGTCGCGCGCCTCAAACTCTTCGAGACGATCGTTCAGGACTACTTCGACCGGGAGTACCCGGAACGCCGCGAGACCAGTCGGCAGCTATTCGAAAGCCTCAACCTCGCGGTCCAGTCCGGCGATGTCACCGCGATGCAGACCATCGTCGGTGGCATCGTCGAGGTAGCGAGAACCTCGCCACTCGCGGGCCTCGGCAACATCGCCGAGCTTCGACGCGCAATGGACGACCCCGACACGATCTTCGAGCTCTAGCTGGTCGAGCAACCCGGCATCCCCCCGGCTTGGGCTCAGCCCGGTTGACAGCCAACCGGGGGGACACTCACTTCGAGCCGCCAGCGAGGGCTGGAGCCTCCGAGGTAGTCCCTGCGAAGAGGTCAGCATCCAGCCAGGCGCAAACCTTGTCGATCAACAGCCGTGGCCCCTCAGGCAGCGTGAGCGACATGAGGTTGAGCGGCAGAGCCGTGAGCTCAATATCGCTTCCGCCGAGAGCAGAGGCCACCCGCCAGACTGTCGGCTCGCGGTCTACGGCCACCGGGTAGGTGAGGGAGATCCGCTGGCAGCCAAGAACGTGGCCGGCCGTCAGCACCTGGTAGGTGTCCGAGGACTTCGGTCGCGTCCCAAGGCGCTTGTACTTGGAGTCAGTCACGGCGACCGTGACGCCACCCGGATCACGGAAGACCACGTCAGGTGTGGTCTCAAGCTTGGAACCATCGCCCGAGATGACCTCGCCGAACTTGATCGCACCCTTGCTGACCCGTTCACCGCGTCGCGCGGCCGCGCGACGGCAGAGCCAGTAGATGTAGTTCTCGTAGATCACGTCGGAGTTCCACAGGAAGCCCGACAGTGCGTGATCCCCGCTTGCGTGGTGAACGCCTGCTCCCTCGAGGAGAAGTAGACCCACGATTCGGGCCGCTTCGAGGCCTTGATGCTGGATGCCGAGGGAGATCCGTTGCGCGTCCAAAAGATGCGGAGGCTGCCGGCCGACATGGGAAAGACCAGCAGCGATCTCGCGGACTGCGCGGGCGCGCCCAGGAGCCTTCACGGTGGCGGCGAGACACTCCGCGGACCAGCGCAACAGTCGAGCAAGAGACGTGTCGTCCGTCAGCAGATCGGCGACGTACGGCAGCTCCCACGGGCGGGCCACCCACGCCCCCAGCCGCGAAGGGTCCAGACTCCCACGCAGGGTGTTTCCGGATGCCTGCTCTGTGAGGTAGCCGCGCGGAAGTCCGCGGGCAGCACCCTTGGCGTACGACGCCAGGAACATCTCGGCGAGCAAGTCCGGCATGGAGAGGGATGCCAGGTCGTGGGCGGTCGTGAGGTTCTCATCGACGTGGCCTCCCTCGACGACCGAGAGAATCCGCCACAGCACCGTTTGCCACCCGCTGTCGCCGGCACGCAGAAACTTCGGCGCGATCTCAAGGTCGGTATGGCCAATCCGAACGACACCGGTCACCGCTTCGGCCCGCAGCTTGACCCGACCATCGCCGAGGTCCTCGACCCTGATGGGGTCACCCGAGAGTCCCAGGGCACGCTTCCAGCGCTTGTTGGCTTCGACCAAGGCCAGGTGGTCGATGCCTGCGGCGTCGATGATGACGGCCGCGCCGTACTCCTGTAGCTCGATCCGAGGCAGAGCCGCTAGCGCGTCAGCCACCTGAACGACCTCTTGATGACATCGATGTCGAGCTCGCTCACCCGGACTGGAGCGAGAGTACGGGCTTCCACGGTGCCACCCAGCGCGGTGCGGAGGGTCCAGGCGTAGCCGCCCGCGGACGGCGGGGTGTCGACGTGCAGGAGGTCCATGAACTGCTCAGGGCGCCCCGAGTACCGGTCCTCGAGCTGCGGGAAGAGGACGTCATCCCATGTCTTGGCGAGGCTGTACCAGGCCTCCTTCTCGTCGACCGGCTGATCTGCGTCTGAGGCGTCCTTCTTAGTCGCCTGCACGGGGACAAGAAGACCGTGACCCAGCTCGAACTCCGGGCCTAGGTCAGAAGCGATGGCAACGTTGAGACGATCGAGAAGGAGGTAGCCGGTCTCGAACGGGGTGAGGTTCTCCCAGTTCTCGTCGGTAGGCGTCGGGATCGCGGTCTTGTCGAGGCCCCAGTGGTCGGCAAGCACGTCGAGGTTGGGGCGCATCTCGATTCGGTCGAACCGTCGTGCAAGGGCGCTGTCGATCGGGACGGCCGCGCGGTCGACGCTGTTCATCGTCGACACGATGTAGACGTGCTTGGGGAAGGTGAAGCCCTTCGGGATCGTCGTCACCTTGCCGTTGGGGCGACGGATCTCTTCGCTCTGCTCGTCCTCGTACGTCAACTGGCGAAGCGGGAGCGGCAGAGGCACGGTGCCGCCGTCGCGGTAGTCAAAGTCGAGGAAGGTCATGAACTCGCCGAAGATCCGTGCGGCGTTCCCGCGGTTGACCTCATCGATGAAGATCACGACCGACTTGTACGTCGAGTCGGGGTCGTTGAGCTCGAGGGCAGCGTCGAGGAAGACGCCCGCCCAGGGCTGCAGACGCGTGCCGTCAGCCGTGATCTCGGGCCGAAGGCCCATAACGAAGTCCTCGTAGCCGTAGGACTGGTGGAACGTCGTCCACACAACCTTGATCGGCTGCGGGATCTTGATCTCCTGATCGGGCCTCGTGAACGGAGTGTCCGTGTCCGTGGGATCGAGCTGGATACCCTTCTTGGCCTCTGGCGGAGTCTCGAGCGCCTTGAAGAGCTCAGAGATCAGGCGGGTCTTGCCTGTGGCCGGCGGGCCGTAGAGCAGTGCGTTCCGGCCCGCGCTCCACGACGTGAGGATGTCGTCGATCTTGTCAGCCACTCAGTCCCTCATTCATTGATCACGCCGCCAACAATCTTGCCCTGAGGGTAGAGCTTGAACATGGGGCTGTTGATGGTCACGCTCGCCGGACGCGGGCCCTTGGTGAACCCCGCGAAGTACTCGCCATCGAAGGTCTTCGCGATGTAGATGCGCAAGCCGCCCTGCGGGAAGTACGGGAGCGCTGCTTCCTTGTTGGCGACGTCGTCCGGCGCGGTCGGGAAGCCGCGTGCGGCCGTCCAGGCAGGGTGACGGGCTGACGAAGTCTGCTGGCGGTTCTGGCGGGCGATGCGCATTCGTCCGCCCTTCTTGCGCTGGAACTCGATCGGACCAGAGAGGCCAGGACGGCCAACCACGCCGGCCTCGATGGTGATCACTGGCAGCGCCTCGACGTTCGCACCGGTCGCGTCGAGGAAGTCGAGGGTCTCCGGAACCATCGACGCGGGGATCTCGATGTACAGCGAGCCTCCGCCGCCCTGGATCTGCGGGTAGCGCTCGATGTTGTAGAACTCGCCCGGCTGCACGTTCCGCCACCAGATGCGGTCGATATTCAGTTTCTGCGACATGGGTCAGAAGGCCTCTACGTGGTACAGGCGCTCGAGCACCGATCCATCTTTGACTCGGTCGTTGCTGCGATAGCGGACATGGGGTTGCTCATGCAGTGTGACGGTTCCGAAGTCGCTGAGGATGGAGAACAGCTCATCTTCCTGCACCTGGCCGTCCTCGCTATAGGAGATGAACACGTGCTTGGCCGAGAGCCGCTTCAGCGTTTCGCGGAAGGCCTGACCGGCGCTGCGGCGGTAGCAGAAGTCGGAGGCCTGCTCCATCCACGGCCGTAGGCCACCATCCCCAGCTGCGACTGGCTCGTCTTCGCGAGCCAGGGTCTCTAGGACGTGATAGTTCCCGGCGTACTGGCGCTTGGTGTACGGCGGATCGAGATAGACGGCGTCCGTCTTCAGGGTCGAGGCCAGGTCCTCCACCGGTCCGTGCATGACGGTGTGGTCACCTGGGGTCGACTCGAACTCGAGAGGATCGAAGGTCAGCGGGCGGAGCGCCGGACCGGAGAGCGTGCGTCGGAAGTATCCGTAGGTGCCGCTGATGTTGGCGACCTTGTTCGTGGCCAGGATCAGATGGTGCAGGAGCACGCTGTGCTCAACCTCATCAATCTGACCAGCACCGGCAAGCTCGAGGATGCCCTTGCGGATGCCGTCAATGTGCGCGGCGTTGTCAGCTGAGAAGTAGAGGCGCGGCGTCCTGCCGTTCGCGGGCTGGCCCGCCTCGCCGAACTCCTTGAAGAAGTACCCCTTGACCGGTGCGGCCGAGCTCATCCACTCCAGGGCGTCGCCGTAGCCACCGAGCGCCTTGAAGGCCGGGGCCTGCTTGGCCAGCAAGCGAGTCCGGGCGTGGACGACGGGGAAGGTCAGAGCGTCTGCAGCCGTGACGGAGTAGCCGGCGCGAGCGAGGGCCATGGAGACCGATGCGGTCCCGCACATCGGGTCGGCGATCGACGAACCTGCGGGGAGGACGCGGCTGATCTCGCCTACGATCCACTCGGTCAGGCGCGTCTTGTTACCGAGGTAGCGGTACGACATGGCTACCTCTCTGCTGCTGCCGCGGCTGTGGCGATCACAGCTGCTTGTTCCTGATGACGATCCGGTCGTACATCCGACGATAGGTGCCATCGCCGTTCGGCAGGTAAAACCGCGGCCCCCCCTGCATGAAGGTGCCCTTCTTAGCGACCTCGGACATGGGGCGACCAAGCGTCTTGCTGGAGCCCAGGATGTCGAACTGGTCCGGGTTGTACTTGTCCAGGAAGGTGATCGGCACGCCCATCGGCCCGGCATAGTCGACCGGGATGTGCATGGTCTTGCTGACGTCGATGGCCTCGTAGTTTGCGTACTTCGGGTAGGCGGCCGGGTTGTAGGTCATCCGCAGGTCCAGCTCCTCGTGCCGACCCGGGTAGTCCAAGTTGGTGAACCAGCGGACGCCCTTCACACGGACGTACTTGTTCCCTGCTGCGTCGATGCGGGATCCAGCAGCCGTGATCGGGTAATCGTCCGGGACGCGGAACTCACGGTCGCCGCTGCGGATGCTGGGTCCGTACCAGACCTGGTCGTTCTGAAATAGCGGGAAGATCTCCTTGTAGGTCAAGGCATTCATGTTGCCAATGATCAGGAACTGCTTCTCGTGCTCAACGAGCTGGGCGACGTACTCCCGGAAGAGCGAGAAGGGCGGGTTCGTCACCACGATGTCGGCCTGCTCGAGCAGTGCGACGCTCTCGGCGCTGCGGAAGTCACCGTCGCCGGCAAGCGGCTGGACGCCGATCTCATCGACGTCCGGGACGCGATTGCCGTTCTTGTCGCCGGTGTACTCGAGATAGACGGCCTGCTCAGACTCGTCGCGTCCGAAGTGGGTGGCGTCTTGGCTCCGGTAACAGGTCGCGATGAGCTTCTTCAGCCCGAGCTTCTCGAAGTTGGTCGCAAAGTAGCGGAAGAAGTTGCTGGCTCGCGGGTCATCGCAGTTGCAGTAGACGACCTTGCCCTCGAAGTTATTCGTGTAGTGCTGCAGCTCGAGCTCGATGTCATTGAGCGAGGTGTAGAACTCATCCTTCTTCGCTCGCTTAGCTTCTCGAAACTCTCGGTTCCGGGTGGTGACCGTCATATCTCTCCTCGTCAAGCTCCCGGGTACCCCGTGCTCCAGAGCGATGGATCAAAACTAGTCGAGCGATCCGACACGGCAGACCAGGCGCGCGGTGATCCTCTCTGCCCTGCGCCTCCGACGAACGTCCGCCGGTAGCGGGGACGTGGGCACGTCAGCGACCGATCGGTGCTCAGTTGCCTGCTTGTGCGTTGCTGGCCTCAACTACACGTGCTGGTGGTCGTCACTGGGTCAGCACCTGGGCCTCCCCGATCCGGATCGGAAGCGGCTCGGTGGTCAGATCGAACTCGATGGTTCCGGACTGGCCGCCACCGGTCCACTCGACCACCCAGTGGCTGGTCGCGGTGACCTGGTACGCGCCGTCGGGTTGGTCCGACGACATCTTCGCGTAGCGGTGTCCGCAGGTCGGGGAGGGCTGCTTCCCGTAGCGATCGGCGTACGGGGTCCCCTTGCCGGTGCAGGTCACCTTGGCGCCGTCACCCATGTTCCACACGATGCTGGAGACGCTGGCGGTCGCGCTGACCGAGACCGAACCCTGGCTCGCGGATCGGGTGATCGGACCGAACGTGTCCTCAGTCGGGCCGTCGACCCACATCCACACCGGCAGGCCGACCAGGCCGGCGCGGTTGGCCCCGGACTCGGGAACGATGCCGATCTCGATCGGGTCCAGGTCCATCGAGGCGATCGCGCGCTGGGCAAGGACGACCGGGTCGATTCCGCCCTCGCCGGTCTCGATCCACATGTACTCCCAGGACGACCCCGGCGGCGGGAAGTAGCAGACGTGCCACCAGCCGTCATCCTTGGTCTGGCCTTCGGGCGGGACCATATCGTCTGGTCCCCTCGCTCCGATCCAGCACTTGTACTTGCTGCTCCAGACCGACCCCTCGGGACCGGTGCACGGGATCTCGTTCCCTGCGTACGAGCAGGTCGACGAACCTCCGTTGCCAGGGTCGTCGTCCCCGCCCCCTCCGTTACCGGGGTCTTCGCAGACGAGCTTGACCTCCCCGGTCGTCGGGTCGGTCTCGTACCAGCAGTTCTCGCCGCCGCCCGCGGATGCGGGCGTAGATCCGCCGACCACGACCAGGGCGGCCGCGGCGAGAACCGCGGCGAGCGCCCGCGCTAGCACGGCTCGTCCCACAGCACGTTGGAGCTGGTGACGAGCCACCGGCCCTTGTCGAGCACCAGCTCGTACTCGATCGGCACCGGGTTGCGCAGCGGGTTGCCCTCCGGGTCCTTCTGCTCCGGGACCGGCTTACCCTCCTTAGTCCGCTTCACCTCGGTGCGGTCCTCGCAGTCGGTGATCAAGATCAGGTCGTCGGCGCGCTGGCGCGGCTCACCGAGGGTGTGGACGTACTCCCCGGTGACCTTGCTTCCAGAGCGCTCGATCCCGGATACGTTCTGCTGGACATTCAGGAACTCGCGGCCGGTGGCCACCTTGTTCAGCCGTTTGAACTCGATCGTGGCCGCGCGGAAGGCGTCGTCACGGACGTCGAGGTAGGCCTCGAGCTGCGCCGCCGCCTTCTCCTCGGGTGTCTTCGGGGTCGGCGTGCTGGTGGCCGTCGGCGAGGGGGTCTCGCTGGGGGTCTTCTGGGTCTCCGGGTCGGTGTCGTCGTCGCCGCAGCCCGACAGGGTCAGGGCGAGGGCGAGGGCCACTCCCCCGAGTACGGAGTGGTGGTTCCTCATGCGGTGTCTCCTCCTGTGTTGGGCGTCGTCGTGATTGATCGGCTGACGTCGTTGGCGATGTGCTCGAGGTGCTCTTCGGCTGCGTCGACGAGCTCGGCGAGCGAGCCGTTGTCGGCGGGGTCGAGGCCAAATCGCTTGTCGGCGTCGTAGAGGGCTCGGATGGTGTCGCGGACGAACACGGCCCGGGCGATGCGATGGGCATCGGGGTCGGGCCGGTCGCCGCCGGCGGCGACGTAGCGGCCGGTGAGCTCCTGGTCGAAGGTGGTCATGTGCTGGTTGCTCCCTTCCCGAGTCAGCTCGCGAGCCAGCCGTGGGTACTGATGATGGTCTTCGTACGCTCCGACAGTTCCATCGGGGCGTCGCCGTCGTCGGACCGGTTGCAGATCTCCTCGCGGAGGATTCGGTCGGCCTCGAGCTGGTCGCCCTCGGCCTTCATGACGTGCGCCAGGCACAGGCGAGTGCTCTCGCCGTCGGGGTCGGCCCGGTTGGCGACGAAGGCGGCGGAGCGGGCCTTGATCAGGTCGCCGGCGGCGAGGGCCTCGGTCACGACGATGAGGGCGACGTCGGCGATCCAGCCGGATGCCATGAGGTCGACGCGGTCGGGCTCGTTGGCCAGCCACGCCCATCCCTCTTCGCGCAACTGGCTGAACGGCCTGGCCTCGCCGACGAGCTCGAGGGCGGTGCAGAGGTCGGCGACGCCTTCGGCGCCGCCCCGGGCCTGGCCGCGCTTGCGCAGGCGGAGGAAGAGGTCCAGGTCGACGAGCAGGCCGTCGTCGACCTGGTAGACGTTGACGCCGGTCACCTTGGCGGCTGGTGCCTTGTCGGCGTAGGGCAGGTGATCCTCTCCGGTGCGGGGGTTCGCGCCCAGCCAGTCGCGGACGATGTTGGTGTAGTCGCGCACCTTGCCGTCGGAGATCGAGAAGGCCTCGCGGATCTGTTCGCGGGTGGCGCCGTGCTTGCGGTGCAGGGCGAGGAACGCCAGGAGCTCGGTGAAGTACGGCTTGCGCTTGGCCAGCGCCTTGCCGCGGGTTCGCGCTACGACCGGGCCGAGCAGGGTGAGGCGGGGCCGGTCACAGTCGGTGGAGAACCAGTCGGCGATGTCCTGGTCGAGGTCGGGGTCGCTCTGCTCGACCTCGGCGCGCACGTGGGCGGGCACCTTGGGCGCCAACGCCTCGAGGTCCTCCTGGACGATCGCGCTCTGCCGGATGTAGTCCTCGTCGTCCCCCTCGAGGAGGGACGACATGGGCTCGTCGACCGCGTCGTCAGGCGTGTTGCGCGGCAGGGTGTACTCGCGTCGCAGAGCTCCGGAGGTGTCGGTGTAGGCCTCCCAGCCGTCGGTGGCGGTCTCGTCGACCGGCATGGGGACGTCCTCGGCGACTTCGCTCTGGGCATAGACCAGGGCGCAGCCGCGGGCCTCGTCGCTCGTCAGGCCAACGGCGATGAGGTTGAGACCGGCGTGCTCGAGGACGACGCGGCCGGTGTTGGTCATGTGCAGCACGGCGCCGGGGGTGTTGGGGCGCTCGCCGGCGACGACGATGGAGGTNGCGGACTGCCCGACNTGGTCGTTGACCAGCTGCAGCAGCTGCTCGAGGTNNTCGGGNTCNCCGGCNGCCGCGTCGAGCAGCAGCATCCGGGCNGGCCAGGTGTCGTCGTCGACGCTGCCGGTGCGNGCNGTNGACACGTCGGTGTNGTGNCGCNTNGCCCGGTCGACGGTGGTGACGGCGGCCGCGAGNACCTCCGCNGNCGCGGGTGANCCGGCTGCNCCGGTCGGGTAGTAGCTGATCCGCTCGTCCATGGCGACGGCTTCCTCAGCCACGCCGATGCAGTCCACCTGGACGCGGCGCGACCACGGGTTGACGGCCAGCTGCGCGGCCAGGTGGCGGGCGAAGTCGCGGCCGTACGTCGGGTCGCCGCTGATGGTGAGGGTGGACAGCTCCTCGCAGTTGAGCAGCCAGGTCTCCCCCGCGTCGCTCATCCCGATGGTGGCCAGGAGCGGGTAGGGCGGCTCGACGTTGTCGGTGTCCGGGCCGAGCTCGTCGACGGCGGTGTCCGTGCTGACGTGCCAGTGGGTCCGGTCGGGGCTTCCCACCCAGGGCGCGGGCACGTCGGCCGGCGCGCTCAGGTGCAGGGTCAGCTTGCCGTGCGCGAGCTCCACCGCGGCAAGCGGCGGCATCGTGGTGCCCTGGGCGCCCACGGCGGCCGCGAGGCGGCGCAGCGCCTCGTCGGCGAACTCCACGGTGGCCGCGGCGGCAGCACCAGTGGCGTTCAGGGTCATCTCGACCGGCGCGAGCTCCGGGGGCGGCGCGGCGATCGCGCGGCCGGGCTGGCGGTTCCGGTAGCCGGCGCGGCGACGGGACCGCAGGGCCATCAGCAGTGCGCCGGACAGCAGGACGCCCCCGCCGGTCAGACCGGCGAGGACCCAAGGCGCGTCGAGGACCGAGTCGTCAGAGTCGTCGACCTGGTCGACGTCGGCGGCCGGCGTCGCCGGCTCCTCGGCCTGGGGCGGTGCGACGTCGGGNGCGGCCGTCTCGGGCACCTGGGGCTCCTGGACCACCGGGGCCTGCTCCTCGACCGGCGGGNCGACGGGCTGCTGGTCCTCAGGGCTGGCCGGGGNCTCGGGCTCGGTCTCGCGCGGCTGCTGGTCCTGCCGGTCGTCGTGGACGGCGGGCGTCTCGGTGCCGGGGATGTTGAGCTTCCAACCGACGTCGATGACGTCGGGGTCGCTCAGCTGGGCTCCGCCGGGCTGGGTGATGCCGGTGGAGGCCTGGTAGATCTCGGGCCACCGGTCGGCGTCGCCGAGCTGCTCGTGGGCGATCTCGCTCAGGGTGTCGGTGGGCTGCACGGTGTAGGCGTGCGCCGGTGCCCCACCGCCGAGCGCCGGCAGCTTGAGCACCCATCCGGGTTCGAGGAAGCTCGGCTGGCCACCGAGCAGGTCGCGGTTGAGCTCGGCGATCTCCTTGTACCGGGCGCCGTCGCCGAAGTGGTCCTCGGCGATCGACCACAGGCTCTCCCCCGGCTTGACGGCGTGGTCGACGGTCTTGGGTGCCTTGCGGTCCTGCTTCGTCTCGACCTTGACGTCCTGATGCGCGGGCGCCTGCTGCGCGGCGTGGTCGGCGCCGGCGGTGACGTGCCCGACTGTCGCGGGTGCGGCGGCGGCCGAGCTGATCGTCGATGCCTGCGCGGCGATGGGCGCGGCGATGAACAGCAGCGCGGCGAGGCCGACGAGGCCTCGCGCGGCGGCCTGCGGCTTGCCCAGGCCCGGCAGCTGGGGAGCCTGGACCCGGCGGAGGCGTGCGATGACCTCGACGATGAGGCTCAGTGCCATGAAGGCCCACGCGACCCAGCCGATCACCTTGAACAGGCCGAGGACGAGCGTGCCGTCGTCGGGCGCCAGGAGTGCGTTCTTGATGCCGTCCAGGGTGGGCGCCTGGTCCGGGATCGGGTTGGCGCCGATCGCGAGGAAGAGGGCGGGCAGCCCGAGGACGATGCTGAGCACGGCGAGCGCGGCGGCGAGGCCGGTGAGTCGCTGACCGATGCTCAGCTGGGTGGTGGGGTGGGGCGTGGTCATCTCTCGATGCCTCCTTCGGCGCGGATGAGCCGCGCGGACGCCTCCCCGGTGACCTGCATGGTGTCCAGGCCGATGATCCCGAGGAACTTGCTGGTGTAGGTGTCGGTGGTGGTGACGATGAGCGTGTCGCCGTCGACGACGCGCGCGGTGCCTTCCACGCCGGCGGCGTGGAGGTAGTCCAGGGCGGCCGCCTTGGCGGCGTTGATGTCGACGCGGAGGTCTTCGCCGCGCACCGCGGTGGAGCCCTGGACCTCCTGGGCGCCGGTGCGGGCGGCCTGGGATGCCGCGCTGCGGGCCTGCTGCTGGGTGTGGACCTTGCCGCCGAGGTCGACGGCCATCCCGACGAGGATGATCATCGCGAAGGACGCAGTCGCGAACCAGACGCTGATGGAGCCGCGCTCATCGCGCGAGCGCCGCGGCATGAGGCTTCGAACGCGGTGGCTCATCATCGGCGCTCCCGGTAGGCGTCGACGGGGCTGCTCGCGGTGGCGGTGATGGTGCGGGTGCCGGGTAGGCCGGGGATGGCCAGGTCTGCGACGTCGACCTTGCAGGTCACGGTGGCGGTCACCTGGCCGGTGGTTCCCAACGGGGCGTTGAATGCTGCGGCGTTGACCGTGATGTTGGTGGTTGCGCACTGCAGGCCCTGGTCGTTCAGGCTGCTGGTGGCCGCGGACTTGCCGGAGCTGATCGCCTCGCTCTGGGTCCGTTCGATGGAGGCCGCGCGGGCGGCCTCGTAGGCGGCTGCGTCCACTGCTTGGTTGGCGATCTCGACGCGGCCGCCGAGGATGATCATCGCCACGAAAAGGCCGAAGGCCGGGACGCCGATCGCGGCCTCGATGGCCACCGATCCGCGCTCGTCCCGGCGCCGTGCGCTCCGCCTCGTCTGCTTGGTCATTCGGTGAGCCTTTCGACCGGGACGCTGGCGCTCTGGGTGACGGTGACGTGCCAGCCGGGGATCACGCTCATGGACGTGCCGGTGACGGTGATCGTGGCGGTGGTCGTGGTCCGTGATCCTGAGACGCTGGTGGAGGTCATCACGTCGGATCCGCCGGCGTCCTGGAGGAACGTGTTCGCTGTGGCCACACCGGCGTCGCGGGTGCCAGTCTCACTGCCTGCCTCGCGGGCGCCCTCTTGCGCGGCGGCGAGAGCTACCTGCTTCGCGTGGTAGTACAGGGCACCCTGGAGGCCAAGGAACATCAGCAGGAAGAGCGCGGGCATCAGGAAGACCATCTGGATGGTCACTGACCCGCGCTCGTCCCGGCTGCGGCGGTGGAGGCTGGCGAACATGGCGGCCTACTTGATCTTGGCGGACTCGCTGGTCACGAAGAACTTGATGGCCGCGACGACGATGCCGACGATGACGATCACGGCGCCGGCCCAGATGACCTGCTCGATCGTGACGGAGCCGCGCTCGTCGCGCTGCCTGGTGACGCGGTCCTCGAGGGAGGCGAGCGTGGTCAGCGCCGCCAGTTGGAGGGCGATGAAGAGCTTCAACATCGGGGTTCTTCCTTCCTGTTCGGGTGTTGCGGTCTGGGTGACCCGGGTTCTTGGGGTCGGTGTTAGGTCGGTCAGGTGGTGAAGCGGAGCATCGAGGGGGCGACGAGGATCGCCATGAAGACGACGCCCAGCAGGCTGGCGGGGATGTACATGCGCTCGGAGGTCGCGTTGGCCTTGCCGATCTCGGCGCTGAGCATCGCCGAGCGGAGTGCGGCTGCGCGGGCCCGGAGGTTGTTGTAGATCTGGGCTCCGTCCTGGCCGGACTGCTGCATGATGTCGGCCAGGTCGTCCAGCTCGGGGACGCCGAGCTCGTCGGCCAGACCGTGCAGGGAATCCCAGGGGGCGCGGGTCATGTAGCGGGCGCGGCGCAACTCACTCTCGATCCGCTTGAAGACCCAGGTGTCGCCGACCTCGGCCGCCTGGCGCAGCGCCTGCTGGCCGCTGGAGCCGTCGCGGACCCCGGTGGCGACCATGTCGATGTACGCGCCCAGAGCTCGGTTGAACTCGATGCGGGCCTTCTTGGCGTCGTCGGCGGCGTTGTAGTTGGGCATGAACCAGAACAGGGCGGCCAGGGCCAGCGACCCGAGCGTGGGGATCGCGAACGGGAGCGGGAGCCCGATCAGCGTGAAGAACCCGGCCAGCAGCGGCGGCATGATCAGCCCCAGCATCGCCCAGACGACCTTCTCGCCGTAGAACCGGGTCTCGCTGATCTGCAGGAGCGCCAAGTCCTTGCGGGGGGTGTGTGCCCAGGCGCCACCGGGCAGGTTCTTCATCGCCCACAGGCCGATCCGGTCGACGGCCGACCCCGTGTCGGTGCCGGCGGTCTCGAGGTCGTGGGCGCCGCGGCGGGGCACGACGTGGTCAGGTGAGAGACGGTCCAGGGCGTCGACCAGGTCGGGGTCCGACGGCGCGAGACGCCATACGAGCAGGGCGAGAGCCAGCCCGATGAGGGTGCCGCTGGCGAGCGCGATCTGCAGGCCNGTCATGCGANCGCTCCNTCCTTCTCGCCCGGCNCCGNGCGCTGGGANGCGCGGTGCGCGGTGCGGGCCTGGAGGTCGAGGANCCGCGGGAGTGGCTTGGCGACNGCNNTCCGGCGCATCCACANCAGNGTGGCCACGTAGGCNGAGAGCAGGACGGCNAGGATGACCTGNCCCAGCGGGCTGCCGTAGGGCTCGATGTAGTCGCCGGTGAAGGCGAGCATGCCNAGCACGCCGAGGGTGATCACGGTGACGGTGCGGGCGGTGGTGCGGGGCTTGGCCTGGTCGGCGGCGATCTGGCGGCGNGCGCGCACGTCGGNGGCGACNGTCTCNGCGAGNGCGTCNANNGCCTTNGACAGNCCGGCCTGGCCGCGGCCGCTGGCGGCNAGGATCAGCTGGCTGGCNACGACGTCGCCGGTGGAGTCGTTGAGGTCCTCGGCGAAGGCGCGNAGNACGTCCTCGGTGGTGGCGGTGTTGTTCCACAGCCGGGANACCATCAGNCCGACCTCGCGCTCGATCGGCGCCGGAGCGGACTGCAGGGACTTGATGAGCGCCGAGCGCAGGGACTGGCCGGCGGTCAGCTTGCCGGATAGTGATCGGGTCCACTCCTCGAGCGCCTCGAGCTTCTCGATGCTGGCGGCCGCCGGCGGGGGCGTGAGCAGCAGCGGGATACCGACGATCGCGGCCGGGACGAGCACGATTGCGATCACCCAGCCGGTCACCAACGCGACCAGCAGGCCGGCCACTGCGCCGCCGACCATCAGCATCCGGGTGCGACGGTCGAGCCGGATGAACCAGCTGCCCAGGCGGCCGAATGGCGTGGTGGTCCGTGCGGGCCGTGGCGGCTTGGGCGGCGCGGGGATCATCGCGTAGACCATCCCGATCAGGCCGATGACGATGAGGGCGCCGAAGACGGCGGGCAGGAACGCGGCGGTCATGAGGTGGCCACCCCCGGGTTGGCCAGGGATTCGGCCTTGTACGCCTCGAGGTCGAACCCGTGGCGGGCCAGCTCCTGCGCAAGGAAGTTGTCGAGCTTGCCGGTCGCGACGGCCTGGCCGAGCTGGTTGGGGGCGAAGATCGGGGTGGTGGCGTAGCCCCGGGCTGCGTCGATGCTGGGCTGGACGACCAGGACCTCCTCGACCCAGCGCTGCTTGCGGAAGGTGCCGTCGGGGTTGGGGATGACCTCCGAGCGCAGGTAGATCACGATGTCGATCGCCGCGGCGAGCTTGCTGATGGCCAGCTCTCGGGTGACCTGGGGGCCCTTCTCCATGGCGCAGGAGACGAGCTTCTCGATGGTGTGCTCGGCGCTGCGGGCGTGGGTGGTGCTGATCGAGCCCGGGCCGGACTCCATGGCCTTGAGCATGTTCCAGACCTCGGGGCCGCGGACCTCGCCAACGATCTGGCGGGCGAGGTTGAACCGGAAGGAGTGGTGGATGGCCTCCTCGAGGCTGAACTCACCGGCCTGGCGGCCGTCGATGCCGACCTCGCCGGATCCGGGACGGTGCTCCCAGGCGTGGACGATCTTGTGCCGGTCGACGAGCTCGTGCAAGTGCAGCTCGAACTCGGTCTCGAAGGTGCCGATCATCTCCCAGGGCGGGATGCACGAAGCGAGGGCGCGGACCCAGGTGGTCTTCCCGCTGCCTTGGACGCCGGAGACGACGATGCTCTTGCCGGCACGCACGCAGGCGGCGGCGAAGTCGGCCAGGACCGGACTGCAGGCCTTGCGGTCGTAGACCATCTCGTCCATCGACACCTCGCGCATGCCGTGGCGCCGGATCACGACCGAGGTGTAGGCCATCACCCAGGAGCCGGCCGCGAGCCGCGCTCCCCCGGGCAGCCGCAGGTCCAGGTGCGGGCGGGCCTCGGTGAAGGGCCGGTTCTGCCGTGCGCCGAGGTCGGAGAGGAACTCGCGTAGCTCGTCCTCGGAGTCGGCGATCGGGGCGGCTTCGACCAGGGTTCCGTCAACGAGCTCCAGCCACACCGAGCAGACGTGGCCGCGGGCGATGACGATGATGTTCTCCACGTCCTCGCGCTCAACGAGGGGCTGCAGGCGGCCGAGTCCGAACAGGGCGGCGTGGAGGGCGGACTTGAGTGCCTTCTCCTGGCCGGTCGTCCATGGCGGCCGGCCGGTGGAGACCAGCGTCTCGGCCTCGGACTTGATGAGCTCCTCGATGACGTCGAGGCCCATCTGCTCGCGGTCTTCCTCAGTGACCCGGCCACCTTCCTTGTCGAGCCGAGCGGTCAGTCGCGACGAGATCTCGGCGCGGTACTGCGCGATCAGCTCCCAGTCCAGCTCGACCTCGCCATCCGCGCCGTGGATGTGGTCCTCCGCGGGCGCCACAAGCGGGCGCAGACTGAACTCGGAGCGGGCGCGGCCGGGCAGCTGGCCCTCGCCGGTGCTGGTCCAGGCGCCGGCGAAGATCGGCAGAGATGTGGGGTCGTGGTCCTCGACGACCGGCGACGGGGGCGGTGGGGTGCCGTTGGTGGCGCGGCCGCGAGCGAAGGGCGAGGTCTGCTCGCGGTTCGCGGCGTGACGGGCCTCCAGCCACTCGTCGGCGCGCAGCGGGTCGCGGCCGTTGGTGTCGGGGTGGTGTCCGTTGCTGCTCATGCGTGGCCTCCGTTCGTGGGAGCGAGGGCGGCCTGGTTGGCGCCGAGGATGGACTGGATGGCCGCGGCGCTGGCCCGGTAGCCGCGCAGCAGTGCGGAGGACTCGAACTTTCGGGGCTTGCGGGCGCCGTGGGAGTAGACCGCGGCCACGTCGGGCTCCCAGTCCACGGAGGAGACCACGGGGATCTGGAGGGCCTTGGCGATGTGGCGGGGGGTGTAGGGGCGGACGCGGGCGCCGGTGGGTACCGCGGGCCAGCGGCGCTCCTCGTCGACGAGCAGGACCCCGAGACGGGACAGGCCGCCGACTGCGGCGAACTGCGCCCGCAGGGTCTTGGCCCAGCTGGTTGCGCCGGCCAGTGCCGGCAGTGAGCTGCGGGTGACGAGCAGGGTCAGGTCGGAGGCGGCGATGAGCGGCTGGGGCCAGCCGGCGAGGCCGAGCCGGCCGGCGTCGACGATGACGTCCTGGCCGTTGTGCTCGAGGGAGCGCAGCTGCTCGGTGAGCGGATCCCACAGCGGCTGCAAGCTGGGTGCCTGCTCGTGGGCGCGGATGCCGGGCAGGAACCAGACCGACCGCTCGGCCGGCGCCTCGGAGTCCAGCAGCAGCGTCTCGCGGGGCAGTGCGTCTGCCAGTGCTCCCTCGCGCAGGGAGAGGGCGAGGTTGATCAGCCCGCCGGTGGGTTCCTGGGTTCCGTGGAAGTATCCTGCGAAGACCGAGGAAGATCCGGTCGGGTCGGCGTCGACCAGGAGCACGGGTCGGGGCCAGTTGAGGGTGAGCCCGAGCGCCGTGGTGGAGACGCCGGGCGAACCGCTCGCGGCGGCCAGGACGATCACCGCCATGCTTCAGCGCTCCCGGGCGTCCAGGACGAGTGCGACCCGTCCGGTGGCAGCCCGGGCAGCCAGGTCGGCCGCCTTGGCTTCGGGCACGGAGACGTCGACGACGGTCTCCCCCGTCTCCTCGATCCGGCTAACACCAACGACGGTGGCCTCGATGGTGACCGGCTCCCTGTCGGTGATCTGGCCCTGGTCGCCGGGCGTGGTGACGATCCGGACGACGTCGCCGCCGTAGAGCGGCTCTGAAGGCATCTGGGCGGGCGTGAGGCTGATGCCCACAAGGGACTCTCCCTCCGCCGGCACCAGGTTGTCGGCGACTGCCTGTTCGGTGAGCAGGGTGCCGGCCCACAGGTCGACGGCGGCGCGGGTGCCCTCGAGCTCGGCCTTCTGGCTGCCGGGGACCGGGGTCAGCGCCGGGTCGACGCTGAGCCGCACGACGGCGAGGTCGCCGGCCTCGATGGTCTCGCCGCGCTTGATGTCGCTGCTGACGACGAGGACCTCTTGGGTGTCGTTGACCGAGGTGAACGCGAATGCGGTCCCCAGGCCGCCGGCAGCGACAAGAGCCGCGCAGAGTGCCAGGACCCAACGACTGCGGCGGCGCCTCAGCCGTGGGAAGTGGTTGTGGTCGGGAGGTGCCTTGATACTGGCGCGCTCCTGGTCCCGTGGTTGTTGAGCAGTGTTCATCGACATGGATCCCGAGTCCTCTCCTGTCTCGATCACCTACGTGTCAAGACGTGCCGGGAGCGGTCATCACCAGCCCGACTCGATAGCAACAGACTAGTGCATTTCTATCGACAGAGTCGTTATCCACAGCTGACCGATTCCGAGATGTCATCGCCCGAGTCCTGACGGGAAGTGGTTGCGTGGCTCAGTCCCCCCGATGGGACTGAGCGCTTGCACGCACCGAACGTCCAGGTCCATGGGACCACAGATCATGCGGACTTTTCGGTAGGAGTTTCCCCTTGTGGATTACGGACGAACTCGGGAGCCCCCCGCTCGTCTTCGGCGCTAGACCTGTCCGCGCCGCAGGCGCTGCCGTCGGGCTTCCTGGAAGGCCGCGGCGACGACGTCAACTGTGTCTGCTAACCCACGCGCGAGACTCTCAATCTGCGTGGCTGCTGGGAGTCGGGTCCAACGGCCTTGCTCCCAGGCGTAGTAGGTCGGCACAGCCACGTTGACGGCCGCAGCCAGCTCGGGCACCGTCAGTCCGGCCTTCAAACGCAGTGCCTTGAGATCAGGAACCTCACCATCTATGTGAATGAGACGAAGGGTCGGGATGTCGAGGGCTCTCGCAAGCTTCACCAAGAAATCCGGCCGAGGAACCGACGCGCCCAGCTCCCAACGAGATATGCGCTCCCCACCGGCGGCACCAACGAGACGCGCCAACTCATGCTGGGTCAGGCCCGCCTTCTCGCGGGCGGCGCGCAGCACTGAGGGGTCGAGTCCGGAAACCATCGCTGACAGACACTAGTCGCAGCATGCGGGGAGCCGCCGCCGCGAATCTCCTCATCATTGAACGACCCCCGATTCCGCCCGTCTCCGCAAGCCGTGTCGTCATGCGAATCATCGGGGTCGGCTGCAGGACGTGTGTCCCTGAAGGCACAGAAGCACCGGGGTCAAGTCCGGGACCTCTTGGCTCGCCCTCGAGGAGTTCTCAACAGAGCACATACTCCACCGTTGCTACACGCCACTTCTGACCTGCCCGCGAAGTCGATGGGCAAGGCGAAAGGTTTCGGTCCTCATGGGACGGTGAGCAAACTGTCGTTGTCGATCGCGAGCCCGACACTTTGGGCGAGGTCGCTCATGACCAACCAAACTTGGTGGGCGATACGGGTGACGACCTCATCCTGGGACTCGTCGTGGTGGTCGAGCCACCAAATGATGCCCGCATCGACCATGCCCATCAGCCCCGCCATGACGCCGTCGGGTGGTTCAACCTGGACGTCAGGGGTGCGCAAGTACGCCGAAGCTGCGGCCACCACCTCTCCGAGGAATCGCGTGCGCCCCAGCCGAGCCCGATGAGTTGCCTTGGTCTGCTGGCGGGCGGCCATGAATCGATACAGGTTCGGATTCTCTGCAGCCCACCTCACAGCGGCCGCGATCACACCTTCAATGATCGCTGGCGCGGTGCCGCTGTGCCGCATCGCGGGACGCACGGTCTCGATTAGCTGGGTGGCGGCAAATCGCAGTACCTCGCTCTCGAGGTCGTCCTTGCTGTCGAAGTGGCGGTAGACGTGAGGTCTCGCCACTCCGGCTCGCTCGGCGATCTGGGCGGTGCCTACCCCAGCGCCATATTGCTCGATCGCACCAGCCGCGGCAACCACGATCTGCTCGCGTCGTGGGGCGCGGTGGGAGTCGTGCGCAGTCGATCGACGCACGACCGCCGTGTCCACCCACCTCGCGAGATCCACGTCCGCAATCTAACCCATCGCACTAGCGCGGGTACAACCTGTACCCGTAGGGTGGTACAGGTTGTACCCGGCACCCACGACCCCTTTGGAGGACCCATGCCCGGCCGCCGCTCGCCCTGGATGACCCAGGACCTCGACGACTTCCGCGATCTCGCCCGCACCTTCTGCGAGAAGGAGATCAAGCCCAACATCGACCGCTTCATCAAGAACAAGCGCGTCGACCGCGAGCTCTGGACACAAGCGGGCAAGCTCGGTCTGCTGTGCACGTCCATTCCGGAGGAGTACGGCGGCGGCGGCGGCAACTTCCATCACGAAGCGATCCTGATCGAGGAGCAGGCGCGCGTCGGCGACAGCAGTTGGGGTGCATCTCTGCACAGTGGCATCGTCGCGCACTACCTGCTGCACTACGGCACCGAGGAGCAGAAGCAGGAGTGGCTCCCCAAGATGGCATCCGGCGAGGTCGTCACCGCTATCGCGATGACGGAGCCCGGCACTGGGTCGGATCTGCAGGGAATCAAGACCCGTGCCATTCGCGATGGCGATGACTACGTCATCAATGGCGCCAAGACCTTCATTACCAACGGCTACCACGCGGATATGGTTCTGCTGGCCTGCAAGACCAATCCCGACGAAGCCGCGGCCGGCGTCTCGCTGGTCATCGTGCCGACCAGCTCCGAGGGCTTCCGGCGCGGCCGGGTGCTCGACAAGATTGGCCTCAAGGGACAAGACACCTGCGAGCTGTTCTTCGACGACGTGCGCGTCCCCGCCAGCAACCTGCTCGGCGACGAGGAGGGTCAGGGCTTCATTCAGCTCATGATGCAGCTCCCGCAGGAGCGCCTTCTCGTCGCCATCAGTTGCGCCGCATCGATGGATCTGATGCTCGACCTCACGCATGAGTACACGCTGTCGCGCGAGGCGTTCGGCAAGCCGATCTTCGGGTTTCAAAACACGAAATTCAAACTCGCCGAGGTTGCCACCGAGGCCCGCGTGACACGCGCCTTCGTCGACGAATGCATCTCCCTGCATGTGGAGGGCAGGCTCGACATCCCGACCGCTGCAATGGCGAAGTATTGGGCTTCGGAGCGCGCTCAACAGGTGGCCGACACGTGCCTGCAACTCCACGGCGGCTACGGCTACATGGAGGAGTACCCGATTGCGCGGGCGTGGACCGACCTGCGGATCAGTCAGATCTACGCCGGCACCACCGAGATCATGAAGGAGATCATCGCCCGGTCTCTGCCCAAGCCCAGTTGACTTGGGTCTTGACTCGCGCGTTCGCAACGCCTCACCTGGGATCGGACGGTGTTTGCCGTGTCGGTGGCGCAAGAGAATGGTGAGCGGAGGCCGTGCGGGGGGGGGTGTTTTGCCAGTCTCCATCGGCCAGCGAAAGCTCGAGTTTTCGGGGCCTCAAGCGCAGCGCACCCACCACAGTTGATGGACCCCGGACAGGCCCTTGAGGTCGGTCCGGGGTCCCGGCTCGAGGTCGAACTCGGATTCGGAATCCGCGACCTCGCCCAGGCAGCGGCGCAAGTCGTCCGACACGACGACTTGGCCGCCTGCGGCGTGTCCCGCCACCCGGGCAGCCATCGCCACGTTGCGGCCGAAATAGTCGCCGCCCCTGGCCACTACCGCGCCGACGTGGAGGCCGATTCGGTCCTTGACCTGCGTATGCCGCAGTTCGCTCGCGGTTAACGAGTCGAGCCTGCGCTGGATGTCGATCGCTGCTCGCACACCGTCGACCGGTTCGCGGAAGACGACCATGAAGCCGTCGCCCTGCGTCTTGACAACGTGGCCACGGTGACGACTAATCTGCTCGCGAACGATGCGGTCGTGATCCCCGAGCAGCCGCACCCACTCATCGTCACCAAGCCGCTCGTTGTGAATGGTCGAGTCCTCGATGTCGGAGAAGAAGATCGTGACGGTGCCGTCGGGTGCCGCGTTACGCAGGATCGTCGCACGGTCCTCGGTCACCCACCGGGTGATGTCCTCGATTGAGGAGACGAGAAGACCGCTGATTCCGCCCTCGCGGACACGGGTCGCAGTCTCAACCACCGCCTTCACCGCCATCCCTGTGACCCGGCGGCTGCGTGACCCGGTGCTCCCTACGAGTTCGCTCTCAAGGGCGGCAACCCGGCCTCGGGCCCTTCGCAGTTGTAGCCGCGATACGACTAGGGCGAGGAGTGTCAGCGTTAGCAGCCCGGTTAGACCGACGATGGCGGCAAGCTCGACGGGCACGGTACTCACCGATCCCAACGGGGGTGGCTGTGCCAGGCCAGGATCGTGACCCGGAGCCCGGCCGCGGCTGGCGTTCGCACTGACCGACTGCCGGTCGGCTCGACGAAGAGGCGGCCAACCACGCCCGTGTCGCATCCTGATATCGCAACTGCTGCCCGCGCCGAGTTGTCCCGCGCTCGTCGGTACCTCATGACCCATTGCGCCGAAACCGACGCCTGGCGATCAGTCCGCACGCTGCCCGCCTTCCAGCTCCTCGACCATCTGCCCCAGAGTGTCGGCGAGTCGTCGTGTTCCATCGCGGACCGCCTCCGGTTCAAGTCCGCGCTGTCTGAGGTCAGTCAGGTTTAGGGGGCGACCGACGTCGATGGTGACAATGGGCCGCTTGAACAGCCGCGGCCGTCGGCTATAGGCGGGCAGGATGTCCTGAGCACCGCGCTGCGCCACCGGAATGAGGGGTGCGCCGGACTCGAGCGCCAGCCGCACAGCGCCTGTCTTCAGATTCAGCAGGCGGCCGTCACGGTCTTTCGTGATCGACCCTTCGGGATAGACCACGAGAAGTGCACCGCCCCGAAGCGCCGTCAAGGCGGCGCCGAATCCGTCCCCGCCATGCGAGCGATCCACCTCCACGTGCCCGGCGGCTCGGAACCACCGCCCCACGATCCCTTCTCCGAATAGACTGCTCTTGGCCAGAAATGCTGGCGTCCTGCCTTGCGCGAGCACCATTTCGGCGATAAGCAGCGGGTCCACATGAGAGACGTGGTTCGCGGCAAGCACCACCCCGCCGCTTGAGGGGATCTGGTCAAGTCCACGCCAGTCCCGACGTCGCACTAGGATAAGCGCGGGCTTGCAGACCAAGAAGGCCACCCACCACGCCACGCCCCACTCAGGTCGCGCTCCGGGCAACATCACCGGATTCCCGCCATGGGCTGGGCGCACAGGTAGTCGGTGCTCACGTCGGCGGCGGTCATGTCCTTCTCGTCGATGTCGCCGTCGCGCGGCGCAACGCAAAGCCTGCACAAGACCGCGCTCTCGGGAATGGGTGCAGGTATGAGGTGGTCAGTCCCCCGCTCCCCGATGCCAATCCCGGCCGCAGTAGCCGTTCGGTACGGGCGGCGCTCTCCCAGTCGCATCCGCGAGCTGTGCTCCGCGGACTCTCGGTGGCGTTCGCGATCGCTCCTCAGAGCAGACGACCCGCCAGCGTAGCCCCGCGAACGTCGGGATGTCGCGTCAACGATTCTCAATCGCCCCGACCCATCCCTTGTTCGGCGCCCGCGGCAAAATGTCCAGGACCGACCACCACGAAGGTAGCCGCGGCCGACCCTGCCTTCTGGCCGGCGTCGTCCCAGGCGTCAGCATGGAGTAGCAGTCGACGTCCTTCGCGCTGGGCGACCTGCGCGGAGAATGTGTAGGGACGGTGCAGCCGGAACGGGGCGTGGTACTCGATGGTGAGGCTGCGCGTGACGGCGAGCGAACCGACCGTGTAGAGGGCGAATCCGAAGAGGTCGTCAAAGGCGAGGGCGACCGCTCCTCCGTGCGCAATGCCAGGGGCACCCACTTGAGCATCGGAGAAGCGGTGGACCGCCTCGACGCCCGTCGCGGTGCGCACGACCTGCAGATCCAGGCCAGCGGGATTGCGGGGTCCGCACCCTGCGCAGTCCGGGGAGTGGGGTGGCAGCCTTTGGCCGATCTCCACCGTGTCCTGACCCGCGAGGTGCTCCGTCCACCGGGAGATCACTCCCCCATCACCGGGCAGATTCACTTCGCCGCCGCCGGCGGGCACCCGCTGGTCGCCTTGGTCGCATGCTGCCGCCACGCACATCAGTCCTCTTCTGCCGTCCAGTCTCGCGCTCTCCGAATGGGTCAAGGTTTCTCAGACTTCGATGACGGCCAGCTCGCCCTGGGCGTGCAGGGAGCGCAGGCGCTTCTTGTCGAACTTGCCGACCGAGGTCTTGGGCACCTCGGCGACGAAGCACCAGCGTTCAGGCAGCCACCACTTGGCCACCTTGCCCTCGAGGAACTCGCGGAGCTGGCTCGGCGTGAGCTCCCTGCCCTCGCGTACGACGACCACAGCCAGGGGCCGTTCTTGCCACTTCAGGTCCGGGACCCCGATCACGGAGGCCTCCAGAACGTCGGGGTGGCCGGCAAGCAGCAACTCGAGTTCCACGGAGGAGATCCACTCTCCGCCGGACTTGATCACGTCCTTGGTGCGGTCGGTCAGGGTGACGTAGCTCCGTGAATCGATGCGACCGACGTCACCGGTGCGGAGCCAGCCGTCGTGGAACTTCTCCCCGTCGTCCTCCTCTTCGAAGTAGGCGCCGGTGACCCAGGGTCCGCGCACCTGCAGCTCTCCCACCGACGCGCCGTCGTGAGGAAGCGCATGGCCGGCGTCGTCGACGATCCTCAACTCCACCCCAGCCACCGGACGGCCCTGGGTCGCACGCAGCCGCCACCGCTCCGGCTCGTCGAGTGACGCAGGAGGTCGCGCAACGGCGGCCAACGGCGAGGTCTCGGTCATCCCCCACGCCTGGAGGATCTCGATGCCGTATTTTTCCTCGAAGGTCTGCATCAGGTGCAGAGGCACCGCTGAGCCACCGCAAGCGACAAGGCCGAGCGAGGAAACGTCGTGGCCGGGGTTCGATTCCAGGTAGTTCAAGACGTCGTTCCAGATCGTCGGGACCGCCCCGGCGATCGTCGGCCGCTCTGCATCGATCAGTCGCACCAGCGGTTCGGCCTGCAAGAATCGCTCGGGCATCAGCAGGTCGGCACCTGACATGAAGGCCGCGTAGACCAGGCCCCAGGCGTTGGCGTGGAACATTGGCACGATCGCGAGGATCCGGTCACCACAGCCGATTCCGAGGCCGTCGGCGGCGCAGGCCGCCATCGAGTGCAGGTAGGTCGACCGGTGGCTGTAGGCTACGCCCTTGGGGTTGCCGGTGGTGCCGGAGGTGTAGCACATAGCCGCTGCCGAATGCTCATCGAGGTCTGGCCAGTCAAAGGTCTCGGGCTGAGCAGCGATGAACTCCTCGTAGCCCACAACGGTGACCCCGTCGCGGCGCAGCGGGGCGAGATCGGCGCCACCGGTCACCACTACGGTGTGCACGCTGGTGATCTGCGGCAACACGGGAGCCAGCAGGGGCACCAGACTGCCATCGACGATCACGACCTGATCCTGGGCGTGGTTGCCGATGTAGACGAGCTGCTCCGAGGTGAGGCGAAGGTTCAGGGTGTGCAGCACCGCGCCCATGGAAGACACCGCCAAGTACGCCTCGGTGTGCTCCTGGTTGTTCCACATGAAGGTTGCGATGCGCTCATCGCCCGTGATCCCACAGCCTCGCAACGCGTTGGCCAGCTGAGCAGCCCTGCGGCCGACCTCAGCGAAGGTGCCCACCCTTACGGACCCATCGGGCTGAAGGGTCCGCACGGTTGCTGAGCCATGGACGCTCGAGCCGTGGCGCAGAATCGCCGTGGTCGTCAACGGGACATTCATCATCGTGCTCTGCATGACATTCCTTCATCGTGAGTACATTCGAACGGACTGCTGTGCGGAGGGTTCGCCGCGCGTCCGGAAACAGTGCCCGTCAGCGATCTGCGGACAAGGAGGCGGCGGCGCGCTCCAGGGACTCGACCAGACGCAATTCGACCTCCGGCAGCAGACTCGCCATCGACGCCACCGCGTCGACCCGAGCTCGAACGTGAGCTTCGCGTTGGATCGCGGCGCGTGCCGTGGCGGTCCAGGTCTGCGCACAACGCGCGGCGGCGACCGCAAGCTCTGCGGTCGCGGGGTCGCCGGTCAGCCGAGCGACGTCCGCGCACCCATCGGCGAGCAGCCGCCGGAACAGCCCGCCACCGGTGCCTGCCTTCTCGATGAACGCGCCGAGGCTGAACAGGAGGATCTCGAGCTCGTCGTCGGGAAGGTCGCCCCAGGTCTCGACGTCGTCCGCCAACTCAGCGACCGCTGCCAGACCTTCGCCGCCGACCTTCGCCGTCGTGGGATCGGCGATGCCGTGCTGCGACGGATCGCGCATGTTGACCGCAGACTGACTGAACGCGCCTGCGGCCACACGCTCAATCGCGGGGAGCGCGCGGGGCCAGGTGATGCGGTACGTGCAGTGGCGCGTCGGCTGCGGGAAAGCCACCGAGGCCCGTGCCCGAGCCAACGCTTCGAGTGGAACCTCCTGCACCTCGGCACGGTCGTTGTCGACGACGAAGGCGACATTCGTGGCCTCGTCGTAGCCGATCACCACAATGTCGTGGCGGCTCATTTGCAGCTGGACCCGCAGGTACGGTAGCTCGGAGATGTCACCCCACACGAGGCTGGGTCGGCCGGCGTCGACTTCGTCGCGAACCCACGACCATCCCTCGTCGGGATCGTCGGTGGTGAGAACCTGCACCAGCCCGCCGAGGCGTAAAGGCAACTCGACCTCGAAATCAGCGCCTCGTCCCACCAGATACAGCGGGGGAACGAGGTCGCTCGATCGGAGGTAGGAAAGGCCCAAGGCGCCCCCAAGTGTGAAGACTAGGCCCTCGTCGGGCGGTCCGTCCCACCCCAGACCGTGCCAGTGCAGAAGATCCCGCATCGCACCCGAACCGCAGTGCCCCCCCATCCGATGCGGGTAGTCCTGAATCAAGGTCCTTGGGTGCATATGTGACGTCCTTCTCGTGTGATCGGATGGTTCGGCGAGGGCTAGTTGTTCCTGATTCGATCCAGGTAGGCCTGGCGAGCACCCATGTCGACGTCGTCGAGGAACACCGAGTCCGTGCCCAGCGCCGAACCCAGCCCGGCGGCTACCGGTCCAGGCACGAACTTCATCGCCGCAACCATGCCGCCGGCGAGGCGGGTGACGCGTACGAACGGGCGAGGGCGCTCGATCAGGTCGGCCGTCGCTCGAGCGATCTCCTGGGGTTCAGCGTTGCGCAGTCCCTTGGCTCCGGCGGTGCCGGACACGAGCTCGGTGTTGGTGAAGGTAGGTCGAACGGTGGACAGCTGGACCCCGGACTTGCGATATTCCTGCCGGGCGGCCTCGGTGAATCCGATGACTGCGAACTTGGTGCCACAGTAGGTGGCAAGACCCGGCACCGAGAGCTCACCGGCCAGCGACGCGGTGTTGATGATGTGTCCGGTACGGCGGGGCAGCATCCGTTGCAAGGCGAGCTTGGTTCCGAAGATCACTCCGAGCACGTTGATCTCCACTTGGCGGCGAGTGACGGCATCATCTTCCTCGTGAGCGTGCCCGGTGGGCATGATGCCCGCGTTGTTGATCAGCACGTCGAGAGGACCGAGCTGCTTCTCGACCGTGTCGAGGAAGGTCCGGAACGAGTCGGGGTCGGTCACGTCGAGACGAGTGACGACGGTCACCCCGAGTTCGGCTGCGGCCTCCTTTGCGCGTGCCTCGTCGACGTCACCGATCGCGACACGATGGCCTCGTCGAATTAGCTCCTTGGCGGTCTGGTACCCAATGCCACGGGCCCCGCCGGTGATCGCCACGATCTTCGTGGCATTGGAGGTGGATCTCGTCACTTGCTGTTCTCCTTCTTCAGGCCGAGGCGCTGCCGCACTCCGCGTCCAGCGGCCGCGCGTAGCACTCGTCCGGCGATGGCCGTACGCCGGGAGGTGTACGGATACCAGGTGAGTTCGCGTGCCAGGACAGGGATGCGCGGCTCTGTCACCGCCTGGACCCGGCAGTACTTGTACAGCCCGTTGGCACCGCCGAGGCGTGCGCCGATACCTGAGGACTTCCATCCACTGTGGGGCAAGGTGGTGGCAAACAGGTTGCTGAAGACGTCATTGATGTTGACCGCGCCCGCATCCAGCCGTCGAGCGATTCGCCGCGCGCGGGCGTGATCGCGAGTCCACACCGTCGCCGACAATCCGTAGGGCGAGTCGTTGGCCAGGCGGACGGCCTCATCCTCATTCTCGACCCGCATGACAGGGATTGTGGGGCCGAAGGTCTCCTCGGTCATGCAGGCCATCGTGTGGTCGACGTCGACGAGGACAGTCGGTGCGTAGTAGTTCCCGACCGCGCTCCGAGTTCCGCCGACCATGACCCTCGCACCGGCGGCCACCGCCTCGCTGACGTGGGTGTCGGCGATGTCGACCTGTCGTGAGGTGACCATCGCGCCGACGTCATGGCTTGGCTTGGCTCCCTGGGTCAGGGACCGCACCCGGTGAAGCAGGCGGTCCAAGAACTCGTCGTAGACCTCAGCGACGACGTACACGCGTTCGACGGAGATACACACCTGACCTGCGTTGAACAGGCCGCCCCAAGCGACGCCCTCGGCAGCTCGAGCGAGGTCAGCGTCCTCGAGCACGATGGCGGGGTCCTTGCCGCCCAGCTCCAAGCTCAGCGGCTTCAGCTGCTCAGCGCAGCGGATGGCGACCGCACGACCGGTTGCGGTGGAACCCGTGAACTGCACGAAGTCAGCAGCGTCGACCACCGCGACGCCTGTGTCGCCCGCTCCCGCGACGTGCGCCAGCACGGGCGGGGCACCGATCTCACGCCAGCCTTCGATGACCCGCGCGCAGGTCAGCGGGGTCTCTTCCGAGGACTTGGCAAGGACCGCGCAGCCGGCAGCCAGTGCAGGTGCCGCATCCATGAGAAAGAGGGTGATCGGAAAGTTCCACGGCGTGATGAGACCGACAAGCGGGTAAGGCTGGTAGGTCTTGGACAGCCGCTTCGGCAGGCTCAGGATGCCCGAGGAGCTGACCTTCTCGTCGGCAAGAAAGTCCTCCACATGATCGGCGTAGTAGCTGATGAACTCGCAGGACGCCGTCGTCTCCACGAGTGCGTCAGGGCGCACCTTCCCCGTCTCGGCCTGGAGGAGGTCGGTGAGCTCATCGGTGTGAGCCAGGATCCAGTCGCGCCACCGCCGCATCCACCGCGCACGCTGCCGCGGGCCAGCCTCGGCCCATCCGCGCTGGGCGAGGCGGAGCTCGGCCGCGATGCGGTCGACCGACTCGCGATCGTGCACGGGGATGGTCTGGACGAGTCGGCCGTCGGAGGGGTTCCGCACCTCCAGGTTGGCTGCTGCGGTCGTCGTGCTCGTCATCGGGCCTCCTGCGGGGAGTGGGACCCGTGGGAAGCTCCATCGGGCCTGGTCTGGGTTGTGGGTCTCTTGGCGAACGCGTCATCGACCGAAATCGAGGAGGCGTCCACCATCGGTCCATAGGTGTCTCGAAGTTCAGCCAAGATGGCGGCCAGGGGCAGGTCCTGAAACACACCGCGATCGCGGACGTACTCCATGTGTTGGGTTCCGTCCGCGGTGAAGGCGTGCATCAGTGCGTCGTTTTCGCCGTCGAAGTCCACGGGAGGCACTCCGAACCGAGCACACAGTTCGGTGTTGAACGCCGGTGTCGCCTTGAGCCACGTGCCGTCGACACAGATACTGCTGTATCCGTGGAAGACGAAGAGGTCGGTGCCGCCCATGCGCGCTCGCAATGCTTCGGTCTGCAAATGATTGCGGACGTCGGCGAACCCCAGCCGCGCCGGAATCCCTGCCGAACGGCAAACCGCGGTCAGTAGCACCGCCTTCGGAACGCAGTAGGCGCGGCCGGCCTGGAGGACGAAGCTCGCTCGGTAATGGGCCGGATCGTCCGACACGGAGTAGGGGTCGTACCAGACTTGGTCGCGTACGGCTGTGAAGAGCCGTATCGCCTTTTCCTGGTCGGTGCTCGCATCGCCGATCGCGGTCGCGGCGAACGTGCGGACGGCATCGTGCTCGATGTCGAGGAACTCGGTCGCCTCCAGGAACGACAGCGGTGTCTGACTCACCTGCGCTCCAGTGTGATCGGCAGCCCATCGACCGGGATCGGTAGCGAGGTGTTGTCCCACCTTGCTTCGTAGTCGTCCGGAACCGTCCAGGTGTAGTTGCGCAGCATCTGGTGGAGGATTGCCTTGACCTCAAGGGTTCCGAAGTGAAGACCGATGCACTTGTGCACCCCGCCGCCGAACGGGATCCACCCGAAGCGGTGTCCCTGGTCCTGACGCCGCGGCTCGCTGAACCGAGTAGGGTCAAAGGTGTCGGGGTCGGTCCAGTACGACTCGTCGAAGTGATTGACCGCCGGAGCCACGGCCACCAGGGTGTCGGCTGGAATAAAGTGACTGACGATCTCAACGTCCTCGACCGTCTTGCGCATCACGATCGGCACTGGCGCCACCAGACGGAGTGTCTCCTTGATCACAAGGTCGAGAGTCGCCAGAGACTCCAGGTCATCGATGTTCGGCGTACGCTCGCCGAGTTGGTCAGACTCGGCCCGAGCCCGTTCCTGCCACGCCGGGTGCTTGGCGAGGAAGTAGGCGGCGGCGGCAGTGGTGATGGTCGAGGTGTCGTGGGCCGCCATCATCAAGAAGATCATGTGGTTGATGACGTCTTCGTCGGTGAAGGCGTCGCCTTCAGCCGTCCGCGCGTGACACAGCCCGGCAAACAGGTCACCGCCCTGACCGTTGCGGGCCGCGGGCAAGTGCCGTGCAAAGTAGGCCTCCAGCAAGGCCCGCCCACGGACCCCGGCTCGCCAGCGCGTTCCTGGCAGCGGGACGCGGACGATCGAGCTCGCTGCGCGGACGGTGGCCACGAAGGCGGCGTTGATGGCGTCGGTGTCCTCGCTCCCGCCCCGTCCTGCCATGAAGACCTCGGTGGCGATGTCAAGTGTCAGACTCTTCAGCAGCGGGTAGATGCGCGTGGACTTGCCGGTGGTCCACGCGGGGATGCTGGCCTCCAGCGTCGGTCCGAGTTGGTTGACGTATCCGGCGAGCCGATCACGGGTGAACGCCTCCTGCATGATGCGTCGGTGCATCTTGTGTTCGTCGAAGCTCATCAGCATCAGGCCCCGGTGGAAGAAGGCGTCGATGAGATAGGTCCACCCGTCCTGGGAAAGGGACTTCGCCTTGGTGGTCAGCGCCTCCTGTGTGGCATCCGGGCCGGCTACTACCACCATCTTGGTGCCGAAGGCGCCCATCCAGGAGACCGGGCCAAGTCGCTCGTACCTGGCACGCGTGAAGTCCGATCCGAACCGGATGTAATCCAAGGTGTGGCCGAGAAGAGGAAGGCCGGCGGTCCCTTGAACCGGCTTGAGGCCGGAACCGGCCGGAGCCGGGGCGAGTTCATGGACCGGCCACTGGTCGCTGAGCCCACGCAGGGCCGCGTCCACCCGAACCGGTAGCGGCGCCAGGAGCACTGACGAGAGTCGATCGCGCCGCTTCGGCAACGCCGACGAGAGGAGGTTCGTCATTGAATTCCCTTTCCGTGAGCGGCCCCGCTCGACGTTGCCTTGCCGCGGAGCAGGACTCGTGCGTTCAGGACCCGGGGTTTGGTCAGGCCTTTGGCTCCGTGTGCCGTTTTGCCTCAGCTCGGCCTGCCTTGGCAGGCACGGCGACATCCACAAGAATGAGACATTATCGTCGATTTTGTCAATGCATAGACAGTTCTGTTTCGTTTGTAGACATCGAGAGTCCCAGTGTCTGCACCGAGTCGCCGAGCAGCGTTCGCACGACCACGCGGAGGTCCCGCTGTCATTCCGCCTGGCAGTGTCGCCAAGCAGGTTCGGGCGCGGGATAAGAGCGTCGAGCGCCCTACCGATCTGGACGTGCTCAAATCAGGCGAGGTGGCTGCGGTCCGAAGCCCAGCCGCAGGCGATGACCGCCCAGGGTGTGGGCCGCGGGCTCATACTGGCTTGAGGCTGGCGATCTTCCAGTCGCCGTCGACCGGCGTCATGGTGACCTCAACCCGGCTGCCGGCGACGGTCGTGCCTCCCTTGCCGGAGGTCGTTGGTCGTGTAGATCACCCGCCGCAGCTCCGGCGGGAACGCTAGGAACGGGATGAACCGCTCCCAGGCCGCTTCCCAAGTGGCCACGGCGTGGGGGTACTTCTTGCCCCAGTTCGAGTCGCGGAACGCGTCGAAGGCCTCGCGGGCGGTCTTGTCGCTGGACGCGGTGTAGATCGGTCTCAGCGCCTTCGCCACGGTCTTGCGGTCGCCGTAGGACACGAACCGCATCGAGGCTCGGATCAGGTGCACCACGCAGGTTTGGATGGTCGCCTGGGCCCAGGTGGCCTCGATCGCCTCCGGGAGCCCGGTGAGGCCGTCGCAGCACACGATCAAGACGTCGCGGACGCCGCGGTTGGCGAGCTCGGCACACACCCCGGCCCAGAACTTCGCGCCCTCTGATGTCTGGATCCAGATGCCCAGGACGTGCTTGATGCCGTCCATGTCGACGCCGACGGCGATGTGGGCGGACTTGTTGATCACGTGCGCCCCGTCGCGGACCTTGACCACGATCGCGTCCAGGTAGACCACCGGGTAGAACGCATCCAGTGGCCGGGCCTGCCACTCCAAGATCTCCTCGGCGATCGCGTCGGTGATGTTGCTGATCGTCTCGTGCGACAGCTCGGTCCCGATCGTCGAGGCGAGGTGGTGGGCGATGTCACGCACCGTCATCCCGCCCGCGTAGAGGCTGATGATCATCTCGTCGAGCCCCGACAGCCGGCGCGAGCCTTTCGGGACCAGCGTCGGGGTGAAGGTCCCTTCGCGGTCGCGCGGGATCGCCAGATCGACGTCCCCGGTCTGGGTGGCGACGGTCTTCGGCGTCGTGCCGTTCCTGGAGTTCGACACCGCTGAGGCCGCCGGGTCACCCTTCTCATAACCAAGATGGCTGGTGAGCTCAGCCTGCAACCCGCGCTCGAGGGTGGCCTTGATCAGGCCCGGGATGAAGCCCCCATCGCCGGTCAGCTCGATCTCACCGGAGTCGATCTTGGCGAACAGCTCGTCCAGCGCGCCCGACGAGGCGAGCTCGGCCGCGGCCTTCGAGCCTGGCTTGTCCGCGCGGTCAGCACGCCGCGCAGCAGCAGCCTTCTTGTACTCCGGTCGCCCGGTTCCCTCGGTCACAGCAGTCATCATCGTTCCTTTGCTGAGACCGACCGCTTACACAGACCATCTGACACCCCCCAGCATGAACGCGAACACGACCGTCTGGTTCACGGCCTCGCCCACGCCCTTCGGGCCGCCCTTTGCGTTGAGACCGAGGTAGCAGGCGGTAAGGCCGGCGAGCAGGCCGAAGATGGCAGCCTTGGCTTCCGAAGCAAGGAAGTCCGGCAACCCCACCAGAAGGGTCAGGTCGGAGAGATAGAGCCCTGGAGTCGCGCCCTGGAGCACAACGGAGAAGAAGTAGCCGCCGACGAGACCGACCACGGTCACCATCCCGTTGAGTGCCAGGCCAACCAGCATCGAGGCAATTACCCGTGGGACGACGAGCCGCTCGATCGGGTCGATCCCCAATGTCACCAACGCGTCGATCTCCTCCCTGATCTTCCGCGATCCAAGGTCGGCACAGATCGCGGTCGCCCCCGCGCCGGCCACGACCAGCACGCTCACGATCGGACCGATCTCGCGCACCACCGCGACCGCGGCGCCGGCACCGGCGAGATCGACCGCACCGATCTGGATCAGCAGCTGGTTGACCTGGAAGATGATCACGACGCAAAACGGGATCGCCACGAGCAGTGCCGGCCAGAATGACACGGTGGTGACGAACCACGCCTGCGAGACGAACTCGCGAAACCGGAATCGCGTGGTGAACATGGTCCGGAACACCTTCCCGACGAAGGTGTAGAAGTCGCCGAAGGTCGACAAGGCCTTGAAGGCCACCGAGCCGCGAAGCGCTTCGTTCGCGATCATCCGCGACCCCGACGACATGCCTGCCGGGCCGGGCCTGCGTAACGGCGCTGTTGGGGTGAGCTCGGGAGCAGTACTCATACTTTGACCTCTGTCATCCGCTGGATATCCGGCCATTTTTCGTCCGGGCGACCACCACGAGTCCGCCGCCGTGGCATCGCACGGTCGCGAGTCGTCTTACCTGCCGTAAGGGCGGCCGTAGGGTGTGCGGCGCCGCGAGCCGGCGTCCTCCCGCGCGAGGCCTCATCTGGCCTCGCCGATGGACCTCCACTACGTCCAATGGGGAGACGGCGGAACCATCCTTGGGTGACAGAAGGTGACGCCTTGCATAGGCGTGCGACATTTTCAATCAGAATGTCAACCTGTGAATAGAAACTGTGCCCGTGATCATGCCGGGAGGCGGCCATGATCGACCGTGGGACTCGGGCGTGCGGCTCTCCGGCCGCATCAAGCCCATTTGGGCCGACGACGGCCCTCGAACGCCTTGAGCGCTTGTCCGGCATCCGCCCGCCGTAGTGGATGGTCGATTGCCGCCCATCCACGGAAACGCATATCTACAAAGGCGCGCTGGGCCATCGAGCTGGCCTTCCACGACGACACACCGGCACACTCGCTGGAACGCTCCCCGCTGCTACGCTCCAAACCCGCCGTGTGATCTACGGGGCGGAGGGGACGTCGCCTGATCCGCGATCCTCATCTGGATCCGCGACAAACGAGACGCGGACCCGCTGATGGGCCGTCCTGAAACCAATCCCGCACCTAGCGCCGGCGAGCGAGGCGTGCAGCAGGTTCGGTATCGACGCACTCGACCCCGCGAAGTCCCAGGTACCTCAGAGCCATCTCGGAGATCCGCCTGCCGGTGGTGTCGGCGTCGGCCCCGGGGAGCGCGAGATGGCTGACAGCGAGGCGGACAAGGGCGTCTGTGGCGTCCTGGACATCCGCGCCATCGAGTTCGGGGAACTGTTCGTGCAGCCATGCCGCCAAGGTCTCACTTGCGACGTCAAGGAGCCGTCTGGAGGTGGTGATCAGGGGCAGCATGCCAGTGGGTGTGGCGAGCGCCGCGGTGTCGAGCGCCGGGTCCCGGTGCGACACCAGCACCGCCCGCAGCAACGGGCTCTTTTCGGCTTCGGCCAGGGTATAGCGAACCGACGCCTGGATCCCGCCTGCGGCATCCGCGGGAAAGTGGGTGAGGACGTTCTGGATTCCTGCCAGGAATCGTTCGGCCTCGTGAAGGACCAACGCCTCACCCAAGCCCTGCTTGTCTCCAAACTCTTTGTAGAGCATGGCGCGCGGGGCCCCAATCGAGGTGGCGATGTGTCCTACCCTGACCTTGTCCCACCCCTTCTCAACGGTCTCGGCGTATGCGGCCTCCAATGCCCGCTGACGCAGGTGAGCTCGATAGGACTCCCTCAACGCCGTGGCCATGGACAAACTCTATCCGATTGTCGCGACTGCGACAGTGTCACCGTCAGGTACTGTCGGGCCCGTGCAGACCTAGACGGTATGACGTGACCGCCTCGGGCTGAGGTGGTTGCGGGCCGGGGCCTCACTCACAAGATTCGTGGGTTACCGAGCAGGGGCCGCCTGCTCGG